>NZ_VNWP01000027.1 GCF_014224355.1 Synechococcus sp. BSA11S | reverse complement strand
TGTTACTCGCGAGCGGATGAGGGGCTCTGGCCATGGTCGTGATGGCCACCAGGGCTGAATCGCTCGGCACCAGCGAGAAGCGAATGCCAATCAAAGAGGCGCGCCAGTTCGGCTGAGCAACCGCATTGGTCTGGTCAGCTGCGAGGCTCTGCTCTATCCACGACAAACTCCTAGCGCAGACCAGCGAAGGAGAAACGAGGTGGAAGGAGGCTTTGGATCAGGGAAGCGGAATTATTCTCTTGACTTGATCATGGCTCGGCTGGCAAAAGGTGCAGAGACCTCGATCGCCATGGCATCTGTTGTGATGTGTGCAGAGAAGATCCGGAGGCTCCTCCGCCTCTTTTTTGTCACTATCTTTGACTGGTTCAGCGCCTGACAAAGGCCAGGATCGCTCTTCATGGCGATCAGGAGCATGTGGCTGCTTGAGCCAGTTGAATCGTTGGTCACTGCATAACCGAGCTTGTGAGCTGTCTACCACTTGGTCCTTCGCTTCAATCGAGCCGGCTCACTGGGCGCTTTTCAAGAGTCCCTAAGTATTATTGAGATCTCCAGATAGCATCTTCTTGTCAGACGCACCCCTCACCATCGCCATCCTTCCTCTGAATGCAGCAAGTGCGTGGGGAGGCTCAGAAGCTCTATGGAGTGGGTTGGCAAAATTTTGGCATCAGAACGGAAATCGAGTTCATATTGGAATCCGTCGGTGGGAGCCCATGCCACGGCCAATTCTGGATTTGGAAGGTCTAGGGATTGAGCTGAAGCGCTATGGCGTCCCTGCTCCAGCGATCAATAGGGTTGCATCTGGCTTGCGAAGGCGTTTAGGCGTGAGCAGCAAATCCATTCACCCCCTCCAGGCCTGGCTTAAACGTCTCCAACCCGATCTGCTGGTCTTTTCATCGGACTGCCTCGGCGGGCTCGCAGGCATTCAATTGGCTGGACTGATGAAGATTCCTTATGCCTATATCATGCAGGCTAATTCTGAGAGCTGGTGGCCAGATGATGCACGCCGCTCTGCAATGAACGAAGCGATCGACGCAGCTGATGGTGTTGTTTTCTTTGTGGGAGAACGCAACCGCGACCTGTTTGAGTTCCAACTCGGGCGCCGCCTTCCCAGAAGCGTCATCTGCCGTAACCCCCATGGCGCAAACGGCCTGGAACCGCTTCCCTGGCCCGATCCGGTGGGTACAGCACCTTCAACGCTCCGGCTCGCCTTCGTTGGCCGCCTGGAGCCCATCGCCAAAGGCCAAGACCTCCTGTTTCAGGCCTTAGCTCAACCCCAGTGGCGTGATCGATCCTGGCATCTCAGCCTGTTTGGCTCCGGTCACGGCGAGGCTGGTGTAAAAGCTATGGCTACTCTCCTCGGCATCAACGATCGGCTGAGTTTTGTGCCGGCCTACAACTCACTGAAGGAAGTATGGAGTGAGCACCACGCCCTTGTCCTACCCAGCCGCTATGAGGGCCTCCCGCTTTCCTTAGTCGAAGCCATGACGCTTGGCCGCCCGGCCGTTGTCACCAATGTTGCCGATTCTGCCGTGCTGCTTCGCGATGGCCTTGATGGTTTTGTTGCCGAAGCGCCCACGGTTGAGCATGTTTCCGAAGCCCTGGAGCGGCTCTGGCAGCATCAAGCTCAACTTGCTGAGCTTGGCCAATCAGCGGCTGAACGCGTGAAGGCTTTCCTGCCTGCCAATCCAATCGCCAAAGCTTCGGAACAGATCCTTTCCCTTGTAGGGCGTTGATTCAGATTCTCAACGTCAACGCCTCCGACATCGGCGGCGGCGCCGCCCGCGCCGCCTACCGCATCCATCGCTCCCTGGTCGTCCACGGTCAGGCCCACGGGCTGCACTCGCAAATGCGGGTGATCAGTGGCCTTTCCGGAGACCCCACTGTGTTCAGTGGACCGCCGGCAGGCCAGAACGCTGTCTGGCGGCGGCTGCAGCCACGCCTCAGCCTGCAATCCCGGCGCGGCTTCCACACCGGCAATCCCACGCTGCATTCCACCGCCTGGCCGGGCACCGGCCTGGGGAGGGAGCTTCAGCAACGCCACGGTGATGGCCTAACCGATCTTGTTCACCTCCATTGGCTTGGTGATGGCACGCTCTCGATTGAGGAGATCGGCCACCTGAAGCTGCCGCTGGTGTGGACCCTGCACGACCAATGGGCCTTTTGTGGCGCCGAGCATTACACCACTCCTCCCGGACCTGGTGAGACCGCCAGCTGCGATGAGCGCTTTGCCCTGGGCTACACACCAGCCAGTCGCCCCAGCCATGAATCGGGGCCCGACGTCAATCGCCGCACCTGGGAGCGCAAAAGCCGTGCCTGGCGCCGACCTATTCAGATCATCTGCCCCAGCCAGTGGCTGGCCGACTGCGCCCGACGCAGTGCCTTGATGGGCAGCTGGCCAGTCTCGGTAATCCCATATCCGATCGACCTGGCCACCTGGGCACCACTGGATCAACGCCAGGCCCGTGGCCTGCTTCAGCTACCACCTGATCAGCCCCTGGTTTTGTTTGGCGCCATGGGCGGCACCGCCGATCCCCGCAAGGGCGCCGATCTGCTGCTCGAGGCGCTCCAGATCCTGCAGTCACAGGTGGCGGATACGCCTCTGGCGAAGCTGGAGCTGGTGGTGTTCGGCCAGAGCCGGCCGGCGCAGCCGCCTGATCTCGGCTTCCCCATCCACTACGCCGGTCGCCTGCACGACGACATCAGCCTGCGCCTCCTTTACGCCGCCGCCGATGTGATGGTTGTTCCTTCCCGCCAGGAAGCTTTCGGCCAGACCGCCTCAGAAGCCCACGCCTGCGGCACCCCCGTGGTGGCCTTCCGCACCGGCGGCCTTGTCGACATCGTCGACGACCGCATCACCGGTGCCCTGGCCGAACCCTTTGATCCGGCTTCCCTCGCTGCCTCGATCCGTTGGGTGCTCGAGGATTCCCAGCGCCGCCGCCAGCTCGGCTTTGCTGCTCGTGAGCGGGCTGAGCGGCTGTGGAACCCACAGCGGATTGCGGGCCAGTACGCCGAGGTGTATCAGCAGGCGCTGGACGGCCCTTGACCAGAGTTCTTGCCACAGGTGGTGCCGGTTCAATCTCGTCTTCAGTCATGACCCTTGCGACCAGCCACAGCGACGATGGCTCGTCCGGACGCTGGATCCGAGTTTCCGGGGCTTAGCCTGGAGCTGGGCGAGATCTGGGTGGGGCGAACCCCGTCAGCCGCCGCGACGGTCGCCCAGGGCAAACGGCGAGAAGAAGGCGGTGATGCCGAATTCCTCGGCGAATTCCAGCACCCGGCACCAGGCCCTGTTCTCGATCACCAGGCCCCGCAGGATCACCGGCGACTGGCCGCCCAGCAGGGCCATCTCGAACATCGGCTGGCCGCTGGTGTCCTGCAGCCCGTCGTCGCGGTAGGTGGGGGCCACATCACTGCTGCCGATCAGAATGCGCCGCTGGCGTGGATCCCATTCGTAGGGAATCTCGTAAAGCCCGAGCAGATCAGCCGCCAGCGCCCACGATGTTCCGTTGCGATCGATCTCCACCGCCAGCTGATCGCCACGGGCCTGCATCGTGGCGGAGCGGCTGAAGGCGATGGCGGGGCTGCTGGCGTCCGGTCCTGCTCCCTTGGAGCGTGCAACCAGCTGCTCGCGGATGCTGCGGCGCAACTCCTCACCGCCGTCGTTGGATCCACCCCGGCGCAGCTGCAGGAAATCCCAGCGCTCCCCCGTACCGCCCCAGATCACCGGACCGTAGTTGTCGTGCATCACCCGGCCGTCGCGATTCGAGGCCGCTTCGGCATGGGTCATCACCCGCTGAATCGTGATGTCACCCGCCTGCCAGCCCCAGTCGTGGGTGAGGCTGGCCACCTCGCGGCACATCGAGTTGAGCTGCGCCTCAGTGGGCGGCATCGACCAGGGATCCGGCCTGCCGCCCATGCAGGCGCAGCAGATCGCCACCGAATTGCTGTTGCGCCTGTAGGTGTGGCTGTAGAGATCGATGGTGTAGGCATGCAGCCGATGCACCCGCCCATCGCCCGCCACGATCGTGTGATAGGCCCCAGGCCGAAGCCAGTCGTAGGGCGTTGCGCTCCAGTGCAGATAGATTGTGGGGGCCATCGTTTGGCGGTGGGGGGGGGATGCCTCGGGTAGAAGGTAGCGGGGCTTGGACTATCTGGGTTGTTGCCATTCAACTAATTGTTTTCAAAACGTTTTAGTATTTGATTGCTATGTGTCCGTCTTAGGTGCTTCATCTGGATTGAAATTCATGTATCTCTAGGCAAGTGAGAATATATGCTGACAGCTCTAGAGCCTCTGGAAAACCAAGCTAAATCGCGGGACAAGGGCTGTGTGAACTCTGGCCATGTCTTGAGGTGATGGACGCCAGGCCGCTCGGCCACCGCTTCGCCTACGGCGGCTACGAGCAGGCCACGACCAAGAAGTGCACAAAACGGGAGAAATTCCTGGCTGAGATGAATCAGAAGCTGCCTTGGCAGGAGCTCATCGATCTGCTCGAGCTTCACTACCCCATGAGAAGGTCAATACCACGATTCTGGTCTTGCGGCACCTGCTGGAGAAGCACAACTTGGGAGAGCAGATCTGTGAGGCGTAAAATCCCATCTCAATAATCGTGGCATTGCGATGATGTAGGGAATAATCGTTAATGCCACCTTAATCGCCGCACCGAGTTCCAACCCTTCCTGTAGCAGATTGCTTCGGGGATATCCGGTAAGCGTAATTCACTATGGCCTCGATACCACCATTTTTGGACCTTTGGATATGGTCGCTATCAGGACAGCCCTAGTGGTCCCAGAAGATACCGGAATTGTTGCCTTTGCCGCCGCATCGGTAACGGACCCGCGGAAGGGAATGAAGCAGCTTGTGGAAGTGCTTGGAATACTGAAGCAGGAGCATTTTCTTCTGACCTGGGGGAGAAATGTTCCGGTGGTTGGTGAGGAGCTGGCGCATCTTCACCTCGGAAACCTCGAAAGCGATCACTTGGCGGCACTGGCTTACAACGCTGCAGACATGTTTGTGATGCCGCCCCTTGAGGAAGCTTTCGGGCAAACCGCATTGGAGGCCGTCGCGTGCGGAGTACCTGTTGTGGCCTTCAATGTCGGTGGCATTCCCGACACCGTGAAGCCGGGGCTGAATGGGTATCTGGTTCCCCGGGGAGATAGCCATGCGCTGGCTGCTGGGATTGACAAGGCCTTGAACGATCGCGTCATGGCGGCTCGGTGGCGCAGACGAGCGACAGATTGGACCGAAGAGAATTTCTCGTACACCGAGAACGCTAGATCCTATATCAAGCTGTACCACCAGCTGCTCGATCAGCTCATCCAATGAGCTACAAGTTGTTGGTCATCTCCAGTGTTCTCCCCACCGACGCGGGCGGTGGGGAACTGGTTCTGCGCCGCCACTTACTCGGCCTGGATCCCGCTCATTGGAAGGTCGATCTCATTTTCGCCGGGCAATCAGGCTCACTCCCGACGGAGTGGCCATGCCACCGGGTAAGCCGGTTTCCTCTCCCTGAGCGATTACGGAGAACCCGGCTGGCACCACGGCTCAACGACCAGGTGTTCAGCGGTCGCTTGGTTTCCCGGGCGTCGCTTTCCCGCTTGGTAGCCGAACTAGAGCCCGACGTGATTCTCACCGTCGCCCATGGCGAACTCGCCCCGCTCGTCGCCTGGGTGTCCCAGGCACGGGCGATCCCGCTGGTCACTCTGTTTCACGATTGGTGGCCAGACATGGTGCCCTGCACGGCCTCAGGTTGCGAGAGGGTCGCGGAACAGTTTGCGGAGTTGAGCCTTGCAAGTGCCGCCGCCCTTTGCGTTTGCCCAGGGATGGCGGAGGAACTTGGCACGGACTGCCGGACTGAGGTGGTGTATCCGATTCCCGGGTCCCGCGGGCAACCTGGCAGCAGGCCCGCGCTGGGGAGGAGCGACCGCGAAACGCTACGGTTAGCCTACTCCGGGTCTCTTGGGGGTGTCTACGGGAAGATGGTGGGGGATTTGACTGCGCAGCTCTGCGACGATTCTCAACTGGATTTCCGTTTTTCGGGCCCCTCGAATGATGATCCCCACTGGGCGGCCACACCGGGTTACCAGGGGAGGTTACCGAGCGATCATTTGCGTGAATTTCTTAGGCAACAGGATCTTTTGCTGGTCACCATGTCGTTCGAGCCGCAGGATCAGCGGCGGACACGGACCAGTTTCCCTTCGAAGCTTGTGGAGTATTGCCAGACTGGGCTGCCGATCCTGATCTGGGGACCGGAGTCATGCAGCGCGGTGCGTTGGTCACGACAAGCTGATGCCGCAGAAGTGGTTACCAATGCCGATCCTCAAGCGGTTGTTGAAGCTTTGAAACGGTTGCGTGGCAATCCCGGATGGCTCGCCGAGTTGGCCCGGCGCTCTGCCGCCTCCGCGGAAAGAGAGTTTCACCCGGCTCAGATTCAGAAGCAGTTTGCAGCCTCTCTGGCAGCAGCCGCTTCAAGCCAAAGCCGCATGCCTGATGCCCCGCATTTCCATCATCACGCCGCTTCACAACAAGGGTCCCTTCGTCGCTGAGACCCTCGCCTCGGTGCAGGCGCAGACCTTCGCCGACTGGGAGATGATTGTGGTCGAGAACCATTCCTCAGACAACGGGCCAGCCCAGGTCGAGCACGCGGCATCACAAGACGATCGCATCCTGTTGCTTCGCGCATCGGATTCCGTGAGAGGCCCCTGCGCGGCACGCAACCTCGGGCTTTGCGAGGCTCGAGGTGAGTGGGTTCTTTTTTTGGATGCAGATGATCTATTGGATCCCGCATACCTTGAGAGGATGCTTGGCAAACAGACAGCGGCTCCAGAGGCGGTTGTGGTGGCGGCTCCATGGGTGGAATTTAGTGATGGCTCAAAACCTCGACAGGGAGTAGTCAAGCTTCCAGCTGCGCGTACTACCAATGGGAAGAGAATCGAAGATAGCGCAATAGCGCATACTTGCTGGGCGGTCCACGCGGCGATGGTTCGCCGATCTTGGCTGAGCAAGCGGGAGTGGCCGGAAGAGCTCGACGGCTATCTTGCCGAAGACACTGCCTTCTGGTTTCGAGTTGTTTTTGGGGCTAAGATTGTTTATTCGGATTTCCCAGGAGCATTTTACAGAACACAGACAGAGAACTGTCGCACTAATTACTCAGCCAAGGCTTGGTATGAGGGGAACCATCGGGCCGTTCTTCTGAATCTTGAGTTCATGAAGAGCAAGGGCAGAAGTCTATCCATGGCACAGATGGAGACACTAGTCCGACATTACGAGATCCTTTATGACAAAGCCATTCGAGAAGGGGAGCGCCAAGTTGCAGACTCGGCATTGGTTTGTGCTCGGAGATGGCTTGAGAAGTTCTCCTCCATGGATGGCCCCCGTTCCGTCACAATGAGTCTTCGTCAATTCCTCGGAATACCAAGATTCCGCTATCTCAAGATCTTTTCGGTTGTCATCTTAAAGAATAGACCAGCATGATTGAATCAATCAAGAACAACTTGTTTAAAGCGCTTCACCTCGGTAAAGGCTATCCTCTTAGCGTTTGTGGCCGCAGCTTCCGATTCGACGAATCACTCCGGCGGTTCAGAGCAGACAGCGAAGCAGTCATCCAAAAGGTAATTGAGAACCGGCTTCCTGAGGCTGGCTTCTTTATAGACATCGGGGCAAATTTTGGGCTACACACCCTTCTCGGATGTGATCTAGTCGGACCTAGAGGACAGGTGCTCGCTGTGGAGCCAGTTCCAGAGAATCTGAGATTGCTGCGTCGCAATCTTGAACTCAATGGATTCACTGAACGTTGCGTGATCGCTGAGATGGCTCTCGCCGATGGCAGCTGCGAACGTGTGGGGATGACTATTGAGCCTGGAATCTCTCTTGCAGCCAGCATCGCAGAGAACTTTGAAGGTGACAAAATTGAAGTACCCGCAGGAACTCTAGATCAGCTAATCATTGGCAAAAACGTCGTGCCTGACCTTGTAAAGATTGATGTTGAAGGTGCCGAGCATGAGGTTTTAAAGGGGGCGGTCGAGTTACTTAAGCATGGACCTCCCCTACTAATAGAAGTTCATCGTTTTGCTCTCGGACATTTTGGTTCTTCAGCTGGCCTTCTGGAGAGGTTTCTCGAATCATTCGGCTATCGCGAAGAAAGGCTAGACGAGGTGAAAGGAAAACTCGGAGACTATCATCATTCGCTGTTTATATCAGGATAGACCAAGGCCTATTTCCCTGTTAACTATTGCAAGATGGCCAGTTCAGGTTGTACGGGCAATACTGAAATGCGGCTACGAAGCTGCAGCGTGTTTACTTTTTTGAAGTGCCGCTATCAGGAGGAGCAGTGAAGTCTTGTGGAAATCGCATATTTATGAGAGCTAGGAGCAATGACTTGACTTCGCAAGAAGTGATATATTCGAGGGCGCCAATCGGTAGATGCAAAGGCAGTCTCCGAAGTTGATAATTGCTCTCATTGCATTGCCATCCCGCTTCACATGCTTGTGGTGTTTGTTTGGCCCGAATCCTGAGTACCAAATCCTTTATCTAAGAGACCTGGCAAGTTCAGCTCCGCGCATCCAACTGTAATGAACAAGTCCGAGTATGCGCGTATTGCAGAACTAGCGTAAAAGGCATTCTAGTTGTTGCTTAGTGTGATCTATTTTCGGCTCAGTCTAGCTATTTTCTTTTCGTTGACTGTCGAAATGCAAAGGACCGCCATACGAAATCTTGTCTATGTGCCCTTAGCATGTGATCCAAGGGTCCAATAACTTTTCTTTGGCGAACTTTTGCCCATGGCGCCATATGAATGGATTTGACTCGGTATTAATTGAACTATGACAACAAACAAGCCCAGTATTTCCCTGGTATCTACAGTTTTCAATGACGTAGATGGCATTCGGTCATTTTTCAGTTTCATGGCCCATCAGACCCAGATGCCTGACGAGATAGTCATCGTTGATGCCGGATCTGTAGATGGAACATGGGAGCTTCTGCGCCACGAGGCGTGCTTTAACCCTCAGCCTTGGCGGCTGCTTGCAATACAGGCATATAAGGCGAATGTGGCTCAAGGCCGCAATCTGGCTATTGATACAGCGAATTCAGACATTATCGTTTCAACTGATATTGGATGTACATGGGATTCGCACTGGTTGGAAGAACTAGTAGAACCTCTTAAGAAGACCCCTACGCTTGATTTAGTCAACGGCAGCTGGGCAGTGAGGAAGGAAGACTTGGAAGGGCCTTGGGCATTCACAGAGTGGGCCTTGAGGGGAGATCATTGCCTGGAAGCTACTGCCGAGACCCACAGCTCTTCACGCTCAATTGCTTACCGCAAGAGCTGCTGGGAAGCACTAGGAAGATACCCGGAAGATCTCACGCTTGCTGCAGATGATGCTGTTTTTTCATGTCTGACCCAAATGGCAAAGGTTCCGCGTATTGGCGCACCTTCGGTTCGCTGTTGGTGGCATCGCCACACGACTCTGAAAGCATTTCTCAAAGAGTCGTTTCGCTACGGCCTAGGAGACGGCGAGGCAGCGATCCGTAGAAAGGACTTTGCTTTGACAGGCGGAAGGATCGCGTTGGAAGTGCTTGGTCTATTGATCGGACTCACATTCGTATATCCAATCACCCCTCTATCTCCTTGGTTAGGCATTTTGTGTCTCGCAGTTGCGGGAATGTCTGTTGGATTGAAGATGCTAAAAGTCCGTGCGGCGACTAGTCGGCTACGCGCGGAGTGTGTGAGCTATCCGTTGCTACGTCTGCTCTTGTTCACCTATGGTACCAAGATTAATTGGCTATGGGGGTACTTCAAAGGCCTTCAACGCGGAGCTGTGCACTGTCGTGATTGCCGGCGTCGGCTAAAGGCCATGTCACCTCAGCGGTATCACAAGCAGCTTGATTGTCAATTGCATGATTTCTGAATCATGTTTTATGCAGTGATCACCACGATCCAGGAGCCTACCTTGAGTGTATTTTCTCTCGTTAATCGCCTAGCCTCATGTGGCGGGAGACTAGTAGTTGCAGGTGATTCTAAGGGCCCTCTTTGCTATGACGCTCCGTATGGCAAGCGATGGCCGGTCGAGTTCCTCGCATTGGCCGATCAGGTCAACTCGCATTTTCGCCTTGCCGAAAACCTGCCGACAAAGCACTACGCCCGAAAGAATATTGCTTACCTGCATGCCATGCAGGCCGGAGCGGAGTGCATCTACGAAACCGATGATGACAATGCACCGAATGACGTCTGGTTTTTAAGGCAGGAGACAATCGCCCCTGGCCGCGTTGTGGCGGCTTCACGCCAGTCGCGATGGGTGAATGTCTATCGTTATTTTTCCAACGAAACTATCTGGCCGCGAGGTTTGCCTCTGGACGAGATCCGCCAGCGGGTTGTTCCCATAGTAAATGCTCCCCAGACTATTCGGGCTCCGGTTCAGCAGGGCCTCGTGAATGGATCAGCGGATGTCGATGCCATTTGGAGGTTGGTGATGGACCGGGACTTTATCTTTCAAAATGGGTCATCTGTCTATCTAGAGCCAGGTAACTGGTGCCCCTTTAACACCCAGAGCACCTGGTGGTGGCCGCTGGCGTATCCGCTGCTTTATATCCCGAGCTATTGTTCGTTTCGCATGTGCGATATCTGGAAAAGCTTTATTGCCCAGCGATGCTTATGGGCAATGGGGCTTGGGGTTACTTTCCACGCGCCTGAAGTTGTACAGAATCGGAATCTGCACGATTTGATGCTTGATTTCCGTGATGAAATACCAGGCTACGAACAAAACCGCCGGATTGCGGACGTGCTTTACGGGCTGGAACTTTGCAGCAGCGAGGATGCCGTCGGCAGAAATCTCCGTGCCTGCTACGCAGCATTGGTAGACGCCGGAATCTTTCCGCAACTAGAAATGGCTTTAGTTGATGCATGGCTACATGATGTACTATAAAGCTGCAGCTTCAAGCTGCATGTGCTTGAATCTAATGTTATGCGTTTATAAAGCGTGAACGCATCTGGGCCGTCGCCACTTGAATGTCATTGAGTATCCACTCGGGATTTCTATGGCCCAGTGGGTTCAATGCCTTATCAACGATTGCCTTCATAGACTACTATGATTGCCGTTTGCTTTCAGTTCTATCCTCGGCTTTTAGGTATTCTGGAGATGGGCACCACAATCTCCCGGGATTCTAGATGTTCATGAGCGGCACCTGGACCAAAAAGGTGGTGAAGCTCCCCTGTGCCGGTGCGGCCATCGCAAAGGAAACACAAGTGTCGGAGGCCCAGACTCTGGGCGTTGCTCTCGATCAGCAGCCGGCGCTGCGGGAGCTCGCCCCCAAGGCATCAGCGCTTGTGGCTGAGCTCTTCTCATCAGAGCGTTTCCGGCAGCTGCTGCTGCAGAGCTGAGCCGTGCTGCTGGTGTTTTGCACCGCCGACCACGGCGGCCTGGCCGACTATGCCCACGCCCAGGCCGAAGCCCTCGCTGCCCGTGGGCATAACGTGCTGCTGCTCGCACCGTCGGGCTTCCCCTTCCAGTCGGCCTCCTACCAGCGCCGCACCCTGCCGAGCGTGCCCTGCAGAGTCCGCCGCCTGCGCTGGCTGCTGCGGCTGGCTACCGCGGCCACCATCCTCAGCCAGCAGGCCGCCCTCAACCGCACTATCGCCGCAACCGGTGCCCGCCGGGTGCTGTTCACCACCTACAGCGAATACCTGGCGCTGCTCTGGGCCTGGCGCCTGCGCCGCTGGGCCCGCCGGGGTGTGCGTTTCGCCGCCGTGGTGCACGATCCGGTGCGCGATTTCGTGGTAGGCCCCCGCTGGTGGCATCGCCTCTCGATCGCCCAGGGCTACAGCTTTCTGGCGGTGGCGCTGGTGCATGCGCCGATCCAGCTCGATACGGCCTCACGCCGGCCGGCTCCGCGCACCGTGCTGATCCCCCATGGTCCCTACCGCTATCCGTCTCCACAGGCCTCTGCCCAGCACGTGCGGCAGGGCCTGGCCGTTCCGTCGGATGCCAGCCTGTTGCTGAGCTTCGGCCACATTCGCGATTCCAAGAATCTCGATCTCGTGCTGTGCGCCATGGCGGGCGTGCCACCGATCTGGCTGCTGGTGGCCGGCCCGGAGGCCACTGCCGGCCAGCAACCTTCGGATCACTACCGGCAACTGGCCCAGCGCCTGGGGGTGGCCGGGCGCTGCCGCTGGCAGATCGGCTACCAGACGCCGGAGCAGGTGGCTGAGCTATTCACCGCGGCCGACGGCGTGGTGCTCTCCTATTCCGAACGTTTCCGCTCCGCCAGTGGTGTGATGCATCTGGCCTCCCACTACCGCAAACCCGTGCTCGCCTCCGCCGGCGCAAGTGCCCTGGTGGACGACGCGGTCCGCTTCCGTCTCGGCGTGGTGGTGCCGCCGGACGACCCCGTAGCGCTCGAGGGTGGCCTGCGCCGTTTTCTCAGCGACCCCCTGCAGCCTGATTGGCAGGCCTACGAGCGGGCCAACAGCTGGGATCGCAACGCCAAGATCGTGGCCCAGGTGCTGGGACTGGAGCCTGAGCCGGAGCCGATCAGCCCATGAGCCGTACCCGTCTGCTGGCGGGCGCCTGGTGTAGCTGGCTGTACAACGATTGGCTCAGCCACCTGCCCTCCCGCCTGGTTCGAACGAGGGCCCTGCGCTGGTGGCTGGGGTGCCTCGGGGCCGGCAGTGGCGTGCAGATGCATTGCCGCTTTCTGCACGGCCCCGGCGTGCACCTCGGCGAGCGCTGCGTGATCAACCACGGCTGCCTGCTCGACGGCCGCCGTTATCCCATCCGGGTTGGCTCGGATGTGAGCATCGGCCCGGAAGCCGCGATCCTCACCCTCGGCCACGATCCCCGCTCGCCGGAGTTCGCCGATCGCGGCGGGCCGGTGACCATCGGCGATCATGTGTGGATCGGTTTCCGGGCGATCGTGCTGCCGGGCGTGACCATCGGCGATGGCGCAGTGGTGGCTGCCGTAGCCGTCGTAAGCCGGGATGTACCCCCCTTCACGATCGTGGCCGGGAACCCCGCTCGCCCGATCGGGGAACGCCCGCAACCAATGGGATACCGGCTCAACTACCGGCCATTTCTGTTGTAGAGCGTTATGCCAACGACAAGCCCATGACGGGCCGCCAACGCAAGCTGGTTTTGCACTTTGTCCGGTATGGGCCTTACCACCTGGCCCGGCTGGCCAGTGCACGTTCGGTGCTTGCCCCTCTCGGATGGGATGTGATCGGGCTGGAAACCGCCAGCCTGGATTCCACCTATGGCTGGGATCCGCTGTCTCCCCTGGGCGATCTCCCCCGTGTCACGGTGTTTCCTGGGCGGGTCGTTGACGACCTTTCAGCAGCCGATCTACGCCGTGGCACCCAGGCCGCCCTCGATTCTCTTCAGCCCGATGCGGTTGCCATTGCCGGCTGGGCTCAGCCTGATGCTCTTGCTTGTCAGGCGTGGTGCCGCCGGCATGGAGCCCGGGCCATCCTCATGAGCGAAACCCGTGAGGCAGATGGCCGTCGGCTTTGGTGGCGAGAGCGCCTCAAGGCACGGCGCATCCGATCCTTCGCAGCGGCACTGGTGGGTGGACAAAGCCATCAGGCCTACCTCCGCAAACTTGGCTTTGGTGGTCCGATCAGCCTTGGTTACGATGTCATCGATAATCAGTTCTTTCAGGCACAGGCCCAGCGTTATCGGCGGGAAGCCTCAGCACAGGGCCTGACGCTTCGCCCCTATCTCCTGGCCTCGAACCGCTTTGTGGGACGAAAAAATCTGGGGTCACTCCTTGACGCTTTTGCCCAGGTTGCTGCGTCCATCGATTCCTCGCAGCCTTTTGATCTCTGCTTGCTTGGAGATGGCCAGCAGCGGGCCATGCTTGAGCAACGTTGCAGGCATCGAGGCCTTCCTTGTCTCAAAGCTGCACCGTGGGATCCTCAGGCAATCAGCGAGCCCTCCGATTCGTGCCGTGTCTTGTTTCCCGGCTTTCGGCAGATTGATGAGCTTTCACGCTTCTATGCCCATGCCGTTGCTTTCGTGCATCCAGCCCTCTCGGAGCCCTGGGGGCTGGTGATCAATGAGGCCATGGCTGCCGCGCTGCCCATCCTCTGCAGCAGCAATGTGGGCGCGGCTGAGGAGCTGCTGGAAGAAGGAGTGAACGGCTTCCTGTTCAACCCTGCAGACACCCACTCCATCGCAGCCTGCCTGCGCCGCTTTCTTGCCCTCAGCGACCAGGAGCAGCTGGCCATGGGTCAGGCTAGTTCCCGCTTGCTGGCAGAGCGGTGTCCCACCTCTGCCTTTGGTGAGGGGCTCCATCTCCTTCTCAGTGATCTGAGACCCCTCCCCCAGCGTTTCCCACGACCAGCTTCCTGGAGAGCCTTTGCCCACCCGTGATTGTTGCTTCGTTCATGCGCAGTGGCACCCATCTCGCAATCGACACACTCAGGACAAACTTTGATTGTTTTTCTACCTGGAAACTTCCACTTGAAAACAACAGCTACCTGTATGCAGATCTTGATGTGTACATGAAGCCTGTGCAGCGGTGCCAGATCGCTGGTTTGCGGTCTCGGCTCACGCGACCAGCCCGGCCGATCTCCAAGTGCCATTGGGCACTAAGCCATTGGAATCGTGTGTCTGCCTGCCATCCGCAGCTATCCAGGTGGATTGGCTCTTGCGGGAAAATCCTCATGGTGGTGAGAGACCCTCGGAAAATCATTCTCTCCAATCTCGCCTGGAACGCCTCCAACGACAAGGATTTCTCCCTCGATGCGGTTCCGGGTCTGGCCGTGTCTCTGGTGGCCCAGCTTGATCGGCATTGGCCGGACATCCTCTCTTCGACCGTTGCACCTGTAGACGTCCTCGACACATCTCTGCTGTTGAAACAGACGGGTTCCTCTATCTCCGATGTTGCCACTTTTCTTGATGCTCAGCAGTCCGCTTCTCCCGCCTTGCCAGATCCTCTTCGTGGCCTGTGGGCTTCACGGCTGCAGCGTCTTGTCGGGGTCAGGCCAGACAGTTCTGCAATCTTGACCCGCCGTCGCCCAAGCGAGTTCTCCTGGATTCTGCGGTTGCCGGAGGTGGAGGATGCCATCAATGAGCTACTTCAGAAAACCGGGCAATTTCCATTCCTCGCTGCTCATCAGTGAAAATCAACCTGCCCTTGCTGGGTGGAAAAGCGGCGGTCATGTCATGAACCAAGAGCCATGAGCGACGAGTCAGGCGGCTGGCTCTGTGCCCAGATTGGTGCCCGCGAGCACTACGCCGTGGCCCGGGCCCTGCACCGCCAGGGCCAGCTGCACCAGCTGCTCACCGACTGCTGGGTGCCGCCCCACTCCCCCCTGGCCCGGCTCCCCCAGGCCCGCCGCCTCGCCGGCCGCTACCACCCTGACCTGGCCACCGCCCGTGTGCGTGCTCCCAGCCTGCGCAGCCTGGCCTTTGAGCTCGCTGGCCGCCTGCCAGGCGCCTCCCGCGGCTGGCCCCGCACCATCGCGCGCAATTCCTGGTTTCAGCGCTGGGCCTGCCAGCGGCTGAAGCGCATGGCGGATCCACCCCAGGCCCTGTTTGCCTACAGCTATGCGGCGCTCTCGCTGCTGCAGCTCGCCCGCCAGCGTGGTTTGCGCACCGTGCTGGGCCAGATTGATGTTGGCGAGCTGGATGAACAGCTGGTGGCCGAAGAACATCGCCGCTACCCGCAGTTTGCCAGCGGATGGCGGCCAGCTCCCCCGGCCTACTGGCAAGCCTGGCACCAGGAGTTGGAGTTGGCTGACCGTATTGTCGTGAATTCCTCCTGGAGCCTGCGCTGCCTGCGCCAACAGGGTGTATCCCAGAGCAAACTTCGCTTAATTCCGCTGGTTTATGAGCCTTCTGGATTGTCAACTCAACCGCCTCTGGCCATCAGTTCCCGTTCGGATTCGCCGTTTCAGCTGCTTTTTCTCGGAACCATCGGCCTACGTAAGGGGATCGGCCGCCTGCTTGTTGCCATGCGCATGCTGGAAGGTAAGCCGGTGTGCCTCACTCTGGCTGGTCCCACTGAGCTGGATCCCACTGCATGGCGTGATCGCCGCAACATCCGGTGGCTTGGGGCGGTGCCGCGGTCTGAGGTGGGGTCCCTTTACAAGGGTGCTGATGCCATGATCCTCCCCACCATCACTGATGGTTTCGCCCTCACCCAGCTGGAAGCACTCGCCCATGGCTGCCCTGTGATTGCTTCGCTTCACTGCGGTGCGGTCGTCGCACCCGGGATCAACGGCTGGTTGCTGGATGATCTGGAACCTGACACGATTGCTACAACTATCCTTGCTGCCGCCGAGACTGCAGCCGATCTGAGACGGCCTCTGGCCATGCCAGCTTTCGGAATTCAGAATCTGGGGGCTGCCATTAGCGAACTTCCTGCCAACTCAACGCAGCCTGTTGCTACCCCTAGAATTGACTGATAATTCTGATCAGAGCAATTTCTTTGCCTTTGCTAAGGTACATCATTAGGCTATGGCGTAGTCTCTGTTGATCAACTTGTCGTTGCTTGCTGTGGTTCTTAGTATTTATCTCGTTGCATGACGAGTAGCTGTTGATGATGCCTGCCCTCCAGGGGAGCGTCTGTCTGTTGTTTTACTTTTCTAGACACCGTTGTATGCCATCTTGGCTCAACGTCTGCGATCAAAGATCCGCTCCTTGCTACCTGGCCCTGTTGTTTCGTTGATTCAGGGTCAGACAGGCGCTCCACATATGTTGCATTCGTTGCAACTTCTGAAGCGGAAGGGTTTAGACCACAAACTGCAATTGATATCGGTGCTTTTAAGGGGCAATGGAGCAGGGATATGCGTCAAGTCTTTCCTGATGTGAATATTCTCATGGTGGAGCCTTTGCCTGACATGCAACCTTGTTTGGAGTTGCTGGCGAAGCAGATTGGTGCAGAGACGGCATGCCAGCTCTTGTCTGAAAAGGCTGGAGAGCAGGTTGTTTTCTATGTGGGCAGTTGTGGTAGTTCAATGCACCGTCCAAAGCGATTTTCAGATTCCGTTACGTTGACTCTGGCAACGTCTTGCCTTGATGACTTGGTCGCGGGGAGCTCCTTTTCGACCCCAGACATTGTCAAACTTGACGTTCAGGGCGCTGAGGACTGTGTAATGCGGGGTGGAGAGCGCACTCTTCACGGTGCCGAAGTGTTGATCATCGAGCTGTCGCTTGTAATTAGGGCCTCCTGAGAAAGGCCAAACCGCTTGTACCCCAGTGGATCTGATCAGTTTTAGACGGTAGAATGTACGCAAATCGGCTCATTACTGCCGAAAAGCTGCCCAGAGTTTTCCACATGTATCGACGCGAGCCTCGTCATCAGCTCTCGTTTGAAGATTTCTTCCTCCCATTTGGCGGTAAACTCTCCGGTGATAACCGCTGGATCAAGCTCGCAGAACTCATCCCCTGGGAAGACCTGGAAGATGACTACGCGTCGCAGTTCTGCAAGGGCTTTGGAGCGCCCGCCAAGCCAT
>NZ_VNWP01000026.1 GCF_014224355.1 Synechococcus sp. BSA11S | reverse complement strand
AGATCACTGCCCTCTCCGCTCCACTGGATCGCGCCAAGGTGCGCCAGCGGGAGCAAGGCCGCAGCTCCGTCAGCTATCTGGAGGGGTGGCAGGTGATCGCGGAAGCCAACCGGATCTTTGGCTTTGACGGCTGGCAGCGTCAATTCGTCACCCTCCGCTGCGTCAACCAGAGCGAGCGCACCATCGCTGCCAGAGGCACGAGCCGAGACCAACGCCCCGGCTGGTGCGTCACCTACACCGCCCGCATGCGCATCACCGTCGGCGAGGGCACCGGTGCCCAGTTGATCCGCGAGGGCTGCGGGGCCGGCCACGGCATCGACACCGACCTGGGCCAGGCCCATGAATCCGCCCTCAAAGAGGCGGAAACCGATGCCATGAAGCGGGCGCTGATGACTTTTGGCAATCCCTTCGGTCTGGCGCTTTACGACAAGCAGCAGCGGGAGGTGACCGGGGCTGCTGGTGGGGGCGGTGCTCGTCCCGCCAACCAGCCAGCGGCCCGGCCCACGGCGTTGCGGGTGGTTCCCACGACGTTGGCTCCGGCTCAGCACCGAGCCCCATCCACGCAGGAGGCCCAGAGCGAGGCGACATCAAAAACTGAGCCACCCGAAGCTGCAACGGCTCAAGCTGCTCCAGCTATTGCAACAGCCAGGCCGCAACCGGATCCCGGCCTGACCCCTCTCGATCCAGCCACCATTCGTCAGCTGCACGCCACCATCCGGGCCCTGCCCGCTCCTGTGCTTGAGGGCTTCAGCAAGGCCTTTCGCAAGCGCTTTCAGGTGCCGGCAGAAGCCCACTCGATCGCCGATCGCATCTGCCAGCGCAGGCATCACGACTGGATTGAGACGTTCCTGGTGTCGCACCGATAGGTGCGCCTGCCAAGACAGCACCGATAGGTGCGTTCAACAAAGCAGCACCATCCCATGTGGCGATCAACCGTTCAAAAGTCGGCCAGGATGGGGCCATGAGCACGCAACCCGAACTTGGCTGGGCTGGCTGCACGGCGGTGGAGCGCGATCCCCAGCGCGTCAGTGCAGCCTGGGTGTTCCGCGGCACGCGAATCCCGGTGGCTGCTCTGTTCGAGAACCTGGAAGACGGCATCTCCCTGGCTGAATTTGTGGAGCTTTTCCCTGGAGTGACGCAGGAGCAAGCCCGCTCGGTGCTGGAGCATGCCGCCCGGAGTACGGCAGCTGCCGTGGCCTGAGTGCGGATCCTGTTTGACCAGGGAACGCCAGTTCCCCTTCGCCGGGCGCTGGACGGCCACGTCGTGGCCACGGCCTATGAGCTGGGCTGGTCCACCGTCACAAACGGGGAGCTAATCCGCCCTGCGGAGCAGGAGGGCTATGAGCTGTTGATCACCACCGACACCAACCTCCGCTACCAGCAGAATCTCCAAAGCCTCATCATCGCAATCCTGGTGCTGACCACCACCAGCCGGCCGCGAATTCGCCAGGTCACCGGTGAAACCCAGGCCGCGATCGCCGCCATCAAAGCAGGTGACTATCGGGAGATCCCCATTCCCTGAGCCACAGCGCTGCAACAACCAGCACAGCAGCGACAGGCCGATGATCAGCCATGGCCCTGAGTTCAAAGAGTAAGGCTGTCACGAACGCCTTCGAGGTCGCATGATGCTCCATCCACCCAAAAGCGACGGAAGTCGATCGGAGTGTGTCATCAGACGCGGTAGAAGCCGGGACTGATCGCAGACAAGCCCCCCTCAGGTGGAGCCTGAAATAGTCGGGAACCGTGGGATGCATCGGAGTCGGAGGCAAGCAGAGCTGCAACGCTCAAAGCCGCAATGCAAACAAGACGAGTGACGACCAAGGGAGAAGGCATCTGGATTCGATGCCTGTGCTGATGCCTCGGGTACATGCTCATGGCGTCAGCGAGTGGTACGCAACCTCCTCAACTACGCGGTGGATCCCCAATGCAGCCTGAACATCGGTGAGGGAATCCTGCCATTGCTTCTCAGGTTGCCAGGTGTCCGGATCAAAATCAGAGTTACGTCCCCTGCTATAGGCATTCAGGAGCCTCAATCGTATCTCAGCCCTATTCAATAGGATCCTCTTGCATCGTCGCTGGCGAATAATCATACGCAACAATCCCAGTAGCAGAAGACCATGGACGGGGCGAAGTTTCGCTCCCATCAGGAACGCCTGCACTTCAGCTTCTCCAATGGGATCCGTGCCATAGCCCGTTAGCACGTGCAGGCCATCATGGAGCTGCAGGCGGCGCGACCCGCTGCCGAATGGCTCGAGGCCGGTGTCATCGAGATGATGGACCCAGGCATGACCCAGGGTTCCTTGTGGCAAGGAACGCAAGACAGACATGTCCACAAGCGGCGGTCCGTCAGTCCCCAGGCGATGACCCGCCCAGTTCACCAGTTGCAGAAATCTCTCCACACGCTGCGCTTGTCTGGCGTCAAAAGAGGTTGTGGCATTCATGGCTGTTCCCAGGTGATGTTGGTTTTGTTCGCACTTCGCAGCAAAGGGAGAAAAACAGGCATTGGCTGCAAGTGGTCGCCTGTGCTCAAGTCCCGTTGGGGAGCATGGCTGGATCTAGCGGGGTTTCCGGGAACCCATCTCCCGACTCGATCGCAACTCCGCCATCTGCTCTTTTGAAAGAACAGTACTGAGTTCCCGTTCAAACTCTTTCAGAGCTGAACGTACCCTGACTTTCTGCCGGAGCGATAGACTATCGACCGCTGCCATCGCCGTGGGGATGTGGTTCGAAGTCTTGAAGGCGTTCTGAAATTGGACATATTGTTGGTCTGTCAGGATGCCAGCGAGACTTTGACGTAGATCCTCGCGTAGCTTTCTTAGCTGAGTCTGTTGTGCTGAGGTCAAGTCGAGTGTCTCGAGCTGTGGAGCGCTTTGGGCCCTAGCCGAGGGGATGACACATGGAGCCCCAGCAAGAGTGATTGTGGCTGCCAGCCCAAGGAATGCAAGTTGAAGCGAGCGTTTCATGGTGATGCCTGCCATCGAGCAGGGTACGGAAACAAATGAACCTTACGCAGCGGCGATGACCGTTCAAAGAGACGAAGGTCATGATCTGACCGTGACTTTGGTCATGTTCCTTGCATGCGTCTCTAGGTTTGGCTTAAGCAGCCCCGTCCGTATCCCATCCCATGGTGCCGATTCGTGCGATTCGTTTGGGTTCCCATCCCTTCCCCTTTCTGCTGGTGTCGGAGTGGGCCCTGTTGGCCATCGCGTTGTGGAGTGAGTTTTCCCCCACCCTGTTGCGCAGGAGCGCTGGGTTCCCAGCTGCCGCACAGGCGATTGTTCTGTTGTTCGGGGTGATGGGAATTTGGCTGCCACTTAGGCCGCAGGGAGTGAAGATAGCCCACTTCATCCTGCAGGTGATTTTGATTCTTCTCGCCGCCCGATGGAGCACGGTGGGCTTACGGCTGTTCCCATTGCTTCAAATCGTCCTTGTGTTACGAAGTTCCCTGATGTTTCACATGCTGGGGCGCGTGTTGGTCACCAGTGGGACATTTGTCGTCTTTTTGATCATGGTGCAATCTCAGCTCCAATCGCTGGGAAGGTCATTGCCACCCCGCGCCAATGAGGTCTTGCTGCCCCAACTCAGTGGTATTCGCCTCAATCTGGTGGTGATGTTCTCACTGGTGCTCGTGTTTCTTCTCATGTTGATGAATGCCCTGATCGCGGAACGGCAGCGGGGTGAGGAGCTAAAGATGGTCAATCAGAAGCTGAAGGAATCCGCCGCTCAGATCGAGATCCTGGCCATGGGCCGAGAGCGAAGCCGTATTGCCCGGGATATTCATGATTCCCTGGGCCATGCCCTGAGCGGATTAAATATCCAGCTGGAGGGGGCTCTGAAACTCTGGGAGGCCAATCCCGAACAGGCGAGGAACTTTGTCACTCAGGCCAAGATGATGGGATCAACTGCCCTGGGGGAGGCGCGTCAGGCTGTAGCCACATTGCGTCAAACTGATGATTTACGGAAGGATCTGAGCAGCGAGATCGACCTTCTCATCCGGCGATTTGTGGAGACGACCGGTATCCTTCCGCAGGTTGCTGTGGATTGTCCTCCCCTGCCTGAATCGGTGAACCTTACGGTGTACCGCATCGTTCAGGAGGGTCTCACGAACATCAGTAAATATGCGCGGGCTGATCATGTCAGGATCACCATCCAGGCCTCATCGGAGCCAGCACAGCTGGCGATCACCATCGAGGACAATGGCGTAGGCTTTCATCCCCATCACAACAGCACCGGCTTTGGCCTGCGGGGCATCCGGGAACGGGCGGAGGCGGAGGGGGGGCAGCTGCGCCTGATCACGGCTCCCGGAGAAGGCTCCACGCTGAGCGTCTGGTTTCCCCTAGACAGAGAGTTGACATGATTCACGTTCTGCTGGTAGACGATCAAGCCATCATGCGCCAGGGCCTCAAGGCGCTCCTCTCGCTCCAAGAGGATATAGAAATCGTTGGTGAGGCCATCCATGGCCGTGAAGCCGTGGCCACCGCGCAGCGTCTGATGACGACCCCCAACAGTGTCGATGTCGTGCTGATGGATATCCGCATGCCTGTGATGGACGGAGTTGCGGCAACCTGCGAGCTGATGCGGCAGTTCCCCAGCATGAAGGTGCTGGTGCTGACAACCTTCGAGGATGATGAACTGGTGCGGCAGGCTGTGCAGGCAGGTGCCGCTGGCTATCTGCTCAAAGACACACCATCGGAGGAGGTGGCTCAGGCAATTCGGACCGTACATCGGGGCTACTCACAATTCGGTCCAGGCATTCTGAAAAAGATGATGAAGCACCAGTTACCTCCAGCTATGGGGGATGTGCCAACTGGTATCCATGAACTGACCCCTCGTGAGCGCGAGGTGCTGGCTCTGATTGGCCAGGGCGCAAGCAACCGCGAGATCGCCCGAGCGCTGTTTCTTTCCGAGGGAACGGTCAAAAACCATGTGACGAGTCTTCTGAGCCGCCTGGGGTTGCGTGATCGCACGCAGGCTGCGCTGCTGGCCGCATCCTTGCCGCCATCTCCGCAACCGGAATGCTCCTGATGGAAATGAGGCCCAGTGAGCCCAGAATCGTTGAGAGTCCCACCACTGTGCCTCCGTTGGCGTGGGACTCCTGCAGCATCAATTCGGAGATCACGCTGAGCATGGCCCACTCGGGGGGCGGGGCAGCTCAGCTGGTTAACCACTGTGACGTGGACCCAAGTCATCGGTCCATGGTGAATGAGAGTCTTCAGCCGGCCAGACTGGGCCGGGTCACGTCACTGCCACTGGTTCCGGCACCACGCGGGAGTGAACTGCATACTGGTGCTCACCTGCCAGCTGCACCAAGGCCTGATCGCCCATGGCGAGCACCTCACCAGCCGCTGCCAGGGCTGGACCGACATCATGGTGCGCCAGCTGGGCTGGGGCCGGAAGCAAAATAAGCTACCATCGAACCTCAGCACTGTCACCGCCAATCGGCCGCCGCTTTCCCCCCAGGAGGGTTGGCTCAGCGATGGCCGCCAGGTGCTGCACTTCAACCCGGTTCGCTACAGCCGTTACTCCCAGGCCCTGGAGCTCACCACCGGCGAACTGATCCCCGGCCAGGCGCCGCTGCTTAAGTGCCGCAAGGAGATCACCCGCGAGGAAGCGATCAAGCTCTGGGCCGAGAAGCGGAAGGCGGGTTGGCAGGTCTGCCCGCCCCAGTGGACGCCGCCACCGGCTCTGCTACCCCGTTGATGCTCTCTGGCGCGCAGATCGCCCAGCGCAACAGGAGAGCGAGGAGGGGAAGTCTGCCGGCAGGGCACTGGCGATCACGTCACCCGGCCTGCCCCACCACCTGCACCGCGCAAGGGCTGAACGCGAGTCGCTACGCGACCCTTGCGCGGCGCTGGCGGCGCCGGGGCGTGACGGCGGTGTCGTTCGCCAGCACAGCCATGGCCGCCACCCTCCTGTCCCTCCCGCTCCAGCCCGTTCGCCCAGCTGCTGTGCGGCACTGCCCGATCCGCATCATCTCGGTGCACCTGCTGGATGCCGCAGGCCAGCTGCTGCGGGTGCTCTTCCTCGATCACCAAGCCGCCAGGCTTCTTCGAAGCCAGTGGGCACATCACTGCCCAGCCTCACTTTGAGCCCAGAGCAGAAGCCCTGATCCTTGCGGCCAATCAGCAGCGGGTGCTCGGCGCCCAGGCCCGGGTGCAGGTGCTCTGAAGCGCCGTCCCAAACCAGGGCAGCAGGCCCGGCAGTCAGTGCCGGGCCGTACATCCCAGCGGCAGCCCTGGCGGACCCTGCCAGTTATGCAGGAACTGCATGAAAGATCGACTCAGGCAGAGTCGATCCATGGCCCGACGTGTTCACGCCGCCAGAGCCTTGGCTGTCGCGCTGGCCCTGCTGCCGATGGCCATGGCCCAGGCGCCGGCCGGTGCCAGTCCTGAGGCCACCGTGATCTCCGTTGGCGATGGCGACACCATCCGGGTGCGGATGAATCGCTCCGCCTTGCCATTGGTGCGGGGTGTGTTCGGCCTGGTGCGGATCGGCTTGAGATCCAGGGCCTTGCAGGCTTTTCGCCACTCGCCGGATCGGTAGGCCGAACCGTTGGCCGAGAGGATCCGCTTGCCGGTGATGACCTGATCGGAGAACCAGCCCACTGCCCGGGCCAGAAAGCCCACGGTGGTGGCCTTCTTCTCGTCGGGGAGCACCTCGACGTAGGCCAGCCGGGTGGCGTCATCAATGGCCACGTGGACCTTCTCATAGCCGGCACCACGGGAGGAGCTCAGCCGCCGATCGCCGGTGATTCGGTGCCCCACCTGGCCGAACCGCGCCAGCTGTTTGGTGTCGACGTGGATCATCTCGCCGGGCCGCTGCCACTGGTAGCGGCGCACCGGTGGCCTGGGCTCCAGGTTCCGGAGACGGCCCAGGCCGAGCGCCTTGAGCACCCTGCCCACGGTGGAGAGGGGCGCCTGTAGCGAACGGGCGATGCGGCGCAGGGTGCAGCGCTGGTGCGGTAGGTCCACAGCGTGCTGCAGTCGCTGCGGATCGAGCGTCCGCCGTTGGCTGCGGCGAACGCTCCGTCGATCCGCCAGTGCCGCTGGACCTCCTTCACGGAACCGGCCCAGCCACTTGTAGGCGGTGCGCAGGCTGCACGGCGACGATTAGGTAGGCGGCCGCCTACGTAGTTGACACCGGGCAACCTGGGACACCGACTAAGCCGCCGGCGAAACCTACCGAAGCCAGTGGCTATCCCGTCGTTCTCGGGCAGAACACCCTGTTCAGGATCGAGGCCTCCACGCCCACCATGGATGCCTCACAACGTGCCCAGATCGCCAGCCAGGAGATCGAGCGCATCGCCAGAGATCAAAGACTGCCCCTTGACACCATCCAAGCCCGTCCGAATCGAGAGGTGATCATCATCTACCAGGAACTGGGTGATGAGCAAAGTCACTTGATTCTCGCCGTGACCAGTGGGCGATGCGGAGATCGCCCAGCTCCCGTTGAATCAGCTGGCTAATGACCGGCTGACGATCATCAAGGATGGGATCAAAGGCTGTCGCAACGAGCATCGTCAAAAGCGTCTGCTTTTCAGGGTTGCAGGGGTTCTTGTTGCAACGTTCATCTTCTTTATGTGGTTTGTTATCATGAATCGAATGGCGACAATATTCTGGAGGCGACTGCATCTGTGGTTTGGAACAAGGGCGCGGCCGATTGGCTTTAGGAATCTTGACATTATTACCGTCGAAACAGAGCTGTTCATCCTCAAAAGAGTATTGGCATTGTTGCGCTGGGTGGTGTTGCTCAGCCTCTTGTTTGGCTACTTCCTAATCATCGGCTTCTTCTTTCCACAATCTCGGCAGATTAATCGCTTCGTGATTGGTTTCGTTCTTCGCCACCTCAGCCTGGCTGGCACCGCATTCATCAATTACCTGCCCAGCCTTTTTACCATTATTGTGGTGGTTCTATTGGCTCGCTTTGTTCTCAAGATCCTGAAACTGATTTTTGATGCTATTGAGTCTGGGACCGTGTTGCTGCCAGGTTTCTATCGGGAATGGACCAGGCCGACACGCCATCTCTTGTCGTTATTGGTGTGGGCAGCCTCCCTTGCAATCATCTACAGTTATCTTCCAGGGACTGCATCTCCCGCCTTTCAGGGTCTTGGAATTCTGCTTGGTGCCCTGCTCACCGATGGCGGAGCGGGAACCGTCAGCAGCCTGATCTCTGGTTATGTGATCATTTTCTCAAGAGCGTTCAAGAAAGACGCTCTGATCGGTTTTGAGGGTTTCAAAGGATTTGTGCATGAGCCGTCGTTTCTGGCTACCCAGATACGCTCCCTGAATGGAGAGATCATGACCGTTCCCAGGGGCAGCCTTCAATCGAAAACCATTGTCAACTATTCGGCGATCATTCGCGATCTCCACTCTCCCCTGGCCTTGCAGACAGGCATCACCTTGGGCTATGACGTGCCATGGAGACAGGACCATCAGGTGTTGGTCTCAGCCGCCTTGGGTACCGATGACATTCTGTAAGATCGTTCCCCATTTGTCCTGCAGACCAGCCTCGAGGATTCCTTCGTAAGCTACACACTGAAAGTGTTTATCCACAACCCTGAGAACATCCCCCGAATCTATTCGGAGTTGCTGGAGAACGTGCAGGACCGTTGCGCCAGGGCGGGAATTGAAATCACATCACCCCACTACTCAGCAATTGGCAATGGAAACAAACTGACAATGCCTGATGGTTCCGTGGAGTTGGCCAGCATGCCAACCTTTAGCGATACTTTTTCCTGAAATCAGCGATGGCCTTTTCCATGGCAGGTGAGGAGGCTGCTGTGATGAAATCAAGCCTGAAATCCTGCCCTTCGCTCAGATATTCTGCATAGGATGACTGCAGAAATTCTTTGTAACGTGGATCCTGTTTCACATATACATTGAAGAATGGGGTCATCATCGACTTGACGTAGTCTTGAATCAGTTGCTCGTTGGGCAAAGCCAAGTGCGTCACTGACTCAATCGAGGTCTTGATGCCTGGATCGATATTGTCGAAGTTCACATGGGCCTGCCCTTCCACCATCATCCAGTATTTGTTTGGGTTCGTGAGCCAGGTGAAGCTGGCGGCCTGTTGACGTGCTGGTGGGGCAGCCGGATCATAACTGCCTGAAATGAACATGGTGGGAAGAGGGATGGCCGCGATCCCTTTGGGACCAAACAAACTGCGATTCACCGGATTGTATCCAAGGATGCTGGTGACTCGGTTGTCTTTGAAGCTGTAGGCTGTCCTGGGCAACTCCAGGGCCTGGCACTCGAGAAGCAGGGACACATCAATCGCCGCAAAGCTTCTGTTGCATTCAGTCTTTAGGTAGTCGAAGTCGATCTTCGCTCCGCCTACGGCCAGAGCTGTATAGCCACCGAAGGAATGACCGGCCACGCCGATGTTGTCCAACACCAGCCGTCCCTGGAAGGATTCATCATTGCGCCGCTCCAGCTCGTCCATCACATAGGAGAGGTCCTTCGGGCGATTGATGAATTCATTGACATCGAAGACATCCTTGTTCGTGCCGTTGATCAGTCCTTTCACCCAGGTACTGTCGCTGCCTGGGTGCTGGGGAGCGGCAACGACATAGCCATGGGAGGCCAGATGCCTGAGGCCCACGGCATAGTCTTTCGGCTGGGAAGAAAGGCCGTGGGAAAAAACGATTACGGGGACGTTGCTCTCTATCAGCTCCTTTGGTTTGTAGACCTCAACGTAGAATTTCCGCTGTCGGCTGGTATCGACAAGATTCCAGATATCTTTTTCGACCCCGTACTTTCCAGGTGCGCCTGGATTCTTCAACTTGGCAAAGTCCACGGGGCTGGCAGCCTGGGCCTCGATGTCCGTGAGGTCACGCATGAGGCTGATTAGCGTTTCGGTTCCTTTGATCAGCAATTCGGCTTCTCTGGTGACACTGGCAATCCGCTGGCCATTGAAGGAGATGTTCACCGGCAACTTCTTCATCACGTTGAGCAAGGAGAGACCGTCCTTATCGAAGGCGGCCGC
This sequence comes from Synechococcus sp. BSA11S, assembly GCF_014224355.1. GTDB lineage: Bacteria > Cyanobacteriota > Cyanobacteriia > PCC-6307 > Cyanobiaceae > Regnicoccus_A. The sequence goes on along the minus strand of NZ_VNWP01000026.1, from coordinate 8,004 downwards.
CACCAACGCACCCCTGATGGCAAGTGCACCGTTGGCTCCATTTTTCATGGTGATGTTTTTGCCCAGCAGTTTGAGCACGTCCTCGCCAATGTTGCTGTTGAAAAAGCGTGAGACCAGTATCGGCTCAACATCAGCGCGAAAGACGAGTGCCTCCCGCATCTTTTTCTGCTTTTCTGGATCGTTGCCACGCACGAGCAGCCGCAAGTCCTCATTGACTTTGCCGGTAGCGGCAAAGGCTTCGAGCGACTGCACCTGGAGAGTGCGCTCGAACGGCCCATAGGTAAAGAACAGTGTGCCTGCCGCCAGTGCTGGGCTGCCCATCAGGATCGGGCTGATCACGCCGGCTGATAACCCCGCTGTGACAGCAATGGTGGACCAGCGGAGCGAGCGATGAAAGGGCATACTGTGCCAGACCATTCCCGAATATTGTACACTGCGTGTCCCGATACAATTTAGCGGCGGGGGGAAGTGATGAAGCTAAAACGAAGTCTTAGCAGCCATCGCCGGTGGATTGTCGATTGGTGTTGGCTTTGGTGTTCGAGAATTAATCTCAAACTTTGTAAGCGGGCTCTGGTTACTCTTTGAGGGGTCGGTCCGCCCTGGAGATATTCTATTCCTAGAAGGAGACCCCTGCAAAGTTCGTAGCCTTGGTCTAAGAGCCTCCGTGTTATGGCGCCAGCGTGATAATGCTGAACTGGTGGTTCCAAACCAGATCTTCTTCACCACGACAACCACCACGTTCACAGGTTCAGACCAGTTGCGCCGTGGAGAGGTTATTGTATCTGCAGCCTACCGTCATGATCCTGCAACAGTAATGGAGTTGCTGCTTACCACTGTCCACTCAGTGCAGAGCGTGTTGCAGGAGCCTTCTCCGTCTGTCTTCATAGCATGCTATTCGAGTTCCTCGATTGATTACAGCGTCCGATACTATGTATCTAACCCAATGGATAATCTGTCAGTAAGCACTGCTGTTTCTGCTGCTGTATGGAAATGTTTCGCAGCCAACGATATTGAGATTCCTTTTCCCCAGAGAGTCATTCATCAGGCGATGGGGATGCAACCCAGCTTCGGAGAGCATAGAGAATAATTTAATGATGCAAGGATGTCTAGATCAGATCTTGAACGATATGTCGCTGATGCTGCTCGAGGCCATTCTGATCCTTGCATTTAAGGTGCCATCGGGATATCGGAATGTATCGACATGGTATGCAGGCTTCTGTTCAAGTCGCTCGCGGCAGCCGCTGCTGCGGCCACTATATGTTGTGTCTCAACACGTGTTCAGCAGAGCAGCTCTCTGAGTCGCTGCTGAGGTGGGCGCCAGCCGAGGGCCGAATGCTTCCTGAGGCGATTTTAGATCGGCAGGTACCGAGCTAGCCAGCGTTTTTAGGTTAAATATAATTACTATTGCGCGCTCCAGCCACGCGACTCGTGGCGCGCAGGCATCAATAGATGTCATGCTATGCAGATAAAGACACCAAAATCAATGCTTAAGCAAAGCCTCGCCTTCTTTTTCGCGGCTCTTAGCGTTGGCATCCCGATCCATACCACTGCGCAGGAATTCCCGAAGATCACGCCCCAGCTCATGGATGAGCTGAATTCAAGCCTTGATACCACGTGGCCCAACGATCCTGCCGTTCCGGACTTGCCACCCATGCCGGTGACGAATGATCCGAAGATGAATCAAGATGCGTTCTTGTGGACTCATTTCAACGACTATATCTACACGCCCAGGAAAGTCGGCGTACCCACGCCTCGGACGCGACCCGTCACAGAAAGCGACCCGCTGGAAGTCGACGTCTTCTGGTCGATGCGCAGTCCCTACAGCTACCTTGTGCTGTCACGGCTCGTCTATTTAAACTCCAACTACAACGTCAATGTCAATATTCGGCCCGTCCTACCCGTGGCCGTACGATCCACCAAAGGTGGCAAGGGTAAGGCCGGCGGCCTGTTTGGTCTTGCTTACAAAGTCCCGGATGGGGCTTGGGATGCTCCACGACAAGGTCAGTTCCTGGGGGTACCGTTCAAGTACCCGGTGCCCGACCCCATCTGGCAGGTATGGAATCCAGGCAACAAGGTTCCGGGCCCAGACAATTGGTTGTTCACCCATCCACCGGAGAAGCAGCCCTACATCTTTTGGGTGACGCGTCTTGCCTGCTACGCCGAAAAAAAAGGACTGGCGCTTGAATTTATCAACCAGGTCTCCCCCCTGATCTGGAGCGGCATCGTTCACCCGACCAACCCGGAAGCCAAAGCCGATCACCGGAAGGGGCACTGGCCGAACTACGTGGCGGAGACCATGAATCGGGTCGAGGGCCTCGATCACGACGAAGCGATTGCGTACATCCGCAAGAATCCCGAGGAAATCGACCAGTGCTGGATCGACAATGCCGAAGGTATGGCAAAAACAGGCCATGGTGGTGTGCCCCTCATGGTCATCAATGGCGAGCCCTTCTTTGGCGGCGACCGTTTTGATCAGTTCTTCTGGAGGCTGCGGCAGAACGGCCTGACCAAGCGCACAACGCCACGGCCACCATTGGTGGAGAAGCCCAAGCATTGGCCCAGTGATCTGTGAGCCTTTCTGAAACAACCACCCTTCCCTGAGGTGCTCGAATGAAAAGGAGCGGCTTGGATGATTCGCATGCCTCCATTCCCGCTCTCATTGCCCTGGGAGTGGGGTCGATGGTGGGCGCCGGCATCTTCGCCCTGATGGGCGAGGCGGCGGCCCTGGCAGGCAGCGGCGTGTGGATCTCCTTTGCGGGCGCCGGGATCATCGCCCTGCTCACCGGCCATTCCTTCGTGCAGCTCGGCATCCGCTATCCGTCCCGCGGCGGCGTGGTGGACTATCTGGCCCACGCCTATGGCGCCAGTCGTTTCTCCGGCACCTTCTCGATCCTCTTCTACATCGCCCAGCTGATCGGCATGGCGATGATCGCCCTGGCCTTCGGGACTTTCCTGGCGGCGCTGCTCGGTATCGACACCCAGCTCTCCGTCTGGGAGCGGCTCCTGGGGAGTGGCCTGATCCTGGCCCTCTCGCTGCTGTCATTGATCGGCACCAATCTGGTGGCCCAGATCCAACGCAAGGTGGTGCTCGCCAACCTGCTCCTGCTCAGCGGGTTCACATTTGCCCTGGTTCGCTATGGCGACCCCGCCCGCCTGTCGCCTGGCACCTGGCCCGGTGGCGGTGAAGTGCTGGGCAGTCTGGCTCTCACCTTCTTCGCCTTCACCGGTTTTGCCACGATCAGCAACGCCACCGAACGCATGAGAAACCCGGCCCGTGATCTGCCGCGGGCGATGGTGGGGGCGATCGGCATTGTGATGGTGCTCTACATCGCCCTGGCCCTGGCGATCACCGGTGTGGTGACTGAAGGTCAGCTGGTGTCGAGTGGGGCGAACCTGTTGCCGATCGCGGCGCGCTCGATCTTCGGCGAGGTGGGCTTCAAGCTGCTGCTGATCAGTGCGGTGCTCTCCACCATCACCTGCCTCAACGGCGGCCTGTTCGGCGTGACCAACATCACCTTCACCCTCGCCACCCGCCGGCAGCTGCCACAACGCTTCGAACGGCAGATCGGCGCCAGCACCCGTGGGCTGACGATTTCGGCTGCGGTGGCGATCCTGCTGCTGAATGTCTTCTCCCTCAGCACGATCGCCTCCCTGGGCGGTGCCACGTCGCTGTTTGTGTACACCCTGGTCAACCTCGGAGCTCTGCGCCTGGTTGAGAAAGGTGGCATGACAAGGGTGTGGATCGTCCTTAGCGTGGCCGCATGCCTGCTGGCGATCGCGGTGTGGATGGTGTACACGCTGAATCATGCACCTCACACACTGGGAGTCTTCATCGTTTTTCTGGTGATAGCATTTATCATTGAAAGCATGATTCAGCGGGTGCCTCAATGATGAAGATCGATGGGCAATGCCATTGTGGCTACCTCAAGTACGAAGCGGACGTCGATCCTGATCGCGTTGGCATCTGTCACTGCCTGGATTGTCAGTCGTTTTCAGGCTCCGCCTTTCGTGGTTTTGTCCCCGCGGTGGATGGCCGATTCCATCTGATCGAAGGAGAGCCGAGCCGTTACATCAAAACATCGGCCAGTGGCCAACAGAATGCCATGCTGTTCTGCCCGAACTGTGGCACCCACATCTGCTCCACAGGCGCCGAGCCAGGCTCCAAGTTCTTCGGCGTTCGTTGGGGCACCGTCACCCAACGCGGCAGCTTGCCTCCCAGAGTTCAGACCTTCTGCCGTACGGCCCATGCCTGGACATGGTCCCTCGATTCCCTCCCCAAACTTGAGACTCAGTAACCGCTTGCCAAGGGATGAACCCAGGCACATAGAGTCCCAGATCTTATGCTTTCGCGATCGAATCATGAGAAACTCTGATCATGGCATCTCAGGTAGCGCAAGCTTCTTCATATTTTCAACAATGAGATAATCCTGAAACATCCTTTGGTTTGGCTGCTTGCAAGATTGTTCTAGTTCAAGCCTCTAGCCGTCAATCTATCTAGCATATAATTGCCTGTTTCGGGTCATTGCTGCTCGCAAGACACATTGATTTAGCCACTCAACATGTTATTGAAGAGCGATCACGAACGACTCAGAGAATGGCAAGGGCAATGAGTATCTTCAGCTTGTGAGCTGCGCTGTCTAGGCCTCATGGCGATGCGGATAGTAGCCCTGCAGTCCTTAGATGTCGCGCACTTCTCCATGCCTGTGTGACTAGAGTCGTCGTAAATCGCTCCCTGCCCGCTATGGATATGATTGGTCGGAATGTTCAGCACATGCAAGTCGTCTTTTGTGCTCACCACCGAAAGGATCATGTCAGCAGCAGCATCAACACCTAGGTGGCACCGCACCCTAAAAATTACCACTAGTTGCCCTGGGCAGTCGAGTGAATTTCAGGAACCATCTGATCCTTTCTGTTTTTCGTCGAGCTAGGAGCGTTGATGACTGTCATAACCAGAGTCGTGCCTTTCTTGAGCATCAATCCCATCACGCGTAGGCGGTGGTTCTTGGTCTCAATATTCTGCTTCGCAATCTGGTTTTGTTCCATCAGGTGATTGTACAAACCTGTCGTACTCACCGGAGTGCTTCTGTGGTTGTTCTCATCTTTACAGTAAGTGAATTCATTGCCGAAGCCCTGTTTCTAAGTCTTCGCAAACGCCTTTCTCTGTAAGCGCATGACACACTTGGGGCCATGTGCGTAATGATCAGAAGGCTAGCTGCAGCCTTGAGCCGATGACCAATGAGCCATCATTGGAGGAGAGAAATGGGTTGAAGATGTACTGAGCATCAAATGTGAGCCGCATCGCCGGTGTGATGGCGAAGTTGTAGTAGAACTCCACGCCCTGCTCATTCTCGAAGTCCCTCGGCTCTGAGCCCGTGAGCAGACTCTTGATCCGGCTCACGTTCTGAAGACTCTCCACCGTTCCCCGCGAGAAATCCAGGTAGTACCAGCCGAAACCGAATTCGTCGTAGGGCCGGCCGGAGATCATTCCCTTGCCTCCCATCCCCAGGCTGGCGAAGCGTCGGATCAGGTTGGAGCTGTCCGGTCCGGCACCGAAGCGTGCGAACACGCCCACTCCGCGGGGTGTGTAGAAGGTGAGGTCGGGATCGAGCCGGTTCTCAGGCACTCGGTAGAAGTACTGATCGAACGTCAACCAGAACATGGAGCCTCCATCGGAGCTGTTGAGGGCATCGCCGAAGCGAATTTCCCCATCCGCAGCGAACGAGGTAGGATCGGCAAAATCGAAACTTTCTTTCGACGACCACAGCCCGCCCACGATCAGGCTGCCGGGGAGGTCCGTCTGTCCCCAGCGATAGGTGAACTGCTGAGCAATGGTCACGTCCTTGAAGAAGTCGTCGGCGAAGTTCTCCGCCGAGCCATTCGGATCGACCGCCACGGTGACGCTCTGCAGGGACGGCGTTGCCTGCCACACAAGCCCGCCGTACCAGGTTGACTGCCAGGGAATGAATGCCCCGAGCATCATGTTGTTGTTGAGCGCGGTGTTGTTGAACTGATATTTGCGATTCGAGGCAAAGATATTCAGGTCTGCAAAATTGATGCCGGTTGCCTTGCCCAGGATTGCCACCAGCTTGGGTGATCCAAGCTCCTGAAACAGGTAGTACTCTGTCGGAAGAACATAGTCGCCCTCCTGCTGCACCGGAAATGTGGCCGAGTAATTCACCGGGCTGAAGGAGCCCGCTCGCACATTCGCCGAATCACCGAACTTGGAATCCACCCCGGCATGGATGAAGCCGCCCGGCCACAGGCCCATGGCCTCCGTGGAGATGGTCATGTTGAATGCCGCGGTTTCCAGCCAGTCGCCGCCGGGGTTGGTGCTGTTGCTGACGCTCTGATAAAAGGTCGTGGCGGTGAGATCAATGAAAATTCCGTTCTCAGCCAGGCTCTTTCGCAACCCCCCCCAGTCGCCCAGCAGCTGGGTGTTGCCCCAGAAGCCGGCATCATCCACGCTGCTGGGTGCGCCGTAGGGAAACTCACTGGAGTGGAAGGTGCCGATCAGCGCCCCCAGGGCAAACAGCTGCTCCTCCTCGGCTTCGGCCTCTGCCTCGCGGGATTTCGACTCCGTGATAAGCAGGGGTTGCGAGCCCGCGAACCCTGCCAGTGGATCGAGAGGGCCGCGTGGAAGGCCCGCCGGGGCGTCGCCAGGAAAGGCCCGTTCATTCCAACTCCCCTCGATTGCCTGGCCCACCCGGCCATCGTTCGGCCCGTTCCTGAGGGGCTGCACAGGCCCACGGGGGTGTGTGATCGTCTCCAGGCAGAACCCCTTGGCTGTGGTTACGGTGCAGGCGTGGCTGCCAGAGGCCTCAACCACCTCAGGGGCGGCTATCGCCAGGGTGGGGACGTCCTGCTCTTCAGCCCATACCGGATTCGCTTCAGCCAGAGCCATAGCCAGGAGCAGGACAGGAGCAGCCTTCACGGAATTTTTTCTTTAGATCGAAACACTGCCATGTCTCCTGTCAAGCCGACACGCCGTCCAGCCACTTTCCGAGTTGCCCCACTCTCGGCTCATCGCAATCACCCCACCGCACGCCACAGAGTCTTGCTTTGACTTGGATGACCCGAGCCTCTCCACGCTGCATCATGCTAGTATCGTAAATTGGTCTGTTTCCATGAAACCTGTATAGGCCGCATCTGCGAGTCCGGGATCGTCTTGAGGTAGCTGATCAGGTCAAGATCGGTTGCGGCAGAGGCGCTTTCGGACACAAGCGGGAGGCGATTCCACCGGCCTCGCCCGATGCTGACAGGAGCGGCAAGACCGCCTGCGACACACTTTGAATCAGCCCTGGGGCTGGACCCGGTTTCTGTCATGGGTGCGGCGATGCTGAGAGCTCCGACGAGAATTCGGTGACGGTTCGAGAAGGACACAAGATGCCTGCCTCGAAACCTCCTGGCGGGCGGCGCCGCTACAGGCCGGATGAGCCGGAGACCTTGACCGTGCGCATGGTGCGTCCTCTCGTGGCGCCGGGTCAGGAGCGGGCGCTGCTGCACCTCGGGGAACCGCCACGCTCAGTGGAGATCAGCCTCCATTGGCTCGAGCGTTTCGGCGGCACCTTTGGCCCCCGCAGCTCCATGGAGGCGGCGAGGCGGCGATTTCAAGCCAGCACCGAGAGGTTTCTCAGGGAGGACGATCCAGCACAAGCGGAGCGCCATGCAGACCGGGGGCAGGTGCCGGCGTGGATCGCCTACATGAGCTGCCCCATCTGTGACAAGCGCTGCACCGTCCTCCGATCCCCTCAAGGGGAGAATGGGGTTCCCCCTGTTTTGAGGACAAGTCGATAGGGGTCATGCCATGACCATCAGACTGTCCATCGATGACCAACCCCACCAGAACACGGCGCCGGTTCACGGCGCAGCAGAAGGCGGAGGCCGTGGAGCTCTGTCTGCAGGAGGGCCTCTCCTGCAACACCGTGGCCGAGCGGTTGGGGCTTCCCTCCAGCAGCCTGGCCCGCTGGGTCCGCCAGGCCCGTATCGACCGCGGCCAGGGCGGAG
>NZ_VNWP01000025.1 GCF_014224355.1 Synechococcus sp. BSA11S | reverse complement strand
AGGCCTCATAGCTCCCTTGGAGGCAAGACTCCCAATGAGGTCTATACTGAGACCAAACCCTGTTCCTCCCGTCCGGAGTTAACGATGTCAGGGGCCAGAACTGTCCAGTAAAAGGCACCCACCTCACTGTGCGTGCTGCCAGAAGGCGCTGTCCACGGTGACCTGCAAGGCATTGCGAACGGTGGCGCCGATGGCGGCGGCCGCTTCACTGGCCAATGCACGAGCGCGTTGGTCACGCTCCCAGCCAGCCCCGGTGGCGGTCTCCACCCGCCGGAGCAGCTGCTCCATCCAGCGGGAGGGGCTGGCTCGCCTGGTCCAGTCCGCGAGGCTCTTGCCGTCCACTTCCACAGCGCGCAGCAGCATCGCTGCATCCAGCTGCGGAAAATCGGTGCGGCTGCCAGGCAGGCGCCCTGCAGCACGGCGGCGGATTTCAGGCGTTGATGCCGCCAAGGCCCTGCTCAGTTCACTCGCCAGCACATCATTGACCGGGGCCAATATGGCTTCGGCTGGCCCATTCACTGCCACCAGTCGCTGCAGCGCCGATTCACGGTCAAGCTTTCCATCAGGCAGTGCGGCGATCAGCTCTTCCAGCTTCCCGATGGCATTGACCACCACAGGCTCCAGTGCTTCGAGGACCAGCTGCTCTCGGCTTTTGACGTAGAGGTCCAAAGCTTCACCGTATTCGCTCATCGTGGCCACCTCAGCGCCTGCTTGTAACTCAGAACAGTTTCCTGTTTGATCTCAACAGCCTGTCGCTCAGAAGTGCGCCTTAGGGCGAAGACGCGGCTGCTGTAGCTTCCGGTTGCAAGCATGTCTGGGTTGTTCTCAGCCTGATTCTAAAGCCAGTGATGAGCGCTACGAATTACCAGCTATTCCCAGAACTTCTGTCGGCTCGGCACAGCCGCACCTGCTCGCCGAGCACATTCATCGAGCAGCTGGTTCAGAGCTCCGAACAGTAGTTGCTTGGCTGGGTCGGGCTTGGCTGCTCGAGCCGCTCTGCACGGGCAACTGCCCCCCTCCCTATGTCGCGGGCATCCCACACACTGATCCCTTCCGGCTGGCTGGCTGCGATCTCTGAGCGGTGAGCCCTGACCAACTCGCAGATGGGTTTGTTGCCCCCTCGGGTGGTGATATCTCGGTAGACCCAGAAGATACGGATCAGGCCGTGCTCACCCTCGACTCTTTCCAGAATTCCGTCGATGGGCACAACGCCAGAAGGCCGGTAGACGATGTCGCCATAGAGCCGGCGAGAGGCCTGTTCGGTGAGCCGTACGCAGCATCGAGGAGCCAGCGGACTCCACAGCTCACGCAGCCTCAAGGCCTCTCTGCGGCGGTTCTCGTTGAGCTGACGGATACCAGGCTCAGCCAGTCGGGCCAGGGCTTCCTGCTGGGCCAGCAGGGCGGTATCGGACCAGTTGAGGCTGTTACGCAGCCCCATCACCAGACCCTGTAGTTCGTGGGACCGCTCGTGTACCTGCTGCCGTACCAGGCCACTGCGTACCTGACCGCATCCACGGCGTGATCGATTCCGGTGCCGTCGGCGATCACCTCCACATCGCGGGGGTGCGTCGGCAGGCTCGGCATGGTGGCCTCGAAGCCCTCACACGCCACGCTCCACATCAGCCACGGGCGCTCGTGATCCACCCCGGTGGCCTTCAGCCGGTTCCTCAACATCGACAAGCCCACATTCACCGGGGTGCGTGCCTTCTCCGCCGGCAGCAGCCGCACACCGCCGGCCCTGAAGTCCTCAGCCGTAGACCCCTTTTCACTGCCCGTCCGGTTGAACACCGCATCGTCCGCCAGGACCTTCAGATCCTCAGGTTCCACACCCCACCGCTGCAGCCATTGCCGCAGCACCCCAGCCTGCTCCGCTGAACTCAGGCACGGCCCCTTCCGCCAGTCCCGCCGCCCACCAGCACCAGGTGCCGCCAGATACAGCTCATCAGCCAGTAGCAGGCTGCCCTTCGGGTAGTCGATGAACGGCGGGTCCGGGATGACCAGATAGAACACCGAAGGGGCCGAATAGCCGAAGTCGCCGCACACGAAGGCCCTGGGGCTGTGCGTCTTGAGGTTGATCTGCCCGGGCCTGATGTCCACACGGCACCGCGCCGGGCTCCAGCAGCTGGCGAAGAAGCTGCCGCCCAGGTCGAGATCCCACCGGCCCTCCAGCAGCGCCGCCAGCATCGCCGGGTCGCCCCCGGCCATCAGCTCGACGTTGCGCTTGTACGCCTCCCAGTCGATGTGTGGGTTGATGCTGGCGTTGGCCGTGACAAACACCACCCACTTTTCGTAGGTGTCACTCCAGAACCGCTTTGGCTGCATCGGCCCAGGTAGCCCAGCAGGTAGCGCAAACCTCTCCTTCAGCCAGACATGCCCAGGGCCGCCGGGGTTGGCCAGGAACACCTGCCGCGTCTGTACCCCAGGCTTTGCTCTGATGATGCCGGCGAGGGTGTCGTAGAAGTCAGGTGAAGGCATCACACCCACCTCATCATGGATGGCCACGCACTTACTGCGGCCCTGCAGCCTGTTCTGTGCCCTGATCTGCTCTAACGGGCTGCTGGCGGAATAGGCCAGCTCACATGTGCCGTACAGTGCTGACTTGCCTCCAATGCGGAACGTGTTCTCTCCCGCGTTCCATGTTGTGCCCGGGTAGGCCAGCGTCAGATACTTGTAGAGCAGCGTCTGCAGCTCTTGAAGCGCTTGGAATGTGCTACGAGTGATGAGGCAGTGGTACTCATCCTTGAGAATCTTGGCGTCCCTGATGACCAGCAGCACAATGCCGAAGGTCTTGCCAGTTGCCTTCGCTGTCGCCGCTACGAGGATGTGATCCAACGGCACATCCAGCATCAGCTGCTGTAGCGCATTGGGCTGCAGTACCTGCTGCTGGATCGGACCCGGAGGTGCAGTGCTGACCATCAGCTACAAATCTGTTACGCTCACCCTAGCTGAGAATTTGCGGGCTGGGAAACATAGGCTTAGGGTACTTTCGTGGGCGGTCTTGTGTATTGCGGCGCTCAGAAATTGAACCCCTACCCCCTCTCTTGCTGTGCTACAGGTAGGTTGATAGGTGATATGTATTGGTTGGGGATCTGGTGGGACTGGTACCTGACGGCTGGGGAATCGCTACCATACCCCGGGTCAATCGTGCCCACCTGTGGTGTGATGGTGGGTTGCCATCCTGCCCACCAGGTCAAAACAAAAGCGGCCCGATGTGGACCGCCTGGGGCGTGAGAATTATCGTGATTCTCAGGGGTCGAAGCTGAGGTGCCGTAGCTTCAGCTTGCTGCAGGCTGAGGTGAGCCCGGCCAGTGCATTGAGCTTGGCTTCATCATCAGCAGCACCGCGCACCAGCTGCACGTACTGCTCGGCGATGAACTCGCCCAGGTCGAAGCACTGGCGGCAGAGGGTGGCGCCACGGCCGCTGGCGATGGCCAGGTGCAAGGCGTCGGCCGCTCGCAGGGACGTGCTCCAGCCGCGCAAGCAGGCGTTGGCATTGCGGAAGTCCTGCGACTCCAGTTCCAGCACCAGCAGGCCCGGCGCCAGGCTGCGCTCATAACCCTGCAGCACCGCCTCGGCTTGGGCCTGGGTAAGGGCCTTGGTGCGCACCTTCAGGCCGAGGGCGGAATGCAGCTCAGTGACACTCCATGAGCTGATCGCCAGCGGTGCACTGGCCTCAGCGAGAAACGCCGTCGCCGTGGCGGAATGCGCTTCCGGCGTCAGCACCGCCAGCAGCACGCAAGTGTCGATGTAGAGCATCAGGCGCCGGGCTCATCCCGCAACGCCCGCATGGTCTCCACGCCGCTGGTCGGCTGCTCAGGCAAGGAGGCGCGCAGGGCCTCGAGTTGCGGCAGCAGATCACGGACGCTGCAACGCGGCACCAGCTCGGCGATGGCCTTGCCGCGGCGGGTGATCACCACCGCCTGCCCAGCCTCCACCGCATCCAGAAGGCTGGAGAGCTGGGTCTTGGCTTCTGCCACCGTCACCTGCACCATGGCCGTTGACCACCTAGATGACCAACTTTAGGCCGGGTGCGCGGCACAGAAGCAGGGGGCATGGCCTTCTCCCAGCGAGCACGACAACCAACCATCGACTCAGCCGCTCGTCAGCGCAGCACTTGCTCCCTACTGGGATGGCTACGCCCGGTCAGAGGCCTTAGCACTGACAGCATTGCCGTCAGCGCAAGCGAGAGTCGTCAATGACCGCGCTCACGATCCGCAACCTCGACGAGCACACCAAGGAGCAGCTGCGCATTCAGGCCGCCCGCCATGGTCGATCGATGGAGGAGGAAGCCCGCACGATCCTCCGCTCCGCCCTCGAGGCCCGGCAGCCCCCCGCAGGTGGCAAGGGCCTGGGCAGTCGCATCCATGCACACTTCGCCCTGCTCGGCGGCGTGGAGCTGGAGCTGACTGAGTCCTCCTCGCCAACCCTTTAACCGCCGGCGATGCCCTGCAGATCCTTGAGCAGCACGAACAGGTGCAGCGGGTCAGTGGGCGAGGGCCGGAAGCCGAAATGCTCGTAGAAACCTCGGGCCCGTTCATCTTTGGCATGCACCGCCATGGCGCGGATGCCGGCGATATCGGCCGCCGCCAGCGTCCGAACGATCGCGTCTTTCAGCAAGGCGGCGCCAAGGCCCTTCCCCTGGTGCTCAACCGCCACGGCCAGCCGGGCCAGCACCATCAGCGGAATCGGATGCCGCGCCAACCCCTTGCTGATCCGCTCTGGTGCCTGCTCTGGACTCACCTCACCTACCACCAGGGTGTGGAAGCCAACGACGACGTCGCCATCCAGCGCCACGTAGGTGCGGCTGGCCCGCGCTCGCTGATTCGCCAGGGCAAAGCGGACCAGGAAGCGGTTCAGGGGTTCCTCACCACAATCAAAGGCCTCCAAGGCATGGTTGGCCTGGAGCGGTTCGATCCGGTAGCGGCTCATTCGGCGCCACCAGCAGGCGGCTGTTCCGCAACACCCCGCTCCAGCACGCTCGGCTCCAGCAGCAACCGCGCCAGCCGCGGATGCTGCTGGGGTGGAGCATCCAGGGCGGCCACGAAAGCCTCCCACTGCTGCCCATCGAGCTGGAAGCTCTGCCGATCAGCCAGGGTTTCGGCCGCGCTGGCCAGGGCGCTCTCCAACACAAACTCACTGACGCTGCACTGGGCCGCCGCGGCTGCCCGCTGCAGGGTCTGCTTGGCACCGGGCGTCAGCCGCAGGTCCAGCTTCTCGCTTCTCAAAGGAGCTGAGGTCATCACGGCACCGTCTTCCGCCACCTTAGCCCTGCCCGCCCGACAATGTCATGACATCTCCGCCGGTCCTTCGCAGAACCGTCAGCAGCAATACGCTTTCACGGACTGGTAGCAGGAGCGCCATGGCCTCCGTTTCAGCCGCAGAAGCCCGCAAGCGGCTCCACGCCCTGATTGACGAGGTGGAGCAGTCCCACGAGCCGGTGCTGATCATTGGGAAGCAGGGCAACGCTGTTCTGCTGGGGGAAGATCACTGGCGCGCAATCTGGGAGACCCTCCATCTGGTCTCGATTCCCGGGATGCGCACGTCGATCCTCGATGGCATAGCCACCGAGGTGACTGAGTTGAGCCGAGAAGCGCTGTGGTGACCTCGGTCGGCAGCAGCTGGCTGGCCGACCGAGCTATTGCCCGCCGAGGCAATTCGGCAAATACCTGACACGTTTTGGCAAGACAGCCAATATCTGCCAATCGCTGACAACCAGCCCGGCAACAGGAGGCGTGGCCTCCTCCCCCAGCGAACACGAGATCCAGCAGCGCATCCGCCTGGCCTGCGGCCGCGGGGCGGTGCGGCTCTGGCGGAACAACACCGGCGGTCTGGTCGATCAGCAGGGGCGCTTCGTGCGCTTCGGGCTGTGCAGGGGCAGCAGCGACCTGATCGGCCTGCGGTCGCTGGAGGTGACGCCCGATCTGGTGGGTCAGCGGATCGCCCAGTTCGTCGCCCTGGAGGTCAAGACCGCCAGTGGAGCAGTCAGCCCGGAGCAGCGGGCTTTCCTGCGCCTCGTGCGGCAGCTCGGTGGCGTAGCAGCGGTCTGCCGCTCCGTGGAGGAGGCCGAGCAGCTGCTTGGCAGCCCGAGGCAAGTGCTGCTGGGACACTGATGGATCCCGCAGAACTGCAGCGGCGGCTCAGGCGGCTGGCCCAGGCACACCCCGGCGAGCACCCCTACACCCTGGCTTTGAGATTGCAGGTGAAGACAGGAAAGGTGATCACTGGCCAGCAGGCCAAGCACATCCTCAAAAGGCTTGGTGATGACCTGTCCTGACATACCAAGGCATGACAGGCTCTGGCTGCGCTTGCCAAGTTTGTATTAGCTTCCCGCTAAGAACTCGGAATTCAGATCGTGGTCGTCACCTACGCGGAGCTGCTTGAGCACCAGGAGGAGAACCGCGCTGCATTCGGTCGCATGCTGCTCAACTGGCGCCGGGGCAACGGCTGGACCCAGTACACCGCCTGCAGCTGGGCGGAAGAGGTGGGTTTCGAGACGATCTCCTACGGCAACCTCTCAGTGATCGAGCAAGGCAAGGCCGGCGAGCTGCGCCAGAAAGCCTTCTGGCAGCTGGGAGAACTCAACCGCCGCATCGCCGACCAGGACTGGGGTTCTGTGAAGGATCAGGCGATCAAGGAGAAGCTCGAGGGCGCCGTTCCTCTCGGGGACAAGGACTGCCCGGTCTGGACGCCGCTTGAATTCTGGGCCTGCTACTGCGGTCTGCGCGAGGTGCCGGATGCCTTCCGCACCACACCGGCCCCCACCATCGGCCAACGCAAGGCCACGGAACTCTCAAGCAAGTGGCGCAACCAGATGCGCCGCGTGGTCGACGACTGCGGTCTCGAACCCAGCGACGCCCTCAACTCCCTGGCGGCAGAAGCCAGCGAGGAGCACCGCAAACGCTTCTATGCGGTCCTCACGGGGTTTGGCGACTACAAGCCCGAGGAGCTCGCTCCACTCTGGATCGAGGGGGACTTTTATCAGCCCAAGCGCTGGCTGGACCAGTGGGAGGCCGCGAACCGCCAGCCGCGCAAGCCCGGCAACAGCAAGGGCAAGAAGCCAGTCTCGGCCTGATGGCTAGGAATTAACAGCCGCTGCTAATGCGGCTTCTAGTGGAAAGCCCTAAGATCCGGATCAGCGGGCATCCGCCCGATCTGAATCCCCATGGTCACGCCGTCCAGGCCCTTGGAGGCCCAGTGTCATCACCCACCTGAGCAACAGCTCACCCACGCCCTGGCCTGCTTTCAGGCCGAGGTATCCGCCATCTCCTCCCCCGACCTGAGCGCCGTCGCGGAAGCTGCCCGACCTGCCTTCCGCCAGGGCATCGGCTGGTTCGCCCAACTGGGCGAGCAGCACGGCCGGCCCAGGCTGCAGGTCACGGTGAGGCATGCCGCCGGCGCCGAGCTCAGCAGCGAGGCCTGGGCTGACGAACCCGGCGATCTGGCGGACATGACCGGCTTGATGCTGGCCATGCTGCTGGGCATTCCCGTGTCCGCCCAGGCTAGGGCTGCAAAGCTCTGTTCTGGTGTGGAGCAATGCGTGGCCGACAAGCCTGAAGGCCCGCTGGTGCCTGCGGATCGGCCGGAGCCCGATGGCGAGTCGGAAGCACCAGACCAGCAGACCCAGGCCCAGTCGTGCAGTGGCGGCACTCCCGATGGGAGCGGCGAACCAGCCTTACTTCCCCTGACGCCGGAGGAGATCAGCGGCTATCACCGCCGCGTGCTGGATCTGCCCCAGGCATCCCGCCGGGAGCTGACCAATGCCTTCCGCGAGCACTTCCAGGTGCCGCGCAGTGCCCGCTCGATCGGTGATCGCATCACCCAGCGGCAGCACGGCGACTTCATCGAGCGCTTCCTCGAGGAGGTCCAGGGCCAGGCGCTGGAGAACGTTCCCTCGCCGCCAGCCGCATGAGCCCGAGCCATCGCCCAAGACCTCCCCGTCGCTATGGGGAGCAGCCCCGCTCAGTGGCCGGCCGCCACTTCATCCAGACCCAGGTGCGCACCGATGTCTATCTGCGGATCCGCGAGCTGATGGAGGCCCGCAACCTCTCAGCCAGCGGAGCTGTGCACCACCTGCTGCGGGAGCGCTTTGGCCTGCCACCGCTTCCTCCCTTCGATCAAGACCCCATGTCGACCGATTCACCTCATGGCTAAAGACCTGTTTCGCACGCCCCTCGCCCCGGTGCGCTGGGCCCACCTGATCACCCCCCGCCATCAGCTCGATCGGAGCAAGCCTCTGGCCTGGACCTGTGATCTGCTCCTTCCCAACGCCGACGAGAAGGCCCAGGCCTTTCTGCTGGCGATGGAGGACCAGTTCATCGCCCTGCACGGCAGCCGTAAGCGCCGGGCGGAGAAGGGCTTCCCCTGGAAGGCCGACAAGGACAAGCCCAGCGAGCTCACCGTGGTGCGCTTCAAGATCCCGCAGTTCCAGCGGCGCGACGGCTCCCTCTCGGAAGGGCCCCGCATCGTCGATGCCAAGAAGCAGCCCTGGGATGGGGCCGCCATCGGCAACGGCTCGAAGGTGATCGTCGCTTTCGACATCTACGACTGGGACGGAGAAAACGGCTGCGGCATGACCTTCCAGCCCAGGGCCGTCCAGGTGGTCGAGTTCGTGCCCTACGAGCAGGTCGATCCCACTGACGGCTTCGACGAGCTTGACGGCTACTCCGCGGTCAACACATCCACCGGCTCCGGCTCCAGTGACTGGGCCGCCGATGACGACGCGGAGGAACCGTTCTGATGACGCACCTCCATAGCGTCCGCGGCGGCGTAGGCGGCGGCCGGCCCCAGGGGGGCAAACCCCAGAGGGGCAAACCCCAGCTGCCGGCCTTCTGCCGCACCCGCCGGCCCACCACCACCGTCACGGTGAGCAGCCTGCGGTGCATCTACCGGCTGCTGCTGCTGGTCCTGGTGTTCCAGCTGAGCACCCTGCTGCTGGTGATCGCCGGGCCTGTCCCGCCGCGGCTGCCCCCGGCCACAGCCACCAACGTCCTCCGCCCCGATGCCGGCACTGCCGCCGGTGGGGCTCCCTTCGTCGTGACACCGCTTCCAGATCGATGAGCAGAACAACGACCTGGCCCTGTCCACCAACGCCCCTCGTCCCGATGGATCACCTCTCCCTCCTCTCCTGTTCCTGGAACGGCACACCGAACTCACGGCGCTTCACCGATGGCTACGTCACTGCTACAGCGATGTGCAAGGCGAACAAGAAACGGTGGTCTGACTACCGCGAGTCAGACCGCTGCCAGCAGTCCGTCGATGGTGCTCCCCGCCAGGTCAAGAGCTACCGCCGCTCCTGGTTGATCAACACCTTCGAGCGCTTTGGCGCTCTGGTGGCAGGAGGCTGATGGACACCCCAACACCGACATCCCGCCAGCGGGTCTGGATCAGCACCGCCGAGGCCTGCGAAGTGCTGGGCATGAGCCGAGAGTCCCTCCGCCAGCTGCGGCTGCGGGGAGTACTGCAACCCGGGAAGCACTACCGCCGCTGGGGCTGCACCGAGGGCCGTGGGCCGTTGCAGTGGCACCTTGAGAACGTGGAGGCCACCATCACCGGTTGGAGCCGGCGCCACCTGAGGCAATAAAAGCGTTGCGACCCCATGGGATCAGCAGGCATTGTCCTGAACCCGATCACGTCCCCCTCTCCTCTAATCGGGGATCGGGTTGCGTGATCGGGTTGTTGTTTGGGCCCTGGTCCTGCCAGCGCGGTGACACCCGGATCCAGCACCGACTTTTGCTCCGGGTTTGCTCACGTCCCCGCTCCAAGCAGTCCTGGAGGGCCCGCCCAGGCCGAGGTTGAGCAGATCACTGATCCACAGATCAGCGATGACTCTGCGGGTTCGCCAGAGCCAAATTCCGAGGCGGGGACTGGAGCGGGCGAGCCAGATAAGTGAGCAAGGCGGCGATTTGCTCACCTGTTTGCTCACATCCCCCTTGGCCAATCCCTGAAAAGTCAGTCGGGGCGACAGGATTCGAACCTGCGACCTAGTGCTCCCAAAGGAGCTGGTTGCAACTAGTCATAGGCGGGAATCTCTAGTCAGGATGCGCCTACTGCATTGACTTCTCAGTCCAGCGGAGTCCATCAGAATCCACCAGAGGTTGCAGATTTCCCACGCCTGTGGGAAGTTGCATCAGGCCCTGAGACCAAGTGCCATACGTGGCCCGTTCATCCTCCACCGATTGGATCCCGGTCTTTCGGCGCCAGGTCCGCGACTCCACCACCACTGGATGGACCGTCACCGATTCCCGTGGCTCCATTCGCCTTGAGGTGCGGGATCCTGCCCACAACGGCAGTAGGAAACAAGGCATCACCCTCCCCTACCCCTGGGCTCCAGCCGGGTGTGCCGATGCCCTGCTCCGTATCCGTGCCATCTGGGCCTTCTACCGGCAAGGCGACTGCACCCTGATCGGCGCCGCACAGATGGCGGAGTCCAGCAGCAGCAAGCACCTCATTGATTGGCCTGATGCCGTGGCTGCCTTCAAGCAGCAACGAATGGAAATTGAGGGTCGCACCAGCGAGAAAACCTGGCGCGTGAAGTACCGGCCAGTCATTGATGCTGCTGTTGCCCTGCTGATCGGCTCGCGTCCGCCAAGTAATGCTGCGGAGCTGTGCGACGCAGTCCTAACCCGATGGGAGCCCGGCTCACGGCAGCGTCAGATCATGCGCCAGAACCTCTACGCCTTCCTTCGCTTCTGCATCGAGCGTCAGAATTTCAAAGCCTGCTGGACTCCGCCGCCCGTTCCCAAGGAAACCCGTAAGGCCAAGCGCATTGGTTATCCACTATCCGATGCGCAGATCCTCCGCCTGCTGGACGGCATCCCCGACGATGAACCAGGCCGCCGCTGGCGGTTTGCTATCCAGCTCCTTGCCACCTATGGCCTGAGGCCAGAAGAACTCCGCCACCTGGTGGTGAAGGACGGCACTGATGGCCCTGAACTCTGGTGCACCTACCGCAAGTCAACCGGCGGTCACGAGAAGACCCAACCCCGCCGCCTGCATCTGCTGCTGGTGCGTGACCTCGATGGCACCCCACAAGACTGGAACCTCTTGGCCAGGGTGCAGATCAGCGAGGCGAGGCCACCCCTCGGGCAGGAGGGCAAAGGTGGTGAAGCACTCGCCACCTACCTCAAGCGCCGAACCGTCTGGCAGCAACTCAAGACAGAAGCGGAGCATGCCGGAGAAGAACTGACGCCCTACGCCTTCCGGCACCGGTACGCCAAGCAAAGCCATGCAGCACGGCTCCCCGTCGCATCAATCGCCAAGGCGATGGGCCACACGATCGATACACATCTCAAAAGCTACGCGAAGTTCCAGCCTGATGCCGTGGCTGATGCCTACAAAGCCGCCAATACCCCGTTGGCAACAACACGATGAGCAATAGAAACAACAGAGGTTCAACAAGCCAGATCTTCCTCGCCCAGTTCTCCAGGGAATTGCAGCGGCAAGACCCCGAAGCAGGGGGCGGATGCGATGGATCACAGCCTTGAAGTACACCTGAACAGCTACGCCAGATTGCAGACCCTCGATCTGGCGAAAGCCTTCGGGGAAGACGTGCGAGCAGTGGCGCCAGCGCTGGCGCATCTTCACCTGCCCATGATCAATCCCGCTGGCATGAAGTTGCGGAATGCGGGGTTGCAATGCTCAGTCGGATGAACTCCATTCAGCAGTCTCACCACAGTGCTTCTTGAGTTCTGCGAGAACAAGCGGCAGGGCATCAGAATATCGGTGAACACCTGCAAGGCGAAGAACTTGGTACTCAACATCTTGGTCAACAGGCATCCCGTACGCAATCATCTTCTTGATGTGTTTCTCGGGACTAACTGAGCGGGGGTTGCAGATCGCATACAGCTCTTCTCGCTCTCTAGCCTCCTTTGCGGCAATAGCGGTCTGCTGCGCTATGTGATCACGCCAAGAGAAGTAGGAGATTAAGGGGACGACGCCGCCAAAAAGCACTGCTGAGAAGACGATTAGAAAGAGTTTGGTGTTTTTTAGCATGCGGCTTTTCACTGCAGGGCTGGCTGCCCCTCCCCTGCGAATAGGTATCACACATTAAATCATTGCACGTAGTATGTGCTGGCTCGATCACTGAACTGACAGTCATTGTAAATAAACCCACGATCAGTCATGAAGCAAGGCATCAGGCAGGCACCAGCACGCAATGGCAGCGGGGGTGGCTTTCGGCAGGAATCGACGGCAGTTCACTCAGCCCAACTCAGGTCCGCACGCTGCGCTTCCACCTTCACCACTCCATCAGCAATCGTATCCTTGTTTGAGGGAGCAACAAGTTACAGGCCAAGGGCCTTCTTTCTCAACGCTTCATGCTCTTCTGAAGTAATGAGACCTTGCTCAAGCATCTGCTTATACTCCTTCAGCTTCTCAGTTGATGAGGCAGATGATTGAGCTTCAACAAGCTTATTCTCAGTGTTGGATCTAATTCCCGGTTCTGGTTTTCCAGCTTCCACCCATCGAGCCACAAGCGCATTTATGTCACGCTCGTACGCCTGGCTACTAAATGCAACCCATATCAAGACCATCACCCCAGGAACTATAAACATAAACAAACCCAGGACAACAAGGAATATGGTTGCGCATCCATTTGGTGGCTCAGGCACTGGGTAGCCCATTGAGCGAGCCCAAGCCACTGCCTTGGCACGATCGCCATGAACGCTGCCCCCCTGCGAGCTGAGCAAGGGCTTCCCTTTGAAGATCTCCTTACCACTTGAGTCTCGCAATACAAACTTGCCTTCAACAGCCGAAGAATGCTCAATTGAAGGCGGATGCTTCTTGCTTATGCGACCGTAAATCCTAGCTCGCTCAACAATTGCTTCAAACTCTTTTTGAGTTAAGGCCCTTTCTACAGAAGCACTGGATGGTTGCATAGTAGAATCGTCCATAGGTGTGGAATGAAGAAACTGGCTTTCCTTGCAATCATGAAATTAGACTTGAGCCATCACTACCAAGAGAATCCACCATGATCACAAACTGGTCTGTTTAAATCTTGGCACTATTATCGAGCCAAGACATGGTGCATTGCTCTCAGTGATGCCAACAGCAGCGGATTAGATAAATTCGCAGAGTTGAAAGTGGCTCGGCGAAAGCCTAAGCGGCATGGAGTCTGATGCCTGGATTGGTGAGCATCATGGTCGGTTGTGATGAGTGAGGTGGTGGGCTCAGGCAGGGGAACTGCTTTTTTGGGCTGCGCAGGAGGCAGATGTGATGAGATCGCTCTCCCTTGCTATCTTTAATATCTCAGTTGCACCACCAGTTGCGCATCCCCCGATTGGGGGATCCTCAGGAACTCCGCGTGCAGGAGGCCACGGCAGGCCGGTGATCACCAGCACCTTGCTGGCAAGGACCTGCTCCCCACCAGCTTTGGGATGGTTGCCAGCTCCAGGCAGTGCCGTTGCTCGACCCAGGGGGAGGCTTTGGGCGGATCAATGCTTCCCAGGGCGGTGCTGCCCACCACCAGGCGCAAGTTGGAAAGGAAGATCGCGGGCTCACCGGCCAGGGTGTCGGTCAGCAAGGAGCCCTCGATCATCTAAATTCCAGGGCACTCTCGATGAAGCCGTCCCTCCACATAGTTGATTGATGTCCGCAGACTGCACGGGGCTGAACTGATCAAGGCTCACCCGGTTCATCGGTCAGTTCATCGCCCAAGGCAAGCGCATCGCGAAGAACCGGCTCGTAGCGCAGCAGCACTGCGGCTTCATGTTCAACGCTGCCAGGCTGCAGATCGCTCAGCTCTTGGAGGATCACCTCCAACTGGGCCTGCAGTTCAGCCATCCGGGCAAAGCGTGCATCTGTCACTGTGACCTCATGAGCAGAGCCGTTGGCTTTGGGCGCGTTGGCCTCTGCCCTCTGCAATGCCCGATCGAACACCTCATCGGCGATTCTCTCCCAATGCTCGCGGGCGGCATCGTCCATCAGCTCAACACAGGGTTTTGTCTGCAGCTTGCCTGATTCCGGAAAAAACTGCTCTCCCAGGTGTGCTTCTCCAGCAGGTGCCGAAACGCCAGGATCGTCGTCTCATCCGGGATCCGGTCGCTGAGCATGTCGATCCCGGCGAACCGGCGCATGGTCGGCACCTCGATCAGGGCATCCTCCATCGCTGGGTCGCTCAGCGAGAACCACTGCTGCATCAGGGGGATCCGCAGCATCGTGGCCAGCGGGTAGAGCGGGCGACCTCCTTTGCTGCTGGTCTTGGGGTAATGGGGCTCGATCAGAGCAATCAGGGCCTGCCAGGGCACCACCGCGTCCATCTCTGCCAGGAACTTCTCCCGCCTGGTGCGCTTCGTAGCGGTGGTCTGCTCGTAATCGCCGAATCCGAGCTGCTTGCCGCCCATCAAACCAGTTCTGGCGGGTGATTACAGTGAAACTGTCCCGTGATGGGGCTGGGTTTTCCAGGGCTTCCTTAGTCTTGCGCCGACAAATGAGTAATTGCGGAATGAAATTTTTCAGCGATCAGCTTAAATCCAATATTTGTGGGATGGAGTTCATTGGCCCACTGGCTCTGCTCAGGAAGCGTTCCAAGCAGATTCAAGTAGATAACATTATTATTGGACTCGTCGGAGATCTTGTGGAGTCGGCCATTAAAGCCATCAATTACTTGACGCAGAAGGTCACGTCTAAGCATCATCATCTTGGAAGAGTATCCACGTGATTCAAAGGGCTCTTCAAACCATGGTCCTATAAAGTCAATTGGTCCTATGCCAACAGACTTGCCATTAGGATGGGGGTAATCATATCCATGAAGTATTATCTTTGCGTCAATACTATTCCGATCTAAGGCATGTCCTATTGATTGAATAATGGTATTGTATGCCTCTTCGTATGAATCGAGTAGTCCTTCGAGAACTTTAGGATTTATTCCGGGTGCTGGAGAGTCGACGTGTTTAAGGATCTGAATGAACTCTGGTCCAGCGATGTCATTGCCTCCTCCAGATAGCAAGATCAGCTGCGGCCGATGTCGTTTTATCGCATAGATTGTTTCAGCAAGCTGAGATGGATTAGAGGAATCAAAATCGCCGATCTGCTTAGTATCTGGTCCGTAAGCCATATGGTTGAGTGTTGCGCCAGGATAGGCAACCTCAATAACATCATACTTGTATCGGTTGCGCAGCCACCATACAACATCTTTTCCTATAATATAGTTAAACCAAGAGTCTCCTTCGGCTACAATCTTTACAGGGGTTCCACTGTTGAAAGGGGCAATACCAGATCCTTCCCTCAGCTGATTCTCCAACCATTGTTCGTAGACTAAAGCTTCATTGGTCGCGCGTGGTTGTAGATTTGGTTTTTGCATAACGAGAAGCTACCTCTTCTATGTATTAACAAGATTTCGACAGCTGTCAAGTCGGCCAGCCCAAACGGGAGGTTATTTGAAGTCCTACTATATAAGAAATGGTGGTCACCAGAGTATTAAGCAATACTTGACTATTTAGAATATTGAGTCTGTAAGGGAACATTACGGAATGGGGTGGTCTGTTTTTTCTGGTAGTTCCCATCGTTAACCTCTGAGGCAGGGAACACAACGACCTCCGGTCAACTCCTCTTCGCTCCGTAGACAGCAGCGGCTCAGAGAGCTGCTCTGCCGACAAACCTGGCAAGTGAAAATACCTAGCATCCATGATCCATGGCTTGAAAGTAGCTTCAGATACTGGCTTGCTGGCATGCGAGTGACTATTCTTATGTCATGGCAACCACTGCAAATTCAGCCGAGTGCCAAGTCGTTGTTTTAAGCAGCTGCCC
Source organism: Synechococcus sp. BSA11S (assembly GCF_014224355.1). GTDB lineage: Bacteria > Cyanobacteriota > Cyanobacteriia > PCC-6307 > Cyanobiaceae > Regnicoccus_A. The sequence goes on along the minus strand of NZ_VNWP01000025.1, from coordinate 2,683 downwards.
TTCCATGTCCAACAGTAAACTAGCACGACTAACGCGAACAACATGCGTGGAACTATCTATCAGCCCTACAACTACTATTCTCCAGCAATTGAGGATGGCTTAAATCTATGGCAGAGACAGACTCGGGATGCGAGCTCGTATAGGTCTATGGGATTCACCGGAATATGGCTCCCACCCGCTCTTGAGGCAAGCGGTCCCAGCGATGTGGGTTACGGTATCAAGAACTGGTTCAGTTTCGACAACACCAAGTACGGTGACGAGACAGAATTGCGAGGCGCTTGCGAAGCGCTCAATAATGAAAATATTGAAGTTTACCACGACACTGTACACAATCACCTCATGGGTGGCGAGGCAGAGCACGACGTTCTTTGCCTTCATGTCAAGAAGAATAATAAGAACGAACCGATTCAGCAAAACAGCGTACCCTTCCGGGCCACCGTTTATTCCGGATTTTCGTGGCTCGGCTTCAATCACGCTAATTTCGATGCCTACCATCCGAATGATCACGATGTTTGGGCGTTGAGCGGCAAGAAGTTCGACCGAGAGGCCCATCTAGATCCACTCATAGGATGCGATCTTGACTTCGACAACTTCGAGCTTGTTCAGAAGCTCGAGGAATCTGGCCATTGGTTTCGCGACCGCATTCTGGTCGATGGTTATCGCTTCGACGCTGTTAAACACATTCGTCCGAAGGGGACGCTTAATTTTCTCACTGCCATGCGGCGTGGAGCCTCACGCGCGCTTTTTGCTGTCGGCGAATTCCTCGATGAGAACATTGACCTCCTCCACGAGTATATCGGTCAGACGCTCGGCCAGATAAGCCTTTTCGACTTTCCACTCCAACGAAAGCTTGTGCTGGCCTCGCAGGCGCGAACAAGCTTCGACATGGGTTCTCTCCACACCCGCACCCTCACAAGCGAACAGCCCACACATTCAGTCCCATTCGTACACAGCCATGACGACCAGCCGTCGATGCACGGTGGGGATCATCGTGGCCACTACATTGGCGACTGGTTTATCTCCCAGGCCTACGCCATGGTTCTCCTTCGCAACGAAGGCTACCCGCTTGTATCGAACGTAGACGTCCTCCGCCACGAAAACATGATTCGGCGGTACATACTCGCCCGCACGAATTGCACTTTTGGCCACCGTCACGACGCCTTTGACCATGCTCAGACTGTCGGCTGGTCATTTAGTGGGCATACCGGATTCGACAATGCCATGGCCGTTGTCATCACGACCGGTGACCACGGGCGGAAGTGGCTTCCGGTGGGAAAGGCGCACGTTGCCTTCCGCGATCTAACCGAGGCGCTGGACCAAACCATCTGGACAAACGAGCACGGCTGGGCCGAATTCGAATGCCCTCGCGAGAACTCCTCGGTTTGGGTGGAAGCTACCAAGTGGGAGCAATTGATGGGACAGCTGAGGGGGTGAAGGCAAGGCAACCGGCAACTGCAACGAATCGAGAAGCGCCGCCGCCGTGCGTACAGGATTTAAATCCGCTGAGCCCGAACTTCTGGAGTAACAAATCACGCCATTATTGTCACTAAAGGCTTTTGAAACGTCCCGGAAGCAGCCCTTAGAACCTGAACGGTGACTTTCAGGGAAGGTGTCACTCCTTGGCTACCATTCAGGCAACCTCAATTAAGCGTAGCGCGAGGATCTGATCGGGCTCCTCTGTTGGCTTGTTGATCCACACTTCTTCGGGTTGGCGCCAGCAGCGAGTGGATCAGCTCCAGCGTCTTGGATGGGCCTGGCGGGCCTTCTGGTAGACATGGGCTCGCTCCCGGCAGATTGCTGTGGCGGTACCGCTATGGCGTTGATGGGGCGTGACGAATTTGATGGCGCTGTGGCGGTGCCGGTGGTTGTACCAATCCACAAAAGCCGCCACCCACTCGCATGCCTTGTCTTTGCTGGCGAATGGCCGGCTGGGGTAGTCGGGACGGTATTTGACCGTTCGGAACAGGGATTCCGAGTAGGGGTTGTCGTTGGAGACCCTTGGCCTGGAGAAGGATCTGAGCACCCCCATCTCCTCCAGCCGTGATTCCAGCGTCGCCCCGCGCATGGCATTGCCGTTGTCGGCGTGGAGGATCAGTGGCGGCTGCTGGCACTGGCGGCTGCCAAAGCCCCTGGGCCGCCAATAGCGCTCCTTGAGGCAGGCCCGCTGCACCAGCACAGCCGCGATCTCGGCTGACTCCACCTCGGCCACGTCCCAGGCCACCACCTTGCGGCTCCAGACGTCGACCACCAGATAGAGATACAGCCACACACCCCGCACCGTGGTGGGCAAAAAGCTGATATCCCAGCTCCAAACCCTGTTTGGGCCATCCGCCCTGAGGCGCGGCACAGAGCGGGGTTCCTGCGGCAGCCGGGCCCGCCCACGCCGATGGCACTGTCCTGCCTGGTGCAAGACCCGATAGAAGCTGCTCTCGGAGCCGATGTAGAGCCCCTGATCAGCCAAGGCCGGCACGATCTGTCCCGGCGGCAGCGAGGCGTACGCCGGCTGGTTGCAGGTGAGCAGGATCCGCTGGCGCTCCTCCTCACTCAGCCGGTGAAGGTAGCGCCCCTCCGAGTGGTGTAACTCAGGAGGTCCTGTGACCCTCTCAGGAGGGTGAACAGGAGCAGTCAGGGGATGACTGCTTGGAAGCTGATTGTTCAGCTCCATTAATCCACTATGAACCCT
>NZ_VNWP01000024.1 GCF_014224355.1 Synechococcus sp. BSA11S | reverse complement strand
GTGCTCCGAACAGGGTCACAGACCGGCCCACCCATTGCCACAGCTGAGATCTGAGGGAGGTGAACCGTCAGCCCCGGCTACGCCGGGGCTGATCCTCCCGAGTTACACCACTCCATGGGACGCCGCTACCGTCTGGCCCTGGTTGAGGAGCTGCTCAGCGGTGCGCAGCTTGCGGATGATCTGTTCCGGGGTGTGGCGCTTGCGTTTCATGGGGCTTCTCCTGGCCAAGTCTGGCCGGTAGGGAAGCTCTCATAAGGACTGGTTCAGTTTCCGGGGTCCACGTCATGCCCGCCTGGCTGAACTGCGCCTGCTGCTGCCTGACCTGGTGCGTGGGTCCGGTTCAGCCATTACTCCTGTCTGTTGTCACAAAGTTTGAAAACCAGCTGGCTCATCGGCCCTTCTGCAGCTTCGTACCGCCCCCATCGTCCGTTGCTGTAGGCCGCAATGGTCAGGTCGTTGCAGTGGACGGCAACCTGCGAGGCTGAGCCTCTGGCATCAGCGATGCGGGTGCCGCTTGATGATTTCCGCCAAGAAGCCCAATCCACGCGAAGCGTGCCGAATGTCTGCCAGTCGCGCACCGGAGCCCGGTAGCTGTTGTCGATGCGGCCCATGCCCACCATGAGCGCTCCAATGGCCTTGCCGTCGTTGTCGAGGCGCTCCGCTTTGAGGGAATTGCTTCGGCGCCAGCGGACTGACACGCCGGTGCGGCACTCCTGCTCCGAGAGAGCGTCATTGCTGCAGACCTGCTGGTGGGCAGACAACTCACCGGGCCGCAGGGCACCGGAGGATTGAACTCGGCTGCGCTCGCCAGGAGTGACGACCCCCTGGCGCACCATGTCGTCGAGTGACTGATCAAACCTGCGGGGGCGGGTCTGGGGAACCGGGTCGAAGCCGGGAAGATCAGGCCAGCTCAGCCCGCCACTGCCAGTGGGCTTGAGCCCCAGCACCATGCGAGAGCGGGTAGGACGGGCCCGGGCCACCCTGATCTGACGGCCTTCCACCAGGCGGGCGGCCTCAAGACCAGGGTTGAGCCGAAGCAGGTCCTGGATACTGAGCCTGTAGCGCTGGGCCAGCTTCACGAGGTTGTCTCCGAAGCGCACCACACCAGTGCCCTCCACTGGGAGGGGCTCAATGCGGGGAGCCGAGCGGCGCAGCTCACTGGTGTCGAGGGAAGCAAGCTGCTTGGCCGCCGAGGCTTTCTGGGAAGGAAGCACCACCCAGTCACCCGGACTGAAGCCGTGGTCTTCATTGACATCGTTGAGCTTGGCCAGGGTGGTTTCCTGAACCCGCAACTGGCTGGCCAGCTCCGCAAGGGTGATGTCGGTGCGTACGCGCACCCAGAGCTTGTCGCCGAACGAACTTGGCAGACCCGGCGTCAGGGGTGTGTCTGGCGCCGCTGGCTCAACAGGTGTCATCAGCTCTGACGGAGGCTGCAACTGGGCAATCGCAGGGTCAGCCGTGAGCAGCACCAGTACGGCAGCAGTAACATCAGACCTGATGCTCAACCTTCAGGCTCTCATCGCTCTAGACACCTTTATCATTAGCACTTTCCGAAGCCTGCTGTCAGGTAGGGATGCCCCCGGTAGGCAATCCATTGGTGATAGCAGCAACTGAACCTGGCAGGCTACAGCAAAAATCCTGTGCTGATCAGATGGATGATGCCGCCCGCGAGCATTGGGAGAGAATCGCCGATGAGGTGTTCGATCGGGCATTGCAGAGGGCAGAGGCCAACGCGCCCAAAGCCAACGGCTCTGCTCATGAGGTGACAGTGACAGATGCACGCTTTGCCCGGTTGGCTGAACTGCAGGCCCAGCTTGAGGTGATTCTCCGCGAGCTGAGCCGATTGGAGCCTGGCAGCATTGAACATGAGACCGCAGTGCTGCTGCGCTACGAGCCGGCTCTCCGCGATGCACTGGCCCTGGGCGATGAACTGAGCGATGAACCGGGTGAACCTTGATCAGTTCAGCCCCGTGCAGTCTGCGGACATCAATCGACTATGTGGTTGGAATGACACGTGTTACTGCTTGCGCTTTGCGGTGAGGCGTCGTCTAGCTGAACCACCTCCTGCAGGGCGTTGGTTGTGTTCATCAGGAACTGGATGGAGAGTCGGCGGTGCTGAGGGAATCGGCTTGGGGTGACGATCCCCCGCCTGGGGGATGCCTCGTCTCCAATTGGTGGCCAAGATGACGGAATTGCACTTGCGCTACATGGCCCCAATCCTGTTGTTTGTCACCGGCGTGTTAGCCGGCCTAATCGCCGGTTTCGTCCTCAGCCGGGTGTTCATGCGTAGAAAAGCCGGGGATGGAGCAGGGGAACGTAAGCTGCTGGAGGAACGACTTCTAAAAGCGGACCAGGGACTGGAGCAATTCAGCCGTCAGCTGGAAGCACAAAGCGCTGAACTGAAGGTAACCCAGCAAGAGTCGCAAACGGCCCGGGAGCAGGCAGCGGTCAGCCGCACACAGTTGGAGGGCCTCGCGCAGGAACGGGACGACCTAAAATCACGCTATGCAGCGAATCAGTCGCTGCTTGAGCAACTCCGTGGTGAGAAAGAATCCCTAAGCACCCGGATTGCCGAGATTGCCGAACAGTTGCGATCCCAGGAAGGTCAAACCCATTTTTTAGAGCAAGCACGCGTTGATCTTCTAACCCAGTTCCGCTCGCTCAGCGGCCAGATGCTGGATGGCTCGCGGGAGGCATTACTTAAGAGCGCCAAGGAAACGGTGAGTGAACCGTTTGCCAAACAGGTGGAGCAGCTTCGGCGACAGGTGGAGTCCCTTCAGAAAGATTCCAGCGAGAAGCTCGGCGCGCTTGCGCAAACGACTTTGGACCTGCGTCAACGCAGCGAAGACGTGCAGGGGGCCGCTCAGCAGCTCACCTCGGCGTTGCGCTCCCCAAATGTGAAAGGCCAGTGGGGGGAGGTGAACCTACGGCGGATCCTTGAGTTTGTAGGACTGATCAGCTACTGCGACTTTGATGAACAGGTTCATGTGGGTACTGATGAGGGTGCTTATCGACCGGACTGTGTGATTACAATCCCGGGCTCAAGGCGGCTTATTGTGGATTCCAAGGCGCCTATCAAGAGCTATCTTGAGGCGTTGCAAGCTACAGATCAAGTGCAGCGAGAAGCGGCCCTGAGTGGACATCTCAAAAAGCTGCGAAGCCACATTGATCTGCTCAGCAAGAAGGACTACGCCGGCAAGCTCAGCGCCCTGGGCCAGGTAGTGGATGGAGTGGTGCTGTTCATCCCGATTGAAGGAGCCCTGTCAATGGCGCTGGAGCGCGACCCGCAGTTGCTGGAGTACGCTTTCAGCAAGAACATCATCCTCACCTTCCCCACTAGCCTGCTGGCGATCCTCAAGGGCCTGGCGATGACAATTCAGCAGGTGGAGATAGCTAGAAATATCGAAGAGTTCCAGAGTAATGCGGTGGAGCTGCACAAGCGGTTTCTTGTCTTTGTTAGTAAGTTCAATGGCATCGGCACCAACCTCTTGCGGTTGAATAAGAGTTTCAACGAAGCGGTCGGATCAGCGCAGGTGCGGCTGCTGCCGCAGGGCCGCCGGTTTGCCGAGTTAGCGGGTCAGGGAGGTGAGGTGAACCTTGCCGATACGATTGATGAGGTGGTGCGAGAGATTCAGTAGGGAGGCCCTAGACAACGCCTTTTATTGGACAGCTCTGGCCCCTGACATCGTTAACCCTGGACGGGAGGAACAGGGTTCGGCCTCAGTGGGAGCCCCTTTCAGGGGCGGTGCCCCGCCTCAGAGGTTAACGATGGGACCTGTCCAGAAAAGCCAGACCACCTCACTTACCTCCCCGCCAAGCTCCTGAAACAGGGCTTCTATGTCCCTCCACGGCAAGCTGCCGCTTACAGGCCGGGAGAAGATCAGCTCAAGGGTGCGCTGGTGCTTCCGCTTCATCCCACAATGGTACTGCCTCCTGGTACCAGATGCAGCCTCAGGTCAGCTGCTTGCTGGATACGGATAACGCTCAAGATCAGAAGTGGAGAGTCGCTTTGGCAATGGAGATTTCCTCCGCTCCCGTCTTCTGAATCTTGATGCTAGCCAGTCTGGCATTCATAGTCTTTACTTGCCTTCAGGATGAAGGCCGATGGCTGACGCGTCAGCGGGGTGCGATAATGTTCTTATCATAATTGATTACGAATGCTTCCGTTTCGTATGTACGCGCCTGTTAACTCAAGGTCGGTGGAATCTTTCGATTAGGGTCATTGCCGCTTATCTCTGGGCTAACTTGTTTATCTGTTCCGGTTTCCCGTTGACCATTTGTTCTTGCTTGACTGTGCTTTTCTTCAGGCGTTTGGACTTGATCACTCTTTCCAAAGTAATATCCAAGCACTAAGGTGATAATGGGTGGAATAACTGTTTTGCAAGCTTCAAAAATAGTCTTTCCAGCTTCTGAGCTTGATGGCGCCCAATAGTACATGGCCATAGAGAGTAAAAAAATCAATCCTAGTCCTGTAAGAACTACGGCAGCAAAACTTAGACGTTGAAATTCAAATCGTGCCTTCTCATCAACTTGCTGTCCTTGCGCTCTGTTAAAATAGAGAACAAAAACAACACATAACGCTATGGCTAGCAGGCCTCCAGAGAAATAGAATATTGAACTATGATTGCCTGCTGGGGTTGCCGCGGCATTTTGCCTGCTGATCTGTGCATATGCCAACGGACTCAGGTAAGCTGCAAGGAAAGCTAGGCCTGAGATGGGAATGATGCCTAGTCTTTTAAGGTGGTGGTTAGCTCTCATATTCTCAATTGTCAAGAGAAATTATTAGCGACATTAGCATGGATTAATGCGGGCCGCGTCCCTTTGCGTGGTGTAAATCCAGAGGCCCGGCTGCCCTGATCAGAGTGTGAACAGGGTGGAATGACGGGTTGTCATTCCCGAGGTGATGAATCGCCTCGTTCATTCACCTTGCACGGTCAGGAATGACCTGTCAAGCGATTCACTCCTGAGCCATCTGGTGGAGGACGCAGGCAGGGCTGATTCAAAGTCCGTCACAGGCGTCCTTGCCGGGGCTGTCAGCATGCGTTGAGGTCGGCGGAATCGCCTCCTCCTTGTGCTTGAAAGCGACTCTGCCGCAACCGATCTCGACCTGATCAGCTATCTGAGGTCGATCCCTGATGCACGGATGCGGCGCCGGGTTCGGTTTCCGGCCTGGTATCTGCTGCTGGTGGCCCTGCTCGGAATCCTCAGTGGATGCCAGAGCTTGCGGGATCTGGAGCGATTCGCCATCCGCCACCACGCCGTGCTTACCGAGGCGCTGAGCGTGGAGCTGCGGCGGCCGCCATCGGACTCCTCCTTCCGCTACTTCTTCCAGCAGGTGGACGTGGCAGCCCTGTGCGTTGCAATCCGTGACTGGACGATTGCCCAGATCCCTGGTGGTGCAGCCGATCTCGATCAGCTGGTGTGTGACGGCAAGATCTTGCGAGGGTCGATCGAGACCACAGCCGCAGGTGGCTCCGCGTTCATTGCCCAGGTCACGCTCTATTCGGCCGCTCTGGGTGTCGCGATCAGCCAGGCCTGCTACGCCACCGGCGAAAACCATGAGCGGGCGGTACTCCGGCAGCTTCTCGGCGAACTGGATCTGGAGGGCGTTCTCATACAGGCTGACGCGCTCCATACCCAGCGCCCGTTTTTCGGCAGCTCCAGGAGCAGGGGGCCGACTTCCTGCTGACAGTCAAAGCCAATCAAAAGACGCTGCACCGCCAGATCCGCAGCCAGTTCCAGGGAAAGCGGCACATCCCTTTCGTGGCAGGCGATCACGAGATCAGCCACGGCCGTGACATCACTTAGACGCTGCGGGCGAAACAGGCCCCTGCGCACATCACCGAGGCCTGGATCGGCACCAGCTGGATTGTGGAGGTGGTCGCCGACGGGACTCGTGACAGCAAGCCTTTTCGCGCCACTCACATGTTTCTGACCAGCCTGCGCACCACGCCAGAAGCCTTGCTGCGACTGGTGCGAGACCGCTGGAGCATTGAGGGCTGGCACTGGATTCGCGACACCCAGCTCCATGAGGATGCCCACCGCTACCGGGGTAATGGGGCCGGCGCGATGGCCACGCTGCGCACCGCAGCCCTGAACCTGTTGCGCCTGGCTGGGTTCCGGTCGATTCGATCTGGATTGCAGACCGTGATGCACGACATCAAGGCGCTGCTGGTCATGGCCAGGCGCCAACCAGAGCCAGCCGATCCAGCGTTGAGACTTTGAATCAGCCCTGAGGACGCAGGATTCAGCGCCCGCCCCCGGGCGCCAGCGCTCTGGCCCGCCCTGTGATGGGCGCGCCAGAGCGCTGGCTGGGGCCTGAGCTTCTGCTGTGGGCTATGGCATGGCTGGCGCCGGCTGATCGAGCTCCGGCAGCGCGTCGGCGCTGGGTGGGATGGCAGCCATCGAGTCGAGCGAGAACATGCGTCGGCCCTCCAGCTGCCAGTGCTCGTCCTGCTCCAGCAGCACCGCTCCCACCAATCGAGTGATCGCTGCATCGTTGGGGAAGATGCCCACCACCCGGGTGCGGCGCTTGATCTCCTCGTTGACGCGCTCCAGCAGGTTGGTGCTCCACAGCTTGCGCCAGTGGCTGGCGGGGAAATAGCGGAACGCCAGCAAGTCCTCGCGGGCGGTGGCCATGAGCTCAGCCGCTCTGGGGAACTTGCCGGTGAGCATGGCGGCCACCTGATCCCACTGCTCCTCCACGGTGGCGGCGCTCTGCTGCGTGAACACCGAGCGCAGAGCAGCCGCCACCATCTCCTGCTGGGCTTTCGGCACTGTCTGCAGGAGGTTGCGAGCGAAATGCACTCGGCAGCGCTGCCAGCTGCAGCCCTGGAACATGCGGCCCACCGCCTTGGTGAGACCCACGTGGGCATCGGAGACCACCAGCCGCACGCCAGCGAGGCCCCGCTGCTTGAGGCTGGTGAGGAACTCCCGCCAGAAGGGCTCGCTTTCGCTGTCGCCCACCTTGAGCCCCAGCAGTTCACGGCGCCCATCGGCGTTCACGCCCATGGCCACGACGACGGCACGGGAGCAGACCTGCAGCGTCTTGCCCAGTCGCCCGTGCAGTTACGTGGCATCATGGTAGAGGTAGGGGTAGCGGCTGCCATCGAGGGGCCGCTCCAGGAAGGCCTGGATCTGAGCGTCGAGGCCCTGGCAGATGCGGCTCACCTCCGAGCGGGAGATGCCGGCATCCGAGCCGATCGCCGCCACCAGGGCGTCGACCTTGCGGGTGGAGACGCCCTTGACCCAGGCTTCCATGATCACCGCGTACAGGGCCTGATCGATCCGCCTTCTGGGCTCCAGGATCGTCGGGAAGAAGCTGCCGGCGCGGAGTTTGGGAATCGACAGCGGGAGGTCGCCCACCTGGGTGGCGAGCAGGCGGGGCCGGCTGCCGTCGCGGTAGCCGCAGCGTTCATCAGTGCGCTCGTGCCGATCGGCACCGAGCACAGCGGCGACCTCGAGTTCGATCAGCTGCTGCAGGCCGTGGCGGGACAGCTCGGGGATCAGCTCCCCAGCCGTGCTGCCATCCAGTAGCGACGCCAGGGCGGAGGCGCCAGAATCTGTCTTGGGCATGGTTCGTCTGGTTGAGGTGGTTCTCAAACCAGGGAAGCGGGCCTGCCCACCCCTTGCAACGACAAGCGTCTGAGGAGCGGCCTGCCAGCCCCGGCTAAGCCGGGGCTGGGCACTCAGCTTTTACACCAACTGGTGGGACGCCACTCGGCTGATGCGCTGCCATGGACAGGAAGGCCCACAGCCGATCTCAGCTTGAAACTTTTAATAGGCCCTGGCCAAGGGAATGGTGTGCCTTCTGGCTCCCATCAGACATCACAATGAGCTCGAAACAGCTCGAATTCAGACCAATCACGGGTGATCATGACCCAACGAGCGCCAAGTAGGTTCACAACAACCTTCTCGAAGTGGGTCCGACCTGTAGACGGGCGTTGACCAGAGTTTCCCTTATTGGAAGTCGTCCTTCGCCTTGCGCGAAGATGCAAATGTAAAGATTTACAGCCAAGCATTGCAAGGTCCGCTGAGCTCCTATAAAAATAGAACGAATATAGATACTTATCAAAATTTGCAATTCATGAACATCCATAAGGTTTCTAGAATAGCTACATCTTTTTTTACTATTGGACTGCTGTCTCCAGCGTTATCAGGTTGCTTCCTTTTCACGCAACGCTCTGAACTAATTAAGGAGACCGAAAATCTCAGCAAGTCCCTTGAAACAGGAAGTGCAACTCTCATGGAATATTTTAATACTCTCAATACATTTGACCGTGAAGGCTTTAAGTTGATATTAAGCCTTAACAGCGACTGCCGCCTTGAAGCAGACTACGTGAGTGGGGATTGCCAATATTTTACTGATTTGCTGTCCGGGCGCTCACCTGGTGAAACTACGATCTACAAATCACCCTTGGAAATTTCACCGTATATATCAAACGAAGCTCTTAATGCTAGACTACAACTTTTAAGCCTGTTGTCCGTCTATGCCAAATCACTATCCATCTTGGCATCAGATGAATCCCCTGAGCAATTTAAAAAATCTATTTCCAATCTCCGGGCCGCTGGAATAAGCCTTAACGATCGTATCAAGAGCGCAGGAGATACTGGCGGGCAGCCTATTGCACTTAGCAGTAGTTCACTGGATGAGCGCTACCTCACGCCACTCAGTGAAATTATAGGCATCTTAGGGAAGATATATTTAAATGAATCAAAGTGGAGCGCTATCCGTTCTTTAGTCAACGAAGCGTCTCCTTATGTGGATACTATTCTTGCTTCGCTAGAAACAGATGTAGAATTAGCGGAAAGCGCCTACCGCGATATTGCGCAGGACAATGCAGGCGAACTCCTTGTTTACTATAACAAGAAGAAGAACCTCAGCGAAATGACAAGAGGCGAGAAAAAGCAAGTGCTTGATGCTTACGACCATTATAATACAATGCAATACAATCTTAAACAGATTAAGAACGAAGAAAACGAACTAGAGAGCAAGGCTGTGGGAAGCTTAATAACGCCAATTCGCAAAGCTCATGGCATGCTGGCCGGACTTGCAACTGGAAATGAATACGATTTAATCGCAGAAATACGCGCCCTCATTGCTACGTACGATACAGAGATACAAGAGATAAGAACTCTTATTCTTAAGTACGATGAGTGAATAGTGTAGCTTCACAGCACTCTTTACTTTCTTGATTCACCTTCTCTTCTCTCATGAAACCTTCCACCATGGCATCTTCTTCTTTGGAACAAACTACCGATCAGCTAGAGAAAAGTTTAATAAATGGACTTATCGAAGCAAGAGATAATGCGTATGAGCTTTTGAAGCTTGGACCTAGTGACTGTGGCCCAGGTGGTACAGATTGCTACACTGAAGAAAAACGGAATGAGGTCATAAAGCTTCGTCGAAGTCTGCACGGCAAAGTATCTTTATTCCTTCGCAATCAACTTAATAATAGATTGACAAGTAATGACTTGAAAGAAGCGGTAGATAAAATTACCGCAATAAATGAAGACCTCGGCCTTGCGGTCAAGAAGCAAAAAGGCGCAGTTGCCGCTGTTAACACACTAACTGAATCCGTAAAGCTTGCAGAAATGGTCCTGAGCAAAGTTTTGCCTCTAGCTTTTGGCCCATTTGCGTTGGCAAGCGTAAAATTTGGCTCCCAGCTTACAACAGGAACTTCCCCTGTAGCCCTGCCCCTATTTAGCGAAATTATCAAGACCATTAGCAATAATTTTGATGATATCGCAATTTCTGAGTCTGCTCGCCTTCAATTAACGTCATTACTTGATCGATTGAACTATTTGGACTTGCTAATCTCTTCTCTGCAGGTTGACTTGTCTCTGCCTTCAGTGCTATCTGCTGCACTCGAAGATCTGCTTTGCGAGCTAAATAATAATAATGTAAGGCGCATTGCAAACCGGGTAATTCTGGCTGATTTGGAGTATGCAGTTAGTGGAATCGAATATGTATTGCTTGTGGAGGGCTAGGTGTATTTCTGGGAAGATTGATTAGGGAGCCTTGGGAAAACTGAGCCCAATCGCGGGACAATGGCCATGTAATCACTGGCTAGGACTGGGGTGATGGGCGGCAAGCAGCTCGGCTTATCTGACTACGAGCAGACGACCGCCAAGAAGCAGACCAAGCGCGAGAAGTTCCTTGCGGAGATGGAGGTCGTTGTGCCCTGGGATTCCCTGATCGCGCTGATCGAGCCGCATTACCCCAAAACCAGCAAGAAGAGTGGGAGACCTCCGTACCCACTGACAACGACGCCGCGCATCCATCTGCTGCAGCAGTGATGCTCCCTCAGCGATCCCGCCATGGAAGACGCCCTGATCGAGGTGCCAACCATGCGCCGCTTTGCCGGCATCGATCTGGTCAGCGACCGGATCCCTGATGAGACCACGATCCTGACCTTTCGCCACCTGCTGGAGAAGCATGGGCTGGGCGAGCGGATCTTTGAGACCGTCAAAGCCAACCTCAGTGCGCGGGGGATGGCGATGCGCCAAGGCACGATCGTGGATGCCACGTTGATCGCGGCGCCCAGCTCCACCAAGAACAAGGAGGGGAAGCGGGATCCTGAGATGCACCAGACCAAGAAGGGCAACCAGTGGTACCACGGAATGAAGATCCACGCGGGTGTGGACAAGGGCTCCGGCTTGATCCACTCCGTCGTCACCACGGCCGCCAACGTGCATGACCTCACCCCAGCCGCTGAGCTGCTGCACGGGGAGGAGGAGGAGGTGGTCTACGCCGACGCTGGATACCAGGGAATCGCGAAGAGGCCGGAGATGGCAGGCAGGTCAACGGAGTTTCGAGTGGCCATGCGACCCGGCAAGCGCCGAGCACTGCCCGATACGCCAGACGGGAAGCTGCAGGATCTGGTGGAGACAGCCAAGGCCCACATCCGCGCCAAAGGTGAGCATCCGTTCCGTGTGATCAAGCAGCAGTTCGGCTTTCAGAAGACCAGGCTGCGGGGAATGGTGAAAAACCGCTGCAAGGTGAACGTGCTGGCAGCACTGACGAATCTGTTCCTGGCGCGGCGTCAGTTGCTTGCAACACCGTGATCAGGGGCGTGGTGTGGCCGAATGAGGCCATTCACGGGTGCAAGGCAGCGAAAAATGGGCATAAGATCACCTTGATCGGGCACAGATCAATCCCTGAGCCCATCCGGAGGAGCAATCCGGCTCAGTCCGATCCTAGGAGCCGCTCAAGCCCTCGTTGCTCAGAGCTTCCCTGACTTGGCCATTAAAAACTTAATGGGATTTTGCGTCGATCAGAGGTTCAAGGCATTACGTGTAATTGGCCCCACGACGCCGTCGGGCAAGAGCTGTCGAGAATTCTGGAATGCAACCACAGCAGAACGGGTGTCGTCACCGAAGATCCCGTCAATGGGACCAGGGTTGAAGCCCAGCTCACTCAATCGCTTCTGAAGTACGAGGACAGCGGGTCCACGAAGACCGAAGGGAAGAACCTTCTCCCCCTCTTCGGTGCCGACAACAGCCGGCAAACCCAACTTGCTGCGAACTTCACTCCGAAGTTGATCCAGTCGGTCGTAGAGCCAGTTGCCAGGGCACTGGGTAACACTGAAGTCCCGATGACCACGGATATTGCTCGGGGCAATATTGCATGATGAACACAGGGAGGCGCTGAGCTCAACAAGACTGTCCCATTGATCCTGCTCCATCTGCTCCTGGTCAAAATCACCTTCGTTCTCAATGCCAGGAGAGCTGTTACCTCCAGCCAGCTTGCCTTGGTCTTGACGAGCATGCGCAGATTGGACGCAGAACCCGCTGATGGCCGCTTCAAGAGAGCCGTGGCGTCCTTCCAGCAAGAAACCTCCCTTGGTATTCAGAAAGTTGTGCCCCGAATCTGACCATCCCCGCTGCGGCCCCATATGAAAGGCCTGGATCTGGCGCGCTGCTTTCTTGGCGCCATCCAAAGTCCCCTGAGATGCGTTACGCGGTTTGAACGTATGGTGAATCACAACATACTTGGGAATCGTGCGATCGAATGGAGCATTGAGGGGAGAGGAAGCGCCCCATTCTGCTGCGCTGATCACTTTTGCGGTGAACGGCATGCGTTGCTGTCGCGTGGAAGGTCTGCCGAAAGCTAGCCAGCCGCCTGTCATGATTAACACCACTCCATGAAGTGCAATCTTCTGTTGTCAGTCTTAGCATTTCTTTGCTGCTTTCTGTGCTGGCTGCGACAAGACTGATGGTCGGCCTCAAGATTCCCTACGGGAGTCCAGGCGGGAATTCCTCCAGATAGATAATGATCTTAATTGTGTTGGACTTCTGGAGCCATCCATCAAGGAGTTACCCATGGAAACCGGCATTGTCACCTTTAGCAGCCGCCATTTTGTCAACAAGCCAGTCTTGGCGGATGTTGAGTTTCTTCCTGAGCTTCGGAAAATTGAATCCTTTGCGATAGCAAATGATCTCACAATCTTTGTGACTAGTTCGGCCCGGCGACAGGGTGTGCCGGTCAGCGGTGCGATCGTGCGACCTGCCAGTCGCTCCAATCATCTCGTTGGCCATGCCATCGACATGAACATCCGGCATGCTGGAGGCTTCTTCAATGGCGATGCTCTAGCTGCTGTCGGTTCATTGCCGGCTCAGATCCGCAGCTTCATCAACAGCATCCGAAATGATGCAACACTTCGCTGGGGGGGAGACTTTGATGATCCTGTTCATATCGATGATGGCCTTAATCTGCGGCAGCCTAGTGTATGGGATCAGAAGTATGCACTGATCCAGGCAGATCTCAATGGGTTGATTGATCCCATCGGCGATCCAGTGCAGCCACGTTCATTGTTCCTTACGCAGCCGTTCATGCGTGGTCAGGACGTGGTTGCTGTCCAGCGAAAATTGATCGACCTGGGTTTCAAGATAGTGGATGATGGTATCTTCGGGCCGGCTACTGATGAAGCTATAACAGAGTTTCAGGCTAGCAAAAATCTTACTGCAGATGGAATTGTCGGGCAGCGAACCCGAGCCGCCCTTGGCCTTTGAACACCAGCCCGTTAACACAACTTCATTCGGCACTTCAAACCATGGCGATTCAACACACCACTTTGATGCTCAATGATGGGATCTTTATTCCCCAGCTCAAGGATGAAGTCAAGCAGCTACAGTCCCTACTGAAAGGATTGGGGCTTCTGCGCGACGCTCCGGGCGCACCTGCGGTTGATGGCCTCTTCGGTAGTATGACGGCCGAGGCGGTAAGGCAGTTTCAGGGCCGACGTGCCCTTGAAGTCGACGGGATTGTGGGCCCTCGGACCTGGGCCAGTTTACTGGGTGTTGATGTCGATGAGATTGAGGTCTTGCCCCGGCCAGGAATTACGTTTGGGGGGAAGTTCCCTACAAGCCGAGGAGCCACTGCACTCAAAGCGCACCTTGATGAGATTCAGCGGCGTGGCTATGAGCCCATGATCAAGGAATCAGCGGCGAAGTTCGGCTTTCAACCATCCTTGATCGGTGGTATCGGTTCCAGGGAGTCCTTCTGGGGACTTATTCTCAATCCCCCGGGTCCAGGAGGCACTGGAGACAACGGCCATGGTCGAGGCCTGATGCAGATTGATGATGGAGCATTCCCTGATTGGATTGCGACTGGCCAATGGAGAGATCCTGAAACGAATATACGCTTTGGCTGTCAAGTGTTGGCCGGTAATCGTCGTTTCTTTGAACCAAAGCTCTCCGGTGCAGGTAGCCTCCTGGTCAGAGCCACGGTGGCTGGATACAACGCCGGGCCTGGCAATGTCATCGCGGCGATCCGTGCCGGTCGTGATCCTGACTTTCCCACCACGGGTCGTGATTATTCAAGAGATGTACTGGATCGAGCTGGTTGGTTTCAGCAGTTTGCAAATTGGGATTAGTCTCTTGACTGCCTGTTCCTGGCTGAGCGGCTGCCTTTTAGCAGGGTTTCTCGGTATCCCCGATGTCGCCTTCTCCTGTTCTCTGAAACGCGATCAGCATCCCGAAGCCGCCTCCGCTGCTCGTTACTATCCAAACATCCGATGGCACGTGAGTTCAGTGGTTTGGGGTGATTTTTCCTGCCGGGGATTACCGCAAGCTGCGCTTGCCGGGGAGACCGCGGGAGTGATGCACGTCGCCATATTCAGGACAGGCCCCCGTCTACCGCCCGACGTGCTCGAGTTTTCGGTTCCCCTGCGTTCACCCACATCCAGCCAGCTACAGGTGATACCACTGAAACGGTTGGCCCGCATGGCTAGGCTTGCTGCGGGTGGCTTTCCTGATGGTTTGCGCCCACAAGCTCCATGCGATGCTATTCGAATCGACGACAGTGAGGTTGATGCTGCCTATATTTATTGGAATTACAATAGCAAACGCTTCAGCTCTTGGCAGAACTAGTAAGACCCTGTCTGCCATGAACGACCAACCGTTGCATCGATGCAGCTTATCGGTAATTCGTTTGGTGTGCACAAACCATCTCTCCTCTCGAGCTCCATCTCACTAGTAGTTCCGGCCATTGATGGCCCCAGTCTTGTCTCTGCTCCCCTCTCTCTTCCCCGTCCTATGGCAAACCTCCAGCAAGGTGAACAGGGTCCAGCAGTGGGGGCCCTCCAGAACCAGTTGATCCAGCTTGGCTTTCTGTTCGGCGTGGTCGATGAAGACTTTGGCCCCGCCACAGCCCAAGCGGTGCGGGATTTCCAGCGGAGGGTGCCACTCAGGCCCGATGCCATCGTGGGTTCCCGTACCGCAGCGGCACTCAGCCAGGCCCTCGGTTCGTCCCCGCCCTTCCCCACCAGTCCCTTCCGCCAGCTACGACAGGATGCGGCCGCCTCTGGCGCCAACGACGACAAACTTCCAGGCCTGGATCGTGGATTCAACACTTCTCCTTTCCAGGATCAGCTACCTGGCTTCGCTAACGCTCTCTCAGCCACTCCTGATGCTGTAACCACACTGTCCTACCCCGTCTCCCCTGCCACGTTTCAGCCCTATCCAACCATCGGCCAAATACCCCAGGTCCTGGAAGGCCGTGACGGACGGGGTGGCCTCGAGTTCCTCAGTGATGAGGTGGCACAGGCCTGCGTGGCCGTGGGCGGCTTCCAGCAAGGTAGCCCCCTGCGCGTGCGCTGGTATGGCCGTCAGGCCTCGGGCTTAAATGTGCAGTTCTGGAGTGCCACGAAATTCGCGGCCGCCCTCCAGCTGATCTGCCAGGCGAACCGTCTGCAGCCGACCCTACCCATCGACCGTTGTGATGTGGTGGGAGAACGAAGTGGCGCTTCGCGCCGGGAATCGTTTGGCGACCTGTTCACCGAAATGGTGAGCTACAGCAAGGGCGTGCCGCACTCCAACGCAGTGGCCTGGATGCTCAAGCAGATTCGTTCGCCTGGCCAGCCCGACCTGCAGAGCTGGCTGCGTAGTATCACCGGCAATGCAGCCTTGCGCTTGAATGGGCCCTACGGGGAAGGGGCCTATCTGATCGGCGCCCGTCTGGTGGGTCCGGCCGGCATACTGGTACCCCACCTCGACCTTGAGCGGACCCGCAACATCCTCTCCGCCTACGACCTCACTCGCCTGCTGACGATGCTTGGCTGGCACCGGCACCTCTCCACGGACCAACAGCTTCCCGGAGCCCAGTGGTCCAGCCTGACCACTGCAATCCGCTCCCTCGCCCACGACACCGCCCGCTACGTCGACATCGCCATAGAACGGCTCGGTCTGATCAACCAGGTCCAGGCTCCCGTGGTGCTCTCCAAGCTGGGATTCGGTACCACCGCCCCCGGTTTCCCCGAAGCCCCAGCCCTCACTTACGCTGCATTCGCTCAGTTCATCGACACCCGCTCCACCCCCGGACGCCAGCGCAGTGTCGCCTTGGTCCTGCGCATCCCAACGGGGCAGGGAGACGGGCCTCGACATGATGCGCGCATGGCCACGGAGGTCACTGAAATCCTGCGGCGCCTCTTCGCCGAGGAGTTCCGTTGAGCTCAGAGCCAGGACTGGCTTATCGGAGAATTCGATCCACAGACATTACTCGTTATCGCCAGATCCTGGCAGCCCCCTTCGATCCAAGCTGCGGATTCTTTATGCACTTTACGCCAATACAAGCAGTTGGTCTGTTTTGTGCTGGACAGCACACCTGCTGGCGGATTTATTGTTCTTGGATTCACGATGTCCATAAGCTATCCAGCTTTTCTCAGATCGGATCACGGTGGGATTCCGCAGGTTCTCTCTCTAACCCACTCCGCCTCAGCACATAATCAAGCAGCCGGCTGTCGTTCATGAGTTCCGCATGGCTGGGTACTGGATCAAGACGCACAGTCTCGGTGGCCTCAGGCACCGGGTCGGAGGAGTCGGTGATCAGCACCGATTGCACGAACCCAGCTTCCCCACCGAGAGATTCAGTGGTTTCGCTGTGGCTGGCGATGGGGATGTAGTTGCCGTATGAGGGATTAAGCTAGCTCCCTGTTGCTAAAGTGGCAGCGATTAGCCGATTATTTCCAATGCTTAAAGCATTGCGCTCGTGCTCTCCACTTCTTTTTGTGCTGGCAATTGGCGCGCCTGCTCACGCCGGGATGCTAGGGCGCGTAGAAGACTCAACCCTGGCGTGCTTAGAATATCAAAGCAAGATAAATTGCGACAAGGCCAAAGGTTCGGCGACTCTTCTCGAAGAGTATGCACGAGCTGCCGGGAAAGCAAGATGTGCTTCCATTGCTAAGGGTTTGTCTTATCTTGTCGGAGTTCAGTCAATTACATCAGACTCTGAATCAAGGACAGATCTGATGAAGGTTCTCGGAACCACCAAGAAAGACTGTGCTGGGCTTTAGCCATAGAGAAAGCCAAGCACCAACCTGGGCGACGCGGCCTGTCGTCATGGTCGTTGTCGTTTGAGCCCCCAGGTGGATGGTTCAGTCCGAGCGAACTTCTTTGCGGACAGTGGGGGGCCGTGGCTAGTACGTTTGATGCCTGCGGCTGCCGGTGTTTGGTCAGACGAAAGAAAATCGCGGCCTGCGGCGCATCCTGCTGTGGGGGCTTGAGAGGGTGAACGGAGAGTGGTCGCTGATGAGCACGGGCCACAACCTGCTCAAGTTGTTCCGATTCAGCTGGGCGGTGACATAAAGGGCACCCTGGCCCCCGGCGGGAGCCACCGGGGGCTGGGTCACGGTGGAAGCGAAGGACGTTACGGCCATTGGGCTACTGGAGCCAGCCGTCCATTGAGAGGCGAGTGGTTCTTTCGTAATATCGCGTAGAGTAGTGCTCAGTGGATCCCAGCCGCTGGCGACCTCACAGACAATTGTCAGCTGAACAACCTGGTGGGACTACACAGCTAGGCATCAGCCTGCGCCGTCTACTTCGACCACCCTGCTGGTGCTACTGGGGGTGGTCCCAGCGGACTGAACCATGCCCATCGCCTATCGCGACCTGTGCCGCTGCACCTTCTGCCGTGTGTACTCCTTCCCCTCGTCCGTCTTCAGCCAGCAGGCACGGCACATCTCACGGTCACCCAGCATCTTCCTCCCGCAGGCGCAGGTCGGTACAGGCTCCAGTACTCCGCGCTTCCTCGCACGCCAGCGGCGCTTCCTCTCGGTGTCAGGGTTGGGCATCAGTCCTGCTCCACAGACACGAACGCCGGTTCGTTCTCAAGTGCCCGCTGTTGACAGATTGCCCGCTGGGCGCTGGTCATCGGCACATACCGGGCTGCAAACTCCCACACGCCCAACTCATCCATCTCGTCTGCCAGACGTTCAGCGATGGCTACCAGATCCTCGGCGGGCATGGCGCGAACTTCACTTGCCCCAGCCCAACCAGCAAGAGCTGATGGACACCGTGCGCACCCTCTGGTGGCATCAAGGACGGCCTGCTCCAGGAAGAATGCCTCTTGGCGAGTGGCAAACGTAAACTCGATATGCATATCTCCATACTCACCACCGCTTTGCGTTATTCGTGTTTCAAGATTAAAAGCGATGCCAGGCTTGGAGCAGCCCGGATGGTTAGCAAGGTCAAAGACGTAAAAGCTACATTCGCGCTGACTGCTGTAGTGTCCAGTGCTGGTTAAAGCATACTCAACCGAGTCGCCCCCCGTAATGCCTTCGCGGATCTCAACTCCACCACGATGCAACGCCTTGTAGACAGTTACAATCGAGATGTCGTAGTCGTCGCTTATGGAGTAGGTGTTTTCACCCGCTGCATACCTGGAGCACACCTCGGCCTCTTGAACGCTATCCAGACTGCGCTGAGATTCACCCATTGCGCGAATTGGGACACCTTGACGCTTAAGCACCCTATAGATCGTACCGGGCGTCACTCCATAGTCCTTGCCAATCTGAGTTGCATTTGCGCCTGCTGCATACTGAGCGCCGATCTTTTTCTCTTGATCTTCGGTGAATGATCGTAGCGATTCGCCCGCAGGGCGGATGGGCACATCGAATGCAGCAAGAACCTTCATTATAGAGTTAGCGGAAACTCCGTATTCATCACCCAACTCGGTTGTGCTTTTGCCTTCTTTATAGTAGGAGCAGATTTGTGCCGCATGTTCAGAGATGAGCTTGTCTATAAGCTCGGTTTTCGGGCGCAGCGAGAAGCCGTGGCGTTCAAGTATTCTACCTATTGTTTTGCGTGATAGTTGAAATTCGTTGGCCAACTCCATAGTACCCTCGCCAGCCAGATAGCGGCGGGCAATCTCCTGCTCTTGTTCACTGCCAAATCTGTTGAGGGCGCGCATCGAGACGCCATGGCGCCTAAGAACTTTGCCGATTGCTTCACGGCCTACTGAATAGTCTTTGCTAAGTCTGATACTGCTCTCGCCTGCTTGATAGCGAGAGCAAATTTCAGCCTCCTGCTTGCTGCTCAGTTTACCCTGGACTTCCTTCTGCGAGCGTACTGGGATGCCATGACGCCGAAGACAATCTGTTATGACTCCATGCTTTACGCCAAATTCTTTGCCGAGCCCGCTTGCGCTTTCGCCGTTCTGGTAGCGACTGCATACATCTGCCTCTTGCTGATCATCAAATATACGCGAGTAATCGCCCACTATACGCCGTTCTATCCCACGGCGCTTGAGGACTTGGCTAATTGTTCCGTTTGATACGCCGAACTCTTGACCAAGCCTAATCGTTGTCTCACCATCCGCGTATCTACGAGCAATTTCCAGTTCTTGGTCTTCGGTGAAGCTTCGCTTGGCTTCGGATATACCACGTATCTTTACCCCGTTACGCTTAAGTATGCCGCGGACAGTTGGGCAGCTCACCCTGAACGCATCTGCCAGTACCACTTGATTTTCGCCTGCCTGATACCTGCGAGCGATCTCCTGCTCTTGTTCATCTGTGAATCTTCGTGCGGCCATGATCTTGTTGCGGTGTGGTGTGTAAGAAACGTTGGAGCCCGCCTTCAGCCCACCAAGCCGATGGACTGCCTGGCGATGCGGCAACTGTCCCGCTGATGTACTGAACGTAACCCCTGCGTGGACCCATGGGCATCCCCCTTATGGGGGAGCCTGATCTGTCCATCCACGGGTTACATTGGAGCTGTATCCCGTCCTGGAACACCTCGGCGACCTCATTCAAGATCTGGAGCTTGCTGCTGAGCAGGAAGGTTGATGACCTAGAGCCGCCAGTCCTCGCCAAGCCTTCGTTCTGGCCAAGCCAATTCGTCTTGTCAGTTTGCCGTGCATAGAGGTAGTGACTGTCCCGAAGACGTGCTCAACCCTTGCCCGCACGCTCGATCGCACCTTGTTGCGTTCCTTGGCCTCCTCGCTCAAGGGATGGCAACGCGTACCCTTCTCATGAATTCGGCTCTCAAAACCAGCCACTTCCAGTAGATCTTCATACCGCGCGCCGGCGTAGCCGGAATCAGCCCAGACGAAGTCATCCCAGTTCTCAGGATCTAGAACCTGCGAGATCATCTGGCTTTCGTGAATATTGGCTGGGGTAATGGCGTATCTGCGGATGAAGCCGTGAGTGGCGTCAATGCAGATGCTGTTCTTGTACCCGGAGTGGCTGATGCCGTTCTTTTTGACCCATCGAGCGTCAAGATCCCTCTGCCGCAGGCGCTCTGGCTTGTCGGCCCATCCATCTGGCAGCTGCCCGCGCTTGATGGATTCGTTCTCAGGTCGTGAGTTTCGCTGTTTAGGAACAGGGACCAGCGTGGCATCGAAGATCTGTCCACCGCGGGCCTCCAGGCCCTGGGACCGCAGGTGCTCCTCAAACCGTTCAAAAAGGTCATCGATGACACCCGCCTTGCGGAGCCGCTCGCGGAAGAACGCAATGGTGGTGGCATCGGGAATGCTGTTCATCACTCCAAGTCCGATAAACTCCTCAAATGAGCGTCTGTCGTTGACTTGGAATTCCAGCTCCTCATTGCTGAAGTTGAACAGTTGCTGAAGCACCAGCATCTTGAAGAGGATGAGCGGATCAATCCGCTTCCGGCCAGCATTGCTCTTACGTTTATGGCTGTAACCCTACTCCAGCAGCGGCCTGAATGCCTCCCAGGGAATCGCCTCGGATAAGGTCGCTAACGTGGGCTTCTTCTGCTGAAGCCTGTGAATGCGCTTCTCCTCATCCCAGAATCCACGCTGTCCCATTCAGCAATGTTGAACTGAACTAATTCTATTGCCTATTTCACGGGATGGCAGGGAGCGGCATAGATTTTTCGAGGTGCCCTAATGTCATTTAATCTGCTCGGGTCAAGGGTGAACTAGCCAGTGAGGCGATGCATGATTTCTGGATGCAGCCACTGTGAAATGATTCTCACTTACGCTGAAGGTTAGTATCTTGCCGACATCTGCAGCATGCAAGGTGCAGGCATCCGTGTCGCTGATGTATCTGCCTTTGTGCGGCCCGCCTAGCACTTCTACCTCAGCATACCATTTGTCATGACCCAAAACAAACCCCCCCAGATTGTAGGAGACAGTCATATCAGGGTCGGTAGTTGTTCCTGGCATGACATTCTTCCATGTATGAGATTCGGCGGGTGAAGTGCCATACATATGGTTAATCGTTATGTAAGCGGCATAGGCAAAGTTGTTTGTCACTTGTACGGACGAACTGCTGTTGTGGCTCATTGATGCCTCCGCTGTGTTTGTGCCCGGCACGCACGTCGACACTAACAAGAGCATAGGCAAAAGCAACTCAGCTGTCATGAGGCTGTCTTTTTGGTTTACAACTGTACTCATTTGGTGGGCGACACGCTCAGCAATCACCCAGCCATCAACTCATGGACATCACAAGCCTTGATGACGTCCCTGAGGAAGTCTAGTTTTTCTTGATAGCCCCCCATCTTTAACCTCTGAAGATGGCTGCAGCCCCTGATACCCCCGAGGCACCATCCGCTTCGCTGTGTTCTTCTCCAGTTCCCTGGGGGACGGCATCGAGATTGTTGAGGCCCTCGATGAGGCCCATGCTGCCGACATCACCCAGGCCCAGTTCCCGGACGCCCGGCTGAAGGTGTTGCCGGCATCCGCTATCGAGGGCAAGGATCGGCACCGCCTGTTCTTTCGCTGGCTGGACGAGCTGTAGCGCCTTGGTGCTCCCCCCGGTTTCAGGAAAGATGTCACCCCTCTGATCCGTACACCCGGGGGCTTGAGGACATGACCAATGCGCCGATACAGCGAGGCCGTCAAGGCTGATGTGAGAAGGCGGATGAGCCCGCCGCAACGCCAGAGCGTGGCCCGGATTTCAGAAGAGCTGGGCATCCACGTGATCACCCTCTACAAATGGAGGAAGACCTGGCGGTTACAGGGGGAGGTGGTGCCGGCATCCGAGAAGGAACCAGAAGGCTGGAGTGCTGCCGATAAGTTCACGGTGGTGCTGGAGACGGCAGGGCTGAACGCCACCGAGCTCAGTGCCTACTGCCGTGAGCGGGGCCTGTTCCCTGAGCAGGTGAACCGTTGGCGGCAGGCAGCCCAGGATGCCAACGCCAAGCCGGTGCTGACGATGGCCGAGCAGAAGGAGCTCGAAAGGCTCCGGGCCCAGGACCAGCGGGAGATCAAGGCTCTCAAGAAGGAGCTGCAGCGCAAGGAAAAGGCCATGGCGGAGATGGCGGCCTTGCTGGTGCTGCGAAAAAAGTGGGATGCCTTCTGCTCGGAGGACGAGGAAGGCTGACGAGCGCCGCGCACCGGCGGAAGGTGATCGAGCTGATCGGCGAGGCCAATGCCGCTGGCGCCGGCCTGGTGAGCGCCTGTCGTGAGATCGGCATCTGCCTGCGCACCCTCAAGCGCTGGCGAAAGGCCTTTCTGGGTGATGGGGACGGCAAGGACCGCCGTAAAGGAAGTCCTCGCCTGGTTGTTCACCGGAGCGGCGTCCCATGGAGTGGTGTAACTCGGGAGGATCAGCCCCGGCGTAGCCGGGGCTGACGGTTCACCTCCCTCAGATCTCAGCTGTGGCAATGGGTGGGCCGGTCTGTGACCCTGTTCGGAGCAC
>NZ_VNWP01000023.1 GCF_014224355.1 Synechococcus sp. BSA11S | reverse complement strand
CGCCCGCTTTCCCGGCGCCTCCTGCCGCTGCCGCCAGGCATAGAACCCGCTGCGGGCCACCCCCAGCTGCCGGCACAGCCAGGCCACCGAGTGTCGATCAGCAAGCTCATCGATCAGGCGAAACCTCTCGGCGGCAGCTGCTCCTACCGCAAGCGGAAGACCTTCGGTCTAGGGCAAAGTGCGCTGCCGCCAGCCTGAAAAAATCCTTCTCCCTCCTGAGCTCACGGTTCTCTTTACGGAGCCGGTTGAGCTCGGTGCGCTCCTCAGTGGTGAGAAGGCCCTGATCACGGGCTCCGCCCTGGCCGCGGTCGATACGGGCCTGGCGGACCCAGCGGGCCAGGCTGCTGGAGGGAAGCCCCAACCGCTCGGCCACGGTGTTGCAGGAGAGGCCCTCCTGCAGACAGAGCTCCACGGCCTCAGCCTTCTGCTGCGCCGTAAACCGGCGTCTGGTCCTGGTGGGGTTGGTCATCGTTGGACAGTCTGGTGGTCATGGCGTGACCCCTACCGACTTGTCCTTAAAACAGGGGGAACCCCAACCCCAGCAGCCTGTCATGCAGCTGGAACCGGTGACAACAAAGAACCGCCACAGGCAGAACCCGAGGCGGATTGGGGAACGCCCCGCAGGGGTATCAGGCCTTCTCCAGCTCCTTTTCAGCGAAGTTGTTGGTGTTGATGCCCCCTTCGGAGCCGCTGAAGCCGCTGTAATTCACCTTCTCGAAGCGCACCACCACGGGGTAGCGGATGCCCGAGGTGTCGACGGACGCCACGGTGCCGACTTCGTTGAACCAGTAGGACTCAGGCCGCTTGATGCGCACCTTGTCGCCGCGGGAGATCGCCATCGCTGCGCTGTTGTGGGGTGACTGCCAGTCGGAAGATACCTGCACCACAGGGGGGCTTAACCGCTGACGTCACGTTTCGTCGTTCGCGGGTTCGTGCCTGCATGGCACCATCAGCGATTGCGCCGCAGGTCGCCATGGAGGCCCCCTCCCTCAGCCTGGAGCTGCCCGATCCGGAGCGGGACGACATCAGCACCATGGAATTCCTCTCCCGTCTGGAGGAGGCCTGGGCTGTCTGCGATCGCTTCGACCTGCAGACGGAAATCTGGCGGGGCCGCATCCTGCGGGCCGTGCGGGACCGGGAGAAGCGGGGGGGTGAAGGCCGCGGTACCGGATTCCTGCAATGGCTGCGCGAGCGGGAGATCAGCAAGACACGGGCCTACGGCCTGATTCAGCTCGCCGATTCCGCAGACAACCTCGTGGGGGATGGGTTGCTGGAGCAGGAGAGCGTCAACAACTTCTCCAAGCGCGCCTTCCTGGACACGGCTCTGGCGGATCCGGAGGTTCAGCAGATGATCAGCGAGGCCGCCAATGACGGGCAGCAGATCACCCGCAAGCAGGTGCGTCGCCTCAGCGATGAATTCACCGCTGCCACCAGCCCGCTGCTGCCCGAGGAGATCCGCCAGCGGACCCAGGAGAACCTGCTGCCCCCCCGGGCGGTGGCCCCCCTGGTGCGGGAGCTGGCCAAGCTGCCTGACCCCCAGCAGGACGACCTGCGCCGCGCCCTGCGGGAGGAGCCCGAGCTGGAGCGGGTCAAGGACGTGACCAGCACCGCCCGCTGGCTGAGCAAGGCGGCCGAAGCCGGCCTGGCCGTGCGCGCCTTCCAGCAGGGTGATCTCAACCTCGAGAAAGCGTTGCAGGAGGCCCAGCGCCTCGATGCCCTCGGGCTGTTTGCCGATGCCGTCGGCCAGGCCCAGCAGCTGGAGAGCGCCGTGCTCAAGCTGCACACCAGCTGGCGACGCCTGGGAGGGCTGCAGGAACGCCTGTGGGTGGAGAGCGGCAGCAGCACCCCCCATCTGCGGGACCTGCTCACGGCCCTGCAGAGCCTGAGCGGTGCGACCTTGCGGGTCTCCCTGGGCGAGCTCGCCGGGGGCAAGCGGGTGCGTCTGCAACTGGTGGAGGAGACCCCCGACCAACTGACGCCACCGCCCCTGCCCTGAGCCGAGCCAGGGTTAGGGTCCCTGCGGTGAAGGGCTGACGTGTCAGTGGCGGCGGATCCGCTCGAATCGGAGCTCCAGCGCCATTTCGGTTGGCCCACCTTCCGCCCGGGTCAGCGCCCGGTGGTGGAGGCGCTGCTCTCCGGCCAGGACTGCCTGGCGGTGATGCCCACAGGGGGCGGCAAGTCGTTGTGTTTCCAGCTGCCGGCCCTGGTGCGCCAAGGCCTGGTGCTGGTCGTCTCGCCCCTGGTGGCCCTGATGCAGGATCAGGTGAGCCAACTGCAGCGGCGGGGTATCCCGGCGGCCAGCCTGCACCGCGGCCTTGACCTGCCCCCCCGCCGCGCCCTGTTGCGTCGGCTGGAGGAGAACCGCCTGCGGTTGCTCTACCTGGCCCCGGAGCGTCTGCAGGCGGAGGCCACCCGCCAGTTGCTGGAGGAGGTGCTGGAGCAGGGGCGCCTGGTGGCCCTGGCGGTGGATGAAGCCCATTGCATCAGTGCCTGGGGCCACGACTTCCGCCCTGATTACCGGCGGCTTGGACAGTTGCGCAGCCTCTGCCCCGGCGTGCCGCTGGTGGCCCTGAGCGCCACAGCGGCTCCCCGGGTGCGGGCCGACATCATCCGACTTCTCCAGTTGCGACGCCCCCTGGTTCAGGTGCGCTCGGCCCGGCGTTCCAATCTGACCTATGCCATGAAGCGGCGCCCCCAGGAGCCGCTGTCCCTGGTGCTGGAGGCGCTGGAGCAGGCCCGGGGGGCTGTGCTGATCTATGCGCGCACCCGCCGCTCGGTGGAGCACTGGGCAGCCCGTCTCAGCGCGGCCGGCCGTGAGGCGATCGCTTATCACGCTGGAATGGATCCTGAAAGCCGCCGGCTGGCCCTGGAGCACTTCCAGGAGAGTGCCCAGCCGGTGCTGGTGGCCACGGTGGCCTTCGGGATGGGGGTGGACCGCCCGGACGTGGGGCTGGTGCTGCACCTGGATCTGCCCGCCAGCGCGGAGGGCTATCTGCAGGAGTCGGGCCGGGCCGGCCGCGATGGCCAACCCGCCCGTTGCCTGGTGCTGTTCGATCCCTCCGATCGCCTCTCCCTGGGCTGGGCGATGCGAGCCTCGGCGCGGCAGATGAGCCAGGAGCTGCGGGATCAGGAGCGCCCGCGCCTCGACATCGCCCAGCAGCAACTGCGACGGATGGAGGCAGTGGCGGAGGGCAGCGGCTGTCGCGAGCAGGCCCTGCTGCTGGCGGTGGGGGAACTGGTGCCGCCCTGTGGCCGCTGCGATGTCTGCCAGCGGCCCCGGTCGATCAGCGACTGGTCGCCGGAGGCGGGCCGGGTGCTGGAGGCCCTGGCGCAGAAGGACGGGATCGATCTGCGCCGGCTGGCCGAGGCTCTGGCCCAGGCCCATGCGGGCGAGGAGCAGCGCTGGGGCTGGCTGACCCGCCGCCTGGTTCAGGAGGAGCTGATCAGTGAAAGCGACGACGGCAGCCAGCGACTCTGGTTGCGCACCGCTGGTCGTCACTACCTCCGTCAGCCCTGGCCCCTGCGCTGGGCGGCCTGAACCGACGGCCGAAAGCGAGGCTTCAACCGGCCGTCTGCTTGCAGGCGTCCTTGATCAGCTTCTCTTCAAAGTCGCTGCCGGGGTCCTCCCAGGTGCTCCAGGCCCCTGCCTCCCCGGTGGCATTGATCTTGCCCGCGGCGCAGTTGATCGCCACGAACACCGGCTGGCCGGTGCTGTTGAGAGCCGGGGCCACCTGGCTGCCGCCCATCGGCCGCCAGTTGGAGAAATCCACCTGCAGTGGCCCATAGGTGCGCCAGTCGGGTGGGGTGGTGTTGCTGGGGTCGGGTCTGGGTTCGGGCTCGGCTGCGGCCACCGCGGAGGGTTTCGGCGCGGGTGTTGTCGTGGGCTGGGCTGCAGAGGTGGGCTCGACCT
Organism: Synechococcus sp. BSA11S; assembly: GCF_014224355.1. Classification (GTDB taxonomy): domain Bacteria; phylum Cyanobacteriota; class Cyanobacteriia; order PCC-6307; family Cyanobiaceae; genus Regnicoccus_A. The sequence goes on along the minus strand of NZ_VNWP01000023.1, from coordinate 20,181 downwards.
CGGCTTCGTCAACCTCGGCTTCGGCGTTCTCAGTGGCGGGCAGGTCGTCCTGGGAGGGAGGATTGGGCGCCGGTTTCGGGGCCGACGCCTGGGGGGCAGGAGCGGGCTTGGCCTTCGCCGGCTCGGCTGGTGCTGGTTTGGTAGGTGCTGGTTTGGCGGCCACCGGTTTAGTGGCTGTGGGTTTGGTTGGCGGGGTTTTGCCGGCAGGCCTCACGGTGAGCTCGGTGCCAGCCCGCAGGGTGTCGGGACTTTCCAGCTTGTTCAGGCTCACCAGCTGGGCCACCGGCACCTCGTAGCGCCCGGCGATCTGCGTGAGGGTCTCTCCGGGTTGCACCACATGCACGCGCCCGGCCTTCGCCCCTGGCACCTTCAGGCGCTGCCCCACCTGCACCAGGTCAGCGTCCTCGAGGCCATTGAGCTCCATCAGCTCCCGCACGGAGATGCTGTAACGCTCGGCAATCTCCGAGAGGGTTTCACCGGAGCTCACGGTGTGGCCGGCCTGGGCCCTGGAGTCGGATCCGCTTCCACCAGTCTTGGCCTTCGCACCGTCGGGCAGCTTGAGCTTGGTGCCGGCCTCCACCAGATCGGCATCTTCGATGCCGTTGAGCTGCATCAGCTTCTGCACCGAAAGGCCATAGCGCTCGGCGATCTCCGAGAGGGTCTCTCCCGACTTCACCACGTGCTCAGTGGCAGTCAATCCTGGCAGGGGCTGGATCAGAGCCAGAGCCAGGGTGAAGGCGGCCAGGGCACGGCGCAAGGGGTGCGGACAGTGCATGGATCGCATTCGGCTGGGTGAACCTTACGTAGAACCCCTGGGGACCTCAGCCCAGCAGCCGTTTCACCAGAGCCAGCCGATCGCCGTAGGGGGGATAGCGGAAGGGGAGATCGAAGCGGAAGGGCCTGCGGAGCACGCTGCGCAGGTGGGAGAAGGTGTCGAAGCCCGCCTGACCGTGGTAGCGCCCCATGCCGCTCTCACCGACGCCGCCGAAGGGCAGCTCCGGGACCCCCACCTGCATCACCACATCGTTGAAGCAGACTCCGCCGGAACTGGTGCCGCCCAGCACCTGGTCCTGGGCCTCCTGGCTGCGGCTGAACAGGTAGAGAGCCAGGGGCTTGGCGCCCTGGCGGATCAGGTCGATGGCCTGGGGCAGCCCTGACACGCCGACCACCGGCAGCAGGGGGCCGAACAGCTCGCCGGCGAGCAAGGGATCGTCGTGGCTGCCGCGGGAGAGGAGTTCGGAGGCGCTGTCGCAGGCGATCAGGGTGGGGGCGATCCGCCGGGTGTGGGCGTCCACCTGGCCGCCGCTGAGCACCCTGCCGTCGCGACGAGCCCCTTCCAGCAGGGCCAGCAGGCGCTCGAACTGGGCCTGGTTGATGAGGCTGGCCAGGTCGGGGGAGGCGAGGGGATCGTCGCCGTAGGACTGCTGGAACTCTCCCCGCAGCCGCTCGATCAGGGCCGGCCGCACGGAGTTCTCCACCAGCAGGTGGTCTGGGGCGATGCAGGTCTGCCCGGCGTTGAGGCCCTTGCCCCAGGCCAGCCGCCGGGCGGCCACATCGAGATCAGCATCAGCCAGCACGATCGCCGGGCTGCGGCCTCCCAGCTCCAGGGTGACCGGGGTGAGATGGCGGGCCGCGGCGGCCATCACCAGCCGCCCTACCCGACCGCCGCCGGTGAAGAAGATGTGATCGAAGTGGAACTCCAGCAGCTCGCCGGCCACCTCCGCACCTCCCTCCACCACGGCCACGACCCCGGGATCCAGGTGGCGGGCCACCAGCCGGGCGATCAGGGCGGACGTGTGGGGCGCCTGCTCGGAGGGCTTGAGCACGGCGGTGTTACCCGCCGCCAGGGCGCTGACCAGGGGCTGAAGGGTGAGCGAGAAGGGATAGTTCCAGGGCCCGATGATCAGCACGCAGCCGAGCGGTTCGGCCACCAGCTCGGCCCGGCCGGGTCGCTGGGAGAGGGGAACGGAAATGGAGCGCGGGGCCATCCAGCGCTTCAGCTTCTTCTGGGCCAGCCGCAGCTCCTGCCGCACTGCCACCACCTCGAAGTAGGCCTCCACCGCTGGCTTGCCTAGATCGGCGGCCAGGGCCTCGAGGATCGCGTCCTCGTTCTCCGCCAGCAGCCCGTCGAGGCGCTGGAGCTGGGCCCGCCTCCAGGCCAGCGGCCGGGTGGCCCCCGAACTCACCGGCTCCCGCAGGCCCTTGATCGAGGGCAGGTCACCGACCGCGCTGGCTCCGCCAGCATCCGCCGCGGAGGAGGAGATGGAGGTCAGGCTCATCGACGGAGGTGCGAAGGTGGCGGCGGTACGGTCCGTTTCATGCTGACAGTTCACATCAGCCAGGCTAAAGACTGATGCTGGCCGGTGGAATCGGCCTGCATGGAACATCACCCGACCCGCACGAATCAGAGCCGATGCTCAGAACAAATTACCGCCATCTCACCCAGTTGAAGCCAGCTTGATCATCTGGCGAGGACTATGGCGGGAGGTCGGGTTGGGAAGCCCTTGACGAGACTTGAACTCGTGACCTCTCCCTTACCAAGGGAGTGCTCTACCGCTGAGCTACAAGGGCATGTGGAAAGGTGGGCCGGGTTGGATTTGAACCAACGTAGGCAGAGCCAGCGGATTTACAGTCCGCCCCCATTAACCACTCGGGCACCGACCCGAACCACACCTCGACAACTTACCAGCCGACCTCCCTCATGCAGCTGCTCGCGCTCAATGGCCCCAACCTCAACCTGCTGGGCAGCCGTGAGCCCGGCCTCTACGGGACGATGAGCCTGGAGTCGATCCGAAACGACCTCACCGAGCGGGCGGCGGCGCTGGGGGTTGATCTGGACTGGTTCCAGAGCAACCACGAGGGCGCCCTGGTGGACCGCATCCAGGCGGCCAGGGGCCAGAGCTCCGGCATCCTGATCAATGCCGCCGCCTACACCCACAGCTCGATCGCCCTGCGCGATGCCCTGCTGGCCGTGGCCATCCCCTATGTGGAACTGCACCTGAGCAACACCCACGCCCGCGAACCGTTCCGTCATCACTCCTTCCTGGCCGACCGGGCCGTGGGGGTGGTCTGCGGCTTCGGGTCCACTAGCTACCGGCTGGCTCTCGAGGGGCTGGTCGACCACCTGCGTCGACAGCCGTGACGACCCCGGCGGCCACCGTGGCCCGGGTGCGCTGGCTGGCGTCGCCCACCAGCGACGCCTGGCTGGAGCAGGCCCTGGCCCATCCGCTCGAGCTGCTGATCGATCACGCCCATTGCGAGCGCAAGGCGGCCGGGGCGGCCCTGCAGTTGATGTTCCGCTACCCCTCCGACGAGGATCTGGCCGCCGCCCTCAGCCCCCTGGCCCGGGAGGAGCTGGAGCATTTCGAGCGGGTGCTGGCCTTGCTGGGCCGCCGCGGCCAGGTCCTGCGTCCGCTGGCGGCTCCCCCCTACGGCGCCGCCCTCGCGAAGCTGGTGCGGCGCCAGGAACCCCAGCGCATGCTCGACAGCTTCCTGGTGGCCGGCCTGATCGAAGCCCGCAGCCACGAACGCATGGCCCTGCTGGCGGCCCACAGTCCGGACTCCGAGCTGAGCGACCTCTATGGGGAGCTGCTGGCCAGTGAGGCGCGTCATTTCGGCCTCTACTGGGTGCTCTGTGAGCGCCGCTGGCCCCGTCCGGTGGTGATGGAGCGTCTGGAGCAGCTGGCTGCCCACGAGGCCGAGCTGCTGGCCGGGCTTCACCCCCAGCCCCGGATGCACAGCTAAGGGTCGAGCAGGGGGTAGCGGGAGGCGATGTCGTCGCCGGTGAACTGGGCCACCCAGCCCTCAGGGTTGTCGAAGAAGCGCAGGGCCGTGAACCGGGGTGCTGCCCCCATGTCGAACCAGTGGCGGGTGCCGGCTGGAACGCCGATCAGGTCGCCGCTGGTGCATAGCACCTGCAGCACCTCCTCGCCGATGTGAAGGCAGAAGAGGCCCTGTCCCTCGACAAAGAAGCGCACTTCGTCCTCGGCGTGGGTGTGCTCCGCCAGGAATTTCCGGCGCAGGGCCTCCCGATCGGGATGGTCGGGTCCCAGCCGGATCGCGTCGACGGTGGGGTAGTTGCCCTGGCTCTGGATGCGGGCGATCTCGCTGGTGTAGGCGTTCAGGATGGCCTCCTGATCAGCGCCGTCCACCAGTTCGCCCCGGGCCGGCCAGCGCTCGAAGCGCAGCCCGCGGGCGGCCAGCTCAGCCGCGATCACTGCGCCGTCGTCGCTGCTGAGCAGGGGCATGGATGGGGAGTCATGGCCCTGCTTGGGTGGGTTGAGCTGATGGATCTGCAGGCGGCTCACGGCGGCGCAGCGGCGAGGGGATCGGCCCTGAGCCTAGAAAGCGTGCTGGCAGGCGCCGCCGGGAGCACCCCTGTGATCGATCGCTTTGATGCAGCCTCGGGGTTGAACTCAGCCTCAGGCCCGGGTCTGGTGCTGGTGGGGGTCGGTCCCGGCGATCCCGACCTGTTGACCGTGGCGGCAGTGCGGGCGATTCAGGAGGCGGAGGTGGTGGCCTACCCGGTGGCGCGCCTGGAGGCGGAGGGGATGGCCGCCACCATTGCCGCCCCCTGGCTGCGGCCGCACCAGCGGCGCTTGCCGCTGGTGTTCCCGATGGTGGTGGAGTCGGCACCGCGCCGCCTGGCCTGGCGCCAGGCGGCCGAGGCCCTGGCCCGCGAGGTGGCTGCCGGCCGGCGGGTGGTGCTCCTCTGCGAGGGCGATGTCTCCCTGTTCGCCAGCGCTTCCTACGTGCTGCTGGCCCTGCAGGAGCACCATCCCGGTTGCCCGCTGCGGTTGATTCCCGGGATTACCGCGGCGGCGGCGGCGGCGGCGGCCGGAGCCTGGCCCCTGGCCCTGCAGCGCCAGGCCCTGCAGGTCCTGCCCACCCCCGATGATCCCGCCGAGCTGGAGGCCCTGCTGGAGACCGCCCTGGCCTGCCCTGAAGGCCAGAGGCCCGTGCTGGCCCTGCTGAAGCTGGGCGCCCGCTGGAGCTGGGTCAGGCCCCTGCTGGAGCGGCGTGGGCTGCTGGAGGGCGCTCTCTTCGCCAGGCGCGTGGGCTGGCCCGAGCAGAGGGTGGCGCCGGCCACGGAAGTTCCACCCGATGGGGAAGGGACTTCCACCTATTTCAGCCTGCTGCTGATCCGTTGCGGCTGGCCGGACTTGCTCCCAGACACCCGGTATGGGCTGGGCTGATCGCCTCAGGGATGCTTCCCTGAGTCCATCGCCTGGAGGTCCGTGTACCCAATCGACTGGTTCGCCCTGCTCCACCCGGTGCTGGTGATTCTGTTCGTCTATCCGGTGGTGGGGGCGACCATTCGCCTTGGAATTCTGGCCAGGGAACGACGGTTGAAGATCCACCCCCAGCCACCCACCGTGGGGGTGGAGCACGCCGACCATGGCCGTTGGGTGACCGGCGGGATGGTGGTGGCGGTGCTCGTGGCCCTGATCTATTCCTTCACCAACAAATTCATCACCCCTGAGCCACCCTTCGCCGGGGGCGTCCAGCGACTGTCTCTGCTGCTGCTGGTGAGCGCGGGCACCTTCGCCAGCCTGCTGGGTCTGTGGCGGGTGAAGACCGCTGGCCTGCGCGCCAGCTTCGCTCTGCTCACGTGGGCCGGTCTGCTGGGGCTGGGCAGCCAGCCGGAGATCTGGCGCCTCAGCGACAACCCCTTCGAGGGGGCCTTCTGGGCCTCCCACTACTGGAGCGGTGTGCTGCTCACGGGCTTGATGCTGTTCTCGATGGCGGCCAAGCCGGAGATCTTCCGCTCCCTGAAGATGCGGCGCCTGCACGTGAGCGTGAACATCCTGGTGGCGGTGCTGCTGGCGGTTCAGGCGATCACCGGCAGCCGCGATCTGCTTGAGATTCCGGTGAGCTGGCAGAAGCCGGCGATCTATTCCTGCGATTTCGAGCAGCGCACCTGCCCGGCTCCGGCCAGCAGCTCCAGCGCTGCCGATGGGCTGGGGGCCCTCATCAGCTGATGGCGCAGCCGGGCGGCCCCGGCGAACCCCTGGCAGGTCCAGCTCAGATGCTTGCGCGCGATCAGCAGCCCCTGCTGCCCCCGTGCCTCCACCAGGGCCTCGAGGTGCTCCTGGGCCAGGGCCAGGCGCTGCGGAGTGCCAGGCAGGGGCGGCACTGGCCTGCCGCTCAGGGCCGCGTCGATGCGTCCCACCAGCCAGGGGGCCCCGAGCGTGCCCCGCCCCACCATCACGCCGTCGGCGCCAGTGCGCTCCAGGCAGGCGAGGGCCTGCTCAGGGCCGGTGATGTCTCCGTTGGCGATCAACGGAATCGAGAGGGCCTGCTTCACCCGGGCGATGGCGTCCCAGTCGGCTGATCCGGAGAAGCCCTGCTCGCGCGTGCGGCCATGCAGGGTGAGGGCCTGGGCCCCGGCCTCCTGCAGGGCCAGGGCGAAGCCCACCGGATCGGAGGAGTCGCCGCACCAGCCCAGCCGGGTCTTGACGGTGACCGGAACCGTGACGGCCGCGCTCACGGCCTCGACGATGCGGCTGGCCAGGGCAGGGTCGCGCAGCAGACCGCTGCCGCCACCCTTGCGGGCGATCTTGCGCACCGGGCAGCCCATGTTGATGTCGATCAGGAAGGCGCCTGACCCCTCGGCCCGCCGGGCCGCCTCGGCCATGGCGCCGGGCCGGTGGTCGAAGAGCTGAACGGCGATCGGCCCGGTCTCGGCCTCCAGTCCCGCCATCTTGTCGCCGCCATGGCCCAGCTCCAGGCTGGTGGCGTTGACCATTTCGGTGAACAGCAGGGCATCGGGCGCCCAGCGGCGCACGAAGCCACGGAAGATCCGGTCACTCACCCCGGCCAGGGGCGATTGCAGCACCCGGCAACGCAGGTTCCGTGGGGTGCCCCGACCCGGCAGGCTCAGGGGTGCATCGTGGAGGGAGGTGGGAGCCATGGCCATGTCAGCGGTGCAGCCGGAGTGCGGGCCGGATCCCTACCCGCTCAGCCGTCCCCTGTTGATGATGATCCTGGAGGACCGTCTCAGCGACCGTTTCGTCTGTGAGCTGATCTGGCGCCGGCTCGGTTACGCGCCTGATGGCCCGTTGCTCTGGCAGGCAGGCCCCACCACGCCTGCCGCCTGGGCCGAGGCCTTCCCCCGGGCGCCGCAGCTGATCGCCGAGCGGCCGGCCAGCGTGCGCCTGACCCGCTCCATTCCCGCTGAGCACAAGCAGTTGCTCAAGAGCCAGCTGGGCTTCGCCGGCTACCGGATCGGTGAGCTCGTGCCGCGCCGCACCCGCCGGGCCACGGCGGTGAGCTGGCTGCTGGCCGATCTGGCTGCCCGTGGGGAGGATCTGCCCGAGCAGGGGCCCCTTCCGGCACCTCTGGCCCCTCCCGCGTCGCCGGACCTGGGTCATCCCGGCGATCCAGCCGTGCAGTGATCCCTGCTGGATCGAAGGAGCGAATCGATGCAGCTTCAGTCTGTAGGGTTGTACCAGGACATCGTTGTTGAGATAAAAGTTTTTGGCGCTTCCAGTCGTCGCCATCATCGGGCGGCCCAATGTGGGCAAATCCACCTTGGTGAATCGGCTCTGCCGCAGCCGCGAGGCGATCGTGCACGATCAGCCCGGTGTCACCCGCGACCGCACCTACCAGGAGGGCTTCTGGGGGGATCGACGCTTTCGTGTGGTTGACACCGGCGGTCTCGTCTTCGATGACGACAGCGAGTTTCTGCCTGAGATCCGCGAGCAGGCCAACCTCGCCCTGGCGGAAGCCTCCGTGGCTGTGGTGATCGTCGATGGCCAGCAGGGACTCACCGCCGCCGATCAGTCGATCGCCGATTGGTTGCGGGGCCAGAAGGTGCCCGTGCTGCTGGCGGTGAACAAGTGCGAATCGCCCGACCAGGGCCTGGCCATGGCCGCCGACTTCTGGGGCCTGGGTCTGGGTGAGCCCCATGCGGTCTCGGCCATCCACGGCGCCGGCACCGGAGATCTGCTCGACAAGGTGATCGGTTTTCTGCCGACCACCCCCGAGGTGGACAGCGAGGAACCGATCCAGCTGGCGATCATCGGCCGCCCCAATGTGGGTAAATCCAGCCTGCTCAACTCCATCTGCGGCGAAGCGAGGGCGATCGTCAGCCCGATCCGGGGCACCACCCGCGACACGATCGACACCACGATCGAGCGGGAAGGCAAGACCTGGAAACTGCTGGACACCGCCGGCATCCGCCGCCGCCGCAGCGTCAGCTACGGACCCGAATACTTCGGCATCAACCGCAGCTTCAAGGCGGTGGAGCGCAGTGATGTGTGTGTGCTGGTCATCGACGCCCTCGATGGTGTCACGGAGCAGGATCAGCGGGTGGCGGGCCGCATCGAAGAAGACGGCCGCGCCTGCGTGATCGTCGTCAACAAGTGGGACGCGATCGAGAAGGACAGCCACACCATGGCGGCGATGGAGAAGGAGCTGCGCGCCAAGCTCTATTTCCTCGACTGGGCGCCGATGCTGTTCACCTCCGCCCTCACCGGCCAGCGGGTGGAGAGCATCTTCGCCCTGGCGCTGCTGGCGGTGGAGCAGCACCGCCGCCGGGTCACCACGTCGGTGGTGAACGAAGTGCTGCAGGAGGCGGTGAGCTGGCGGTCGCCCCCCACCAGCCGCGGTGGCCGCCAGGGCCGCATCTATTACGGCACCCAGGTGGCCACCCGCCCCCCCAGCTTCACCCTGTTCGTGAACGACCCGAAGCTGTTCGGCGAGACCTACCGCCGATACGTGGAACGCCAGATCCGCGAAGGTCTGGGCTTCGAGGGCTCACCGATCCGGCTGTTCTGGCGCGGCAAGCAGCAGCGCGATGCCGAGAAGGACCTGGCCCGGCAGCAGAGCCGTTCAGCGTCCTGATGATCAGCTTCCTGATGGTGCGCCCCTGATGGACTGGCTGCGTCAGCTGCCGATTGGCCAGTATGTCGATGGGCAGACGGGATGGTTGAGGCGGCTCGATGCCCGCCTGAAGCTGGGCTGGACCGTGGCCTTCCTGATCACCCCGATCCTGGCCGGACCCCTGTGGCGCCTGGCCCTGGTGGCCCTGCTGCTGCTGATCACTGCAGTCTGCGGACTGCCCTGGCGCCTCTGGCGACGGAACCTGCCGGTGCTGCTGGCCCTCTGCCTGCTGGTGGGTCTGCTGGCGTCGCTGGTGCCTGTGGGAGTCGTGGCCTCCGCCGGCGCGATGCGCTCGCCCCAGGAACTGCAGCTGGCTCCCGTAACCCAGGGGCAGCCAGCCCCGCGGCGTCAGGGCCTGAGCTGGGAGGTGCTGCGCTGGGGCCCCATCCAGCTCGGTCCTCTGCCGATCGGTCCGCTGGTGGTGAACCGCCGCTCCGCCAAGCTCGGCCTCAACAGCGCCACGCTGCTGTTCACCCTCCTGCACAGCGCCAATCTGCTGCTGCTCTCCACCCCGCCAGAGGAACTGGTCTGGGCGCTGAGCTGGGGGATCACCCCCCTGGGCGCCCTGGGCCTGCCGGTGGAGCGGCTGGGCTTCACCCTGCTCCTCTCCCTGCGCTTTCTCCCCCTGGTGCAGGAGGAGTTCCAGAACCTGCTGCGCTCGATCGCCACCCGGGCCGTGAATCTCAGGAGCCTGGGCTGGAAAAGTGGCTTCGGGCTCGTGCTGGCCGTGGCGGAGCGGTTGCTCGCCAATCTGCTGCTGCGCTCCGAGCAGGGGGCCGAAGCTCTGATGGCCCGCGGCGGCCACTGGGTGCCACCTGCGCAGATGCGGCTGGCCCGCCGGGCGGCCCGGAGCCTCAATCTGGTGGCGGCAAGCGCACTTTTTCTGTTTCTTGGACTGCGCTGGCAGTACGGTGCGTTGTAATTGGTAGCCATTGCATCCGACAGTGAGCGTCGACGCCACCACCGAGCGTTATCTGAACCATCCGACGTTCGGGCTCCTCTACCGGGTGGCTCCTGCGGGTCAAGGTCGTGATCTCTTTGCCACCCTCTACGCTCAGCGGATGTTCTTTCTGGTGACCCTGCAACCGCGCGGGGCCCAGTTCGAGGTGATTCCGCTCATGGATGCCCGCCATGTGGCGGAGCAGAATCTGGCGCGGGCACGGCGGGATGGCAGTGCCCAGCTGCCCCGCTGGCGTCAGCTGTTCGATCAGACCTTCATCTGATCCCGATCTTCCCCCGAACTGACGGGATGACCGACGCCACGGCAGCCTCCACACCCGCGGACGCCCTGGCCCGGCGGTTGAAGGCCCTGCAGCTGCAATTGCCGCCGCAAGCCAGATTGCTGGCGGTCAGCAAGGGCCAGCCCGCGGCCCGCCTGCGCGAGGCCGCGGCCCTGGGGCTGCGCAGCTTCGGCGAAAGTCGCCTGCAGGAGGCCCAGGCCAAGCAGGCGGAGCTCAGCGACCTCGAACCCCTCGACTGGCATTTCATCGGCCGGCTCCAGGCCAACAAGGCCAGGGGCGTGCTGCGCCACTTCGGCACGATCCATTCCGTCGACAGCCTTTCCCTGGCGGAGCGTCTGCAGCGGATCGCCGCCGAGGAGCAGCTCAGCCCGCGGGTGCTCCTGCAGGTGAAGCTGCGGCCGGATCCCGGCAAGACGGGCTTTGATCCTCGGGAGCTCGAGCAGCACTGGCCCCAGCTGCGCGGGCTGGCTCCTCTTCGCCTGGTGGGCCTGATGACCATCGCCCCGCTGGGGCTGGAGGCCGACCAGCGCTTCAGCCTGTTCCAGGACTGCGCTGCGCTGGCCGCGACCCTGTGCCTGACGGAGCTTTCCATGGGCATGAGCGGTGACTGGCCGGAGGCGGTTCGGGCCGGCAGCACCTGGGTGCGGATCGGCTCGGCCCTGTTCGGCCCACGGCCCTGAACAGTGTTTCGGAAATCGGTATCCAGGATGTGTCCAGTTGCAACCAAAGGCGTGGGACGCTAAGTAAGTACATCTCCATCCGAAGGTATCCACGGTGTCGTTGTTCTCCCGCCTGCGTGCCGTCGTTTCCGGAGACGACTACCTCGACGGCGACTACGACGACGAACTGGACTATGACCCCGGCGACGAGCCATCCAGCTCGGCTCCACCCAGTCGTGGGTCCCTCTCCAGCAGCAGTGCCCTCGCCCTGACGAGCGACTTCGGTGCAGACGATCCCTTTGGCTCCGTGAGCTCCCCCAGCAATGTGATCGGCATGCCGGGGCTCTCGTCCTCAGCGGCGGAGGTGACCCTGATGGAGCCGAGGAGCTTCGATGAGATGCCCCGTGCCATCCAGGCCCTGCGCGACCGCAAGACCGTGATCCTCAACCTCACGATGATGGAGCCAGATCAGGCTCAGCGGGCCGTTGATTTCGTGGCGGGTGGCACCTTCGCCATCGATGGCCACCAGGAGCGGGTGGGCGAGAGCATCTTCCTGTTCGCCCCCAGCTGCGTCACGGTCACCACGGCCAGTGGTGAGGAGCCCTCCTCACCCACGATCGTTCCCAGCCCCGATTCCTCCGGCGCCGAGGCCGATCCGGCCGCTCCCAGCCCCGCCTGGGGGCGTCAGGACTCCGCCACCGGTTTCGGCCTCTGACGCCTCCCGGTCTCGGCGTGATCGGCCTGGGCCGCATGGCCCGGGCCCTGCTGATGCCGCTGCTTGAGCAGGGGATCATCCCCCGTGATCAGGTGCAGGCGGTGGTGGGCAGCGAAGAGTCCGCCCGGCGTCTCCAGGCCGAGCTCGGGGTGGCCGTGGGGTGCGATCCCTCTTCCGCCTGGGCTGCTCCTGTGGTGTTGCTGGCGGTCAAGCCCCAGTTGCTGGAGGAGGTGGCCTCCGCCGCGCCGCCACCGCCGCCAGCTGGTCAGGAAGCACCCCTGCTGCTCTCCGTGCTGGCCGGGGTCACCCTGGGGCGGCTGCAGCAGGCCTTCCCAGGTTGGCGTTGTGTCCGGGCCGTACCCAACACCCCGTGCCTGGTGGGAGCCGGAATCACGGGCCTGGCCTGGGGCGAAGACCTCCCCGCCGAACAGCGCCGGTGGGTGCTCGATCTCTTTGCCAGCGTCGGGGTGGTGAAGGTGTTGCCGGAGAGCCAGCTGGATGGGCTGCTGGCCCTGGCCTCTTCCGGACCGGCCCTGGCGGCGCTGCTGCTTGAGGCGCTTGCTGATGGCGGTGTGGCCTCAGGGCTGCCTCGGGCGCTGGCCCTGGAGCTGGCCCTGGGCATGATGAGCGGCTCGGTGGCGCTGCTGCGGGAGCAGGGTCTGCACCCGGCCCAGCTCAAGGACATGGTGGCCAGCCCGGCCGGCACCACAATCGCGGCTCTGCGGGAGCTCGAGCGGGGAGGGGTTCGCGGTGCACTGATCGAGGCCGTGCTGGCGGCGGCGGAGCGCAGCCGGGCCCTCAATTCCGGCTAGGGTTTCTGCCCCAGGCGTGGCTCTTCTCCCGCCAACACCCGTTTCAGGTTGCTTCGGTGACGCCAGACCACCAGCACGGTGGTGAGCAGGGCCAGAGCCAGGTAAGCCGGCCTCAGACCTGTGCCCGCTGCGGCAAATGATCCCAGCATCAGCAGGGGCAGGCTGAGGGCCGCCACCACACTGGAGAGCGAAACGATCCGACTGAGGGTGAGGCAGGCCAGAAAGATGCCGAAGCAGGCCAGACCCACGGCGGGCACCAGGCCGAGCAGCATCCCCAGCCCCGTGGCCACGGCCTTGCCCCCTTTCCAGCCCAGCCAGATGGGCCAGCTGTGGCCCGCCAGGGCCGCCAGGCCGGCAGCCACCACCCACCAGTCGGTGCTGGGGGTGAACCCCGTTGGCTGGAGCAGGGCCTTGGCCAGCAGCACGGCGGCGCTGCCCTTGAGCACATCCACCAGGAACACCACCAGGGCAGGACCCTTGCCCAGTTGCCGCAGCACATTGGTAGCGCCGGTGGATCCCGATCCCAGCTGGCGCAGGTCGATGCCGGCGAGCCAGCGGCCGGCCAGCCAGCCCGTGGGCAGCGACCCCAGCAGGTACCCAGCCGCCAGCACCAGCAGCGGCAACAGGGGAGAGCTCATGCCAGGTCCTGCTCCAGGGCCAGTTCGTCGGGGGCGGCGGCAAAAGCGAGCCAGAGGGGGAACTGAAGCACCGGGATGTCGACCACCTGCTCAGCGGCATCGACCACGATGAAGGGCAGCTCGCCGCGCTCCTCGAGCCGGTCGGCCCGCTCGATCAGGGCATCGGGGCGCTCGAACAGCACGATGCCGCTGTTCGGGCCGAAATCTTCCTTGGCAAGGCCCAGGCAGTCCTGCAACCCGCGGCGCCATTCACCGAGCCGCTCCGGTTCTCCGGCCAGCACCAGGGTCTGGAAGCGGTCACCGTAGAGGTCCCCCAGGATCGCCACGGCCCCGGCGGTGATCAGGGCATTGCGGTTGCGGCTGCCGCTGCTGGCCTGGGCTCCCCGCCCGCCCTGGTTGAGGAACCAGTCGTCGAGCAGGGCGGCGGCGGCAGGTTCGAGGCTGCGCCGCAGTTTCCAGGGATCGGCGTAGAAATCGGGCTGGCCCTGAAAGAGGGCCAGGCGATCGCGGATCAGCTCGGCGTCCTGGCTGAACTGGCCCGCCGCCGCCGGAGGGCTCTGCTGGACCACCGGCGAGGCTGTCGGCATCGCCTCCGGCGCAGGGTCCAGGGGGGAGGGCTGCACCTGCAGCGGCTGCACCACCAGGTCCATCAGCTCCGCCTGGCCTGCCAGATCCTGCAGCGCCACCACCAGGTAGTCCTGGAAACCCTTGAGCCGGCGGGCGATGCCGTCGGCCCGGCCGCTGAGGGTTCCATCGAGATCCTGCTCCAGTTGCTTCCGTCGCTGTTCCAGGGCCTCGATCTCGGCCAGCAGGGCCGCTCGCCGCTCACGCAGGTCGATCAATGCCAGCTCCATCAGGGCTTTCCGCTCCCCCCCCTGCTCAGGGGGGGACTCGGCCACCGCTTCAGGGGGCGTGGTGGGCGTGGAATCGCTCATGGCAGGCTGCTGAGGTGGAGGTCCAGCTGCTGGCGCAGGGCGGTGGCATCAAACAGCACCGGCAGCAGGTGGGGGCTCCGCCGTTCACGGAAATAGAACAACACCGGCAGCGGCCACCAGAACAGTGTCCAGGCGGTCCATTCGCTGTAGGGGAAGCGGCGCAGCAGCGTGGAGCGGCTCCACACCAGCAGGGCATCGCTGCTGAACTGCAGCCGCAGCAACAGGGTCTGCAGGAGGAGAAACAGTCCGAGCAGTCCCACCACACCGGCCGCGATCGGCGCCCAGCTCCAGATGCGTTGCAGGGGCACAAGCGCCAGGCCGATGGTGATCACGCCCAAGGGGACCCAGGGCCGTGGCGCCAGGATGGTTCCGGCGGCCGGATCGGGGCCGCTCAGGGTTGCGGGTTCGCTGGTTTCCGGGCTGGTCCCCGGAGGACTCAAGGGAGAGGTCATCACCCCATGCTGCAGTGCCTGCCCCCCACCTGACCAGCACGCCTCCGTCGGAGCCCTGCCGCGACCCCTCCAGCCGCCTCAGGTCCCGAACAACACCTGGGTGAGGACCACGTCCACCAGGCTCACCGTCACCAGGATCATCACCACGGCGCCGGTTGTGCTGGTGCCCACTTCCTTGGGGCCGCCCCGGGTGGTGAGGCCCCAGCCGCAGGCGATCACCGCGATCTGCAGGCCGAACACCAGGGCCTTGACCAGCATCGAGGGGAGGTCGGAGGGCTCCATCCAGGTGCGCACGGAGTTCCAGAACACCGAGGGGGGGATCGAGTACAGGAACGTGCTGCTCACCTGGCCCGACCAGACCCCCACCACGAAGAACAGCAGGCACTGCACCGGCGCCATCACCACCATCGCCAACACCCGGGGCACCACCAGGTACTCCACAGGGTCGGTGCGCAGCATCGTGATCGCATCGATCTGCTCGGTCACCTGCATCGTGCCCAGCTGGGCGGCGAAGGCGGTGGCCACTTTCCCCGTGAGCAGAGTTGCGGTGAGCAGAGGGGCGATCTCCCGCGCCAGACTGAGGGCCAGGATGCCTCCCACGGAGAAGCCGGCACCCTGGCTGGTGAGTTCGGCCGCCACCTGGATGTTGAACACCGTGCCGACGGCCAGGGCGGTGATGAACACGATCAGGAAGCTGCCGGGTCCGGCTTCGAGCATCTGCTCGAACAGATCGTTGATGTTGAGGCGTCCTTTGGCGAGGGCCGAGATCGCCTGACCGCCGATCAGGGCACTGCTGCCCAGGCGCTGCAGCCAGCGGGGAAGTCTCATGGTTGAAGCACCGGCCTGCGACGGCGCCGCTCGGGCCAGCGTCGCATCACCACCAGCCCCACCAGGATCAGCACCACCGGAATGATGCCCATGCACAGCCTGATCGTGAGCAGGGCGGAGTCGGGCTGGAGCAGGCCCCGAGCCGCTTTGTAGCCGCTGATGCTGAGGATGTTGCCGAGGACGAACACCGCCACACCGATGCCCAGCTTCTGGGTGATCACCATCCAGGCGGTGTAGAGCCCGGCGGGCTTGTCGGGATCGGCATCGATGGCATCAGGCAGCAGGGCCCAGGGGATCAGGTAGGCGGTGGCGGCGCCGAGACCCACCAGCAGGATCGTGGCCACCAGCAGCGACAGGTTGAGAATGTTGCCGGCCGAGCCGGTGGGAGAGACCTCAGGGTTGAGAGGCACCAGCACCATCGCCGCCATGCAGCCCACCATCCAGAGCCCCACGCCCCAGCGCAGGGCATGGACGCGGCCGTGCCAGTAGGCCACCCAGCTCCAGAGCTGCAGCCCGGCGAGGGCACTGAGCTGGAAGGGAATCAGGATCCAGGTGCTCCAGCTCTCGGGGATGCGCATCACCACCGTGAGGAAGATCAGTGACACGGGTTGCATCAGCTGAAGGGCTCCCCAGAGCAGCAGGTAGAGACCCAGCACCCGCAGGAAGCGGCCGTTGCGGCTGATCCGCCGCAGCTGTTGGCGGATCGGTTCGGGATGGCCGCTGGGGCGCTGACAGTTGCGGGCGTAGGGGGCCAGTCCCCAGGCGCAGACCAGGCTGGTGACGGTGATCAGTCCACCGGAGATCAGCCCCATGCGCTGGTAGCCCGCGGCGCCTCCGCCCACCAGCAGGGCCCCCAGCACCAGCCCGCTCAGACCAGCGATGATCGAGCCGGTGAAGCGCAGGGCGTTGAGCCGGGTTCGCAGGGGGGTGTCGGTGGTGAGCTCGCAGGCCAGGGCCGCGTAAGGCAGGTTGACGCAGGTGTATAGCGCCATCGCCACCAGCTGGATCAGCACGAAGAAGCCGAACTTCTGCCAGTCGTTGCCGGGGGGCACCCACCACATCGCCGCCATGCCCAGCCCGAGCGGCACGGCACTGCCTGCGATCCAGGGAATGCGGGGACCCCAGCGGCTCTTGGTGTGGTCGCTGAGGAACCCGACGATCGGGTCGTTGATGCCGTCCCAGAGCTTGATCACCATCAGCACCAGGCCCGCCATCCAGGCCGGCAGGCCAGCCACCCCGGTGTAGAAGACGAACAGGTAGAACCCGAGCAGGGTGGCGGCCATGCCGGTGCCTGCATCGCCGAGTCCATAGGCCCAGAGCATCCGCCGCCGGTCCCCGCCGCTGAGGCTGGAGACATCGCTGACTTCTCTGGGCGCCTGGGGGCTCAGGGTGGTCTCGGGGGAGGTCAAGAAGGGTTGTCCCAGGCGCAGGTCATAATGCTGCAGACAAGCGTTCGCAACTGCCGCTGGGGCCGGGCCGAGCGCTCACCGAAGGTACATTTGTACTGGTGCGGGCGTAGTTTAGTGGTAAAACCTCAGCCTTCCAAGCTGATGATGCGGGTTCGATTCCCGCCGCCCGCTTCCTTTTCTCAATAAGGGCTTTCGGCTCAGACTCCTTGTTGTGATTGGCTTTCGGCCCGCCAGCCGCAGCCAGCCCCTGGTCGCCCTTGCCAGGCTGTGAGACGAAACGTCTCACATGCCGGCGGCCCGTGACTGGGAGGACACGATCAGGGCGGTGGTGTCTCATGCCCTGTCTCAGAAGGGCTGCCGCCGTGGCTGGCCGGTGCTCAATCACCGCGGTCATGCGCGACTGAACATTGCTGCAGGGGCTGGGCGAGGCAGGCGGCGGCAGGTGCTACTGCCTATTCCGTGGGAGTGCGATCAGATCGACCAGATCCGCGATGCGGTGGTTCAGGTCTATGAGGAGTTCCAGCAGGGCATCGAGCCTGATGCCTGCGTGGCACGAAGGCCCCGTGCCGATGGATCGAGGGGAGCAGAGGGGGAGACCGCTGCAGGCCGCAGCCCGCAGGCAGGCCACCCCTGCAGGCCCAGGCCCAGGGGAACGGCGGCGGTGCTTGCCCCGGGAGACTGGGAAGAGCTGATCGCTGCTTTCCGGGAGCACAAGCTGATCAGTGGCGAGATCAAGCCCTCGACCTGGTAGCGGGTCAACCGGCACCACATGAACCCCGTGCTCGATCTTGCGTTGGTGCGGGCCATCCCGGATGCCCGCTGGCGCTTTGCCTTTCAGCTGATGGCGGCCTACGGACTGCGCCCGGAGGAGCTCCAACATCTGCAGATCCGCCAGGGACGCCTCTGGTGCATGTATGAGAAGGTCGCCTCCCGCGGCAAGACCCGGCCAAGGGTGTTGCGGCCGCTGCCCTGTGATGACTGGGCAGACGGTTGGCGCCTGGAGGAGCGTTTCTCGACCCAGGAGCTGCCGCCGATGCAGCCCGGGTTGGGTGGTGGCTACGTGGGCACTACCTGATGAATCGACCGCTCTGGAAGGAGCTCCGGCGTGAGTACGAGGCCAAGGGCGAGAAGCTGGTGCCCTACTCATGCCGCCACGGCTACGCCCACCGGACCCACGTGATCTGCGACCTGCCGCCCAAGGTGGTGGCCGCGGCGATGGGCCACAGCGTGCAGACCCATCTGGCGGCCTACAGCCGCTGGTGCGGGGATGACGTGGTGGATGACGCCTTCGCCAAGGCAGAACAACGGCTGGGCCAGGGGCTTTGTGTTCAGAGCTCAGCGGCGTAGTGCCGCACGGCCTGCGAGAACCTGCTCAACCCTTGTTCCTCCAGGGTTACCAGGTACTCCTCGACTGTCTTGGGCTGCTTCTTCAGGCTGGCTCGGTGCGCACGCATCGCCGCGCAGGCCCACTCGGCATCGAGGTTCAAGCATCGTAGATGACGGTGAAGCGATTTACCTCAGTAGCCCATGCCCAGCTCCTGGGCCTGGGCAGTCAGCTCATCGAGGGCCGCGGCACGCTGCTGATCGATGGCGTGCTTGTAGGCCATCAGGTCGGTCAGGCGGATGCGCGCTGGCCACCTTCCAGATCGAGGGAGAGGCTGGCTTGCCGCCGGCCATAGCTGGCACGGAAGCCGGCGAGATCGCGCAAGCTCGCCCCTGAGGCCTCAGCCGCCTCTGCCGTGGGGATCACGGGCTCAATGGAGCGGGGAGAGCGACGGCCATGGGCAACGGGGGGGAAAGCCGCTGGACAGTAATCGCACTATCCGCAGCATCTGTGAGAGCGATAGGTTCGCGCGTGCTGTGCCTGCTGAGGACCTGACCCGAGCCAATGGTCTTGTTCAGGCTTTCATTGGCTCCGCAGCCTCTATCAGGCGGCGGCCATGTACGGCCGTCCCCCGTACAATGGTGAAGCTGCTTCCTGGTGTGCCATGTCACCGGTCGAGACCGCGCTCCATGCGGCGATCGAAGCGATCGACGAGCCCCGCTCCGCTCGGATGGACCAGCGCACCAAGCCCTCGGTGAAGGCCAGCATTGAGGCGGCGGCTGATCTGATGGGAATCGAGGCCTCCGCCTTCGTGGTGATGTCGGCGTATGCACGCGCCCAGGAGCTGCTCAGTGGGAGGCAGCAGACCCTGCTCAGCCAGAGCGATCACCAGGCCCTGCTCGCCGCCCTCGACGAAGAGACCACGCCAACGCCCGCCCTGCTGGAGGCTTGGCAGCTGCACCAGGACCAGGTCGTGCGCTCCTGATCCGGTGGCGGTTCGGATCGAAGTCTTTGACCCTGGCCTGCACGACACCAAGGACTTCCGCTGCGGCAGCGACAGCCAGGACAACTTTCTGCGCCGCTCCGCCAAGCGCCAGCAGCGTGATGGCTACACCAGGCTCTACGTCGCCACAGACGCCGCCCAGGTCGATGAACCTCGGGCCTGCCTGGGCTTCTACGCCATCAATGCCCATGCCATTGGCGTAGCCGATGTGCCTTCCGATGCCGCCCCGCGGGCACCGCGCTCGAACCTGATCCCAGGTGTTTTTCTCAGTCACCTCGCTGTCGATGGGAGACAGCACGGAAAGGGACTGGGGCGCATCCTGCTGGTTGATGCCATGCAGCAGTGCCAGCGGGCGGGGCAGATCCTGGGTGTGCGGCTGATGGTGCTCGATGTGGTGGGCGCTGCTGGAGAAGTGGAACGCGCACGCCTTCACAGCTTCTATGCGTCGATGGGGTTTCGGTCCTTGCCAGGACGACCGGAGCGGTTGTTCCTCTCTCTGAGTGCCCTTCCACCTCTGCAATCGGGCGGATAAGGCATCAGAGGCGCAGATGTTTCCGGCTCCAGCCGGTGATTGTTGCCTCCACGTTCTCGAGGTGCCACTGCAGGGGCACGCGACCCTGGGTGCAGCCGCAGCTGGCGGAGGGTTTCGCGGCTCATCCCAAGGGCTGCTCAGGCCTCTGCCGTCGTCACCCAGACCCGGTGACGTCCGGATGGGGGTGGCGTCGTCTGGTTCTCCATCAGGCCAGCTCCCGGAGCACACTGACCACGGCGGGATTCCAGAGGATCTGGTAGCCGCTGTGGCCGCCGCGGCAATAGGGCAGGGCTTCTGCCCAATGCAGGCCGGCATTGGTGAGCTCCCATTCCCCAAGCTGATTGCGGATCTGCAGCCCGCAGGCTGCGAGGTGTTGGTTGGTGTCCTTGGCCTTCATCCCCAACAGCTGCCCGAGCCCCGTGGCATTGAGTGAGCAGATCGGCGCCGCCGCCGCCGGCAGGGCTCGCCACAGGGTTTCGGTCGCCAGGCACGGCGTAGCGCCCTGTCCGGCGGATCGCCGGCAGCACCTCGTGCGTGACCCAGCGCTTGAAGCGCTGGGCCTCCGGCTTGCGGCTGCCGAGGACCAAGGTGTAGAGCCTGCACGGCGACGATTAGGTAGGCGGTCGCTTTGCATCAACAACTTGTTACCCATTTCAATTGACGCCTGGTAACACTGGCTTCTGCACGCTTTCACCTTCCTGCAGGCTTGGAGGCCCGGCCACCGCCAGAGCGGCCATCTCGTTCTCG
>NZ_VNWP01000022.1 GCF_014224355.1 Synechococcus sp. BSA11S | reverse complement strand
GCTGCAGGCGGACGGGACGCTGCCGGCGGAGAGCGTGGACGGGGAATGCCTGCGGGGGGACATGCGTGCGCTGCTGGAGCAACTGCCGGAACTGCAGCGGAACGTGCTGACCATGCGCTTCGGCATCAACGGCGAGGAGCCGATGAGCCTCACCTCGATCGCCCGCACCCTGGGCATGAGCCGCGACAAGACTCGCAACCTGGAGCGACGCGCCCTCGATGGCATCCGCTCCCGCTCCTGCCGCCTGGAGGGCTATCTGGCCGCCTGAGCCGATGCCCTTTTTCGAGGTTTACTGGCGCGGGCATTGCATCGCCGATGCCGGCGACCTGGAGGAGGCCCTCGTTTGTTATGCCGAGATCCGTCCCAAGGAGTCGAGCTGGCAAGAGGCCTTCGATCAGGCCCTGGCCGAAGGCGATCCGCTCCCCGTGGTGTGCCGCTACCGCTCCTTCGAGGCCTTTCTCGACAACGAGGAGCCGCAGGAGACGATCCCCATCACCGTGGCGATGCTTGAGGCCGCCGGAAGCGAGGCCTGATCAGTCGCTGGCCGCCTGGGGCCTGATCAGCCGGAACGTGAGGTTCAGGCGTTCCTGGCTCACCCGCCGACGCCGCGGCAAGGAATGCAGCCAGTGCTGCTGGGTCGGGGGGTCCATCACCAGAAGATCACCGTGGCCCAGCTCCAGGCTGATCGGACGCACACCCTCGGCCTGACGGGCCCGGGGCCTGAGGCGGAAGCTGCGGGTGGCCCCCAGGCTGAGGGAGGCGATCGGCGCTTGAGGCTCAAGCTCGGCTTCATCGTCGGCATGCCAGCCCATGGCGCCGTCGCCGTCGCGGTAACGGTTGAGCAGCACCGAGTTGAAGCGCCAGCCCAGGGTGGCCGCAAGGGCCTCACGGATCTGGCGCAGTGGTTCTGACCAGGGCTGGGGCTCATTGGCCAGGCCGCTGTAGCGGTAGGAGCAACCGGGATCGGCCACCCAGCAGGTGAGCCTGGGCAGAGGGTGGGTGCGGCCGAACAGTGTGATCGACTCCTGGCGCCAGGGGATCTCCTGCTGCAACCGGCTCATCTGCCCGCCTGGATCGTCGGCCCACCCAGGCCAGAGGCGAAGGGCCAGGCCAGGGGCCTGCCAGCGTTGGATTTCACCCGCCGGCTCCATCCTGACGACGGCCTCAGAAGAACTGATCGAAATTGTCGAAGTCCACGGCCTTGAAGCTGCCGTCCTGGACCTGACGCATCAGCCCTTCCAGCTGCACCCAGAGGGCGCCACCGGTGAGCAGGGAGAGCAACAGGGCCACCAGCAGGGCCGTACCGCCAGCGAAGCCGAACACCTGCAGGCTGCCACCGATGAACAGCGTCACCCCAAGGATCAGCCCTGTGTAGGCCGCCACGGTCTCGACCACGGCCAGGGGAAGCAGGTTGAGTCGGTCCTGCTTCCAGCCGTCGAGTCGGTTCTGGACCAGCCGCGAGAAGGTCAGACCGCAGAGGATCGCGATCACCAGGCCCACCCCGGCCAGGAAGAAGGGGGGCTGCCCCACCGGCACGTACTCGAGCAGGAGGTCGGTGCCATCGAAATCGGCGAAGGAACCACTGGCGTACCCCTGGGTCAAGGCCTCGGAACCGGTGGGATCGCTGATCACGGGAACGGAGCCATCAGGGAGACGCTGACCCTAGCGATCGAAAGGGAGTGCCTCGATCCTGCTCAGACCGCCGGAGCCAGGGGGTTGAGCCGCTGCAGCATGCCTCCCGCCAGCTTGGCCGGGGAGAAGGTGCGTCGCAGCAGCCCCATCAGGGCGCGTAGGTCATCGGTGTTGAGGCGGTTGTCGCGCACCAGCATCAGCAGCAGCCGCTGGCGCAGGCTGCTGCCACGGGGACCGAGCAGCAGGCGCAGGCCAGCCCCGGCGACCGGCAGAAGATCAGGGTTGGCCTGGTCCTGCTCCACCACCCCCAGCAGGCTCTCCAGCCGTTCCAGCTGCAGGTGCCCCCGGCGATCGAAAAGGACTTCCAGCAGCTTCTCGCGCAGCTCGGCGGTGTCGCCGGCCAGCAGACGCCTGGCCACATAGGGATAGGCCACGCGGATGATCTTGAAGTCGGGATCGAGCCGCAGGGCCAGCCCTTCCTGGCTGACCACCGCTCGAATGATCAGGGCGAAGCGGGCCGGCACACGAAAGGGATAGTCGTACATCAACTCCGAGAATCGATCCGTGATCGCCTTGAAGTTGAACGAGCCCACGCTCTCCCCCAGCTGGCCGCCAAGCACGGACTCCAGAGCCGGCACGATCGGAGTCAGATCGGCGTTGGGTCGCAGGAACCCCAGGGTCTGGAAGTCAAGGGCAAGGGCTTCGAAATCCCGGTTGATCAGGTGCACCACCGCCCCGGTGAGGGTGAGGCGATCGGCATCGCTGATCGAATCCATCATCCCGAAATCCACATAGGCCACGTGGCCAAGGGGCCCGGAGCGCCCCGGCAGGGCGAAGAGATTGCCCGGATGGGGATCCGCATGGAAATAGCCGAATTCCAGCAGCTGCTGCAGGCCGGCCATCACCCCGGTGCGGATCAGAGCATCGGGCTCCAGCCGGTGAGACTCCAGCTCAAGCCGATCCTGGAGTTTGATCCCGTTGATCCAGCTGGTGGTGAGCACGTGGCGGCTGGAGAGCTGCCGCTCCACCCGCGGCACCGTCACGGCTGGGTTTTCGGAGAACAGGGCTGCGAAGCGCTCGGCGTTGTCGGCTTCGAGGCGGTAGTCGATCTCGTCGAAGAGGGTCTGGCCGAACTCATCGATGATGTCGCCGAGGCCGAAGCCCAGGTTCAGGGGCAGAAACGGCGCGGTGAGCACCCCCAGCAGACGGATCAGCACCAGATCGCGCCGGAGGAGATAGGCCAGGTTGGGCCGCTGAACCTTCACCGCCACCCAGTGGCCGGGGCTGAGTTCGGCCTTGTAGACCTGCCCCAGGCTGGCCGCTGCCACGGGGTAGGGCGGGAAGTGATCGAAGAGCACAGCGGCCGGGGCGCCCAGCTCCGCTTCGATCTCCGCCAAGGCGAGCTCGTGGGGGAAGGGCGGCAGGTTGTCCTGCAGCTGGGTGAGCTGGTCGAGCCAGTCGCGCCGGACCAGGTCGGGGCGGGTGGAGAGAGCCTGCCCCACCTTGATGAAGCAGGGTCCGAGCTGGGTGAGGGTCTGGAGAATGCGGCGGCCCAGGCGTTGCTGAACGGCGCGCTCACTGCTGCTGCCCTGGACCACCAGCACCAGGGCCAGCCAGCCCAGCTTCCAGAGCACCACCACCAGGCGTGACACCAGGATCCAGGGGCGCAGCAGCAACCAGCGCAGGTCGCTGTTGGGGTCGTAGCGCGGCGGAGGGGCTTCGACCCGGGCGGGGCGCGCAGGGGGGGCGGGGCGCACGGGAGAGCTGGCGGTGATGGTGGGAACTCCTGCGGCGCCTGTGGTGTCGAGATCAGACTCTAGAAAGTTCCCGGCTGGTGATGCTCCTGCTTTCGGCCCTGCGGGAGGTTCCCCCTCGCCTCGCTCTGCACCTGCCGGCCCATGGGCGTGGACGGGGGTTGGCGCCTGGCCTGCGCCAGTTGCTGCGGCGGCGTTCCGGCGCCTGGGACCTGCCGGAGCTGCCCGAGATCGGGGGGCCACTCGAGCCGGCCGGCGCCGTGGCCGAAGACCAGGCGGCCTGCGCCCGGCTGTTGGGAGCCGATCGCTGCTGGTTCGGGGTCAATGGCGCCAGCGGCATGCTGCAGGTGGCCCTGCTGGCCCTGGCCAGGCCCGGGGAGCGCGTGCTGCTGCCGCGCAATCTGCACCGCAGCCTGCTGCATGCCTGCGTGCTCGGGGGCCTGCGTCCGGTGCTGTTCGATCTGCCCTTCGACCCGGCCACCGGGCTGTGGCTGCCCCCCTCCCCCGCCTGGTTGCAGCAACGTCTGGAGCAGGCCCCTCCCCTGGCGGCGCTGGTGCTGGTGCATCCCACCTACCAAGGCCTGGCGGGTGATCTGCAGGGTCTGATCGCGGTGGCTCATCGCCGGGGCCTGCCGGTGCTGGTGGATGAAGCCCATGGCGCCCACTTCGGCCAGCCCGGCCTGCCGATGGAAGCCCTGGCGGTCGGTGCCGACCTGGTGGTGCAGTCGCTGCACAAGAGCGCCGCAGGGCTGGCCCAGAGCGCGGCCCTGCTGCTGCGGCGCGGCCGCGTCAGCGAGGAGGCGGTGGAGCGGGCCCTGCTCTGGCTGCAGACCTCCAGTCCCAGCGCTCTGCTGCTGGCCTCGGCGTCTGCAGCCATCGAGCATCGCTACAGCGCGGCCGGGGCCAGGATCCTCGCGCGCGCACTCACTCGGGCAGGCCGTCTGCGGCAGGCGCTGGCGAGAGCGTCCCTGCCCCTGGTGTCCAACCAGGACCCCCTGCGCCTGGTGTTCCATAGCGCAGCCCTGGGCATCAACGGGCTGGCGGCCGACGCCTGGCTGCTCCAGAGGGGCGTGATCACCGAGTTGCCCGAACCGGGATGCCTCACCTTCTGCCTGGGGGAATGCCCTCCGCGGAGCGTGCCGACCGTTCTGCCCGCCAGCCTGAGCGAGTTGCGCCGGGCTCTGGGGGGGGCTGCACTTCCCCCCTTCACGCCACCGCCCATTCCTGCCCTGATGGAACCTGAACTGCCTCCGGGGGAGGCCTGGAGGCTGCCACAACAGGCTGTGCCCCTCGAGCAGAGCCTCTCGCGGCTGGTGGCGGAACCGATCTGCCCCTACCCCCCTGGAATTCCCCTGTTGATTCCAGGTGAGCGGATCGATGCGCCGCGGCTGGAGTGGCTGCTGGCGCAGCGGCACCTCTGGCCCGGTCAGATCGCTGATACGGTGATGGTCGTGGCCTGATGGGCGCTGAGCGGGTGGGCCAGAGGCGGCGAGAGGGCGACCCAGCCCGGAGATCCGAGCAGGATGGCGCCTTCCAGTGGGATTTCGTCACCCCTGGCCTGCCCGACCACGCCTTCCAGGACGCGCCGGGCTTCAGCCCCACCCCGCTCGAGCTGCGGGTGATGCTGCTGGCCCACCTGCGCCCCCGGGCCGATTCAACGGTCTGGGACGTGGGTGGAGGCACCGGGGCTCTGGCCCTGGAGATCGCCCGGCTGATGCCCCTGGGGGAGGTGCACACCCTGGAGCGGGATCCGGAGGCGATCGAGCTGCTGGAGCGCAACCGCCGGCACCTGGCGATCGAGAATCTTCACATCCACGCCGGCCAGGCGCCTGATGGCCTCGCCCTGCTGCCTCAGCACCCCGATCGGGTGGTCCTTGAGGTGGGGCGACCGCTGGCGAGTGTGCTGCGCGCCATCTGGGCAGCTTTGCAGCCACGGGGCCGGCTTGTGATCAGCACCGCCAGCCTGGAGGGTCTCGTGGATGCCACCGATACCCTGGGGCAGCTGGAAGCCCGGGACGTGCAGGTGGTGCAGGCCACAGTCCATCGCATGCAGCGCCGCGGCAGCCAGGCACGCCTGGCGGCGGCTGAGCCGCTGTTTCTGATCGCCGCCGAGCGCCACGGGTGAGTCAGGTTTCGCGGCCGCGCACCTCCTTCTCACGGCTGCTCAGCGGCTTCGCAGCGGGCGGCTTCGGGCTGGTGGTGGTGGGCCTGGGGGGCTGGTGGTTCACCGTCGCTGTGGGCGTGATCGTGCATCTGGGGCTGCTGGAGTTCTTCCGGCTGGCCCAGTTCAAGGGCATCCGGCCCGCCACCAAGACCACCCTGGTGGCCTGCCAGCTGTTGCTGTTCGCCACCCAGTGGGCCAGTGACGGCGGCATGGCGGTCGATCTGGCGGCTGCCGTGGTGCCGGTGTCAGGGGCGGTGATCTGCGGCTGGTTGCTGCTTCAGCCCGTGACCGGCACCATCGCCGACATCGCCGCCTCGATCTTCGGCCTCTTCTATCTGGGTTTTCTTCCCAGCCACTGGCTGCGTCTGCGCGATCTGCTCGAGCCGGCCCTGGCCCCCAATCTGCAGGGAGCCAGCTGGCCGTTCACGCCGGGCATGGCGCTCACCCTGATGGCCTGCCTGATGGTTGTGGCCACCGACATCGGCTCCTACGTGATCGGCCGGC
Source organism: Synechococcus sp. BSA11S (assembly GCF_014224355.1). Classification (GTDB taxonomy): domain Bacteria; phylum Cyanobacteriota; class Cyanobacteriia; order PCC-6307; family Cyanobiaceae; genus Regnicoccus_A. The sequence continues at coordinate 18,217 of NZ_VNWP01000022.1, read as the reverse complement.
GCTTCGGCCTCCACCCCCTCTCGCCGATTTCTCCTGGCAAGACGGTGGAAGGAGCTCTCGGGGGTGTGGCCAGCGCGGTGCTGGTGGGTGTGGTGGGCGGCCAGCTGCTGGGATGGCGCTGGGGCTGGGTGGCGGGCGGTCTGCTGGGCGGGGTGGTGTCGTTGTTCGCCCTGGTGGGTGACCTCACTGAATCAATGATGAAGCGGGATGCGGGAGTGAAGGACTCCGGTGATGCCATCCCAGGCCACGGTGGAATACTCGATCGGATCGACAGCTTCCTGTTCACGCCAGCGGTGGTCTTCTACTTCGTGATCCTTCTGGTGCCGTTGCTCGGCTGATGAGGCTGATGACTGCCTCGGAGATCGTTCTCCGGCTGCTCAGGGGGAGACCCGCGCTTCCCCCCGGAGCAGCAGCATCCCTCCCTCCAGCGTGGCGCTGTCGATGCGGATGTTCGGATCCATCGGCAGGCGTGCCCGCAGCTGTCCATCAAGATCACGGATCACCACCGTGCCCAGGTTCGCTTCCGTCCGGGTTTCCAGCTCCATCAGCCTGGGCTCCCCCTGGGCTTCGGCGGAGACGATCAGGGTGTCGCGATCGATTCGCAGCCGGTGCAGCGGTTTCAGACCCAGCAGCTGATCGCCCAGCTGGTCACTGAGGTCCTGCCACTGGGGGCGATGCAAGGAGCTGCTGAGACCAGCGCCGGTGAAGGCCACCAGGCCATGCACTCGGAAGGCCTGCTCCAGTTGCACGGGCTGGCCGCGCAGGACCCCACCGATCTGGATCTGCAGGCGATCACTCTGCAACTGCACCAGCTCGATCTCCAGCCCCTCGTAGATCACCTGCCGGGCCATCAGGCTCACTCCTTCCAGGCGGCCGCGCAACAGGTTGAGGGCCGAGCCATGCAGCTGAATCTCCAGGCTCCCGACGGCATCACACTGGCGGCGGATCCAGAGCTGGAGGCCGGAGGCGAGCAGCTGCAGCACAGGGCCGCTGCCGGGCAGACCCGACGGCTCGTCAGATGGAGCTCCAGCCATGCGAGCGACGGGGCAATGGGCTCTCCTAACAGAGCATCTTCCCTTGCACCGAGCCGGTCAGGCGTCCACGACAGTCGGCTGGTCTTCAGCAAAGGTGAAGCTCTGGCCAGCCTGGTGCGCTACGGCACAACCTTTGATTAGACCTTGGGTACAACGACGCTGTCTGTCCACCATGAACTCCAGAATTCCACTCGCAGTTCTGGCAGGAGTCGCCGCCAGCGCTGCGGGACTGTTCCAAGCCATCCCGGCCCGTGCCGCTGAACCGGCCAGCGAGGCTGCGCCCGGAACAGCGGCCCTGCTCGCCCCCGATGGCCGGGCCATCGCCCTCACACCCCCTGCCGATCGCGGTGCAGAGGACAGCGGGACCCTGTCCCAGAGCTTCGGTAGCAACGACGCACCGATCTATGAGCAGGCCACAGGCTGGTATGTCGGCCTGGGTCTCGGCGCCGCCTGGCCCACCGACACGGGCGTGCGTACCCGCAACCTCGATAACCGCGGCTTCGAGAACGTCAACGGTGATCTGAACTTCGGTGGTGGATTCTCCGGCGACCTCGCTGTCGGTTACGACTTCGGTGCAATCCGCACCGAGTTGAGTTATGTCTACACCCGGGCAAGCGTCAACGATGTTTCCTTCTCCTCCAACGGCAACGACTACAACCTGAGTTCGTCGGGTGTCATCAACAAGAACGACATCTTCGCCAGTGGCTACTGGGACATCAGCACCGGCAGCCGCTGGACGCCTTACGTCGGTGGTGGCGTCGGTTATACCAACCTCAGTACACCCCGCATCAGGGTCTCCAGAGGCGGCAACAGTGTTTCCACCGGCACCAGCAACCAGGGCCTGTTCGGATGGCAGGCCAAGCTGGGGGTCAGCTACGGCGTGAGCAACGCCAGTGACGTCTACCTCGAGGGCACCTACTCGGGTGCTTCCGGGTTCAGCGGCGACAACATCCGCTACGACTCCTACAACGATTTCGGTGCCAAAGTGGGCTTCCGCTATCGCTTCGGACAGCCAGCTCCCCAGCCCGTGGTGGTGGCCCCCGCCCCGGCCCCGGAACCGGCTCCCGAGCCGGCTCCGGGGCCCACCTACGAGCCCATGCCGGAGGCCGCTCCGATCCGCGGTCTCTGGTGAGCTGAGATCCCGCAGGCCTTCAGGCCGCCTCTGGGTTCAACAGATGGCGGCCACGGCCTCGGGTCGATCCAGGTGGGGAAGGTGGCCGCAGGCTGTCAGCTCTTCCACTCGCTCGCCCAGCAGAGCCAGGGCGGCCCGCTTCTGAGGTTGCCGCAGAATCCGGTCATCGGCCCCCCACAGCACCCGCAGGGGCTGAATCGGCAGGGGCTCACCGCAGCCTGCGAACCCTCCGCTGCGGGCAAAGCGTCCCAGCGCCGCACCCCAGCCGATCACCTGCAGATGCAGAGAGGCGATCTCCTCCTCTGCAGGACCCACGCTGACGTCGGGATCGGCGAAGGCCTGACGGCAGAGTCCGCGCCTCACCCCAGGCAGCGCCAGGAAACGCACCCCCAGGCGATCCAGCAGCGGTGGCAGGGGCATCGGACGACCGGTGAGACCTGCGGGGGCCAGCAGCAGCAGCCGCGACACCTGCTCGGGAAGGCGGCGGGCCAGCTCCACCGCCACGGAGCCCCCCATCGACGCGCCGATCACCCCCAGCCGAGCCTTCGAGCCCGGCCCCGCTGTTGCCTGGATGCGCTCCACGACCGCCACCAGATGTGCGATCACGCTGGCCGGCTCGTAGCGGCCAGCAGCAGGCCGGGGACTGAAACCGAAGCCGTAGAGATCTGGGATGTAGAGCCGAAAGCGGGGAGCCAGCAGGGGCGCCAGCCGGCGGAACTCCAGCAGGGAGCTGTCGAAGCCATGCAGGAGCAGCAGGGGTTCACCCTCTCCGAGCACTGCCACAGGCCAGCTTCCGCTGAAACCGGGGAGGTCCCACCACTGCACGCGCCCTGCCAGATCTCGCCCCTGGGGATCAAGCAGGTTGGTGGCGGCCCTGGCGATCAGCTCCGGCCCATGGCACCATTCCACCTGTGGGAAGCGAGTCAAGGGCTGCGCTCTGGGCAGAGGTTCGACTCGGCGGTGGTGCTCACCAGGGCGGCCAGCAGATCGTTGGGTCCCACAGGGAACGGCAGGTGATGCAGGTCGGAGTCGGGGCGTGTGGCGAAGGCACAGACGCTGTTGAGGTCGTTGAGGCTGGCCTCAGCCAGACCGAGATCCTCGAGCCGAACCGGCAGGCCCAGGACCCGGAACAAAGGGATGAGTTGACGACGGGCCTGGCTGGCCAGGCGGTGCCCACCGAGCAACTCCTCGAGGCGCAGCTGGGCGAGAACCCCGAAGCCCACCTTTTCCCCGTGGAGGAGGTGTCGGCAGGCCGGAAGCTGGGTGAGGCCGTTGTGGACGGCATGGGCCGCCACGGTGCGGCAGCGGGCACCACCGAGCCCTCCGATCAGGCCGGCCGTGAGCGCTGAAGCCTCCGCCACCCGCACCCAGGCTTCACCCCCCGGCTCCGCCAGGGCCACCTCCCCCTCCAGCAGCAACTGATCGCGCAGCACACGGGCCTGCTGGACCGCCTGCTGCACAAGCCCATCGCCACTGGCACCACTGCTCACTGAAGCCTCGTACCACTTGGCGATCGCATCGGCAATGCCACTGGCGAGGGTGCGCGGTGGGGACTGCAGCACCAGCTCGTGATCGAAGATCAGCAGGTCTGGGCAGCGATCCAGCACCACATCGGAGCGAAAGGCCCCATCCGGTGAGTAAAGGTTCGCCAGAGCCGTCCAGCCAGCGCAGGTGGCGGCGCTGGTGGGCACGGTGATGCAGGCCAGACCAAGGCGGTGGGCCAGCAGTTTGCCGGCATCCAGCACCTTGCCGCCACCCATGGCGATCACCCCGTCGCAGCGGCTGCTTCTGGCCTCCGCCTCCAGGCGCTGCAGGTCATCGTCGCAGCAGTCGAACCGGAGGTTGGCTGCCCAGGGGTCGAGCCCCAGACGCTTCAGATCCGTGAGGGCCTGATCGCGCAGGGGTTGGGTGACCCGGCTACGGCCCAGCAGCAGTGGGCGGCGGCAGAGGGAGGAAACGGCATCCAGGGAGGACGACCATGCCGATCGTCCCCGCACCAGGCGGGCCGGGGCGATCGCGTGCTGACTGAGGGCTGTGACCATCAAGGCGTCAGACGCTGGCTCCGGCCAGTTCCGGCTCCGCGACGACCGTCTGATGGCGGATCACCACCTGCTTCTCGTCGTTGACATCGACCAGGGCCGAATCGCCTTCCTTCAGGCGCCCGGAGAGGAATTCCTCCGCCAGGGAGTCTTCGAGCAGGCGCATCACTGCCCGGCGCAGGGGACGGGCCCCATAGCTGGGGTTGTAACCCTCCTCGACCAGACGCTCCTTGAAGGCCTCGGTGACCGAGAGACCGATGCCTTTCTCCTGCATGCGGGCGAAGACTTCGCGCAACATGATCTCGGCAATCTCCTTGACCTCGTCGCGACTGAGTTGCCGGAAGACGATGATCTCGTCGAGACGGTTGAGGAACTCAGGACGGAAGTACTGCTTCAGTTCCTCATTCACCAGGGAACGGATTCGGTTGTACTGCGTTTCCTCGGCAGCGGCGCCGGAGAATTCAAAGCCGAGACCACCACCGCCTTTCTCGATCACTTTCGAACCGATGTTCGAGGTCATGATGATCAGCGTGTTCTTGAAATCAACCGTGCGACCCTTGGAATCGGTCAGGCGACCATCTTCCAGAAGCTGCAACAGAAGGTTGAACACATCGGGGTGAGCTTTCTCGATTTCATCGAACAGCACCACGGTGTAGGGGCGACGGCGCACGGCCTCGGTGAGCTGTCCGCCTTCGTTGAAGCCCACGTAGCCAGGAGGTGAACCGATCAGCTTGCTGACGGTGTGCCGCTCCATGAACTCGGACATGTCGAGGCGGATCATCGCCTCTTCGCTACCGAAGAAATAGGCGGCCAGAGCCTTGGTGAGCTCGGTTTTGCCCACGCCTGTGGGGCCGGAGAAAATGAAGCTGGCGATGGGGCGGTTGGGGTTCTTGAGACCCACGCGGGCACGGCGGATCGCCTTGGAGACCGCCTTGACGGCCTCGTCCTGGCCGATCAGCCGCTGGTGCAGGGTGTCTTCCATGTTCAGCAGCTTCACCGATTCACTCTCGGTGAGCTTCTGAACGGGAACACCCGTCCAGGAGGCCACGATCTGGGCGATGTCCTCCTCGGTGACCACCGGATGGCGTTCGCCGCTGGAAGAGGCGAGGGCATTGTCGGCGGCACTGCTGGCCTCAGCCTCCGCCATGGCCTCCTCGGATCCCTCGGCGGCAGTGGAAGCGGCCGGTTCCTCATCGCGCCGGGCCTGGAGAATCGAGCGGATCTGATCGCGCAGTTCCACTTCCTTGTCGCGCAGTTCACCGGCTTTGCTGAAATCCTGCTCGCGGACGGAATCCTCTTTCTGCTTCTGGATGGTGCGCAGTTGCTTGTCGATTTCCTTGGCGGCCGGTGGCAGCTTGGAGTTCATCAGGCGCACACGACTGCCGGCTTCATCGACCAGGTCGATGGCCTTGTCGGGCAGGAAGCGATCGGAGATGTACCGATCGCCGAGGGTGGCGGCAGCCACCAGGGCCTCATCGCTGATCTTGAGGCGGTGGTGCTGTTCGTAGCGCTCGCGCAGCCCGCGCAGGATCTCAATGGTGTCGACCACGGAAGGCTCACCGACCATCACCGGCTGGAAGCGACGCTCGAGAGCTGCATCGCGCTCGATGTGCTTGCGATACTCATCGAGTGTGGTGGCTCCGATGCACTGCAGCTCACCGCGGGCCAGGGCCGGCTTGAGGATGTTGGCAGCATCGATGGCCCCTTCGGCAGCACCGGCACCGATCAGGGTGTGAACCTCATCGATCACCAGGATCACGTTGCCCGCGCCACGGATCTCTTCCATGATCTTCTTGAGGCGCTCCTCGAATTCACCCCGGTACTTGGTGCCGGCCACCAGCAGGCCGATGTCGAGGGTGAGAACGCGCTTGTCTTCGAGGATGTCGGGCACCTCGCCGATGATGATGCGCTGGGCGAGGCCTTCGGCGATGGCGGTCTTGCCGACGCCGGGCTCCCCGATCAGAACAGGATTGTTCTTGGTGCGACGGCCGAGGATCTGCACCACCCGATCGATTTCATTGTGGCGGCCGACCACGGGGTCGAGCTTGCCCTCCGAGGCCAGCTGGGTGAGGTTGCTGCCGAATTCATCCAGGGTGGGGGTCTTGGTGGAGCCCTTGCTGCCGCCGCCACCGGCGGTGACCTCGGCGGTTTCGCCGAGCATGCGGATCACCTGGGTGCGCACCTTGGCCAGGTCGACGCCGAGGTTCTCGAGCACACGCGCAGCGACTCCCTCACCCTCACGGATCAGGCCCAGCAACAGGTGTTCAGTGCCGATGTAGTTGTGGCCAAGCTGACGGGCTTCCTCCAGGGAGAGCTCGAGCACGCGCTTGGCACGGGGCGTGAACGGGATCTCAACAGCGACGAAGCCGGATCCCCGCCCGATGATCTTCTCCACCTCGACACGGGCGTCCTTGAGGTTGACCCCCATCGACTTGAGCACCTTGGCGGCCACACCGGTGCCCTCGCCGATCAGACCAAGCAGGATCTGTTCGGTGCCCACGAAGTTGTGGCCCAGCCTTCGGGCCTCTTCCTGGGCCAGCATGATCACCTTGATGGCCTTCTCGGTAAACCGCTCGAACATCTGCGGTGCCTGCGCAAGTCACCCCAACCTATCAGGGCTGAGAGGCTGTGTGTGATTCTGCGTTCCATTCCGGCGAACCCGCTGCCACAGCTGGCTCCTCGCTTCAAGATCGGCATATGTTCAAGGCCGAATTCGTTCGGCCTTACGCATCAACAAAGGGCGGCAATCCGAACCTTCATGAGTGCCAGTCAGAAGCCTTTCACTGACAGGCGAGTAAATGATCAGCTCGTGGGTCCGAGTTGGCACCATTGGATCAGAGCATCCTGGCCGTCGCGGTAGTAACCGCGACGGCGCCCACTGGTGCGGAATCCCAGCGACCCGTACAGCGCAAGGGCAGCCGTGTTGCTGGCCGCCACCTCGAGCGTGGCCCCGCTGGCACCGCGCGCGAGGCCCCGCTGAATCAACTGCGTCAGCAGCCATCGTCCGAGGCCGGTCCGCCTGTGAACGGGATGCACCAGCACCAACTGGATGTGCAGCTCATCGAGGATCAGCCAGCTGCTGGCCACGGCCAGGAGGTCCGGTCCGCGCTGGATTCCGAGCACGCAGTGCTGGGCGTCCTCCAGCTCCTGGTTCCACTGCTGCAGGTCCCAGCCGTGCGGCCGGCAGAGTTGCTCGAGGGTCTGGCACGCCTGCTCATCTCCCGGACCCAGTCTTCGCAACCTCAGTTCCAGGGACCCTGGGGCCTCGATGCTCATCCTTACGATTATCTGGATTCAGGACACAGCCCCAGGATGCCGCCGATGACCATTTCTCCCATCGCCCCGGCAGGCCAGGCCGTACGCCCACTTGAGGCGAGCGTCGATCGGGACAGTCCCAACCGCAACCTCACGCCCCTCAGCACCAGCCTCGACGGGGAGGATCGTCTCCAGGTGGGTGGCTGTGATCTCGGCGATTTGGCCCGCCGCTACGGCACACCGCTTTATGTGCTGGATGAAGACACCCTGCGGGCCAGCTGCCGGGCCTACCACGAGGCCCTGGCCGCCCACTATCCAGGACCCTCCCTGGCCCTCTATGCCTCCAAGGCCAACAGCAGCCTGGTGCTGAGTGCTCTGGTGGCCTCGGAAGGTCTGGGCCTCGATGCCGTCTCCGCCGGTGAGCTGCTCACCGCCCTGCAGGGGGGCATGCCCCCGGAGCGGATCGTTCTCCACGGCAACAACAAGTCGGATGAGGAGCTCTCCCTGGCGGTGACCCACGGCGTGACCGTGGTGGTCGACAACGACCACGACCTGGAGCGCCTGGCCGAACTCGCTCCCGCCGCCGGTCGGGTGGTGCCGCTGATGCTGCGCTTCACCCCCGGCATCGAGTGCCACACCCACGAGTACATCCGCACTGGCCACCTCGACAGCAAGTTCGGTTTCGACCCCGACCAGCTGGAGCCCGTGCTGCGCCGCCTGGCCGGTTCGGCCTGGGCACGCCTCACCGGCCTGCACGCCCACATCGGTTCCCAGATCTTCGAACTGCAACCCCACCGCGATCTGGCCGGTGTGATGGCCGATGCCCTGGCCCTGGCCCGTTCCCTCGGCCATCCCGTGACCGACCTGAACGTGGGCGGAGGTCTCGGCATCCGCTATGTGGCCTCCGACGACCCGCCGACCATCCAGGAGTGGGTGAAGGGAGTGGCCCAGGCGGTGATGCAGGCCTGCCGCCAGCGGAATCTCGAGCTGCCACGTCTGCTCTGCGAACCCGGTCGCTCCCTGGTGGCCACCGCCGGCCTGACCGTGTACACCATCGGCAGCCGCAAGCAGATCCCCGGGCTGCGGACCTACCTCTCGGTGGATGGGGGGATGAGCGACAACCCCAGACCGATCACTTACCAGTCGAGCTACACCGCCGTGCTGGCGGAGCGCCCCACGGCGGTGGCCACCGAGACGGTGACGGTGGCGGGCAAACACTGTGAATCCGGCGACGTGCTGCTGAGGGATCTGGCACTCCCCGCCAGCGCCAGCGGAGACCTGCTGGTGGTCTTCGCCACGGGGGCCTACAACGCCTCGATGGCCTCGAACTACAACCGCATCCCCAGACCGGCGGCAGTGCTGGTGCAGGGGGGTCAGTCGGAGCTGGTTCAGCGGCGGGAGCGACCGGACGAACTGCTGCTCCACGACGTGCTGCCCGAACGGTTTCGGCCGGTAGCATGAGGTGAGTGCTGCAGGGCTCTGTGATCTGGCTGAGGCTTCTCGATCTTCGCCTGCTGCTGGATCTGCTGTTTGCTTCAGCCCTCGGGGTGCTGCTTCTGGCCCGGGTGCGGGAATCACGCACCCTCTGGCTGCTGCGCGGCTGGCTTTTTCTGGTGGCGCTGGTCTGGGTGGTGCAGCGCTTCGCCAACCTTCCCCTCACCACCCGGCTGCTGGAGGCGGTGGTGCTGGGCTGCAGCCTGGCTCTGGCGATTCTCTGGCAGGGGGAGCTGCGGCGCTTGATGGAGCTGCTCGGCACCGGTCGCCTGGATGTGCTGCTGGGCAATCAGGCTGCCGACCAGGAGATGTCCGGAACAGTGGCCATGCTCACCGAAGCGGCTGGCCGGCTCTCTCAGGGACGACGGGGAGCGCTGATCCTGTTGGATCTGGGCAGCGATCTGCGCCCCGAAGACTTCCTCAACCCCGGCATCGAGCTCGATGCCATGCTCTCGGTGGATCTGGTGCTCAATCTGTTCGCCGCCGACACCCCGCTCCATGACGGGGCCCTGCTGGTGCGGGGAAACCGCATCCTCTCGGCCGGGGTGATCCTGCCCCTCTCCCGGCAGGGCATCACCCGCTACGGCACCCGACACCTGGCTGCCCTGGGCATCACGGAGCGCTTCGACCGCTGCCTCTGCATCGTGGTGTCCGAGGAGACCGGCACCCTGTCCCTGGCCCGTCAGGGCAAGCTTGAGCGACCGATCACCAGCAGCCGCCTCAGCGATCTGCTGGCGTCCGCCCTGGCCCCCTCCTCCTCGAAATCCCCGGCCAAGAGCCCGGGTGGTTCGGTGGTCCCGCTTCCCACTGGACGTACGGTGGCCGAGGACACGCCCGAATCCCGCGCATGAGTCGCTCGCCGGCGACCACTGACCCGATCCTGGCGTCAGCCCAGCCCTCGAAGCTGCTGCCGGCCTGCCTGGATCCCGCTCGGCTGCCTGCCCATGTGGCCGTGATCATGGATGGCAACGGCCGCTGGGCCCGTCGGCGACGACTGCCGCGCATGATGGGCCACCGCGAAGGGGTGGAAGCGCTCAAGCGCACCCTGCGCCTCTGCAGCGACTGGGGCATCGGTGCCCTCACCGTTTATGCCTTCTCCACGGAGAACTGGAACCGCCCGGGCGAGGAGGTGACCTTCCTGATGGCCCTGTTCGAGCGGGTGCTCGCCCGTGAGCTGCAGGCGCTGGAACGTGAGCGGGTTCGCATCCGCTTCCTGGGCGACCTGGAGCAGTTGCCGGAAGGACTGCAGGAGCGCATCGCCGCCGCCGAGGCCCGCACCGCCGCCAACACCGGCATCCACTTCAACGTCTGCACCAACTACGGCGGCCGGCGGGAGCTGGTGCAGGTGGCCAGGCGCCTGGCGGAGCGGGCCGCCCGCGGCGAGCTGGACCCTGCCGCGATCGACGAAACCGATTTCGAGTCCGAGCTGCTCACCGCTGGTGAGGTGGACCCCGATCTGCTGATCCGCAGCAGCGGCGAGTACCGCATCAGCAACTTCCTGCTCTGGCAGCTGGCCTACGCCGAGATTCACATCACCGATGTGCTCTGGCCCGATTTCAATGAGCAGGCCCTGCTGCGGGCCGTGCTGGATTACCAGGGCCGCCAGCGTCGCTTCGGGGGGGTCGAGCCCCTCCATCCCCCAGGGTCCTGAGCCATCTCCCTCCATCGTCCTTCCTTTGTCCCGTTGACCACCACCGTCCGCACCTCAGCCTCCGCGTCCGCCACCAGCTGCCCTGAACCGCGCCACGACTGGAGCCGCGGCGAGATCCTGGAGCTGCTGGAGATGCCCCTGATCGATCTGCTCTGGCGGGCCCAGACGGTGCACCGTGCCGCCAATCCGGGCTACCGGGTGCAGCTGGCCTCCCTGCTCAGCGTCAAGACCGGTGGGTGCGAGGAAGACTGTGCCTACTGCCCCCAGTCGATGCACAACAGCAGCGACGTGAGCGGGCGGCCGGAGCTGGAGGTGCAGCCGGTGCTGGCGCGGGCGCGGGCGGCGAAGGCGGCGGGCGCCCACCGCTTCTGCATGGGCTGGGCCTGGCGCGACATCCGCGATGGGGCCCCCTTCGAGGCGATGCTGGCGATGGTGCGCGGCGTGCGTGAGCTGGGCCTGGAGGCCTGCGTGACCGCCGGAATGCTCACCGATGGCCAGGCCGAGCGGCTGGCGGAGGCTGGGCTGACCGCCTACAACCACAACCTCGACACCAGCCCCGAGCATTACGACCGGATCATCACCACGCGCACCTACCAGGAGCGACTGGAAACCCTCGCCCGTGTGCGTCAGGCCGGCATCACCCTCTGCTGCGGCGGCATCATCGGCCTGGGGGAAACCAACGCCGATCGCGCCGGCCTGCTGCAGGTGCTCGCCAGCCTCGATCCCCATCCCGAGAGCGTGCCGATCAATGCCCTGGTGGCGGTTGAGGGAACCTCCCTGGAGCAACAGCCCCCCGTGGATCCGCTCGAGCTGGTGCGCATGGTGGCCACCGCCCGCATCCTGATGCCGTTCAGCCGGGTGCGCCTGAGTGCCGGCCGCGAGCAGCTCAGCCGTGAGGCGCAGATCCTCTGCCTCCAGGCAGGGGCTGATTCCATCTTCTACGGCGACACCCTGCTCACCACGGGCAACCCCGATGTGGTCGCCGACCGGGCGCTTCTGGCAGCGGCGGGGGTGCGTGTGGAGTCGGCGGTTTGAGCATCAGGATCGCGGCCTTCTACAAGTTCGTGACGTTCTCCGCCACCGAGTTGCCGCGTTGGCGCGAGGAGCTGCTGGAGCTGGCCGGGAGCGAGGGGGTGAAGGGGACCGTGCTGCTGGCGGAGGAGGGCGTGAACGGCACGATCGGCGGCCCCGAGGAGGGGGTGGCGGCGGTGCTCGCGTCCCTGCGTGCCGATCCACGCCTGGCGGATCTGGAGGCCAAGCTGAGCTGGAGCACGCGGCCCGGCTTTCACCGGCTCAAGGTGCGTCTGAAGCCCGAGATCGTGACCCTGGGACGACCCGAAGTGCGTCCCGCCGAGCGGGTGGGCACCTACGTGGCTCCCACGGAATGGGACAGCCTGATCGGCGATCCCGGCACCCTGGTGATCGACACCCGCAACACCTATGAGGTGGCGCTGGGAAGCTTCGAGGGGGCGATCGATCCGGGCCTGGAGCGCTTCGCTGATTTTCCCCGCTGGGTTGAAACGGTGCTGCGCCCCCTGGTGGCGGAGCGCACGCCCCAGGCCCTGGCGCTGTTCTGCACCGGTGGCATCCGCTGCGAGAAGGCCACCGCCCATCTGATTGAGCAGGGCTTTGGCGGAGTGCATCACCTCGAAGGCGGCATCCTGCGCTATCTGGAGCAGGTGCCGGAACCGAGCAGCCAGTGGCGGGGCGAATGCTTCGTGTTCGATCAGCGGGTGGCCGTGAATCACCAGCTTGAGCAGGGCGAGCACAGCCTCTGCCACGGGTGCCGCATGCCCCTGAGCCCCGGCGACCGCGAGCTGGAGAGCTACGTGGCGGGGGTGAGCTGCCGCCATTGCGTTGATGGTCTTTCCCCAGAGCGCCGCACCCAGCTGATGGAACGCCAGCGCCAGGTCGATCTGGCAGAGCAGCGGGGGCAGACTCACATCGCCCAGGTGTTCACCAGCTGAGGGGGCCCATGGCCGATTCGGTGATGGCGTCGTGGTCGACGTCTGAGGCCATCGAGACCTTCGTGGCCGCCTTTGAGAACGCCAGCCTGCCCCGCCGGCACTGGACCCACCGGGCCCACCTGCTGGTGGCTCTGGCGAGCGTGCAGCGGTGGGGGCATGACCAGGCCCTGGTCCATCTTCGTGAGCGGATCCGTGCCTACAACGAGGCCACCGGCACCTCGAACGGCAACAGCTACGGCTACCACGAAACCCTCACCCGTTGGTTCCTGCAGGCAGTGGCCGCTCACCAGGCCCGCCATCAGGAGCTGCCACTGACGGAATCCCTGGAGGTGCTGCTGGCCTCCCCGTTAGGAGATCCGGGCTGCCCCCTGGCGGCCTACTCGCCGGAGCGGCTGTGGTCAGTGGAAGCGCGCCACGGCTGGGTGGAGCCCGATCTGCGGCCCGGCGCAGGTCCGGCCGCCATCGCGGCGCAGGTGGCCGCACGGGAGATGCGGAGTGTACCCATGGCGGATCGGCCGGTCCTCTACAGCTTTCGCCGCTGCCCTTATGCGATCCGGGCCCGGCTGGCCCTGGCGGCGGCGGGACTGCAGCCCGGCCGCGATCTGGAGTTGCGGGAGGTGAACCTGAAGGCCAAACCACCGGAGCTGCTGGAGGCCTCCGTGAAGGGCACGGTGCCGGTGCTGGTGCTGCCGGCGGAGGGACGCGTGATCGATCAGAGCCTGGACGTGATGCGCTGGGCCCTCAAAGACCGCGACGCTGCCGAGGCGATCCCTGGGTCTGACACCCCTCGCCAAGCGGCCCAGCGGGCGTTGATCGAGGCGTTGATCGCCAGCAACGACGGCCCTTTCAAGCATCACCTCGATCGCTTCAAATACGCCGATCGCTACCCCGGTGCCGACGCAGAAGAGCACCGGGCGAAGGCTCTGGCAATCCTGCGGGAGTGGAACCAGCAGCTTCAGCATCTGGAGGATCGGACTTCCCTGGCTGATCTGGCCCTGTTGCCGTTTGTGCGCCAGTTCCGTCTGGCGGATCCGGAGGGGTTCGACGCCTCAGCGGGTCTGACGGTGCTTCGGGCGTGGCTGGAGCGGTTCCTCGCCAGCCCCGAGCTGGCAACGGTGATGGCCCCGCCCTGGGCAGCGCGAACCGCCTGGCACTCGCCGAGCTTCCTGTACCACTTCGCCCTGGCTGAGGACTGGCGCGCCGCCAGGAGCCAGGGGAGCTACCGCCGCTCCAGCCGGGGTCAGAGCCTGGAGGAGGTGGGCTTCATCCACGCCAGCCATGCCGCTCAGCTCCAGGCCACCCACCAGCGTTTCTACGCCGACGCCAACAACGTGCTGCTGCTCACGATCGATCCCCAGCGGCTGGCGGCTGCCGGCATCGCCGTGGAGGAGGAGCCAGCCCCCGGCAGCGGCGAGTTCTTCCCCCACATCCAGGGCCCTCTGCCCCTGGAGGCGGTGCTCGCCTGGGAGCCCTATCCCTCGTGAGCAGCCTGGGGGAGCTGGAAGCATGGGGGGCTTCGCAGGGGCTGCTGCTGCGCCTGCAGGTGAGCGGGTCTTCAGCGTTGCGTGGGCTGCGGGTGGGGGTGGCCCGCCGTGACCATCAGGGCGGGCCCCAGCTGCTGGGGGAGCTCAAAGGCTGGGCTGTTCCTCTACCCGAGGGCCTTCATCTCGACACCCTGCGCATCCAGGCGCCGCGCGGCGAAACCTACGCCTCCATGGTGGGTCCGCTGATCTGGGCTGCCAGCTTCGCCTGGGCCCTGGAGCACACCCACTGCAGGCGCGCCGTGCTGCTGGCCATCCGTGATGACGAGCACCAGCACCGCCGCCTGGTGCGTTACTTCCGCCGGCTGGGCTTCCAACCGGTGCGGGAGCTGGGCGCAGGGGTGCTCGACCTGCCGCAGCGACTGCTCTGGGGGGGCGCGGGATTGCTGATGCGGGGCGATTGCGCCGAGGGCCTGCGGCGCTGTGAACGCGGGCTTGGCCTGGGGCCTGAATGAACTGTTCCAGCCCTCATTCGGTGATGACCAGCGGCATCAGAACAGCGACCTGGTTCAGCCAGCGATACCGTCATCCATTCGCGTGTTTAAACCACCAGTTCCGGATCACCCGGAATCCATGTCTTGTCGCAGAAAGCCTCAAGCGGACCGTAGAGACGGAAAATGGTGTTCCATCGCTTGCTTGGATCGGTCTGGATCCAATTGGTTTCCAGACCTTCAGGAGCCTTTGGACCAATGCAAACATCGAAAGAATCGTCGGCATTCTGCTTCAGTCCCTCCTTGTTCTGGTCCAAACCCGGGACGCGCTGGTTGGTCTGGAGCCCCGAGCGGGTCTGGTTGTGACAGAGGGTGAATGACCAGAAATCCTTGGCGGGAACGTCCTTCGGCAAGTTGATCCTTTAGGTCTTGCCTCCATCGAGAGCATGGCCGTGCTTGTCGAGGCAGGCGATCGTGTACTTGGAACCCTTATCCACATTCTTGATCGCCATGGCGGGAGTAATACCGTTGGCGTAGAAGTGCATGTAGATCCGGGAGTCGAGCAACCGCTCACCATCAAGCCGGAAGTCGTAGCGCCCCTGGATGAAAGGATTTGTCCAGACCCGCTCACCGGGATAGAGGTAGTGGCGCAGATCTGCCGGACATGCCGTGAGGGCCCGTGCGGTAACGGACCCAATCGCAGCCGCATCGATTCGGATCGTCCTCATCCTCTCATCAGGCTTGAACTCCTTACCCTTCTTGATACCGATGGAAGCGAGCAATCTGCGCGTCTCCGGGCCCAGTCCGTGGATAGGCTCGGCCTGGATTGTGGAATTGAGTTCGTCCCAATAGCCGTAGTCCATCCGGTGAATGGTGTTACTATACTGACCAGAGATGTTAAGAAAGATCATATTCGGGGGATTGGATTGTCCTTCCCCGATAGCGGATGGATCTTGGAAATCTTCTTGGTGAACTCAACCGCTGGCTTCGGCGAACCATCGACCTGGAAACCACGCCAGACCACCCGGTTGCCATAGGTGTTGGTGTTCGCGACATGGAAGCCCTCGGGAATCTCAGCCTCGTAGCCGGGAGGCACGATCAGGAATTTCCCGCCCTTGGCCTTGTCGGGGCCAGCATTACCGAAATCGACCACATACTTGAACCATGCATCGTTGGGGAAGCCCAGGACACTGGGCGGGGTCTCGATGACCATCGGCTCATCGCTCAGTTTCAGCCATGCAGCCATGTAGACCGAGGTGGTATTCGGCGTGCGCCAGAAGGCCTTGGAGTCCATGAGTTCTTCAAAGAGAACTGCTGTGGTGTAGGCCGGCCCGTGCCTGAGCAAGCCATGCTTGACCCCATCCATTGAGGCGATCGGAATGCCGCTGAGGAAAGCCTCCGTGGCTCGGTTGAGATCGAGGTTGTCGTAGACCTTTTGCGTTGTCGCGGCGTCGGGAACGCCATTGACTGAAGCCAGGACCCCGATGGAGGTTTCAAGCTTGTCGGGGGTCTCGATCCCTGCGGGGATCTCGGTTAATATCTTCATCTTGGGCGACTCCGCCTGAGCTGAGTGTAGTTAGCCCATAAAAGAGTTGCCAATCATGACAGCAATCGAAAGGCGATGCAACTTTTCAGATGCTGTCCTATTGAAGAGCAAGATATTGGCAGCTCAGGCGGATCTGGATGCTAGCTGCCTGAGTCTTAGAACTTCCCGTTTTCATTCTTCCACTCGCTTCGCGGCGGTATCGTTTCCGCAGTATCCCAGTGCTCGACGATCTTTCCTCCCTCCACCCTGAATAAGTCGTAGAAAGATGTCTGGGCCCTGCCACGAAACCCTTCACAGCCCGTCAGCACAAAATTTCCTTCAGCGAGAAGGTGATGAATTTTTTGATAATGAACAGCGCTTTCAGGATCTTCCTCTGCCAGAGATGAGTACAACGGCCCCAAGCCATCTTTAAGACCGGGATTGTGCTCCGTGTATTCTTCTGACAGGAATTTATCCAGTTTTTGGATTTGCCTGCCTATCATTACGCATGATATGAAGCTCTTGACCAGTTCTCGATTTGATTCAGTCAAGGCCAGGTCAATCACAGCAGTTTGGCCATCAACCATCGTGTGCCCCGAAGGATTCGGCCCCTTCCTGGTTTGAATGTTGTCCCAATGTTCGACGGCTTGTTCACCCTCGAAACGGAAAACCTCAAACCCCACTCTGGATGTTGTAAAATCATACTCTGTGTGCCCGAATACGTAGTCGCCATCCGAGAATATCCGCACGATATTAACCCGCGGATTGGTCTTTGACAGCCGTTTGAAAAGAGCGGCCAATCCTTCGCCGCCTTCGTGGGTCTGGGGATTATGCTGAATGTATTTGTCTGGGTTTACGACGGCAACAGACTTTTCGTCACCGGTCTCGATGCCCTTCAACAGCGCGACGATCTGTTCTTTTCGTTTCGATGTTCGTTTCGATGTCACGGACATGCTTCTCCCGTTTTCTGACGGCTAACAAGTATTCAGGTGGATCCGGTATCCACCAGCCCCTCAGGCTCCATAAGATCCATGGGCCGTCATTGCCCGCAGCTGAAACCGCTGCCAGGATAAAGGCTTTTTCGGTCTTGTCCATCGTTGAGGACAGCTGAGGCGGTTCTGAGAACCCGATGTTCACAATATTACAAAAGTCCGCTTGGACCCATCGTTAAACAGAGAATTGATTCGGCATATTCCATTATATCGTGGTCATGATCGCTTCACCATGACCCAGACATTCACGGAGGGTTCGCATGACAGAATTGAGAAGCGCTGCCACCCAATCGGAGTGCACCCATATGGCCGCATGGGATTGAGGCATAGCCCCAAGGACCCTGCACTGATGGACTACGGATGACTAGGGCGCCTCCGATTCTGCAGGCCTGTTCTTCTTGGATCGAGCAGAAAAACCGAGACAACTGAGCTGTTTGTTGCAACCCCTATGGGTGCTGTGTGCCTGTTCTGCTCTGGCGCTGAGGTAAATGCTTTTCTTGGATAACCTGGGTCCCTGGCATCGTGCAGGCTGGGCGGGGCTCACGAACTGGCTCTTGCTCGAGACCCCCGGCTTACTCTGGGGTTTGCGCCTGCATACCCATTTCAACGACGACCAGCGGCGGTAGGTGCCCTGGGTGACCTCAATGGCTCGGCAGGCATCGGCGACGGTCTTGCCCTGGGCGATCAGCTGCTCAGCCGCCTCGGAACCTATCAGGGAAGTTGTCCGCTCGGGGTGCTGAGCTGAGCACCGTGATTGAGCTTACTGCGGGTTAAGGATCAGGGCCGCGAGGCTCGATCGTTGTCATCATCTCGATACGGGACTGTGGTTGAGGATGGAGCTGCCGGCCCCTGATCGCGGCTGTTGCCGATCGCGCCCACCGAGGGGCGCCATCGGACAGCCACGGGGGCCTGGATTGTTGAGGGTCAAGCCGCGACAGGTGTCTGCGGTCGGGGATGGTTGATGCTCACAACCTGTGGCTGGCTCCAGTCACGGATGTGACGACTCCAGCGCTGCGGATTCTTCTGCCGAGCTTTTTCGTAGGTCTGCTGACGGATGGCACAGATCCCAACGGCCTGGCCGTAGTGCCGCTGATTGGGCGTCACATACTTGATGCCGCTATGCCGGTGCTCAGCGTTGTACCAGCCGACAAAGCCA
>NZ_VNWP01000021.1 GCF_014224355.1 Synechococcus sp. BSA11S | reverse complement strand
CCAGTTCCTGCTCCGTTTCCTCCAGGCGCATCAGCTCCTGCACCTGACGGCCCAGGGTGATCTCCTGCTCATGGGTCAGCAGCGGCACGCGGCCGATGTCGCGCAGGTACGAGCGCACCAGGTCGCCATCCACCGGCGGGAGGTTACGCACGGCGATGGGGGCCTGGCGGGGGGCGACCACGGGGGCGGGCTGGAGGGCGGCTGGGCGGGAGGGGAGGGCGGCGACCACGGCAACAAAACTTCTGAACGTGTGTAAAGCCTAACCTGAAGAAGGGTGAAGGGCCTCTCAGGAATGCCGCGAGTTCCGCCAGAGCCCTCCGGAGCCGGGCCCGCTCAGGCCGGCATGCCCACGTGGTTCAGCAGCCACGAGGCGGTCTTGAGGTAGATCAGCACCCCGGCCACGTCGGTGGCGGTGGTGATGAACGGCGCCGACATCAGGGCCGGATCCAGGCCCAGCCGGTCGAACAGCAGCGGCAGGGAAGCTCCTGCGGTGGCCGCCAGGGTGGTGATGCAGACCAGGCTGATGCCGGCGGCGGTGGCCACGAGCATCCCTCCCCCCACCTGCCAGGCCCAGGGCACCACCACGATCACCAGCAGCAGACCCAGCAGCAATCCTGAGAACGCTTCACGTCCCACCGTGCGCCACACGCCCAGCGCCTGGATGCGCTGGGTGCTCAGGCCGCGGATCACCACCGTGGAGCTCTGGGCGCCCACGTTGCCACCGGTGCCGATCAGCAGCGGGATGAAGGCCGCCAGCCGCACCACCCTCTGGAGCACGCCCTCCTCGGAGGCGATCACCGCCGAGGTGCCGGTGTTGGCCACCAGCAGCACCAGCAGCCACACCACCCGGCGACGGGCCACGGTGAACAGGTTGCTCTGGAAGTAGTCGTCCTCGTCGCCGGCCTGCACGGCGCCGGCGGCGTAGAGGTCGCGGGTGGCCTCCTGCTGGATCACGTCGATCACGTCATCGACGGTGACGATCCCCACCAGCCGCTGCTCGAGATCCACCACGGGCACGGCCAGGAAGTCGTAGCGCTGGATGATGCGGGCCACCTCCTCCTGGTCGGTGGTGGTGGTCACGCTCACCACCTCCCGGGTCATCACATCACCGATGCGATCCTCCGGATCGGCCGTGACCAGGTCGCGCAGGGAAAGGATGCCGGTGAGGTGGCGGGAAGCGTCGGTGACGTAGAGGCTGTAGACGGTTTCGGTGTCGCGGGCACGGCGGCGCACGATGTCGAGGGCCTGGGCGGCGCTGTGGAACTCCTTGAGATCGATGAATTCGGTCGTCATCAGACGACCGGCCGTTTCCGGCTGGTAGCCCAGCAGCTGGGCGGTGACGCGACGCTCGGCCGGACTCAGCTCCACCAGCAGCCTGCGCACCACCTTGGCCGGCAGCTCATCGAACAGGCGCACCCGGTCGTCGGGCGACATTTCCTCCACCAGCTCCAGCACTTCGCCGGAGCGCAGCCGCTCCAGCAGTGATTGCTGCACGGGCGGATCGAGGTACTCGTAGACCTCGATCGCCTCGTTCTTGGCCAGCAGACGGAAAGCCAGGGCCTGCAGGGTCCGCGGCAGGGCCCCGATCGCCTCGGCGCAGTCGACGGGCTGGACCGGCTCGAGCAGCAGCTTGACGCCGGCGTAATTGCCCGCGGTGAGCAGCGCCTCCAGCTGCCGCGCCACCACCTCGGCCACCGGCAGCCGACCGTTGCTGGCCACCCCGGCGGTGGAAGCGCCAATGCCGCTGGTTCCCTCGCTCATCGGCCTGGAGGATCGCGGCTGACTGAGTGTATGAGCGGAGACCCAAGCCAGCGAGGCCGCCCGCTTAAGGTCCGCCCGGTTGCGACTCTCCCATGGCTGTGAATGTGTCGGATGTGGTGGTGCGCAGCGCCACGGGCGGTGAGCAACGGCTGGGTGAATTCGCCGGCAAGGTGCTGTTGATCGTGAACGTGGCCAGCCGTTGCGGTTTCACCCGCCAGTACGCGGGCCTGCAGAAGCTGCAGGACAGCTACGGCCCCCGCGGCCTGCAGGTGCTGGGCTTCCCCTGCAACGACTTCGGCGCTCAGGAGCCGGGCACGCTGGCCGAGATCCAGCAGTTCTGCGCCACCACCTACGGCGCCTCCTTCACCCTGTTCGACAAGGTGCACGCCAAGGGCGCCAAGACGGCTCCCTATGACCTGCTGACCACGGTGGAGCCGGCCGGCGATGTGGAGTGGAACTTCGAGAAGTTCCTGGTGGGCAAGGACGGCACCGTGCTGGGCCGTTTCAAGAGCGCCGTCGAGCCCGATGGCCCCGAGCTGACAGCCGCGATCGAAGCGGCCCTGGCCGCCTGAACCCATGCCACTGCTGGGCCTTGCCGAGCTGATCATCGCCGGTCTGCTGGCCGATGGCCTCTTCCGCCGGTTGGGGCTGCCCGGCCTGGTGGGCATGCTGCTGGTGGGGGTGGCCCTGGGGATCTCGGGCCTGGGCTTGATCGACCCCCGCCTGCTGGCCCTCAGCGGCGACCTGCGCCAGATGGCGCTGATCGTGATCCTGCTGCGGGTGGGGTTCGGGCTCGATCTGGCCACCCTGAGGAAGGTGGGGGCGCGGGTGCTGCTGCTGGCCTGGATTCCCGCCAGCTGCGAGGGCCTGATGATCACGGCCGTGGCCCAGCCCCTGCTGCAGCTCAGCTGGCTGGAGGCCGCCCTGCTGGGCTCGGTGCTGGCGGCGGTGTCGCCGGCTGTGGTGGTGCCCCTGATGCTGCGGCTGATCGAGCAGAAGAGGGGCACCGCCAAGTCGATTCCCTCGATGGTGATGGCCGCCGCCTCCCTCGATGACATCGCCGTGATCGTGGTGAACGGGGTGCTGCTGGGGTTGCTGGTGAATGACCAGGGACAGCTGAGCGGCCGGTTGCTGGGCCTTCCCCTGGGACTGGCCCTCGGGGCCCTCGCCGGGGGCCTGCTGGGCTGGGGCCTGATCCGCTGGTTCGAGCGGTTCAGGCCCAACGCCAACCGCCAGACCCTGCTCGTGCTCGCCCTGGCCCTGCTGCTGCTGCGCCTGCAGGAGGGCATCAACAGCCTGGTGCCGTTCACCGGTCTGGTGGCCGCGATCGCCATGGGGGTGGTGATCCTGGAGCTGCGGCAGACCATCGCCCACCCGATCGCCGCCAAGCTCAGCTCGATCTGGGTGTTCGCCGAGCTGGTGCTGTTCGTGCTGGTGGGAGCCCAGCTGAACCTGGGGGTGGCCTGGAGCAATGGCCTGGCGGGGCTGGCGGTGCTGGGCCTGGGGCTGCTGGCCCGCTCCCTCGGCACCCTGGCCTGCCTCGCCCGCAGCACGCTCACCGCTGGGGAGCGGCTGTTCGTGGTGGTGGCCTACACCCCCAAAGCCACGGTGCAGGCGGCCATCGGCGCGGTGCCCCTGCTCACCATGCAGGCGGCCGGGATGCCCAGCGGCCCCGGGGAGGTGATCCTGGCGGTGGCGGTGCTCAGCATCGTGATCACGGCGCCCGCCGGGGCCTGGCTGAGCGCCCTCCTGGCCGACCGGGTGCTTCTGCCATCACCCGGCCAGCCAACCGCGCCGGGGTGAGCCGGCAGGGCCAGGTGTTTCCACGTGAAACCATGGCTCGCCGCCTGGCTCCTGCCACACCCTCAGCAAGCGCAGCGGCTCACCCGCTCGCAACGGAATCAGGCTGGGAGCGCGGTGGTGGGGAGCCGTGCGCAGGGCGTGGTCGTGGTCGGGGGTGACTCCCGAAACCAGGGGTTCGCCGGCCTGGCGACGCCGCAGCTGGGGCGAACGGCGCTCGCCGCCGCCAGCAGGCAGGGCCGCCGGGGCGATCAGGGCAAAGCCGAGGATCCAGGCCCAGCGCCAGGTCATCAGATGTCGAGCTGGGCGAAATCCAGTTCGGCGCTGTGGGTTTCGATGAACTCGCGGCGAGGGGCCACCTTGTCGCCCATCAGGATCGTGAAGATGCGATCGGCTTCTGCAGCGTCTTCGATCTCCACCCGCTTCATCATGCGGGTGGTGGGATCCATGGTGGTTTCCCACAGCTGCTTGGGCATCATCTCGCCAAGACCCTTGAAGCGTTGGATGGTGTAGTTGGCCTTCTCGCCGAAACCCTCAAGGGTTGTCTTGAGGTCTTGTTCGTTGTAGCAATAGGTGTGATTCTTGCCACGCTCCACCTTGTAGAGAGGGGGGCATGCGATGTAAATGTAGCCGCCCTCGAGCAGGGTTTTCTGGTAGCGGTAGAAGAAGGTCAGCAGCAGGGTGCGGATGTGGGCGCCATCCACATCGGCATCGGTCATGATCACGATGCGGTGGTAGCGCAGGGCCGAAAGATTGAACTCTTCGCCCTTGATTCCCAGCCCAAGACCCGTGATCAGGGCCTGAATCTCGGTATTTTTGTAGATCTTGGCGTCGTCGGTTTTCTCGATGTTGAGGATCTTGCCGCGCAGGGGCAGAATGGCCTGGAAGCGACGATCACGTCCCTGCTTGGCTGAGCCTCCGGCTGAATCGCCCTCCACGATGTAGATCTCCGATTCGGCCGGATCACGGGAGCTGCAGTCGGCCAGCTTGCCGGGCAGGGTGGAGCTCTCCAGCACCGACTTGCGCCGCACCAGCTCGCGGGCGCGGCGGGCCGCCTCGGCGGCATTGAAGGCCTGAATGGCCTTCTCCAGAATCAGGTCGATCACCTGGGGATGAAATTCCAGGAATTCACCCAGCGCTTCGCCCACCACCGAATCGACGATGCCGCGCACCTCGGTGTTGCCCAGCTTGGTCTTGGTCTGACCCTCGAACTCAGGGTCGGGCACCTTCACCGAGAGCACGGCGGTGAGGCCTTCGCGGATGTTCTCGCCGGCGAGGTTGGGATCGGCATCCTTGCGTTTGCCCCGCTTCTTGGCAAAGGTGTTGAGGGTGCGGGTGAGCACTGTTTTCAGGCCCTCGATGTGGGTGCCGCCATCGACGGTGCGAATGTTGTTGGCAAAGCCGAGAATGCTGTCGGAGTAGGCATCCACGCACCACTGCATCGCCGCTTCCACCTGGACGCCATCCTTGGCGGCATTGACGTAGATGATGTCGGGATGGAGGGGATCCTTGCCCGTATTCATGTAGGCGACGTACTCGCGGATGCCCCCTTCGTAGTGATAGATCTCCTCATGGGATTCACCATCGGCGCCCTTGGCGGCCGCGCGCTCATCGCGGAAGACGATGCGCACCCCGCCATTGAGGTAGGCCAGCTCGCGCAGGCGGCCCGCGAGGGTGGCGTAATCGAACTCGATCCCGCCGCTGAAGATTTCAATGTCGGGCTTGAAGCGCACGGCCGTGCCCGTGGCGCCACTGGGATCGGTCTCGGACCGCAGGCTGCCGATCGGGGCGCCGCGCTCGAAGCGCTGGCGGTGCACCTGGCCCTGACGGCGCACCGTGACCTCCACCCATTCACTGAGGGCATTGACCACCGAGATGCCCACCCCGTGCAGGCCACCGGACACCTTGTAACCGCCACTGCCGAACTTGCCGCCGGCGTGCAGAACGGTCAGCACCGTTTCCAGCGCCGACTTGCCGGTGCGGGGATGAACGTCGGTGGGAATGCCGCGGCCGTTGTCGGTGACCTCGGCGGACCCGTCCTCGCAGAGGCGGACCAGGATCTGATCGCAATGGCCGGCGAGGGCCTCGTCGACGGAATTGTCGACCACCTCGTAGACGAGGTGATGGAGCCCCCGCGGCCCCGTGGTGCCGATGTACATGCCCGGGCGCTTGCGCACCGGCTCCAGGCCCTCGAGCACCTGAATCTGTTCGGCGCCGTAGGCGTGTTGAATCTTGGAAGCGTCGCTCATTCCGGAGGGCACACCTGGCGGACGGCGAGGTCCATGGGGGAGGAAAACGGCTGGGCAGACACAGGAGGATGGCAAGGGCGAATGGGGCGCCCAAACCTCTGCCGATGGCCCGTATTTTACCACCGAAGGCTCTGAGCCGCCCTCAGGGGTCTCTGACGGCCCATTCGAGCCAGGGGTGCACCCCCCGCGATTCCATGCCCCAGCCACCCCTGCTGATCGCCCTGGTGGGTCCCACCGCCAGCGGCAAGACCGCCCTGGCGATCGAGCTCGCGGATGCCCTCGATCTGGCGGTGCTCTCGGTCGACTCCCGCCAGCTCTACCGAGGGATGACCATCGGCACCGCCAAACCGAGCGTCCAGCAACGGAAACAGGTGCGCCACGGTCTGCTGGATCTGCGGGACCCCGACCAGCCGATCAACCTCCAGGAGTTCTGCAGCCTCGCCCGCACCGCCATCGCCGCCGAGCACCGCCGCCGGGGGGTGGCGTTCCTGGTGGGCGGCAGCGGCCTCTACCTGCGCGCCCTCACCCAGGGCCTGCAGCCGCCCGCGGTGCCACCCCAGCCCGCCCTGCGGGCCCAGTTCCAGCAGCTCGGTCAGCCCTTCTGCCATCAGCTTCTGGCCCAGGCCGATCCGCTGGCCGCCGGACGGATCAACCCCGCCGACGCCGTTCGCACCCAGCGGGCCCTGGAGGTGATCTATGCCACGGGCCGGCCCCATGCGGCCCAGCCCAGCGCCTGCCCACCCCCCTGGCGGCTGCTGGAGCTGGGGCTGAATCCCCCGGATCTGCGCGAGCGCATCAGCCGGCGCAGCCAGCAGCTCTACAGGGATGGCCTGGTGGAGGAAACCGAGCAGCTGATCAGCCGCTACGGAGCCGACCTGCCGCTGCTGGGCACGATCGGCTACGGCGAAGCCCGCTCCCTGCTGGCCGGAGAGCTGGCGCTGGCGGAGGCCATCGCCCTGACCACCCGCCGCACGCTTCAGTACGCCAAACGGCAGCGCACCTGGTTTCGCCGCCAGCATCAGCCCCTCTGGCTGGAGGGCGACAATCCGCTCCTCCAGGCGTTGCCGGCGGTGCAGCGCGTCCTAGGGTGACCATCTGGTCATGCCAGCTTCACTGACCCCACTGCCGGTCCCTCGCCTCTCTGAATGCCTCCTCGTCCCCGTTTCGATCGCCGTGCCCCCGTCCGGGAGCTCCCCAACATCAACGAACGGATCAACTACCCCCAGCTCAGGGTGGTCGATGCCGACGGCAGCCAGCTCGGGGTGATCACCAGGGAGGAAGCCCTGGATGTGGCCAAGGACCGCGAGCTCGACCTGGTGCTGGTCAGCGAGAAAGCCGATCCGCCGGTCTGCCGGATCATGGACTACGGCAAGTTCAAGTTCGAGCAGGAAAAGAAAGCCAAGGAAGCCAAGAAGAAGTCGCACCAGACCGAGGTCAAGGAAGTCAAGATGCGCTACAAGATCGATTCGCACGACTATCAGGTGCGGATCGGTCAGGCCGTGCGCTTCCTCAAGGACGGCGACAAGGTCAAGTGCACCGTGATCTTCCGGGGCCGGGAGATCCAGCACACCGCCCTGGCTGAGCAACTCCTCTACCGCATGGCCAAGGATCTCGAAGAGAGCGCCGAGATCCAGCAGGACCCCAAGCGGGAAGGCCGGAACATGATCATGTTTCTCACTCCGCGCAAGACACCGCTCACCAAAGAGAAGGATGCCGCCGCCCAGGCCGCCAAGGCGGTGCGCACCATTCCCTCCCCAATCCGGCAGCTGAGCAACGCCGAATCAGCCCCCAGCGAAGCCTGATCCGGTCTCAGCCCGGTTTCAGCTCGCCTGCGAACAGCTCCAGCATCAGGCGCCAGCCGTCCGCCGCCGCCTCGCTGCGGTAGTCGGAGCGCTGATCACACATGTAGCCATGGCCCGCCTCAGCCCTGTGGAGACGCAAGCGCCGGCCACTGGGATCGGCCGCCGCCAGGGCTGCCGCGATCGCCTCCACATCGGCGGGGGGAATCAGCGGATCCAGGTGGCCGCAGAAGACGTGGAGGGCCCCAGCCACATCCGGTAGCACCTCCAGGCTCGGGGGTCCGCCACCCGGCCGGCCGCTGGCCACCCCCGCCCCGTAGAAGGCGGCGGTGGCCCTGATCACCGGCAGGCTGGCCGCCAGCAGGGCGGCATGGCCGCCGAAGCAGAACCCCACACAGCCGAGGTCCGGCCGGCCCGGCAGCCGCTGTTGCAACCAGGCCGCAGCCGTCTGCAGATCCCCCAGCAGCTGATCCGCTCTGACCTGGTCCTTGTGCGCACGCCCGATCGCCAGTTCAGCGGGGCTGTAGCCCAGCTCCAGATCAGGGGCCGTGCGGGCCATCAGCGGCACCGCCAGGGCCGCGTACCCCTGCTCCGCCAGCCGCCCCGAGACGGTGCGAATCCAGCTGTTGAGGCCGAACACTTCCGGCAACACCAGCACGCCGCCCCGGGGCTCAGCCACCGGTGGCGCCCACCAGCAGCGCAGGGAACAGGGCTCAGGCGCCCCGGGCATCGGTTCGATCGTGATCCACTCGGCCATGGCAGGAATGGGTGCAGGAGGGTCGACTGAGCGCCGGCCACTGTGACGGCTGTTACCGCATCGGCAACCGGCACAGACTCGTATGCCACAGGGGGAATTGTCACCAGCGCCGAAGCTCCGTAGGGTGGCGCAACCCGTACTGGTTCCCTCCGGCGTGCGATTCCACATCCAGCAGGAAAGCGACATCCCGGCGTCGACCCAGCTTTACAACCAGATCTGCTTCGCGATCGCCGCCCGGCACTACCCTCCGGGCCACCGCCTGCCGAGCACGCGGCAACTGGCGATGCAGACCGGGCTGCACCGCAACACGATCAGCAAGGTCTACCGCCAGCTGGAGAACGATGGGGTGGTGGAGGCGATGGCCGGCTCGGGCATCTACGTGCGCGACCAGCAGAAGCCCCGTGAGCTCAAGGTGCCGCCGGGCCTGCGCAGCCGTCTGCGCCCCGACATCGACCGCGAGGTGCGCCAGTGCGTCGACGGCCTGCTCAATGCCGGCTGCACCCTGCAGCAGGCCCGCGAGCTGCTCACCCGCGAGATCGACTGGCGACTGCGCTGCGGCGCCCGGGTGCTGGTCTCCACCCCCCGCGAGGACATCGGCGCCTCGATGCTGATCGCCGAGGAACTGGAGCCTGCCCTTGAGGTGCCCGTGGAGGTGGTGCCGATGGAGGAGCTCGAGGCTGTGCTCGAGAGCTCCAGCAACGGCACCGTGGTCACCAGCCGCTACTTCCTCCAGCCCGTGGAGGAGCTGGCCCAGCGCTACGGGGTGCGGGCGGTGGCGGTCGACCTCAACGACTTCCGCCATGAGCTCGACCTGCTCAAGGAGCTGCGGGCCGGCAGCTGCGTGGGCCTGGTGAGCATCAGCCCGGGCATCCTGCGGGCCGCGGAGGTGATCCTGCACAGCATGCGCGGCAATGAGTTGCTGGTGATGACCGCCAACCCCGACGTGGGCAGCCGTCTGCTGGCCCTGCTGCGGGCCGCCAGCCATGTGCTCTGCGACCGCCCCAGCCTGCCCCTGGTGGAGCAGACCCTGCGCCAGAACCGCTCCCAGCTGATGCGGCTGCCCCAGGTGCACTGCGCCCAGAGTTACCTGGGGGCCGCCACCATCAATCTGCTGCGCAAGGAGATCGGCCTGATCGGCCACCCTGGAGGCCTCGTCGATCAAGAGGGTGCCCAGGCAAGATGAAAGAGCCCGCCCTCCCTCCTGCGAGCCTGCGACCTTGGTCGATTCGATCCGCCAACTGCTGAAGGCGACCCTGGCGGATCTGAGGATCATCCGGGAGCGCGACCCGGCCGCACGCAACACGATTGAGATTCTCCTCTGCTATCCAGGCTTTCACGCCCTGGTGCTGCACAGGCTCAGCCACCGACTCTGGACATTGGGCCTGCCCCTGTTGCCAAGGCTGCTCTCCCAGCTGGGTCGCGCCTTCACCGGGGTGGAAATTCACCCGGGCGCCACCATCGGCCATGGCGTTTTCATCGATCACGGCATGGGAGTGGTGATTGGCGAAACGGCCATAATCGGCAACCGCTGCCTGCTCTATCAAGGCGTCACGCTGGGCGGAACCGGCAAGGCGCACGGCAAACGTCACCCGACCCTGGCCGAGAATGTGGTGGTGGGAGCCGGAGCCAATGTGCTGGGCGCAATCTCCGTGGGAGCCAACACCCGCATCGGGGCCGGTTCAGTGGTTCTCCGCGACGTGCAGCCAGACAGCACCGTCGTTGGCATTCCCGGACGGGTGATCCACCAGTCGGGTGTGCGGATCGATCCGCTGGCCCACTCAGCGCTACCGGATGCGGAAGCAAGCGTAATCCGCAACCTGATGGAGCGCATCGACATCCTTGAGAATCAGATTTCGAATCTGCAGAGCTGCCTGCGCGAAGTGGCGGCCGGCCGGCCGCTGGAAGAGCAATGTGGCGGGCAGGCGCAGAATCTCAAGGATCGAGAAATTCTCAGATTTCTTGGAGACAGCTGAATTCACCCAATGGTCTTGGCTGAACTTTTTCGGATCGCCTCAGGTGGCGTTAGGCCAGGACTCACTTGGCTTGATGGGGCCAAGCATCCACTCCCCTACGATGAGACACACGCACAGATCCGCAAGGCCCACCTGAAGTTTGTCACTTCCAGGGCAAGTCACGCTGGATCCGACACCAGAGACAGCCCAAGCTGAGAATGGCCTCCCTACGCTTCACCAAAGCCCTTTGGCAGCAGCGAGAACTGTGGTGGCGGCTGACCACCCGTGAAGTCTCTGGGCGCTACCGAGGTTCCATGGTGGGCCTGGGGTGGAGCTTCGTCACGCCCTTGCTGATGTTGGCCGTGTATACCTTTATCTTTTCACAGGTTTTTCAATCCCGTTGGGGTGATCTTGAGCAGCTGGGCCCAATGGGCTTTGCCATCAACCTGTTTGCGGGCATGATCGTCTTTAATTTATTCAACGAAAGCGCCACGAAAGCCCCTGACCTGGTCGTCGCTAATCCAAATTATGTCACGAAACTTATCTTTCCGCTGCATGTTCTCGCAGCCGTCAATGTAGCCAGCGCGACATTTCACGCCCTCACAAGCCTTGTGATCCTGATTGTCTTCAAGCTCGTTGCAGTACACACCATTCAATTGTCTTTTCTCTGGCTCCCGCTGGTCTGGCTTCCTTTAATTGCTGGATCTCTGGCCCTGTCTTGGGTCTTATCTGCACTGGGGGTTTTTCTTAGAGATATCAGCCAGGTTGTGGGCGTTGTCACCAGCATGTTGATGTTTCTGAGTGCTGTTTTTTACCCAGTCAGCTCATTGCCACTGCGCTGGCAGCCAGTGTTGATGCTGAATCCACTCGTGATCATTATTGAGCAGACTCGTCGTGTTACAGTATCAGGCCTGAACCCAAGCCTGATGTACATAGTGGTAGGCTGTCTGATTGGTCTTGTTTGCTGCGAAGTGAGCTTTCGGTGCTTCCAGCGGGCCCGTCATGGTTTTGCCGATGTCCTCTGATCGCCAGGCTCCAGTTGTGTCAGCAAGCCAATTGAGCAAATCCTACCAAATATACAATCATCCAAGGGACAGATTACTACAAGCTATTTGGCGTGGCAAGCGAAAATTCTATCGAGATTTCAGGGCCTTGCAGCCCATCAGTTTCAAGCTGGAAAAAGGTACAACACTTGGCATTGTCGGCCGCAATGGATCAGGGAAAAGCACTCTCCTTCAGCTCATCTGCGGCACGCTCACACCAAGCTCCGGCGCTGTCAATGTCAAGGGGAGGATTGCAGCCTTGCTGGAACTTGGCAGTGGCTTCAATCCTAACTTCACTGGCAGAGAGAATGTTTACCTGAATGCAACTCTGCTTGGGCTCAGCCATAAAGAGACGGATGCTCGACTAGACAACATCCTGAGTTTTGCCGATATTGGAGATTACATTGATCAGCCAGTCAAGACCTATTCCAGTGGCATGGTAGTACGGCTGGCCTTTGCCGTTCAAGCCCATATCGATCCAGATTTATTAGTCGTAGACGAAGCCCTGGCAGTCGGCGACGAGTTATTTCAGAAAAAATGCTACAGCCGTCTTGAAAAGCTTAAGGAGAGGGGCGCTTCAATTATTCTTGTAACACATAGTTGCCCCCAAATCATTCAACATTGTGACCAAGCACTCCTGTTGCACAAGGGCAAGTCATGGCTATGGGGAGACCCTGCAAGGGTAACGACTCTATACCAAAGACTCATCAATGCAGCCGACGACGAGTGGGACAATGCGCTGTCGTCCGAAGTTGATAATCTTACTTTCGACGAGAATACAATTTTTACTGCGCCAAGAAATTCCAAAAAGACTAATTTACGCCCGAAGCACGATGATCAAGCCGTAAGCGAAACGCAAACGCTTGAACGACTGACTGGCTGGCTTGACCCAAACCTCAAACCAGATTCCACCGTGGTGTATCCCGATCGAGGGATTCGCATCGAAGAGCTGAGAGTTGAAAGCATGACGAAAGAGGCAATAAACGTAATCCCTTTCGGCGAATCATTCTCTCTCTGTTTTCTATATTACTCAGATGACGACCTCAGTGACATCGCTTTTGGCTGCCATATCGCCGATCACAAAGGCCTACGCATCACCGGCCAGACCCATCCAAGTCCGCAAGGATTTATAAAACATATTTCGGCCCATAGCAGTTGGGTCATCCGTTTCCAATTCCATGGTGGTCTATGGCCAGGAGTTTATTTTATCGGCGGAGGAATCTGGGCAAAAGAATCGTCCAATAGCACATACACCCCTCGATATCTGCACCGCGTGATCGACTATGCAGCGATTCGCATTGTTGCCAATCATCCAGTCAATTCCATCGGCGCCTGCAGCCTTCAACTTCTGAAGCCAGAGCTCAGTCCGCTCCTAGGCACGCCTCTGGATCTGTCTCACCCCGAGGCCAGGCCCTGAAGGTCCAGCCAGTCGAGTAGGCCCAGCTTGGCCAGCCACACCAGCGTGGTCGGGATGAAGGGCCGCCGCTCTGGGCTGACGTCAGCAGTGAGATCGGCCACCAGGCATCCCCGGGCTGGGTCGGCCGCGGCCACCATGGCCAGCAGGCGGGCGGCCTCCTCCGGGCTGCCCCGGAGGCCGTGGTACTGACGATTGAGGGCAACGGTCTGGGCATGGGCCAAAGCCTCAGGCCCAACCCCGGGACGCAGCCGGAGCCGGGTGGCCGGGTCAAGCACGGTGGTGGCGAAGCCGGCGAAATCCGAGAATGGATCACCGCGCAGCGGGCTGATCCGGTAAGGAGAGGCCGCTTCAGCCTGGGCCAGGACATGGAGCCGCCGCTGCGTAAGTTCGGCGAAGAGGGCGTTGTACTGCTCCACCACCACCGGCCAGGCGAACATCTGCCGGGCCCGCCGCTGGCCCGCCGCCCCCATGGAGGCCCGCAGGTCCGGAGAGGCGATCAACCGCGCCAGGGCTGCGGCGGCCTCGCCGCCATGAACGGCGGTGTGCTGGGCCACCGCGCCCACATAAGTCTGATAGGTCTCGAGGCCCAGGCTGTGCAGATGGGCCAGCAGATGGCCGTGGGTGCCACCGGGAGTGCCGAGCGTCGGGATGAGAAATCCCTCCACCCCGTCACGCACGGTATAGCGGTAGCCATCCCAATCACTCACTACCACAGGAAGACCGGCAGCCATGGCCTCCACTGGCGCCAGGCCGAAGGTCTCCTGGATGTTGTCCACCAGGGAGAGGAAGATGTCGGCAGCCGCCCAGCTCTGGGCCACGCTGGCCTGATCGTTGCCATCAAGCTCCAGCACATTCACGTCACTGGCATAGGCCGCGGCAGCCTGCCGATAGAGCTGCTGGTCGGCCTCACCATTGGGAAACCAGCCCACCAGGAGAAAGTGCACCCGCACACCGCTCTGCTGGGCGGCCTCCTGCACAGCCTGAAACATCACCTGTGGGAAGGCTTTCTCGAAGTAGGAGAGCCTCCCCAGCCAGAGCACCATCACATCCTGCTCTGCGATCCCGAAGCGGGCGCGCATGGCCGTACGTGCGTCCTCAGAGGCAGCCTGGGCCGCGATGGTCTCCACCTCCACCGCCAGGGGAATCAGGGGCAGCTGGGGCAGACAGGAGCGCTGGCCAGCGAAGCGCTCCTGCAGATAGCCGCCCCAGCACTCGAACATCTCCCCAAGGGCACGCTGCACTGCGGGGGAGGTGCACACCAGGGCATCCCAGGGCTGCAGGGGAGCCACCGCCGAGGCCCCGATGCTCTCGCGCACGGCGGGGGGGGCCAACGTATGGATCAGCCCTACCAGGCTGAAGGCATCATCGCGGCCCTGGTTGCGGCGGATCCAGGCCAATTCCGAGAGGTAGGGCTGCCCCCGGAGCAGCACGCCGGCACGGCTGGGGATGGCTGTCGACCAGAGCGGGGCACTGGCCAGCAGAGGGCCAGCCTCTCCCTCGGAGAAAAGGCCCTCAGCGATCTGTTCTGGGGCTAACCCGAGCTGATTGAGCACGTGAAGCTGACTATAGCCACCACTGCGGGCCAGGGCGCGAAACAGGGCCCCATTGGCCACGTCCTTGCCGAAGGGGTTGCCCGGGAGAACGAAGCGGCCTGGGGGATGGAACAGCGCCAGCTCCTCAATGGTCTGCAAGGGCACGTGTCCGATCCTCCGTGGGGCGCTGGAGAGTGAGCTGGTCGCAGTTTGATTTGTCAGGGCAGCGCCCGAACCACGCCAGAGTCTGCTCGGCTGCTAAGGCGCCTGACTCTGTGGGCGTGACCCTTGGTCAGTGCTGAGCGATCAGATGGGCTGTGGCAATGGCCAGGAACGATCTCAGCACAATAAAACTCCAGCCCCGCATCAGAGCTGGGCAGAGAAAGTTGAGTAAGCGGGTGACGCGATTCGAACGCGCGACATTCACCTTGGCAAGGTGACGCTCTACCACTGAGCTACACCCGCAGCTGGCTCAGCTGCCGACCAAGGGAGCATGCACGCTGGGGTGACCGTCCGTCAAGCTGCCCCTCGGCGACCAGGGGGTTGAGTTGGGCCACCGCCCGGGCAGACCCGTTCCGGTCACCTGGATCTGGGCGAATCGCCACGACTCTGTGGAAAGCCTGATGCCTGATTTCTGGCTAATACAGTATTAGGATTGAAAATTGCACGATCCTCGTGACCGGCGACGTGGTCCAAGCCGCCCAACCCAGCAGCACCCAATCCGCCGATTCAACCCGGCAGATCCGGCCGGAGGTGGCGCTGATTGCCCGAATGCGCCGCCACGACCTGATTCGCACCTTTATGCATCGGGAGGTGCTCGCCGTCGCGGTTGCCTCGATCCCTGTCGCCGAGGAAAGCTTCCAGGCGGCCCTCGAAGGCTACCGCCAACGCCACGGCCTAGAGGGCGAGGAGGCTCTGCGCAACCACCTGCGCGATCGGGGCCTCGGCCCCGCCGACCTGCGTTGGCAGCTGGAGCTGCCGATGCGGATCCAGCGCTACTGCGAGGAACACTTCCTTCCCAAGGCGGAGGCGCGCTTCCTTGAGCGCAAGCATCAGCTGGATCGGGTGACCTACAGCTTGGTGCGCGTCCGCGACGCCTTCCTGGCTCGGGAGCTTTATCTGCAGATCCTCAACGGCGAGGCGAGCTTCGCCGAGGTGGCCTCCAAACATGGTGAAGGTCCGGAGAAGAAGGCTTTCGGTGTGATCGGGCCCCGCCCGTTGGCGCAGGGACACCCCGTGCTGGTGGAAAAATTGCGCAGCGCCGAGCCCGGCAAGGTCATGGAACCCTTCCGCATCGATGACTGGTGGCTGGTGGTCCGGCTCGAGGAGCTGCACAGCGCCGATTTCAACCCGCAAATTGCCAACCAGATGGCCTCGGAGCTGTTCGACGACTGGATCAACGAGGAAGTGACACGTAAGCTGCGCCAGCAATTCGCTCAGGCAGAGTCCAACCCATGACGGTGTCCTCAGCTGCCAGCCTGCTGGAGCACCCTGCTTTTCGCGAACTGTCTGAGCCCCTTCGCTCACGGTTGGTGGCGGATTCTTCCCTGGTGAAGTTTCGTCTCGGCCAGGTGCTGGCTGAGGCAAAGGTGCTGCCCAGCCGGGTGTTGATCCTGCTCGAAGGACAGGCCCGGGTGCTTGCCCAGGCCGATGGGCGACTGATCACCCTGGAGAAACTGCAACCCGGGGCGGTGGTCGGGCTCGCCTCCCTGCTGCGGGCTTCCCCCTGCGAGGAGGTCAGCGCTGCCTCCACGGTCGTTGTGGCCGCGGCCATCCCTGATCACCTGATCCTGGATATCCATCTGCAGGGTCCGTCGTTTCGCCAGTGGTGTCAGCAGCAGCTCTGGCCCAGCGAGATCTTCGCGGTGATGAGCTCAGCCTGGGCTCTCCAGCCGCAGGCGGGCACCACCCTGCGTGAGCTGTTCGAGCGCTCAGCGGCCGAAGCCCGGCCCATCTCCCCCAGCCGCGAATCAATGGCTGCGGTGGATGCCGGCCACGTGCTGATGCTCTCGAGCGCCAACGTCAAAGGTCTCGCCGTCGGCGAGACGCTTGACCCGCAAGGCCCCATCCCCAGGGCCAGGCCACCACTGCCGCCAAGGCTGCTCAGCCTGCCGGGCCACTGGCTCACTCCCGCTGCCCCTGAAGGGGCCAGCAGCGATCCAGCCCCTGCCAGCAGCACCAGCGGCTCTGCTCCCATTGACGACGCGACGGCCTATCCAGTGGCCTCCTCCCTCGATCTGGGACAGGAGGATCCCTCACGGGGAATGCGCCTGGTGCGGGGCCAAGGACCCCTGGAAGAATGCCGGGCCTGCTTCCAGATGCTCTCCGCCCTGCTGAAGCTTCCCTATCGGCGCGACTCGATCGAGAAGAACCTGCGCGACAGCATGCGCCGGGGTCAAACACCCAACCTCCAGACGGTGGGGCAGCTGGCGGCAGGCATGGGTCTGCATGTGGCTGGGGTTCGACTACCCACTGCGGCCTTCTCCCGGCTGCAGACCCCCTCGATGCTGGCCTGGGGCAGTGGCTTCGCCTTGGTGGTGGCCAGCAACGAGAAGGGCATGACGCTGGCCTCCCCTAGCGATGGGATGGTGAGGCTCGGCCCAGCCCAGATCAAGGAGCGCTGGCCTGAGGGGATCGACCTGCTGCTGCTGGAGCGCAAGGCCGATTCAGCAGAGGAGCGCTTCAATCTCGGCTGGTTCCTGCCGGTGATCAGCCGTTACCGCGGCGCCCTGACCCAGGTGCTGCTGGCCTCGTTCGTAGTGCAGCTGTTCTCCCTGGCCAACCCACTGCTGATCCAGGTGATCATCGACAAGGTGATCAGCCAGCGCAGTCTGGACACGCTGCAGGTCCTGGGGATCGCCCTGGTGGTGGTGACCCTGCTGGAAGGAGTACTCACAAGCCTACGCACCTTCCTGTTCAGCGAAACCACCAATCGCATCGACATGCGGCTGGGGGCCGAGGTGATGGATCACCTGCTGCGGCTGCCCCTGAGCTACTTCGACAAGCGACCGGTCGGGGAGCTCGCCTCACGGATGGCGGAACTCGAGAAGATCCGCAACTTCCTCACAGGCCAGGGCCTGACCACGGTGATCGATTCAATCTTCTCGGTGATCTACATCGTGGTGATGCTGCTCTACAGCTGGCTGCTCACCCTCATCGCCCTGGCCGTCATTCCGATTCAGGTGGCCCTCACCCTGCTGGGCAGCCCCCTGTTCCGCCGCCAGCTGCGACAGGGGGCCGAGGAAAATGCCCGCACCCAGTCGCACCTGGTGGAAGTGCTCACCGGCATCCAGACAGTCAAGGCGCAGAACGTTGAGATGGTGAGCCGATGGAAATGGCAGGATTTCTACGGCCGCTACATCAGCCGCACTTTTGAGAAAACAATCACTGGCACCACCCTCAATCAGACTAGCCAGGTGCTGCAGAAGATTTCTCAGCTGCTGGTGCTCTGGGTCGGTGCGATCCTGGTTCTGGATGGTCAGCTCACCCTGGGCCAGCTGATTGCCTTCCGCATCATCAGCGGTTACGTCACCCAGCCGCTGCTGCGCCTCTCCACCATCTGGCAGAGCATCCAGGAACTGAAGGTATCGATGGAGCGTCTGGCCGATGTGGTCGACACCCCCCAGGAATCCAGCGAGAGTGATCAACAGAAAATTCCACTGCCGCCGATTGAAGGCAACATCAGTTTCGACGATGTCAGCTTCGGTTTCAGCCTGGCCGACCCACCGGTTCTCAAGCACATCAGTTTCGACATCACTGCCGGCACCTTCGTTGGTGTCGTGGGCCAGAGCGGGAGTGGCAAGAGTTCGATGATGAAGTTATTGCCCCGACTTTATTCACCCCAGCAGGGTCGGATCTGCATCGACAATTACAACATCGACAAGGTCGAGCTTTATTCCCTCCGTCGTCAGATCGGCATTGTTCCCCAAGATCCCCTGCTCTTCTCCGGTACGGTGGCCCAGAACATCGCCCTCACAGACCCAGACGCGCCCGGTGATTCGATCGTGAGGGCGGCACGGCTGGCCGCTGCTCACGACTTCATCATGGAGTTGCCGGAGGGGTACAGCACCAACGTGGGGGAGCGAGGAGCCAGTCTCAGCGGTGGGCAGCGCCAGCGCATCGCCATCGCCCGCACCCTGCTGAGCAACCCAAAGTTGCTGGTGATGGACGAGGCCACCAGTGCGCTTGATTACGACACAGAAAAACAGGTCTGCGACAACCTGCGGGAGTCACTGAAGAATTGCACCGTTTTCTTCATCACTCACCGATTGACCACCATCCGCAACGCCGACCGCATCCTGCTTCTCCATCAGGGTGTGATCGCCGAATCGGGCACCCATGCCGAGCTGATGGCCCTGCGCGGGCGGTACTTTGCCCTTTTCCGCCAGCAGGAGGGGGCATGATGGGACGTATGCGCACACCCCTTTCACTCTTCCGCAAAGCCCAGGATTCCCTCGAACAGAGCCTGTCAGCAGCTAGCCATGAGGAGGTTCACCTACGCCAGTCGCGCTTCTGGGCCAGCACCATCACCTGGGCCCTGATGGGCACCACCGCCTTTGCCATCGGCTGGCTGGCCATGGCCAAAACTGAAGAGATTGTGGTAGCCAAAGGCAAGCTCGAGCCCCTTGGACTGGTCAATGAGATTCAGATGCCGGTGGGAGGCGTGGCGGAAAGCATACTCGTCAAGGCCGGCGATCACGTGAAGGCTGGTCAGGTGCTGATGCGTCTCGACACCGAAGCCACTCTGGATCGACGGCGCACTTTGATCCAGGGAATCTCACTCAAATCCACTGAGCTGGATCTCAAGCACAGCGAACTCAAGCGCTATCTACAAGTCAATGACACCGAGCAGGCGGTATTGGCACGCAATCTGGCCCTGAACCAGGAAATGATGCAGCGTTTCGATGCCCTGGCCAAGCAGGGAGCAGCTGCAGAGCTGCAATATCTACAACAGAAGAACAGGGTGGAAGAAATCCGTGGACAGATTGAGCAGAGCCGGGTCGAGCGGCTACGCCAGGTGGCCATTCTCAATCAGGGGGTGCAGCAACTCCGTGGGGAAGTCGGAAAGTTACGAAACGACCTGAATGAAGTCAATGTCAATATCCGTTATCAGAAAATCACCTCTCCCGTCGATGGCGTGGTCTTCGATCTCAAGCCCACCAGCCGTGGTTTCGTGGCGCAGACGAGCGAACCAATCATGAAGATCGTGCCGTTCGATAGTTTGATCGCGCGGGTGGAGGTGCCCAGCAACCAGATTGGCTTTGTCTCAGTGGGCAAGGAGGCCGACATCAGCATCGACTCATTTCCCGCCACCGATTTCGGCGTGATCCCTGGCACGGTGGTCAAGATCGGCTCCGACGCTCTGCCCCCGGATCAGATCCACAACACCTACCGCTTCCCGGCGGACATCCAGCTCAAGAGCCAGCAACTGCGTCTCAAGTCGGGACAGGAGCTACCTCTGCAGACCGGAATGTCATTGACCGCTAACATTAAGCTGCGCAAAGTGACCTACCTGCAGATGCTTTTGGGCGGTTTCCGGGACAAGGCAGATGCCTTGCGCCGGCTCTAGACAAGCTTGCTGTGGGCACTAAGAAGTCCTTAAAAGTTTCTTAAGACTTGAATGGAGGCAGCGTTGTTTGGCGCCATGGCTGCAGACACTTGCCGGTCCGTCTAACGCACTTGACCTAGACGGTTGGCCTGCCTAAGCTAATAGAGCTGGTATTCCAAGCTCTCGACCAATGCCTTCTGCCATTTCCCTCCAGGGCACTCCTGGTGATGACCTACTTGCACAATCTGGTCCCGGAGACTTTACGGGAACAGTTAATGCCTTTGAAGGAAACGACTCAGTCGCTCTTGGTGGCGATTACACCAGTTTATTCGTCGGCCTTGATGGCAACGATGACATTCTGGTCGTAGGAAATACCGGAGCTCCAACTGCTTACTTCAGGACTTCCACTGTTAATGGTGGAGACGGCGACGACAACCTAGCCTTCTTCGCCAACGAGCTTTCGGGCAACCAAGTTTTTCTCGACAGAGGCAACGATCGCCTGCTGCTCAGCACTCGGCTGCCCTTTGTCAACCCTGGTTCTTCGATTGTCGGCAACACCTTTGAAGGTGGTGACGGAACTGATGCAATCATTGTAACCAATCTAGTCAACCAGTTCAATCAGAACCTCGTCGATTTGGGCGGGAACGGAGGGACACCCCTTGGTGCTTTCACTGATTTCCTGATTGATGGCTTGGTGGGTGGACAAGCCTTCCAAGATCTTATTGATCAAGGTCCGGTCGTGGAATATGCCTATGTGGCAGCCACAGAGGTGTTCCAGTCCACAATTCGTGGCTCCGATGGCGACGACATACTTTTCTTTGAATCGTTCACCGGAAGCCCTGATACCCTGAACGGTCAGGATCTTGCCCTCAACAACTCTCTGGTCAACGGCAACAAGGGTCAAGATTTCATTGGAATTGCTCGCAATGTAGCCAACGATACGAGCATTCTTGGCGGTCAAGGCGATGACCAACTTCTTATCCTCTCTGGCACATTCAACGACAGCCGTATCAACGGCAACATGGGCGCTGACCTGCTCACCGTCCTAGACATCGAGATGAACCGCTCCACCGTCTTTGGTGGGCAAGCAGACGATGTGATCAATGTTGCGTCTGCCGTCATTGCAGCTTCGAAGATCAGTGGTGATCTTGGCAACGATAAAATTAATTTCGCTGCTGCCGTATCCACCAATACGACTCTTTCTGGTGGAGATGGCAACGACGAGATTGATGACTTCTCCAGCGCCATTTCCAATATTGGCAATAAATTAGAAGGTGGTGCTGGTAATGATACTCTTCGTCAAGCCGCCAATATTGCAGCGGGAACCTTTGGCGGGG
Organism: Synechococcus sp. BSA11S; assembly: GCF_014224355.1. Classification (GTDB taxonomy): domain Bacteria; phylum Cyanobacteriota; class Cyanobacteriia; order PCC-6307; family Cyanobiaceae; genus Regnicoccus_A. Next base: position 3,661 of record NZ_VNWP01000021.1, on the reverse strand, counting down.
GAGTCAACGGTACTTTCGACTTCGCTGCCACCTTCATTGGTGGTGAAGGCGCTGACAAGATGACGGGTGAACTCGATACCCAGCTTCTCGGCAGGAAGCAACTGAATGCTGGTGGAACTGACGTCCTTGGCGCCAGTTCAGACACCTTCCAGTTCGCCTTCGGTGATTCCGCCATTAATGGTAATGGTGTTGGTCGAGACATCATTACTGACTTCGACTCCAACGCTTCCCGTTATCTGGTCAACGGCACACCGTCGTTCAATTTCCCCACCAACCCATTCACTAACTTCGCCAATCCGACCAACGCCTTCCCGCTTGCCAACGAGCGTGAGCGTGATGTGATCGACCTCGTCGGCACCAACATCGTGATCAACGGTGCTGGCCTCTCAGGGGTCAACATCAATAATAATGGACTTGTTATTGGCGGAGTCAGCAACCTTCAGAACTTTGTCGACGCCGGCGCTTCCCTTACCACCAGAGGCGCTGCCATCCTCTGGAATGAAGGAGATCTGTCTGCAGGCAATCTCATTGCCCCACGCTCGCAACTGTTCATCAGCGACGGCGACGGCTTGCTCACGTCCGCTGACCTCCTGATCCAGCTTGATCAAGTAGCTGTTGACGGCGGCGGGTTCAGTGCCGCCACGGGTGGACTTGTCATCCAGAACGGCAATATCACAGACATCCTCGTCTGAGCCCACCTCTGGCTTCAACATCCACATCCGTCTAGCCCCGCTGAACGCGGGGCTTTTTTTTTCCTTACCCAAGCCCACCGCGCCCATGTCCGCTCCAACACCGCGAGTGCGCTTTCTTTGCCTGCCGGATCTCGACAAGCCGATCGGGGGCGCCAAGCAGCTCTACCGCCAGGTGGAGCTGCTGGTGGAGCTGGGCTGGGATGCTGCCGTGGTCACCGAGCACGACGGTTTCCGGCCCACCTGGTTCACGAGCACGGCGCCCACCGCCAGCATCGATGCCTGCCGTGAGCGAGGCGATTTCGAGCCAGAGGCGGCGATCGTCGTGGTGCCGGAAACCTTCCTGGGCATCAATCTCGATCGTTATCACGGCGTCGATCTCAGCCGCCTGGCGAGGGTGCTGTTCAACCAGAACGCTTACTACAGCTATGTCAATAGTGGCGATCGTCCCCTGGAGCGGCTTGCCCGTTTCTACGATGCACCGGAGGTGCTGCAGATCCTCTGTGTCTCCGAGGACAGCCATCAGTTCCTGCGCCGTAATTTCGGCCTTGCCGATGGGCGCCTCAGCCGGATCGTCCACGGGATCGAACCGATCTTCCGGCCCGATGGCCCCAAGGCAAGGCGGATGCTCTGGATGCCCCGCAAGAATCCCGAGCACGTGCGCGCCGTGCTGCTCGCCCTGCGTCGCGGCCAGATCAACCATCAGCAGGGCTGGGGGGCCTCGCCCCTGGGGGAGATGCCCCACTCCGCCCTGGCGGAGCAGCTGAATAGCGCCCGCCTGTTTCTCTCCTTCGGCCACCCGGAGGGTTTCGGCCTGCCGGTTGCCGAGGCCATGGCCGCGGGCTGCTATGTGGTGGGCTACAGCGGTGGTGGCGCCGACGAACTCTTCCGCCACGGCCTGGCCGAGCCGGTGCCTTTTGGGGATTGGAGCGGCTACGTCGCCTCGATCGAGCAGGCCCTGCGGGCCTTCGCCGAGTCTCCCCGCGAAACCGACCTGCGCCTCGAGAGGCAGTCGCTCGCAATCCGCAGCCTCTACAGCCGCGACCAGGAGGCGCGCTCGATCCAAACGGCGTGGGAGAGAATCCTGACGGCCTTCCACCACTGGCAGAGCAGCCGCGCCGGCTCCGCCTCTTCCGCATGAATCTTCTTTTCGTCCACCAGGGTTTTCCTGGGCAGTACGTCCATATCGTGCGCCAACTGGCCACCTCCGGCCAGCATCGGATCTATGCCATCGGCATGGCGAAACGCCCGCCGGGCCTGCCCGAGAGCGTCAACTACCTGCCCTACGGCGTCCAGCGCGGCAACACCCCGGGCATCCATCCGCTGGCGATGGAAACCGAGAGCAAGTTGATCCGCGCCGAGGCGTGCGGCATAGTGGCCCATCGCCTGCGGGAGCAGGGCTTCCGCCCCGATCTGATCTGCGCACATCCTGGCTGGGGCGAAGCCCTCTTTCTCAAGGATATCTGGCCCGACTCTCCCCTGCTCACCTACCAGGAGTTCTTCTATCAACCCCACGGACTCGACTCCGACTTTGAACCGGATCAGCAAGGTGACAAGTCCTGGCTTGATGACGCCAAATTGCGGATGAAGACGGCCAATCTGCTGCTGAACCTCCAGGCCAGCGACTGGTGCGTCACCCCCACCCAGTTTCAGCGCAGCACCTTTCCGCGCGAGTGGCAGTCGCGCATCAGCGTCATCCATGAAGGCATCAACACCACCACGGCGGCCCCCGACGAGGCCGTGGCGCCCCTGTGCTTGCCTGATGGCACCGAGATCCGCCGCGGCGAGCCGATCGTCACCTTCGTCAACCGTCGCCTGGAGCCCTACCGGGGCTGTCACACTTTCCTGCGCGCCCTCCCCGAGCTGCAACGGCTGGCTCCGCAGGCGCGGGTGGTGATCGTGGGCGGCCAGCAGGGTGTGAGCTACGGGCGGGAGGCACCGGGTGGCAGCTGGAAGGATGTTTTCCTGGCGGAGATCGAAGGGCGCTACGACCCCTCCAGGGTGCACTTCACCGACACCCTGCCCTACGACGGTTTTCTGCAGCTGCTCAAGATCAGCTCGGTGCACGTCTACCTCACCTATCCCTTCGTGCTGAGCTGGAGCCTGCTCGAGGCGATGAGCTGCGGCTGCGCCGTGGTGGGCTCGGCCACCGCACCGGTGCAGGAGGTGATCCAGCACGGGCACAACGGCCTGCTGGTGGACTTTTTCTCCCCCAACGATCTGGCCACCGCCGTGGCCGATCTGCTGGGCAACCGGGAGCAGGCTGCACGGCTCGGAGCCGCCGCCCGCGACCTGGTGCTGCGCCACTACCGGCTGGAGAGCTGCCTCGCCCACCATCTGGCATTGATGCAGCTGGTGGCGGCCAGGCGGTTGCCCTGACAAGAAAAACCCCTCCCGAAGGAGGGGACTGAGCGGAGATCAACATCCCGATAGAAATAGCTGCTGGATGGATAGCGAAGAATCAGAAGCCAAATAAGTTATCCTGCGTGAAGCCATTCAACGCCGTAACAGTTGTAATATTATCGAATGTAGCCAGCTTGATTCTATTGCCAAAATCTTGCCAGTTATTATCGCACCACATCTCGCCGCGATTGGTTGTGCTATTGAAGACAACCACAATCGCATCCACCTGCCCGGTGTCAACTACATAGGGCCTCCTGAGAAAGTAAAAACCAGCCTTCAGGCCAACAAAGTGGGGAAACCTGTCTCACCTCTGAGTGTTCCTCAGGCTGCAGCTGGTTGATTGCTCGGGAGACGCTCCTCGGCTCTTCGGATGGCTTCATTGCCGATCAGCAGCTGTAGCAAGAAGCCAATAAGGACAAAAAGAAGCTCCAGCAGCTTCTCGAGGTTCTTCACGAGTACAGCCAATGCAATGGCTGATCCTTGGGTGACGGCCAGCTTCTCACGAATCAGGCCCAATCCAAACCGCCGCTTCCCCTGTCCGATTTTGCCTTCGACAGCATTCCGTTGAC
>NZ_VNWP01000020.1 GCF_014224355.1 Synechococcus sp. BSA11S | reverse complement strand
CGCCACCTGAACTGAAATCCAAGGAAAGCCCAGGCTCCCGCTCAGGTGCCTGTCCTCTCAGAGCGGCGGACGGGCACTTGGGTGGATGAGAGCCGGCAGCGTGACCTCACCAACGCAGCAACAAGCCTCTGGAGGGGCTTGACGGTCTATAGGAGCATCCAATCGTCAGCTGAACAACGTGGTGGGATTACACAAGTAGGCGCCGAGATCTGGGCCATTGAGGCCTGCGGCCTGGATCACAGCGGCCAGCTTGTCGGATGCGCCCCACTGCTCCGGCGGCTTGCTGGTGGCCGGCACCAGCTGGCCCTCTTTCTGCCACTGACTGCGCCAGTTGTAGAGGGTCTGGGCGGTGATGCCGGTGGAGCGAGCAATCTCGGCCACGCTCTCCCGGTTGGGCGGGCTCATGCGATCGCGGATCTCGGCCCGCATGGCCTGGTCATAGATCGGTTTCATGGTCCTCGGTTTGGCCCCCTGGTGGATGGGTCAGACCGAGCGGACTTCTTTCCTGACGCAGGGGGGGCAGAGCAAGGCCAGCGGCGATCCACTGCACCAGAGCAAGTTGATCGTCGTTCAAGGGGGTGGTGCTGGATCTTCATTCAAGTATTGGATGCATCAGCCCCACCATCTCGCAGGATCGTCCACACCTGGCGCGCCACACCCTTCAGGGTCATGCCGGCCGCACCTGATCCCTGGGACACAGGCGCGTGTTGATCAGAAGGTCACCGGCACAGACGACCCGCTGGCCGCGTTGCATTCAGTCACATTCTGTTGCATTCACTGGCTAGAATGACTACGCAAAGAAAACATCAGCGGTTACGGGTGCTTACATCTTGAAATAACCGGAGAGCCCCTGCGAGGCAATGGATTTCGGGGTTCAGGAGGGTTGTCCGATGACATCAACAGATAGCATGAATATGCTGATATCGATAGTCACCGTTGATAAACGTGGTCACCTCTAAGCTTAGGAAAGCAAGCCAACGCCACGAAGCCTCCTCTGTGGCTTGTTCGTTCCTGATGCTACTTGGAACCACGTGGATCGCGCCCCACGCACTGGCCGCTGGTGAAGGCGTTCAAATCGAACATCTTTTGCCGAAGGTCACCGCTGGGTTCAGATACCCGGAGGAGGACCTGCCGAACAAGAAGCCAGGGACGAACAAACAGTTCCGCATTATGGAGCCTATGGCCGATCCGGATCATGAACTATCCTATCAAAGGCTAATCCACCAGCATCTACGCCACCGAAGCAGAAGGGTTAGTGGCAAATACGTTTACGCAAGTCTTTATTCAATGATTGCCGAGTGTCCCTTCCCTTTCCGTCACAGCTGAGCCGATGGTAACTTTTCAACCTCGTTCCAACTCTCTCCTGGGTTGCCTCCTTGGCCTGTGCGCTGCCGCAGCCACCTTTCTGACTCCCGCTGGACAGGCAGAAACTGTGGTGGAGCGCGCTGCGCGTACCGGTGTGATCAAGTTTGGTGGTCCCACGGACTTAATCCCCTCTTCCTACGTGGACGATCAACAGCAACTGGTGGGCTTTTCCATCGATGTGGCCGATCGGATCACTGCCGAGATATCCCGCATAATCGGCAAACCGGTCAAAGTTCTCTATGAACCTGAGCAAGATATCAGCAGGTTGATTGAACGGGTGCAGCGGGGAGAGGTGGACATGGCCTGCGGCATGCAATTCACCTGGGAGCGCGAAATGTTCAGTGACTTCACGATTCCCTACTCTCTCTCAGGGATCCGACTGCTGACCCGCGAAGGTGGCATTGATGGAAGCGCCGAATCTCTTCGGGGGCGTCGCATCGGGGTGATGCCAGACTCACTTGGCGATCGAACCGTCCAACAGCTCCAGCCCCAGGCCAATCGTGTCCCGTTTAACGCGGTGGACGACGGGATCCAGGCTCTGCTCGCTGGCCGTGTTGACGCGCTCGCTGGAGATTCCCTTGTGCTGGGCGGAACGATCCAGCGCCACGCCCGCAGCGGCTACCGGCTTGTACCGGGAAAGGCTTTCACCCGTTACGCGGTGGGCTGCATGATGCCCGAGAACAATCCAACAGCACGCAATCTCGCCAATCTGGCCATTGGCTCCCTGCTGCAGGGATACCTGAACAACGAACCAGCCTCCACCGAGCTGGTCGGGAAATGGGTAGGACCCAATGGCATCGTGAAGGTTCCGATCGACATGATCCGTGCCTACTACGAGATGGTTCTGATCACCCACGAACAGATCCAGACCCCCTCAGCTTCGACGACATCCAACTGACGAAAGGAATCACATGGAGATCAACACCCGCTCCGCCATGCTGGCCTGGATCCTGGCCTTGGCTGCACTCTGTCCAGTCCCTGCCATTGGCGCTGTTCTAGCAGACTCTGGACTGAGCGAATCAGATCGAGTCGACCGTCGCCTTAGTCGCATCAGTGAGGCATTGCGTGCTCAACAAGCATCGTTGCGAGATGACGTTATGCCAGTCATCGACGAAAGGCTTGCCTTCGGTTGGGCTGATGGCAAGGGGAATCGTGGCTGGGTGAACACCCGGTATGGCGGTGCTGCCCGTGGATCCAGGGGGAGCTGGGGCAACGCAAGAAGGTATTACGGTGGTCCTCGTCGTGCCTTCGCTAATGGCGGTGGCGGCTTTTATAACGGGGGCTCTCGTGGCCGCACGTTTGTGAACTGGTAGCCCACTTCTCACTTTGGCGCTTCGATGACTACAACCTCAAGCCAGCAGTTCACATACGTGCCGAGCTCTGTGGATTCCGGCGAGGATCAAATAAAGCGACTGAGCTATGGGCCTGTCTCACTGGTCGTGATCCAGGCGACACCATTCTGCAATCTTGATTGCGATTACTGCTATCTCCCCGATCGGGGCAATCGCAACCAGATGGATCCTGAACTCTTAGATCCGATTCTCGACGCTGTGCTCAGCAGCCCATACGCCCGCAACGACTTCACCCTTCTCTGGCATGCAGGTGAGCCTCTGACCATGCCGAGAGACTTTTACGACAATGCCAGCTCCGCGATCGCCCGAGCTGGCCGGAGATATTCAGATTACCCCCTACAGATCGCCCAAAGCATTCAGACAAATGCCACTCTGATTGATCAGCGATGGTGTGATTGTCTCCGGCGCAATGCTATCAACGTTGGGGTCAGTCTTGACGGACCAGCCTTCCTGCATGACGCCCATCGACGCACACGTAAGGGACTGGGGAGCCATGCTGCGACCATGCGTGGTATCGAGAACCTCCAGAAGAATGACATTCCCTTCAGCGTGATATCCGTACTCACTGAAACTTCCCTTGACCACCCCGACGAGCTCTTCCAGTTCTTCATCGACAACGGCATCAACGACGTTGGGTTCAACATGGAGGAAACAGAGGGCATGAATCGGCGCTCCAGCCTGGATCATGGCGGATGTGAAGAACGTTATCGACAGTTCCTCGAACGAATCTGGGAACTTACCCAGGAAGGTTCTCAGGAATTTCGCTTGCGTGAATTCGACGCCATTTTCTCACTGGCCTATACGGATAGCCGTCTGCTGCAGACGGACATGAACCAGCCCTTCGTGATCGTGAGTTTCGACCATCGTGGCAACTTCTCGACTTTCGACCCTGAGCTTCTCTCAGTGCGTACAGAGGCTTACGGAGACTTCAGCCTGGGGAATGTCTTCAATGATACCCTTGAATCTGTCACGCACACCGATAAGTTCCAGCAGATTGAACGGGACATGAGAGCTGGCGTGCTGGCCTGCAGGCAGGAATGCTCCTATTTCGGAGTCTGCGGGGGCGGGGCCGGCAGCAATAAATACTGGGAACGTGGCACCTTCGCATGTACTGAAACCCAGGCTTGTCGTTATCGCATAAAGATGGTGGCTGATGTAGCCCTCTCAGGTCTGGAAAAAACTCTTGGGCTGAGCAACACCCTATAGATTAGGGCCTCAGATCATCCATTATGAGACTAGTTTTCATGTGATGTCTGGTTTCGCTCAACGCAGCAGGCCTGGTGGATGGCTTGATACTTGGCAGCCGTGGAGTGAGGCAGGGGCTGGAGAATCACCAACGCATCAGAAAAGACTGATCAGCCCAGGCAGGGAATCATCTCATTTAACAACAATACCAAAAGATGGGTGACAGGATAGTGCTCAATCCGACAGTCACAGCTTCTCGATCATCTGCTTGCTGGATCTGAAGGCAGGAACGGTCACCTCGCCGATCTCCATCGTTGTTTCCAAGCCTATTCCCTTCAGGACCGAAAAGAGAGTAGAGACTGGCAAACTGATTACCAGTCAAACGTCCACTATGAACCGTGTCAGCCCAGCTATGCAGCAATTCAGTGCACATGAACTTAGCGAATCATCATCGTCTATTCGATTTACGAACTCCTGATCAGATTATCAACAGATGTAATCGAAGTGTCTCGTCAGACTAGGAGCCAAGTCTGCCTCGACTCACCTCATCGAGATCAGCAACCAAAGTCAAGCGTCTGTCCTTCACCACTGAATGTCAGTGGGATTGTCAATATTTTGCATGGTCAGAAGACGTGCTGCATCTGAACCATCACCTGCCAGCCATCAGCACCAAAGTCGTTTCTGCCGATCACCGTGCCTCCGCTTACCGTAAGGCGGCCCCCATCCCAGGGCGTAACACCAAGGGTTCCGCCCAGAGATGTCGAGGCCTGCTGATTTCCCTGAGACTCGCCATCATTACTGGTCTCTCCACCAATTCTGGAGAGTGAGTCTAAAGAAACCCAGACTTTGTCGGTGATGTCGTGCGTTAGATGTGCTTCAAGGGTGAACATCGGAGCCTGGGTGGTTTGATTCGGTACCAGTTCTGTATCTCCGAGACGGATTGTCCCTCCTTCAAGATCAGTCGGAATGAGAATGCTGGACAGGGGGGGACTGTTATTGGGGGTGTAGATGTCGACGCTGGGCAGTATCTCTAGGGTGGTGGTCTTCCCAGGCGTCCAATCGCGACTTAGCCGAATCGTGGTCGGCAGACCAGCGCGGAAAGTCCAGCGGTTGGTTCCAATATTGATCACTTTGTCACCGTCGTACTTGCCCGTGGGCGGCATCATCGCTGCCAGCCCATACATCACCACCGGAGGATTGGATTCAACCATGAACTTGGCATAGTCTGGGAGCTCCAGGCTCGGAGCATTCACAAGGCCTACCGTCAGATGCATGTACAAGTCACCAGGGCCGGAGGCATCCTGGCGAAACTTTTGTGACCCGGTGTCGAGCTCGGCATTCGCCCAGACGAACGGCACGCCGATGGACACCTGAGCTGACTGCCCAGCCAGGTCCGTGAAATGAACAAAAGTAGGAGTTAATACTGTGGTATCAATATTAAATTCTGGATAGACGATTCCATCGTCAATAGTCATGTTCCCTTCTGTGTAAAATCCAGTCATTACAAATATGCTTGTTCCCCGAGGGGCAAGCCACCATTGCCTAGGGCCGTACTGTTGAGCTTCGGCGCTAAGGCTCGAACCCAGTGCAAGGCAGGAACCCAGCAAAGTGATAGCCAACTGCTGTGCCCTGGCTCTCCATGACTGGCCTCGATGCAGAAATCCAAGAATCTTTTTCATTGTTAGATAGAGCGACGAAGCATTAAGAGGCTGAACCCGGGGGTCCCCGAGGCCACTGCCGCCACCATCAGGGCGATGGCCAGCGGCGCCTGATAGAGGCTTACCAATCTGCGGGGCGACTGATGCCGCTGGGATCCACCCCTTCGAGAGGCTTTGCCATTGACCTCATCGTCTCCTCGTGGATTGATCATTGTGGTGCCCTTCGATTGTCCTACATGTGATCCTGAACCAGTGATGATGGTGGTATCACCACCGCCTTGGCCGGGTCGTAGCGATCAAACAGGTTCAGCACCCGGGCTGCCTCGGCTCCGTTGCCCTGGGTCACGGTGATGGACCCGCCGTCGATCAGCGCGGCAACGGGCTCCGAGCTCATGTACACCTGGGCCCAGGCCTTGGGCGACAACCTGAGCACGATGTCCGCGTCCCGCGGGTAGGCATCGGGGTCGTCGATGAACTCGGCAACCGCCCGGCGCACATGCAGCCCGGCACTGGTACCGTTGGTGAACTCGAAACGCAGGACCTGATCGGTCTCGCCGCTCTTGGCGGGATCGATGCGCACCCGGAAGTAGTCCACATAGTTTTCCGGGAAGGCGGTGATCGTCTCTGCTGCCGGCGGCACCACCCGAGGCAGGGTGACCTTGCCTTCCAGGGCCAGGGCCTGGGAGAGCAGGTGGGCCCGGTTGTTGGCACCGGTCGACACATAGGCCATCTGGCGCAGCGCTTCGGCCTTGCGCGTCCGCACCGCTTCATCGGTGGGATCCAGACGGTAGAGGTAATTCACCAGCTGCGCAGCCCAGCTGTATTCCTTCTTCTCCATGGCGTCGTCTGCGGCGGCGAGCACCGCGCTTCGGCCCCCCATCAGCGGCACCATGCGCCTGGCCTCGTCCAGTGGCGCCACCGGCGACAGGTTCGCGGCGTCGTTGTCGTACCAGCCCACGGCCTGGTAATGGATGGCCGGCGGATAGGAGGACACCTCACCGTAGTTCTCCAGGTTGTTGGGCACCTCCTGCAGGTACGCGGGCAGGCGCACCAGACGACGCAGATCGTCGGGCCCTTTGCCGGCGAGGATGCCGCGAAGGCTCTGGTCGAGAACGAAGCTGGCGCCATCCAGGTAGCCCTGAAGGCGTTTGCGCACCTCTTCCTTGCCGACCACCGGGCGGGCGGCCGCGGAGATCAGTACCTCGGGCTCGAGGTTGCGGTTGAACTTCAGGCCCTCGATCCATTCGCGTGGGTCGCGGAACACATCGCCCCGCACCGAGTAGAGCTGCGGGGGGCTGCTCCACAGCAGGGTGGTGAGGAGGATCTTGCGGTCCGGCAGCCACACGGTGGTGTGCACCTTGTCGTCGGAGCCATACTTGGTGAAAAACTGCATCTTCTGCCCCAGCACGGTTCTCACCTCCCCGTCCTGCACCGGAGTGTTCACCGGCAGAAACGCGAACTCAGCGTCCTTGGGAAACGTCGTGTTCAGGACCCAGGCATCCGGTCCTTCGCTGGGCATGAAGGCATTGAACTGAATCAGTCCGCGCGCGGTGAGATAGGGGCCGATCTCCGGGAAATAGGCGGGAAAACCTGCCGCCTTCGTATTGGCTTCCACCACGGCATTGAGCTTCGGGTGACCGATCACCTGGATGGTCCTGTTCCCCTCGGCTAGGACCCCAGCGCCGAACACGGTGTGGGAGTGGCCGTAAATGATGGCCTTGATCGGCTTGTCGCTCACCGTGCGGATCGCTTTCAGCAACAGTTCGCCGTCGTGCTTGGTGTCGCCGGTGTCGAAGGCGATCAGTCCCTCGTCGGTGTCGATCACGGCAATCGGGGCCAGGCCATAGCCTCCAAACACCCAGACGCCCTCGACCGGTTCCTCGATGGTGGGCTTCAGCCAACCCACCTCCTCGATGCCGTCGAGGATGCGCTTGTTGGCAATCGCGCCGTTGGGGGCCTCCACGAGCTCCACCGGGCCGCCCATGTAGGGCGTTGGAGGCAGGGGAGAAGCGGGGGCCGGAGGATGCGCCGTGCAGATGGTGAGCGCGAACGCCACGGCGAAGGGTGTTCTCCTCGGCAGCATGAGCCTTGTCATTCGTCTTCCCATGTCTAGGCCTCCAATTGATTCAGTATTCGTACTCTCATGATCCATATGCAGAACCCATACGGGGGGGGGATTCATCAATGTTCACGCCTTCTGTTCGTTATCCACGGTTTGTGGTAGCTGCCGTGGCAGCCGAGTTGGTTCCCCCTGCCAATGGTGTCGTGCTGTTGTGTTGCTATCCTCAGTAGGATTCTCCAGCAGAGATGCCCACTGCACTCATAATCTGCGTGCCTTCGGTGGGGACCATGACTTGTATCGCTGTAGGTCTGGGTTGTACAGCCGCATGATCACATTGAGGCCAACGTCAGCGCGCTCGATCGGTAGCCAGTTTTCCTCGGGCAACCCATCGGGTTGTTCGGCGGCAATGACGATGCGGATGCCGCCGTCCTCGTCCAGCCGGTAGCCAGCATTCTCGCCAACGCTGTACTTCATACGGTCATTGGGGATGAAGAAACCGTTGTCAGTGTCATACAGCGTCACCGACCAGAAGGCTTCCGCTGGAGGCATCTCTTGCGGTGCCATCACGATCTCGTAGTCGTTCAGGGCGTTCATGCCTTTGCCGTCGGTGGTGTTCACCGGTGGATAGAGGGCCTCCTGGGCGGGCTGGCCGATCGGCCCGATCACCGACTGAATCGCCAGGAGTTCGGCGCTCATCTGGCCCTTGGGCTGGAAGGTTTTGGTCAGGTTGGCGAAGAGGAACTCCTCATCGTTCATCCTGGCCAGGCTCTCGGCGGCAAAGCGCTCGGCAGTCCGGCGCAAGGCCGCGCCGTCGATCTCCGCCACGGTGTCCGGGTCGTAGGCCTTACCCGGCTCCACACCAAGTGGCTTGAGAATCGTCAGTAGAGCGGTGTCGAGATCGTTCTTGGGGTTGAAGGTTGTGTGATTCACCACAAACTGCATGACTTCGAGAAACCGATCTTCGAAGATCTCGAAGTCGTTGCCGAAGTTGGGAAATCGGGCAGCGTCTTCTCTCAGGCTGAGGCGTTTCCCACGTTCTGTTTCCTTGCCGAGGAATGTTGACAGGCGAACCAGATCAACGCTGCGCATCGCAGCGCGGTTCCCCTCGAGCCGGTCGGGTTCGGCCGCGTGCGGCATCACGCGGAGAACCGCGCTGACGAAATCTCCACTCACCTCAAGCACCTTGTCCACCCCCTGTACCGGTGTGCCCGCGTAGCCAGGTGTCCGTTGGCTGTAAAACAGGATGGTTGATGGCTTCTGAAAGTCGCCGCGTGCTGTTGACAGCGGGATGTTCACATAGTGGTCGTAGGCAGTGACCATCAGTGAGACATAGGTTGAGTCGAAGGCAGGCATCTTCAGCACGACCGGCTCTTCTGTGACATCGATCATAGCGATGGTGTAGAGAGTGTCGTTGTTGGGCCGTGCGATGGCCTGCACGGTGTGATCTGCCAGATCGGTGTTGGCCTTGACGTGGTTGTAGCCACCCGAGCTCAATGGATTCTCTGGATCAAGCGCGAACTTGTTGTTCACATTGAACATGGCAACATAGGGGTAGCTGCGCAGAACGAGCTCTTGCCTCTCGGCCTCTGACAGCTTTGCCGGCACGGCTGAAACCATGGTGGGCAGGCTGGCAAGGACCATGCCGGCGGCAAGCAGCACAGCGAATAAGAGTGGCTCCGGTCTGAATCTCATCATTGGCGATACATCGTGGTTGTTTCCAGGGATCGATCTTTATGCATCAGATCCTTTCGGCTTTGGGCAGTGCCCATCCTTTGTATTTCTCCAGTTCGGGAACGTAGAGCCTCAAGACCGCATCAATGCCGTAGTCTCCACGATTCAGGGGCAGCCAGTTTTCATCGGGCACACCCTCTGGCTTTTCGGCAGCGATGTAGATCGCGATGCCGCCCTCGCTGTCCAGCTTCATGCCGGCATTTTCGCCGACGCTGTACTTCTTGCGATCGTTGGGGATGAAGAAGCCATTTTTTGTGTCATAGAGCGTGAGCGACCAGAAGGCCTCGGCTGGGGGCAGCTCGTCAGCCGACATACGAATCACATAATCATGCTGGGCATTCATCGGCACCCCGTCGGTTGTCGCAATGGCCGGATAGACCGCTTCCGCCGCAGGCAGCCCGATAGGTCCGAAAACGGACTGGAACACCATCAGGTCGAGATCGATTTCCCCCTTGGGTTGGAACAGCCCGGTGCTGGCAGCCAGTCGGTCGGCTTTGGCCATTTCCTGGGCTTCGATGCGTTCAGCCACCTTGCGTACGCGCACACTCTCGAGACGAGCCACCTGCTTCGGGTTGTAGGGCTGCCCAGGTACAACGCCGAGTGGTTGGTAGAGGGCCAGCACCTTCTGATCGAGGTCGTTCTGAGGATTAAAGCTGGTGTGATTGAAGACGAACTGCATGACCTCAAGCAGGTTATCCCCAAAGACGTCCACGTCTGTCCTGCCGACGGCAGGGGCGTCGATCTCATCGATTGGCTTGGATTCCCCGCCGCGCAGCTCGGTCAGGGTTAGAAGTTCGACCGATTCCATCTGGCCCTTGATTCGCGCGAAGCGATCGGCGTCGTTGGCGTGCGGCATCACACGGAAGACGGCCGAAAGGAAATCACCGGTGGCCTCAAAGGTGCGGTCAATCCCTTCAACCTTCTGGCCTTCCTGATAGTCCTTGGTGCGTTCACTGAAGAACAGCAGCTTTTCTGGCTCGTCAGAAGTCTCCCTTGCGGGTGGACATCGGCACATTCACGTAGTGGTCATACCCTGTGACCATCAGGGACACATACTTTGAGTCGAAGGCCGGCATGTCGAGGATCACAGGCTCCTTGCGGAGGTCGAGCATGCAGGTGATGTAGAGCGAATCGTTGTTCGGCCTGGCGATGAGCTGAAGCGTGTGATCCTTCAGCTGGGTATCCACGTCGCAGGTGTTCCAGCCGCCGTACTGCTCAGCGCCCTTGTTGTTGACGTTATACATCGCCACATACTGGAAGGAGCGGCGGATTATATCTTCAACTTGCTCATCAGTCATCTTTGCGGTCTGGGCTTCCACAACAGAGTCGGGGCTCACCGCAAGTAAGTGGTTGTCTTTATTCCTGCCTAGTCCTTCGGCTGACACACCTGCTCCTGAACTTCGGCCTTTGAGCCGCAAGTACGGTATGCGCAGACGATTCTTGCCGGGGATCTCTGAGGTCATCTGCCCGCGATTCACTTCAAGCACATGTAATTTCTGGGCCCCTGACTCACCAGCTTGGTCTTCGGCTACTAATGTCCTTTCAGGTTGCAGCACTGTGGTTATGACATTTGTATTTGGGCGGACTGGATCATGGGTCTCCGCTTTTACGGATGCAGAATAACTGGCAATACATAGTGCCGCCAGAAGAAGCTTTGAGGCTGTGCGCATGTTGCCCTCCTTGCGTGTCGCTTAGTCTTGAGTTTAGCAGGATTGGTGCATAGTTGTTCTGCCTCGGCAGGTTCGACAGTGGCCAATGGATCTTTGATAAGCATCATTAGTATCCTGTTCTGTCATAAGCGCCAAACATAGCTGGATCAAGCCCCTTCCTATCAAAGACTCCTTTGAGCGCAATATTCGCAAACTCAGGACCTTCGTCTGTCATAGTTACCCAGGTGATGTGATCCACATTGCCGGGACCTTCTTTGTGAAATGATGCGCCAGCTGGCCCCATCGTGATGTGCTCATGTCCATTGATAAGATCATAGTCATAGTAATGAAGATGGCCGGCAAAGAATGTATGCCTTCTGTTTTTCAGCAGTGTCTGAATGGCCTTGAAGCTCTCGGACGCGTTGTCCCAGGCGGGTTCATGCAGGAAAAGAAATGTCCAGCGAACATCTGAATGTCTTTTCAGTGCATTCTCGACAAAGTCAACCTGCTCATCGCTGAAGTCAACTGGCTTGCTAAGAGAAGCGACAACAGCCTCGTTTGTCATGAATTCTTTGAGCATCTTTTTTGCGCGCTGAGGATCCTCGGTCTGAAGTCGGTTGTATAGATCCATCTTGTCGCCAATACCCTCTGGCGCCTTGCGTGGAGTATCTTCGCTATTTAGGACAATAAAAAGCGTATCTCGGTACACGAAGTAATAGTAACCTTGTCCATAGCGCTCTGCCCACACCTCGGCAGCGGTATCATTTGAAATGTCATGGTTGCCTGGAGTCCTGAAGAAGGGCATGACCAGGCTATTCAGTGAAACGTCAATCTCATCCCATTCGCTATTCAACTCGCCTTTTTGATCACTATATCCCTCAATCGTGTCACCAACATTGATCACAAATTCCGGGCGCAGCAGATTCAGTTGGCCGATAGCTTGCTTAAACGTTCCCTCAGCATTGGCTCCGCCAGTGCGGTCGCCAATGATCACGAATTGAAAATTGCTAGGGTCATTCTGAAATGGTTTCGCTGTCCAAGGTTTCTTGCCTGGGAGATGGTCCTGGGGATAGGTGAATTCTGCTGTTCCTGAGAGATCACGCTGGGCGATGCGCATGTCTGCCGGAGCTGCGAAGGCAGCCCCGCCTGTTGCTGTCGCTGCGAGCAACAGCATGCTCGCCCCGGCATAACCAAGGCGGTGAATGAGGCTGGCCAACGTTGAAGCTGTACCGATTGATGCTGTGGTTGTTGACGGACTGACCATGGCTGCTCCTACAACTGCCTTCAGTATGGCACCAGAACTAGCCGTTGGCAGCAGCCACATGAACATGAACAACACTTTAAGCATTACCGCATGGGATGATCAGCCCCGATGTAAAGAACTAAGTTGGCTGAGTTGGAGGCTGAGTCATGCCGAGCTATGAAAGTGTTTGTTTTTACGTGTGCTTTCCCACCAGGTTGTTCATGCCTGCAGCTGAGCGAGTCGCTGCTGGGGGGTGAGGCCACCCAGGGCCATGTGGCACCTGCGGCCGTTATAGATCCGCAGGTAGGCCGGCAGCAGCTCATTGCGAGCCGCTGAGGTGCTGTAGGGCATCACATAGGCCCACTCCTCCAGCAGGGTCTTGATGAACCGCTCAGCCTTGCCGTTGGTTCGAGGGGTGTAGGGCCTTGTTTTCTTGACTTTCAAACCCATGACTTGGCAGGCCTTTCGCCAGCCGTGCGACTTGTAGGCCGATCCGTTGTCGCTGAGCACCCGCCGGCACTCGATCCCCTGCCCGTTGAACCAGGCCACCGCCCGGCTCAGAAAGCCAACCGTGGTCGGCCCCTTCTCGTCGGCCAACACCTCGACGTAGGACAGGCGGGTGGCGTCATCCACGGCCACGTGCACCTTCTCGTACCCAGCGCCGGGGGAGCTTCCTTTGCGTGGATCACCGGTGATCCGGTGCCCAACACGGTGGAACCGAGCCAACTGTTTGATGTCGACATGGATCATGTCGCCCGGGCGCTCCCACTGGTAGCGCTGCACTGGCTTCTTGGGCTCCAGATTCCTGAGCCGGCCAAGCCCCAGAGCGTTCATCGCCCGACCAACGGACGAGAGGGGCGCCTTGAGAGCCTTGGCGATGCGGCGGAGCGTGCAGCGCTGGTGCCGTAGATCCATAGCCTGCTGCAGTTGCTGCGGATCGAGCGTCCGCCGCTGGGTGCGGCGAACACTCCGTCGATCCGCCAGTGCCGTTACGCCGCCATCACGGAAACGCGCCAGCCACTTGTAGGCGCTGCGCAGGCTGATCCCGGCTTGTGCCGCAAGGGCCTTGAGCGGCACGCCCTCATTGAGGTGCCGACGAATCAGGCGTTCCCGACTGATCGGCGTCAGTCGGGCATTGGGGTGGCTATGCATGGGGTGTGAGGTCTTGGGATGGGCGGTGACACCCCGACCCTGGCGACCTCACACCC
The DNA here is from genome assembly GCF_014224355.1 of Synechococcus sp. BSA11S. Lineage (GTDB taxonomy): Bacteria > Cyanobacteriota > Cyanobacteriia > PCC-6307 > Cyanobiaceae > Regnicoccus_A. Next base: position 15,841 of record NZ_VNWP01000020.1, on the reverse strand, counting down.
AATCGTCAGCTGAACAACGTGGTGGGACTACACAATTAGGCGATCGTGGAGCCGGTGTTTGGCCAGATCAAAGAAGCCAGAGGCCTGCGGCGCTTCCTGCTGAGGGGGCTGGAGAAGGTCAATGGTGAATGGCACCTGATCGCCGCCACGCACAACCTGCTCAAGTTGTTCAGGTACAGGCGATCGCAACAACAGGCGCTGGTGGCGGCATCGGGTTAAGGGACCTCAGCAGCTCTGGCCGGTGTGCCCGGGGCTGACTGAGGCCCATTGATGGGCACGCACGGAGGAAGCACACTGCCGCCACGGTCAGCGCAGTCAAAATTCGCTGCGATCGCCTGGCTTCTGCTCTACGGACAACAAACTCCTAGCGGCTCCGCTGTCACGTTGGTGATGCCCCAGATTCATATTCCGCTGAAGGGGTTCTGGTGGATGTACCAGTTGAAAAACCCCACCACCCACTGGCCTGCCTTGTCTGATGAGGCGCGACGGGAGCTGGCGGATCGGCAGCAACGGCTCGACGACCTCAAGGGATGATCCCGGCGACGCCTGTGAGCAGATGCGTGCCCCTGCTGGATCCGGAGGGCGCGTGTTCTGGAATGCAGAGCCGCCAGCGCAGTTCGTAAAGGATTGGCGCGTGATCCTGCTGAGGCGAGCCGTCACTCCCTCGGCCCTGTCCCATGGCTCCCTGCGCCTGACCCCCCCAATGAATCGCCGTACCCTGCTGATCGAGCTGATGGGCCTCGGGGCCGCCGCGCCCTGGCTCGCTGCCCATGCCCGTCCCCGCGTTGGTGCCACTCCTGTTTCTAGGCCAGGCGCCCTGGCGGGCGAAGCCTCAGGTGCACGGGAGAGCGCCCTGCCCTTCGAGCCGCTGCCCGGGCCCATGCCCCTGGTGGGTGACGGCCGCACGGCGGCGCAGCAGCGACAGCTCTACAGCCGTAGCGCCCTACAAGACCGGCTGGTGGTGCCGGAGGGCTACCGCAGCGATCTGCTGTTCACATGGGGGGATCCAGTGGCCGATGGACGCTTTGGCTTCAACAACGATTACCTGGCGTTCACGCCGCTGGAAGACGGGCGGGCACTGCTGACGGTGAACTTCGAGTACATCAGCCTCCGGTCTTGGATGGAGGGCTACGTGGATGCCACGGGCAAGACCATTCCCTTCAAGGAGTTGCGCGAGGCGCTGGCTACGCGCGGCGGCCGGGTGGATGCTTCTGCGCTGGCGACGGATGATCCGCTGCGCCAGCCGTTGCTGTCGGTGGCAAGCGCCGCCATGGCCGACCTGGGCATCGGCGTTGCGGAGATCAGCCAGGATGCCAATGGCGCCTGGCGTTCCACCCCGGGTCGCTTCGACCGGCGCATAACCGGCCTGAGCGGCTGGCAGAACCCTGAGCAGCGGCTGCGCTGCAGCGGTCCGGCGGCGGCCGTGTTCCGCCGCCGCCGGCGGCTGGGCTACGACGATGGGCTGGGCGAGCAGATGATCGGCAGCTTCGCCAACTGCGCCGGCGGTCAGACGCCCTGGGGCACGGTGCTCTCGGCTGAGGAGAACTTTCAGAGCCAGGTGGTGGAGCGGGTGTACGCCGACGGCTCCTCACCACGGCCAGAGGAGCGGCCCTTCCGCTTCGATGGCACGCGCCTGGACGGCCTGGGCAACCCCTTCGGCCTGGCGGGCAACAAGTACGGCTGGATGGTTGAGCTGGATCCGCGCCGCCCCGACCAGCCGGCGGTGAAGCACAGCTGGCTGGGCCGCTTCCGCCACGAGGCGGTGGCGGTGCAGGCCACGGCGGGCCGCCCCCTGGTGGTGTTCTCCGGCTGCGACCGCCACGGCGGCCATCTCTACCGGTTTGTCAGCGAGGAGCTGGTGCGCGATCCGGCCGATCCGGCGAATTCCCGGCTGCTGGAGCGGGGCCGGCTGGAGGCGGCGGGGTTCAACGCCGACGGCACGGGGCGGTGGGGGGCCCTGACGCCAGAGACGCGGCTGGCGCCGCTGCGGCCCAGCTACTACGAGCCCTTCGGGCTCAGCCAGCCCACCCTGCTGCCCCACCGCGACCGTCGCCAGGCCGGCGCAGAGGCCCTGGCCAGCGACGCCGAGGTGGAGGCTTACCTGCGTCAGCACCGCAACCTGGCCGACCTCTACCCGGGCAGCGGCGAGGAGCGGCAGGGGGCGATCCTGATCGACGCCCATCTGGCCGCCAACGCCGTGGGAGCCACGCCGGCGGCGCGGCCCGAGGACACCGACATCGACCCGCGCAGTGGCGATCTGCTGATCGCTTTCACCGCCGGCGGCAGCGACGGCGATGGGCGGGCCGATCCGGCCATCTTTCGCGGTCCGCAGGGGGAGGCGAGCTGGCCCTACGGCTGGGTGATGCGCCTGCAGGACGGCCTCCAGCGCGGTAACGCCAGCAGCTTCAGCTGGCGCATGGTGGCCACCGGCGGCACCCCCTGGCAGGGGGGCATGGGCTTCGCCATGCCAGACAACCTGGCGATCGATCGCGCCGGCAATGTGTGGATGGTCACCGACCGCTCCAGCGACAGCAGCCTGGATGTGTTCGGCAACAACGCCTGCTGGCTGTTCCCGGCCAGCGGCCCGCGCGCCGGCGAGGCGCTGTTGTTCGCCACCGGGCCGATGGAGTGCGAGCTGTGCGGGCCGTGCTTCGACCGGGAGGAGACCACCCTGTTCCTGGCGGTGCAGCACCCGGGCGAGATTCACGGCACCCGCCAGCGGGATGGCGAGGAGGTCCAGACCCACACCCTGGAAGACCGCGACGGCGGCCGCTTCCAGCAGCTGCGGCAGGTGCCGCTGGGCTCCAACTGGCCATCACCGGTGCCCGGTCGGCCGCCCCGCCCTGGGGTGGTGGCAATTCGCCGCCACGACGGCCGGCCGCTGCTCTGAGGTGGTGTCGTCTCAGGGCCGGCCGAGTTCGCGGCTGACTCGTCGTGCACCACCACCGTCATGGCTGCCAGCCCATCGATGACTGGCACCACATCGTCGGGACCTCGATCAGGGCAACCTCCATCGCTGGATCACTCAGCGAGTACCACTGCTGCATCAGGTGGAACCGCAGCATGGTGGCCAGCGGATAAGGCGGGCGGCCGCCTTTGCTGCCGGTCTTGGGGTAACTGGGGCTCGATCAGAGCGATCAGGGCCTGCCAGGGCACCACCTGGTCCATGTCAGCCAGGAACTTCTCACGCTTGGTGCACTTCTTGGCGGTGGACTGCTCATAGTCGCCGTAGGCGAAGCCTTCCGCGAAGCGGTGGCCAAGATGCCTGTCACTCATCACCCCAGTCCTGGCCTGTGATCGCAGGGGCATGGTTTGTGATCAGGCTCTGTAGTCCATAGTGTCCCTGACTGTGGGTTACTGGAGCCGTCACGGTGCAGGACAACCAGCTTGTCAAGGGTTGTAGGCGTCCTCCTGTCGCATCGCTTCAGCCACCTCAGGAAAGTGCTTTTCGATGCAGGACTCGCACACTCCATGCGTGAAGGCCACATCGGCGTGCTGTTTGATGAAGGCCTCCACGCTCGACCAGTAGCCGGCGTCGTTGCGGATCGCCTTGCAATAGGAACAGATCGGGATGAGCTCTTCGATCAGGTTGATCTTCTCCAGGGCCTGGGCCAGCCGGGCGGATACCAGCCGCAGCTCCAGCTGGGTCACGACCTGTCGGCCGATCCCCTCCAGGGCCCGGATCTGGGCGGCGTTCAGCTCCCTCGGCTCATGGTCGATCACGCAGAGGGTGCCCAGGGGCAAGGCCTCCGGCGACAACAACGGGACGCCCGCATAGAAGCGGATGTTGGGTTCCGATGTCACCAGGGGGTTGGCGGCAAAGCGTGCATCGAGGTGGGTGTCCTGGACCACCAGGATGTCGTCCTGGAGGATGGCGTGAGCACAAAAGGAGACGTCTCGGCTGGTTTCCGTGGCCTCCAGGCCGAACTTCGATTTGAACCACTGCCGGTCAGTGTCGACCAAGCTGACCAGGGCAATCGGCACGTCGCAGACATAGGCCGCCAGTGCTGTCAGATCGTCGAAGGCCTGCTCGGGTGGTGTGTCGAGGATGCGGTATTCGCGAAGGGCATCAAGCCGCTCTTGCTCTCGCTCGGTCAGTGGCGCCTTCATGGGCATGAAACCGAAGGATCCTGACGTCCAGTGGCCTCATTGTGGGGCCCACTCCCTCGGCACAGGAGCGACTTCACGTTTCCTCACCCCTCTCCACCCTCGAACAGGGCACAGCTCTGTCCACGATGGCTTTGAAAGGAGTAAATTTCATTGTGATGGAGCACCTGAACTGGGGATATGTCCAATTAGGCCTGCTTGCCATTGCTTTTGGTGGTCTGCAGGTCTGGTGGATCAGCAGCACTCTGAGGACACGAGGCCTCGCCAAATCCCTGAGCGCAAAGGGTTTCCGCAGATCCTTGGAACGGATCTGGGCGAAAGGTCGATAGACGAGTACAGAGGAGCCCTACGTCCTGACCGCCTTCCAAATCCACCAGGCCACCAGTCCGACAAGCACCCAGGGAACCAACGACCGGAAGACCACAAGAACCAGCAGAACCACCAAGGCAGAGACGGCCATCCGCTTGGTGAGCGCCTTCGACTCATCGGTCATGTAGCGCCAGCGGGGAATCAGTGACATCGGTGAACCTGAATCTTGCCTGACATCCTGCAGCAGCTGGCCTGCCGGAGGCGTCCCAGGCACAGGAATCAGCCGAGGAAAGCATCCAGGAAACTCAGCGGCCTGGCCATGGTTTCCGAGAATCCGAGAATGCCGCGGTCCCGGTAGCTGCACAGAAGCGTGTCGTCGGCGATGCGCTGGGGCGCGCTGCGATCGCCCGTGCCCCGCAGCACCTCGGCCAGGGTGCCAGGGGAGCCGATCCCGGCGCAGATCAGCAACAGGTTCGGCCAGGGGCCGCCGATCTGCCGCAGGCCTTCGTAGAGCCCCAGGGCCCGATGCAGCAGGGGTTCGGCGTCCACCTGCAGCCGCTCGCTCGGAAAGCCGGTGAAGGCGCAGAAGCGCTGTCGGCTGGACTCATCACCGATGCCGAGGGCCAGCACGGTGATGCCGGCGGCCTCCAGCTGCGGCCAAGAAGCCAGCAGGGCCTGTCGTGTCGCGGTGCCGGCGGCTGGCCGCCAGCCTTGAGATCACCCTGGAGAAAGCTGGTTGCCGCTCGATCCCGCCACCCTTCGGCCCTTGCCGATCACGCCAGCTGTGAGCGGCGTGCTCGAAACCCTCTTCTTTCTGCGTGATCCGGATTTCGCCCGCTCCCGCTTCGAGCGCTACGGCGATGTGTACGGCACCACCCTTCTGGGGCAGCGAACCGTGTTCATCCGGGGGGAGAAGGCGATCAACGACCTGTTCGCCCAGGGCGATGCGGTTCAGGGCTGGTGGCCCGACAGTGTGCGGAAGCTGCTGGGGCCCCTGTCGCTGGCCAACCGCAACGGTGCCGATCACAAGGCCCGTCGTCGTGTGGTGGGCCAGTTGTTCGCTTCCAATGCCCTCAAGCGCTACAGCCCTGCGATCGTGGCGCTGGTGGATGAGCTCAGCGGGGAGCTGCTCGGCGGCGCACCGCCCCTGGCCCTGGTGCCCAAGCTGAGGCGCTTCGCCTTCAGCGTGATCGCCAGCACCGTGCTGGGCCTCGATCCCGCCGATCGCGAGGCCCTGTTCGTGGATTTCGAAACCTGGTGCCAGGGCCTCTTTTCCCTCCCGTTCGCCCTGCCCGGAAGCCCCTACGCCCGAGCTCTTCAGGCCCGCCAACGGCTGCTGCGACGCCTGGGCGCCGTGCTCGAGAAGGCACAGAGCGCCGCTGCTGCCGGAGCGCCCCTCGCCGCCGGTGGGCTCGATCTGCTGGCCGGTGGCCTTGATGAAGCCGGCCTTCCCCTGGGCGATGACGACGTGGCGGAGCAGCTGCTGCTGCTGTTGTTCGCCGGCTACGAAACCACCGCCTCTGCGCTGAGCTGTCTGCTCCTGAGCCTTCTGCAACATCCAGCCGAGCTGGCCTGGCTGCAACAAGAGCTCGACGGCTTGCCCTGGCCTCCTGCGCAGGGGGAGGACGTGACCGCCTTCGACGCGATCCGAGCCCCGCGTCTCGATGCGGTGGTGAAAGAAGTGATGCGGCTGACCCCGCCGGTGGGGGGCTTCTTCCGCCGCACCCGGGAGCCGATTGCCCTGGCGGATGTACTGGTTCCGGCCGATCGTGTGGTGCAGGTCAGCATCACGGCCAGCCATCGCTATGGACGAGGGAACGAGGATCTGGAGGTGTTCCGGCCGCAGCGGCATCTGGCACGCAACAGCACAGTCACCTTGCTGCCCTACGGAGGTGGTGAGCGGGTCTGCCTGGGCAAGGCATTGGCCGAGCTGGAGATCCGTCTGCTAGCGGTGGGGTTGCTCAAACAGCTGACGTTGGTGCTGGAGCCGGATCAGGACCTGTCGCTCAGGATCATCCCCAGCCCTTCGCCGAAGGATGGACTCCTGGTGCGCGCGTGCCTACGCTGAGCGAGTAACCGTGTTGCTCCAGGCCGGTCAGCGCCTCTCCCCAGGAACCCCGCGGAATCCAGTACTCAGCAACCGTGTGAAGGCCCCAGGTCGGCTGCGTTTTGAGGTCGGCGAACCCAGTGACGAGGACCCCTCAGGCAACCTGGCCAGTCAGCCACACACCAGTGCCACCCTGCTGGGAGCGACACCAAGTCGCTCGGCGACGAACCCCCGCAAGGCCTCATTGGCACCAAGGGCTGACGTGGCCCTCAGCGGTGCCTCCAGCGGCCGTTGAGGGCTGAATAACCTGGTGAGAAAGCACACCTAAGGCTTCTCGCATGACGAACCTGGCGTTATCGGCGGGCGAAGTGCTGGTCATTCGCCATGGGGAGACCGCTTGGAGCCTCTCGGGACAGCACACGGGCACGTCGGACATTCCACTGACGGCCAATGGGGATCGGGCCGCCCGTAGGCTGGCGCCCTATCTCTCTGATCTTCACTTCGATCTGGTGCTCTCCAGCACGTTGCAGCGGGCAAGGCGAACCTGTGAACTGGCCGGTCTTGGTGAGCGGATGGTGATCGAACCGGACCTGCGCGAATGGGACTACGGCGCCTACGAAGGTCTGACGGCGGCTGAGATTCATGCCGAGTCACCCGGCTGGCTGGTCTTTCGGGACGGCTGCCCAGGCGGTGAGAGCCCTCAGCAGGTGGGGGAGAGAGTGGATCGGGTGATCGCCAGGGTGCGGCAGCAAGGCGGAGCGGTAGCCCTCTTCGCTCATGGGCACGTGCTGAGGGTGCTGGCAGCGCGCTGGATCGGGCTGACGCCTGGCCATGGTTGCCACTTCCTGCTCGACACCTCCACGCTGACCGTGCTCTCCCACTACCGCGACCTCCCCGCCCTGAAGTGTTGGAACGCTCCGTTGCTGGGACCCAGCCCAGCCCAGTGACCACTCTTTCCTCCTATTGCCGGTACCACCCGTAACCGCTACCACCGCCAGCGCCACCGTCTCTTTCCCGAGGCGGTGGCGCGGCAAACTCCTGCTCGTTGCAGGTCAGCAGGATCAGTTGCGATCCTCATCGCTGAGGTTGCGGGCTCCCTGGCAATGGCTTCCGTTTCGGCGGTTCACCGTCCCCATGACCCAAGGAAGCACTCCGCCAACTGTTGAGGGTGGTGAGCCCCATCCCAAGCAGTCCAGCAAGTCAACGACCCCGTGCACCGGCCGCCATGCCGGCATCGAGGATCTCAAGGGCATACAGCGATCCCCCGCAGGCGTCAATCTCCCTCGTCCTCTCCCTCTAGGCCTGGATCTTTTTTGAGGCGTTCAGCATGGCAACCGCCTCCGCCAGGGCCTTGTCCTTGCGGCGCAGGTCCAGCTGCAGCCGCCTGGTCTCTGGCTGGTCCTGCTGGTTGGTGGCGCTTCTCAAGGTCCACCTGCTGGGGAAACAGGCCCCGCTGCCGGCAGTAGCCACCCAGTTCAGTAGCGTCTAGACCGGCGGTCTCCATCACCACCATGAACTTGTCGGCCGGGCCCCCTATCCCTCTGGATCCTTCCGGAAAGCAGGAACCACCTGACCCTGCAGCCGCCAGGCTGATCTCTGAGTGATCTTAAGGCTGCAGCTGGTTGATTGCTCAGGAGCCGATCTTCGACTTCTCCATTGGCTTCATTGCCGATCAGCAGCTGTAACAAGAAAGCAAAAAGGACAAAAAGAAGCTTCAGCAGCTTCTCGAGGTTCATCACCAGGACACTCAACGCAATAGCCGATCCTTGGGTGACAGCCAGATTCTCACGAATCAGGCCCATTCCGAACCGCCGCTTCCCCTGTCCGATTTTTCCCTCGACAGCATTTCGTTGGCGTTGATCAGCAAGAAACTGCTGCTTCTCTGCAGCCACCAACTCCGGATCAGTCTTTGGTCGCCCAAGACGAGGCCCACTCAGCCGCATACCATGACGCTGGCAGAATGCGCAGTTTGCTCGAGTCTGATCAATCTGATCGGCACAGATCACCTCTGGATAATGACCATGACGACGCCAGTAGGCTCGTGCTTGGGCCTTCAGGTCTTCTCCTTCGTTGTAGGGATTGAAGTTCTGCCGGTCCAGATAGGTGAAGCCATCACCCGTGACCGCAATGGTGATCTTGGCTCCGAATTCGACTTGCACCTGGCCTTGCCGCGAACAATCGGCCTGCTGTGAGCCTGGAAGAGGCTCACGATTCGATCGGGGATGCTTCTGCTGTCTGGATGGTAAAGAATTCTCTGCTGTCGCACCAGTCCGCTGAGCACCAGGAGCTTGTGGCATCAGTCCTTTCCTGCGGCCAGAAGGCTTCCACCACAAGCGATCAGGGCATCAGTGCTGAGAAGACTCCGCTGTAGATGACCGAGCTGGCACTTGATCGCCTTTCGAATCCTGCTGATTCGAGGGCGCTTCTGTTTGGCCATTGCATGAAACTGTTGCCGGGCTTTCTTGCGATGTGTGCGTGGCTTCTGGCCAAAGGAATCTCTGATTAGTAGATGCATAGCGTCAATCAGCATCTCGGTGACTTCTCTGGCTTCGTTGAGTAGGGACAGATTAGTCGGGTAACGGATATCAACGGGTACGCAGGTGGCGTCAATCAGCAATCAGCCCTGATTTGGCCGTGTTGTTTCGCATTCAATCTGCTGATCGGGCTGCCCTGGCGGTTCCACCTCCATAGCTGCTGTCGTTGTCGCGATCATCGGCTGCAGAAGAACGAATCACGCTCTGCCCGTGACGCACGATTCGTTCGTTACAGTCATTCACCACTGATTCCGGCAACCGTTTCCGGAAGTGCACCAGCATCGATGGGTCAAACGGAGCCGAGTACTGAAAGGCTTCCAGGCCGATGAGGAACTGCAGATATGGATTTTCTTTGATCTGCTCAACCAGTTCTTCATCCGTGAGCCCCATGCGGGCCTTGATGATCAAGGCCCCCAGCGCCATGCGAAAGTGATTTGCCGGAGCACCAAACCCCTTGCAGAACTGGGCTGCATAGTCGTCTTCGAGTTCATCCCATGGGATCAGCTCGGCCAGCTTGATCCAGCGGTTGTCACCAGAGAGTGTTCCACCAAACGGCAGAAGAAGTCTTCCAACGAGAGCTGACCACGGTGCTCAGTTCGGTACATGTGGAAAACTTTGGATGGCTTTTGGGCGCATTTGGGCCCGTTGACAAATATTTTTACCGCCAAAACTGCTCAGAGCTATTGTGCTGCAGCGGGTCTGGCCTTCTTCAGGAGGACCTAAGATAGCGATATCAGCATGTCCAGCATAGCAGCTAGCTGCAACTCTGGCCTGTAAAAGAGATGGCCAGGCAAGTCCCTGGCCGGTCTAACTACAGCACCTGTGGCGGGGAATAAAGACGCCTGCGTTATGTTCTGAGGTGGCGTCTTGCAGGCATCGAAGGCCCGAAACGACTTTCTCCAAACAACCATCTCTCCTCATCAGTGGGCCTGGCGTCCGTGAATAGCCAGCCTTCGCCACGGCGGTATCTGTTGACCTGATCCTCAGTATCTGAAACGGTGTCAGCATCTCATTCCATGGCGCCGCCCCACCGTCGTGGAACTCCTCGAAGAGAGGCCGGATCGCCCCATCGCTGGCGTTCTCAGCCTCGACCAGAAACCACGTCACATTCGACGGATGCATGGGGGGCAGAGGCATCCAGGGGGGAAGCCCGTGGATCAGTCCCCTGTAGGCCGGCTGCCGCGCGGCCACCCGCCGGGCCAGATCCTCTCGGGTTCAGGGCGTGGTTCTCAGGCCCAGGACGCCCAAGGCCTCAGGGGAATCAGCTGACGTTTTCATGGCTTTCGTCGATCAAGCGGCGAGAAGCGGATGTTCGCGACTGCCGACATCGATGCAAGAGGCGTTGCCGCTGGCGGTGGGGATGTTCATGGAAGGCGTGCCCCATTGTCGGGTGGGACATCGATCAGCGGCACTCCTCCTCCTGACGGGACACTTCGGAGGACCAGGGGCCGCAGTTGACCCAGCGCACCATCCCCAACTCCACGTCGGTGAACAGCACAAGACCGCCGAGGAGGAGAAGCGCGACCGCCGTGCCTGAGAGAAGATTGCCAACTGTCATGGGACCAGTGCTCAGGTCGAATCATTGTGCTGCCGCCACTGACCGCCCTGCGGGCTCTCGCACCCCCCGGTTGAAGGCCTTTGAGGAAACCGCCTGGATGCTGCTGCGCTGCTTTTGAGGCCTGAACGGCTCTGAGCAGCTTCTCCATGCCATGGGGCCAGGACGGCGCTTCTCATCAGGATTTGGTGTAAATAGTCACAGACAGATCAGCGTCTCTCCATTCTCTGTCAGGCCTATAATTGAGCTGCAGATCAGTTTTCCGCTTCCCCCAGTCCCGCCCAATGTCCAAATCCGCCGCCAATCCTGCCCGCGAACAAGCCCTTCGGGACTCACTGCTCGTCCGTTTCGCCGCTGCAGCAGCAGCTGGCAACATCGACACAAAAAAGGCCCTCAACCACGAAGCCACCTACCTGGGCATTCAGCTCAACAAGAGCGAAGGCCTGACGCCTGGCATCCACTGAAGCTGGAGTCAGCTGTGGGGACGGCCAGTTTCCTGGCCTTGCAGGGCAGTGCGAATGGCCGCTGAATTGAGGATCGGCGTGTTGTGCTCGAGGTCGGGCACCAGAATTAGATCCGCCACGCCGGGCTGGAAGGCGCGGTGCAGGGCTTCAGCGTGGCGCGTGGGTACCACCCGATCGAAGGTCGCCGCCACGATCGCGGTGGGGGCATGCACCCGGGGCGCCTCGGCGGCAGCATCCCAGCGATCGAGCAGCAGCAGATCCACCGGCAGCCAGGGCATGGAGCCGCGGGCTACCGCCAGCAGGCTGTCGAAGGGCACCAGCAGCACCAGCCGCTGCACCGTGCGGATGGCGGCCAGATGCACAGCCGGGCCTGTACCCAGGCTGCGGCCCACCACCGTCACCGCGCTGTGGCGCTCAGCCACGTGGGCATAGAGGGCCCGGGCGTCGGCGCGCAACGCCGCTTCGCTGGGTCTGCCCTCGCTTCCGCCGTAGCCGCGGTAATGGAGCAGGTAGAGGGCCGTGTCGGGCAGAAGGGCGGCCAGCTCGGCGCGGGTGAGGGACACGTCCTCGGCGTTGCCTCCGAAGTAGATCAGCGCCTGGGGCCCTGGATGGGGGCGATGGGCCACCAGCACGCGCTTGCCCTCCACCTGCAGCTCCAGACGGCCCGAAGGATCGGCGGCAGGCTGGGGGAAATAGATGAACGAGCGCTGGGTCAGGAACACCAGCAGGGAGACAGCCCCATAGCCCAGCGCCAGCCAGCCGGCCCATCCCAGCCACCTATCCACATTCATCGGTGTTAAGCCCATCAGCCTCAGCAGCCCAGGCTGGGCGGCACCACACACAGATTGACGATCACCCTCATGCTCAGACAGCCCGAACGGGCTCCATCGTGGAAGCAACCGCGCCCTCGTTGAGATGGCTGTGTTCTCGCTGCTGGTGATCGTGCATGCCCTTGCCGCCACGGTCTGGACCGGCGGCCATCTGGTGCTGGATCTGGGCGTACTGCCCCGCGCCCTGCGCGAGGGTCGGGCGGCGCCGATCCGCGCCTTCGAGGAGACGTTCGAGCCGCTGGGCCTTATCGCTCTCGCCATCCAGGTGGTCACTGGCCTGTGGATGGGCTGGATCTACCTTCCCCATTTCCATGGGCTCTTCGACCCACAGAACCCGATCGGCATGCTGGTGGGCACCAAGCTGCTGCTGCTGGCCGGTACCGCGGTACTGGCCGTGCATGCCCGCCTGCAGCTGATCCCCAACCTCACAGACGCCAACCTCAGTGGCCTGGCCTGGCACATCCGTGGCATCACCGCCCTGGCGATCGCTTTTGTAGTGGTGGGCGCGCTCATCCGCCTGGGCGGGCTGGGTTGAGAGGCCTGCACAAGCAACAGCAGGCGGTTGCCCTCGGGATCCAGCAGCTGAACCCCCGGCTGCTGGCCGCCGACCAGTCGGCAGCACTGTCACTTGTCCCGCGACCATCACGTAGGGCCCATTGACGCCTGGTGAGGAGGCTGGTTGACCTGGCCATATCGACAACGACCAGGCGACAATCACCTCACAGGCAATACCGACCAGAATCGTCCTGCGCACCCATCAGGTGGGCACCGCTGAGTCCCCGGACTCCTCCAAGCGGCAGAGGCAACGAAATCGCAGCGCGACCAACTGGTCGTAAAGGGGGTTGATCTTGCACATCGGCGGGATGTGAACCACCTTCCAGCCGAACAGCTTCACGTCGCGCTCGAAGGGGCACTGGGCGGGGATCAGCCGTACCAGGAAGCGGGCCACCGCCGGATCCGAGGGCTCGATGCCATCCATCCAGCGCCGCACGCCATCCAAAGCTGCTGGATGGAGGTCGGTGTCGCACCGAACATCGATGGTCCCAACGCGGCCGGCCGGGACCCGCAGCAGTTCGTCGATGATCTCCTGTCCCACCTGAAGTACCTCACTCCATTGACGTAGCCATTCGAGTTCCATCGCACTGACATGGCCATCGGTGAGTGCCACCAGCACGGCCGACTGCAGGAATTCCTCCGCAAGGGGTGTCCCGACCCCGAAGCGGTGCACAAGGGCCGCAGCTCCGGGATGGTGCAGGTCGTCGAGGCTCAGGCCGGGAAGATCCCTGGTCAACTCCTCCTCCAGCAGTCGTTTCTCGGCAGGGGAAAAGTCGCCGTCGGCAAGTGCAAGCTGGTGCAGGGCAGCGAGCCAAAGCCTCCGTCGCGCTGCCGTGACGTCCAGTCCGTCGATCGAAGCAGGGGATTCCATGGATTGTGCGATGCCGATCGAGTGGGTCCAGCGGTAGGCCAGCTGTGAGGAGCTTCACGGCCGAGCAACCTCCTCACATTCTCTTGTGCTCACTGCCCTCGCGCAGCCTTTGGCAGAGGCCTGTTTCCGGATCAGGGGCGTCATCGCTGTAAGGCTGCTGCGCAGCAGTTGCAGACCAGGCAGATGCGGTGATTCCGTAGGTGGCTGCAAGGCGACGGACTTGGTTCATGCATGCTGAAGGAATTGTTGGGTATCGGTATCGCATTGGTATGCGTTCAGGCAACGCCTGTCACCGGGTCTTGCGTTGTTCGCCATGAGGCGAGTGTCTGTTGCCTGCTTTTTTCAGGCCAGTGGGACGAAGAAGGGGATCTGGGCACACATCGCAAGAGTCGCCGTTCACAACTCTCGTTGCAGTGGACGAATGATTCGGAGGTGGCTGGCTGCTTGAACTTACCGGCGTATGGCTGGCTTCCTCCACAACAGCCCGGCGATCCCCGTAGCGGCGCCGGCTCCGCCCAGGAGGTAGCCGATCGGGATCAGGGCGAAAGCCTCCCTGAGCGTGCCATCGGCCTCCACTCCCACCCCGATAAGTCGGTAGGCCACAGCGCAGACGACCGCGCCGGTGAGCAGCAGCAGCGAGAGGCGGATGAGTGTGCGTTTCATCGCCGCAGCTGCTCCAGCAGGGTACGGGTGAGAGCCAGCTCACAGCGGCTCGTGACGATGCCATAGCCCGTGCCCTGGAAGCTCACCGACTTGGCATAGGCGCACACCTTGCGGCGTTCGGCGCGGAAGGCTTTCGCCTGCTCTTTCGGGTCGGCACTCGTTTGGTAAAAGCCGGTGAGGTTGTCGCGCCAGAGTGTCTGAAAGGTCTCGCTGGGCACCTGCCCGGCCTCGCTGGCGACCCGCACCAGGGCCTTCTCCAGCTCCCGGTCCACGGCCTCGAGGGCTTCCATCAAGCAGCGGGTTTCCGACACGGTGCTCTCAGAGGGGGTGCACACCTCCGCCGCTGGTGCCGGCAACGGCAGCAGCGGGGCCAGGGTGGCAGCCAACAGAATGGGGAGACAGGAGCGCATCGTGGGCCGTTTCGCCAGACAGAGGTTCATGCTGGATCATGCTCTTGCGAGCCGCTGCCATTCTTCATCATGTCCAGCTTGTTCTCCCGCCACCTCCCGCTGGTGCTCGCCTGCATGGCCGGCGGCCTGGTCAGCGACCCGACTGCCGCATGGGCGGCCCCAGCCGGCAGCAACCTGGGGGTGCTGCTGCAGGCAGCGGGCGGCAAGATGCTGGGTCTTTACGACGGTGTTCGCTTTGTGCGCATCGACGCCTCCGACGGCACCCGCATCACCGTCACGATCAACTGCGAGCAGCAGCTCTGGCGGGTAGCCCGCATTGAGCCCAGGAACGGCCGAGCGGACTTCCGTGACGATCCCTTCCAGAGCGCTGCCGGCATCGGCCGCAGCAGCTGGTGCACCAGCCCCGTGCGCACGATGGAGTGAGTCTGGACTCACTCCTCCAGCAGCAGCACCTGTCACACGGCCACATTGCGGAAGGCCAGCGAGCGGCGCCTGTCCGGAGCCCAGCTCAAACAGTACTTGCCTGGATCATCGAAGCCCTTGCCTGGATCGCCACTGCGGTCTGCTGCTGCATGTCCCGCCCGGAGCGGGCCTTGAGGGTCGCGGAGCTTTATGGACAATCATGAGAAGCGTTGACAAAGGCTGACTGCCGTGGAGTTAATAGTATGAAGATGCAGGTCAGCACGTGGGCAAAGCACTCACCATCATCATTTCGCTGATTGCCGGTGGTGCAATCGGAGGCTATGTCGGTGGCAGTCTTGGTTTCGGGGCCGGCGCCGGGAATGGCATTGCCGTTGGCCTTCCAGCCGGTGTCTGCGGTGTCACCAGGGCCGCGCAGGATGAGGGGTTGCTGAGCGAGGCGCAGGTCGACCAAGTGCTGAATCGAGCCGTGAGCAATCTGAAGGCCATTGCTCCTGATGCCGAGGCAACTGAAACAATCACCGGGGCATCGGGAGAGTGTGACAAGATCCTCGCAAAGCTCAAAGAGGCTGCCAAAAAATAGTCATCGCCACAGACTTACTGAAGGCCACCTCGAATAATCAGTAATTTACAGGGACTTTGAGGACACAAAGAAGCCGCCGAAGAGGCGGCAAAGCAAAGGAATCTTATCTCAACTATTGACGAGATCGCTCGGACTATGGGAGCTTCTGCGGCAGAGTCATGCAACAACTGCTATATGGGAAGAGCGCTGGAGATAACGAAGAAAGTTGAAGGTCAGGTTCTTGAGGCCCCACCAAGCTTCATTCCTTTCTAGCCCAATCTTTCTTGTCAGCTTTCCACCCATGGACATAGTCATGCAGCCGAAGACATGCTCCACGCAAGCTCTGATTGACGACTTGACACGATTCAGTTCCTTGGCTGCGTCGCTGAGCGGATGATTGCGAGCTCCTTTTTCGTGGATCAGACTCTCGAAGCCACCGAGACTCAGAAGACCCTCAAAGCATTCACCTGAATAAGCTGAGTCTGCCCAGACATAGTCATGTTCGTTTTCTGGA
>NZ_VNWP01000002.1 GCF_014224355.1 Synechococcus sp. BSA11S | reverse complement strand
CCAGTTCCTGCTCCGTTTCCTCCAGGCGCATCAGCTCCTGCACCTGACGGCCCAGGGTGATCTCCTGCTCATGGGTCAGCAGCGGCACGCGGCCGATGTCGCGCAGGTACGAGCGCACCAGGTCGCCGGTAGGCACCAGGGACGAGGGGGAGGCTGAGGCGGCCACGGAGGGGGAGGGCATGGGGCCGAATCGGGGAGTTAGGAAACCTTTGTGTTTCGTAAATTACCACCGGACCACGGGTTCTCGCCAAGCGGGAGTGATCCGTCCCCCTGTTTCGTTGTGGCTGAGGCAACACTGGTGGGATGGGGCGCCCCTCCGGACGCCTGATGCCCTGATCCAGATCCAGCCCCGGCGCCACGGCGATGACGGCACAACGACTCCAGAAACTGCTGGCCGGTGCGGGGATCTGCTCCCGTCGCCGGGCCGAGGAGCTGATCCTGCAGGGACGGGTGACGGTGAACGGAGCCGTGGCGCGGCTGGGGGACCGGGCTGATCCGACCGGCGACCTGCTGGAGCTCGACGGAGCCCCGGTGAGCGTCGCGGCTCCCTCCCTGGCGGTGCTGCTCAACAAGCCTCGGGGTGTGATCTGCAGCTGCAATGATCCCGAGGGCCGCCCGACAGTGCTGGACCTGCTGCCCCAGGAGTTGAGCGAGGGCACCGGTCTGCACCCTGTCGGGCGGCTTGATGGCCAGAGCCGCGGGGCCCTGCTGCTCAGCAACGACGGCACGCTGACCCTGCGCCTCACCCACCCGCGCTTCGGCCACGTCAAGACCTATCGGGTCTGGGTGGCCGGAGATCCCCAGACCGCTGTGCTCGAGCGCTGGAGTCGGGGCGTGTCCCTGGACGGCCAGCCGAGCCAGCCGGTGGGGGTCAGGCGGCTGAAGGGCGACCGCAGGGGCACCCTGCTCGAGCTGGAGATGCGCGAGGGCAGAAACCGTCAGATCAGGCGTACCGCCGAGCTGCTGGGCCATCCCGTGCGCGATCTCGAGAGGGTGGCGATCGGGCCGGTGCGGCTCGGTGAGCTGCCGGAGGGACGCTGGCGCCACCTCAGCCCTCAAGAATGGAAGGAACTGGAGCCGCGGACCTGAGCCGCTGATCGATGCCATCCGCCAGGATTCCTCCAACCACGCCCTCCAGACGCTGGAGCTGGTGGCCCTGGCGCAAGGTGGGGCCCAGCCTGCCGGTTGAGCCCCGGGAGGATCCCTTGCTGCAGGCAGGCCGTCTGCTGCGCCAGCAACGGGAATCCCAGGGACTGAGCCTGCGGGAGCTGGCGATCGAGACCCGGGTGAGCACTCCCGTGCTCGAAGCTCTGGAGCGAGGTTGGCGTGAGCGCCTGCCCGAGCCGGCGTACCTCAGAACAATGCTGCCGCTGCTGGAGCAGCACCTCAGTCTGCCGGCCGGCTCCCTCGAGGGCGCCCTGCCTGACGAGCCCGAAACTCTCCAGCACGGAGCTGCCGGAGGTCAGGCCCTGCTCTCCCGGTTCACCCCGGGCTCGATCGATGTCTTCACCACCTGGCAGGGGACAGTGCTCTACGGGGGCCTGACCCTGGCGCTGATCTACGGCGTGAACCTGCAACAACGGCGACTCGCGGCCGAGAACCTGCTGGCCCTCAAACCGATCCCTCCCCTTCCGGCTGCGGAGCAACGGGCACCCGACCCGAACGCTGAACTGCTGCGGGCCTATCCAGATCTCAGGCCCCTGGACCAGGCGGCCAGCGGCGTGGCACAGCAGCAGGTGCTGGAGGGGCCCGTGGAGCCTCGGCCCGCCGCGGGGATCCTGCAGGCCACGCTCCGTCTGCCCACCCGCATCAGTCTGGAGAGTGAGGCCGGGATGAAGACCGAGCTCAACGGAGCCACAGGACAACTGGTGCTGCAACTGCAACCTCCCCTGCGCCTGCGGCTGGAACCAGCTCCAGCCGAGGGTTCGGTGCTCTGGGACGGCAAGCCCCTGGCCGCAGAGGCCGCCGGTGGCGGCCGTTACAGGCTGCCGCCGGGCACCGGCTCGGGCGCAGCGGTGCCCGTGCGCCGGTAGCGCTCCGCCAGCGTCTGAAGGCCCTCCAGTGGACCCTGAAGACTCTCGATCGACTGGTTCAGGCGCCAGGTCCAGTTCCCGGATGCGGTGCCGGGAGTGTTGAAGCGGGCCTGGTCATCAAGATGAAGCAGGTCCTGCAGCGGCACCACCGCCAGCTGGGCCGAGGACCCCAGGGCCAGTTCCAGCAGCTGCCAGCCCGGCGCATCGACGGTGCTTCCCACCAGCTCGCCCACCTGGCGACGCTGGTCCTCCTCCAGCTGCTGCCACCAGCTCATGCAGGTGGCGTTGTCGTGGGTTCCGGTGTACACCACCCAGTGGTCACCGTCGTAATTGGCGGGCAGGTAGGAGTTGTCGTCGTTGCCGTCGAAGGCGAACTGGAGAATCTTCATTCCGGGCAGAGCGAAGCGATCGCGCAGGGCCTCCACCTCGGGAGTGATCACCCCCAGGTCTTCGGCGATCAGGGGTAGGGCCGCTGCGGCACCTGCATCAACGGGCCGCTGCCGCCGCCAGCGCGCCTGCAGGCATGTCAGCAGGGCCTCGCCGGGGGACGGGCGCCAGTGGCCCTCCTGTGCTGTTTTGGCCTGGCCGGGCACGCTCCAGTACGACTCCAGCGCGCGAAAATGGTCAAGCCGCAGCAGGTCCAGCAGCTGCAGCTGGCGCTCCAGCCGCCGCATCCACCAGCGGAAGCCGGTGAGGCGATGCAGGCTCCACCGGTAAACCGGAGTTCCCCAGAGCTGGCCGGTGTCGGAGAAGTAATCGGGAGGCACACCGCTCTGCTCGCGCAGGGAGCCATCGGGGCGCACGGAGAACAAACGACGGTTCGCCCAGACATCGGCGCTGTCGTGGGCCACATAAAAGGGCAGATCACCGATCAGGCGCACGCCGCAGGCACTGGCGTGCTCGCGCAGATGGTGCCACTGCCTCTGGAGCTGCCATTGCAGCAAGGCTTCCTGGAGCAGAGGAGCCGCTTCCTGGCGATCAAGCCGGCGCAGGGCCAGGCGGCCACGCCGCGCCAGGGGCCCTGGCCAGGTCCACCACGGCTGCTGAGCGAAACGCTGACGCAGGACCATGAAGCGGCAGTGGTCACGCAGCCAGGCGCTTTCCTGCCTGCACCAGTGGGCGAAGGCCTGCCGGTGCTCCGGGCTCTGGGCCGGCCAGCGCTCCAGCAGCCGTTGCCCCAGGGCCGCAGCCCGCTGAGGTGCCACCTCCAGGTCAAGCCGCTCGCGGCTGCCCACCGGCAGACCGTCGGCGTCAGTCGACTCCAGGAACCCTTCATCCACCAGCACCTGGGCATCGAGGAACCAGGGGTTGAGGGCAAAGCCGCTGGGGGAGCTGTAGGGGGAGCCGGTGCCATCCGTGGGGGCCAGGGGCAGCAGCTGCCAGGCGGCGATGCCGGCGGCGGCCAGCTGGTCGATCCATTGGCGTGCCTCCAGACCGAAGCTTCCGCACCCCGGCGTGCCCGGCAGGGCGGTGGGGTGGAGCAGCACGCCGCATTGCCGGATGGAGGACCCGTGGTCGGAGCCGTTGGGCACGGGCATCAATCAGGCATGCGGTATCGGCTGATGATGGCCTTGGCGAAGGCCGGAATGTGGCGATCAGCCTGATCCGGGTGGTTGCGTCTCACCCAGATGGCGTTGCGGGTGAAGTGGGAATCGATCGAAAAGCGCCCGTATTCAAGCCCCTTGGGACCGAATCGGTTGACGAAGAAGCCCACCAGCTCCGCCAGCCAGAGAGGCAGTTTCAGGGCCTTGTCGTAGGCCTCGATTCCCTGCTGCACGGCGGCCCGACGATCCCCGTGGCTGGTCACCGGGGCGACGTCGAGTTCATCCTCCACCAGATCCAGCAGCTCCTGGCCCTTCGGGTTGCGCACCACCAGCCACTGGCGGCCGAAGCTGGCGCCCATGTAGCCGACCACCAGGTCGGCGCCGGCGTTGGTGTAGTCGAAGCAGCTCAGGCAGCTGGGGGCGAACACACCCTTGAGGTTGGGGGTGTCAAGCCCGAAGAACGGCACGGTTTCCTCGCTGCCGTCGCTGTGGCGGAAGTGGATGCGGAAGTCCTGCATGAACTCGTAGTGCACCACGGTGTCGGGCGAGCGGCTGGCGCTCTCCAGGAAGGTCTGCAGCCCGCTTCGGCTGACGTTGTCGACGCAGGGCATGCCCAGCACGTGGAGAGCGTCGAGCGGCAGGGTGTCCTGAACAGCGCGCAGGGCCTGGATCTGGCAGCCCACTCCGATCGCCAGCAGCCGGCGGATGCCGCTGCCCGGCAGCTGCTGCAGCACCTCCAGGTTGGGGGAGAGCGTGGGTTTGTTCACCCTGGCGGCCAGCACCTCTTCGGGTGTTCGCGCCAGCACCGGCACCGGGGTGAAGCGATCGTCCGGACTCTGCTGCACGCACAGCACGGCATCCACCAGACCGCTCTCGAGGGCCCGCACGCCGATCCGGCTGACGATGCCGGTCCACTGGGCCCCCTCGATCGGTGCCCGCAGGCGGGCACTGAACATGCGCTGATGCACCCCGAAATAGAGCTCGTCGTCGTTCTCGAGATCACGGCTGCGGCCATGGGCCCGCTCCTCCATCCGATCGAAGCTCTGGGTGAGGAAGGCACAGGCACTGCGCACGTAAGCCACCCAGCCCGTATCGCACAGGCCGCACTCGCTGCAAAGGTCACGGGCCGGTTTGAGGCTGCCCTTGGCCAGGGGACGGGCCCGCTGATGGGGAGCCAGCTGGCTGCCGGAGCCGGAGGCGGCAGCCGGAGTGGGGCCTGAACGGGGAGCGGCGCTCAATGCGGAAACCCGACGGGGACGTGGGGTTCCTCAACCTATCGGCCGCGGCTCCGGCTCTGGAGAAGCTGCGTCAAAGTGAGGTGATTCCTCAGGCCAAGCCGCTCGTGGCAGACAAGCCTCAGTCCCGAACACGCCCCAGGAGAACCCGAAGCGGTCCCTGGAGGTGGCTGGCGGGGCTGGGCCTGGGGGCCCTCGGTCTGGTCATCTCGGTGGGCCTGCTCGATGGTCTCTGGCCTCCGCCGGATCAGGAGCTGAGCAGTGAGGTGGAGAGCGGCGACAAGGCCCCCCTGGCCAATCCCCCCAGCCGTCCGATCACCGTGCTGGTGATCGGCAGCGACGCCGATCGCCTGGCCGCCGCCACCAACGGCGCCGCACCGGCTGGGGCCGCCAACAGCGACAGCCTGCTCCTTGTGAGGGTGGATCCTGAGGGCCCCCTGCAGGTGCTGGCCATTCCCACGGAACTGGCCGTGAAATTGCCCGGGCGAAAGAAGCTGCAGCCACTCGGATCGTTGTACCGCCAAGGGGGAGCGGCCCTGAGTGCAGGCGCGGTGGCCGAGCTGGTGGGGCTGGACCCTGGCCAGCCCGAGCGCTACGTGGTGCTGCCTCGCTCGGCCCTGCGCGAACTGGTCGACGGCCTGGGCGGGCTGGAGCTGAACCTGGATCAGCCCCTGCGCTACAGCGACAAGAGCCAGGCCTTCAGCATTGATCTTCAGGGCGGGCTGCAGCGGCTGAAGGGGGACCAGGTGGAGCAACTGGTGCGCTACCGCGACAAGGCAGGGGGCGAAGCGGGTCGCCGGAAGAGGCAGGAGCTGGTGATCGGCCAACTGGTGGGTGAGCTGACCCGGCCTGACCAGTGGGCCCAGTTGCCCGAACGCTGGCAGCGGCTGACCACCCAGCTCGACACCAACCTCAGCCAGGGCGAGGCCCTCAGCCTGCTCACCGCCGGCCTGGGTCAGGAGAAGGCGCCCCGCTTCAGCCAGGTTCCCCTGGAATCGCCAGCGAAACCGGATCAGACCCTGCGGCAGATCAGCGCCAAAGCCCCATCGCCGCTGTGGCCGAGCCCTTGAGCGGCTACCTGGCCTCCGCCGTGATCCGGCTCCAGCGCCTTCCCAGGCTCAGGCACAGACTGAGATCCGCCTCTTCAGCCTCCCCGGCTGCTGCCGAGCCTGGGGAGTGGGTGAGCCCCCCAAGCCAGAGGAGTCCATCGCGGCGGCGAGCCTCCCGATCGAAGCCACCACCCCACTGGATCAGCCCCAGCAGAGGAACCCCACTGCACTTCATCAGGGCGGTGCAGGCCGCCGGCAGCCCCCCATCCGCCTGGTGTGACTCAATCAGCAGGACAACCGGTTGGCGCCAGGCCCCGAGCAGCTCCGACCAGCGCCCCCCCCAGGGCTGCCAGCGGCCGGGATCCAGGGGCAACGGCACCACCCAGGATCCCCCTCGGCTGTTCAGCTCGGCCATCACGGCATCCACGCCGGCTTGGTCGTCTTCGTGCAGGGAAGGCATCGCCAGGGCAGGAACCCCGATCAGCTCCGCCAGACGGCCGGCGGCCTCCTCCACCGCATCGGACGCACCCGCAGCGGCGGCCCCCACCAGGACCAGGCGCAACGGAGCCTCTGGGGCCCTGGGGCTGGCGGGTATCCCTGGAGCCTTCATCATTGTTTGCCCTCGCGGGACAGGGAGCCTTCTACCATCAAGCTTCTGCCCTGCTCGCTCACGCCTGCCGTGACCAGTTTCTTGACTGCTGAACGGGTGGAGCAGGACACCAGGCCCCATGACACCCGCCGTCTGAGGTTGTTCAGCGGCACGTCCAATCCTGCCCTGGCCAGGGAGATCGCCAGCTACCTGGGCGTTCCCGATGGTCCGCGGGTGATCAAGCGCTTCGCCGACGGCGAGCTCTACATCCAGATCCAGGAATCGATCCGCGGCTGCGACGTCTTCCTGATCCAGCCCACCTGCGCTCCGGTGAACGATCACCTGATGGAGCTGCTGATCATGGTGGACGCCTGCCGCCGGGCCTCCGCACGCCAGATCACCGCTGTGGTTCCGTACTACGGCTACGCCCGCGCCGACCGCAAGACCGCCGGGAGGGAATCGATCACAGCCAAGCTGGTGGCCAATCTGCTGACCCAGTCGGGCGTTGATCGGGTGCTGGCCATGGATCTGCATTCCTCCCAGATCCAGGGGTATTTCGACATTCCCTGCGACCACATCTACGGCTCGCCGGTCCTGGTCGACTACCTCTCCGCCAGGGACCTGGGTGAGATGGTGGTGGTCTCCCCCGATGTGGGCGGGGTGGCCCGGGCCCGGGCCTTCGCCAAACGCATGCACGATGCGCCCCTGGCGATTATCGACAAACGTCGCTCCGATCACAACGTGGCCGAAAGCCTCACGGTGATCGGCGACGTGGCTGGCAAGACGGCGGTCTTGATCGACGACATGATCGACACCGGCGGCACGATCTGCCAGGGGGCCCGCCTGTTGCGCAGGGAGGGAGCCAGGCGGGTCCTGGCCTGCGCCACCCATGCGGTCTTTTCACCGCCGGCCATCGAGCGCCTCTCGGAGCCGGGACTGATCGAGGAGGTGCTGGTCACCAACAGCATCCCGATCACCGACGAGCGCAATTTTCCCCAGCTGCAGGTCCTGTCGGTGGCCAAAATGCTGGGAGAAGCCATCTGGCGCATCCATGAAGAGAGCTCGGTGAGCTCGATGTTCCGCTAGGCCCTGTCCCCTCGCCCACGACTGCCATCCCGTTCCGACATCTGCTCCCCTGCCGGGTCCGGCTCAAGCGAGCCCTGCCGGCCCTGGCCACCGTGGTGGTCACCACGTCCCTGCAGGCACTGGGAGCCCTGCCGGCCCTGGCCGCCAGCCAAAGGGTCGGGGTCTGGCTGACCAACAGCCCCAGCCCCCTCTATTACGACGCCGGGCTGATCGAGAAGGCGGTGGGCGAGCTCGACGCCGCCGGCTTCAACACCCTCTACCCCAACGTCTGGAGCCGGGGCTACACGTTCCATCGCAGCCGCTTCGCGCCGATCGAGCCGAAGCTGAAGCAGGTGAATGCCTCCCTTGATCCCATCTGCCGCATCACCAAGGCCGGCCAGCGTCGGGGGATGAAAGTGATCCCCTGGTTCGAGTACGGCCTGATGGAGCCGGCCGATGCCGAGGTGGTTCGCCGGCATCCCGAATGGGTGTTGCACCGCAGCGACGGATCCACCCTCTACGCGATGCACGGGGCCAACCTCAAGACCTCCCCCCTCAAGGATCTGCGGGTGTGGCTGAATCCGGCCCATCCCGGCGTGCGCGAGCGGGTGATCGGCCTGATCGGTGAAATCGTGAAGCGCTGCGGCGTGGACGGGATCCAGCTCGATGACCATTTCGCCTGGCCGGTGGAGCTCGGCTACGACGCCTACACCCGTGCCCTGTTCCGCAAGGACAAGGGCCGCGAGCCACCACGTGACTACAACAACCGCGAGTGGATGACCTGGCGGCGCCAGCAGCTCACAGGATTGCTGCGGGAATTGCGCGCCAGGATGAAGAGCGAACGCAGCGGGGCCGTGATCAGCCACTCACCCGGGCCGTTCCGCTTCGCCTACAACCACTGGCTGCAGGACTGGGAGATCTGGGCCCTCGGACAGCTGGTGGATGAGCTGGTGGTCCAGAACTACGCCTACTCCGTGGCCGGGTTCACCAAGGACCTCGACCAGTCGGCCCTGGTCAAGGCCAGGCGCTGGGGCATGCCCGTGCAGATTGGCGTGCTGGCGGGATTCGGCGGGCGCACCACCTCTACAGCGGTGCTGAAGCAGAAGGTGGAGCAGGTCTCCAGGCGCGGCCTGGGTGTGATCTATTTCTACTGGGAGGGTCTCTGGGGCACCTACGGGGGGCCGGAAGGGGCGACGGCCCGTCGCTCCTCCTTCCAGCGCCTGCACGGGGCCCTCTACCCGGATCCCTACCCCCGCAGCTCCCGCCCCAGGCTCTGATCCACCACCTCCCGGGTGTTGGCCGAGAGCCCGGATCCGGCGAGTTGCTCCATCGCCTCCCGCATCCTCCTGCCGCGATCCGGCCCATAGCTCTGCCAGCGACTGAACACCTTGGCCATCCGCGATGCCGTGATCGGGTTGCGCTGGTCGAGCCGGGCGATCTGCTCAGCCATGAAGCGGTAACCACTGCCATCGGCGGCGTGGAAGATCGGTGTGTTGGCCACCAGGCCACCCAGGACCGCCCGCACCGAGTTCGGGGCCGCCGGGTCATAGCGGGGATGCCCCAACAGGGTCTCAACCCGCTCCAGGCCATCGGCGAAGGGAGCCGAAGCCTCGAGGTTGAACCAGGCATCGAGGATGACAGGCTTCTGCTGCCAGCGCCCATAGAAGGCTGCCATCGCCCGCTCCCGCTCGGCAACAGCCAGGGGTTGCAGGGCCCGCAACCCTGCCCGCGCCAGGGTCATCGATGGCCCATCCACCGCGGCCGCGGCCTCGGCCATCACCGCCCTGTCGCCGGCGGCAGCGCGCCAGGCCCAGACCAGCCCCGTGAGCTGTCGATCGCCGACGCCCCCGGGCCAGGGAAGCTCCCACTGGGGCCGACAGCGCTCCAGGCAGTCCGCCAGGGGGTCGGCCAGCTTGTCGCCGAAGCGGGCCTGGAGATCTCTGATCGCCGCGAACAGCGCCGGCGGATCCGGCTGGTCGGTGGCCGCCTCCAGCTCGGCCAGACCCGGCATCGTCAACAGGGCACAGCGGTTGCCGTCGCTGAGGGTGCCCTCCAGCAGGATCCGCCCGAACGCCGCCACCAGGCCGTCCTCGAGAGCCTCATCGGGATCCCCGCCCGCGCGGTGCAGCAGCACCTGGCGCAGCAACTCCTGTCCGGCATCCCAGCGGGCCAGCGGCTCGCCGTCGCTGCTGAGCAGATGCAGCAGTTCCGTGACCGGGCGCTTGAACTCCAGCTGCACCGGAGCTGAAAATCGCCGCAGCAGTGAGAGAGCCGGCGGGTGGCTGTGGGGTTCGAACCCCTCGAACACCACGGTCTGCTCGGCCTGATCGATCACCAGCAAGCGGGTGAGCGGCCCCCAGGCGTGGTCAAGGCAGGCGGCCTCGGCGGTGGCGCTCGCTTCTCCTGGATACCGCAGCAGCAGGGGTTCACCGGCCTGATCAACCGCCCCCAGAGCGAGGGGGATCACCAGCGGTGGCTTGCTCGACTGGCCCGGGGTGGCAGGAGTGTGCTGGCTGATGGTCAGTGTCAGGCGACCATCCTCCTCATCCCAGAGGCGTTTCAGCGCCAGCTGCGGGGTGCCCGCCTGGTGATACCAGCGGCGGAACTGGTCAAAGCAGAAGCCGCTGGCCGTGGCACTGCCGCCATCGTTCGCGGACAACTCACCGGCGGCGTCCTGCATGGCCTGCACGAAGTCGTCACAGGTGGCGGCGGTGCCGTCATGGCGTTGCACATAGGTGGCCATCCCACGCATGAACGTGTCGTGACCAAGCAGGGTGTGCAGCATGCGGATCACCTCCGCACCTTTTTCATAGATCGTCGTGGTGTAGAAGTTGTCGATCGCCTGGTAGTGATCAGGTTGTACAGGGTGGGCGGTGGGTCCGGCATCTTCACGAAACTGGGTGTTGCGCAGCATCGCTACGTCTTCGATTCGCTTCAGCGTTGGTGCATGCAGATCCGCTGTGAAACTCTGATCCCTGAATACAGTGAGACCCTCCTTGAGGGAGAGCTGAAACCAGTCGCGGCAGGTGATGCGGTTGCCCGTCCAGTTGTGGAAATACTCATGGGCGATCACACTCTCGATCCGCTCCAGTTCGGCATCGGTGGCCGTGGCGGCATCAGCGAGCACCAGCTTGGAGTTGAAGATGTTGAGGCTTTTGTTCTCCATGGCGCCCATGTTGAAATGGCGCACAGCCACGATGTTGTATTCATCGAGGTCGTACTCCAGCCCATAGACACGCTCATCCCAGGCCATCGAGCGCTGCAACGAGCGCATGGCATGGGCCGTGTAGGGGGTATCCCCGGGCTCCACATGAAGGCGCAGCTGCACCGTCCGTCCACTGGCGGTGGTGAAGGTGTCGCGAACCTCCTCGAGGACTCCGGCCACCAGGGCGAACAGGTAGGAGGGCTTGGGGAAGGGATCGTCCCAGACGGCATAGTGACGCACTCCCTCATCAGAATCGGCGGGCAGCTCGCCCCGCTCGATGCAATTGCCGTTGGAGAGCAGAACGGGACACTCCCCACGGTCTGCCTCGATCCGCACCCGGAACAGGCTGAGCACATCGGGGCGATCAGGGTGGAGGGTGATGCGCCTGAACCCCTCCGCCTCGCACTGGGTGGTGACCATGCCACCACTGGCATAGAGCCCCTCGAGACTGGTGTTCTCCCGGGGGTGGAGGCGCACCTGGCTGTCCAGGCGAAACGGCTGGCCGGGAAGGTTGGTGAGGATGTAGGCGTCGCCGTCCCTGCGGATCTCTTCGGGCGCCAGGGGCTGGCCATCGAGGCTGAGGGAGAGCAGCTCGAACCCTGCTCCGCGCAGCACCAGCGGCTCGGGGCCGCTCGCCAGGGGTTCCAGCAGCAGGGTGGACGCCACCAGGGCCTGCTCGCCGAGAAGGCGCACCGTCAGATCGGTGCGCACAAGCCGGTAGGGGAAAGGGCGATAGTCAGCCAGCCGCACGACACTCATCAAGCCAGAGGGGACAGGGCGTTCTGATCCTGGCGCCCCGATCCCCGGGCCTGAGTCTCCGCACACGAACGGCGATCACCAGGGGAGCGGACCTCGGCCCTGGCCTGTGTTGCAGCCCACCTGGGATCCCAGCAGGGCCCCCAGGGGAACCACCCAGGTGCGCCCGTCACCGCGGGAGGCGGCGTACCCAAGTCCACCGCCGAGGACCCCGCCCACCAGGCGGCCGATCGAGCAGCGCTGCTGCAGGGCCTGGGCCTCTTCCCAGGTCCTGGGCACAGGCGGCTGCCCGAAGGGCGTGGTGCCGTTGGGAGCCTGGCTGTTGTAGTCCTGGTAGGGGGCGGGGGGCCAGTTCCGGGTCGGGACCGCTGGGTAGCCCCGATAATCGCGGTAGCCCTGGTTGTACACCTGTGCCGAGGCGGCCGCAGGCAGGAGTGTGGAGAGGCCGCAGGCTCCGGCCGCGAGCAGAAGGGTGAGCCGGCGAGTCATGGTGCTCATGGTGGTCAAGCTGAGGAACAGCCCCGAAGGGATGCCATCAGCAAAGCCACCAGGGCCACCTGAACTGCAACTGGGAAGGGGGTCGGATGTGTCCGGATGCATCCGGCGGCCGATCCGGCACCGCAGAGCCCGGACTCAGGAGCCGCCCTGCTGCTTGAGGGCGTCCTGCACCTTCTTGACCACTTCCGCGGGCACCTCCTTGGCGCAGAGCTCGACAGCGCCGATCACCGCGGAGTTGACCGAGCCACGGCGCAGCTCCTCGATCGAGAGCGCCTTGGTGCCCACCTGCTGGATCTGACCGTCGTGCTGACCCTTGATCAGCTGGGCGATCGTTTCACCGGCAATGTTCGCGGCTTTGTCGAACTCGACGCCGGCACCCCGGGCGATGCAGACGTTGACGGCCGCAATCCTGGTGTAGAGCGACATCTCGCTTTCAGTGGCAGGAGCCGCCTGGGCCGGAGGGCCCCCGGCAAAGGCAGGAATGGCGAGGACGACAGCCAGCAGCAGCAACCGGCGGAGGCGATTCGGGAGGCGCAAGGAGAGCGTGTTCATCAAGCCCCATGCTGCTGCACCGAGGCGCGAACTTCAATCGGTGGGAAGTGGATCACCTGGACCCTCCAGGCGGATCTCATGGTGGGTTTCGGTGATGTCCAGAACCCCATCCCGCCAGGAGAAGGTCGAGCAGGCCCGGAAGCGGTCCTGATCGATCAGGCGGATGTGCTGCTCGATGTCCCAGCCCTGATGCTGCGACC
The DNA here is from genome assembly GCF_014224355.1 of Synechococcus sp. BSA11S. Taxonomy (GTDB): domain Bacteria; phylum Cyanobacteriota; class Cyanobacteriia; order PCC-6307; family Cyanobiaceae; genus Regnicoccus_A. Next base: position 249,870 of record NZ_VNWP01000002.1, on the reverse strand, counting down.
CGAGGATCAGTTCGTGCTCGTCCACCTGGCGGATCTGGGAACGCATGGGCAGATCCGAGAAAGGCCCCCTGCTGCAGCGCAGCTGGTGACCGCAGAGGTAAGCATCCAGCCTGCCCTCGGCCTGGTACTGGGGCTTGCGGGCATAGAAGCCGAAATCCCGCTCCGGCCACCAGCTGAAGCGATAGGCCGCCTCCCCTTCGACCGGATGCTCATAGGATTCGATCCGCAGAAAGCTGTCGAGCCGCAGGCCCTCCTCCTCGCCGCGGAAGAAATAGAGGCGCCTGGAACGCCAGAGGCCGAGGTTGCGGGAGAACCATCGCCTCAGGCTGCTGTCCAGCTGAATGCGGCTTCCCCGGGGGGGGATCGTCGATGGACCGGGCTCGTCCCGCGGCACCCGTTGCGTGGAAGAAGTCATGGAAGGTGGGGGTGCGGTGTGGGGTCAGGCCACAGGGTTGTCATAGCCAGGCCTCGGGAAACCGTTGGACGCCATAAGGTGATCAGAACGATTCGCCTGCAGCCAAGGTGCCCGAAGCGGGGAACGCCGACCCCGGCACAACTGCCGCCGGGCCCCTTCCCGGCGGCACCAGGGGCAGCACCAGGGGCAGCACCCCGGCCAGTCGGCAGCCCCTGAAATTGCTGCTGGTGGCGGCCCCCCACCACCTCGCTTCCGCGGATCTGCGCAGCGTGCTCCATTACCTCGAAACCTGCGACTGCGGCTTCGAGGTGGCTCTGGAGGTGGCCAACCCCGCCCTGCGACCCGAGCTGCTGGAGCTGCACAGGCTGGTGGCCACCCCGGCCCTGGTGAAACTGGAGCCACCACCCCGGCAGGTGCTGGCGGGCAACGCGGTGCTGGATCAGTTGAAGGGCTGGCTGCCCCGTTGGCAACAGCTGGAGGTGGTCAGTGACCTGGGCATGAGCCTGCGGCCCGCCGAGATGGATGGCAGCCGTTCCCAGCGGGAGTTGCAACTGGAAGACCAGGTGCTGGTGCTGCGTCAGGAAAACGAAACCCTGATCGAGCGCCTGCGGGTGCAGGAGAGGCTGCTGCGCATGGTGGCCCACGAGCTGCGCACCCCCCTCACCGCCGCCAAGCTGGCGCTTCAGAGCCTGCAACTGGGGCACATCAACAACACCCGCTGCCGGGATGTGCTCGACCGCCGCCTCGATGACATCGAGCACCTCTCCAAGGACCTGCTGGAGGTGGGCACCACCCGCTGGGAAGCCCTGTTCAACCCCCAGCGGCTTGCCCTGGCGCCGGTGGCGGCGGAGGCGATCCTGGAGCTGGAGAAGTTGTGGGTGGGTCGGACGCTGCACCTGATCACCGACATTCCCGCTGACCTTCCGGATGTGTTCGCCGATCAGCGGCGCATGCGCCAGGTGCTGCTGAACCTTCTGGAGAATGCGCTGAAATACACCCCCGATGACGGCGAGGTGACCCTGTCGTTGCTGCACCGCACCAGCCAGTGGGTTCAGGTGAGCGTCTGCGACACCGGTCCGGGCATTCCCCGCGCGGAACAGGAGCGTATTTTCCTGGAACGGGTGCGGCTCCCCCAGACATCAGGAACCACCTCCGGCTTCGGGGTTGGGCTCTCGGTCTGTCGCCGTATCGCCGAAGTTCATGGCGGAAAGATCTGGGTGGTCTCCGAGCCAGGTGAAGGGGCCTGTTTCCACTTCACCGTTCCGGTGTGGTCGGGGCAGAACTCTCCAGGCCAGACCTTGCCTTGACGAAGGGACACTCCGACCCGTAGCGTCCATGAATCGGAATCAGCGCCTGAAAAACGCTGAACCTCCGTGGCCTCGCCCCCATCGTCTAGAGGCCTAGGACACCTCCCTTTCACGGAGGCGACAGGGGTTCGAATCCCCTTGGGGGTATGACAATCAAGCTTGAAAATTACCAGTTCAACGATTCATGCGTAATCGTTGAAATGATTGTTTGATCAAAGCGAACGGCAAAAGATGCTGCCGTAGCAATGATCAGTTGACCTTCAGACTTCCCTGGTTCAGTTCTGCTCGCAGCGGCGCAACGCTTCCCGCTGCACAGCCCTGAGATTGGCCGCCAGATCCTCGCGCAGACGTTGCTCGATCAGGCCGATCGGCATTCCCTGACGTCCCTGCACGGTGAGTTCGTACAGCAGTCGGGACCCGCCTGGGTCATCGCTGACATGCCAGGCACCCTCAAAGCGGCGGAAATCGCCCTGGCGCATGCTGAAGCGGAGCAGGCCGTCGTCGGGGTGCTCACACAATTCAAGTTCGACACGGGCGCTGAAGCGAAGACCGCAGAACTGCTGGCAACCCACCTGCTCGAGGCCCACAGTGGACCCACGGCGCCAGAGCAAGCGCGACGTGGAGAGGTTGGGGATGAAGCGGCTGAGATTCTCGTAGTCGGTGAGGACGGCCCAGATCCGCTGGGGTGGGAGTTCAAGGCGCAACTGAACCGCCAGCCGGCGTGTTCCCTGGGGCAGCCGCTCCATCTCCTGCTGGATCGTGTCCAGCGAGCAGCTGGCCTGGCTGTGGAGCAGGCCCTGGTTGGGGGGTGAGGTCAGAACCGAAAGTTGCGCCAAGTGAGGGGAAACGCCGGATTCGGGCAGGCCTGATCGGTCCGGCCGGGCCCAAACCTAACCGCAATGGGCGGATTCCGGTGCGGAAAGGCCCACGGTCGATCAGGGAGAGATCACAGACGTTGCCTATGATCGGGTCGGATTTTTTTGGAGAATGAGGGTTCATGCGCATCTCGACCGCAGCGCTTCGTCAGTCCGATGCCCGCATGTTCACCCTTGTGGTGGCGGGCCTCAAAGCGGCTGGCACGCGCACGGCCGAGCGCTGCCTCACCATTCCCCTGTCGCAGATGCAGGCCACCCTGCGCATGATCAATCAACAGGGTGGACGTCTGCTTTCGGTCACACCGGCTGATCAGGCCCCGTCCCCCCCGACTCCCGCGCCCGCTCCGACCGCTGCCAACGCCGCCACTGCCGCCGTGACCACATCCGCCAAGCACGAAACCGTACCCGTCAACCTCTACAGGCCAAAGGATCCCTATGTGGGCACTGTGCTTGGGAACTACTCTCTGCTGGCCGACGGGGCGATCGGACGGGTCAATCACATCACGTTCGATCTCTCCGAGGGCAACCTTCACTACGTGGAAGGCCAGAGCATCGGCATCATTCCCGATGGGGTCGACAGCAATGGCAAGCCCAACAAACTCCGCCTCTATTCCATCGCCAGCACCCGCCACGGCGACAATCTCGAGGACAAGACCGTTTCACTCTGTGTGCGTCAACTCCAGTACGAGAAGGATGGGGAAACGATCAATGGCGTCTGCTCCACCTTTCTCTGCGACATCGAACCGGGCGCCAAGGTCAAGATCACCGGTCCCGTCGGCAAGGAGATGCTTCTCCCTCCCGATGAAGAAGCCAATGTGATCATGCTGGCCACCGGCACCGGCATTGCCCCGATGCGTGCCTACCTGCGCCGCATGTTCGATCCCGGTGAGCGGGCCAAGAACCCCGGTTATCAGTTCCGGGGCAAGGCCTGGCTGATCATGGGTGTGCCCACCACACCGAACCTGCTCTACGAAGAGGATTTCCAGAACTACCTCACTGAATTCCCCGACAACTTCCGCTACACCAAGGCCATCAGCCGCGAGCAGAAGAATCCCAGTGGCGGTCGGATGTATATCCAGGACCGGGTTGCTGAGCATGGCGACGAGATCTTCACCATGATCGAGGACCCCAAGACCCACGTGTACATGTGTGGCCTGCGGGGTATGGAGCCCGGCATCGATGAGGCCATGAGCAAGGCCGCTGAAGCCAAGGGTCTCAACTGGGCTGAGCTTCGCCCCCAGCTCAAGAAGGCCGAACGCTGGCACGTGGAAACCTACTGAGCACTCAGCGCTCCACCGGCCCTGTCCTGGCCTGAATCAGCCCGCCTTGACGGCGGGCTTTTTTGCCGAAATCAGCACAGAAGGGAACCCGTGCTGTCGTTTGCTGGGTGTTCCCCGCTTTCGTGGGTAAACCAGTCTCAGCAGCCTCCACTCCATGACCGTCACGCTCACCAATCCACTGAGGGTCGGGCTGCGCCAGGAGCGTGTGATCTCGCCCCAGTGCCTGGTGATCTTTGGAGCGAGCGGAGATCTCACCCATCGCAAGCTGGTTCCTGCTCTGTTCGAACTGTTCCGCCAGCGGCGGCTGCCCACCGAATTCGCCGTGCTGGGCTGTGCACGGCGCCCATGGAGCGACGACGACTTCCGCGGCCACATGGCTGAAGCCCTCGGGGATGTGGTCCGCGAACACCTCGGTGCCTGGGAACAGTTTGCCTCCGGGCTTTTTTACGAGCCGGTGGACCTGCAGCAACCTGAGCATCTGGTGCGCCTGGCCCAGCGTCTGGAGGTGATCGACCGCCAAAGAGCCACCCGTAACAACCGCACCTTTTACCTCTCGGTGTCGCCGAAGTTCTACGGAAGCGGCTGCCGTGCCCTGGCAGCGGCCGGGCTGCTCAGCGACGACCAGCGCAGCCGGGTGGTGATCGAGAAGCCCTTCGGCCGCGATTACGGCAGCGCCCAGGAACTCAACAGGATCGTGCAGGAGAGTGCCAAGGAAAGCCAGGTCTTCCGCATCGACCATTACCTCGGCAAGGAAACGGTCCAGAACATCCTCGTGCTGCGCTTTGCCAACACGATCTTCGAGCCGATCTGGAACCGTAATTACATCGCCAGCGTGGAGATCACCGCAGCTGAAACCGTGGGGGTCGAGGAGCGGGCGGGTTACTACGAAAGTTCCGGCGCCCTGCGGGACATGGTCCAGAACCACCTGACCCAGATGCTGGCCCTCACCACGATGGAAGCTCCCGGACGCTTCGAGCCCGAGGCGATCCGCAACGAGAAGGCCAAAGTGCTTCAGTCAGCTCGGCTCGCTGATGAGCTCGAGCCCTGGAACTGCTGCGTGCGTGGGCAGTACGGCCCAGGTGGCAACGCGGCCCGCCCCCTGCCCGGCTATCGGGAGGAGCCGGGGGTGAACCCCAACAGCACCACGGAAACCTATGTGGCGATGAAACTCTTCATCGACAACTGGCGCTGGCAGGGCGTCCCCTTCTACCTCCGCACCGGCAAGCGGCTGCCCAAACGCATGAGCGAGGTGGTGCTCACCTTCCGCGAAGCACCGGTGCACCTGTTCGACGCTGCCGGCGGAAGCCCCACCGCCAACCAGCTGATCCTGCGCATCCAGCCCGATGAGGGGGCCGGGTTCCGCTTCGAGGTCAAGTCACCGGGTTCGGGAATGCGCAGCAGACCCGTCGACATGCACTTCTCCTACGACGAATCCTTCGGTGAACCGTCCGATGAAGGCTACGTGCGCCTGCTGGCCGACGCCATGCTGGGGGACCCCACCCTGTTCACCCGCGGCGATGAGGTGGAGGCCGCCTGGCGTTTGTACACCCCTCTGCTGGAGCTGATCGAGGACAGCCCCTGGCAGCTGCCGGTGCACCCTTACGAAGCCCGCACCTGGGGGCCCGCTGCCTCCGACAACCTGCTGGGCCGTGATGGCCTGATCTGGCGTCGCCCCTGACCCCAGCCCGATACCGATCCAGCCCCCCGCTTCGCCCCTGTCCTGACGCTTTGACCCCATGTCCCCCCAGCTCACGCTTCAGGCCCCGGTGGCCCTGCCACCGCCGGAACTCACCGATTACCTCGACAAACTCTGGAGTCAGGATCTCGAATCCTCCAGCGGGGCTTCCACCTTCACGCTGCTGGTGTGGCAGCCTGCCTGGGTGGAGCAGCATCTGGTGCGCACCGGCCGTCTTGATGGCCCCGTCACCGGTGTGGTGCGCAGCGAACTGCTCGAGGCCGCCCGCGAGGCCGTTCCGGCCTGCGGCCTGCCCCTGAGCATCTCCCCTCTCTCGCCCAAGCTCGCCTGGGCCCTGGGTCAACAGAGCGGGGACCATGCCATTGAGGACCTGCGCGGGCAGCACATTGATTCGGCCATCAGCACCTACCAGCCGCGGCGGCTGATCACCCTGGCCCCCACCCTCGATCACGGGCAGCCCCTGGAGACCCTGGTGGCCGCCTACTGTCCCCTGCCGGGGGAAGGAACTGCAGCCGCCTGCGGCGATGTCGTGGTGCTGCGCGGCGATTTCGGAGCGCTGCAGCAGGGTCTGCAGTTGCTTCAACCCCTGGTGCCTGCTGATCTGCCCTGCTGGGTGTGGTGGAACGGTTCCCTGGATGAAGCGCCCGAGCTTCTGGATGCCCTCTGCTCGGCGGGCCGTCGCCTGGTGATCGACACGGCCATGGGAACCCCACGCCGCTGCCTGGATCTGCTGGAAAGCCGCGTGGCCAGCGGTCAGCCGGTGAACGACCTCAACTGGCTGAGGCAGCGGGCCTGGCGCGAATCACTGGCCATGGTCTTCGATCCCCCCAGCCGCCGGGATGCCCTCAATCACGTGGTGCAGCTCGACATCGACGTCGAGGGCACCCATCCGGTGCAGGGCTTGCTTCTGGCGGCCTGGCTGGCGGATCGGCTCGGCTGGCACTGGGCCGAGACCCATGCCGGCCCCGACGAGGAGATCCATGCGGAATTCCAGCGCACCGACGGCGTCCCGGTTCAGTTCCATCTCAGCCCGGTGCCGGTGGGTGTACCCAGCAGCCATCCCGGCAGCGTGATGGGCCTGCGCCTGATCTGTGAACCTCCCGGCCGTCAGGCCGTCTGCGTGATCCTCTGCTCGGAATCGGGAGGGTGCATGCGCCTCGAGGCCGGAGGGATGGCCCGGATGGAGCTGGCCGAAGAAGTGGTGCCGATGCGCCACGCCACCGACGAGTGGGAGATGGCCCGGCTCCTGGGGGGCGGCCACGACTCCACCAATCCCCTGATGGCGGCGGCCGCCCCGCTGGCTGCCAAACTGCTGCCCAACGCCTGACGGCCTGAGGGCTCGAAGCCATGGCCTGTCTGATCGCGGCCCCTTGCAGCGGCAGCGGCAAGACCCTGCTCAGCCTCGCCCTGAGCGCACTGCTGCGCCGTGGTGGGGCCAGCGTTCAGGTCTTCAAGGTGGGGCCCGATTACCTCGATCCCCAGTTGCTGGGCCGGGTGAGCGGACGCCCGTGCCGAAACCTCGATCGCCTGCTCTGCGGCGAGAAATGGCTGGAGCGGGCCTTCCACTGGTGGGGCAGCCAGGCTGACCACTGCCTGGTGGAGGGGGTGATGGGCCTCTTCGACGGGCGGGGCCCGGGCTCGGAAGGGAGTTCCGCCGAGGTGGCGACCCTGCTGGAGCTTCCTGTGGTGCTGGTGGTGGAGGCCAGTCGGCAGGCGGGTTCCCTGGCAGCCCTGGTTCGGGGTTTCCGCGATCACCAACCCGGGCTGGACCTGGCCGGGGTCGTGCTCAACGGGGTGAGCACCGAGCGCCACCGGTCACTGCTGAGCGAGGCCCTCGCCTCGATTGGCATGCCCCTGCTGGGGTCATTGCCCCGCCATCCCGATCTCAGCCTCCCCTCCCGCCATCTGGGCCTGCTCCCTCCCCACGAGCTGCAGGATTTCCAGGCCAGAAGTGAGGAATGGGCCGCCCTGGCTGAGCGCCATCTGGATCTGGAGCGGTTGCTGCCCCTGCTGGCCCCGCCGCCGCGCCTGCGGGGCCGAGGCAACGCCGACGATCCGATCCACTGGTGCCTCGATCCCTCGGCCCAGGCCTGGGAAGCGATCGACACCAGCAGCGGCAGGGAGCTGGCGATTGCCATCGCCAGCAACGCGGCCTTCCACTTCCGTTACCCCGAGGCCACGGAGCTGCTCACCGCTGTGGGGGTCACCCCCCTTCCATGGGATCCCCTGGCCGATCAGCCCCTGCCCCAGGGCTGTCGCGGGGTGATCCTCCCGGGGGGTTACCCCGAGCTGCATGCCGCCGAACTGGCCGCCGCTCGGCGCAGCCAGGACGACCTCAGGCATGCCGCGGCAACGGGCCTGCCCATCTATGCGGAATGCGGCGGCCTGCTCCTGCTCGGCCAGCAGCTGCTGGATCCCCTGGGCGAAGCCCATGCCATGGCCGGTCTGTTGCCGTTCAGCGCCCGGCGGGGAACGCTGCAACTGGGCTATCGCCAGGCCACACCCATGGGAAACGGCCTGGTGACCCGCCAGGGTGAAGGCCTCGTGGGCCATGAATTTCACCGCTGGGAACTGAGCGACACATTCGTGGACGGCAGCGAACGACTGTGGCAGCTTGAAGGCTGGGGCTGGGCGCCGCGGCAGGAAGGATGGACAACACCGACGCTTCACGCAAGCTGGCTGCACCTCCACTGGGCTGGATGTTCGGCGATTCCCTGGCGCCTGCGCGACGCGGCCGCCCGGGCGATGCCCTGGCCAGGGGAAGCGGGGACCTCCGGCGGCGTGGTGGCACCGGTGCCCCTGTGGAGCGCTGGCGCCTGATCGTCAGTGGACGGGTTCAGGGAGTGGGCTACCGGCAGGCCTGTTGCCTCCGGGCCCAGTCCCTTGGCCTGGGCGGCTGGGTGAGGAACCGACCCGACGGCCGGGTGGAGCTGGAGGCGGAAGGCTGCAGCCAGAACCTTGAGCAACTGAGGCTGTGGTGTGAGTCGGGCCCTCCGGGAGCCCACGTGAGTGGGGTCAGCGAAAGTGTGATCCCCCCCGGAGGACACGACTGGTTCGAGGTGCGCCGCTGACCGTTGATCACCCGCCCTTATCCGGCAGATCTGCTGTCTGAGGGGGAGCAACCCGCCATCCTGAGCTGGAACCTTTCCCCCGGCGCCAGCCCCATGACCGATGCCACGCTCTGGGCCGAGCTGCTGGCCTACGGCAGCGGAATCAGCCTCTCGCCGATCCACATCGGTCTGCTGCTGCTGCTGCTGCTGGGGCCTGATCCCCTCCGCCGGGGGGGGCTGTTCCTGCTCAGCTGGATCCTCACCATCGCTGTGATGGTGACGCTGCTGCTCACGGTGGGCCATGGGTTGCTGCTGACCATGGAGCAGGGCAGCGACCACCGCACCGGCCTGGATCTGATCGGAGCCGGGGCTCTGCTGGCCCTGGGGATCAGGGATCTGCTGCCCACCAAGGCCGGAGGGGAGGAGCCCGCCGGCTGGATTCGCCAGCTGGATCGCTTCTGCGCTCTGCCCCTGCCCCTGCTGATCGGGGTGAGCATGGCGATCGAGGTGATCAGTCCCGACGACCTGGTGCTGCTGGCCAAAGGCGCCTCTGCCCTCCTGGCCGCCGGCCTGGGACGAGACCAGGAGGTGCTGCTGGTGGGCGTCTTCACCCTCTCAGCCAGCATCCTGCTACTGCTGCCTGTGCTGGGGGTGGCCCTGGGCCGAGAGCGGGTGCTGCCGCTGCTGCAGAGGGGCAAACAGAGCCTCTACGCCCATGGGGAGCTGGTGATGGGCACGATCAGCCTGGCCCTGGCGGCCTATCTGGCCTGGCAGGGGATCGAGGGGCTGCAGCTGGCCTAGGGGGGATCGGGCTGCTCGACGAGGGCCTCCTGCCAGCGGCGGCGATCCGCCTCACCACCGGGGCCGCCGGCCAGCCACACCCCGTGGCGGGCACGGGTGACGGCCACATAGACCAGCTGACGACGCAGCCGCAGGTCGGATGGCCAGAAGACATCGGCATCGATGAACACCTCCCCGAAGCCGCTTCCCTGGGAGCGGTGCACCGTGAGCACGGCCGCTGGACCGAGGGAGGCGAAGGCATCACGAACCAGGAAATAGCGACGCCAGTGGGAGCGGCCCTGCTCCTGTCCCGCCTCACGGGCCTGGCGCCGCAAGGCATCCAGCACGGCCTCCAGCTTCTCCCTGGCGGCACTGCCCACCGGTGGCAGCAGTCGCAGGCTCAGGGGGGTCTCCCCGAACGCCACCTCCACCAGCTGGGTGTCGATCACGGGGGCCTCCGCCACACCGAACTCGGCCAGGTCGCAGCGCTCCGGTGTCACATCCCGCACCAGCAACTCTCTGTTCGAGGCCAGCACCATGTCCGGCTCCTCGCCGCCTTCGGCCCCCTGGCGGCAGGCTGGCGCCATCACCGCCATGCGGCTGAGCAGCACCTCACCGGGCAGCACCGGCAGCTGGTCGGCCATGGAGCCATGGATGGCGCGCCGGGCCAGAGGAACCAGCCGCTCCAGGGAGCGGTTGGTGTAACAGAGAATGCGCGCCTGGTCGGGATCGTCGCCGGCGGCGGCCCGACGCAGGGCCGCCTGGGCGGCCTCCAGCCAGGCACCTCTCTCCAGCACGGCCACATCCCCCTGAGGGGTGAGACGGCGTGGACCCACCGGCGGCAAGCGGCAGGGCAGCTGCTCCTGGCGCAGGGCGGTGGCCAGGCGCAACACGGGCCCCTGGTGACGGACCACCTCGCAGAGTTCGCTGCGGCAGGCACGCTGCAGCGCAAACACCGGGCTGCTTGCTTCCCCCACGGGCGGCAGCTGCGCAGGATCCCCGACGAACACCAGGCGGGTGCCGTAGGGGTGGGCTCCCTGCAGGCTGAACCGCAGCAGACTGCCATCCACCATCGAGGCCTCATCGATCAGCACCAGTCCGAGGTGCTCCAGGGCCAGGGCCGTCTGATCGGTCTCCTCACAGACCTCACGTCCCCCCTGGCGGCGCAGCTTCAGCCGCAGCAGCCTGTGCAGGGTGGAGGGATGCCAGGTGGGACGCAGTGCCGCGAGCTCCAGATACCCCCGCAGCACTCCGACGGCTTTGTGGGTCGGTGCCACCGCCGTCCAGCAGAGACCCCTTGCTTCGGCCTCGGCCAGGAAGAGCATCGAAAGAAAGGTCTTGCCGGTGCCGGCAAAACCGCTGAGCACGAAGGGCTCATCCCGGGCAGGTCGCGCCAGCCACTCGCCGAAGCTGTCCACCGCACGGCGCTGGGAGGGTGTGAGCCGCAGAGGGGCCGCGGGCGGGCTGCCGCTCAGGCCAGGGGCAGCCAACCCAACCCCTGGGCAATCTGCAGCGGAGAACCAGCCAGGGCGAGGCCCATCAGGGCGATCGCCGGGCCGATCAGACTTCCGGCCAGCACCTCACCGCGGGTGTGGCCCAGGCTTTCCTTGAGGGGAAGCAGTGGGGCGAGCGGAGCCGTTGACGGCGACAGCGGCGGGGTCGGCTGAGACTCCTCAGGCGGCACCTCAGTTGTCCAGAGGGAGTCGGGCAGGCCGTTGAGGCGAGCGGCCTGGAGACCCGCCGCCCGGCGGACTCCGCTGGCGTCGTACATCACGATGAACGCGATCGTGCAGGCGAAGGCGAACAGCGGATCGTCGACTCCCAGCTCCCAGCCGATGCCTGCGCAGGCCCCGGTGACCAGGGCCGAGTGGCTGGAGGGCATCCCTCCGGTTTCGAACAGCACCGCGGGCCGCCAGCGCCCGTGTTCCACCAGCTCCACCAGCAACTTGCCCAGCTGGGCCAGGCCACAGGCGATCAGGGCCCAGGCCAGCACACCGTTGTCAAGCAACTGAAGCAGGGGCCCATCCGGAACGAAGGACGTGCTCATCGGTCGCGGCTCGTGATGTAGTCGGCCAGGGCCAGCAGGGGCTGGGCCCTGGCCTGCCACGGCTGCAGGGCGTGCTTGGCCTCCGCCACCAGGGCATCCGCCCGCTGCCTGGATTCCTCCAGGCCCAGCAGTTTGGGGTATGTGGTCTTGTCGGCGGTGAGATCCTTCCCTGCCGTCTTGCCGAGCACTTCGCTGCTGGCGGTGACGTCGAGGATGTCGTCGATGATCTGAAAGGCCAGGCCGATGCCCCTGGAGTAGGTGCGCAGGGCCTCCAGCAAAGGGTCTGGAGCACCGGCGATCAGGGCCCCGGTGAGCACGCAGGCCTGGAGCAGAGCACCGGTCTTGTGCAGATGGATGTACTCCAGGGTGTTGAGATCAACGTCTTTGCCCTCTGATTCCAGGTCCACCACCTGGCCTCCCACCAGCCCAGGCGCTCCGGCCGCCAGCGAGAGCTCTCCGACCACCGACAACAGGCGCTCCGGTGGCACGCCGGGGCTGCGCAGGGCCACCATCTCGAAGGCTCGAGTCAGCAGGGCATCACCGGCGAGAATCGCCTGGGCCTCGCCGAAGACCTTGTGGTTCGTGGGACGACCACGGCGGAGATCGTCGTTGTCCATGGCCGGGAGGTCGTCGTGGATCAACGACATCGTGTGGATCATCTCCAGCGCCACGGCTGAGGGCAGGGCGAGGGCCACGTCTCCACCGGCCAGCTCACAGGCCGCCAGGCAGAGGATCGGACGAAGCCGTTTGCCACCGGCCAGCAACGAGTAGCGCATCGCCTCCCGCAGCGACTCGGGCCGCTCAGGGCCGAGGGCCGCCTCAAGAGCCAGTTCAACCCTCTCCCGGGCCGACCCCAGATAGGCGGCGAAATCGAATCCCGTGCTCACCGCCACGGCCATGGGTCCAAGCGCGCTGGCGGGGATTCTCTCAGGCCATCGGTCTGGCGGTGGCTCACGGCAGAAGATCCGCCAACGGATGGTCAGCGGGGCCTGCGGCCTGGTCGCCTGCCCCGCTGCGGTTCCACCAGCTCACAACAGTGTTCACAAGCAGCATCGTCACTGTCATCGGCCCCACGCCTCCGGGCACCGGCGTGATGGCGCTGGCCAGCGGCTCCACCTCCTCAGCCCGCACATCACCGCAGAGGCCACTGTCACGGCGGTGGATTCCAACATCCACCACCACAGCCCCGGGACGCACATGCTCGGCGCCCAGAAGGCGCGGGCGCCCGGCGGCCACCACCAGGATCTCCGCCTGCCGGGTAAGACCAGGCAGATCGGTTGTGCGGGAGTGGGCCACACTCACGGTGGCGTCGGCGGCCTGCAGCATCAGGGCCATCGGCTGGCCGACGAGAATGCTGCGGCCCACCACCACGGCGCGGCGACCGGCGGGATCGATCCCATGGCGGGCCAGCAGGGCCATCACCCCGGCCGGTGTGCAGCTGCGTGGCCCGGGTTCCCCCTTGAGCAACCTGCCGAGGTTGAGAGCGTGCAGTCCGTCAGCGTCCTTGGCCGGATCGATCGCCTCCAGCAGCGGAGTGTCGTCCAACCCCGCAGGCAGGGGCAGTTGCAACAGGATCCCGTCCACCGCAGGATCGTTGTTGAGCGACGCGATCGTGGCCAGCAGCTCTGCCTGCCCGGTGTCGGCGCCCAGATGCTTCACCAGGCTGTGGATGCCCACCCGGGCGCAGGCCTTGGCCTTGTTGGCCACATACACCCCACTGGCAGGATCGTTGCCCACCCGCAGCACCGCCAGGCCGGGGGGACGGCCAGCCCCCTGAAGCCGGTCGCTGATGACGGCGCGCAGGCGATTCTCCAGCTCCGCGGCAAGTTGGCGGCCGTCGAGACGAAGGGCCATCGGGTTCATGCTCGCGGTGAGCTCCAGCATGCAGCGAAGCGTGCGCAGACGCTCTCGCTAGCGTTGGGTTTCAAGTGACCGGTGATGGTGCTGCGACGGGGTCGCCTCAAGAACATCTGGCGCCGGCTGATGCGGCAGGAAAGTCCCTGCCAGGCCCTCTGCTCCTGGCGGCGGCTCGACTGGGCGGGCATCCTGCTGGGCTGTGCGTTGGTGGCCATGATCTCCAGCTGGCCCTGGCTGGTGGAGCCCAGTCTGCGTCCAGGCATTGCCGCTCCGATCAGCGTGAGCGCCCCCGAGGCCGCCACCGTGATCAATTCCGAGGCCCTCGAGCAGAGGCGCTCTCAGCTGGGGACCCGAACCCACGTGCAGGTGATCGACCTGGAGGCGAACCGGGTCCTGCAGGAGCGGCTGGAGCGTCAGCTGCAGGAACTGGATCAGGTCGCGCGCAGCAGCCAGACCCGGGTGGGACCGCTCAACCTCAGCCCCCTGGAACAGAGCTGGTTGGTGGGTCGCGACCCGAAGGATCTCAACACCTGGAAGCTGTCCCTGCGCAAGGCCCAGCAACGGATGCTCAGTCAGGGGATCGTGGGCAACCTCGCCAAGCAGCAGTTGCAGCAGGCTGCACGGCTCCAGCTCTCCCCCATGCAGGAACCTGGCCTGGGCCTCGGCAGCAGGCTGCTGGCCACGAACCTGCAGGGCCGCACGAATCTGCGCACCGACCCTTTGATGAGTCAGCAGCTGATTGAGGAGCTGCTGAGCCAACAGGGCATTCCGCGCATCGTGGTCAAGAAGGGGGATCTGATCGCCCGCCGCGGTGAACCGATCAGTCCGCAGGCCTACGACGTTCTCGACTACTTCGGCCTGGTGAACCGCCGCCCCCTGCTGAGGGCCTGGTTGGGCTACTTCCTCGAGGCCATGGCCGGTTGCCTGGTGATGGTGCTGATCCTGCGACGCTGGCGCTGCAGCCTGGAGCCTCGCCATGCCCTGCTGGCCCTGACGATGCTGGCGGTGGTGCAGGGGTTCAAGCTCTGGCTGGGGAATGCTGCCAGCCCCCTGGCCCTGCTGGTTCCCCCCACCCTGCTGCTGGCTCAGGCCCTGGGGACACCGGCCGGGCTGGGCTGGCTGGCGGTGGCCAGCCTGCTCTGGCCCCAGCCGCTCGATGATTTCAGCGAAGTTCGCCTGCTGGTGGCAGCCCTGGTGGCGGCGGTGGCGGCGGTGCTGGCTGGCCGCCAGCGCAGCCGGGCCCAGCTGGTGCAGCTGGCGATTCTGCTGCCGATCGTCGCTCTGGTGATTCAGTGGGTCGCTCTGCAGAGCGTGGCGCTCTGGCATGGACGTACCCGGGTGCCCCCCAGCGGCACCGAACTGGCTGCAGAGGCACTGCTGATGGGGGGCTTGCTGATGGGCGGCCTGCTGCTCGGCCCCCTGGTGGAGAGCTTCTTCGGGTTGCTGACGCGGGCCCGCCTGCTGGAGATGGCCGATCTGGAGCGGCCATTGCTGCGCCGCCTGTCCACAGAGGCTCCCGGCACCTTTGAGCACACCTTGATGATCTGCGGGCTTGCTGAGGAGGGGGCACGGGCGATCGGGGCCGATGTGGACCTGATCCGAACCGGTTCCCTGTACCACGATGTGGGCAAGCTTCATGCCCCCCAGTGGTTCATCGAGAACCAGACCGAGGGTCCCAATCCCCACGATGAGCTCGATGATCCCTTCGGAAGCGCCAGGGTTCTGCAGGCCCACGTGGATGAAGGACTGAAACTGGCCCGGAAGTACCGCCTGCCGCGACCTCTCGAAGACTTCATTCCCGAGCATCAGGGCACCCTGCGGATGGGATATTTCTTCCACCAGGCCCGCGAGCGCGACCCCTCCACCCCGGAAGCCGCGTTCCGCTACCGCGGTCCCACCCCCCAGAGCCGGGAAACGGCCATCCTGATGCTCGCCGACGGCTGCGAAGCCGCCCTGCGCTCCCTGCCTCCTGGCACCTCCGAACTGGAGGCCTCGGCGATGGTGCGACGGTTGATCGATGCCCGCCGACTGGATGGCCAGCTGCGCGACAGCGGCCTCAGCCGCGGTGAACTGGAACTGGTGATCCGCTCCTTCGTGAAGGTCTGGCGGCGCATGCGTCACCGCCGTATTCCCTACCCGATCCCGGCGCGCAAGGCCTACAGCGCCTGAGGCCTGAGCCTTGCGGACCGTCGGTTGAAGGGCTGCACTGCCAAACAAGGTCCTACAGGCGGCTTCAGTGGGGCCGAGGGGAGAGCGATAGGGTCCCCACAGGCAGGATGGCCCATGGTTTCTTCTCCAGCGCAACCCCTGGCGGCCCTCGGCCCCCACGGCAAACTCGGTGTGATGGTCTGCGGCCACGGCAGCCGCAACCGGCTGGCGGTGGGTGAATTCGCGCAGCTGGCCGAGGGACTGCGCACACGCCTGCCAGGAGTTCCCGTCGATTACGGCTATCTGGAATTCGCCCGACCGATCCTGCGGGATGGCCTGGACAACCTGCGGGCCCAGGGCGTGGAGCACGTGCTGGCGGTGCCGGGGATGCTGTTCGCAGCCGGCCACGCGAAGAACGACATTCCCTCGGTGCTCAACACCTATGCGGCCGAGACCGGCCTGCGCATCGACTACGGCCGTGAGCTGGGGGTCGACCGCAAGATGATCCAGGCCGCCGCCGCCAGGATCGAGGCCTGCCTGATGCAGGCTGAGGCCTCCGTCCCACGCCACGACACCCTGCTGGTGGTGGTGGGCCGTGGCTCCTCCGACCCCGATGCCAACTCCAACGTCAGCAAGGTGACGCGGATGCTTGTGGAAGGCATGGGCTTCGGCTGGGGTGAGACCCTCTACTCCGGAGTGACCTTTCCCCTGGTGGAACCCGGTCTGCGCCATGCCATCAAGCTGGGCTTCCGCCGCATCGTCGTTTTTCCCTACTTTCTGTTCTCAGGCGTTCTGGTGAGCCGGATCCGGCAGCACACCCAGCGGGTCGCCGAAGACCACCCTGAGATCGAGTTTCTCTCGGCAAGTTACCTGGGAGACCACCCCCTGGTGCTCGACACCTTCCGCGAGCGGGTGGAAGAGGTGATCCGAGGGGAAACCCAGATGAACTGTTCTCTGTGCAAGTACCGCGCCCAGGTGCTTGGCTTCGAGAGCGAAGTGGGCGCTCCCCAGCGCAGCCACCATCACCACGTGGAAGGACTGGTGGAGAGCTGCACTCTCTGCGAGCGGGAATGCACCGGTGCCTGCCAGCCCGACGGCGTGCCGATCCCCCTGAGCCACAGCCATGACCACAGCCATGGGCCAGGAGGGGGTCATGGCCACAGCCATGCGCCCTACCCCCAGGCCAACCATCCCCTCGGCCCCCGCAGCCTCGGGGCGGCTGGCTCACCTGTCTCGATCTCAGCCGAGTCCCAGGAGACACAGCAGACATAAGCCCTGCTGATTGATCAACGATTTCCCCAGGTTGGCAGGGTTTTCCCCAGGCCGCATGGGGTTTTTCCACAGGTTGAAGAGCCGAACTGGCCGTCATGGCGTTGGGCCTGGGGATTGCGAGCTTCCCCAGGCCCATCACTTGACAGCTCGATCACAGCGCTTTGAGCCCAGGGTCCGGTGCCCCAGAAGGACAGCCAGACCGCTCACGGGCTGGCTGTCTCAGCCTTGGGCCGGGTGGATTGGTGAGCGACACGCCGCTTTGACGCCTCCCCCCTCCCCGTGGCTTGCTGGGCTGGCGAAGAGTGAATCCATGCCCCAGTCTCACGATGGTCTCCAGCCCCAGGGCAGTGCTGACATCAGCCTGGAAGCGGAGATCCCAGAAGCCCTGTTCGATGGCATGCACGAGTTCATGCGCAACCACCCCCACTGGGATCAGTACCGGCTGATCACCGCGGCCCTGGCGGGGTTTCTGTTCCAGAACGGCTGCAGCGACCGCAGCGTGACCCAGCACTACCTCAATGGCCTGTTCATGAAGGCCGGCTCCAGCTGAGGCACGGCAGAAGGCAAAAAAAAGCGGAAGCTGCCGCTCCCGCCGTTTCTCCCTTGCCCGACCCGTTGAAAGGTCGCCTGCAGAGTGTGCGGCCTCATCAGCTGGGGGATTGTGGTCATCGACACCAGTTGCCGGTGTCGGTGTTCAGCTGCTCACATCGTCGAGCGACGCAGATCATCAGCGGCCCGCGCGCACGCCCGCCAGGTGATCGCCATTTCCGTGAGTGTGGGGCTCTGCCAGCCGGCACTGGGCCAGCAGGAACCATCGGTCACCAGCAGGTTGCGCGCCTGCCAGTGGCGGTTCCAGGGGTCGAGCACACCCTGCTCAGGGCTCGACGACATCCGTGCGCCCCCCAGTTCGTGGATGTAATAACCGGGAGGGGCTGCCGCTGGAGCCAGGGCCACCCCGCGGCGCACGAGCGGTTCGGCCAGGGGGAACAGGAAGAGGTCCTCAAGAGGGCGGATCCGCCCTCCCCCGGCGGCCACCACCTGCTGCATGCGCTCCTGCATGTGGGCCACCATCAGCCTCTCGTTCTCCCCCCAGTGGCAATCGATGTGCGGCACCGGCAGTCCCCAGGCGTCACGCTCGGTGGCGCTCAGGCTGAGCCGGTTCTCGGCCCAGGGCAGCACCTCGCCATGGCCGATCAGAAACCCCACCGCCTCCTGGCTCCGGCGTTTGAGCGGGACAGGCGGATCGAAACGCTGGACCCCCGCCCAGATCCCGTAGCCCCGCAGAAAAGGCAGCTCGCCGAGGCCGTCGAGGTTGACGGTGTTGGGGATGAAGGCACTGCCCGCCCCCGACAGTTCGGTGGCCTCCTCCGGCGCGGGCTGGTCGGGCAGGGCGAAGAAGCGACTGGTGGAGATGTGATCCATCAGGTAGCGGCCCAGGGTGCCCGACCCATCCACCAGACCGCCGCTCTGATGGGGCTCACCGGAATGCAGCAGGATGCGCACGCTCTCGAGCGTGGAGGCGCAGAGCACCACCAGCGCTGCTCTGCAGCGGTGACTGGCGCCACTGAGCCGATCAAGGAACACGACCCCATCGGCCAGGCCACGGTCGGTCATCTCCACGTGGCTGACCACAGCGTCACTGCGCAGGCAGACCCTGCCGCTGGCCAGGGCACGGGCCAGGGCGCCGCCCTGGGAACAGGAGCGAGGCCAGGGGTTGCTCGGCGAGGGACGCTGCCGACGGAACCCACGGGAGTGAATCAGGGGCAGCCCCAGGTCGCGGGCGATCGCTGCGCCCAGGTGCTTCTCGGCGGGGGTGAAGGGCAGCGGAGGCAGATACTGGCCGTCGGGCAGCTGGGGTAGCCCATCGCGCTGGCCATGGACGCCGAGCATGCGCTCGAGACGGTCATAGATGGGGGCGAGATCCTCCCCGACGATCGGCCAGGGCAGGCCATGCCCATCCCGCTCGGCCGCCTTGAACTCGTGGTCGGAGAGGCGCAGGGTGATGCCGCCCCAGGTGAGGCTCTTTCCACCCACCTGCCTGCCCCGGCTCCACAGGAACGGCCGCTGCTCGGGGGTGGTGTAGGGGTTCTGGAGCTCATCCACGTAGAGATCGGGATTGGCTTTCCAGTAGCCCGGATGCTGACTCTGCAGCCGCTGGCGGCCGCTACTGAGGTTGGCCAGCCGACGCAGGCTGTTGAGCGGTTCCCGGCCGAAGGCCCTCTCCGGGCTCAGGTCGGGGCCAGCCTCCAGCACCAGCACCCTCAGGCCAGCCTCCGCCAGCACCATCGCGGCCACCCCGCCCGTGGCTCCTGAGCCCACCACCACGGCGTCGTAGGTGATGGATGGATCGAATCGGAACGAAGCGGCAAGGCCTGAGGACATCCCTGGGCTTCCCAGCCAGCGTCAGGGGCGAGGCTAGGGGAGGGGTTCCGGGCGCGGCCTGCGGGGGCGAACGGCCAGCAAAAAGCCCAGCCACCTGAGGATGGCTGGGCTTTGGTGATGTGGTGGCGGGGAGGAGATTTGAACTCCTGACCTTCGGGTTATGAGCCCGACGAGCTACCAGACTGCTCTACCCCGCGGCGCTGGGAGGAGAGTACCAGCCGGAGGTGCCGGCCAGCAAACCGAACGCTCAGGGGATGGCTGCGTCGAAGCGCAGTTCTCCGCTCACCGCCAGCTCCAGTGCCTCTCCGGGCACGAGGAACTGACGCTTGAGTTCTTCGAGGGTGAGCGGGGTGAGCCAGTCCAGTTGCTCCAGCAGGTGCAGCGCCACGGCGTGCTTGGCACGGCTGGCGCCGTCTTCCACCTTGATCGCCAGTCCGAGTCCCTCGCCCACCCGGCTGATGCACTGGATCCCCTCGGCGCCGCCCTTGCTGATCACCATGCCGTGACCACGGGCCATCAGTTCGGTGTCGAAGCGACCCTCACCGGCCACCAGCTCGGGATGGGCAAGCATCGCCCTGCTGAGCCGCTCGAGATCGGCGTGCTCGGAGGAGGCGAGATGGGCAAACAGCAGGGCCATCTGGGCCAGGGGCAGCTGCAGCGTCGGCGCTCCGCAGTCGTCTCGCGCAGTGACCAGCTCAGCGCCGGGAAGACCCAGCAGTTCCCCCACCCGGCGCAGGATCTGCTGCTGCAGGGGGTGGTCCACCTGCAGATAGCTCTCCAGTGGCCAATGCAGACGCCGGCAGGTGGTGAGAAAGGCTGCGTGCTTGCCGGAACAGTTGTGCTGAAGCGGACTGTCGGCACCTGCAGGGGTGGGGCACTGCAGCTGTTCGGCCTCGATGTCGGCGCTCCAGAGGATCTTGAAGGCCTCGCGGGCGTGGGAGGCGGTGCCGGCATGGGAGGCACAGGCCATGGCCAGACCCCGGTCGCCGCTGCCGGTCTGATCGGCTGCGCCACTGCTCACAAAGACCATGGCCTGGAAAGGCTTCAGCGCCGAGCGCACAAAGCTGAGCTGCTGGGGATCACCGGCGCGCATCAGCACGCGGCCCCGCTTGTCGCAGACCGCGGCGTGGACACGATGGACCGACTCCGCGATGCCGTTGCGCAGCAGACGCACCTCAAGGGGAGGAACCCCGGGGCGCTGGGGGCTGCCGAAACTGGAAGACAGGGTCATCGGGGGGAAATGGGGACCGCGGGTGGAGCGCTCAGAGAGCCTGGCAGAGGCCAGCGCCGCTGAGCAGCAGCAGCAGGGCCAGGCCGAGGGCCTGCCGCAGCCGCACCAGCACCGGCCGCACCTGGTGGCGGGCCACAAGCAGATCCTGCTGGCGCCAGGCGAGGGGCTTCTCCCACACCTGGCCGTCGTACCAGCCGGATTCCTCGTACTCGACCCGCTCGGCGATCAGGCGACGGTTGACGTAGGACCAGCCCAGCCACTGACGGGAGAGCAGCAGCAGGGCAGGCAACACGGCCGCCACCACAGCGGTGGCCACCTGCCGCAGGGGGTCATGGCGCAGTGTCCAGCTGCCCGAGCTGATCAGGGCGGTGAGCGGCAGCGACAGCAGCCAGCTGATCAGCAGGGGGCGCCACAGTCCTGCACTGGTGAGGGAGGGCCAGGCGAAGAACCAGGAGGAACAGAGCTGGCGATACTCCTCAAGAGGGCGCTGGTCGTGCGGCACCGGGCAGGGGCTCTCCGAGCAGGCCTGATCCATGGCAGTCACGGGGGAGTCAGCAGGCAGTCGCCGGGTCGGCCCTCATTGGGGAAGAGCTTGAGCAGAGCTTAGGAACGGCTCGTGTTCACCGTGTCCCCAGAAGGATTCGAGGTCGTAGTAGCTGCGCTCCGCCGGTGTGAGCACATGCACGATCAGCTCGCCGTAATCAAGCAACACCCAGCGGCCTTCGCTCTGGCCTTCCTTGCGCAGGGGCAGGCGGGCGGCCTCCAGCTCAAGACGATCTTCGACCGAGCGGGCGATGGCGCGCACCTGAACATCGGAGAGGCCGGAGCAGATCACAAACCAGTCGGCCAGGGAGGAGACCTCCTCCACCCGGATCAACTGGATGTCGATCGCCTTGCGGTCGTCACAGGCTTCGGCGGCCAGCAGGGCCAGATCCCGGCTGTCACCGGAGTCCACGGCAATGGGGCTTCGGGCTGGATCAGCCATAGACGTTCTCACTGGTCACGGACTGACGGCTTCCCTGTTGCTGGGCCATTTCAGCCCTGGCCCGCCCGGCACTCTTGCGCAGGGCCTCGAGGCGGTCTTCGTAGAAGGAGCGGCGGCGCTTCTTGCGGGTCTGCTCGAGCAGTTCCTTCAGGGCGCCCCCCAGGCTCTTGTAGGCGTTGGGGAGGGTGTAGCCGAAGCGGCAGGCCAGGGAGATGGCCCGCTCGTCGGCCGCGATGGCGTCCTGCAGGCGCTTCTCGTTGTTGTTCTTGAGGTAGAGGCGGTAGCCGGCGAATCCGGACAGGCCCAGGGCCATCATCAGCAGCAGGCCGTCCTGAACCCAGAGTTCACCGATCGCTCCGCCGAGGCCGATCGCCAGGGCGGCCATCTCCCAGCCGTCGCGGGGGACGGCATCGTTCTGAATGCGCCCCACCTCATGCCAGAAGAGCAGGTTGCGGTGATCGAGGGCGAAGGGCTCCCACTTGGTCAGATCCACCTGGACCTCCACCTCGTCGCGGCCGATCTCCTCGATCGTGATCAGAGGCGGGTCGGCCGAGGCGGCCGCTTCCACGAACACCCAGCTCTGCATCTCCGGAGGGAGGAGCCCCTTCAGGCGCTGGAGTTCGCTCATGGAGCCACGATCGCCGATCACAAGATGCTCACGTTAGCGAGGACACAGCACCCCAACGCCCGCGACGTGGAGGGGCCGTGAGAGGCTGGCGTCGTTTGGCCGTTCAGACGCCGCCCATGCCCCGCCGGTCGGATCTGCATCGCATCCTTCTGCTGGGCTCGGGACCGATCGTGATCGGCCAGGCCTGCGAATTCGACTACTCAGGCACCCAGGCCTGCAAGGCCCTGCGCGACGAGGGCTACGAGGTGGTGCTCGTGAACTCCAACCCCGCTTCGATCATGACCGATCCGGAGATGGCGGATCGCACCTACATCGAGCCACTCACTCCCGACGTGGTGCGACGGGTGATCGAGCTGGAGGGTCCCGATGCCCTGCTGCCCACCATGGGCGGCCAGACCGCCCTCAACCTGGCGGTCACCCTGGCCGAGGACGGCACCCTTGAGCGCTTCGGGGTGGAGCTGATCGGCGCCAACCTCGAAGCGATCCAGAAGGCCGAGGACCGGCGGCTGTTCAAGGAGGCCATGGAGCGGATCGGGGTGGCCGTGTGCCCCTCGGGCATCGCCTCTTCGCTTGAGGAGGCCGAGACGGTGGGGGAGGCGATCGGCAGCTACCCCCGCATCATCCGGCCGGCCTTCACGCTCGGG
This sequence comes from Synechococcus sp. BSA11S, assembly GCF_014224355.1. Lineage (GTDB taxonomy): Bacteria > Cyanobacteriota > Cyanobacteriia > PCC-6307 > Cyanobiaceae > Regnicoccus_A. The sequence continues at coordinate 227,273 of NZ_VNWP01000002.1, read as the reverse complement.
GGATCCGGCGGCGGCATCGCCTACAACCCCGAGGAGTTCCGAGCGTTCTGCAAAAGCGGCCTGGAAGCCAGCCCGGTCAACCAGATCCTGATCGAGAAGTCACTGATCGGCTGGAAGGAGTTCGAACTGGAGGTGATGCGCGATCTGGCCGACAACGTGGTGATCATCTGCAGCATCGAGAACCTCGACCCGATGGGCGTGCACACGGGGGATTCGATCACCGTGGCCCCCGCCCAGACCCTCACCGACAGGGAGTACCAGAGGCTGCGTGACCAGTCGATCGCGATCATCCGCGAGATCGGTGTGGAGACCGGCGGCAGCAACATCCAGTTCGCCATCAATCCCGCCAACGGCGATGTGGTGGTGATCGAGATGAACCCTCGGGTGAGCCGCTCCTCGGCGCTGGCGTCGAAGGCCACCGGCTTCCCGATCGCCAAGATCGCCGCCCGCCTGGCGGTGGGCTACACCCTTGACGAGATCCTCAACGACATCACGGGCAAGACCCCGGCCTGCTTCGAGCCCACGATCGATTACGTGGTCACCAAGATCCCGCGCTTCGCCTTTGAGAAGTTCCGGGGCTCCCCGGCGGTGCTCACCACCTCGATGAAGTCGGTGGGGGAGGCGATGGCGATCGGCCGGAGCTTCGAGGAATCGTTTCAGAAGGCCCTGCGTTCCCTGGAAACAGGCCATGCCGGCTGGGGCTGCGACCGCCACGACGAACCCCCGGAGCCCAGCGACCTCGAGCGAATGCTGCGTACGCCCTCGCCCGATCGGATCTACGCCGTACGGGCCGCGATGGTGGCGGGACGCAGCGACGACGACATCCACCGGCTCAGCGCCATCGACCCCTGGTTTCTCGGCAAGCTGCGGCGACTGCTCGAAGCTGAAGAGCGGCTGCTGCGGGACCGCAGGCTGGAGCAGCTCTCGGCAGCTGATCTGCTGGAACTCAAGCAGCTGGGCTTCTCCGACCGCCAGATCGCCTGGGCCAGCGGCAGCGACGAACTGAGCGTGCGCCGAACCCGTCAGGGGCTTGGCGTGAATGCCCTGTTCAAGACCGTCGACACCTGCGCGGCGGAATTCTCCTCCACCACCCCGTATCACTACTCCACCTACGAGCGGCCCCTCGAGCGCCTCGATGACTCCGGAGCGCTCGTGCGCCTGGAGTCCCAGGATGAAGTGCAACCGGAGCGTCGCCGCAAGGTGATGATCCTCGGCGGCGGACCGAACCGCATCGGCCAGGGCATCGAGTTCGACTACTGCTGTTGCCACGCCTCCTTCGCCCTGCGGGCCGATGGCTTCGCCACGGTGATGGTGAACAGCAACCCGGAGACGGTGTCGACCGACTACGACACCAGCGATCGGCTCTACTTCGAGCCGCTCACCCTCGAAGACGTGCTGAACGTGATCGAGGCGGAACGACCGGAGGGGGTGATCGTCCAGTTCGGCGGCCAGACCCCGCTCAAGCTCGCCCTGCCCCTGCTGCGCTGGCTGGCCGGGCCGGAAGGTCTGGCCACCGGAACCCGGCTCTGGGGCACCTCACCGGAATCGATTGATCAGGCCGAGGACCGCGAGCAGTTCGAGGCGATCCTGCGTCGACTCGACATCCGCCAGCCGCGCAACGGCCTGGCCCGCAGCGAGGCCGAGGCCCGCGCCGTGGCTGATCGGGTGGGCTATCCGGTGGTGGTGCGCCCCAGCTACGTGCTGGGGGGCCGGGCCATGGAGGTGGTCTTCGACGAGGAGGAACTGAACCGCTACATGGTGGAGGCGGTGCAGGTGGAGCCCGATCACCCGGTGCTGATCGATCAGTACCTCGAGAACGCCACTGAAGTGGACGTGGACGCCCTGGCCGACCGGCAGGGAAGCGTGGTGATCGGCGGCCTGATGGAGCACATCGAGCCAGCCGGCATCCACTCGGGTGATTCGGCCTGCGCCCTGCCGGCGGTGTCGCTCTCCGATCAGGCCCTGGCCACGATCCGCCAGTGGACCGAAGCCCTCGCCCTGGCCCTCGACGTGAGCGGCCTGATCAACCTCCAGTTCGCCGTGCAGGCGGAGCGGGTGTTCATCATCGAGGCCAACCCCCGGGCCTCCCGCACCGTGCCCTTCGTGGCCAAGGCCACCGGTGTGCCCCTGGCGAAGATCGCCAGCCTGCTGATGGCCGGCCACAGCCTCCGCGAGCTGGGCCTCACCAGCGAGCCCAGGCCACCCCTCCAGAACGTGAAGGAGGCGGTGCTGCCCTTCAAGCGCTTTCCAGGATCCGACACCCTGCTCGGTCCGGAAATGCGCTCCACCGGGGAAGTGATGGGCAGCGGCGCCAGCTTCGGCATGGCCTATGCCAAGGCTGAGATCGCCGCCGGCGAAGCCCTGCCCCTCGGAGGTACCGTCTTCCTCTCCACCCACGACCGCGACAAGCCTTCCCTGGTGCCGGTGGCCCAGCGCCTCTCGGAGCTGGGGCTGGCCCTGATCGCCACCACCGGCACCGCCGCCGTGCTGCGGGAGGCGGGCCTGGAGGTGGAGTCGATCCTGAAGGTGCATGAAGGCCGGCCGAACATCGAGGACGCGATCCGCTCCGGCCTGATTCAGCTGATCGTGAACACCCCGATCGGCCGCCAGGCCACCCACGACGATCGGTACTTGCGCAGGGCGGCGCTTGACTACCTCGTACCCACGGTGACCACCCTCGCGGGTGCCAGGGCGGCGGTGGAGGCCATCGCCACCCTTCAGAGCCAGGAGCTCACGGTCACGGCGCTGCAGGACATCCACCCCGATTCCGCTCGTTAGGGTTGAGGGCCTCCGCCGACGGCCCCTTGACCAGCACAGCCACTCCGATCAGCTCCAATGCCGGCCAGGCCGGCGAGCCGATCGCCCCGGGCAGCGACATCCGGGAGCTGTTCCGCGCCGCCTACGAGAACCGCTACACCTGGGATCCCGGTTTCGGCGGCTACCAGGGACGCTGCGTCTGGCAGCAGGGGGAGCAGCGGGTGGAGGGCCGGTTCCGCGTGGGCGCCGACCTGAAGGCCAGCGTGGAGGGCATCGAGGACGAGACCATCAGCAAAGCCGTCGGCTCCCAACTCTGGGAGGTCTGCATTCACCGGGTGCGCCGCAGCTTCGAGCAGACCCACGGCGCCAACACCTTCAGTGCCGGCGACACCGATGCCGTGGGGCTCGAGGTGATCGTGGGCGGCAAGAACGCCGGTGATCGCTATCGCATCAAGGATTCGGTGGTCACGATGGTGCACCGTCAGATCCACGGCACCGTGGTCACGATCTTCACCGGCAGCACCACGGACACCGGTGCCGGCTACCTCAGCCACACCTACACCAGCCAGTACAGCGATCCAGCCACGGGCGAAGCCCGCGGCGGCAGGAGCCACTTCACCGACACCTTCGTGCCCCTCGGCGGCGTGGGTCCCTGGGTGCTGGCGGAGCGGGTGATCAGCAGCGAGGATCCCGAAGCGCCGGAGACGACCAGCGAGCAGATCTTCCGCTTTGAAGCGCTCGAGCCCACCCCAGCGGAGAAGCCGGTCGCCTGATCGCTTCGCCCAGTTCGTTCAGACCCCGTCCGGAAGGGCGGGGATGGTCTTGAGCCGTTCGTTCAGCTGAAAGGCCATCGACTGCCGTCCCACCGCCAGCACCTTGAGGGTGTCCTCGTAGAGGCGAAGCTGGGCATCGGCCACCTGCATCCCCCGCACCAGCTCCTTGACGTCGTCGGGGAGAGCGTTGAGTTCATAGCGCTTGCCCTCGAACGTGAGCACGGGGGGCTGGTTGGAAGAGGCCGTCAAGGTCACCACTGTGTCGTCCCGCGCAGGTTAAGCCGCGCCCGGCGGGCTCTCGGCGGGGGGCGCGGCCAGCGAAGCACCGGCCGGCGGCAGCTTGGCCGGGGCCGGACGGCGGGGCCGCTTGAAGAAGAACATCAGCAACGGGCCCACCTGGGCCGCCTCCACCATCTCCCAGCCCTCCTTGCCCAGCAGGTTCATGAAGAACTGCAGTTGCTCGGCCGGGTGGCGGGGCGTCTGGGAGGCTCCGTAGAACTCGGGAAATTCCCGGGCAATGAATTCCGGGCTGAGCATCCCCTGCAGCTTCTGACTGGCGGCCTGGGGATCGGGCGGTTGTGGTGGGGAGCTGTTCTCCACATTGATGTGGATCACCCGGTACTCCCACTGGGGCATCTCTGCCATGGCCGCTTGAGCGTGGAACTGGACGGTGGAGGGTCAGGCCGCCACTCGGATCAACTGACGGTCGCACAGCTCGCGATAGCGACCGGGACGGGCCATGAGCTGATCATGGCTGCCGCGCTCGACGATGCCGCCGCCCTCGAGCACCAGGATCTGGTCAGCCCCCTGGACCGTGGAGAGCCGGTGGGCGATCACCAGCACGGTGCGGCCGGCCATGGCCTGCTTCAGGCCCTGCTGCACCGCCTCCTCCGCCTCGGCATCGAGCGCGCTGGTGGCCTCATCCAGCAACAGCACGGCCGGGTCGCCCAGCACCGCACGGGCGATGGCGATGCGCTGAAGCTGCCCGCCCGAGAAGTTGCTGCCTCGCTCCTCGAGGCGGGAGTGGTATCCCTCGGGGAGGGCTTCGATGAAGCCTGCCGCATTGGCCAGTCGGGCCGCCTGGCGCACCTGCGCGTCGCTGGCGGGACGCCCGAAGCGGATCGCCTCGGCCACGCTGCCGGAGAACACACGGCTCTGCTGGGGAACCAGGGCCACGGCACGGCGCAGGTCGGCGGCCCGCAGACCTGCGAGGTCCTGGCCATCGAGCAGCACGCGCCCGCGCTGGGCGGTGTTGAAACGCAACAACAGGGAAAACAGGGTGCTTTTGCCGGCGCCAGATGGACCCACCAGGGCCACCAGCTGACCGGGCTCAGCACTCAGATCGAGGTTCCGCAGCACCGGCTGCTCGGGGTCGTAGCCGAACCAGACCTGCTCCAGTCGCAGGGCCCCGCGCACCGGCCCGAGCGGCTGGGCCCCGGGGCTGTCGGGGATCTCCACCGGCTCGCGCTCGATCTCGCGCAGGCGCCGCAGTGAGGCCTGGCCCTGCTGGAACTCGTTGTAATTGGTGGTCAGGTGCGAGATCGGATCGATCAGCATCAGCAGGGCCGCCACATAGGAGCTGAAGCCCTGGCTGTCGAGCCCCCCGGCCTGGATGCGGGCCGCTCCGATCAGCAGCACCGAGAGAATTCCCGCCGCTTCGATGAAGCCCACCACGGGATGCTGAAGGGCCAGCAGGCGCAGGGTGCGGTAACGGGCCCGCCGGTGCAGGTCGATCTCCTGCTCAAAGCGGTTCTGCAACCAGGCCTCGGCCGCAAAGGCCCGCACCAGGGGCAGACCTCCGATGGCCTCGGCCAGCAGCCCCGCCAGCTCGCTCACCTGCTTCTGGCTGCGCTCGGCGGCTCCCATCACCCGGGCGCCGAAACTGCTTACCATCACCGCCACGAGCGGCGCCAGCAGCAGGGTGGCCAGGGACAGCTTCCAATCAAGAAACACCATGTAGCCGAACACCACCACCAGCTGCAGCAGGCTGGGAGTGGTGTCCTGGATCGTTTTGTAAATCACCTCCCCGACCCGGTCGGCGTCTTCGGTGAGGCGATAGGTGAGATCTCCGGCCGAGAGCTTCTCGAGGGCGCCGAACTCCAGGCGCTGCAGGCGGGCGAACAACTGGCTGCGCAGGGCCTGGCTCACCTGCAAAGCCGGGGAGGCCAGCAGGGTGTCCTGGCCGAACTGGGCCAGCTTCTGCACCAGGAACACCGCCAGGGCCAGAGCAATCGCCCGCAGCACCTGAGGGAAATCACCTGCGCCGATGGCCGGGATCAGGCGACCGGCCAGGGCGGCCAGCAAGGGCCAGCAGGCCACGAACACGAGCATGCACAGGCCACCGGCCACCAGCCTGCGGCGGTGGGGCTTCAGCAGCGGCAACAGCCCTCGAAAGCCGGCCGGGGGTGATGCGAGCATCGGCGAACCTTATCAGCGCCGATCCGGCTCCCTTTCCTTGCGCCTCGATCAATTCCTCAAGTACCAGGGCCTGGTGGGGACCGGCGGTGAAGCCAAGGTCCGGGTGCAGGGGGGCGAGGTGCGGGTCAACGGTGAGGTGGAGCGCCGCCGCGGCCGCCAGCTGCTGCCTGGCGACGCCGTGGAACTGGCTGGGATGAAACTGGTGGTCCACGCCGCCAACTAGGTTGTGGGGCATTTCTCAGCGAGGACGATCCTGTGCGCAAGGCCGTGATTGCAGGGAACTGGAAGATGCACATGACCTGCGCCGAAGCGCGGGCCTATGCCGACACCTTCCTGCCACTGCTGGGGGATCTGCCCAGCGATCGGGAGGTGGTGCTGGCACCTCCGTTCACCGCCATCGCCACCCTGAGCGAGGCCATCGAGGGCAGTCCTGTCAAGGTTGCCTCCCAGAACGTCCACTGGGACGACGTGGGGGCCTACACAGGCATGATCTCGGCCCCGATGCTGCTGGAGCACGGAGTCAGCCACGCCATCGTGGGCCACAGCGAACCGCGTAAGTACTACAGCGAAACCGACGAGCAGATCAACCTGCGGGCGCGCACAGCTCAGAAATCCGGAATGATCCCGATCCTGTGCGTGGGCGAGAGCGATTCCCAGCGGGAAGCCGGAGAGGCCGAGCGGGTGATCCGCCGACAGGTGGACCAGGGCCTCGAAGGCCTGGACCCCACCCAGCTGGTGGTGGCCTATGAACCGATCTGGGCGATCGGCACCGGCAAGACCTGTGGCGCCGAGGAGGCCAACCGGATCTGCGCGCTGATCCGCCGCTGGGTCGGTTACGACGATGTGGTGATCCAGTACGGCGGCTCGGTCAAGGCCGAGAACATCGACCTGCTGATGGCCCAGCCGGACATCGACGGGGTGCTGGTGGGTGGGGCGTCCCTTGATCCGGCGGGATTCGCCAGAATCGCTCGCTACCAGGTGCCGGTGGCCGCCTGAGCCATCGCGCCGGAGGGCAGCGCGGGCCGAAACGCCTGAATTGCCCTCAGAACACCTCGAGGGAGGCGGGCAGGGGCCGGTCGGCCTCCTTGCCGGCCGCCACGTTGACGCGCACGGTGCGGGCCAGCCGCGCCGACTCCCCACAGCTGCGAGGCGTGGGGAAGAGCTTGCCGGGGTTGGCCCGACCCTCCGGATCGAAAGCCTGGCGCACCAGGCGCATCGTGCTCAGGTCGTCTGGAGAGAACATCCAGTCCATGTAGCAGCGCTTGTCGGCACCCACGCCATGTTCCCCGGTGATGCTGCCACCGGCGTCGATGCAGAGCCGCAGGATGTCGGCGCCGAGGGCCTGGACCCGGTCCTGAACACCCTCCTGGCTGGCGTCGTAGAGGATCAGCGGATGAAGGTTGCCGTCCCCGGCGTGAAAGACGTTGGCCACCGGCAGGGAGTAGCGGCGGCTGAGCAGCTCGATCGCCGCCAGCACCGCCGGAAGGGCGCTGCGGGGAACTACACCGTCCTGGACGTAATACGTGGGCGTGATCCGGCCCACGGCAGCGAAGGCCGACTTGCGGCCCTTCCAGAGCAGGGCCCGGTCGGTGTCTGATTCGGCCCGGCGCAACGACCGGGCCCCGGCCCGGCGGCAGAGCTCCATGGTCCGCAACGCCGCGGCATCCACCTCCTCCAGGCGACCGTCGAGCTCGATCAGCAGCACTGCCGCCGCATCGCGGGGGTATTCATCGCAGCCGAAGAGGTCGTCGACGGCATTGATCGTGAAGTTATCCATGATCTCCATCCCCGCCGGCAGCACCCCCGCTTCCGTGACGCGTCGCACCGCTTCCCCGGCGGCTTCCATCGAGGGGAAATCCGCCAGCAGCACCTGCACGGTCTGGGGCTGACGCAGCAACCGCAGGGTGATGGCCGTGGCGATGCCGAGGGTGCCCTCGCTGCCGATGAAGACTCCACGCAGATCCAGGCCGGGCATTTCGGCGAGGGAGCCCCCCAGCCGGGTGATCCGGCCGTCGGGAAGCACCACCTCCAGCTCCAGCACATGGTTGCTGGTGACGCCGTACTTGAGGCAGTGCACCCCCCCGGCGTTTTCGGCCACGTTGCCGCCGATGCTGCAGACCACCTGACTGGAGGGGTCGGGGGCGTAATAGAAACCATCGCCGGAGACGGCGCGGGTGACCCAGCTGTTGATCACTCCAGGCTGAACCGTGATCCGCTGATTCTCGAGATCGAGGGCCAGCACTGAGCGCATCCGACTGGTGACCACCAGCAGAGACTCCTGCTCGGCCACGGCTCCGCCGGAGAGGCCGGTGCCGCTGCCCCGGGCCACGAACGGCACCCCTTCCTCGTGACAGAGGCTCAGCACAGCCGCCACCTGCTCGGTGGTTTCCGGCAGCACGGCCAGGGGAGGCTCCTGCCGGTGCAGGGTCAGGCCATCGCTGTCGTACGTGAGCAGCTCCTGGCGCCGGGCCACCACTGCCCTGCCGGGCAGAAACTGGCGCAGGCGCCGCTCGATCCGCCCCCAGGGCAGGGTCAGGGCAGGCGGCTCGGCCAAGGGGTCAGCCAACAAGGACATGCATCACTCAGACCATAGCGAGGGTGGCGTTAGGACACCCCCCCCGGAGCAGGGCCATGGGGATCACAGGGGGAGGAGGCGCCGGCATTCCTTCTTCCAGCCGTGCGATCCGCACCGCTTTGGGCGAGGATGGATCATGGTCTGGTGGTGGAGAGGGTGGTCCCCAGGGATCAACCCGATTCCAGACTTCTTGAACGTCCGCGGATCACGCTTTGACTTCGGCCCCTGTATCGGTTCCTGCCCTGAACACCTCCCGTTCCCAGGACCTCTTCAGTGCCGCCCTGCAACTGATGCCCGGGGGAGTCAGCTCGCCGGTGCGGGCCTTCCGTTCGGTGGGCGGTGAACCGATCGTCTTCGACCGCGTCAAGGGGGCTTACGCCTGGGACGTCGATGGCAATCGCTACATCGATTACATCGGCAGCTGGGGTCCTGCGATCTGCGGTCACGCCCGCCCCGAGGTGATCGCCGCCCTGCACGAGGCCCTCGACAAGGGCACCAGCTTCGGTGCTCCCTGCGCTCTGGAGAACACGCTGGCGGAGATGGTGATCGATGCCGTCCCCAGCGTCGAGATGGTGCGCTTCGTCAACTCAGGCACAGAAGCCTGCATGTCGGTGCTGCGGCTGATGCGGGCTTTCACCGGCCGCGACAAGCTGATCAAGTTCGAGGGCTGCTACCACGGCCACGCCGACATGTTCCTGGTGAAGGCTGGGTCGGGCGTCGCCACCCTGGGGCTTCCCGACTCCCCCGGGGTGCCCCGAACCACCACCACCAACACCCTCACCGCCCCCTACAACGACCTGGAGGCGGTGAAGCAGCTGTTCGCCGACAACCCCGGCGAGATCGCCGGGGTGATTCTCGAGCCCGTGGTGGGCAACGCCGGATTCATCACCCCTGAACCGGGCTTCCTGGAAGGACTGCGCGAACTCACCACCGAGCACGGTGCGCTGCTCACGTTCGATGAGGTGATGACGGGCTTCCGCATCAGCTACGGGGGTGCCCAGGCCCGCTTCGGCATCACACCCGATCTCACCACCCTTGGCAAGGTGATCGGCGGCGGCCTGCCCGTGGGCGCCTACGGCGGCCGGGCGGAGATCATGGCGATGGTGGCCCCTGCCGGCCCGATGTATCAGGCCGGCACCCTCAGCGGCAACCCCCTGGCGATGACCGCCGGCATCAAGACCCTGGAGCTGCTCAAGCAGCCCGGCAGCTACGAACGGCTCGAGGCGATCACCAAGCGCCTTTCAGGCGGCATTCTTGCGGCGGGTCGGGAAGCCGGTCTGCCGATCTGCGGTGGCTCCATCAGTGCCATGTTCGGCTTCTTCCTCTGCGAGGGCCCTGTGCGCAACTTCGAGGAAGCCAAGGCCACCGACAGCCAGCGCTTTGGCCGGTTGCACCGGGCCATGCTCGAGCGCGGCGTTTACCTGGCTCCCAGCGCCTTCGAGGCTGGGTTCACCTCCCTGGCCCACAGCGACGCCGACATCGAGGCCACCCTCAGTGCCTTCCGCGACTGCTTCGCCGCCATCGCCTGATGGAGGCCGGCCAGCGCTCTCTTCCCGGCGCTGCCCTGGCGGGCGCCCTGGCCCTGGCTGCCGCTCTGGCCGCCTGCGGCCCCCGCGCCGACGACCTGCCGCTTCAGGTCGAGGGCGGGGTCCCCGTCGGGGCTGTGCTCTCGCTCACCAGCAATGCCAATGCCTACGGCCAGGATCAGCAGATCGGGCTCGAGCTGGCCCAGGCCTGGCACCAGAAGCGGAGAAAGGCTGATTCCCCCGGCGCCCCGGAGCTCAGCCTGCGCCTGGAGGATGGCGGTGGTGATGAGGCCACCGCCACCCAGGCCTTTAATCTGCTGATCGATGCCGGCGTGGTGGCCCTGGTCGGTCCCACCCTCTCTCAGCAGGCTTTCGCGGCCGACCCGATCGCTCAGCGCCGGGGGGTGCCGGTGGTGGCCCCGTCCAACACCGCCACCAACATCCCCCAGATCGGCGGCTTCATCAGCCGCGTGTCGGCTCCAAGCACCGAGATTGCCCCCCTTTCGATTGCCAAGGCCCTGGAGCTGAACCCCTCGATCCGGCGAGCGGCGGTGTTCTATGCCCAGGACGACGCCTACAGCACTTCCGAGAGCGCCATTTTCCAGAAGGCTCTCGCCGACAAGGGGCTGAAGCCGGTCACGGTGCAGCGCACCCAGCTTAATGACCAGGATTTTCAGAACCAGATCACCGGCGCCCTGCGCCAGACACCTGATCTGATCGTGATCTCCGCCCAGGCGGTGGATGGGGGCAATCTGATCCGTCAGCTGCGGGAACTGGGCTACAAGGGCTCAATCGTGGTGGGCAACGGCATGAACACCCCGAACATCTATCCGATCTGCCAGGCCTATTGCGACGGCATCCTGATCGCGCAGGCCTACAGCCCGGAGCTCGACACGCCCATGAACCGTGAGTTCGTGGCCCTCTACAAACTGGCCAAGGGTGGGGCGATTCCGCCCCAGCTCACCGCCCAGGCTTTCAGCGCCTACCAGGTGGTGGCCGAGGCCCTGCAGCGACTCAACAAACGCCAACCACTGAGCCAGTTCTCCCTTGCCGATGCCCGAAAGGCGCTGATGGCGGAACTGCTCTCCGGCCGCTATGACACCCCCCTCGGCGAGATCGCCTTCAGCCCCGATGGCGAAGTGGTGCAGCAACGCTTCCACGTGGCCCAGGTGCAGATGAAGCCCGGCAGCCTGAACGGCCGTTTCGCCCTGCTGCCCTGAATCTGGCGTGGTTCACCTCCTGCAGATTCTGATCAACGGCCTGGCTTCCGGGGCGGTCTATGCCCTGTTCGCCCTGGGTTACACCCTGGTGTTCTCCGTGCTGGGGGTGATCAACTTCGCCCACGGGGCCGTGTTCACGATCGGGGGCTACCTCACCTACCTGCTGATCGGTGGCGCGGTGGGCGCCAATGGGCTGCTGGCTGGCCTGCAGTTGCCCCTGGCCCTGCCGTTCTGGCTGGCCCTGGGGCTGGCCGGGGCCGGCTCCGCGCTGGTGAGTCTGGTGGTGGAGGCCGTGGCCTTCCGCCCCTTGCGAAAGCGCCAGGCAGAGCCGCTGCTTTCTCTGATCTCCAGTCTGGGGGCGGGGGTGGTGCTGGTGAATCTGGTGCAGCTGCTGATGGGGGCCGAGAGCTACTCGATCCCCTCCTCCACCCTGGCTGGGCTGCCGGCTGCGCTGAACCTGGGCGGCGCCCAGATCCGCACCGTGCAGCTGCTCCTGCTCCTGGTGGCCACCCTGCTGCTGGTGCTGCTCACCCTCTGGCTGGAGGGCAGCCGCGGCGGCAAGGCCCTGCAGGCGGTGTCGGAGGATCCCGTCACCGCGCGCCTGCTGGGGATCGATTCAGGCGCGATGATCCGCCTCGCTTTCGCCGTCAGCGGCTTCCTGGCGGGGGTGGCCGGTGGGCTGGTGGGGCTGAGCGTGAGCATCGCCGGGCCTTACTTCGGAATCGGCTACGGGCTCAAGGGTCTGGGGGTGCTGGTGCTGGGTGGGCTGGGCAGCGTCCCGGGGGCGGTGCTCGGCGGCCTGATCGTGGGGCTGGCCGAGGCCCTCGTGCCCTCTGATTTCTCCGGCTACAAGGACGGGGTGGCGTTCGCGATTCTGTTCCTGGTGTTGCTGCTGCGGCCCCGGGGACTGCTCGGCAAACCCCTGGCGAGCAAGGTGTGAGGGATCTGTCCCTGCTGGTGCAGATGGGCTTCGGGGCCCTGCTGGCCCTTTCGGTCTATCTGCCTCTGCGCTGCGGGCAGTTGTCGCTGGCCACACCGGGCTTCTACGCCATCGGCGGCTATGTGGCCGCCCTGCTCTCCACCCGCTGGCCCGCCCTTTCGGGCGGGGGAGCCAGCTATCCCCTCACCTCCCTTGCCCTGGAGCTGCTGCTGGCGGCCCTGGTGGCAGGCGCTGTGGCCCTGGTGCTGGGGCGACCGGTGTTGCAGCTGCGTGGGATCTATCTGGCCATCGCCACCATCGCCCTGGTGGAGATCCTGCGGGTGCTGAACCTGAACATGGCCTGGAGTGGCGGCGCCGTGGGGATCTTCGGCATTCCCCAGCCTTTCGACGGCCCCGCGGGCTATGCCCTGGCCACAGGGGTGCTGCTCGCCCTCACCTGCTGGCTGTGCTCCCGGCTGGAGGCCATGCGGCTGGGGCGGGCCATGTCGGCCATCCGAGAAGACGAACTGGCCGCCCGCTGCATGGGCATTCCCACCGCCGACGTGAAACTGATCGCCTTCGTGCTCAGCGCCGTGATCGCTGCCCTCACCGGCGTGCTGGCCGCCCACTTCCTCAACACCTGGAACGCCCGTCAGGGCAGCTTCGATGCCAGCATCACCACCCTGGCCTTCGTGGTTTTCGGCGGCTCCCGGATCTGGCTGGGGCCGGTCCTTGGTGGACTGGTGATCACGGCTCTGCCCGAACTGCTGCGACCGGTGGGGGATCTGCGCCTGATCCTGTTCGGCCTGGTGATCCTGGTGGGTCCGATCCTCTTTCCGCAGGGGGTGATCACCCCAGAGGGCCTGGCCCGCATCCGAGCAGCCGTGAGAAGAGCCTGATGCCGGCACCCCTGCTGGAACTGGAGGCGGTGACTTGCCGCTTCGGTGGCCTGCTCGCCCTCGATCAGGTGTCCCTGCAGGTGGAGCAGGGGGAGATCTTCGGGTTGATCGGCCCCAATGGGGCCGGCAAGACCACCCTGTTCAACCTGATCTCCGGGGTGGGCCGTCCCACAGCGGGGTTGATCCGCTGGAGCGGGGAAGCGATCGGCGGCCTCCCGCCCGATCGCATCAACCGGCTGGGCATCGCTCGCACGTTTCAGAACCTGCGCCTGTTCGCCAGGCTGAGCGCTCTGGAGAACGTGCTGATCGGCCTGTACCAGCGGGGGCACTCCCCCCTGCTCGGCGCCCTGATCGGCGGGAGGTCCTTTCGCCGGCACCAGGTGGAGTTGCGGCAGCAGGCCCTGCAGTTGCTGGAACTGGTGGATCTGTCCGCTGTGGCCCAGCAGCCGGCGGGCAGCCTTCCCTACGGATCGCAACGGCGTCTGGAGATCGCCCGTGCACTGGCCACCGGCCCGCGCCTGTTGCTGCTTGATGAACCGGCCGCCGGCATGAATCCGATCGAGAAAGAGGAACTTTCAGCCCTGATCCTCGGCCTGCGCGCCCGCTCCGAACTCACCGTGCTCGTGATCGAGCACCACGTGCCGCTGATGATGCGCCTCTGCGACCGGCTGGCAGTGCTGAATTTCGGCCGTCGCCTTGCCCTGGGCACCCCTGAGCTGGTGCGGCACGATCCCGCCGTGATCGAGGCCTACCTGGGGGTGAGTTCATGAGCACCCCCGCCGCGCCGCCGTTGCTGGCCCTGCGGGGGGTGTCGGTGCGCTATGGCCCGATCAGCGCCCTGCAGGACATTGATCTGCAGATCCAGCAGGGAGAGCTGGTGGCCCTGCTGGGCTCCAACGGCGCCGGCAAGAGCACCACCCTGCGGGCCATATCTAGGCTGGTGAAGCCGGTCGCCGGGCTGATTGAATGGCGGGGCCGCTCCCTGGCCAGGACCGCCACCGAGCGAACGGTGCGGCTCGGCATCGGCCACTGCCCCGAGGGACGGCGGGTGCTCGCCCGCCAGAGCGTGGCGGTGAACCTGGAGCTCGGAGCCTATCTGCGCCGCGATCGGCGTGCCATCGCTCGCGATCTGCAGCGCTGCTACGAGCGCTTTCCGCGCCTGGGCGAACGTCGCTCGCAACCTGCCGGCAGCCTCTCCGGCGGCGAGCAGCAGATGCTGGCGATCGCCCGATCCCTGATGGGTCGGCCTCGGCTGCTGCTGTTGGATGAACCCAGTCTTGGACTCGCGCCGCTGTTGGTGGCCGAGGTGATGGCAATCCTCCAGCAGTTGCACCGTGAGGGGCTGACGATCCTGCTGGTGGAGCAGAACGCCCATGCCGCCCTGGCCATCGCTGACCGGGGGGTGGTGCTCCAGGCCGGCAGCATCAGCCTCAGCGGCAGCGCCGCCGAACTGATGGCCCACCCCGACCTGAAAGACACCTACCTGGGGGAAGGGGAGCCAGGCGATGGTTGATCTGATCCGACAGCTTCTGGTCAGCCGCTGGAGCCTGCTGCTGCCCTTCACCCTGCTGACCCTGCTCTCCAGCGCGGGGTTGGGCCTGAAGGGGATCCCGGTGGTGCTGAGCTTCGCGCTTCACGGTCTGGGGCTTGCACCGCTCGGACGGATGGTCGCCGTGCTGGTGCATGCCCTGGCCCGGAGGCTGGGCAACCGTCTCGGGGGTCTGGTGAGCGTGACCCTGGGCAATCTGGTGGATCTGGTGGTCCTGTTCACCGCCCTGAACAGCGGCCTCTATCCGCTGGTGGTCACCAGCCTGGCGGGCGCCGTGATCACCAACTGCCTGCTGGTGCTGGGGTTGAGCACCCTGGTGGCCAGCCGACGGGTGATCGCCGTGCCGATCCATCCCCACAGCACCCAGCTGCAGACCCAGCAACTGCTGATCAGCTCCATCCTGCTTTCAGTGCCGACGATCTTCCTGCTTCACCAGGGGGAGGGAATCTCGGCCGGCACCAACAGCTTCGAGGGCTTTGCCCTCTACTCAGTTCTGGTGTCGGCCCTGGTGCTGGGCTACTACCTGCTCTCGTTCGTCTATCAGCTCGGCACCCATCGTCGGCTGTTCGCCCAGCAGGAGTCCTCGGTGAGCGAGCGAATCCAGCCCCAGGCTTCGATGGCCTCGATCCTGGGGCTGATCGCCCTGGTCAGTCTGATGCTGGTGGGGGTGTCGGATGCCCTGGTGAACTCCCTGGAGCAACTGGTGGAGCAGCTGAACCTGAGTCCCCTGTTCGTGGGGCTGTTCCTGCTGCCACTGTTCGGCAGCTTCGCGGAAGCCCTTGTGGCGATCCAGGCGAGCGCCGACGGCAACATGGATCTGACCATGAGCAGCACGGTGGAATCCAGCCTGCAGCTGCTGCTGTTCGTGCTGCCCGTTCTGGTGCTCTCGGGCCTGGTGATGGGGCGCTACCTGCACCTGGCCTTCCCTCCAGTGGCCCTGGCCTGCCTGGGCTGCACCGTGCTGGTGGTCGACTGGATCAGCAAAGACCGCCAGCTCAGCTGGTACGAGGGCCTGCAGCTGCTGCTCCTGTATGCCAGTTTCGCGCTCGGGGCACTGCTGCTCCCAGCCGCTTCATGACTCAGCCCAGCATCAGCCCCCCCTCCTGGCGCAGGCACTCCTGGGTGCTGCGCAGGTCGTAGAGCAGTTCCTCCAGGGTGAGACGGGCCAGCTCACGCTCCAGAGCCAGTTGCAACCGGCTCTCCAGGGCCAGGGCCACCTGTTCTCCCGCCTGCTCAGGGGCTGCCGCAGTGGAAGCCTGCTGGGAGGGGTCCGCCTCCACGGCCCGCAACACCTCCAGCAGGGGAATGGCGGCGGCAGCACGCTGGAGCCTGTACCCGCCATGGCGGCCGCGCCGGGCCTCCACCAGCTCGGCGCGGCGCAGCTGGAGCAGCACCTGCTCCAGCATCGGCTCGGGAATCGCCTGGCTGGCGGCCAGATCAGGGCCCGAGCGCCAGCTCTCGGGCTGCAGTGCCAGCTCCAGCAAGGCCTGAATCGCCTGAAGGCCCCGCCGCTTGAGCATCACCGCCAGGGGGAGAGCATCGCCCTACGCCCTGCGAGCCGCCAGCCTCTCGAGCACATGCTCGAGGGTGTAGCCGAACAGCGCCGGATCGGGATCACTGGCGTCGATGTCGGAGAGGCCCAGCTCGGCCCAGCGGCGATCCACCTGGGCCTCCTGCTCGGCTGTGCGGCGCAGCGGTTCTCCCCAGTCGTGTCGCTTCTCAGGGCCGATCTTGGTGGTGGCGTCGATCGCCAGGCGACCACCGAGACCGAGCCGCTCGCTGGCGAAATCCAGGCTGTCGAACGGGGTGTCTTCAAGCACGAACAGATCCCGCTGGGGATCCACCTGGGCACTGATCGCCCAGATCACCTGGCGTGGATCGCGGATGCTGATCGTCTTGTCGACCACCACCACGAACTTGGTGTACGTGAACTGGGGCAGGGCGCTCCAGAAGGCCATCGCCGCCCGCTTGGCCTGGCCGGGGTAGGCCTTGTCGATCGCGATGACCGCCAACTTGTAGCTGAGGCCCTCCATCGGCAGGAAGAAGTCGACGATCTCCGGCACCTGCTGGCGCAGGATCGGGGTGTACATCCGGTTGAGAGCGATGGCCAGCATCGCTTCCTCTTTGGGAGGGCGGCCGCTGAAGGTGGTGAGGAAGATCGGATCACGCCGCTGGGTCACGCAGTGGAAGCGCACCAGGGGGGAATCCTCCACGCCGCCGTAGAAGCCCATGTGATCCCCGAATGGGCCATCCGGGAGCACCTCCCCGGGAGCGATCGTTCCCTCCAGGACCACCTCGCTGTGGCTGGGCACCTCCAGATTCAACGTCTTGCACTTCGCCAGCCGCACCCCTTCGCCGGCATAGATGCCGGCGAACAGCCACTCACTCAGCTGCACCGGAATCGGCGTGGCGGCGGCCATCACCAGCAAGGGGTGGACGCCGATCGCCACCGCCACCTCCAGGGGCTTGCCCAGGGCCGCAGCCTTGCGCAGGTGGCGGGCGCCACCGCGCACACTCAGCCAGTGCACGGTCATCGTGTTCAGCGACTGGCGCTGCAGCCGGTAGACCCCCACGTTGGGCACGCCGCTCTCCGGGTCCTTGGTGATCACCAGCCCGAGGGTGATCACCCCACCGGCATCACCGGGCCAGGGGCGCACCAGCGGCAGGGCGTCGAGGTTCACCTGGTCCCCCTTCATCACCTGCTGATGACAGGGGGGAAGCAGGTCGAGGTCGGGACGGGCCTTGACCACATCCCAGAGCACACCGCCGAAACGGGCTGCTTCGCGCAGACCCTTCGGGGGGCGGGGCTGCTGCAGAAGCGCCAGCCGCTCGCCCAGGTCTTCCAGCTGCTCAGCCCGCTCGAGGCCCATGCTCCAGACCACCCGCTCCACCGTGCCGAGCAGGTTGACGGCCACCGGCATCGGGCTGCCGATCACGTTCTCGAACAGAAGTCCGGGCCCACCGCGGGCGAGCACGCGGTCGGCGATGGCGGCCAGTTCCAGATCGGGATCAACCGGAGCGGTGATCCGCCGCAGCTGGCCGCGCTGCTCCAGCAGCGCCAGAAACCCTCGCAGGTCGCGGGTGGTGCTCCGCGGCAACACTGCCTGCATCCGTCCTGTTCCGTTGCTGACTACTGTGGCGCACCCTCCCCGTCCGCCGTGCCGTGCTGATCCATACCTTCCACACCTCAGAACGTGTCCCCGCCGCCGAGCGAGCGGAAGGCGGCAGCCCCGATGCTGCGGTGGTGATCGATGTGCTGCGGGCCACCACCACCATGGCCTGGGCCCTGGAGAACGGTGCTGAGGCGATCCAGGCGTTCGCCGACCTGGAGGCCCTCAAGACCAGTGCCGCCGCCTGGCCCGCCGAGCGCCGGCTCACCGCCGGCGAACGCGGCGGGGCCAGGGTGAAAGGCTTCGATCTGGGCAACTCCCCCCTGGGGGTGACCCCGGAGCTGGTGGCGGGAAAGCGGATCTTCATGAGCACCACCAACGGCACCCGCTCCCTGGATCGGGTGCGGGAGCTGCCGCTGCTGCTCACGGCCTGCCTGCCGAACCGCACAGCCGTGGCACGGCGGCTGATCGAGCGGGGTGTGGAGAACGTCTGGATCGTGGGCAGCGGCTGGGAAGGGTCCTATTCGCTCGAGGACAGCCTGGCGGCGGGCGCGGTGGCCGCCGCCCTGCTCGACCTGGCTCCCACCGCCGGAATCATTGTGGAGACCGGCAACGACGAGATGGTGGCAGCCCTGGCCCTCTGGCGGCAATGGCAGCACGACCCCGAGGCCTGCCTGCGCACCGCCAGCCATGGCCAGCGACTGATCAGGCTGGGCAACCACGACGCCGACTTCCAGTGCTGCGCAGCCGTTGACAACCTCACGATCGTGCCGATGCAGGCGGAGCCCGGGGTGCTCAAGGCCAGCTGAGGCCAGCCCGTGAGGGGGCCGATCCGGCCGGAACCCCGACGAACCTCCCCCTAAAGTTCCGCCGACCTGGCACTTCCTAACGGTGACGAGCTTTCTGGCTGCCGCAGTGCAACTCACCAGCACGCCCGATCCGGACGCCAACTTCGCCGCCGCCGAGGAGCAGATCGAACTGGCCACCCGGCGCGGCGCCGAACTGGTGGGCCTGCCGGAGAACTTCGCCTTCATGGGCGACGACGAACGCCGACTGGAGCTGGCTCCGACCCTGGCGGAGCGCTGCAGCCGCTTCCTGGTGACGATGGCGCGCCGCTACCAGGTGACCCTGCTCGGTGGTGGCTTCCCCGTCCCCGCCGGCGAGCGACTCACCTACAACCGGGCGGAGCTGGTGGGCCGCGACGGCCAGCTGCTCTCCCGCTACGACAAGATCCACCTCTTCGATGTGGATCTGCCTGACGGCAACACCTACCGGGAATCGGAAACCGTCCGATCCGGCACTGCCCTGCCGCCCGTGGTCGATGCTCCCGGTCTCTGCCGGATCGGTCTCTCGATCTGCTACGACGTGCGCTTTCCTGAGCTCTACCGCCATCTGGCCGGTGCCGGCGCCGAGCTGATCATGATTCCGGCGGCCTTCACCGCCTTCACCGGGAAGGATCACTGGCAGGTGCTCCTGCAGGCCCGGGCGATCGAGAACACGGCCTATGTGCTGGCCCCGGCCCAGACTGGCCTCCACTACGGCCGACGCCAGAGCCATGGCCATGCGCTGGTGATCGATCCCTGGGGGACTGTCCTGGCCGATGCCGGCATCGGCGTGGGGCTTGCGGTGGCCCCCGTCGACCCGGACCATGGCCAGCGGGTCCGCAACCAGATGCCCAGCCTCAACCACCGCCATCCTTCGCTGTTCTGATCCTGAGGACACCACGCCTACCCCGTCTCGGCCCCCTGAGCACCCTTCTCCTCGGGGGAGTGATTCAGGGCGCCCTGCTGCTGGCGGCACTGCCGGCCATGGCAGCCAGTGCCCTCGCGGCCTGGCGCATCAACAGCAATGGGGTTCTGGAGCTGCGCACCTCCCCCTCGATCTCACTTCAGGCCTTCTACGAGGCCGGTAAGGGCAATGTGGGACCCAGGGTGTGGGTGGATCTGCCTGGGGCACCCAGCCGGACCCGCAGCATTCGCGGCAATGGCGTTCTGCGGGAAGTGCGCATCGGCAAACCCGATCCCAGCACAACCCGCCTGGTGCTGGAGTTTCAGCCCGGCACCCGGCTTGATCCCCGGCGTCTGCGCCTGGTGGGCACGTCGCGCGACCGCTGGAAACTCGATTTCGAAGGACTGCCCAGGGGCAGCCTGCGCACCATCGGTGAGGGCAACCTGAACGCCAGGACTGTGCCATGGCGCTCCAGCCCTGGATTCACGCCCGGCTACAGACGCACACCCCTCTCCTCGGCGGGGCTGCCCACTGTTCCCCGCGGGCGCTACCGGGTTGTGATCGATCCTGGCCACGGGGGTCCCGACCCCGGGGCCGTGGGAATCAGAGGGCTGCGCGAAACCGACGTGGTGCTCGACATCAGCCTCCAGGTGGCGCGGTTGCTTCAGGCCCAGGGGGTGCAGGTGGTGCTCACCCGCACCTCTGAAATCGACGTGGACCTGCCGCCGAGGGTGTCGCTCGCCAACAGCAGCAGGGCCACGGCCTTCGTGAGCATCCATGCCAATGCCCTGAGCATGTCCAGGCCGGATGTGAACGGCATCGAGACCTTCTATTTCCAGAGCTCCCGCTCTCGGGCCCTGGCGGCCGCCATCCAGTCGGAAGTGGTGGCGGCCTCGCCGGGAAGTCCGGACCGGGGCGTGCGCCCCGGGCGCTTCTTCGTGATCCGCCGGACGGTGATGCCCGCCGCGCTGGTGGAAACCGGGTTTGTCACCGGCAACATCGATTCTCCCCGGCTGGCCACGGCTTCCCACCGGCAGCGGCTGGCCCAGGCAATCGCCCGGGGTATTCTCCGCTATCTGGCAGGGGGCTGATGGAGCAGCGGATCGGCCTGCTGGACAGCGGATTGGGCGGGCTGACGGTGTTGCGGCGAATGCTGGAGCATCACCCTGAACTGCCCTTTGTCTATCTGGGCGACACGGCACGGGTGCCCTACGGCCATCGCTCCCCCAACGAGATCCGGCGGATCGCGGCGGAGGTGGTGGTCTGGTTGAGGGAGCAGCAGGTGGACGCGGTGCTGATGGCCTGCAACACCACCAATGCCCTGGCCTTCGACATCGCCGTGGCCGAGGCCGGTGCAGGTGTGCCGGTGTTCGGGCTGATCGACTGCGTGGCCAGCCACCTGCGTGGTGGACGGATCGGGGTGCTTGCCACCCCAGCCACGGCGGCGAGCGGCGCCTACGGGAGAGCCCTGCGCCAGGTCGATCCCTCCCGCCATGTGATCGAGATCGGCTGCCCGGCCTTCGTGCCCCTGATCGAAGACGGCAATTTCGAGGATCCGCGCCTGCGGGCAGCGGCGATCGCCTACCTCGAGCCGCTGCTGGCCGAACGGGTGGAGGCCATCGTGCTGGGCTGCACCCACTACCCACTGCTCGAGGAACTGCTGCGTGAGCTGCTGCCCCCCGAGGTGGTGCTGGTGGATCCGGCCCAGTCGGCGGTGGACCAGCTGGGTCAGCGGCTTGGCAAGACTCCCCTGTTCACGGCACGCTGCTGCGGCCTGCACCCCCGGGTCGTGCCGGTGGAGCGGGGGCGGTTCTGCGTCACGGGCGATCCAGAGGCCTTTGCCCTGGCCGCTGCTCCCTGGCTGGGCTGGCAACCTCAGGTGGAACGGGTGAGCCTCCGCTCCTCGGTGGGAGCCTTCTAGGATCTGCTCCCCGGTCGGGAGACATGGCCACCGTTGCAGAGCTGCTTCAGCCGGTCGAACACGACCTGGAAACCCTGCTGAGCGATCTGCGCAGTCTGATCGGAGCGGGCCACCCCATTCTCCAGGCCGCTGCCGAGCATCTGTTCAGCGCCGGAGGGAAGCGGATCCGGCCCGGCATCGTGCTGTTGCTCTCCCGCGCCCTCTCCCCCGACGGCGAGCTGAGCAGCCGCCACAGGCGCCTGGCGGAGATCACCGAAATGATCCACACGGCTTCCCTCGTGCACGACGACGTGGTGGATGAGGCCTCCACCCGGCGCGGTGTGGACACCGTGCACAGCCGCTTCAACAATCGCCTGGCTGTTCTGGCTGGTGATTTTCTCTTCGCGCAGGCCAGCTGGCACCTGGCCAACCTCGATGACCTCGCCGTGGTCAAGCTGCTCTCCAGGGTGATCATGGACCTGGCCGACGGCGAGGTCCGTCAGGGTCTCTACCGCTACGATACCGGCCAGAGTTTCGAGACCTACCTCGACAAGAGCTACTGCAAGACGGCCTCTCTGATCGCCAACAGCGCCAAAGCGGCCGGGGTGCTCAGCGGCCTTCCCAGCGACCGCCTCGAAGACCTCTACCGCTTCGGCCGCCAGCTCGGTCTCGCCTTCCAGGTGGTCGACGACATCCTCGACTTCACCGGCAGCGATCAGCAGCTGGGCAAGCCGGCAGCCAGTGATCTGGCCACGGGCTACCTCACCGCCCCAGTGCTGTATGCGCTCGAGGAACGCCCGGCTCTGGCTGGACTGATCGAGAGGGAACTCTGCGAGCCCGATGATCTGTCCCAGGCACTTGCGCTGGTGCGTGGCTGCGAGGCGATCCCTCGCTCCCGTGCTCTGGCCGAGGGATTTGCACGGGAAGCCGGCGAAGCCCTGCAGTGGATCAGACCATCACCCTCCTGCACGGCTTTGGTCAGCCTTCCCGAGTTCGTGCTGAGCCGGCTTTACTAGCGCCGAAGCCTCGGAGGACGCTCACCCGGCTGGTTGGCCACCAGCAGCAGGCCAGCCATGATCGCCAGATTCTTGAGCAGCTGGATGCGCTCGGCAGTGTCGCCCAGCTGGCCATGGAAGATCAGGCTGGTGGGGACCAGGAAGATCAGCAGCAACACAGCCCCCAGACGCCGCTGCCAGCCGCTGATCAGCAGAGCCGATCCCACAGCCAGCAGGGCGATGGCCAGCGACAGGAGCACGGGGGCCAGGGGCAGGCCCTTGGCGGCGATGGTGGCCGTCACCGCGGGGAAGTTCATGAGCTTGCCCACCAGGGCATGCACGAAGATCAGCCCGAGCAGAACCCGGGCGACCGTCTCGATCCAGGGGTTACCGCGCGGGCGCTGGGCTGAACGGGACAGGCGCAACTGGGGCCTGGAACTCCTCATCGGGGACGGTGCAATGGCCTGCAGTCTGCTGGCACCAGATTGGGTCCCGTCCTGGCAGAGTGCAAGGGCACGGCAGGATTTCGAGAATGATCGGCCCTGGCCTTACCCGTGCTGCATCCGTTCTGGCCGAAGGCTCTGCCGCCCTGGCAGCTGCGCTTCTGCTGATCCAGCCCGCCGTGGCCGAACCGGCGATCCGAGCGGAGTACCGCTGCGGCGAACCTGGAGAGGAGCGCCTCGCCACGGCGTTGTTCTTCCCCCTGGAACCCCGGCAGGTGGTGCTGATCGTGGACGGCCAGGCTGAGCGGTTGCTCCAGGCCCGCTCCGCCAGCGGTGCCCGCTACAGCTCCCAGAGCCAGGAGTTCTGGGTGAAGGGTCGAGAGGCCAGCTGGATTCGCAGCGCCGCCACCAGCGAACAACCCCTGCCCTGTGTGGTCACTCCCGCCTCCCCCTGAGCCCAGGTGTATGGCAACAACAGCTTCTGCCTGAACAGGGGCTTCCGTTCATGATGGATCGACACCCCGACAGCAGCACGAGCGTGAGCGAGCGCGCCTCCCATCCAGCCGAGGCCGGCGAATCGGCAGCCGCAGCCGACTCCCCCGGCCCCGAGCGGCTGGCTGCCCTGGTGGATCTGGGGCGCAAGCTCGCCGAAGCGCGTCAGGCCCAGGGCATCCCCCTGCCGGTTCTTGCCGAGCAGAACTACCTCTCCGCCGACCGGCTCGATGCCCTGGAATGCGGAGATCACACCCGGCTCCCGGAGCGGATCTACCTGATCGCCCAGGCCCGCCGGGTGGCCACCAGCCTCGGTCTTGATGCCGATGAGCTGACCGAGCCCCTGCTGAACATCCACCTGCCTGGGGTGAGCCGCAGCGCCAGAACCAACCCGGCCTCCCCGGCACCGGGGCAGACCTCGGCACCCGTGGCCAGGGTGAGCCTGGCGGCTCCCGCCATGGCCCCCCGGGAGTCGAGCACCGGCGCCCTGCTTCAGTCGACCCGCAAGCCCAGGCGGGGCGCGATGCCCTGGCTGCTGGCGGGGGGCGCCGGCGTCCTGGCCCTGGCGGCGGGTCTGGCCATGGGCTGGAACCAGAGCCGACCCACGTCCAGCAAGCTGCCGACCCCACCGCTCACCCCAGAGGCCAGAGAAGCTGCAACCTCCACCCAGGAAGAGCCTGCTGAGTCCGCCGCTCAGGCTCAGCCGGGACAGGGAAGTCTTCAGCTGAGCAGCCGTGAGCCCAGCTGGCTGGAAGTGCGCAACGGTGAGGGGAAGGAACTGTTCCGGGGCCTGTTCACCGGCACCGGAAACTTTTCCCTGGCCGAGGGTCTGCAGGTGCTGGCCGGGCGACCGGACCTGATCACCGTGACCACAGCGTCGGGCGAGTCCGAGACCCTGGGCACGATCGAGGAGATCAGCTGGCAGCGGTTCAGCAGCTCGGGAGAACGAGACTCCCCCCCAGCCGATCCTCTCGAGGAGACACCCTGATCGAGCGCGTCTGCGAACCTGAACTGATGGAGGGGGCCGAGCAGGCCCAGGCCTATGCCGAGGCAGATTTCAGTGCCACGGACCAGGCCATGGTCGAGCGGATCGCCGACCTCTATGGCGACAGGCTGGGAGCGCGCATTGTGGATCTCGGCTGCGGCCCGGGCAACATCAGCTTCAGGCTTGCTGAGCGCTATCCCCTCTCTGAGGTGCTGGGGGTCGACGGGTCAGAAGCCATGCTGGCCCTCGCCAAGGCGCGATTGGAGCAAGAGCAGCAGTGCTCCAGTCCAGCCGGTTCACTGCGCTTCCAGCAGGTCCTGCTCCCCGCCCCAGGGCTGGAAGGGGGGTATGACGCCGTGGTGAGCAACAGCCTGTTGCATCACCTCCACGATCCCCAGGTGCTCTGGAGAACGGTGCGCCAGCTGGCGGCCCCTGGAGCGGCGGTCTACATCAAGGATCTGCGGCGGCCCGCCGACCAGGCCGCGCTGGAGCGGTTGGTGGCCACCCATGCTGCCCAGGCCCCGCCCGTGCTCCAGCACGACTACCGCCAGTCTCTGCGGGCTGCCTTCACGGCCCCGGAGGTGGAGGAGCAACTGCGCCAGGCTGGTCTCGAGCAGTTGCTGGTGAGGGACCTCGATGATCGCTATCTGGAGATCATGGGCCGACAACCGGCCTGAGCCGGCCATCACCCTTCCCACTACTCTCCCCTGAGGGAAGTTCATCACCCAAACCATTTGTTCACTCTGCTCTCGTCTGGAGGTTGATGCGGCCCCAGGCTCTGCTGCTGCTTGGCCTTGCCCTGATCCAGCCTCTGATCGAGTCTGGAGTCGCCCTTGCTGAAGAGGGAACCACCGAGGCGATCCCAGGCAGTGCCGACGAAGGCCCTACCAGCACAGAGGAGAAGCAGATGGCCGAGCCCCCCCCCTCCCCCTGGAGTGCCACGGCGGAGATCTACGGGTTTTTCCCCCTGCGCACCACCGGCAGCACCACCGTCAAGGGATTGACCGCCGATTTGGACCTCGATCTCGAGCAGGTGCTGCGCCCGCTGACCATGGCCGCCTATGTGCGTGGCAGCGTGGAGTACAAGCGGCTGGGGCTGCTCACTGACCTGAGCTATGTGTCCCTGCGTGGGGAGGAGGCCACGACATCTCCCTCAGGGGTGAGGAAAGTGAGCGCGACGCTCAACAACATCCAGGGGATCTATGACCTGGCCTTGCGCTATCGCTTCGGCGACAGGGAACAGGCCATCGCCAAGGGGGGCAGCTTCAATGTGATCCCCTACGCGGGCGTGCGTTTCGTCGATATGCGCTACGAACTGAGTGCCCAGTTCGACGGACCGAACCGGAGCCTCTCCGGTTCCAGGAGTTTCGGTGGCACTGTGACCCAACCATTGCTTGGAACCCAGGCCAGTGTGTTCCTCTCGCCGCGCTTGCGCCTGTTCGCCCGGGGTGATGTCGGTGGCTTCGGCGTCAACAACTCCGATGATTATTCCGCCAATGCCCAGGTGGGAGTTGGCTATGCGGTGGGCAACAACACCCAGCTCAATCTCTCCTGGCGCTACCTGCATCTGGGAGGCACCAACGATCAGTCCCCGGAGAATGCTTACAGCATCGACCATAATGGAGTGGAGATGGGGGTGAAATTCTTTTTCTGAGTTGAGCCAAGGCAGGCTTTCCAGCCAGGCGCCAGCCGATCGAACCGAATCGCCCACCCATGGCCTGGTTTCCGCTGCTGCTTTACGTGGTGCTCAAGGGGCTCAATGCCACCGCGTTGAAAGGGCTGCAGGCCTTCGGGGCGTCTCACCCGATCGGGGGCGAGAACCCGATCAGCTTCTGCAACGTCTTCTTTGTGGCTCAGATGATCGTGGGCCTCACGGTCCTGCTGCCCGGACGGGCCCAGCTGCCGGCACTGCTGGAGCAGTTGGAGGGGGGTGATCGTCGTCTGCTGGTGCTGGACACGGTGCTGGGGCTGTTCCTCGGACCCGTGGCCTTCTACTTCGCCCTGGACGCCCTTTCGGTGATCAGCCAGACCCTCCTGTTCGCCCTGGTGCTGCCGCTATCAGCCCTTCTGGCCAGGCGTCTGCTGGGGGAAACGCTGCCGCGGGGTTTCTGGCTGAGCTTCGGGCTGATCGTGCTCGGGCTGCTACTGCCCCAGCTGGCGATGGCCCGCATGGACGGACCGATGGACGAAGTGCGAGGGGTGATCTGGGCCCTGGTGGGGGTGGTTGCCTTCGCGGGTGCCGGGGTGAGCGGCCGCGCCATTGCCCAGCGCGGCTGGCCGGCGGCTCTCACGGTGGGGCTCACCACCACGGTCTCGGCCCTGGTGTTCGGCGCCCTGGCCCTGATCCTGTTCGGACCCTCCCATTTCCACCTGCTCAGCGCCGCGTGGGTGGTGGGGGTGATCGTGATCTACGGAATCGGCCTGTCCCTGGGCAGTGAACTGGCCCTGCGTCAGGCCTACCGCCACTGGAGTGTGGCCCAGGTGTCGTTGTGGGGATCGCTGACGATCGTGGTGGCCGTGATCAGTGCAGCCCTGGTGCTGGGGGAGGCCATCCACCCCGTCACGGTCGTCGGTCTGCTGCTGGTGCTGCTGGGCACCAGGATGGGCACCGGTGTCCGCCCAGCCTGACGTGATCCAACGCAACACGCCTGCTGCGGCCAGCCTGGCCCTCGGGGCCCTGCTGGGGTTCAGCTCCCTGCCGGCACACGCCCAACCCGACCACTCCCCCCGGTCCAAGGCAGCGCCTGCTGCGACGCTGGAGGGAAGCGCCTGGCTGCTGGAGTCGATCCCAGGACAGCGGGCGGTGCTGCCGCCGGCACCGACCCTGCGCCTCGAGGCGGGTCGGATCAGCGGCAGCGATGGCTGCAACCGCTACAGCGCTCCTGTTCAGGTGAAGGGCTCCAGCTTCCGCGTCAACCAGCCGGGTCCATCAACCCTGATGGCCTGTCCCCCCAGGCAGAGGCGCCAGGCCGAGACCTTCCGTGCGGTCCTGGGATCCGCACGGCGCTATCGACTGCGCAACGGCAGATTGGAGCTTCTCACCACGGGCGGCAGGCCGGTGGCACGCTTCAGGCCCCAGCCGCAGGAGATCGCAGGCAGCGTCTGGATCGTGACAGGGTTCAACAACGGCAGGCAGGCGGTGGTCAGCACCCTGGCCGGCAGCACCCTCAGCCTGGAGCTGAAGAGTCGCGGGCGACTGACGGGAACGGCCGGCTGCAACCGCTATGCCGCGGCGGTGCAACTGGGTGAGGGCACCCTCAAGGTGAAGCCGCCGGTCGCCACCCGCAGGATCTGCAGCCAGCCCAGGGGGGTGATGGAGCAGGAGGTCCAGTTCCTGAGCGCCCTTGAATCCGCCGGCCAGTGGAGGATCGAGGCGGAGCGCCTGGAGCTGCGCCGCCCCGATGGGGCCCTGGCTGTCACCCTTCGCAGGGCCGGCACCCCATGAATGGGCTGGCCACCGCACTGGAGCTTGGGCTGGCCAGCCTGATGCCACAAGCGATGGCGGGCACAACCACGGCGGCCTTGATTCAGCTGGGGGGTCCACCCCTGGCCGCTGGCACGAGCAGCGGCCAGGTGAGCGTTCCCCTGGTGCGGGCCACGGGCGGCGACACCCCCGTGCTCAGCCTGCGGAGCGGACGCGGCCAGGTGCGTGTGCTGCTCGACACCGGGGCCTCCACCACCCTGGTGACACCAGAGTTGGTGCGGCGGCTGGGGCTGCGGAGCCAGCCGGTGGATCCGAAGGCGTTCTCGCTCGCCGGAGCCGGTGATGGTTGCCCGGAGCTGCGGCCCCAGCGGGTGCAGCTGCCGGAGCTGGTGCTCGCCTCCGGCGCTGACCGCCTGAGGATCAGCGGCATGGAGGCGCTGGTGCTGCCGGTGGCCGGGCTGCCGGAAGGGGTCGATGGAGTGCTGGGAGCACCGCAGCTGCGGCAGCAACCGCTCTGGATCGATCCCCAGGGCGGACGTCTCAGCCTGGGCCAGCGGGCCATTGCCGAGGCGGAGTCCCACAGCCGAGCAAGCTCTGAGCGTGGCGAGCGGCCCACCACCCTGCCATTGGTCTGGCGCCAGCAGGTGCCGCTGCTGCCCCTGACCACGCCGGCCGGCCCATCCCGGGCCCTGGCCGACACCGGGGCGGAAGGGCTGTTCATCACATCGGCGCTGGCGGCACAGCTGCGGCCACTGGCCCCGGCCAAGGGCCTGCGGCTGACGGGATTCTGTGGTGAACAGCGGGTCCGGCGCCAACCCATGGCCGGACTGGCCTTGCCCGGTGGAGATCCGCTCAGGGCCGTCGATGCCATCGTGACCGACAACCCGATCTTCACGAGCCTGAGGGTGGAGGCGATCGTGGGCCAGGAGCTGTTGCGAAGGCGGGCCCAGCTCTGGCGGTTGGACGCCACGCCTGCGACGCTGACTCTCTGGCCCTAGGGCAGCCCCGATGCCGCCAGGACTCCCATGGATCGAAGGCCTGAGAGGCGCCCGTCGCCGGCTGGGGCGTCTGCTCAAGAGCCTGCTGCAGCGATCGGGGACCCTCAACGACCAGCCCCTGAACAAAGCCAGCCTGCTGGTGATCGTCCTGGTCGATCTGGTGCTGCTGGTCAACATCTTCAGCGGCATGGCCGCGATCGGCCAGTGGCCCCTCAGCCCGCAGCAGGCCTTCCCCTGCGAGGCCGAGTGGAGCCTCTACCGGGAGGCCGGTGGCGACCGTCGAGAGCAGGGTCTGGCGATCCTTCGCCGGGCGATTCCGCGCCGGGCCCCGGGCGAGACGCAGAGTTCAGCTCCCGCGCCGGGCTTCCGAGCCAGTGCACAGGAGGCCAGCCGTGATCATCTCGGTCGTGTGGACCCCCTCTGCCTGAAGTTCGCCGGCCACCAGGACCGCATCGCCGCCCAGCCGGGGCTGCGACGGCTGCAGCGGGACCTGGATCGGGCCGAGCGCGAGATCGCCACCCTGGAGCAGAGCAACGCCACGATCCGCTCGCAGTACGACTCCAGCCTGCTGGAGCAGATCGCCGCTCAACCTGCCTCCCAAGCCCTTCAGCCGGTGCCCGCCGCCGAGGCGCGGCAACGGATCGAGGCCAACGACGCCCGCATCAGCGTGCTGCGAAGTCAGGTGGTGGCCCTCCAGGAGAAGCTGCTGGAGGCCCCTGAGAGCCAGGCCTTCCTCGGTTTCCTGAACCGCACGGCGAGCTTCGAGGCCATGGAGCAGCGTTTCGAGAGGGCTCTGTTCTGGGCCCCGAGCCAGCGCCTGCTGCTCCAGAGCCTGTTCCTGATGCCACTGGTGCTGCTGAGCCTGCAGATCCACCGCCTGGCCCTGCGCGGCGGCCATGGCCTGCTCGCCCTGGTGAGCTGGCACCTGCTGGTGCTCACCCTGATCCCGCTGCTGCTGAAGCTGGCTGAGATGGCCCAGGTGGGGGTGATCTTCAGCGTGGTGCTTCAGGCCGTGCAGGCCCTGGTGGGCAACCTTCGCTTCCTGGTCAGCTATCTGTATCTGCTGGTGGTGCCCGTGGTGGGCTTCGCCCTGATCAAGTTGCTGCAGACCCTGGTGTTCAACCCGAGGGTGCAGGCGGCGGAGCGGGCACAGCGCCACCGCTGCCTGCGCTGCGCCCGCAGGCTCCCGGCCGGAAGCCGCCACTGCCCCCACTGCGGCTACGGGCAGTTCCGCGACTGCGTGCTGTGCCACCAGCAAACCCACCGCCATCTGTCTTACTGCAGCCAGTGCGGAGCCGCCCAACTGGACGTGGCTCCATCAACGCTGCCCCCACGCCGATGAGATCAGCCCCTGCCCTGCGGGTTCTGCTGCTGCTGCTGACCCTGGCCGTGTCGCTGCTGCTGACTCCGGTCCAGGCGGGCGGACCCACACCCTCCGGGTCAGCCAGCGACCCCATTCCCGGCAGCAGCTACGCCCTGGCGCAGGCCGCACCCTTCAACCGTCCCAGTCACTACCCGCTCAGCCAACGGCCCGACCCGCGGCGCTACCGGCCCCATGCCGACTGGATCGGGCGGCTGATCCTGCCCGGCGCCGAGGAGACCGGCCGGGAGCCGGGTGACTGGGTCTGGATCGAGATCGAGCACGCCCCTGCCACGGCCCGGGGGCTGGAGGGGCAGGTGCTGCGGCTGGGCTGGGTGGATCAGCCGGAGCTGAAGGAGCTGGTGGAGCGGGTGAGCACCGATGTGCGCTTCACACCGGCCGCGCTGAAGATCGAGAAGCAGGGGAATCTGCTGCCGCGGCGCCTGGACGGGCGCCGGAAGGTGGGCCCTCTCCAGTCGCTGGCGGGGGCACGCCCCAACGACGATCTGATCGTGCAGCTGGAGAAGGTGCAGCTGGAGCCGCGACCGGATGGCTCGACGCAGCTGCGCATCGGCGAGCCACCGGTGCAGATCAGCGGCCGCTACGTGGGGCTGGTGCGGATTCTCGGGCCCGTTCCCGGAGAGAAGGAGCGCTTCCGGGTGCGCCACTGGAATCCGGAGCGGCATGACTTCAGCGGCCCCACGGACGTGGTGCGGGTGCCCCAGCAGCCGCGGGACCGTTACGGCCGCTGGATCTCCACGCCCCTGGGGCTGATCACCAATCCCGTGGGCCGCCAGGGCTGGTACCTCTACGGCGCCCCCGACGCCGAGGGGACGTTCACGGCCCAGGCACTCAGGCCCCGGGCCCTTCATCAGCTCCGCC
This sequence comes from Synechococcus sp. BSA11S, assembly GCF_014224355.1. GTDB lineage: Bacteria > Cyanobacteriota > Cyanobacteriia > PCC-6307 > Cyanobiaceae > Regnicoccus_A. Next base: position 196,320 of record NZ_VNWP01000002.1, on the reverse strand, counting down.
CCGAGGCCATCCTGCCGGCGGGCCGGGAGGGGATTCCCTACATCCTGCGCGGTAACTGGGCCGACACCCCGCAGCAACGGGGGCGCCTCAGGCGGGTGCTGCTGGAGCCCTCCGCCGCCACGGGGCCTCTGGCCGAGCACTGGCGGCCGGGGGAGAGGGCCCTGCTGATCCACAGCTTCGGCGGGATCGGTGGCCCGGGAGGTGAGCGGATCAGCGGCGCCACCGTGACCGGCCACTTCGCCTTCGGAGACGCGCGGGTGGTGAGCGATGCCATCACCGGCGAGCCCCGCTTCGATCTGCATTACCACCAGATCTATGCCAACAACCCCAACGGCATCGTTGCGGGGACGCAGGACTGGACGGCTTTCAGCGGAGATCTGCAGCGGGGCTGGATGGGCTCCCGGCCGATCTCCGATGTTGTGATCAAGCTGCAGCCCTTCGACGACCTGACAGTGGACGGGCAGGAGCTCTCGCTGCTGCGGGAGCTGGCGATCCAGGCGGAGGTGCTGATGGCCCGCTACCGCAGTGGCGATGGCAGCGGGGTCTCGACAGTGACGCCCTCCACCTCCTGCGTGCAGGATTCGAGCCAGGCGCTCTTCATCGCGATTGATCGACTAAGGCGCCGGGTGGAGGCCGATCCAGGTCTGAGGGGCTGGCTTGCGGAGCATCCTCAGGAGAGCTCGAGCCTGGCCTTCCTGAAGCTGGCCAGCCTGGCCCGCTCCCTCGACGACCTGCTCACTCCCTTCGGCACAGTCCGCGCGGATTGGCGTCACAACGCCGAAGTGGTGGCCGGTGAGAGGTTCATGCGCGGCGAAACTGGCCTGGATGCCCTGCTGAGCTGGCGCTCGATGCTGCCCCGCCGCGCCCACGACGACATGGCGCGGGTGTTCCTGCAGCACGGTGCCGGCATCTGGTTCCTGCGCACCAACCAGCTCGCGGGCGGTGACACCACGATCGAGCCCCTCGCTCCCACCCTGCTGCTGGGTCAGATCCCACCACTGTCCACCCTGCTGCGGCGCCTCAGTGATGCCCTGTTCGCCCCCCTGGGCCCAACCGCCCTGGCCCGCAGTCTGGCGATTCTGGCGGCCTACGCGGCGCTGGCCCTGTCCCTGGGCTGGCGCTCAGGCTTTCTGACCCCCTGGCGGCTGGAGGCAATCGGTCCGGCCCTGCGGGCGGCGCCCCGCCTGATGCTGATGCCGGCCCTGGGGGAGGAACTGCTCTTCCGCGTGGCCCTGATGCCCCATCCCCTCGAAGGCGGCTCGATAGCCAGCAGTGCTGCCTGGGGGGCCCTGAGCGTGGGCCTGTTCGTGCTCTATCACCCCCTGGCCGCGATGGTCTGGTATCCCCCGGGCCGGGGAGTGTTCCGCGACCGGCGCTTCCTGGTGCAGTGCACCCTGCTGGGGGTGGCCTGCGTGCTGGCCTACGGGACCACCGGCTCGCTCTGGCCACCGGTGCTGCTGCATGGGCTGGCCGTAACGCTTTGGCTCTGGGGCCTGGGGGGGAGGGCGAGGATGCGAGGGCAGACGCAGGCCCCGACGTGACCCTTGATCGTTTCAAGCAGGCCCTGGCGGCCCTGATGGAGAAGGCGCCGGCAGATCCGCTGGAGCGGGATGAATTCTTTGAGGTCACACCCCTACCCGCCGAGGACGGGCCGTTCGAGGTGGTGGTGGTGGATGAGGAAGCGGCGATTTTCGCGGTGCTCTACCTCGATCGGCTGTTTCCAGATGAGGACAGCACCGGACAGCAGGAGGTGGAAGCCCTAGTACCGCCCTATCTCAGCTCCCGGTTCCAGCTGGAGCCAGGGGAGTGGACCTCCACGGCCCCGTTCGATCTGGGCTGGAGAAGTCGCGATTTCCTCTGGTTCCAGGAGTTCACGGTGCCTGGCCTGACCCCGGAGTGCCGCTACGACTGAGCCGAGGCTGTGGGGAGCCCCGGCTTGCGCACCACCATCAGCGGCGGCCGTTGACGATCACCGGTGTGCCGCCGCCCGCCGTGCCCGGCAGGGCAGGAACCACAGACGTCTGACCATCCCACTTGTCGAGGAAGAGCTTGAAGAGCACCTGATCATCCAGGCTGGAGTTGAGGATCTGGTAACGCTTGGCTTCCTGCTCGGCAATCTTCACTTCGGTCTGGGCGCGCAGCAGCCGCTGATCGGCGATCTGCTTCTGCTCAATCGCCGAACGGTATTCCTCCGCGATCTGCAATCCGGTGAGGTCAAGTCCCTGCACTTTCACATAGTCAAACTTGCTCAGTTCCTGGGCCACCATGTCCTGAACCAGCTCGGAGATGCTGTTCCACTCGGTGGCGATGGTCACCAGTTCGTACTGGGAGAACACCGATTTGAGTGCCTTGAGCAACGACGGCTGGATGATGCGCGGATAGATCTGCTGGTTGTCTGTGGCAATCGTTTCGTAGATCCGGCCCGCTTCCTGCGGCTTGATCGAGTACTTGACCGTGGCAGTGGCCTCGATCACCTGCAGGTCCTTGGTGAGGGTGGAGAACTGCTCAGGCCGTACCTGGGTACGCACATCAAAGAAGGAGGTGGCCTGAATCAGGGGCACCTTGACGTTGGGGCCGGGGCTGCGCTGGCCGCCCGTCACCCGTCCGAGGGTGGTAACCACTGCCACGGTGCCGGCCGGCACGATGAAAATGGTCTGGGTGAGCAGGATCAGCAACGCCACGGCCACAGCGGCGATCAGCTGAAAACCAGCTCCTGGTCCGTCGCCACCGGCCGGGCGCATCGAGCTCTGCATCAAGAAAGGACTCTGAAGGCTCAGACCCTAGGGCCAAGGCCTCGTCCAGTGCGCCTGGGCCGTCCGGCGTCAGCACCGATCTAGGGTTGGATCAAGACCGACCATCCCATGCAACCCCTGGATCTGATCGATCACCCCGAAGGAGGGCGATTCCGAGAGGTGTTTCGATCAACCGTCCACGTGAGTACCACCACGGCCGTCGATCGCAGCGCGCTCACCCACATCTATTTCGAGCTCAGGGCGGGGGAACGAAGCCTGTTTCATCGTGTGGCCTCCGATGAGGTCTGGAATCTTTACCGGGGACATGGCCTGAAGCTCTACAGCTGGGATGGCACAAGCCAGCTCCCCAGCTGCGTCACTCTTTCAGCAGAAGCCAACACCTTCTGTCATGTGATTCCATCGTGCCTCTGGCAGGCGGCGGAACCGATCAGCGAGGCGGTCCTGGTGGGTTGCAGCGTGGCGCCTGGCTTCGAGTTCGGTGATTTTCAGCTGCTTGATCCTCACTCCCCCCAGGCCCGGGCGCTGCTGGGCCGTGATCCGGCGCTGGCACGGTTTCTTCCCCATGAAGAAGATCAGCTCTGCGCAAGCCAGCTTCGGTGACGGTGAGTACCGCTACAACGACCCGCTCCTGGGAGCATGGCATCGGCTGTTGCCTATTGCCGCCCGTGCCTGAAGTCCATCTCACCCTGCAGTGGCCCGATGGCCTGAGCTCACAGCTCTATTCACCTTCCACCGTGATCCTTGAGCATCTTCCACCTGGAGAACAGATGACCGTGGCGCAACTGCAAAGCAGAGGGATTGAAGGCTTGCACCGGGCCTCCGAGCGGGTGAGGGCTCGCTATGGATTCGCCTGTACGCGCACCGACGAGGAGGCCCTGAAGCTCCGACAGAGCCTGAGCGCCTACCGCTCTGATCAGCTGGTGACGATCATGGCCGGCAGCTGAGACACCATCACTCGATACAACCAAGGATTTCCCTGTGACCCCGAAACCTCCCCTGCCACCCTTCGATCGCGATGGGGCGCTTCAAAAGGCCCGCATGGCCGAGAATGCCTGGAACTCCCGCGATCCAGGCAAGATTGCTCTGGCCTACAGCGAAGACAGTGTCTGGCGCAACCGCTCGGAATTCATCCGTGGCCGCCAGGAGATTGAAGCATTTCTGAAACGCAAGTGGGCCCGCGAACTCGACTACCGGCTGATCAAGGAAGTGTGGGCTTGGCACGACAACCGCATTGCCGTGCGTTTTCAATACGAATGGCATGACGACTCCAACAACTGGTTTCGAGCCCATGGAAACGAGAACTGGGAGTTTGATGAGCAGGGATTGATGCGTCGCCGTGAGGCCAGCATCAACGACGTTCCGATCCAAGAAACCGACCGGCTGTTCCTCTGGCCCCAGGGCCCCAGGCCTGACGATCACCCAGGTCTGAGCGAACTGGGGCTGTGAACCCTCCGGTCTCAGGTCTGCAGGATCACCCCCTGGCCGGTGCCATCCAGAACCTGGCGGAGCTGCGGCTGTTCATGGAGCACCATGTCTTTGCGGTTTGGGACTTCCTGCTCCTGGCGAAGGCGCTGCAACATCAGCTCACCAGAGCACCTCGCTCCGATCAGTCATGCAGACTGGATGGGGCCATTGCCGTGATCAACCGCATCGTTGCGGAAGAGGAGTCTGATCAGGCACCCGCCAATCCCTTCGGCGCCAGCCGTCTGAGCCATCTGCAGATCTATCTGCTGGCGATGCAGGAGGTGGGGGCCTCCACCTCCTCGATCCAGCAATTGATGGCACGGTTGCAGGGGATTGAGACCTGGGCCCTGAGCGGCGCTGAGCTCTGCGCTGTTCTCGATGGTGTGGCGATTCCCGAGCCATCGCGCCGGTTCATGGCGTTCACCTTTCAGGTGATCGGCAGCGCTGATGCGCTCACGATGGCTGTGGCCTTCACCCATGGCCGTGAGCTGCTGGTGCCGTCGTTATTCCAGGCCCTGTTGGATCGGGCCTTGATCCCACCGCAGCGGGCCCCCTCCCTGCATTGGTATCTGACCCGGCACATCGATCTGGATGGCGATGACCATGGCCCCGGGGCCTTGGCCATGGTGGACGAGCTCTGCCACCACTCCCCGTTCAGGCTTCTGATCGCTCAGGTGATGGCCCGTCGTGCCGTTGAGGCCCGCAGACAGTTCTGGGATGGAATCCACCGGTCCCTGACCATTCCTGGTCAGGCTCCAATTACCGTGTAAGCCATACACCCCATCCCAACAATGAGATCAACGGAAAGGATCATTCGGTTTGGGGGCGTGGGGATTGCAGCCACCTCCATCCATTATTTCTTTCTTTATAGCTTATCTCTGTATTCACAGAATTTATCTGCAGTCAACGTCATTTCGTTCTTGATTGCAACGGGTTTCTCGTTTGTCATGCAACAGCGATTTACATTTAGGGATCGGCTTCGCGGGAAGAAACTCAATGGATATGCTCTTTTCAGCTTAATTCTGATCAACTCAGCCATTAACTGGCTCGGTGGGATTCTGGCTCTAGAGAATCTCTGGCTGAAGCCTGCTCTTCCCCTGCTGGCAGCCGGGGCTAATTTCTGCACTTACGGCATCATGGTGTCACGGCCATTCTTCCATAGAATGAGATAAGAATCCATGGATCAGAGGCCCAAAGTTTCACCGCGAGGCTTTCGAGGCTTCTCCCAAGAGTCCTTTGCAAGAAATTGCTCAAGATAATCCAGCGGGCTTGCTCGCAGCGAAGAGCTCGAGGTTATAATCAAGAGCAAGGCGAGTCCAAACAAGTTAATTGCAATCATAGATCCAAAGCCAATCAGAACCAGTGAAACGATGGACGCCCAACCTGGGAACACTTCGATCATCCCCGTAAATCGTATTAAGCCGGCTGCAAATACTCCAATCAGCACCATGCCCAAGCCCAGCAAGACAAACATCATAAGGCGTACGGCTATTCTGTCTCCAAACACCGTGTAGGCGCGAAAGCCATGCAAGACTAGGGACGAATACCCACCCATCCGCGATTCTCCACTATAACGCTTGCGGCGATCAGACGAAACCTTCCTGAATGGCATCCTAGAGTGCAGAACGGAAGCCGCAATGTGGACAGTTGTTTCTGGTTTTCTGGCAAGAATCTTCAGCGCAGCTGGACGAAAACAAATAAAGTTGCCATAGTCGATGGATGTACCGATAAGTAAGTACGAGAAGGACTTGTAAGCCTTGTAGCCCATTCTAAACAGAAGCCTCTCCATTCTCACCCTCCTCCTGGCTACGCAAGCGAGGGAAGACGGAGAATCATTGCTTAGTGTTTGGATCATTCTGATGATATCAGAGGGATTATCCTCACCATCTGCATCAATAGTCACGATGTATTGATAGTCATCAAGCTCAGGCAAGAGCCATGCCAAGCCAATAGCCAATGCCGCCTGGTGACCAAGATTTGCATTGAGTTCAAGCACTCGAAGATCCATTTCACGTCTCTCCAGCTGGCTTCTGGCAAGCAACTCATCACTGATTTCAACCCAAGGAGAGTCATTGACAACAATCACTCTGAACCTGATATTTCCTACAGCATTGGATAGACGATCCAGCTCCCTGACGAGCTCCAGGACACAACGATAGTCATTAAATGATGGGGTAACGACAGCTACAGATGTCATCGTTAACATGAAAGCTGCATCGGTGTTGACTTACGGCACGATCGAAGGATTCATTGAAGCAACGATCACTGTACTTCCTGGCTTGAGCTGCGCGAGCAAGCTGTTGCCATGGGATTGATGATGTGATTGGCATGGCAGGAGAACCTCGTGACCGGCACCCATCAAGCAAACAAGGTAGCGTTTCCGATTTTACGCATTGTTATCATTGCAGACAGTGCATCAGGACTGCCTTGCCAGGAATCTTATTGCCCGTTGGCTCACACGTTCAATACACCTTTGATCCAGAGTCTTTTCCCGTATCCAATGAGAAGATCATGCGTTGATTGAACGGGCAGGGAGCCTGGTCTACTTGAAGCCAAGAGATAGATGGGCATTGAACGCTAAACATGCTAGACTTGATTTGGGTTGAATATCTAACGCCGGTGATTCCATCAAGGCCTGAGCATCTCTTCACCAGACGCACTCTTGTTTTAGCCACGCTTCTGGTTTGGCTTTTTGGTTTTTCCGCGTTTCGATCGGAAGTTTCATCTCTTCAGGGGTCTGGTTTTTTTCACTTCCCTTTCTGGGACGACTGGGATACACCCTTGAGCTTCTTACAGAGTCTTGAAATAGCAAAGCCAGGAGATATCTTCAAAGAACTCTTTGATCAACACAATGAGAGCCGCAAGGTAACGACCAAGCTGCTTACAGTTGTGATTGAGCGCTTTGCTGTCTTTCACTCAGACTTGACAGTCAACATATCGTATTTCGTTAGGGTTATCACCGTCCTGATTGTATGCCTTCCTCTGTTGACGAGGTCATTATCAGGATCCCTGGATTGGGGTGTGCGTCTGAGTGTCATAGCTTTTTCGACAAAGCTTTATGCCGTAGGTCCGGCGAATTTATACAATGGTCTTTGGTATGTTCAGATCAGTTTCTTCCTCGGCATCCTGTTCGCTTTCGGCTGCCTGTCTGCACTTACAGTTGCACTGTCTTTGAAGGGTATGGCCCTCAGCAATGAAAAGACATTTCAACGATCTCTTTCGATAGCGGCAGGGTTGATGGGAATTCTTTCCATCTTCTCATTTTCCGGAAATGTTCTACTTTTACCTTGCTCAATCATAACGATATGTTTGATGGCCCCATCCACCAGTCTTCGGTCTTTGAGGCAGGTTGTCCGCAGTTCTCCCAGCCTTGTTGTTCTTTCATGTCTTGTGCTTGCGATTATAGTCTTTTTCTATGGTTACCAAAGTCCTGCGCACCACGCATCGCTAAGGGCTAACTTTATTGACCCGCGCTATATTGTCGCATTTCTTTCAAACTTCTACAAGTATCAACCGAGTGTCTTATTCGTCTTGATGAATGCGGTAACGGGCGTAGTATTGGTAGCCATGGCTATGGCTGTCATCTGGAGAGCTGCCAGAGCTGGAGGAAAGACTCCATCCTGGGAGTTTGTCCACTGCATCAGCCTGGTCTTCTTTCTGTTCGGCCTGGGTGCTGCGAGTTCAGTGGGTCGCGGTGGCACCCCGATTGGTTTCCGTGCAGCACTTGCTGATCGTTACAACAGCCTATCCATTCTTTTTGCTTCCATCGTTTGTGTTTGCATTGTCCTGACCCTTGCGACTATGCTTCGTGGGCGAGTGAACGGAGCTGGATCAGCAGCCAGCCCCGTTCGCAAGTCTCTGCAGTCGACTGTAATTGCCTCAGTCGTTCTTCTTCTGGTCTTTGAGATGAATGGTTTAAGTGCCAATGCGGCCTGGAGACCACACATTATAAAGCATTTCTCAGGGCGACAACAAGCCGTCAACTGCATGAAAATGTATGTTCGCGCTCAACCAGACCTTGTGGATTCAGAGCTTTCCGGTCTGAACCGCTCCTGTGCCGCAGCCCTTTACCCAAACCCTGACCACATTGCCGGTCGATTCAAGGGATCATGGTGCCGGACTCCTGTTGGTCTCCCGTCAAGAACAATCAGAGAACTCTGCAATGATTTACGAGGTTGATCTTTCTCGCCTGCCCTTCCCCAGCCCTCGCCGAACCAACACCGCCGAGCTGAAGCCCCAATGTGGCTCCCTCAGAGCCAGACGTGCCCTCGATGACGGAAGCGAGGCTGGGGTTGGTTGTCAATGTGCTTGAGCACAACCTGGCTGAGCCATTCGCGGTCTTGGCTCGCCTGTCACGCACGGCGCAGGGTTTTCAGCCGTGCCCGCCAGTGCTCCCACAGCGCCATCAGCACAGCCGAGTCATCCAGGTCCGTCCGAGAATCCACTACCACGCTGCATTCCTGCTCACCTGGGGTGAGTGGTTCGGCAGAACGCATCTGCTCCTGCAGGACGGGCAGATTCGCATCGCTGGGATCGTCATCCAGCAGCCCGCGCCGCTCCAAGCGCTGCTTTAGCAAGGCCTGATCGGCCTGAACGTCCAGCACGAGGCTGATCGCCCCGAGGCGCCCTGCCAGTTGCATGGCTCTCTCCCGGCTGGCGGACTTCAGGTGTGTGGCATCCAGCAGCACCCAGTCCCCCCTGGTCAGGCTGGCCGCGGCGGCGTCGAGCAGGGCAGCCTCGGTGCGTTGATCGGCGATGGGGCCGTAGAGCTGCCGTGTCTCCTGGAGTGATGGCCGCTGCAGGGGCTGCAGACCGTGCAGCCGTTTGCGGATCAGGTCGCTGCGGTGGAGGCCGGCCAGCAGCCAGGGGGTCAGTCGTTTGGCCAGATGGCTCTTGCCACTGCCGGAGAGACCATGGAGCAGGATCAGGGCCGGGGGGCTCAGCCCCCTGAAGGCATAGGCCAGCGCCAGGCTGAGGTAGCGCCGCGCCATCACCTCGGCGCCCTGGCGCTGGGGCCGGGGGATCTCCGCTTCGCCGCTGGTGGCTGCTTCCACCTTGGCCCGCACGTGGGCACGGTAGGCACAGAAGAGCCCAAGCACGGCTGGCTCGATCATCTGGCCGTAGCCCTTCAGCAAGGCTGGGATGCAAGCGGCGTGACCCGAGGCCTGCAGGTCCATCACCAGAAAGGCGAGGTCGGAGGCCCGATCCACCTGGCGCAGGTCGGCGTTGAACTCCACTCCATCGACCACGGCCAGCGCCGGCTCGAGCAGCACGTGCTCAAGCCGCAGGTCGCCGTGGCCATCCACGACCGCTCCCGCCGCCAGCCGCTGGCGCAGGACGTGGCGGGATCGGCGAAGGGCCAGGGCCAGGCCGCCGACGAGCAGCTCATGAACACCCGCAGGAAACAGCTCAGGAACCGAGCGGCGGGTGGCGCAGACATTGCTGCGCAGCACCGCCGCAAAGCGCCGGTCGGCGCCCTTGGCCAGGGCGGGCTCCAGCCGGTTCTGATCGTGGAAGCCGGCGATGCGCTCGCCCAGACGCTGCAGATCCGCTTCGCTGACCCGGCCGGCCGCCAGCCGGCTGGCGAGGGTGGCTCCGGCCTCGAAGCGGCGCATCACCACCACGTGCTCCCCCCCCTCCAGCTCCGTGTCGAGGGCACCGACCCTGGCCCCGCCGTCTGTGAAGCGCAGCACCGGCGCCACCCCGAGGTAGAGATCAGGTGCCAGGCGGCTGTTGAGCCTGACTTCTTCGCGACACCAGTGCAGACGCTGCTCGGCACTGCCGTAATCGAGCAGACCCCAGAAGCTCAGGGGCTTCTTGAGCTTGTAGGCGCGCCGGCCGCTGAGGAAGACCACGCTGATGTGGGTCTGAACCACCTCCACCCGGCGTTGCTCCACTGGAAGCTCTCCCCAGGCGTCGTCTGGATAGGCCTCGGCGCGGCTCAGGGCCCTGATCAGACTGGCCAGATCCAGCGGCGGTTCCGGGCCGGTGGGATGAGCAGGGGTAGCCGATGTCACATCAGTTGGAAGCAATTGAACGCGGAGGCCATGGGCCGGCTCCGTACCTTGCCTGCTCGATCAGTTTTCGTCCGTGACTCAGCATCGTCCCCCCCTGATTCGCTCCAGGGCGCTCGCCCTCGCCGGAGCGCTCGGCCTGGCCGTCCTCACTGGTTGCGCAGCGCCGCAGAAGTCAGACGGGGAAGTGAACATCTACTCCGGCCGCCACTACAACACCGACAAGGAGCTTTACAAGCAGTTCACAGCCGAGACCGGCATCAAGGTGAACCTGCTCGAGGGCAAGGACGATGAATTGATCGTGCGCCTCAAGAGCGAAGGGGAGAACAGCCCCGCTGATGTGCTGGTGCTGGTGGACGCCGCCAGGATTCAGCGTGCCCGCCAGGACGAGCTGTTCCAGCCGATCAGCTCCGAGGCCCTCAACCGCGACGTGCCTGCCAACCTGCGGGATCCAGCCGGCAGCTGGTACGCCCTCACCCGCCGCGCCAGGCCGATCATGGTGAACCCTGCCCTGGTGGACCCCTCCAGCCTGAACAGCTACGCCGATCTGGCCAAGCCGGAACTGAAGGGCAAGCTCTGCCTGCGCAACCGGGCCAGCGTCTACAACCAGTCACTGGTGGCCGACATCCTCCAGCAACAGGGAGCCGCCGCCACCAGAAGCTGGCTGGAGGGCCTGGTGGCCAATGTGAAACCACCCTTCTTCACCAGCGACACCCCGATGCTGCGGGCGGTCGGCCGTGGTGAGTGCGGGGTGACCGTGGCCAACCAGTACTACCTGGCGCGCATGCTCTCCAGCGAGGCCAAACCGGAGGACAAAGCCCTGGCGCAGAAGATCAAGGTGGTGTTCCCATCCCCCACCCACGTGAACATCACCGCCGCCGGTGTCACCCGCCATGCCAGCAACCCCGAGGCGGCCACCCGGTTGATCGAATTTCTGGCCTCCCCGAGCTCAGGCAAGGGCTATGCGGCCGCCAACAATGAATACCCGCTGCAGGGCTTCGGGGAAAACCCGATCCTCAATGGCTTCGGCAACTTTCAGCCTTCGCCGGTCAGTGCGGATCAACTGGCCAGCGGCAACCGAGAGGCCAGCGCGCTGATGGCGGAAACTGGGTGGAAGTGACCCTGCTCGCCCCACGCCCGCTCGCGCAGGTCAACCCCTCCAGCCGTCCGGCGCTCACCGCCATGGTGGTGGTGATTGTTGTGCTGGCTCTGCTGCCGCTGGCTGCGTTGTTCGGCGATGCCGTCATGCAGCCCTCGCTGCTGGGGGGGCTGGGTCTGGGCTTCGATGGTGCGGATCAGATTCGCGGCACCCTGGTGCTGGTGCTTGGAGAGGGGGTCTGCGGTGCCGTGATGGGCACCGCCATCGGCTGGCTCACGGCGGCCTGCCGCTTTCCCGGTCGGCGCTGGTTGCGCATGGCCCAGTTGCTGCCGCTGGCCTTTCCGGCTTATCTGCTGGCGGCCAGCCTGATCGACTGGGGCAGCAGCCATGGCCTGCGCATCCACGGTCTGGGCTGGGCTGTGCTGCTCCTCGCTCTGGGCAATTACACCTATGTCTTTCTGCTGAGCACCGAAAGTTTCTCGATCACCGGTGGCCAGTTGCTGGAAGCCAGCCGCAGCCTGGGCGTGGGGCCCTGGCAGGCGTTCCGGCGGGTCGCGCTGCCCATCGCCCTGCCGGCGATCGGAGCCGGGGTGGCCCTGAGCGCGATGGAGGTGGTGAATGAACTGGGGGCTGTGCGGCTGCTGGGGGTTCCCAGCCTCTCGGCGGGCATCCTCGATCGCTGGCAAGTGGAAGGTGATCCCCGCGGGGCGGCGTTGCTCTCACTGATCGCCCTGGGGATCGTCGTGATCCTTGTGGCCGCCGAGCGTTCCCTGCGTCGGCGCAGTCGGCGCTGGAATCTGGGTTCCTCGAGTGGCGAGGCGCAGGCCTACGTGTTGCAGGGCTGGCGGGCGCTGCTGGCCCAGCTGGTGTCAGCCCTTCCACCCCTTCTGGTGCTGGTCATTCCACTGGTCTGGGTGACGGAAGGTTGGCGCAACCTGCTGGAGGAACCGCTGGGTGAGCAGCTGGTCCTGGCGGGCCGGAGCCTCGCCCTGGCGCTGGTGGCCACACTGCTCACCGGCGTGGCGGCCCTGCTGCTGGCGATCATCCGCCGCTGGAGCCCGCGTCTGCTGGTGCGGCAGCTCAGTTTCCTGGCGGGGATGGGCTACGCCGTTCCGGGCAGCGTCCTGGCTCTGGGTCTGATGCTGCTGGGGGGTCCCTGGTTGCTCAGCCCACTGCTGCTGCTGCTCTGGGGCTATGGGGTGCGCTTCATGGCCGTGGCCAAGCAGGGCCTCGACGCCGGCCTGGAGCGGATACCCCCCAGCATCGATGAGTCGGCCACCAGTCTGGGTTGCAGCTGGACCCAGGTGCTGCGGCGGGTTCACCTGCCCCTGCTGCGCGGTCCGGTGCTGGTGGGCGGGTTGATGGTGTTCGTGGATGTGGTGAAGGAACTGCCGCTGACACTCTCCCTGCGTCCGTTCGATTTCGACACCCTGGCCGTGCGTGTCTTCCAGTACGCCAGTGATGAGCGGGTTGGTGCGGCGATGGCCCCGGCCCTGATCATCATGACCCTGGGGATGGTGGCCTCACTGGCCCTGATCCCCACCCTCGAGAGCCGCGACTGAGCCATCGCTGCAGCCGGGTTGCCGGCGTGGGGCAAGGCGGGCCAGGCGGCTGGCCTGCAGGGGGCTGAAATTGTCGTCGCTCACCAGCAGCACTGTGGGACGGCCATCCGGCAGGGGAGGCCCCATAACCAGTCCCTCCCAGTTGTCGGGGGGAAGTCCCGTGGCCAGCAGATCCCAGCGCATGAGTGGACGCTGCACCGAACCGGCCGCTTCCGGGGAAGGCAGCTGCAGCAGCTGGGCCCACCAGCGGGCGGGGGGCTCAAATCCTCGCACCAGTCCGAGCAGACCACCGCTCGGAAGGGCGAGCAGCTCGGTGAGCCCCCAGTGAGGACCTGGCAGAGACAGGCGCAGTGCCCCCGCCGGCCGGAAGCCATCGGGTCCGTGCTTGAGCAGACGCAGCTGATCGGGGGGGTCCTGAAGCAAGGGGCGCTCCGCCGCCAGCAGCAGGACCAGGGGAGCGCCCGGGAGGCGTGTGAGCGATTCCGGGCCCTGGTTGGCGCCGAGGCCCTGGTCAGGGGCTGCCCTCCACGCCGGAGGCAGAGGCAGAGCCTGACGCAGCCGGCCACTGCCACGATCGAAACGGAGCAGCTGAGCGGGCCGATCAGCGCTGCGACGCTCCTCGCTCACGATCCAGGCGTCGGAACCCTCAAGCACCAGGCCTTCGCCGTCCAGGGGCACCGGGAAGCGATCCCCTGCGCTGGGGCGCAGGGGCAGACGATCACCGATACGCAGAGGGCGCCGGCCGAGGCTGGCCAGGTCCCAGATGGGCAGCAGTTCGGGCTCCGCACGGTCGCTGAGCAACCAGAGGCGCCCATCGTGGGGATCGGTGGCCGCAGCGGAGAACCCCCCCAGGCGTCGTCCATCGACTCCCTGAGACGGAAGGACCGCGTGGGCGACCAGCTCCCAGCCGGCCGTGAGCGGGCAGGGCAGGAGCGGGGGTGGTGGCGGGGCCGGCGTGGGCAGGGGGATCAGGCGGCGGCCAGGGGAGCGGATTCCACCAGGGAAGGCGCCAGGCGCAGGCCGGGTTCGCCCGCAGGGGCTTCCAGCAGCTGGGCCTGGCGGATCCTGGAGATCAATCGGGTGGTGGTGACGCGGGTGGTGCCGATCAACTCACCGATGCGTTCGTGGGTGAGGCGGAAGGGCAGATCACACCAGGGTCCGCAGCGTCGCCCGAGACGACGCACCAGCAGCCCGAACAGGGCATGAAGCCGCTGCTCCGCTGAGCCGAGATGGCGGATCCGCAGCAGCTGCAAGGTCCATTCGTTCACCGCATCGAAGCCGGTCTCACCGGCCGGCTCCACCTCCGAGCGGAAGCTGAGCGGAGTGAGGGCCTCCACGCAGACCCCTTCACTGCAGAGCCGATCGGTGCGGAGCTGATCACCAGGCTGGAGGAAAGCGAGAGTCATGCTCTCGGTCTCCTCGCAGGGGCAGTAGACGCGGGCGATGCCTTCCAGCACCTCGATGGAACTGCCACCGGGGCGGCGGGTGGGGTCAAGCAGCGCGGTCTGGCCGGCCGGCATCCGCACGCAGGAGAGGGGCTGCTCGGGCAGGAAACGGAAGCTCACGGAACAGACGCTATTGCGAATGACTCGCAATCTAATCAGTGGAGGCCCCTTTTTGCAATCTGTTCTCAATAACTCCCATTGTTGAAAGCCCCGGCCCGGGCGCAGACCGTCGTGGAAGCGTCGCCGGGATGTGCCTTTTCACGCCTGCAGTCGTGCCCCCTGGGGCGCCGGCCCGCCCCGGCTGGGCCCAGCCTCAGGTCGTTGCCGCACCACTGCGATGCTCAGGCTCCACGGCGATCGCGCCACCCTTCTCGCCGCTCTCACTGCCCACGGGGCCAACCACCCCCCGCTCAGGCGGGTTCGCCGGCGGCGCAGCGAGGACACAAAGCCCTCACGTTGAGCACGCACTCGATCAGGCGGAAGCCAAGACTGCTGGCGGCCTGGCGGCCTTCCGCCAGCACCACGGCACTCTCGAACTCCTCGGTGCGCCCGCAACCCACACAGACCAGGTGATGGTGATCGCGGTGGGCATCACTGGCCAGCTCGAAGCGACGCCCCCCTTCGGGCAATTCCAGTTCCCGCAGCAGCTCCATCGAACTGAGCAACCGCAGGGTGCGGTACACGGTGGCCAGAGACACCCGTTCGTCCGCACGCAGGAGGCGCTGATGGACTTCCTCGGCGCTGAGGTGACTGCCTTCACCGATCCGCTCGAACAGCGTGAGCACCTTCTGCCGCTGGGGCGTGAGCCGCTGGCCTCTCCCATGCAGGCTGGAGCGCAGCTCCGTGGCCGGACTTGTGCTGGCAGGAATGGTGGCGGCTGAGGCGGAGCGGGACTGCGACCCTGCCGGCGATCGGGATGGCACCGGATCACCCCGTACGTCAGGGTGATCCTAGCCTGCAATTCTCAACAGGTCCTTCAATTGCGAACTAGCTGATCAGACGTCGTGCTGCTCAGGTTGGGCGCCATGGGCGTGCTGCCGATCGATGGCCTGATCCAGCCGGGCTGTCAGGGCACCCAGCAGATCAGCGGCCGTGACCACCAGGCGGTAGCTGAGCGCCACGGCCAGCAGGGGCGCTTCCGCCAGCTGACCCCCGAGCTGAAGCAGAAGCACCGCCTCGAACACGCCAAGTCCCCCTGGGGCGCCCGGCACCACCAGTCCTGCCGTCCAGGCCAGACAGAAGCCCAGCAGCCAGGCGCCCCAGGCCAGGGAGAGCTGCTGATCGAACGCCAGCACGCAGGCGGCAAATCCCGCAAAGCGAAAGACGACGAACAGGGCCTGAGCCAGCAACGGCACAAGCGGATAGCCGGGCAGCAGAAACCCGCCTGAGCCAGGGAGCGCAGGCTCACTTTCACTTCGTTGGGCCCGCGCGAGTTGCCGCTCGCGGGAGCGCTCCAGACGCTGCAGAAGCGGCTGGAACCAGCGTGGCGCGAGGACCAGCAGCGGCAGCAGGCCCAACAGGGGCCAGCCGACCCTCCAACCCGCCACAGCGGCGATCGCCAGGGCGGCACTGGCCGCCAGCAGCGGATCCAGCAGGGTTGCCGCCAGGGCCAGGGGTGTGCCCACCGGGCTGGCCTGACCAACGAGCAGTGGCTCGCCCAGGCCGAGCAGGCGCACGCGCGCCGCCAGGTGCCAGATGCCCCCCGGCAGGTACTTGAGCAGGTTGGTGCTCAGGTACTCCCTCACACTCAGACCCCAGCGGGGCCGAAGCCTGAACCAGCGCAGCCCCACCGCCCAGGCCAGGCCGTTGATCACCAGGCTGAGCAGACTCAGCCCCACCCCGATCAGCAGCCAGAGCCAGCCCTGGGAATCAGGGCGCTGGGCCAGCAGCTGCTCACCATTGCCCTTGAGAGCTGCCAGCAGAAAACCGAGGCTCAACAGTGTCACCCAGAGGCGGGCGCCCCCAGGGAGAGGCGGCAGTCGCCAGGACACCCGCTTCAGGCCTGCTGCAAGGGACTGCGCCCGGGTGATCAGCAACGACCACAGCTGCGGGGGGGAGGGCATCAGCCACTCTCGGGTGGGGCGAGGGCATTGTCCTTCGCCAGGGCGTCATCCACTGCCATGCGCACCTCGGCGAGGCTGAGGCCATGGCGGCGGGCAAGGGCCGCCAGGTCGTCGTGCTCGGCTTTGTAGCGGGGTGGGCCGCCGGGCACGCCGGCCTGCTTGAGGCGAACCATCCCCAGATCGGTGCTGAGGCTGAGCGTGCGGCGAGGCAGGGCCCAGCGATGCTGCAGCTGTTCGCGCACACCCAGGCTGGTGCCATGGCGCCACCAGACCTCGCGCAGAGCACCGGCCTGATCCGGCCACGCCAGTGCGGTGAGCAACACCCCCAGACGGCCCTTCTTCATCTGAATGGCGGCAGTGAACACCTCGAGAGCTCCAGCGCGGCGAAGCTCCTCCACCACGAAGGCGAGGTCTTCGGGGGTGGCGTCATCAATCTGAGCCTGCTGCTGCAGCACCGTTTCCAGCGCAGGCCCGCTGCGTGAATCACTTTCAGGGGAAGGTGTCGCGAGCCAGAGCCGCAGCAGGTTCGGGCGATCCAGCTCCCGATGGCCCAGGCCGATCCCCACCCGTGAGGGCACCAGGGCCGGAGCCACTCCGAAGCGATCGGCCCAGCAAGCCATCAGGGCCAGCCCCGTGGGTGTGGTGAGCTCCCCGGGAGGGAAACCCTCAGCGCTCGCCAGGGGAACGAGACAGCGGCTGGCCAGCTCCAGCACCGCCGGCGCCGGCAGGGGCAGCCGGCCATGGGCGGTGTCCACGCTGCCATGGCCGGCAGGGGGAGACCCGCAGATCAGCCGGTCCACCTCAAAGTGCAGGAGGCCGGCACAGACCCCCACCACATCCACCAGGGCATCGAGAGCACCCACCTCATGGAAGTACACCTGCTCCGGGGCATGGCCATGGACCGTCCCCTCCACCTCCGCCAGCAGGCTGAAGACCGCCAGCACCCGCTCGCGCAGGGGCGGCTCGAGCGCACTGGTGGCGATGGTCTGGCGCAGGCTGCCCCAGGAGCGGTGGGGAGAGTCGGCCTCGAGGGTCTCCACCGTGAGCCTCCGCCCACGCAGGCCGCCGCTGCGGCCATCCTGGTGGTGAAGGCGATAGCGGCCCTCCAGCCCCAGCTGGGCCAGGGGCCGATGGATCGCCGGCTCAGGCAGCCCCAGATCCAGCAGGGCGGCCAGGAGCATGTCGCCGGCCAGGCCGGTGGGGCAATCCAGAAAGGCCAGCACCATGGAACTCAGGCAGCGCTCCGAAGCAGCCGGGGGGCCGCCTGCAGAAGCTCCTCGGCGCGGGCCACCAGTTCCGGCTGGCGGCGGCGCAGCAGTTGCTCCACCTCGCGGCGGGCGCGCCGCTGTTCCCGCTGGGCGGTGTCGACATCGAAGCCGGAGAGACCCCAGAGGCGACCCAGGAGAGCGCGATCGTCGGCGCCACCGCGGGCCTGCTCGTAGAGGAGACGCTCAGCGAGCATCCCGGCCTGGAGCACCCGGCTCCAGCGGCGAAGATCCTCCGGGGGCAGCTTGGCGTGCTCGGGGGGCTCGAATTCGGTGCTGCCACTGGCGCCGATGCCGGCACGCAGGCAGGCCAGGCTGCCCACCAGCACCTGCTTCACGGGCAGCCCTTCCTGCTCGGCCACCAGGGCATGGCCAGCCTCGTGGATGGCGATGCGGCGCAAGCGCCAGAGACCACCGGGGAGGGTTTCCGCCAGCAGGTGGCCGCCCCGGCCACCGAACCGGGCCGCGTCGACAGTGAGACCAGAGAGACCCCCTCCGGCGGCGAGGGCCACCAGCCAGGGCGACAACCCCAGGACTGGACCGAGCACGGCCAGCAGGGTGCCCCCGGCCACCACGGCTCCCACCCGCAGAGCCGTGGACGAGCCATCACCAAGCTGGGGTCGCGGCTCCATCTCAGCGGCCGGGGCGGCTCACGGCGCTGCGGTGTCCGCCCCTGGCGCCACCGCTGCCTCCCCGCTCCGGGCGTCCCTTGCCGCCGCGGTTGCCGCGTTGGGCCACAGGAGCGATCACCTCATAGCGCTCGACGTGCAGTTCCTCCCCGATTCTGCGCAGGTCCAGCGCAACGAAGTGACGGAGATGCTCCAGAGGAACCTCGCCGCGGAGGGGCAACTTGAATGGCTGGGGCCGGTTGCCATCAGGACGGGGTCGTTGGCGCACCTTCACCACCAGCTCCTGGGAGTCAGGGCGGGTGTAGATGAGCTCACCCCGCACCGAGAAGTAGTCGTCGCCTTCGGGAAGGTCGTCAGGGGAGGGCTCAGCGGCGGGAGGCTCAGCAGCAGCGCTCGATTCCGGTTCCGCTTCCGCCTCGCTGAGGGTGCTCGGCTCCCACACCCCCACCATCTGGAGATGGAGGGAGCCGGGTTCGCGGCAGCGCGGGTAGACCACCCAGAGGTGGGAGCGCTCCAGGTCGAGATGACGGCGCACCAGGCTGAGCACCCGGCCGAGCACAACGGCGTCGATCTCGGTGCCGTCGTCGGTTCGGATCAGACCGCGGGTGAGCTGCTCGGGGTCGCTGGGCACGTACTGACCACGCACCACGCCGATGGCCCGGTACTGGAGCGGTTCGGTGACCGGGGAAATGGGATGGTGACGCATTGTCGGTGGGGGCAACCAATGGCCCGGATCTCAATCTAGCCAGGGCACCAGGAGCCAGACTTGCTGGAACCGGCTCCGGATCCATGCCATCCCGCCCCTCAGCCGCAGCCGTGAACACCCGATCAAGGCCCTGGCTGTTGGCGCTTGGAGCCGTGGCCCTCACCATGGCCTCGCTTCTGGCGGGGTGGTGGTTGGGACAGCGCAGTCCGGAACAAAAGCCTGTGGATCGCTCCCGACTGGAGCTGGAGCAGCAGGCGATCCGGCTGCGGGCAGAGCTGAATCGGGGGCAGGCCAGCGAGGGCCAGCAGCAACGACTGTTGCAACTGCTGCTGGCTCTCGACGACAAGGCTGAGGCCACAGCGCTGCTGGAGCGCATGGCCGACCAGCAGCCCCAGCGCTGGAGTCTGCGCCTGATGCTGGCGGAACTGCGCCGTGACCAGAAGGACCCCACTGGGGCTGAACGGGAGGTGCGCCAGCTTCTGAACCTCAGACCGGAGCTGCTCGAGGCCTTGCAGCTGATGGCCCTGATCCAGCTGGAGCAGGGCCGCGGTGCCGAGGCCGAGGCCCTGCTCACCAAGGCCTACCAAAAGGCCAGCCGAAAGAAGGAGAAAGAGCAGACCCTGGCGATCGGGCTGCTGCTGGCCGACCTGCACCAGCGCCGCGGACAGCTCAAGGCCGCAGAGGGCCTCTACAAACAGCTGAGCGCCACAGAACCGGAGGATCCCAGGCCGTTGCTGGGCCAGGCCCTGATGCGACAGCAGCAGGGGCAGACCCGGCAGGCCCTGGAGTTGCTCGATCGAGCCCGGCGCCTCAAGCCGAACCAACCGGACCCACGCCTTGATGAGGTGGCAGCCGCCTGGGGACTGGAGCCATTGCGGCGTGCCAGGGGGGGGAAGCCGCCTAAGGAGGCGTCACCAGGGGTCCAGCCGGCCCAGGGGCAGGAGCCGCCTGGACCTCCAGGTCCTTGAGGGCCTGATCGATGGCATCGCCGGGCTGGGTGGCGTTGTCGAGGGCGCTGTTGCGCCGCAGTTTGTTCATCAGCTCCAGCGGGTTGCCCGATTCGAGAATGCCGCCAGTGGGTCGGCCTGTGGGGCTGTTGTCGTAGATCTGCTGTTCCTGGACCGATTGCCCGAAGGAGCTGAGCTGGGCCTGGGCGGTTGGGGGGAGAAGAGGAAGTGCGAGCAGGGTGAAGGCCGCAAGGGCCAGGGGACGGGCCATGGCAGGCGTGCGACGGGACAGGATGATGCCTCAATGCTAAGGGTCACCGATGGTGGCTGATTGGACGGGATGCGGATCGCCACCTGGAACGTGAACTCCGTGCGCAGCCGGCTGGAGCAGGTGGTGGCCTGGCTGGAGCATGAAGCCCCCGACGTGCTCTGCCTGCAGGAAACCAAGGTGGAGGATGCAGCTTTCCCCACCGAGGCGTTCACCGCCCTGGGCTACACCGCCGTGATCAGCGGCCAGAAGGCGTACAACGGAGTGGCGATCCTCAGCCGCCTGCCGCTGGAGGATGTCCGCATCGGCTTTGACGCGCTTCTGCCCGATGACCAGGCGCTGGCCCTGAGCGAGCAGAAACGGGTGATCAGCGCCTTGATCGAGGGGGTGCGCGTGCTCAACCTCTATGTCCCCAACGGTTCGTCGTTGCGCTCGGAGAAGTACGCCTACAAATTGGAATGGCTGGCCTGCCTGCGTCGCTATCTTCAAGCCCAGGGCGGCGACGGCGATCCCCTCTGCATGGTGGGCGATTTCAACATCGCCCTGGAAGACCGCGACATCCATGACCCCTCACGGCTCAGCGGCGGGATCATGGCCAGCGAGGCGGAGCGGCAGGCCCTGCGCCTGGCCCTGGACGAACGCCTGAGCGACGTGTTCCGGATCTTCGAGCCGGAACAGGGCCACTGGAGCTGGTGGGACTACCGCAGCGGAGCCTGGGACCGCGACAGCGGCTGGCGGATCGATCACATCTATCTCTCCGAGGAGCTGCTGGAGCGGGCCACCGGCTGTCTGATCCACAAAACAGTTCGCGCCAACGAGAAGCCCAGTGACCACGCCCCGGTGGTGGTGCAGCTGCAATGGCCGCCGGAGGACGGGGACGAGGTTCCTTGGTGAGAATCAGAGCAGGGCTGGAAGCCGAGCAGGATCCTGGTGCTCAAGGGAGGGGTTGGAGCTGTCTTTCAAGGAGAGCTGCACGGTCACGCCCGGCGGCAATTCAGGCCAGAGGATCCCCACAGCAGGGTCGCTCCAGAGAATGCCCTGTTCTGACTCAGGGTGATAATAATTGGAGCAGAGATAACAGAAGTCGGCCAGCTCCGAAAGCACCAGGAAACCGTGGGCGAAACCAGGTGGCACCCAGAGCTGGTGGTGATTCACGTCATCCAGAATCGCTCCGACCCACTGGCCGAAGCTCGGCGATCCACGACGTACATCCACCGCCACATCGAACACCGAACCCCGGGAGCATCGCACCAGCTTCCCCTGGGGTTGCACCAGCTGATAGTGCAGTCCGCGCAGCACACCACAACCTGAGCGTGACTGATTGTGCTGCACCATGGGCGGAATACCCGCCTCGTTGAGAACAGTCTGCCTGGCCGTTTCCACAAAGAAGCCACGCTCATCACCGAACACCTTCGGTACGAACAGAAGAACGTCGGGAATCGACTGGGGAACGATCTGCATCAGATGAAACGGGGTTGAACGGTCAGGCGAGCCGAGACGCGTACTGGGACTCGAGGTAACTGGCGTACTCCTCGGAGAGAAGGGGCTGCCACCAGGAACGGTGGCTGAGATACCACTGCACTGTGCGGCGCAGGCCCTCCTGCACCGTCACCTGGGGCTGCCAGCCCAGTTCCTCCCGGATGCGGGTGGCGTCGATGGCATAACGCCGGTCATGGCCGGGGCGGTCGGCCACGAAACGGATCAGCTCGCGGCTGGGACGTACAGGTAGTTCAGGAGCCTGCTCATCCATCAGATCACAGAGCATCCGCACCAGATCAAGGTTGGCCACCTCGTTGCAGCCACCGATGCAGTAGGTACGACCAGGGTCCCCGGCCAGCAGAATGCGCTCGAGGGCGCGGCAATGATCCTGCACGTAGAGCCAGTCACGCACATTGCTGCCATCGCCATAGACGGGGATCGGTCGACCCAGCAGGATGTTGATCAGGGTGAGTGGAATCAGCTTCTCAGGAAAGTGAAAAGGCCCGTAATTGTTGGAGCAGTTGCTCACCAGAACGGGGAGCCCGTAGGTGTGTTGCCAGGCCCGGGCCAGGTGGTCGCTGGAGGCCTTGCTGGCGGCATAGGGGGAGCGGGGGCTGTAGGGGGTGGTCTCAGAGAATGGGGGATCACCCGGCTCGAGGCTGCCGAAGACCTCGTCGGTGCTCACGTGCAGGAAGCGCCACACTTCGGGAGAACCTGCGGCCTGCCAGTGGGCACGGAACGCTTCCAGCAGCGTGAAGGTGCCTGTGACGTTGGTGCTGAGAAAGGCTCCAGGCCCGGTGATCGAACGGTCCACATGGGATTCGGCGGCCAGATGGGCCACATGGGTGATGCCGTGCTCTGCCAGGAGGTCGTCCACCAATGGTCGATCGCCGATATCACCATGCACGAAGCTGATGCGCCCGGCCTTGATCAGGGGCGCGATCGTGGCCCGATTGCCCGCGTAGGTGAGGGCATCGAGCACGACGATCCGATCGTCGGGGTGGGCAGCGGCCCAGTGGTGAACAAGATTGGCGGCGATGAAACCAGCTCCGCCGGTGATCAGGAGATGACGAGGGATCGGGGGCATCAGGCTGTGGTGGTGGTGGAACTGGCCCAGGCCTGGAGACAGGAATGGAGGTCACGGCGCCAGTCGGGCATGGGGCATCCGAAGTCCCGGAGAAAGGCGGAGCCGTCCAGTCGGGAATTGGCGGGGCGTTCGGCCGGGGTTGGATAGGCGCTGGTGGAAATCGGGGTGAGTTCCGGGGCTCGCTCCAGCAAACCGACTCTCACGGCCTGCGCGAAGATCTCGGTGGCAAATCCGTACCAGCTCACGGCTGGAACCCCCGCCAGGTGGTAGGTGCCCCAGGGGAAAGAAGCTGCGGCGTTCAGGGGTGAACGGTCGGTGATCGCCAGCTCGAGAAGGTCCAGCAGGGTGGTTGCTATCGCCTCAGCGCTGGTGGGACCACCGATCTGATCAGCAACGATGGAAAGGGCAGAGCGCTCGCGCCCCAGCCGCAGCATGGTGCGCACGAAGTTGGCGCCCTCCTGGCCGAAGACCCAGCTCACCCGCAGCAGCAGATGGCGGCCGCCAGCCTCACGCAGGGCCTGTTCGCCGGCGAGCTTGCTGGCGCCATAGACGCCCAGCGGGCCGGTGGGATCATCCTCCCGCCAGGGGACCTCACCGCTGCCATCGAAGACGTAGTCGGTGGAGAGATGGATCAGGGGAATGGCATGGGTGGCGCAGACCCGGGCCAGGACACCGACGGCTCTGGCGTTGACCGCATGGGCCAGCGCCGCTTCGCTCTCGGCCCGATCCACCTGGGTGTAGGCGGCAGCGTTGATCACCAGGGCCGGGCTGTGCTCGCCGACAAGGGCATCGAGCTGCTGGGCCAGGTCCTCGACCGGGGTCGAGAGATCGAGGGTCGGACGACCGACGGCGATCAGCGGACGCCCAGGGAGCCGGCTGGGCGCCAGCCGCCGCAGGGCGCAGGCCACCTGGCCCTGGTGTCCGATCACGAGCACGGGTGCAGGCCCGTTGGCCGTGGTCATGGGGTGGAACCCTCCAGGAGGAGATTTTCCAGGTAAGAGCCATAGCCTGACTTGCGCAGGGGGACCGCCAGGGTCTCCAGCTCCGCGTCTGTGATCCAGCCCAGGCGCCAGGCCACCTCCTCAGGGCAACCGATCTTGAGCCCCTGGCGGTGCTCGAGGGTGCGGATGTAGCTGCCGGCTTCATGGAGGGAGTCGCAGGTGCCGGTGTCGAGCCAGGCCATGCCGCGACCGAGCAGCTCAACGCGCAGGTCGCCGCGATCGAGGTAGAGCTGATTCAGGGTTGTGATCTCCAGTTCGCCGCGGGAGGACGGCCGCACCTGGCGGGCCAGCTCCACCACATCGGCGTCATAGAAGTAAAGCCCCGTCAGGGCGTAGTTGGAGGCGGGCCGCTCGGGCTTCTCCTCGATCGACACCACCCGGCGCTGCTCATCGAAGCCCACCACGCCGTAGCGCTGGGGATCAGCCACGCGATAGGCGAACACCGAGGCGCCACTGGAGCGGACGTTGGCGGCCTGCAGGTTGCGCGAGAGATCATCCCCATAGAAGAGGTTGTCGCCGAGGACCAGCGCTGCTGGTCGGCCGGCGAGGAACTCGGAACCGATCAGGAAAGCCTGGGCCAGGCCATCGGGGCTGGGTTGCTCGGCGTAGGAGAGGGAGATCCCCCAGGCGGACCCGTCGCCGAGGAGATCCCTGAACTGGGGCAGGTCGCGGGGGGTGGAGATCACCAGGATCTCGCGCAGTCCCGCCAGCATCAGGGTGCTGAGCGGGTAGTAGATCATCGGTTTGTCGTAGACGGGCAGCAACTGCTTGCTCACCGCCTGGGTGATCGGGTGCAGGCGAGTCCCTGAGCCCCCCGCCAGGATGATCCCGCGCCGATCGGGTGGGCCGTCAGACATTGGTGACATGGCAGCGGCAGCGGGACACGGGGATTGTGACCGATCGTGCCCACGCAGAAGTCCCGATCGGGTCTGGATCGAAAGGGTAGGGATCAGACCATGGCCAGTTCCCGGCTCCTGGCGAGCTGCAGGCGCAACCGACCCTGCTCGGCCGCTGGATCCACATCCACAGCGATGGTGCTGCCTTCGGGGAACTGACCCGCCAAGATCGCCTTGGCGATCGGGGTTTCGAGCTGACGCTGGATCGCCCGCTTCAGGGGCCTGGCGCCATACACGGGGTCGTAGCCGACCCCCGCCAGCCAGTCGAGGGCGCCGCCCTCGAGCTCGAGGCCGAGCTTGCGATCCTCCAGGCGCTGGCGCAGCCGCTGCACCTGCAGCTCCACGATCTGACGCAGTTCCTCGGCTCGCAGGCTGTGGAAGATGATCGTTTCATCGAGGCGGTTGAGGAACTCGGGGCGGAAGTGGGCCCGCAGGGCCTCGTTCACCCGTTTCTCCATCTCGCCGTGGCGGGCGGGATCACCGGCCAGATCGAGGATCGAGCTGCTGCCGATGTTGCTGGTGAGGATCAGCACCGTGTTGGTGAAATCCACCGTGCGGCCCTGGCCATCGGTGACGCGGCCGTCATCGAGGATCTGCAGCATCACGTTGAACACATCCGGGTGGGCCTTCTCCACCTCATCGAACAGGATCACGGCGTAGGGGCGCCGCCGCACAGCTTCGGTCAGCTGACCGCCCTCTTCGTAGCCCACATAGCCCGGAGGCGCTCCGATCAGACGGCTCACGGCGTGCTTCTCCATGTACTCGCTCATGTCGATGCGCACCATGGCGTCGTCGCTGTCGAACAGCTGGGCGGCCAGGGCCTTGGAGAGCTCCGTCTTGCCCACGCCGGTGGGACCCAGGAACAGAAAGCTGGCGATCGGGCGGTTGGGATCCGAGAGCCCGGCACGGGAGCGCTGGATGGCATCGGCCACCGCGGTCACAGCCTGGCTCTGGCCGATCACCCGGGTGTGCAGCTCATCCTCCAGATGAAGGAGTTTTTCCATCTCGCTCTGCACCAGTCGCGAGACGGGGATGCCGGTCCACTTGGCGATCACCTCGGCGATGTCGTCTTCACTCACCTCCTCACGCAGCAAGGTTTTCTCGCCATCGCCGGCGTTGAGCTCGGCCTCCTTGGCCGTCAGTTTCTTGTGGAGGTCCGCCAGGGTGCCGTATTCCAGCTCGGCGGCCTTGTTGAGGTCGTACTGACGCTTGGCCTGCTCCACCTGGAGCTGAACCTGCTCAATCTCCTCCTTGATGGCGCTGAGCTGATCGATCGCCCCCTTCTCCTGCTGCCACTGAGCATTGAGGGTGCTCTGCTGCTCACTCAGATCGGCCAGTTCCTTCTCCAGCCTCTCCAGGCGGTCCTTGCTGGCCGGATCGGATTCACGGCCCAGGGAGAGTTTCTCCATCTCCAGCTGCAGGATGCGGCGGTCGAGTTCATCGATCGCCTCCGGCTTGGAGGTGATCACCATCTTCAGGCGCGCTGCTGATTCATCCATCAGGTCGATCGCCTTGTCAGGCAGGAAGCGATCGGCGATGTAGCGGCTGGAGAGCACCGCGGCCGCCACCAGAGCGTTATCGGCGATGCGCACGCCGTGGTGCACCTCGTAGCGCTCCTTGAGGCCCCGCAGGATCGAGATCGTGTCTTCCACCGTGGGCTGGTCGACGAACACCTGCTGGAAGCGGCGCTCCAGGGCGGGATCCTTCTCGATGTGCTGGCGGTGCTCATCAAGGGTGGTGGCACCGATGCAGCGCAGTTCGCCGCGGGCCAGCATCGGCTTGAGCAGGTTGCTGGCATCCATCGAGCCGCCGGCAGCACCGGCACCCACCACGGTGTGGATCTCATCGATGAACAGCACGATCTGACCCTCGCTGGAGGTCACCTCCTTGAGCACGGCCTTGAGACGCTCTTCGAACTCGCCGCGGTACTTGGCCCCCGCGATCAACGCGCCCATGTCGAGGGCAATCAGCTGACGGTTCTGCAGGGCCTGAGGCACATCACCGTTGACGATCCGCTGGGCCAGGCCCTCCACGATCGCGGTCTTGCCGACGCCCGGCTCCCCGATCAGCACGGGGTTGTTCTTGGTGCGGCGGCTGAGGATCTGGATCGTGCGGCGGATCTCCTCGTCGCGGCCGATCACCGGATCCAGCTTGCCGTCACGGGCCGCCTGGGTGAGATCGCGGCCGTACTTCTCCAGGGATTCGTAGGTGCCTTCGGGGTTCTGATCGGTCACGCTCTGGTTGCCGCGCACGGCCTGGACGGCATCCTTCAGTTTGTCAGCGCTGGTGCCGGCCGCCGACAGCAGCTGCTTGCCGCAGCGGTCGTCGATCGCCAGGGCCAGCAGCAGGTGCTCGATCGAGATGAAGCTGTCGCCGTAGGTCGCCTTCAGCTGCTCGGCCTGATCGAGCACCTCATTGAGGCCTTTGCCCAGAAAGACGTTCTCGGGCGCTGCACTCAGGCTGGGCTGACGGGAGAGGAAAGCCTCCACCGCCAGACTCAGGGCCCCAACGTCGACTCCGGCCTTCTCGAGGATGCGGGTGGCCAGCCCCTGCTGGCTGAGCAGGCTGGCGAACAGATGCTCGCTCTCCAACTGTTGCTGCCGGCGCTGCTGGGCCAGCTGCTGCGAGGCCACGACGGCGGCCCAGGCCTTCTCGGTGAACGCTTCGGCGGTGGGGTGCATGGATGAACTCCTCTCAATCATTCGCTGAGAGAACGCTATGAACAGCTGGGGGTTCGACGCAGGATGGGCAGGCCGAAACAATTGGCGAATCAACCGAACGACGGGCCAGGCCTGTCCTTAACTTCAAGCCCACCCCCCAGGCCCCATGCCCAGGACCCTTTCCCTAGCCACGTTCGCCTCACTCTCCGCCCTGGCCATGGGCCTGGCCCCCGGCGCTGCGGCAGCCAGCTGCACTTACCTGACGGCCGTGGGAGGAGGCACCAGCGTCAGCAAGTCGATCCAACTGAACGGCCCGCTCGTGTTTCCCTTCGGGCGCACCAACTTCAACACCGATTTCACCGTGAGTCGGGCCTACTCCAGCTACAAGGTGAACTTCAAATCCACCTCCACCAAGGCAGGTCCATTCCCGATCCAGGCTTATCTGAAATTCAGCGATGGCACCAACCTGCAGGTGGTGAATGAAACCCTCGATGCCCAGCCCGGTCAGTTTCGCCAGTTCGGTCCCTTCCACCCACCGGCCGGCAAGCTGGTGAGCCAGGTGAACGTGAAGGTGGGCTCGGGGTACAACGCCAATGCCACCGGTTTCAGCTACACGATCTCTGTGTTCGGCTGCCGCTGAGCATCGCTCGGAGCTCCAGGCACCCCACCACCGTCAGCAGGGCCTTGTTGCCATGATGTCGTCAGGCCACGGACCTGGAACAGCCATGAGCAGCGAGGCGAGAGAGGCCCTGGTCCAGCGTCTGGCCCTGGAATCCCTCGACTTCGAGGGCACCAGCAAGGATCCGGAGCGGAACTGCTGGCTCGCTGTGCATCGTCATGCCCATGGCGTGCTGCCCAGCGAGTACGACATCCGCGATGTGCCCGAAGACCTCTACCTCGACGTGCTCGCCAGGCGCCGAGAGCTCAGCTGAGCCCTCCGGCCAGGCACGGAAGCCATCAGATCGGCCACAGGCTCGATCCTGGCCTGGCTCAGGAACCGAGCGGCCTCCTCAGCGGAACAGGCCTGCTCCAGATCCGCCCAGTTGATGGCATAGCCCAGGGTTCTGGCGCGCTCAATCAGATGCCCCCAAGGCCTCTGGCCCCTGGCTGGTCTCGCCGCTGGGCCAGCCTGCCGGAGCAGGGCCCTCAGGCTCGGCTGCTGCTCGGCATCGGCCACCAGGCGTCGCAGTTGCTCCAGAGACATCTCAGCCGCTTCGTCGGGCCTGCCCACCATCGCGCCGCAGCCCGGCACTGAACAGCTTCAGGACACAAAGACAAAAAAACCACCCCTGAGGCAGGGGTGGAGAAGGGAAGGCATGCAAGCCGATGACCGCAGACCAGAGGAGCGGGTACCGGCGAATCTGGATCAGGCCCAGCCCTTGGAGGCCATCTCTTCGATGTAAGCGGCAACATCGGCGATGTCACCGTCGGTGAGCTTGCCGGCAAAGGCGGGCATGGCGTTCTTGCCGTTGGCGATCTGGTAAGCGATGGCGCCCTCATGGTCGGTGCTGTAGTTGGCCAGGTAGGCCTCCAGAGCGTCGGCCTTGAGGGTGCGCTCGGCGTTCACCACATTGCCGCCACCCATGTGGCAGGCCGCACAGTTGGCGGAGAAAATCTGCCCGCCGTGGGCAGCGTCTGCGGCGAAGCTGGGGGAGGCACCCAGCAGTAGCGCCAGGCAGACGGCGAAGAACGAAAGCAGGCGACGCATCACGGGAGCGAGCAAGGGAGCGGGCAACCCGACAAAAATAGAGTCCCGCCGCCAGCTGAACGCCGGCGACGGGAAAGGATCGAAACAATCTCGTTACCGAGCCCCGATGGGGATCACTCGACGATCACCTTGCCGACCATGCCGGCACCGCGGTGGGGCTCACACCAGTAGTCGTAGCTGCCGGCTTCGGAGAAGGTTTCCTCCCAGGATTCCCCGGGGGCAAAAGCAAGGGTGCTGTGGCTGAGCTCCTCGTGGCCGTCAAAGACGGCGTTGTGGGGGGCCAGCTTGTTGTTCACGAAACGAACCGTGTCGCCCTTGCTGATGGTGATCACGCTGGGCTCGAAGGCCAGCATGCCGGCATCGGTGCCGAGCTTCACCTCCACGGTGGCCGCCTGGGCGGGCTGCACGGAAGCGAAACTCACCAGGAGCAACAGAGCCCCCAGAAGAGCGGAACCCGCCAGGGCCTTCACGAACCGGGCCTGGGCTGCCAAGAAAGCTTGAACCATCAGGAATTCCAAACACTGGCGGCATTGTATGTCGTCTTCAGATACGTCCGCGGTGGGGCAGCCCTGCCTGCTCGAACACCGCCTCGAGGGTGGGGGCATGGCTCACCATCGCAAAGCGCTCCGGCGGGCTCACCGGGTCGTGGATGAAGTGACGCTGACGGATGCTGAAGCGATCCCAGGCATTCACCTCGATCGGCAGCACCCGGATCAGAGCTTCGATCCACCAGCCGTTCAGCGACAGCCCCAGCGGTGGCCTCCAGCTGCGGCGCCAGCGGCAGAGCCTGGTCACGGTGTCATCGACCGTGACGGCCGGCTGGCCCAGAACAAGCCGGCGCACCGGCCCCTGACCCGGCTCGGGATTGGACTGGTGAGGGTTGAGGGCCAGGTGGGCGCAGACCAGGGCGATGTCGGCCGCATGGATGAAATGGAAGCTGGCCTCAGCCCGAAGCCACTTCGCCAGCCACAGCCAGCGCACCGCTTCCTTGAGGCCGGCTGTGAGGTAGCTGGTGGGGTGGGGATCGCCTGGGCCCACCGAACCGCCGAACACCAGCGTGGGGAAGACCGCCACGATCCGCTCGGCCAGGGGATGGCGCTCCAGCTGCTCCAGGCAGAGGGCCTTGGTCTGGATGTACTCGGTGCCATAAGCCGCCGCTTCGGGAAGCAATCGCAACTGACGATCGAGGATGCTGGCGGTGGAGAAATAGATGATCTGCTCCAGCCGGGCGGGATCCAGGCGGCCCAGCAGCTCCTTGACGGCCACCACGTTCACCTGATGAGCCCGCTCGGGATCGCCCCAGGCGGTGGCGGTGTGGATCACCCTGGTGGCCGAGGCGATCGCGGCGGCATGGGGCTCCTGATCACGCAGATCACCCACCAGCAGGGTGATGCGCGGATCCTGCCGGGGTACGGCGGTGAGCTTGGCAGGATCCCGCAGCCAGAGAAGCAGCTCGACATCGGAACTGACATAGAGCTGTTCGGCGATGGCCTGACCGACGCAGCCGCTGGCGCCGGTGATCAAGACACGGGCGTGCCCGTTGGCGCCGCTCAAACGGCTGCCCCCAGCAACTCATTCACCGACTTGCCCGCCTCGAAGAAGACCCGTGCGTTGTCCTCGGGGGTGCCCGGCAGGATGCCATGGCCCAGGTTGAGGATGTGTCGGCGGCCACGGGCCTTGCGCACGGTGTCGACGATGCGCTCCCGGATCGCTTCCGGGGTCCCAAAGAGCAGACCAGGATCCACATTGCCCTGCACCCCGAGGTGTTCGGGCAGGCGGGCACAGCCATCGGCCATGTCCACGGTCCAATCCAGGGAGATGAAATCGACGCCGGTGGTGGCCATCCGCTCGAGCACACCCGCGCTGCCGGAGATGTAGAGAATCAAAGGGGTGTCGGGGTGCTTCGCCTTGACCTGATCCACCACCCGTTTCTGATAGGGAGCTGCGAACACGTCGTAGTCGATCGGGCTGAGCTGACCGGCCCAGGAGTCGAACAGCTGCACCACCTGGGCACCGCTTTCGATCTGATAGCTCACATAGGCGGCGATCGAATCAGCCAGGAGGCCCAGCAGGCGATGCAGCAGCGCCGGCTCCTGGAAGGCCATCGCCTTGATCACGGCGTAGTTCTTGCTGCTCTTGCCTTCCACCGCGTAGGCGGCCAGGGTCCAGGGGGCACCCACGAAGCCCAGTACCGCGGCTTCATTGCCCACACTCTGGCGCAGCCGGCCCAGCACCTCACCCACAAACGGAAGTGAAGCCGCGGCATCCAGGGGTCTCAGTGCCTCCACCTGCTCCAGGCTGCGGATCGGCGGATCGATGATCGGTCCCTTGCTCTCGATGATGTCGAAGTCGATCCCCATCCCCGGCAGGGGCGTGAGGATGTCGGAGAAAAGGATCACCCCATCGGGCTGAAAGGCCCGGAAGGGTTGCATGGAGATCTCGTAAGAGAGATCGGGCTGCTCCGATCGCTCCCGGAAGCCCGGGTGACGATCGCGCAGGTCGCGGTAGACCTTCATGTAACGCCCGGCCTGGCGCATCATCCAGACCGGTGGACGCTCCACCTGCTCACCTCGGGCGGCGCGCAGCAGCAGGGGAAGCGATTCGACCATGGGTGAAGGGAATGCCAGGGGCGAACCTACCCGAGCGCACCGCCTGTTTCGGTGGCTTCGTCACAGAGGGGCTGGCTGCGAACCGGGTCGCGCTGCAGCACCAGCACGCTCAGAGGCGGCAGGCAGAGGTCGAGCGACTGGCTGTAGCCATGGAGCGCCCACTCCTCGGTGAATTTGCCCCCCAGATTGCCGAGGTTGCTGCCGCCATAGCGGCTGCCATCGGTATTGAAGACTTCGGCGTAGTAGCCCTCCATCGGCACCCCCACCCGGTAATGGGAATGGCTCTGGGGGGTGAAGTTGGCCACCACAACCACCCAGCGACCCGTAAGGGTTTCCCGACGCATGAAGCTGATCACCGAATGGCGGCTGTCGCTGCAGTCGATCCACTGGAAGCCGTAGTGGTCGAAATCCTCCCTCCAGAGTGCCGGCTCCTCGCGATAGAAACGGTTGAGATCGTCGACCAGATTGCGCAGCCCCTGGTGGGCCTCGTACTGCAGCAGGTCCCACTGCAGATCGCCCCAGACGTTCCATTCCGAGCGCTGGCCGAACTCCATGCCCATGAAGATCGTCTTCTTGCCCGGGTGGGTCCACATGTAGGCGAGCAGAGCGCGCACATTGGCGAACTTTTGCCAGTCGTCACCTGGCATCTTGTGCAACAGGTGGCTCTTGCCATGCACCACTTCATCATGGCTGAGGGCAAGCATGAAGTTCTCGGTGTAGTGGTACATGATCGAGAACGTGACATTGTTCTGGTGGAACTGGCGGAACCAGGGATCCAGCTCGAAATAATCGAGCATGTCGTGCATCCAGCCCATGTTCCACTTGAGGTTGAAGCCGAGGCCACCCATGTCGGTGGGCTTGGTCACCATTGGCCAGGTGGTGGATTCCTCGGCGATCGAGAGGGCACCGGGGAAGTGGTGGAACAGCACTGAATTGGCCTGCTGCAGAAAGCGCACCGCCTCGAGGTTTTCACGGCCGCCCTCCTCGTTGGCCAGCCATTCGCCATCGGGGCGCAGGTAATCGCGGTAGAGCATGGACGCCACCGCATCCACGCGGATGCCGTCGAGGTGAAACTCCTCGAACCAATAGACCAGATTCGCCACGAGGAAGTTGCGCACCTCGTTGCGGCTGTAATTGAAGATCAGCGTTCCCCATTCCTTGTGCTCGCCGATGCGGGGATCGGCATGCTCGTAGAGGTGGCAGCCATCGAAGAAGGCCAGGCCATGGCTGTCCTTGGGGAAGTGGCCAGGCACCCAGTCGAGGATCACCCCAAGGCCTTCGGCGTGGCACCGGTCCACGAAGGCACGGAATTCATCCGGCGGCCCGAAGCGGCTGGTGGGGGCGTAGAAGCCCGTCACCTGGTACCCCCAGGAGCCGTCGAAGGGATGCTCGGCGATCGGCATCAGCTCGATGTGGGTGAAACCCCGCTCCTTCACATAGGGAATCAACCGGTCGGCCAGCTCGGGATAGGTGAGCAGCCGTGCGCCGGGTTTGAGATCGGCGGCAGCCACGGGCGGGCGCGGGCTGCCATCGGCCTCGATGTAGGGCTGATCAGCCGGGCCATGCATCCAGCTGCCCAGGTGCAGTTCGTAGACCGAGATCGGCTGATTGAGGGGGTCGCGGCTGTCGCGCTCGGCCAGCCAGGCCTGGTCGCCCCAGCGGTACTGGCCCAGCTGGGTGACCACCGAACCGGTCTGGGGGCGGACTTCGTGCTGAAAGCCGTAGGGATCCGCTTTCTGATAACAGTGGCCCTCGGGGGAGCGCACCTCGTATTTGTAGAGCGTGCCGGTCGTGAGACCGGGGACGAACAGTTCCCAGATTCCCCCAATGCGCAGCTGCATCGGGTGATGACGGCCATCCCAGCTGTTGAATTCGCCCAGCAGGGCCACGCTGCGGGCATTGGGGGCCCAGAGGGCGAACTGCACACCGGCGATGCCCTCGCGCTCACAGGGATGGGCGCCGAGGCGGCGCCAGATGTGATGGTGGTTGCCCTCGGCGAACAGATGGCGATCGAGCTCGCCCATCCATTCCTCACGGAAGGCCCAGGGATCGTGTTGCTGGTGCTCGATGCCACCGCGCTGCACCCTGTACTGGTAGCGCCGACCGGGATCGGCGCTCAGCTCTGCTTCGAACACCCAGGGATGGTGGGGTGTGGCCATGGGCAGGATCTGGCCGTCGAGCAGGAGGTGCACCTGGCTGGCCTCCGGCATCCAGGCCCGCACCACCCATCCTTCGCCGTGGGGCTGGGGCCCCAGCACGGCGAAAGGATGATCGTGCCGGCAGTCCTGAAGCCTCTGCCCGTCTTGGACCATCCATTCGAGGCTGGTGGAAGGCATCGATCAACGGCAGGCGGAAGGGGAGCTTAGGCCCGCCGTTCCTGCCGCCTCCCTGGGTCAGGGCAGGGGAACGCCTGGGCGCTCCGGGTCCTCGGGGAAGTCGATGCCGATGATGTGACCCTCCGGATCAAAGATCACGAAGAGGTTGTCGGTGACCCTCTGAAACTGGGTGGTGACGAGCACCAGCTGCTGGGGACCACCTTCACTGGCCACCACGGTGCCGCGCAGGCGCTGAAACGAACCCGTGAGTTTCTCGAGATCCTTCCAGCGGTTGAGGAGGTCCTGGGGCGTGATCTCCTCCTGAAGCTCGCGGATCAGCAGACTGCGGGCATCCACCACACGACCCTCGCTGAGGGCGGTGATGAAGGTGGTGGCGATCTGCTTGATCGGCTTGTCCTGCTGATCCAGTTCCCAGCCCAGGAGTCGTCCTTGGCCATCAAGCACCAGCACCAGGGGCCGGCTGCCGGAGGATCCCCTCAGCTCCGCCTCCACGGTGCTGTCATCCACACCCGAAGACACCTCAGTGATCCGGCTGCCGAGGATCGGTCCCTGTTCGCGCAGTCGTTGGCGAACACGCTCCACCGTGGTGAGCTTCCTCAGATCAGGGGCCAGGCGATCGAAGACGGCCTGACTGTCCTGGCGTTTCAGGGCATCGAGCAACACCTGACCGGCCGCGCGGGCCTGGGCCGGAGGCAGGGCGGAGGTGGCCAACGAGGGACCCCCATGCAAGCCAGCAGCCAGGGCCATCGCCAGCAGAGGGACACGCAGGTTCATGGAGATGACTGAGAACAGCAGGCTCGCGTCAGTCTGCCCCAGGATCAAGCGGCAGCAGGCGCAGGTGGGCATCGGCCAGGTGCAGTTCGAGGGTGATCACCCGGTGGGCCGGGCCCACAGGACCCAGCGGACACTCGCCTGTGCCCGGGTTGACCGCCACCTGGGGCCAGGCTGAAGCGGCCAGGGACAGCCGCAGCCGTTCCCCGGCGGAGATGGTGGCCACCAGAGGCTGAAGGCTGAGGCGCCGCCGCTGCCTGCGACGGCAGTGGGGGCCGAGGAAGCGCGCCACACCCGTGCTCAGTTGCCAGGACGTTCCCCGGCGGATCACCGAGAGAGCTCCACAGAGATCGAAACCGTCCTGATCAGCGCAGATCTCCAGCTCAAGCTCAGGCCGCCCCGCCAGCTGCAGCGGCTCATCCAGGGGGGCCGTGGTGAAGCAGGCCACATCGGAGCGGGCATCGAGATCCGTGCGGGCCACCAGGCCGGCGTCGAGCCCCAGGTGTCCCCCCCGTCCCGGGACCGGCCGCCACGGGTCGTGAACGAACCAGAGGGCACCTCCTCCGTCGCCATCCGCGAGCAGGCGACCTTCGTCGGCGTCAATGGCGGCCAGGCCCCCGCTGGCCAGGGCCCAGTCCCGTCGACCGCTGCCGGCGTCGCTCAGGCCCTGCCACTGACCGCTGCCCAGATCGGCGATCGCCTCCTTCGGATGAACCTCCAGTCCCTCCCTCCCCCGCAGGTGCCGATCAAAGAAGCTCAGCTGCAGGCGATCGAGTCCCCCGCTCCAGTTCAGGTGGCTCCAGGCCCCGATCCGCACCCAGGGATCAGCGCCCGCGGCGCGGCCACGGGCCAGCAGATCCAGCACCCCCGACAGGTGGGGATCATGCCAGCCCCCCACCAGCAGCATCGGCTGGCGGAAGAGGGCTTCGGGAGGCTCATGCCGCCGCCAGCCCTGGGGCTGGCCAGGATCCAGCCGTAACCAGCCCAGCCCCATCCCCCCCGGGTCATGGCACTCCAGCAGGGCCAGGCCATCGGTGGGAAAGGTGCCGTCCTGCAGGCTGCGGCGGATGCGATGCCAGGCGCTCGGGTCCCCGGCGCGGCGCATGGTTTCAGCCGCCAGCTGAAGCGCCCAGCCGAGGCCCAGTCCCCACCAGTGGGCGCCCCCCTCGCTGGCCCAGTGCAGCCGTTCGTCAAGACCGGCCATCGCTGGTGCCAGGGCATCGGGAAGCGGACTTCCCGGGCTGAGCAACAGCTGGCTGAGCCCCTGGTAGGAAAACCCATAGGTTCCCACCCGTCCATTGGCATAGGGAAGGGTGCGGGCCCAGGCCAGGGCCAAGCCGCCATCGGCAGCCTCCTGGGCAAACCCCCTGAATTCTCCCTGGGACGCCCCCCGCCCACGCACGTCCTGCACCGCCACCGCATAGCCCTGGCTGGCGTACCAGCGTGGATGGGCATAGGTGACAGTGGACGCGATCGCCCGCCCGTAGGGCTGTCGCATGAGCAGCAGGGGCCAACGGCCCGGCTGCGTCGGTTTCCAGACTCGGGTCGCCAGCAACACCCCGTCAGGGCAGGGCATCCAATCCTCGAGAACTTCGGTGTCCAGCTGGAAGACTCAGCGCACGTCGGGACAGTGCAGGCCCACCACATAGGTGGTGAGAATCTCGGCATCGGTGGAGTTCAGCCCCTGGCTCTTGGCCACCATCGCAATCGCTTCCGGTGATTTGGAGGTCACCCCGCGTCCGTTGAGCTGCCGAAGGTCGTCGCAGAGACGCTTGGCCAGCTGCGGATTCTGCTTGACCGACTCCAGCAGGGGTGAGGCGGCCTGCAGCGGAGGCAGGGGAAGGGCAGCGCTGAGAAGCACCGCGAAGCAGGTGAAGGCCAGTCGTCTCACTGCTGGCTGGAGTGGGCGTTGTCGTCCGGGGAGAGAAGGCAAGGGCAAGAAACGTCCTCCACTCGGGGGATCATTCCATTTGAGGGGCTGCCGGCGTCTGGATGGAGAGATCCTGGTCAGTTTGCCGGGCGACCGGAGGCCCGCCGGGCCGTGGCGATCCAGGCGCGCACCTCGGGAAGGGTGGGCACCGGCAGGGCGGATCCGATCAGCGAGCGCTGCAGGCGGCCGAGCTGGCGGTGGGCCTGCTGGGGGGAGGCCTCAGCCAGAGCCGAGGAACTGGCCAAGCCTGCATGCAGCAGCAGAGCGGCCTGCTCGGCGGCCAGACCCAGCTCGCTGATCAGGCGAGCCTGGGCGCGCAACCTGATCAGCCGCTGCTCGGAAGCTCCGTGGCGGGCCAGGCGCCGCAGGGCCGGATCGCTCAGGGCGGCCAGGGAGGACCAGTCGTGCAGGCCTGCCTGCTGCAGCTGGGTCTGCTCAGCGCTGAAGTGGGGAGGAACATCAAGCATCGGCAGCAGGGGGATCAGCGCAGCACGGTCACCGTGCCGTCCTCGAGGCTGCGGGTGGCCTCGGCCAGCACCACCGGGCGGCTGCTGCCGGCACCGGCAGGCTCGACCCGCCGCAGGCGCACATGCACCAGCCCATCGCCACTGCTGCGACCGCTGCCGCGCAGGTTGAGGGCCAGCTGCTCCACCGTGGGGCCATAGGTGTCGCTCGACAGCTCCGGGGGCGCTGCAGCGACCACAAGATTGGTTCCGTTGTCGAAGACCACCGGCACCGTCACGGCTCCCTCCACCTGGGTGCGCGGCGAATAACTGATGGCAAAAGCGAGGCAGGACAGGGAAAGCAGGACCGTGAAGCTGGTGACCCCCACCAGGCGGAAGCGGATTCCCCAGCTCCGCACGAATCCCGCCACCATCAGCAGGGCCAGCACTCCACTGGCAGCCCCCAGCCATAGTCCGGCTTTGAGCAACAGCGGATCGACGGGCATGGCGGCCTGGGCAGAAGCGGAAACCCCTTTATATTGCGGCGTCCTCAGGCGGTGACAGCAACGAGCCGATGGGGTCCCCGCCTTCGCCTGAGACGGGTACCGAGCCCCGCAGTCGCCGCAATCAGCTGCTGCTGGCGGCCGTCCTGGGGGGAAGCGCAGGCCTGCTGGGAGCCTGGTGGGGGTCTGATCATCTGGCGCGCTGGGCCTACGACAGCTGGCGGCCCCGGCTGGAAACCCTGATCGGTCGTGGGCTTGGCCACCCGATCCAGCTCGGTCCCTATCAGGGGCTGAGGCCCTGGGGTCTGAGCATCGGTCCCACCCGTGTGCTGAGCGGGCCGGCCGACCGCTCCAACCTGCGCCTGAAAGGGCTTGGGGTAAGCCTGGACCCGGCGGGCACACTCCTCGAGCGTGCCCTGGTGCTGCAACTGCGGCCCCGGGGGGCCCAGCTCAACCTCATCCCGAACGCCAAGGGACAGGTCTGGGTCTTCGGGCCGGCAGGCACGAAACCACCGCCAAGACTGTCTTTCAAGCTTCTGCTGGACCAGCCCGCACGCTTTCGCCTCGGCGCTGGCGATCTCGACCTCATGCTGCAGGGTCGGGGGGAGGTGAGGTTGCACCGTCGCAGCGCCGACTGGCGTGTCACGGCCAGGCCGCGGGCTCAGGGCAGCGCTGGGGCCAGCAGGGCCCGTGGTCGTGCCCTGCTGCGGGGGTCGGCGAACTGGGGCAATGGCGATGTTCGGCTTGGCCTTGATCTGCGCCGCTGGGATCTGGCCCCCCTGGCGTCGCTGATCCCCCGCGCCCGTCCCCCGCGCCAACAGGCTCTGAAGGGAACCGCCAACGGCCGTCTCGAGCTCAGCAGAAGCCAGGGGAAGGCCAGCTGCAGAGGTTCCCTGCGCCTGGCCGCACTCGAGCTGCGTGATCCCCTTCTGCCGGCTCCACTCCAGGCCAGACGCCTGTCGCTCGGCTGCCGAGGGCAGCGGATCCTGCTGGAGGGTGACCCCTGGCGGATGGCGAACTGGCAAGGGACTCTCAAGGGCTCCCTGGTTCCCGGTAACCGTTTCGATCTGAGCCTCACCGCCAACGATCCCAAGCGCGGCGATCGGCTGGGACTGGGGTTGCGCGGACCCTGGCGGCAGCCCCTTCTGGCACTGGATGGCCACATCCCCCTGGGCAAAGGAACCCCCACCAGCCCCCAACCGCTGAAGTTCAACGCCCTGTTTCGCGCCGACTGGCGGCGCAGCCTTCAGCTGCGTCTCGAGAGCCTGAAAGCGCGCTCCGGCCGCTCCGAACTCACGGCACAGGGACAGGTCTGGCCCAGGCTTGATGTGCGCAGCCAGCAGCTGAGGCTGCATCCATCCCTCTGGCAACCTGCCGGAGCAGTGGCCCAGGGCCTGCTGGGCCGTGACTCTTGGCTGGAGGGGGGGCTTCTGCTGGGGGGAAGCCTGAGGGAGCCGACCCTCAGCGCCACCTTCCAACGCCAGGGAACCACCCTGCTCAACCTCCAGGCCAGCGCCGGTCCTGACGGCGACCGCTCTGGTCCCCTCGGACGCCTGAAAGCCAGGCTGAGCGCCCCCTCCGGACTCCGCCTGGAGGACACCCTGCTGCTCGGGCCCATCAGCGCCGATCTGGCCTGGTCCAGCAATCGCCTCAGTCTGCTGAGTTTCGAGAGTCCGGAGCTCAGTGCCGACGGCGACCTCCCCCTTCGCTGGCAGCGCCGGCGCGGCCTGGTGGCGGGTGATCTGGGGCTGAACCTCCAACTCAGGCCTTACGCCCTGGCCCGGATCGGCCCCTTGCTGGGCACCACGCTTCAGGGGGATCTCAGTGCCCGGGGCCGCCTGAGCGGACCCCTCTCGGCCCTGCGGCCCGACCTCTGGCTGTCGGTGCGTCAGCCCGGCGGGGGGCCGCTGCAACTGCTGGAAACCTGGGAAGGAAGGCTGACGGCACGCTCAGGCGGCGGCGGCGACCTGGCTCTGGACGCCGTTGCCCCTGCCTCGGGGGGAAGCCTGAAGGCACAGCTGAACCGCTCCTGGTTGCCCACCCAGGTGGAGCTGCGGCGCCAGCAGGGACTGCTGACCTTCAACGGCGATGCCCGTCGCTACCGCTGGCAGGCGTCCCGCTTCCCCCTCAGGGGCCTGCGCCTGGCCCTGGGGGATCCCGCCAGGCCCAGGGCCCTGGATGGTCTGCTCAGCGGCAAGGGGATTCTGGATCTTCAGCCTCTGGCCATGGAGGGGAGCGTGGCCCTGGAGAGGCCGATGCTGATGGGAGTGCGCGGGCAGCGGCTGGCCGCCTCCGGCCGTTACAGCGCCGGGCGTTTCCGCCTGAAGGGCGAGTTCACCCCCCTGACCGGGGGAACGGTGGCCCTCAGTGCCGATGGGCAGCGCAGGGGAAGTCTGAGCACCCGCATCGAAGGCCGGGGATTGCCACTGCAATTGTTCCAGGAGTTGGCCCAGGCCCTGACGATCTGGCGAGGCGAAGCTCCACAGCCCAGGGGGAGGGCCAGCGATCTGGGCACACTCGTGATCGACACCCTCGGGGGCTCGATCGATGGCCAGTTGCAGGCCCTGCAGGCCGCTCAGGCAAGGCTGGCGGAGTTTCGGCCCACCAGGCCCGCCGGATCACGAATGAAACTCGAAGACCTGCGTGGTCTGGTCGATCTCGACGTCAACCTGACCGGAGCCGATCTGGAACGCCTCAACCTCGACGTGGCCGCCAAGGGCCACGTCTGGATGCGGGCCGACGACCGCGACCAGGCCCTCGAGCTCGATCCCTTCCGGGTGCGCATTCAAGGACCGATCCAGGGCGGGAAGGGCAGCTTCAGCCTTGAGAACCTCCCCCTGACCCTGCTGGCCCTGGCCACACCCGTGCCCAACAGCCTGCGTGGGGGGGTGAATCTGGAGGGCTCTTATCAGCTGGGATCCGGCACCCGTGAGCGCGCATTCCGCACCAGCCTGAGCCTGAGCAACGCCAGCCTCAACGGCATCCCACTGCGGCTCGAGGACGCCGATGTGAGCCTGGAAGGGGAAGCCCTGGCCCTGGCGGCCTCCCTGCGCAGCGAAGGGGCCGACGGCAGCATCGACCTCAGCGGCACCATTCCCCTCGATCCCCGCGAGGAGGGGTTGAAGCTGCGGCTCTCAAGCCGCGGCGATGGCCTGCGCTTCATCAGCACCCTGGTGGGACAAGGACTGCAATGGCGCAAGGGCAACGCCGACCTGGAGCTGCTGATGCGGGGCAGCCTGCTCCAACCGCTGGCGAACGGCTTCCTGCGCTTCCGAGACGGCGAGCTGGTGGTCGGCGGTCAGGAGATCCGCCAGCTCCAGGCCACGGTGCTCTTCGATTTCGAAGAGTTGCTGGTGCAGGAGTTCAAGGCCCGCATGGGCAGCCAGGGCGAGCTCGACGGCAGCGGGGGGCTGGGTCTGTTCAAAGACATCACCCAGCGTCAACCCCTCAACCTGACGATCAGCAAAGCCCGCATCAGCGGGCCCCGCCTCAACGCGCTCACCGACGGCAGCCTGGCCCTGCGCGGCAGCTTGCTGCGACCGCAGCTGAGCGGCGAATTGCGCTTGAGCAAGGGCACGATCAATGGTCAGCCCGGGACCCTGGCCCAGGAAGACGCCGACGGGGTCCTCAAACCGAAGCCGGCGAAGCGGCTGACGGAGGAAGACTGGAACTTCGAGAAACCCCTGGTGTTGCTCGGCCCCGAGGTGGAGAGTGACACGGCCCAGTCCCTGCGTGAATCGGTGCCACGGGTACCCCTTCTGCGTCTGGACAACCTGCGCCTCGCCCTCGGCCCGGATCTGGAGGTGGTGGTGCCACCGGTGGCCAACTTCAAGACGGGCGGCAGCCTCGCCCTCAATGGCCCGATCGACCCCAGCCTCAGCATCAGTGGTGTGGTGCGGCTGCTCGGTGGTCGCCTGAGCCTGTTCACCACCAATTTCACCCTCGATCCCGACGCCCCCAACGTGGCGGTGTTCACCCCGAGTCTCGGGCTGATCCCCTATGTGGACATCGCCCTGCGCACAAGGGTGTCGGATACCCTCAGGGTGGGCCGGAGCCGGGGAGGGATCGACGACGCCGACCTCCGGGGGGATTTCACTCCGCTCGATCAGCTCAATCTGGTCAAGGTGGTGGTGACCGCCAGTGGTCCGGCCGACCGGATCCAGGAATCCCTCACCATCCGCAGCTCCCCACCCCTGTCGCAAGAGCGGCTGGTGGCGCTGATCGGCGGCAATTCCCTGGCGGGTCTGAGCGGCGGCAACGCCACGACGGCCCTGGCCACGGTCTTCGGTCAGTCGCTGCTCTCGCCACTGATCGGGACCCTCAGCAACGCCTTCGGCCAGCGGGTGAGTTTCTCGATTTTCCCCACCTTCTTCTCCCCGTCGGCGAACGAGGTGGGCAGCAATGCGTCGGGATCACGGCGGGAGTCCCGCCGGGCTCCCGCCCAGCTGGTGCTGGGCTCGGAGCTGGGCCTCGACATCACTGAGCGCTTCAACTTCTCGGTGCTGGCGGCACCGAACCGCACCGACATCCCCCCCCAGCTCACCCTGCGCTACCAGGCCAGTGACACCCTGGGCCTGCAGGGATCCTTCGACACCGAAGGGCGCTGGCAGAGCCAGCTGCAGTTGTTCTTCCGCTTCTGATGGGCTCCGCTTGAGATGGAACTGATCGGCGCGGATCTGGGGGGCACCGCCATCAAGCTGGGCCGCTTCGACGCCGGCGGTGCCTGCCTGGCCGAACTCGAGTGCCCCACCCCTCAACCGGCCCTGCCCGGAGCGGTGAGCATGGCGCTGGTGGAGGCGATCACGGCCGTGGATCCTGAAGGCAAGGCCGATCGGGTGGGGATCGGCCTGCCCGGACCGATGGACCGCAGCGGCCGGGTGGCGCGGGTGTCGATCAACCTGCCCGGCTGGCACGATGTTCCCCTGGCCGACTGGCTGGAGCCCCAGCTGGAGCGGCGGGTGATCCTGGCCAATGACGCCAACTGCGCCTTGCTGGGGGAGGCCTGGCTGGGGGCGGCCCGGGGCCGGAGCGACGTGCTGCTGCTGACCCTGGGCACGGGTGTGGGTGGAGCGGCCCTGCTGGGGGGCCAGCTGTTCACCGGCCGGGATGGGGCGGCGATCGAGCCCGGCCTGATCGGCATCGACCCTGAGGGTCCCCCCTGCCGCAGCGGAAACCGGGGCTCGCTCGAGCAGTTCTGCAGCATCACGGGGCTGGGCCGCCTCAGCCCGCTGGATCCAGCCGAGCTCTGCCGCCGCGCCGACGGGGGTGATCCCGAAGCCCTGGCCGTCTGGGACCGCTACGGCCGCTGGCTGGGGATCGGTCTGAGTTCACTTCTCTATGTGCTCACTCCGGAGCTGGTGCTGATCGGCGGTGGCCTCAGTGCCGCCAGCGACCACATCCTGCCGGCTGTCTGGCGGGAGGTGGAGCAGCGGGTGCTGCCGGAGAGTCGCCAGGGCCTGGAGATTCGCCGCTGTGCCCTGGGCAACGGGGCCGGACGGCTGGGGGCGGTGCGGCTGGCCCTGGACACCCTGCCGGCCTGAGTCGGGGGGGCAGGAATGGGCGGCTGGAATGATGGTCAGATGGCTTCCACCCCAACCGGCGTCCCCGATCCAAGCCCCGAGCTGCTCAGCCGCGCCGGTGCCGTTCGCCGCGCCGCCATGGCCCTGGGGCAGTGCACGGATGAGCAGCGCCGGCAGGCACTGCTGGCGATGGCCCAGGCGCTCGAGCAGGATGGCGACACGATTGTGGCCGCCAATGAGGCCGATCTGGAGGCAGCGGCGGCGGATCAGCTGGCCCCGGCCCTGGTGGCCCGCCTGAAGCTCGATGGCACCAAACTCGCCAGCGCGATCGAGGGGGTGCGTCAGCTGGCCGCGCTTCCCGATCCCGTGGGGCGGCGTCAGCTGCACACCGAGCTGGATGCCGGCCTGGTGCTGGAGCGGATCAGCGTGCCCCTTGGGGTGGTGGGGGTGATCTTCGAGGCCCGGCCGGATGCCCTGATCCAGATCGCGTCGCTGGCGGTCCGCTCCGGCAACGGCGCTTTGCTCAAGGGGGGACGCGAGGCCAGCCGGAGTTGCGCAACGATCTTCCAGGCTCTGCAGACGGGTCTGGCGGCCAGTGCGGTGGATCCGGGGGCCATCGCCCTGCTCACCACCCGCCAGGAGAGCCTTGGGATGCTCAGGCTTGATGGCCTGGTGGATCTGATCATTCCCAGGGGATCGAACGCGCTGGTGCGCTTCATCCAGGACCACACCCGCATCCCCGTGCTGGGCCATGCCGACGGGGTCTGCCATCTGCTGGTGGACCGGGCTGCGGATCCCCAGCAGGCCCTGCGCCTGGCGATCGACAGCAAGACCCAGTACCCGGCCGCCTGCAACGCGATCGAAACCCTGCTGGTGCATCGGGAAGCCGCTCTCAGCTTCCTGCCTGCGGCGATCGCCGCCTTCGCGGCGGAGGCGGTGGAACTGCGGGGCTGCCCCGAGGCCTGTGCCCTGGGGGTGGCCAACCCAGCCAGCGAAGACGACTGGGGCAAGGAATTCTCCGACCGAATCCTGGCGGTGAAGGTGGTGGACAACCTCGAGCAGGCCCTCGAGCACATCGCCCGCCACGGGTCCCGGCACACCGACGCGATCTGCACGAACGATCCCGAAGCGGCCCGGCGCTTCCTCGCTGCCGTGGACAGCTCAGGAGTCTTCCTCAACTGTTCCACCCGCTTCGCCGATGGCTTCCGCTACGGCTTCGGTGCCGAAGTGGGCATCAGCACCCAGACCCTGCCACCCCGAGGCCCCGTTGGGCTGGAAGGCCTGGTCACCTACCGCTACCACCTGCGCGGAGAGGGGCACGTCGTGGCCGACTACGCCAGTGGCGAGCGACGTTTCACGCACCGTTCCCTGCTCCTCTGACGACCCGATGAACGCTCCGCCCCCCCAAAT
The DNA here is from genome assembly GCF_014224355.1 of Synechococcus sp. BSA11S. Lineage (GTDB taxonomy): Bacteria > Cyanobacteriota > Cyanobacteriia > PCC-6307 > Cyanobiaceae > Regnicoccus_A. The sequence continues at coordinate 151,753 of NZ_VNWP01000002.1, read as the reverse complement.
GCATCCAGTCGTCGCGAAGGGCGAGGCGATCCATGTGCACGGATTGCGGCTCTGGGCTCACGTGGGTGTGCTTGAGCAGGAGCGGGACCTGGGGCAATGGTTCGAGCTCGCCTTCAGCCTCTGGCACGACCTCGGCCCCGCAGGCCGCAGCGATGATCTGGCCCTCAGCCTGGATTACGGCCTGGCGATCCAGGCCCTGCAGGAGCAGGCTCGATCGATCCGCTGCCTCACGCTCGAGCACTACGCCGAGAGGATCATGGAGCGGATCGACCAGCTCTACGGCCCGGTGACCCAGCGGGTGATCCTGGGCAAATGCGCTCCCCCCGTGAGCGGCTTCAGCGGCCTGGTGCAGGTGGAGCGCTGGCGCCATGCCCCTGCAGGCGGCTGAGTCGATGACCTACCCACCCCTGGTGATGGTGCATGGGCTCTGGGATTCGCCCCGCCTGTTCCGGCGCCTGGAGAAGCTCCTGGCGGGGGCCCGCGATCCGCTGCTGGTTCCCCACCTGAGCCACCGTCTGGGCGCCACGCCCCTGCTCCACCTGGCCGAGCGGCTGGGTCAGGCCATCGAGGCACGTTTCGGAGCCGAGGAACCGATCGATCTGCTCGGGTTCTCGATGGGCGGTGTGATCGCCCGTTGCTGGCTGCAGCTGCTGGGTGGAGAGCAGCGCACCCGCCGCTTCATCAGCGTGGCCAGCCCTCAGCAGGGAACGATCACCGCCCAGCCCTGGCCGTCGTTCCTGCTGGGGGGAATCGCCGACATGAAACCCGGCAGTCCGCTGCTGCGCCAGCTCAACGAGGATCCTCAAGCCCTGGCAGGGGTGGAGTGCCTGAGCTTCTACACTCCAACCGACCAGGTGGTGGTGCCTGGCTGGAAGGCGATCCTGCCCTTCGGGCCGGCCAGGGCCCTGCCGGTTTGGCTGCACCAGAACGTGCTCAGCGCACCGGCGTCGCTGAAGGTGCTGCATCGGGAGTTGTTGCGCCCCTGACGGCCTCCGCGGTTGTGCGCATCAGGCTGCCAACAGGCCTGAATGACGGATCAGGGCCTCGGCGGAGGGCTCCCGGCCGCGAAAGGCTTCAAACACCTCGGAGGGGCTTCGGCTGCCGCCGAGGCCGAGCACCGTGTCGCGGAAGCGACGCCCCGTGCTCTTGACCTCTGGCTCATTGTCCAGGCCCACCTCCTCGAAGGCGCTGAAGGCATCGGCGCTGAGCACCTCGGCCCACTTGTAGGAGTAATACCCGGCTGAATATCCTCCCGCAAAAATGTGGCTGAAGGCGCAGAGAAAGGAATCCTCCGGAATCGGAGGCAGCACAGTGGTGGTGGTGGCGATCTGGCGGCGCAGGTCCTCAGGGCTCAGGCCCGTGGCGGGACTCCAGGCACTGTGCAGGCGCAGATCCACCAGGGCGAAGTGCACCTGGCGCAGGGTGGCGCTGCCGCCCATGAAGGTGCGCGCCGCCAGCAGCTTGGCGAACTCAGCCTCGGGAAGGGGCTCACCGCTCTGCCAGTGCCGGGCCATGCCCAGCAGCGTGGAACGGTCGTAACACCAGTTCTCCATGAACTGGCTGGGCAGCTCAACCGCATCCCACTCCACATGGTTGATGCCCGCGGCCTGGGGACGCTCGACGGTGGTGAGCATGTGCTGCAGCCCATGGCCGAATTCATGGAAGAGAGTTTCCACCTCCTCGAAGGTCATCAGGCTGGGGGTGTCCCCCACCGGCGGACTCTGGTTGCAGATCAGGTAGGCCACCGGCAGCACAGGGTTGCCGGCGGCATCCCGGGAGCGACCCAGGCAATCGTCCATCCAGGCGCCGCCACGCTTGCTGCCCGGACGGCTGTAGGGATCGAGATAGAAGCCGGCGATGGCTTTGTCGTTGGCCGCATCGAAAACACGGAAGAACCGCACATCGGGATGCCAGACCGGCGCCTCGCCATCAGCAGCTTCGATGCGGATGCCGAACAGCCGCCCGCAGAGGGCGAACAGCCCTTCGAGCACCCGCGGCAGGGGGAACCAGGGACGCAGGGCCTCCCCATGCAGGTCGAAGCTCTCCCGACGCAGCACCTCGGCCCAGAAGCTCACGTCCCAGGGTTTGAGCGCGCCGGCTTCGGGAGCGCCATGGCGCTCGGCGCAGGCGGCCAGGGCCTTCAGCTCCCGCTGCGCCGCCGGATAGGCCGCCGCGCGCAGGTCCTCCAGCAGGCGTTCCACCGCATCGACGGAGTCGGCCATCTTCGAGGCCAGGCTCACCTCGGCCCAGGTGGCGTAGCCCAGCCGAGCAGCCTGCTCACGTTTGAGGGTGAGAATGCGCTCGATCAGCGGACTGTTGTCGAGATCCCCCGATGAGGCACGGCTCACCTGGGCCTTGTAGAGCCGCTCGCGCAGGTCGCGGCGGCGGCTGTATTTGAGGAACGGCATGGCCCGGGGCATGTCCAGCCCCAGCAACCAGGGGCCCTTCTCAGCGCTGGGCTCGCTCCCGTCCGCCGCCTTCAGACCCGCATCCCGTGCCGCCTGGGCCAGCAGCTGGCGCAGGCTCTCAGGCAGACCGTCCACCTCCTCGGTGGAGTTCAGGGCGAGGCTCCAGCCGTTGGTGGCATCGAGCACGTGATTCCCGAAACGGGTGGCGAGCTCGGCGATCTCCTCACTGGCCGCATTGAAGGCGGCCTGGGCTTCGCCCTCCAGAGCCACCCCCCGCAGCTGCATGTCAAGCAGCTCAGCCTCGAGAATGCGCTCCTGGGTGGGATCCAGGGGCAGACTGCCGGCCCCGTGCTGCTCCTGCAGGCGCTCCAGGGCGTGGTAGATCGAGCGACTCTGGCCAACGCGATTGCCGAAGGCCACCACGGCCCCCTGCTGGCTCCGGTGCGCCTCACGCAGCTCCGGGCTGTTGCAGACGCCATTGAGATGGCTGACCACGCCCCAGCTCCAGCGCAGCCTCTCCCCCAGCCGCTGCAGGGGGTCCATCACCTGGGACCAGCCCAGGGGTTCGCCAGACCCCAGGGTCATGTTCAGGCCATCCTCCAGATCACTCAGGCCGGCATTGAGCTCCTGGAGCAGCAGCGGAATCTGCTGGCGCACCTGCTCGGGCTTGATCGCTGGAAAGTCAGGCAGGCCTTCGCCCCGCAACAGGGGAGGGGACAGCAGGGAGGCGCTCATGGCGGTGGTCCGCTTCGGTGAGCCCATTCCAGCCGATCAGCGGCGCCTTGGCGGTTCAGCCGAGAGCGGAAAGCCGTCCGATCGCCATCACGCTGGGACTGCTCAGACCCTCAGCCAGGGCCGTGGTCGTGGCGCCGTAGAAATCGATCGCCAGACGCGGCCAGAAGCCGATGGCCAGGGTGGGCACCAGCAGGCAGAGGCCGATCACCAGCTCCCGGGGCTTCATGTCGCCCACCACAGCCAGAGCCGGAATCCTGGGGCCGAAGAAAACACGACGGCAGAGAGAGAGCAGGTACACGGGAGTGAGCACCAGGCCGATGGCCGCCAGAACGATCGTGACCACCCTGAAGGGCACGGTGAAGCCATCGTTGGAGGTGATTCCGAGGAACACGGTGATCTCGCTGATGAAACCGCTCATCCCCGGCAGGGCCAGGGATGCAAGCGAACTGGCCAGGAAGAAGGCGAAGGTGATCGGCAGCACCTTGGCGAGGCCGCCCATGTTGGGAATCGAGAGGGTCCTGGTGCGCTCGTAGAACACCCCTGTGACGAAAAACATCGAGGCGGCGATCAGGCCGTGGCTGATCATCTGCAGCATCGCGCCACTCATGCCGAGGCTGTCGATGGCCCCGATGCCCAGCAGGACGAAGCCCATGTGGCTCACGGAGCTGCAGGCGATGCGCCGCTTGACGTTGTCCTGGGCAAAGGCGTTGAGGGCCCCGTAGATGATGTTGACGATGCCCAGCACCACCAGGGCAGGAGCGAGTTGCACATGGGCCTCTGGCAACATCTGAACGTTGAAGCGCAGCAGGGCATAACCACCCATCTTCAGCAGCACACCCGCCAGCAACATCGACACGGGCGCATTGGCCTCACCATGGGCGTCGGGCAGCCAGGTGTGCAGAGGGAACATCGGCAATTTGACCCCGAAGCCGATCAGGAAACCCAGATAACAGAGCAGACCGAAAGTTCCCCCGTAGGACCGCTGGCTGAGCTCCTGAAGATTGAGGGTGAAGCCGTCACCGCCCAGGGCCAGAGCCAGGCCGCTGATCAGAATCAGCAGGGAGGCTGTGGCGGTGTAGAGAATGAATTTGGTGGCGGCATACTGACGCTGGCTGCCACCCCAGATCGCAATCAGCAGATAGACCGGCACCAGCTCCAGTTCCCAGGCCAGAAAGAAGAGCAGGAAATCCTGGGACAGAAAAACCAGGGACTGAGCCGAAGCCTGCAGCAGCAACAGACCGAAGTAGAGCTGGGTTTTGCGGTTGACATTCCAACTGGCCGCCACAGCCAGCAGGGTGACCAGACCACTGAGGACCACGAGGGGAGCCGAGAGGCCATCGGCTCCAAGCGACCATTCCAGACCGAGGAGTGGCACCCAGGGCAACCGCTCCACGAGCTGCAGGCCACTGAACCCGCCATCGAAGTGCTGGCTGAACACCCACAGCATCAGAAGCAGGTCGAGCAGCAGGACCACCAGGGCGATGCTGCGGGGGGCCCGGGGGTCGGTGCCATCACCGGGGAGCAGGGGCATCAGCAGCGCACCCGCCGCTGGCAGCAGGGCGATCAGGCTGAGCCAGGGAAATGATGCAGGCAGGCTGGACGCAACCGTCAGGGGCAGAGTGACGTCCATTCGAGCCGGCGGCAGCGTTGGTTGTAGCCGGCTGGACCGGCTTTCGGGCACTGAATGTATCAGTTAGGTAGTTGTACTCAGGCGTGACCGCTCAGGGGCGATCGGGGAGGTCATGCCAGCGGCTACCGCTCAACTGGATCTGCAGCACCTCAGCCCGGGATGCGACGCCCTCCCGCTCCCAGGCCGCCACCATCGCCCGGCTCACGGCCTGGGCATGGTCGGCGCTGGCCAGGGCCAGCAGGCTGGGCCCGGCGCCGCTGATCACACAGCCCCACGCACCGGCGCCGAGGGCCGCCTGCCGCACCTGGCGCCCCCCCTGGATCAGCCCCCAGCGGTAGGGCTCATGCAGGCGGTCGTGCATACCATCAGCGATCAGATCGCCATTGCCGGTGCGCAGACCCTGCAGCAGGAGAGTGAGTGAACCCAGATTGACCACGGCGTCGGAAATCGGAATCACCTTGGGCATCACCCGCCGTGCCTCACTGGTGGAGAGACGGATGGCTGGAATCGTCACCACCACCTTGACGCTCTCGTGCCACTCGCAGCGCACCACCCTCCAGCGGTGGGAGGCCGCTTTCGCGGTCATGCAGAGGCCACCCAGCAGGGAGGGCACCACGTTGTCGGGATGCCCCTCGATGTCGATGGCCAGTTCCAGCAATTTCTCCTTGCTCAGCGGTTCACCCACCAGGGCGTTGGCACCGATCAGCCCCGCCACGATCGCCGTGGCGCTGCTTCCCAGCCCCCGGGCCGGAGGAACCGCCAGGCGAACCCGCGCCTCGAGAGCCACCGGCTGCTGCCCCGCCTCCTTCCACACCCTCTGGGCGGAGCGGTAGACGAGGTTGTCGGGTCCACCGCGCAGGTGGGCGCCCTCGCTGCCCTCGATCAGCAGATCGAAGCGCTCGCCATCGCCCTCGATGCAGCGCAGTTCGAAGCGGTTGTTCAACTCCAGGGCGGCACCCAGACAATCGAACCCTGGACCGAGGTTGGCGGTGGTCGCCGGCACATCCACCTGCACACCCTGCCCGATGCGGGGCCTCACCATCACGACCGTTCTGCTCGGGCCAGTGTCCCATCCACCCGATCAGCCCCGGGCCGAGCAGCCTCAGCCCAGCAGCATCCTCGCCCTGCAGGCGGCGCTGAACAGACCGGCCTCGGGATCACTCAGGGCGCGCAGCGGGATCTCCTCAAGCACGGGCGTCAGGCGTCCCTTGGCGGCAAAAGGTCCGAGAAAGGCCTGGGATCGCAGCCGGGGCAGCAGCTTCGCGGCGGTGCCGCCCCCCAGCCAGAGGCCACCGCGGCAGAGGCTCTGCAAGGCCAGATCTCCGGCCACGCTGCCGTAGGCACCCAGCCAGAGGTCGAGGGCATCACCGGCCGGGGCGTCCCCTTCGCCCGCGGCGGCGGCCACCAGGGCGGGCAGATCCGGTCGCTCCGCCTCCCCCCGGCGTTCGGCCAGAGCCCACAGGCCTGCGGACTCCGCCAGGGCATGGGTGGAGCTGGTCCCGGAATTGTTGAGGACCCAGCGGAAGACATGGCCCAGCCCGGTGCCGCTGACGATCCGCTCGATCGAGACCCGCTCCAGCGCCAGATCCTCCTGCAGCCACTGCTTCAACCGCCACTCCCGCTCCAGACGCGGCGCGAATTCCCCGTGGGCGGCCTCGCTGGCCAGGGCGATCAGACCCTGGGGGCCTGGGACCCCGATGGCCACCCCCAGGCCTGTTCCGGCCCCGAGGATCGCCAGGGGCCCAGGCCTGGACTGGCCCGGACGGACCATCGCCTGTTGCTCGGCCCCGAGGTGGGGCAGCCCGTAGATCAGCACGGCGAAGTCGTTCACCAACTCCAGCCGCTCCAGGCCGCAGGCCGCCTCCAGCTGGGGCTCCTCCAGCTCCCAGGGGAGGTTGGTCAGCCGCACCCGCCGGTCCTGCACAGGCCCGGCGATGGCCAGACAACCGTGGCTGGGGCGCTCGGATCCGGGATCGCCGCCGGCGAGGAAATGGCTCAGCAGGGCCGAAAAGTCGTCCCAGGCCGCCGATGGGTAACGCTGGCAGCGAAGCTGCACCAGCGAGCAGCCCTCCAGCCGGTAGATGGCCAGCAGGGTCTTGGTGCCACCGATGTCACCGGCCAGCAGGGTGGTCATGGAGAGGGCCGCTCAGGAAAGGCCACCGTCAGGCGCTGGAGGCCGGCGACGGCTCCAGGGACAGACCGGAGGCGCGGGTCTCACTGGCTGCCCGTGCCGCCGTCACCAGGGTTTGAGCCCGCACGCTGCCAAGGTCGCCATCGCGGCGGGAGCGGAGGCTGACACTGCCCTGCTCTGCCTCCTTGGCACCGATCACCGCCAGCACGGGGATCTTCTGCTGCTCCCCCTGGCGGATCAGCTTGCCGAGGCGATCGCCACTGCGATCGATGGCGGCGCGCACGCCTGCAACCCGAAGCTGACCCAGCAGCTCCTCGGCATAGGGAATCACCCCATCGGTGACCGGCAGCAGGCGCACCTGTTCGGGGGCCAGCCAGAAGGGAAAGTCCCCGGCATAGTTCTCGACCATGATCCCGAAGAATCGCTCCAGGGAGCCGAAGATGGCCCTGTGAATCATGATCGGCCGCTGGCGTGTTCCATCGGCGGCAACGTAATGGAGATCGAAGCGCTCAGGAAGATTGAAATCAAGCTGAATCGTGGAGCATTGCCACATCCTGCCGATGGCATCTTCGATCTTGATGTCGATCTTGGGGCCATAGAAGGCTCCGCCACCCTCATCAACTTTGTAGGGCCATCCCTTGCGATCTAGGGCCTCCATCAAGCCGGCGGTGGCGAGATCCCAGACAGCATCGTCTCCGATCGATTTCTCCGGCCGGGTGGACAGGTTCACCTCATAGGTATGAAAGTCGAAGCTGGAGAGAATTGTTTCGGTGAGGTTGAGCACTCCGAGAATCTCATCGCCGATCTGCTCGGGCAGACAGAAGATGTGGGCATCGTCCTGGGTGAAGCCGCGCACGCGCATCAGACCATGCATCACGCCGGGTCGCTCGTAGCGGTACACCGTTCCCAGCTCGGCCCAGCGGATCGGCAGCTCGCGGTAGGAGCGCAGGGTGCTGGCGTAGGTGAGCACGTGGAACGGGCAGTTCATCGGCTTGAGCTGATACTTCCGCTCATCCACCTCCATCGGCCCGAACATGCTCTCGCTGTAGAAGTCGAGGTGGCCGGAAGTTTTCCACAGGCTCAGGTCCGCCACATGGGGCGTGTAGAGCAGGTCGTAGCCCGCCGCGAAGTGGGCCTGCCGCCAGTAATCCTCAATCAGCAGGCGCATGCGCGCGCCGCGGGGATGCCAGAACACCAGACCGGCGCCGGCCTCATCCTCGATCGAGAACAGCTGGAGGTCGGTGCCGAGGCGGCGGTGATCACGGCGCAGAGCCTCCTGCTTGCGGTGCTTGTATTCCGCCAGCTGCTCCGCTGTCTGCCAGGCGGTGCCGTAGATCCGCTGCAGCTGGGCCCTGGTTTCATCACCGCGCCAGTAGGCGCCGGCCACGCTCTCGAGCTCGAAGGCCTTGGGGTTGAGCTCGCCGGTGTCGGCCACGTGGGGCCCGGCGCAGAGATCCCACCACTCCTCGCCCAGGGTGTAGAGGGTGATGGGCTCCTGGATTCCGGCAAGAATCTCAAGCTTGTAGGGCTCGTTCTGGGCCTTGATGCGCGCCTCGGCCTCCGCACGGCTCACTTCGAGGCGCTGCAGGGGCAATCTGCGGGCAATGATCTTGCCCATCTCCTTCTTGATGGCCTTGAGATCGGCCTCGGTGAAGGGTTCGGGGTTGTCGAAGTCGTAGTAGAAGCCGTTCTCGGTCCAGGGACCGATCGTGACCTGGGCCTTGGGAAACAGCTTCTGAACCGCCATGGCCAGCACATGGCTCATGGAATGGCGAATCCGCAGCAGCTCCGGACTCTCGCTCGTGCGCGGCAAGCGGAGCGGGGCGGTGTCACCGCCCAGGGTCACCGCCGGCTCCATGCTCGGGCCATGGCCAGCGGCCTGGAGCGTCGACGGGGTTGGGGACACGGAATTCGGCGAGGCCAGGGCAGATCCTACGCATCGGATTCAGCCTCGCAGGCCCATCGATTCCTAAGCTTGAGAGGTGAGTGACGTTCCCTCCACACCGGATTCGACCCCGATTCCAGGGGCAGCGGGCGAGCTGCTGGACCAGCTGCTGGGCTCGCTCCTGGTGGATTTCGACTTCTGGTTCCAGCGCGGGCTGGTGCTGCTGGAGCACTGTCCCGCCACGGTGCTGGCCACCGTCGAGCAGAACGCCCTCTGCGAGCGCCTGCAGACCGCCCGCAAGGAGCTGGTGGCCGCGCGGACCCTGCGTTCGGCCGCGCCGGTGAGCATGGCCCTCGACATGCAGGCCATGGCCCCCTGGCACCGGCTGGTGCTGAGCGTCTGGAACCTCTCGTCTGAGCTGCGCCAGGCGGGGGTTGTGCTGCCCGAGCTGCCCCCACCCCCCAAGTCTTGAACCGCCCAAGATCTCGATCGATCACACCGCGCCACCGCCAGGTGGCGCCTGGGTATCTGCTCTGGGCCCTGGGTTTGTTCGGGATCTGCGGTCTGCAGCGCTTCTATGCCCGTAAGCCCGTGAGCGGGACCCTCTGGCTGCTCACCTTCGGCCTCTGCTACATCGGTCAGCTGGTGGATCTGTTTCTGATCCCGGAGCTGGTGGATCAGGCCAACCAGCCCCTGTTGCTGGCGGAAGCCCTGGAGGCCCTTGAAGCCAGTGATCCCGCTGGAACGACCCTGCCACCCCTGGATCTCCAGCTGCTGTCCCTGGCCCGCAGGGCCGGCGCGAGCGGTTTCACATACAACGATGCCCTGCTGGAGTGCAAGCTCCCCCGCGACACCCCCCGCGAGACAGTCCGCCAGGAAATCGAGCGGCTTCTGCACGACGATCTGCTGGATGTGGGCAACGACGAGCGCGGCCGGGTGGTCTACCGGGAGCCCTGATCAACCCAGACGGCTGTCCGCCAGCTGCGGTGGCTGGCGATCGAGCTGCTGCTGAAAGAAGCGGCGCAGCTGGGTGGCGCTCTTGACCGGCTGGCCGTAGGCACTGCCTCCGTGGTGCAGGGGGAAGGAGGCCCACTCTCCGGCCAGGCGCGCCATCGCCTCGTTGCAGAGCTGACCCCGGTCGATCAGCTCGAGGGCCCCGCGCTGATCGGCCAGGTAGAGAGCCGCCTGGTCCTGGTTGGCGGGCCCGAAGCCGCGCAGACTCAGACTCCGGCTGGCCGACCTCCAGGTGGCGGGCAACATCTGATAGGCACCGGCGGCGGCACTGGCGTAGCGCTTCACCACCACGGTGTCGGGGTGGCGCTCCAGAGAACCCACCAGCTGGCCTCCGTAGAGGGTGCGGTAGCCCTGGGGGGAACCGTCGGCCCATGTGCCCTCCGCGAAGCGGATCGTGGCCAGCAGGGCCCTGCGATGGGGGGTGAGGTCGTAGCGGGCGGCGTTCTCCGAGGTGGGCGGCACGAGCGTCTCCGGCTTGGCCTCAGGCTCCGTGGTGGAGGGGGTGGAGCTGGCGGCAACAGCAACCGGAGGACTGGGGACGGCGGCCAGGGCCGAGCTGTAGCGGCTGGAGATCAGGGCCGGCAGGGCCAGCAGCAGGGCGGTGCTGCCCAGGGCGTCGATGGGCCCGCGGGATTTTCCCTTGCCAACCATGCAGAATCAAATCTTAAAGATTGCGAAACTGTGCTGGTTGGCACACCACATCCGGAACAGTGGTCGCCCAGGGCTGGACAATTAGGCTTCGATGTGTACATCGCGTGCTACGGCGGGCCCACCAGGGCCGAAGCAGGGCCAGCACTGGGGCCCTGACCCTCCGACCTACCACACGCAACTCAAGAAGCAAGCCCTGCCCGGGGGGCTGGATGATCAGGGCCGCTGATCCATCTCAAGCCGACGATCAGCTTGCCGGCAGGAATCCCATCGCCTCACGCACCCGCGTCAGCGAGCCCTCCGCCACTGCTGAGGCCCTCTCACGGCCGCTGCGCAGCACCTGATCGAGATAGCCCGGTTCCGCGAGGATGGCCTCGTAGCGCTCCTGCAGGGGGCGCAGGGCTTCCACAGCCGCCTCCGCCAGCAGAGGTTTGAACTGGCCCCAGCCCATCGAGGCGCACTCCCGGGCGGCGGCCTCGCGGCCCACCCCACTCAGCAGGGCATAAAGCGCCAGCAGGTTATCGGCCTCCGGACGCTCGGGATTGTCGAACTCCAGCCCCATCACCGGATCGGTTTTGGCCCGTTTGATCTTGCGGCTGATCAGCTCGGGGGGATCGAGCAGGTTGATGCGAGAGCCCTCATTGGGATCGCTCTTGCTCATCTTGCTGCGCCCATCCGCCAGGCTCATCACCCGGGCCCCCTCCGTGAGGATCAACGGCTCAGGCACCTTCAGCAGCGGCCGCTCCTCAGGGGCGAAGCGGGCATTGATGCGTTGCTGAGCGATGTCGCGAGCCAGTTCCAGATGCTGCTTCTGGTCTTCCCCCACCGGCACCAGATCGGCGTCGTAGAGCAGGATGTCGGCCGCCATCAGCACGGGATAGTCCAGCAGCCCCACCGAGACGTTCTCGCCCTGCTTGCGGGCCTTTTCCTTGAACTGGATCATCCGCTCCAGCCAGTTGAGCGGCGTGACGCAATTCAGCAGCCAGGTGAGTTCGCTGTGGGCCGTGACCTGGCTCTGCACGAAGACACAGGAGCGGGCCGGATCGATGCCACTGGCCAGGTACTGGGCCGCCGTGCGACGGGTGTTCTCCGCCAGCAGCGCAGGGTCGTGGGGAACGGTGATGGCGTGAAGGTCGACGACACAGAAGAAGGTGTCGTGGCTGTCCTGGAGGCTGACCCAGTTGCGAATGGCCCCGAGCCAGTTGCCGAGGTGAAGTGCGCCGGTGGGTTGCACACCGGAGAGAACCCGGGGCCTGCCGCTCACGGTTGGATCTCAGCCGCCTCGACGGAGGGCTGAGGCGCGTCATCCACTGGAGCGGAGATCTCCGCCTCGGCTGGAGGGGCCGGGGGACGACTGGGCCGGGCGAAAGGATCCGGTCGGCTGGAGCGCCGCTCACCACGACCCTCCGCCGCTCCGCGGCGGGTACGTTGCCCCTCTCGGGGAGCGCCTTCGTGGCGGGCGCCGCCGCCATGGGCACGGTGCTCGGCCAGCACGGCCTCAAGCTGCCCCTGCTCCAGCAACTGGGCGACGGTTCGGATCGAGAAACCCAGTGCCGCCACTGTGGAGCGGAGCTGGAAGGCCTCCTGAATGGCATGGGCGGCCCGCAGCTCGTTATCGCTCAGGCGGATGCGGAAACCGCCCGCATCACGATCACGCCCGCCGCCGCCGCCACGTCCTGACTCGATCCGCCGGGTGCGGGCGGCCTGCTCCTGCTCAGGCTGGGGCACTGCTGCTGTGTTCTCGTCGGCCATCGCCGGAGCCCTTCAATCAGGGGGCAAGTGTGCCGCATCAAGCGTTCCCGGGGCCACCAGCCAGAGCAGCCGATGGGGCTCGCCACTACCGATACGGGCCATCACCAGAAGCGGCAAGGGCCGAGGCCCCGCCATGGCGAAGCAGCGGCGGTAGCGGGAGAGGAAGTCGAGATACATCGTCAGGGTCCAACCGCCATGACCCCGCTCCTGGGCCTGCCAGTGGCGTTTCAGAGCCAGACCGCAGGCCTCCTGACCGAACTCCTGCCAGCAGTGGGCCTCGGCCGCTTCCGGACTCAGGCCCTGCCTGCACCAGTTGCGGAATGCCGCCAGCTCGGGAGCGGCGGCAGTGCAATCCGGGGGAAGCTGAGCCGCCAGCCGCTCCACAGCCACCTCCTGGAGCTGCAACCAGCAACGATCCAGCAGCAGCACCGGCAGGCGTCCGTGCCAGTGATCCTCCCGCTGCTGCCCGCGCAGGCGCCGGGCCAGCTGCAGCTCCAGGCGTGGGGTGAGCTTCAGACTGGTGGGCAGAGCCGTCTCAACCATGGCGAGGCCGCACGACTCCTCCAGTCTGGGGGTGATCCAGCCACTCTGTGCAGGACTGGTCGGCTGAGCTAGAGAGACTCTGCTTCGGCAGAGCCCCACCCCCTTGACCACTCCCGCCGCCTCCCAGGCCCAGGCCGATCACTCCAGCGAAGCCAGGGCCGCGACGTGGCGGCCGGGGATGCCCTGGATGCCAGCGGCGCTGGTGCTGGCAGGTGGGCTGGTAGTGGGAGACAGCCTGCATGGCGGCTGGTCAGGAGCTGTGATGGCCGCCGCCGCTGCCGCCGGGATGTGGTGGCTGAGCAGAGGCAAAACACCGATCAAGCCCCGCCTTCCCTCCAGCTGGAGCGGGTGGATGGAGCGCCTGGAGGGATTGCTCGAGCAGTTTGAGCAGCTCCGGGCAGGGCCCGCCGGCCCCGAAACGGCTGCTGACCAGCAGTTGCGCAGGCAGCGGCTCCAGGAATTGCGCGACCGTCAACCCCGCCGGCAACTTCAGGTGGGCCTTGCCGGGATGACCCTGCCGCCCGCAGGCCTCCAGCCAGCGCTGACGCAGGCCCTGAGGGCTCCCCTGCCGCTCTGTCTGCATTGGGGTTATCCGCTGAGCGGCCACAGCTCCGACTGGCGCTGGCCGCAGCTGTTCGAGCGCTGCGATCTGCTGCTCTTCCACCTGGAGCCCCCCCTGCGGGCGGCTGATCTGCGTTGGCTTGAAGCGCTCCCCGCGGGCCAGACGGTGGCCCTGCTGGTGGCAAGCCCCTGCACTGGGTCGCAGCCAGGGCTGCTTCAGGAATTGCGTGCCCAGCTGCCCGCGAACCTTTCCGATCAGGTGATCCTCTGGAGCGGCCAGGGCGACGATCTCGGCGAGGTGCTCGAGCCCTGCAGCCGGATGCTGCGGGCCCGTGGCCGGAACCTGCTGCTGCAGACCGAGCTTCGCTGCCTGGAGGCCCTCCATGGGGAATGGCAGAGCCTGCTGGAGGGCCTTCGGCGTCAGCGCCTGGAGGGACTGGTGCGGCGAACCCAGTGGCTGGTGGCCGCAGGCGTGTTCACGGCTCCGCTGCCCAGCGTCGATCTGCTGGTGCTGGCCGTGGCCAACGGCCTGATGCTCAAGGAGATGGCCGAGCTCTGGTCCTGCCCCTGGCAGATGCAGCAACTGCGGGAAGCGGCCACGGAACTGACCAAGGCAGCCCTGGCGCTGGGCATCACGGAATGGACCAGCCAGGCTCTGCTCAGCGCGATGCGGCTGGAGGGCACCACCTGGCTGGTGGGTGGAACGCTGCAGGCCCTCAGCGCCGCCTACCTCACCCGGGTGGTGGCCCATGCGATGGCCGACGTGCTCGCCCTCTCCAGCGGTGTTGCCGAGATGGACCTGCAGGCCCTCAAGCAGCAGGCCCCGCTGCTGGTGGCCAGGGCTGCTGAAGCGGAACGGCTCGACTGGAAAGGATTTCTTCAGCAGGGGCAGGCCTGGCTGCTCAGCCAGCCCGGTGCTGGGGTCAGGACAGCAGACTGACCGGCTCGAAACCAATGCTTCATGACGAGTTGATGAAGCAGTTCATGAAGTTATTCAAATACAGGCAACGTTTCGAAGGATTTCCTGACCAACTCAGGGGCTCTACTTAGCGTTGGGAAGCGCTTCTTACGTTTCAAGCTGGGTTCTGGTTGCTTCAGCCCGATCCGAGCCAGAGCACGACAAGCGTATCCATCCCGTCCTCATTCTTCCAATGACCACGGCCGTTCGCAGCGGACGCGCTGGCTCCTGGGAAAGCTTCTGTCAGTGGGTCACCTCCACCGACAACCGCATCTATGTCGGTTGGTTCGGTGTGCTGATGATTCCCTGTCTTCTCTCAGCCACCATCTGCTTCATCATTGCCTTCATCGCTGCTCCCCCCGTCGACATCGACGGCATCCGGGAGCCCGTCGCAGGATCGTTCCTCTACGGCAACAACATCATCTCCGGCGCCGTTGTTCCTTCGAGCAACGCCATCGGCCTGCACTTCTACCCGATCTGGGAAGCCGCCAGCCTCGATGAGTGGCTGTACAACGGCGGCCCCTACCAGCTGGTTGTCTTCCACTTCCTGATCGGCATCGCCTGCTACATGGGCCGCCAGTGGGAGCTCTCCTACCGCCTGGGCATGCGCCCCTGGATCTGCGTCGCCTACTCGGCGCCCCTCTCGGCCGCCTTCGCCGTTTTCCTGATCTATCCCTTCGGTCAGGGCTCCTTCTCCGACGGCATGCCCCTCGGCATCTCCGGCACCTTCAACTTCATGCTGGTGTTCCAGGCTGAGCACAACATCCTGATGCACCCCTTCCACATGCTGGGTGTGGCCGGTGTGTTCGGTGGCTCCCTGTTCTCCGCCATGCACGGTTCGCTGGTGACCTCCTCCCTGGTGCGTGAAACCACCGAGAGCGAGAGCCAGAACTACGGTTACAAGTTCGGTCAGGAAGAAGAGACCTACAACATCGTGGCTGCCCACGGTTACTTCGGTCGCCTGATCTTCCAGTACGCCTCCTTCAACAACAGCCGCAGCCTGCACTTCTTCCTGGCTGCCTGGCCTGTGGTCGGCATCTGGTTCACCGCCCTCGGCGTGAGCACGATGGCCTTCAACCTGAACGGTTTCAACTTCAACCAGTCGATCCTGGATTCCCAGGGCCGTGTGATCAACACCTGGGCCGATGTGATCAACCGCGCCAACCTCGGCTTCGAGGTGATGCACGAGCGCAACGCCCACAACTTCCCGCTCGATCTGGCCACCAGCGAGATCGTGCCCCTGGCACTGACCGCTCCCTCCATCGGCTGATCCAGGCTGGTTCCGCTCCTTCGCAGCGACAGTCCGGATCCTTCCAGCCCCTGCCTGTGGCAGGGGCTTTTTGCTGCCGGGTGAACAGCCTGCCTGCTGTTGCGGACAGAGCTTCTCTAGGATTGTCGTCTCTGAGTGGCGGCGTTTGGGATCTCGTCCAGGGGGAGAGGCATCGGCCGCAGGCCGGAGCCCTGGCGCTGGGGCCCTGAGCTGGCTGATCGCCGCCCTCGTGCTGCCGGCCCTGGTGAGCTGCCGCGGCTCAGAACCCGCCGCCTCGCCCCCTTCCAGCCCTGCCGGTGGGTCAGATGATCGCCCCCTGGTGATCACCACCTTCACCGTTCTGGCCGACATGGCCCGCAACGTGGCCGGTGATCATCTCCGCGTGGAATCGATCACCAAGCTGGGGGCGGAGATCCATGGCTACGAGCCCACCCCGAGCGATCTGCGCCGGGTCGAGGGGGCCTCGCTGGTGCTGGAGAACGGCCTGAACCTGGAGCGCTGGAGTGATCGCTTCCTGGCAGGAATGCCGAAGCTGAAGCGTTCCACCCTCACCGCTGGGATCACGCCACTGCCGATCACCGAGGATGCCTACCAAGGGAAACCCAATCCCCATGCCTGGATGTCCCCTCGCCTCGCTGAGATCTACGTGGACAACATCCGTGAGGCCTTCAGCCAGCTCGATCCGGCCAACGCCGAGGATTACCGTCGCCGCGCCGAGGATTATCGCGGCCAGCTGCGGGCGCTCGACCAGGAGTTGCGCCGCGAGCTGGCCACGATCCCGGCGCCCAGGCGGGTGCTGGCCAGTTGCGAGGGGGCCTTCACCTACCTGGCGAAGGACTACGGCCTCGATGAGGCCTACCTCTGGCCGGTGAATGCAGAGTCCCAGGTCACCCCCCAGCGGATGGCGCGGCTGATCGCCACCGTGCGCCAGCGGCAGGTGCCGGCTGTCTTCTGTGAGAGCACCGTCAGCGACAAGGTGCAACGCCAGGTGGCCCAGCAGAGCGGTGCCCGCTTCGGTGGTGTGTTCTACGTCGATTCGCTCTCCTCGCCGCAGGGGGACGCCCCGACCCTGCTGAAGCTGCAGCGCCACAACGTGAGCACCCTGATCAAGGGCCTGAAGGGAAGCTGATCGCATGGCCGCCCACCCCGACCTGGCCCCCAACGCCGAGCGCATCCGCGTCAGCCACCTCTGCGTGAGCTACCACGGGGTCGTGGCCCTCCACGACGTCTCTCTGAAGGTGAATGCCGGCAGCATCTGTGGCCTGGTGGGCACCAACGGAGCCGGCAAATCAACCCTGTTCAAGGCCCTGATGGGCTTTGTGCGCCCCTCCCAGGGGGAGATCAGCATCAACGGCCTGCCCCTGCGTCAGGCCCTGCGTCGTCAGGCGGTGGCCTACGTGCCCCAGATGGAGAGCGTCGACTGGAATTTCCCGATCCACGTGGCCAACGTGGTGATGATGGGCCGCTACGGCGGCATGAACCTGCTGCGCATTCCAGGCCGTGACGACCACCGGGCCGTGCGCAAAAGCCTGGAGCGGGTGGAGCTCTGGCATCTGCGCCACCGCCAGATCGGTGAACTCTCCGGCGGTCAGCGCAAAAGGGCCTTCCTGGCGCGGGCCCTGGCCCAGGGCGCCTCGGTGCTGCTGCTCGATGAGCCCTTCGCCGGCGTCGACATCCGCACGGAGCGGTTGATGATCGAGCTGTTCCAGCAGTTCCGCGCCGAGGGACGCACCCTGCTGATCTCCACCCACGACCTCTCCCATGTGACCGGTTTCTGCGATGAGGTGGTGCTGATCAACAAGACCGTGCTGGCCTACGGCGAGACCTCCGAGGTGTTCACCGAAGAGAACCTGGCGCGAACCTTCGGCGGCAGTCCGGCGCAACTGCTGACCAGCCCGGGAGTGGAGCCACAGCCGGAAACGGGGAGCGAGCCCTGATGGATCCCCTGGTCTGGCTGCTGGAGCCGTTGCGCCACGACTTCATGGTGCGGGCTCTTCTGGTGAGCGCTCTGGTGGCGGGAGTCTGCGGGCTGCTCTCCTGCTTCATGACCCTCAAGGGCTGGGCCCTGATGGGGGATGCGGTCTCCCACGCCGTGATGCCGGGGGTGGTGATCGCCTATGCGCTGAACCTGCCCTTCGCCCTGGGGGCCTTCGTGTTCGGGGTGGGCTCGGTTGCCGTGATCGGCTACATCAAGCAGATGACCCGGATCAAGGAGGACACGGTGATCGGCCTGGTCTTCACCGGGTTCTTCGCACTGGGTCTCACGCTGGTCTCAAAGGTGCGCAGCACCATCGACCTCACCCACATCCTGTTCGGCAACGTGCTGGGCATCAGCGCCGACGACATCCGGCAGACCGTGCTGATCAGCCTGCTGGTGCTGGCGTTGCTGCTGCTGTTCCGGCGCGACCTGATCCTGTTCTGCTTCGACCCCACCCACGCCCGCTCGATCGGGGTGAACACGGGCTTCCTCCACTACCTGCTGCTCTCGGTGCTCTCCCTGGCGGCGGTGGCGGGCCTGCAGACCGTGGGCATCATTCTGGTGGTGGCGATGCTGGTGACACCGGGAGCCACCGCTTACCTGCTCACTGACCGCTTCGACCGGATGACCTGGATCGCCATCGGCTCAGCCGTTCTCTCCAGCGTGCTGGGCATCTACTGGAGCTATTGGATGGATGCCTCCACGGCGGGCTGCATCGTGCTGGTGCAGACGGGGCTGTTTCTGCTCAGCTTCCTGTTCGCCCCCCGGCACGGCCTGCTGGCCCAGCAGCGCCGTTGACGCCGGTGGATCAGCCAAGGCCAAGCCGGAGCTGGCCCTGGTGGCCCCTGCTGCCCCTCTACCCCTACGGCCTTCGCCGCACCCTGGTGCGCACACTGATCCCCGCTCAGGTCTGGAGCTTCGAGCAACTGCAGGGGATCCTCTACGTGGCAGTGCCGATCCGCATGACGGTGCTGCGTCTGCGAGAGGGCCTGTTGCTGTACGCCCCGGTGGCCCCCACCGAGGAGCTGCTGGGGGAGCTGCGTGCCCTGGAGCAGCGCTATGGAGCCGTGCGCACGATCGTGCTGCCCACCAGCTCGGGCCTTGAGCACAAACTGCCGGTGCCGGCCATGGCCAGGGCCTTCCCTCAGGCGGAGGTGTGGGTGAGCCCCAGGCAATGGAGTTTTCCACTGACGCTGCCGCTCCCCTGGCTGGGCTTCCCCCCCTCCCGCACGCGGGTGCTCTTCGAGGATGGTGTGCCCCACGGGCAGGAACTCTCCTGGCACCCGCTCGGCCCCATCGACCTGGGGGCAGGCACGTTCATGGAGGTGGCCTGTCTGCACCGAGCCAGTGGGAGCCTGCTGGTCACCGACGCCCTGGTGGCCATCCCGCCGGAGCCGCCTGAGCTGTTCGAGGCCGACCCCACTCCGCTTCTCTTCCATGGCCGTGACCGGGGCGATCAGCCTCTGGCCGACAGCCCTGAGCAACGACGGCGCGGCTGGTGGCGGATGGTGCTGTTCGCCTCCTACCTGCGACCCGAGGCCGTATCAGTGCCTGGGATCAGAGAGGTGTTCAGCCAGGCCCTGCAACCGGGCCTGCGCCATCCGAGCGCCTACTTCGGCCTCTATCCCTTTCGCTGGGCGCCCGGCTGGGAGCAGGAATTCAGGTCCATGCTGGGCCCTGACGGGCAGCCGCGCCTGCAGGTGGCACCAGTGCTGGAGCGTCTGGTGTTCCCACGCTGCCGGGAGGCCCTGATCCACTGGCTCGAAAACCTGGGCACACTGAAGGAGCTGCGCTGGCTGGTGCCAGCGCACTACGACGCCCCGGTGGCCTGCTGCGGAGACGATCTGCTTGCTCTGGCAGCGGCCCTCAACGAACGGGCCTGGGCTCCGTCTGAGGGCTCCTGGTCGTATCTGGCCGGCATCGATCAGGCCCTGGTGCGCTGGGGAGTCGTGCCGATCGAACCAGTGAGCTGAGCAGAGGGTCTGGCGGCTGGTCGGCCGGATCTCAGAGCTTGAGTTCGCCCGGGTCGGCATCCAGACCGCCCTCGCCGAAGAGCGTGGTTTCCAGCTCCATGCGCTGCTCCATCTGGCGCAGGAAGTAGCCGGTCATCATGGCGGAAGCAAGCAGACCGGCCAGATTGTCGCGGCTGGTCTGAATCTTCACTTCGAACTGCTCACCGGGGAGCATCCCCAGCAGGCCCTGAACGTTATGGCGAATGATGTCCTGGATGTCGCCGCTGGCCGAGCGTGCAACCCTCTGAAGCACATCGGGTGACTGATCCTGCAGGTATTCGATCAGGGAATTGCCGCTGATCGCTTCGCTGTCGGTGGTCAGGAACTCCGGGTTGAACATGCCCCTCCGGCGTGATCCGTTTCTGAGGCTGCACCATAACGCAAGCGTTCAGCTCACCCAGTCGCGGTGGTGGGTGAGAACCGTATCGGGCCCAGATGGCGCAGGGGCCAGTAACGGAACACGGCCGTACCGATCACGTGATCGGACGGCAGGGGTCCCCAGAGGTGGGAGTCGAGGCTGGCATTGCGGTTATCCCCCATGACCAGCAGATGCCCAGCCGGCACGGTCAGCGGTGGGAGCTCGTAATCGATCGGCTCGGCCCGCCAGGGCTCGCTCACCACCGCGCCGTTGCGCCGCAGCTCACCATCAGCCACCTCAATCCGATCGCCAGGCACCCCCACCACCCGCTTGATCAGGGCGGCCCGGGGGTCGTAACCGGCGGCGAGCAGAGGATCGGGTGGATGGAACACCACGATCGACCCCCGCGGCAGCGTTGCAACCAGCCGGGGCCTGAGCTTCTCCACCAGGATCCGGTCCTCCAGCTGAAGGGTGGGCAGCATGGAGCCGGAGGGGATCCAACGGGGTTCCATCACCTGCCAGCGCAGCAGCAGGGCCACCCCCACCCAGAGCAGCAGGGGAATCAGCTGGCGGGCCACGCCCCAGCGGCGGCTTGCGCCGGACGGGGACATGGCCGAAGGAGATGGAGGGGGATTGGGCATGATCGCTCCATCCTGAAGCGGTGGCGGACCCGGTGAGCCAGGAGCAGCCCAGACGGCAGGGTGATCGGGCCGAGGCCAATCTCAGGGCAGCGGCGCACCTGCTGCTGGAGCTGCTGGCGCTTGGGGTTGAGCGAGTCGTGCTCTGCCCGGGCAGCCGCTCGGGGC
Organism: Synechococcus sp. BSA11S; assembly: GCF_014224355.1. GTDB lineage: Bacteria > Cyanobacteriota > Cyanobacteriia > PCC-6307 > Cyanobiaceae > Regnicoccus_A. The sequence continues at coordinate 131,064 of NZ_VNWP01000002.1, read as the reverse complement.
CCCTGGCGGCGGCGGCCGGGCTGCTGCTGCACCGGGGGCTGAAGCTGCACACGGCCATCGATGAGCGATCGGCGGGGTTCTTCGCCGTGGGCCTGGCCAGGGCCGAGGGCAAACCGTCGGCGGTGATCACCACCTCCGGGACCGCCGTGGCCAACCTTCTGCCCGCTGTGGTGGAAGCCGACAGCGGCGCCATTCCGCTGCTGTTGCTCAGCGCCGACCGTCCGCTGCGGCTGAAGAATCGCGGGGCCAATCAGACCGTGAACCAGGAGGCATTCCTCGCCCCCTGCTGCCGCTGGTTCGGCCAGGGCGACAACCGGGGCCTGGACGCCATGGACCGCGCTGCCCTCCAGGCCCTGGCCAGGCGGGCCCATCGGATGGCCCTGGCCGCTCCGATGGGGCCCGTGCACCTGAATCTGCCCTTCGAGGAGCCGCTCCATGCGGGAGCGGAGGCCCTGCAACGGCTGGTCGATGAGCTTGGAGGAATCGATCGGACCGCTGCAGAGATCAGTGGTGGACCGGGCCAGGATCCCGGAGTCAGCCCCGCTGAGCCGGCCAGCGCCGGCGAAACCATGGGCAGCGATCACCTGCTCGGCCTGGATCCCGATCGCCCCGGTGTGATCGTGGCGGGACCCTGGCGGGGCAGGCCCGAGCACTGGCCCGGCTTCGCCGCCGCTGTAGGGCGCTGGCAGCAGCGCAGTGGCTGGCCACTGCTGGCGGATGGGCTCTCCGGCCTGCGGGGTCAGGCGGGGCTGCAGCTGGTGGCCGGCTACGACCTGATCCTCGAGGACCCCGATCCCGCCCTGGCCCCCGGCCAGATGCTGAGGCTGGGGCCGCTGCCGGCCAGCCGGCGGCTGCAGGCCTGGCTCTCAGCCAGCGGCGGCCATCAGGTGCTGATCAGCGAAGCGGATCCGCGTGACCTTGATCCCCTGGGCACAGCGACGGCGCGCCACAGCGGTGGGCTGGAGGCCTGGAGCGCTGCCCTGCCCGCCGCGCTCTGGCAGGGGAGCACCGGCACCAGGGCCAACCAGGACTTCCTGGCCCTCTGGCGGACCTCCGAAACAAGCAGTCAGAGCTGGCTGAACAGGCAGCTCCAGCAGCAGACCAGCGGCGCCAGGCCCGATGAACCCAGCCTGGTCCGGGCCCTCGGCCGGCTGTTACCGCCGGGCCGGGCGGTGATGCTGGCCAGCAGCAGCCCCGTCCGTGACTGGGAGAGCTTCTCCGATCCCAGCGGCCCCGCCAGGCCCCTGTACGGCTTCCGGGGGGCGTCGGGAATCGATGGCACGCTCTCACTGGCGGCCGGCCTGGCGGAGAGTCTCGGTGGGCTGGTGCTGCTCTGCGGCGACCTGGCCCTGCTCCACGACAGCAACGGCTGGCTCTGGCACCACCAGCTGCGGGGCCAGCTCACCGTGGTGCTGATCGAGAACGGAGGCGGCGGCATCTTCGAGCAACTGCCGATCCGGGCCTCACCGCCCCTGGATTTCGAGCGCCTGTTCGCCATGGGGCAGCCGCTGGAGCACACCGCCCTGGCGGCCGCCCATGGGGTGCCCTGGCGTCGGGTGGCGGCCCTGGCGGAGTTGGGCGAGGCCCTGGGCTGGGCCCTGAGGCAGCCGGTGGCTCTGCTGGAGGTGAAAACCGACCGCCTCGCCGATGCCCAGCTGCGCCAGCGCTTGCGCCAGGACTGCCCACGCCCGCAGCTCAGAATGGCTCCTCCCCAGCCCCCGCCGCGATGAGCGCCGATCCCACGCCGGCTGACGTCCCAAGCCCCGGCCCGGTGCTGCCGGGGGAGAGCCCGGTGCGCTGGCAGCCCGCCGCCAGCTACGACGACATCCGCTTTGACCTCTGCGACGAGGGAATCGCCCGCATCGCCATCAACCGTCCGGCCAAACGCAACGCCTTCCGCCCTCGCACGGTGGTGGAGCTCCACGACGCCTTCAGCCGGGTGCGCGACGACCCACGGGTGGGGGTGGTGCTGTTCACCGGCGTGGGCCCGGCGGCCGACGGGGGCTACGCCTTCTGCGCCGGCGGGGACCAGAGCGTGCGCGGCGATGGCGGCTACCTCGATGACAGCGGCCTGCCGCGACTGAACGTGCTCGATCTGCAACGCCAGATCCGCTCCCTGCCCAAGGTGGTGATCGCCCTGGTGGCGGGCTACGCCATCGGCGGCGGCCAGGTGCTGCATCTGCTCTGCGACCTCAGCCTGGCGGCGGAAAACGCGGCGTTCGGCCAGACGGGGCCGCGGGTGGGCAGCTTCGACGGCGGCTTCGGCGCCGGCTATCTGGCGCGCCTGGTGGGCCAGCGCAAGGCCCGTGAAATCTGGTTCCTCTGCCGCCGGTACAACGCCGAGGAGGCCCTGGCCATGGGACTGGTGAACGCGGTGGTGCCGCTGCAGGAGCTGGAGGCTGAGGGGGTGCGCTGGGCCCGGGAGGTGCTGCAGCACAGCCCCACGGCGATCCGTTGCCTCAAGGCCTCCTTCAACGCTGAAACCGATGGCCTGGCCGGCATCCAGGAACTGGCGGGCCAGGCCACCCATCTCTTCTATCGAACCGCCGAGGGTCAGGAGGGCCGCAATGCCTTCCTGGAGAAGCGCGATCCCGACTTCAGCGATGCCCCCTGGCTGCCCTGAACCCAAATGGCCATCAAGCCACTGGACCGGCGCAACTACTGAAGCCGCCGGAAGCAGAGCGGCTCACGGCGCTCCAGTCCCAGGGTCCAGAGCCCACCCGCCAGCTCCCTCAGCTGTTGCAACAGAGCCATGGTGTCGCCGGTGGCGATCCACCGGGCCTTGATCGCGGGCAAGGTCTCCTGTAAGGCCTCGATCGGCAACTCCAGCAGCAGCAGGCTGTGCTCGCCGGCCGCCCTCCGCAGCGCACCCTCCTCACTGCGCTGCCACACCCGCACCAGGAGCTCGAGGGCCTGCTGGCGGCCGACGTCGCCAGGATCCCCTTCAGCCGGGAGAGCCTCCACCAACGACTGTCCCTGGAGCGGCATCGCCCGCTGCCCCCCCTGCTCCAGCAGGGCCAGGGCGATCAGATAGGGAGCGGCAGTCATGGGTTGAGCAGCGGAAGGCACTGACACAGTGGCCCCTGGAGCCAAGCAGCTGAATTTCGCAAGCTGGCGTCGCGGGTTGTCAGCCAGATCTGCGGCAGCAAGCATTCAGCCAACTCAAGTACAACAAAGTCGGCTGCAGATCGAGTCCCTGCAGCCATCTCAGAAACGTGAAACCACACAGATCTCCTCCTGCGAACCATCCAGAACCCAGTAGATCGTTGGTGGCTTCAGGCTTCGAGGCAGCGCAGGAGTTGATTGCAATCTGCTGACAGCCTGCTCAGGAGCCAGCTCCTTAAACTGGATTCAAAAGTTTCTGAACCGACGCCTGGCTGTGCCTCCCCGCTTCACGTTCCCCCTGGTGACCCTGCTGCTCGGTGGCGGCCTGCTGACGCCAGCCGGAGCCATGGCTCAGGCCCAGCCTCCCGCCTCGGCTCAAGAGACATGGCATCCCCCTGTGGCGCTCCCCCACACCCCTGCTCTGCAACCGCAACCGCAACCTCAGCCGAAGCCGCAGGCGCGGCGAGACGCCGAAGTGGCGATCAGCTCACCACGCCCTGAACGCAGCCTGGTGATTCACCGCAGCAAGCGGCAGGTGGTGGTGATCGAAAATGGCCGCGAGCTGCGTCGCTTCCCGGTGGGTGTGGGCATGCCCGGCTGGGAAACTCCTCTTGGCCGTTTCCAGGTGATCGAAATGGCGCCCGATCCGGTCTGGAAGCACCCGGTGAGCGGCAAGCTCTACCCTCCAGGGCCGAACAACCCCCTGGGAAGCCGCTGGATCGGCTTCCACCGCGATTGCGCCGGCAAGCGGGGGTTCAACGGTCAGCAGCATCTTGAGGTGAAGGGCTGTGTCACCGCCGGCTTCCACGGCACCCCCCATCGGGAGACGGTCGGCCAGGCGGTCTCCCACGGCTGCGTGCGCATGTACGAGGAAAACGTGCGTGACCTCTTCGAGCTGGTGCGCATGGGAACCGTGGTCACGGTCCTGCCCTGAGCGTTCGCTCAGGGCAGGAAACGTAGAGTTCGGCCCTTCCCTGGGTTCTCCCCATGCGCGTGTTGTTCGCCGCCGCCGAGTGCGCCCCGATGATCAAGGTGGGGGGCATGGGTGATGTGGTGGGATCCCTGCCGCCGGCGGTGGCAGCCCTGGGCCACGACGTGCGCACGATCATGCCGGGTTACGGGAAGCTCTGGAGCCGCCTGAAGATCCCCTCGGAGCCCGTCTTTCGTGGCTGGGCGATGGGCAACGACTTCGCCGTCTACGAAACACAGCATCCAGTCCATGGGCTGCCGCTGTATCTGGTCGGTCATCCAGTGTTCGATCCGGAGCGCATCTACGGCGGAGAAGATGAGGACTGGCGCTTCACCTTCTTTGCCAACGCCGCCGCCGAATTCGCCTGGAACCACTGGAAGCCGGAGGTCTTTCACTGCCATGACTGGCACACGGGCATGATCCCGGTCTGGATGCACCAGGACCCCGAGATCAGCACCGTTTTCACCATCCACAACCTCGAATATCAGGGCCCCTGGCGCTGGAAACTCGAGCGCATGACCTGGATTCCCTGGTACATGCAGGGGGACCACACCATGGCCGCCGCCCTGCTCTATGCCGATCGGGTCAATGCCGTCTCGCCCACCTATGCCCAGGAAATCCGCACGCCCGAATACGGCGAACGCCTCGAAGGCCTGCTGAATTACATCAGCGGCAAGCTGCGCGGCATCCTCAACGGCATCGACACCGAAGCCTGGAATCCTGCCAGCGACAGCCTGCTGCCTGCCCGCTACAGCGCCAGCGACATGGCGCCGAGGGCCACCAACAAACAGGTGCTGCAGGAGCGCATGGGCCTGGGGGTCAATGCCGACACCTACCTGATGGGGATGGTCAGCCGTCTGGTCGACCAGAAAGGGGTGGATCTGCTGCTGCAGGTGGCCGATCGGGTGCTCGCCTACTCCGACAGCCAGATCGTGGTGCTGGGAACAGGCGACCGCAACTATGAATCGGGCCTCTGGCAGATGGCCGCCCGCCATCCCGGCCGCTTCTCGGTGTTCCTCACCTACGACGATGCCCTGGCGCGGTTGATCTATGCCGGCGCCGATGCCTTCCTGATGCCCAGCCGCTTCGAGCCCTGCGGCATCAGCCAGATGCTGGCGATGCGCTACGGCTGCATCCCGATCGTGCGCAAGGTGGGGGGCCTGGTCGACACCGTCCAGCCCCATGTGCCAGCAAGCCACAGCGGCACCGGCTTCTGCTTCGATCGCTATGAGCCGGTCGACTTCTACACCGCGATCGTGCGCTCCTGGGAGGCCTACCGCCACAGCCAAAGCTGGCGGGAGCTGCAGCTGCGCGCCATGGCCGTCGACCACAGCTGGACCCGCTCGGCACTCGACTACGACGCCATGTACCGCGATGTACGTGGGGTCAAGCAGCCCACCCCCTCGGCCGCCGATGTGGAGCAGTTCTCCCTCGGCCAGGAGGCCGATCCCAGCCTCAGCCCGGGGGGTGCCCCAGCCAAGACAGCTGAACCTGCAGCCAAGCCCTCCAGGCAGGAAGGCGGCGGCCCGCGCAACCCCCTCTCCGCCCTGCTGCGCCGCGGCCAGAGCTGAGCATGGAGCGCTCCGGCTCCGAGCTGCCGGTCGTCTACGAAAATCCCTGGCGGGCCCTGGGGAGGGACCTGCGCGCCGTGGCCGCCAGCTGCATGCTGGCCCTCAGGCGGCTGTGGCGCCGCCAGTGGGAGGGGGATCTGCCGGTACCTCCGTTCTGGCCCCGGCGTCAGGCCACGCTGTTCTGGCCGGCCCTGCTGCTGGCTTTGCTCCTGCTGACGCTGGGGGGCGGGGTTGCCGTGCAACTGCTGCGTTCGCCCAGCGCGGAGAACCCAGGCCAGGCCTCCGTTGAATCGCTGCCGATCGCAGCTGAAGGAACTGCGGCAGAGGTGGAAGCCACGGAGCCATCCCTGGAATCTCCTGCTGTGGCAGGACCAGATCCACGCGAGGCGGAGCCGCAGGAACCGGTCGCACCCAGTCCCGGCCTTGAAGCGATCGCGCTGCCCCCGGGCTTCAGCGACGACTCAGGGTTGGTGATGGCGGCACCGGAGAGCGGCATCGCAGCGCTGCTGGAGCTGCGGATCTCGCAGGCCTTCAAGGCCCTGGAGGAGCCCGAACGGCAACGGCTGGCGCAGCAGTGGTGGCAACAGGCCCTTGGCCTCGGCTACGAGCGGCTGCGGCTGATCGACAGCGGCGGCGCGGAACTGGGCCGGAATGCGGTCGTGGGCGGCGGCATGATTCTGCTCGATTGATCCGATGCGAGCGGAACCGATGCGGCTGGAGAACCTGGTGGAGCTCTGGGGAGCGCCGATCGAAGCGGCTCCCGCCGATCCGGACACCAGCTTCAGCGGGGTCTGCACCGACAGCCGCGAACTGAAACCTGGCTGCCTGTTCGTGCCACTGGTGGGAGAGCGCTTTGATGGCCACCGCTTCCTGGCAGCGGCCCTGGAGCAGGGGGCGCTGGCCGCCCTGGCCCAACGTGACCGCCTCAGCACCGAGCAGGCCGAAGCCCTGGTGCGCTCCAGCGGCGGCCGGATCTGGCTGGTGGACGACACCCAGGGGGCCTACCAGCAGCTGGGGCGCCTCTGGCGCCGCCAGGGCACCGCCCCGGTGATCGCCGTGACCGGCTCAGCCGGCAAGACCACCACCCGCGAGCTGATCCGCACCGTGCTGGCCCCCCTGGGTCCGGTGCTGGCCAGCGTGGGCAACGAAAACAACGACGTGGGCGTGCCCCTCACCCTGCTCAAGTCCGGTGGGGAGCACCGGGCCGTGGTGGTGGAAATGGGGATGCGCGGTCTGGGGGAGATCGAGCGGCTCAGCCGCTGCGCCGAGCCCGACATCACCGTGATCACCAACATCGGCACCGCCCACATCGGCCGGCTGGGCAGCCGCGAGGCGATCGCCACCGCCAAGTGCGAGATCGTGGCGGCCCTGCGTCCCGATGGACTGGTGGTGATCCCGGCCGGTGACCCCCTGCTCGAGGCCAGCCTCGCCGCCGTCTGGAGCGGGCGGGTGATCCGCGTCGCCCTCCACGACGATCCCCCGGGTCCTCAGCCAGCCCAGCTGCTGGGCCGCCTCCAGGCCGGCGCCGACGGCGACCGCTTGATCTGGGGGCAGGCGGAGCCGGGGGGCACGCAGTACAGCACCGAGTTGCCGCTGCCGGGCCGCCACAACGCCCGCAACCTGCTGCTGGCCCTGGCCGTGGCCAGCGAACTGGGGGTGGATCCTCTGCAGCTGCGCCACCTGGAGGTGGCCCTGCCGGGCGGACGCAGCCGGCGGATCCGGCTGGGGGGGATTGAGGTGCTGGATGAGACCTACAACGCCTCCCCCGAAGCGATGCTGGCGGCCCTGGATCTGCTCTCGGCCCAGCCGGGCCGTCGCTTCGCGGCCCTGGGCACCATGCTCGAGCTCGGGGAACAGAGCAGCGAGCTGCACCGCCGGGTGGGGGAGCGGGCCAGAGCCCTCGGGCTCGATGGCCTGGTGATCGTGGCGGGGGGCGCTGAAGGGGAAGCCCTGCTGGCGGGGGCCGCCGGCCTGAGGCGCCTGCAGCGGCTCGACTCACCAGCGGAGGCAGCCCAGACCCTTCTGGGCTGGCTGGAGCCAGGTGATCACCTGCTGCTGAAGGCCAGCCGAGGGGTGGCCCTGGAGCGCCTGCTGCCGCTGCTGGAGCAGGGGCTCAGCCCCGCGGCGGGCTCCAGTCGGCCTTGATCAGCTGAGGGGCGCGACCCAGGGCGAGGGAGCCTGCCGGCACGTCACGGGTGAGGGTGGAGCCCGCCCCGACGGTCACGCCCTCACCCAGCACGATCGGTGCCACCAGCACGGAGTTGGCGCCGGTCTTGCTGCCGGCACCGACCACGGTGCGGTGTTTGCGCACGCCGTCGTAGTTAGCGGTGATCGTGCCCGCCCCCACATTCACCTCGGCCCCCAGATCGGCGTCACCCAGATAGCTGAGGTGGTTGGCCTTGCAGCCAGCGGCGAGATGACTGTTCTTGACCTCCACGAAATTGCCGATGCGGCAGCCGCTCTCCAGGCGGGCGCCCGCCCTGAGCTGGGCAAAAGGACCCACCACACAACCTTCGGCCACGCTCACCCCGCGCAGCACGGAATAGAGCACCTGCACCCCATCGCCGAGCTGGCTGTCCTCGATCAGGCAACCGGGGCCGATGCGGCAACCGCTGCCGATGCTGGTGCTGCCCCGGAAATGGCACTGGGGCTCCACCAGCACGTCCCGACCGAAGCGGGTGCCATCGCTGAGGGTGCAGCTGGCGGGATCCACGAAGCTCACCCCCTCGGCCATCCAGTGGCGCCTGAGCCTCTCCTGCAGGGCGGCCTCACACTGGGCCAGCTGCAGGCGGTCGTTGATGCCTGCGATCTCGGCGGGGTCCTCCACCTCCAGATGCACGGCGGGGCTGAGCATCGCCACGGTGTCGGTGAGGTAGAGCTCCCCCTGGTCGTTGTCGGTGCTCAGCTTCGGCAGCACCGCCGCCAGGGCGCGCCAGTTGAAGCAATAGATGCCGGCATTGGTGAGGTCATTGCGGCGCTGCTCCTCGCTGCAGTCGCGGTGCTCCACGATCGCCTCCACCTGACCCTGGCCATCGGTGAACACGCGCCCGTAGCCACTGGGATCAGCCAGGCGAGCCGTGAGCAGGGTCACCGCGGCCCCTGAGGCCCGGTGCCGCTCGAGCAGCGACTCGAGGGTGGCGGGCCGCAGCAGGGGCACATCGCCGTTGAGCACCAGCAGCTCCCCCTCGAACTCAGCCAGAGGAGCCAGCAGTTGCTGCACGGCATGGCCGGTGCCGTTCTGGGGCTGCTGCAGCGCGAACTCCAGGCCCTCCAGGCCGGCCAGGGCGGAGCGCACCCGCTCGGCCTGGTGACCCACGATCAACACCTGCCGCTGGGGATCGAGGTGGCGGCAGCTGGCCAGCACCCGCTCCACCAGGGTGGAGCCCGCCAGGGCCTGGAGCACCTTGGGGAGATCGCTCTTCATCCGGGTGCCCTTTCCGGCGGCCAGCACGGCAACGGCGAGCATCGGCGGATCAAGGCGGCTGGGCACGGAATCTACCGGTCTCCTCCCTGCAACCCCCAGCGCCGCCGCCAGGCACTGGCCGGTTCCGCATCACTCAGGGCCTGGGCCCGCTGACGGCTGGCCAGAATCGTCTTCCCATCGGCCTGTCCTTCCGGGTCGCGGTAGGGCTCGCCGGCCCTGCTGGCCAGATGCTCCAGCTCCATCGCCGAGAGGGGCCGCCACCAGCGCGAGGTGGCTTCCAGAGCCTGAGACGCCACGGTCCCCTGGCTCCAGGCCTGGCCTGCAGCGGCGCCCTCAGATCCCAGCGCCGCCACCTGCAGGCCCGCCGCCGCCAGGCTGCGGCGGGGTGCGGCGGCCGAGCAGTAGGTGAGCAGACGCCCCCGGGGGGCCAGCAACGCGGCCAGCGCTGCCAGGAACTCCTGGCTCCAGAGCTGGGGGCAATGGCGCGGCGAGAAGGCATCCAGCATCACCAGATCGCAGCGACCAGCTGCGCACTCCAGCACCGCTTCGATCGCTCGGCGGGCATCACCCCAGTGCAGCTGCCCCTGGCCGTGGGAGCTCCGCCAGCAGCTGGTGTCCCGCAGCTGCCGGAGCAGATCAAGCCCCAGCGGGGCCTGCCACTGGGCACGAAAGCTCGGCTCTGCCAGAGCCAGGGCCAGAGGGGCCGGATCGATCTCCAGCCCGAACCAGCGCAGGCGCAGGCCGCGGGGGGCGGCCGCTTCGAGCAGGGCGGCGCTGTTGGTGCCCAGACCCACGCAGACATCCACCACCCAGAGCTCCTCACCGGCACAGAAGCGCTCCAGCTGGGCGGGCCTGACAAAGGTGCGCTGCGCCTCGAGCAGGGCGCCGCTGCGGCAGTGGAACCCCTCGCCGTACTCGACGCTGTACAGACTGAAACTGCCGTCGCCGCTGAAGCGGGGGCTCAGATGGGCCGTCCCCTGACTGCCGAAGGTCACCCCGCCTGGCCTCAGGCTTCCGCCTGCAGGCGCGCCAGATCGTCCCAGAAGCCCGGGTACGAGACCGCCGCCGCCTCACTGCGATGCAACCGGGTGGTCCCACCCGCCACCTGGGCGGCCACCCCCAGGCTCATCGCCACCCGGTGATCGGTTTCACTGTCCACCTCGGCGCCGCGGAGCGGGCGCCCCCCCTCGATCACCAGGCCGTCGGCGGTTTCTTGCAGGCAGGCCCCCATGGCCCCCAGCTGGCGGCTCATCACCGCCAGGCGATCGGTTTCCTTCACCCGCAGTTCCTCGGCATCACGGATGCGGCTCACCCCTTCGGCGCAGCAGGCGGCCACCGCCAGAATCGGAATCTCATCCACCAGGCGGGGAATCAGATCCCCGGAGATCTCGAACGCCTGCAGCGGGCCATGGCTGACCCGAACATCCCCCACCGGCTCACCGGCCACGTCGCGGGGGTTGAGCACCTCCAGACGCGCCTCCATCTGCTCGAGAACCTCGAGGATGCCGGTGCGGGTGGGGTTGAGGCCCACATTCTCCACGGTGATCTCGGCTCCCGGGGTGATGGCGGCGGCCACCAGCCAGAAGGCCGCCGAACTGATGTCGCCGGGCACCACCACCGGCAGACCATGCAGCGAGGCCCCGGGATGGAGCCGGATCAGGCGTCCCATCTCACCGTCCACCTCCAGCTCGGCACCGAAGGCTCTGAGCATGCGCTCGCTGTGGTCACGAGAACGGGCCGGCTCGATCACGGTGGTGGAGCCGCTGGCCGTGAGGGCCGCCAGCAGCAGGGCCGATTTGACCTGAGCCGAGGCCACGGGGGTGCCGATCACCGCGCCGTGGAGCTTGGTGCCTTCGATCGCCAGAGGGGCCAGGTTGGCACCCGCCCGCCCACGGATCAGGGCGCCCATGGCGGCCAGGGGCTGCCCCACCCGGGCCATCGGCCGCCGGCGCAGGGAGGCGTCGCCATTGAGCACGAAGTGACGTCCGCTGCGCCCGGCCAGCAGCCCCAGCATCAGGCGCATGGTGGTGCCGGAATTGCCGCAGTCGAGCACGTCCTCGGGCTCCCTGAGGCCATCGAGCCCGACCCCCCGGACCAGCACCGGTTCACCCGCTTCGATCGGACTGATCGTGACCCCCATGGCCCGCAGGCAGGCGGCTGTGCTGAGGGGATCCTCGGCGGGCAGCAGGCCCTCGATGCGGGTCTCTCCTTCGGCGATGGCGCCGAACAGCAGAGCCCGGTGGGAAATCGACTTGTCGCCTGGCACCCGCACCGTGCCGCGCAGGCTGCCGCCAGGGCCTGCTCCGGCGTTGGAGCCCAGGGTCAGGGGGCTGCCGGAAGCAGGGGCGACGGCCATGCGAAGGGGGTGGTGAGAAGGGTCAATCGGGGGAGCCTAGGGCTGAGCTTCCGCTGGAAACACGGGCGACTGGGAGCCATAGAGCCGATCACCGGCATCCCCCAGGCCGGGAACGATGCGGAAGGCCTCATCCAGCTCGGGATCCACGCAGGCGGTGTACACGGTGAGATCCGGAAACCGCTTGCCGAGGGTCCCCAAGCCTGAACTGGCCGCCAGGGCCGTGATCACCCTCAGCCGCTGACCGCTCACCCCCCTGGCCTGCAGACGCTCGAGCACCTGGATCAGGCTGCCGGCGGTGGCCAGCATCGGATCGAAGACCATCACCCCCACCCGCTCGCCGATCCGCTGGGGCAGGGCGTCGAGGTAGCAGTCGGCCTCACCCGTGCGTTCATCCCGCACCAGACCGACATGGGCCACCCGGGCGGAGGGGAGCACCGCCTGCCCCCCCTGCCACAAGCCAAGTCCAGCGCGCAGCACAGGCACCGCCAGCACCGGCACGGACGGATCCACCACCATCCCCTCCGTGAGGGCCAGCGGGGTCTGGACCGCCACCGGTCGCTGGGGCAGCCAGTCGCGCACCGCTTCGTAGGTGAGCCAGCGCCCCAGCTCGGCCATGGCGGTGGCGAACAGCGGGGAGGGGGTCTCCTGATCCCGCAGCACTGCGAGCCAGTGGGCGATCAGGGGATGGGGTGGAACGACCACCCGCAGCGACATGCTCATGTGCCATAGCTTGGGGCGTCACGCTACGTGCGACGTGCCGCTTGCCCCTCGGGTTTCCGGGCCCCACCCTTCAGGCTTCCGGCCCGCACCTGGGCGCTGGCTGGCGCTGCTGGCTGGTCTGATCGTGCTGGTTGGCGGCGCCCTGTTCACCGGGGTGGAGAGTGCCAGGGCGATCACGGCTCCGGAGCTGAGGGGCCAGCGTGCACTGCAGGACCTTCAGCCCGACATGCGGGGCCGTGATCTGCACCAGCAGGAGTTCCTCAAGGCCTCGATGGGCGGTTACGACCTCAGTGGCAGTGACCTGCGCGGGGCCGTGTTCAATTCGAGCGACCTGACCAACACCAACCTCCGTGAGGCCAACCTCGAAGACGCCGTGGCCTTCGCCACCCGCTTCGATGGAGCCGATCTGAGCGGAGCGGTGCTGCGCAACGCCATGCTCATGCAGAGCCGCTTCACCGGCGCCTCGATCGAGGGGGCCGACTTCAGCGATGCGGTGCTGGATCTCTCACAACTCAAGGCCCTCTGCTCCCGCGCCGACGGCATCAACCCCAGCACAGGGGTCTCCACCGTGGAAAGCCTGGGGTGCCGGTAACATTCGAGTCCGGTTCCGGTGGAGAACAGCCACCGGGGGCAAGGGGGAAAGTCCGGTGCAACTCCGGCACTGTCCCGCAGCTGTGAAGCCCGTGCTCCGGTCTACCGCCGCCGCACGCGCCAGTCAGAACACCCGCCGGTTCTCCCTCTCGTGCCGGCGCGGACCGGAACTCCAGACCATGACCTCCCTTTCTCGGGACCCGGCTCCGCTGCGGCAGCCAGCCCGTCCTTCTCAGCAAGCTCCTCGGCGGCAACAACGGGTCCAGCGTGAGCGTCCTGCTGGCCCCCGTCCCCTGCACCTGATCGCCCTGGTGGGACTGGTGCCGCTGGCGCTGATGGCGGCGCCGGCCTCTGCCCACCACCTGATGGACACGTTCGGGCTGCAGGAAGGAGCCCTGGCTGGGTTCCTCAGCGGTCTGGGGCATCCCCTGCTCGGCCCTGACCACCTGCTTTTCCTGCTGAGCCTCGGCCTGGTCGGACTGCAGCAACCGCTGCGCTGGGTGATCGCCCTGCTGGCGATCGGCCTGGGCTCCACCGCCCTGGGCCTGATCCTGCCGGTGCTACCCGGTAGCGAGCTGCTGGTGGCCCTCTCTCTGGTGGCCACAGGCCTGGTGGTGCTGGGCCGCTGGCCCCGCTGGATCCTGCTGCCCGCCATCGCGCTGCACGGCAGCGTGCTCAGCCAGCCGGTGCTCGCGTGGTCGATCGGGACCCAGAGTCTGTATCTTCTCGGCCTGCTGATCAGCCAGGGTGCCCTGTTGATCACTGCCGTCACCGTGGTGCGCTCCTGGGCCCAGAGCCTTCAGACCGCCAACCTGCGTCTGGTGGCGGGTTTGCTGATCGGAATCGGCGCCACGTTCGCCTGGACCCAGTTGGTGCCCTGACCATGGCCGTTTCCCCCGCAGCCCCCCCGGCGTCAGTTGCCAGCAGGCGGCTGCCGGTCACCGTGGTGACCGGATTTCTCGGTGCCGGCAAGACCACCCTGCTGCGCCAGCTGCTGCTCAACAGCGGCCAGCGTCTGGCGGTGCTGGTTAATGAATTCGGCGAGGTGGGCATCGATGGAGCCCTGCTTCGCAGCTGCGGCTTCTGCCCAGAGGAGGAGCTGGAGGGGCGGCTGGTGGAACTGGCCAATGGCTGCCTCTGCTGCACCGTCCAGGATGAGTTCCTGCCCACCATGCAGATCCTGCTGGAGAAGGCGGATCGCCTCGACGGCATCGTGGTGGAAACCAGTGGTCTGGCCCTGCCCGAACCACTGGTGCAGGCCTTTCAGTGGCCTGAGATCCGCACCCGCACGCGTGTCAATGGCGTGGTGGCGGTGGTGGATGGCGAAGCTCTGGCCCAGGGCAGCGTGGTGGGGGACCCCGCGGCCCTGGAGCGGCAGCGGGCAGCTGACCCCAGCCTGGATCACCTCAGTGACCTCGAGGACCTCTTCCGGGATCAGCTGGAGGCGGCTGATCTGGTGCTGATGAGCCGGGCCGATCGGCTGGATGCCTCCCAACGCGAGGCCGTGCAGCGGCAACTGGGGCCGCTCTGCCGCCCTGGAGTCGCCGTGCTGCCGATGGCACGCGGGGACGTGCCCGCCGATCTGATGCTCGGCCTTGATCGGATTGATCAGGCAACCGGGCAGCACCACCGGTCTCCGGGAGATCATCCTCAGGACCACAACCACAGCGACGAGCCCCACGACCACGTCCACGACCACAGCCATGTGCCGATGCAGTCGCTGGCGCTGCAGCTGCCAGGGGATTTCGATCGGGGGGCCCTGGAGAGTCTGCTGATCGAGCAGATCGTGAAGCAGGGGATTCTGCGCCTGAAGGGCTGGTTGCGGCAGAGCGGCAAGCCCAGACCCCTGCAGATCCAGGCGGTGGGCCCGCGGCTCGAATGCTGGTACGACCGCCAGCCCGTCGCCCCTGCTGCCGACGCAGGTCGTCCTGGTCTGGAGCTGGTGGCGCTGGGCCTGCGGCTGGATCGCAACGAGCTGGAGGAGGCCCTGGCCGGGGCTGCCTGCAGCGCCGGCGGCTGAAGGCACCGCCTGCGCTCAGTCCAGCGGGAAGGAGCCCTTGGCACAGAGCCCATCCCAGCAGAGGGCATGGTCCTCCTGCCAGTTACCGCTCACGCGCTGCCAGGGACCGCTGGAACGGCGCATCTCCACGCTGCCCCGCCCGTCATGACGGAAGAGCACCCGCAGGCCCTCCAGGTCGATCCACCAGCGCTCTCCCACCGATTCCACCGTCATCACGCACGGGTTCCAGGGGCCACCCTCCAGGCGGCACTCCACCTGGTAGCTGGGCGGCTCATCGGCTCCGACCGCCGCTCGCGACAACCAACCGAGCCCCAGCACGAGTATCGCCAACAGGGTCATCAGGCTGGGGGCGGAGAAGGGCAGCCGCGCCGGCAGCGCCAGGGCTCGGCCTTGCATGGCTTGGTCTCCTCCGTCTCATCCCTATCAAGCTGGATCGAGCCCTGGCGAAGGGGGAGCATCGGCTGCCAAGATTTAACAAACGTTCTGGCTGCCTGGTGCCCCGCTTTCACGCCCGCGTGCTGATCTCCCTGAGGCCCTCGGTTCTCGATCCAGCTGGCGAGGCCACCCGCGCCGCCACCGGCCGCCTGGGGGTGGAGGGAGTGAGCCGGCTGCGCATCGGCAAGGCGGTGGAGCTGGAGATCGAAGCTCCCGATGCCGACACAGCCCGCTCCCGGGTGGAGTTGCTCAGCGACAGGCTTCTGGCCAATCCCGTGATCGAGAACTGGGAACTGGAGCTGAGCCAGATTGTCACCAACGGGGCGAGCCTCTCGGCATGACGATTGGTGTGGTGGTCTTCCCCGGCTCCAACTGTGACCGGGACGTGCGCTGGGCGGCCGAGGGGTGCATGGGGATTCCTACCCGGTTCCTCTGGCATGAGGAGCGTGATCTGAGTGGGCTCGATGCCGTGGTCCTGCCCGGTGGCTTCAGCTACGGCGACTACCTCCGCTGCGGCGCGATCGCGCGCTTCGCACCGGTGCTGGAGGAGGTGGCCTGGTTCGCGTCCAGGGGCGGACCGGTGCTGGGCATCTGCAACGGCTTCCAGGTGCTCACCGAGCTGGGTCTTCTCCCCGGAGCCCTCACCCGCAACAGCCGACTCCACTTCATCTGCGAGCCCACCGGCCTGAAGGTGCACCCAGGAGCTTGCCGCTGGCTGTCCGACTATGGAGAGGCTGAAGCGATCAGTCTGCCGATCGCCCACGGGGAAGGCCGCTACCAGTGCGAGCCGGCCACTCTCGAGGCCATGGAGCAGAGCGGCCAGGTGGTGCTGCGCTACCAGAACAATCCCAACGGCTCGGTGGGCGATGTGGCCGGCCTGTGCAATCCCACTGGCAACGTGCTCGGGCTGATGCCGCACCCGGAGCGGGCCTGCGACTCCCGCACCGGTGGGCTCGACGGTCAGCGACTGTTCGCGAGCCTGCTGGGCTGAGCTGCCCAGACCCCCCCGGACATCAAAAAGGGGGCCGGTGGGGGCCCCCGTGGCTCCTGATCATGGAGCGATCAGAGCAGGGTGATTGGCTCAGTGAGTGCGGTCAGTTGACTGCAGCGAAGAACTCCTTGCTGCCGACGGGGTCGGGCTTCATGGTCTTCTCACCCGGGGTCCAGTTGGCAGGGCAGACCTCATCGGGGTTGGCCTGGACGTACTGGAAGGCCTGGAGGACCCGCAGGGTCTCATCGACACTGCGACCCACCGGGAGGTTGTTGATTGTGCTGTGCATGATCACGCCTTCCGGGTCGATGATGAACAGGCCGCGCAGAGCAACGCCGGCCTCCTCATCGAGCACGTTGTAAGACGAAGCGATCTCCTTTTTGAGGTCAGACACCAGGGGGTAGGCGATATCGCCGATGCCACCCTGCTTGCGATCGGTCTGAATCCAGGCCAGGTGAGAGAACTCGCTGTCGACCGACACGCCCAGCACCTCAGTGTTGCGGCTGGTGAAATCGGCGTAGCGGTCGCTGAAGGCGATGATCTCCGTGGGGCAGACGAAGGTGAAGTCGAGGGGATAGAAGAAGAGCACCACGTACTTGCCGCGGTACTGGGAGAGGGAAACCGTCTGGAACTCCTGGTCCACCACAGCGGTGGCCGTGAAATCAGGGGCCTGCAGACCGACGAGCCGGGACATGCGTGAGGAAGGGGGGTGACGGACGGAATCGCAGGCGGGCTGTCCGAACTCGGACCGACTACCACTTGCGCATGCAACAATTTATCACGGAACCCTGGCAGCAATGGCCCCTAAGATGAAGGAGGCGACGACGGCTGAAGCCGCGACCCCATCCACAGCTTTTTTATGATGTCCTGGGACCCCGTCCTGCTGCGCAAGTACAACAACACGGGGCACTTCCGTCTGCTCAATCAGCTTCGCAATGAGCTGAAAACCAGCCCGCTCAACCGGGAGGAACCCGGCGACGAGGACGGCGGAGGCCGCTCACGCACCGGCACCCTGGTGCGCGCGGTGGATGTGCGGCCCAAGGTCTATGGGCGCGCTCGGCGCTATGCCGGGCCGGCTCCGGCACCCAATCTCCCCCCGGCAGCACCCGGCGGCGAAGGGGGATCCAGCGGTTCCGCCAGCTTCCGCGAGCGCCTCAACGCCATCGAGATGCGCTGAAAAGCCCCTGAAGGGAACGAGCCCAACCCCCGCGAAGGCCAACCAGGCTGAAGAAGGGTGGGTGGAGTGGATTGGCGCTGATTCGCCACAATGGCTCGGGGGAGACTTGAACTCCCGACCTTGGGGTTATGAATCCCACGCTCTAACCAGCTGAGCTACCGAGCCGCGTTGTAAGGACTTTAAACGATCGACCCCCCTCTCCCAGCAAGGAGAGAGGGGGGTGACCAAGATGGAGATCAGGCTCTGCCGGGGAGGAATTGAAGCGGGTTTGCAGCGCCACGGCCAGGGGGGTGGATCTCGAAGTGGAGATGCGGACCCGTGCTGCGCCCGGTGCTGCCCATTTCGGAGATCTTGGTGCCCTGGGCCACCTGCTGGCCCACCCTCACCAGCACACGACTGTTGTGGCCGTAGAGGGATTTGCTGCCATCCGGGTGCTGGATCTCCACCAGGTAGCCATAGCCCCCGCTGTGCCAGCCCGCATAGGACACCTGACCACCCTGGGCCGCCACGATCGGAGTTCCGACGTTGCTGGCGATGTCGATGCCTTTGTGCATCCGGCCCCAGCGCCAGCCATAGCCGGAGCTGAACACACCACGGGCCGGCCAGATCCAACCACGTCCGATCTGGTTCGGCGGCTTGGGCTTCTCGCCAGGGCGGTTGAAACCGGGAAGATCAGGCCAGCTCAGCCCGCCACTGCCCGTGGGCTTGAGCCCCAGCACCATGCGAGAGCGGGTGGGACGGGCCCGGGCCACCCTGATCTGACTGCCTTCCACCAGGCGGGCGGCCTCAAGACCAGGGTTGAGCCGAAGCAGGTCCTGGATACTGAGCCTGTAGCGCTGGGCCAGCTTCACGAGGTTGTCTCCGAAGCGCACCACACCGGTGCCCTCCACTGGCGGGGGCTCGCTCAGCGGAGCCGAGCGGCGGAGTTGGCTGGTATCGAGGGAAGCGAGCTGTTTGGCCGCCGAGGCTTTCTGGGAGGGAAGCACCACCCAGTCACCCGGGCTGAAGCCGTGGTCTTCATTGACATCGTTGAGCTTGGCCAGGGGGGTTTCCTGAACCCGCAACTGGCTGGCCAGCTCCTCAAGGGTGATGTCGCTGCGAATGCGAACCCAGAGCTTGTCGCGGAACGAAGCCGGCAGGGAGGCCAGCAGCTGGTGTTCGCCGGACAGCGAAGGTTCGACCTCCAACCGCTCAGGCATCGTTTCGAAACCTGGGCGGCGCGCGTCGGCGATGCCGGGGATAGCTCCGACAGCCACAAGCGAGAGAACCGGCATGGCTCCCAGCAGCGGCAGGATCAGATGCGAAGGCTTCATAGAGAATTTCACCCGTCGGACAAGGCCCGGTGGAGAAGCCACCATCCCCGAGCCGCGCCGAGGGTAGCGGCCTGAACCATCCGGCACAACCCTCTGGGGCCAGCCCTCTGATCGTCAGGCACGATCTGGGCAGCGTCTGATCGCTCAGTCGCTGGCCTCCAACTGGCGCAGGGCCTCAAACAGCACCACCGCGACCGACACCGAGAGGTTCAGGCTGCGCACCCCACCGCCGCGGCGCACGGAGCCTGGCATCGGAATCGTCAGCCGCTGGTCGGCCTGCTCGAGCAGCTCCGGCGGCAGGCCATCACTCTCCCGGCCGAACAGGAGCCAGTCATCGCTGCGGTAGGTCCAGTGCTGATAGGGCTGATCAGCCTGGCTGCTCAACGCCAGCAGACGTCCTCCCCGCCGGGTCCGCTCGGCGAGCAGGGCCTCGAAGCCTGGATGGATGTGCAGGGGCACCCATGGCCAGTAGTCGAGCCCCGCTCGCTTGAGCTGCCGGTCATCGAGGCTGAACCCCAACGGTTCGATCAGGTGAAGCTCGGCGCCGGTGGCGGCACAGGTGCGCGCCACATTGCCTGTGTTGGGCGGAATCTGAGGCTGAAACAGCACCACCCGGGGAAGGGCGCTCACAGTCCCGGCACCGGCTGGCTGAGAGTTCTCAGATCCAGTGCACGGCCCTGGATCACCAGCCAGCTGGCCTGGGCCAGGGGCTGCAGGCGCTGCTGCAGCCGGCCCAGGCGATCGCGGAAGCGGCCGCCTATCGCCGTGGCGGGCACCACGCCCCAGCCGGTCTCCTCTGTGACGATCAGCAGGGGAGCCCGGCAGCTCAGCAGAGCCTGCAGCAGCGCATCCTGCCTCTGCTCCCAGGCCTCGCCGTCGAGATCGAGGTGGTGAGCCAGCCAGGTGCCGAGAGAGTCGATCAGCAGCTGGTGATCGGCTGGCGCTCGCGCCAGGGCCGACTCCAGCTCCCCTTCCACCTCCCAGGTGGTCCAGGTTCTGGGGCGACGACGCTGGTGCAGCTGGAGGCGATGCTGCCAGGCCTGATCGTCCGGAGCCAGGGCTCCGGTGGCGATGTAAAGGACAGAGCGTCCACTTTGCGCCGCCAGGTGCTCGGCCCAGCGGCTCTTGCCACTGCGGCTGGGGCCGCTCACCAGAGTCAACCCCGCAACCGGTCGCCGCTCAACCACCCCCATTCATGTTGCGCAGGGTGGCCACGGAGGAGGGCGAAACACGGTTGAGATACCTGAAGATCCAATACTTGAAGATGGTTGCCAGAATCACCGGAAATGTGGCGATGAACAAAAGAATGAAATTCTGCCGCTGGGGAAGTCCCAGGTGGTTGGCCACACCATCCAGCAGAACAGTCCAACCCTCAGGGCTGTGGAATCCAACAAAGATGTCCGTGAACAGAATGATGGCGAAAGCCTTGGCACTGTCGCTCAGGCCATAGACAGCTTCATCCAGGAAGCCCCGCAAGACCCGGATCTCCTCCTGGCCGAACACACAGACGAGCACGAAGCCCAACAGGGCCACCCCATCGGAGATCACGTTCTTGATCGCGCGGGTGCTCTGACGGTCGGCCTCATCCTTGAGCTCGGCAGCACGGGTCGCCAGGGCCTGATGCAGCTCCTCATTGGTGGGCAGCACACTGCCTTTGAGCAGAGCATCAAACTCAATCTCGGCTTTGTAGATGCGCAGTTTCTCCACCGCCTCCTCCTCCAACTGCGGTTTGGTGTAGCTCAGGAAGGGCACATGGGGCGCAAAGCGATCCACCAACGGAGAGATCACGAAGGAGCGGCTGGCCTGCTGCATCAGCAGAGGAACCAGCACCAGCAACAGGAGAACGCGGAGGGACACCAGCGTGGAATCCCGCCGGCGCCGGAAACCCGCCACAACGCTGGCCTCGGCTTCCGGGTCCAGTTGCTGACGCACCCGCTCCACAGCCCCCATCAGACTGCGGGGCAACAGCTCGGGGGTGCGGCTCAGGCTGGCGGCGCCGGAGCGTGAGTTGTAGCGGGCTTCGACTGACTCGATCAGCTGGAGTTGACGCTGCTGCTGGGAATCCAGCTCGTGCCGGCGAGGCTGGATCTCCTCGATGCTCTCGCGACACACCTGCAAGGCCGCACGAAAGCGGCGCAGCATCTGACTGCGCACCTGGCGGGGCACACTCAGCTCGAGATCGGTTCGAACCGGACGATCGGCAAAGAACTCGATCTCGATGCTCTGAATCAGCAGGGCAGCCTCATAGGCACGCTCCAGCCGATGGACGAGATCGCTCGAGCGTGCCTTGCCGAAGGCACCCATCCAATTGCGCAGCGCCATCGGTGATCAGCGTGAGAAAACCCACCAGGTGAGCATCGGCACGATGGTGCCCACCACCAGCAGCACGATCACCCACTGGAAGCCGTTGCCCGCAGCGGTTTCCTCCCGAGTGGGGATGTTGCTCACCACAGGAGCGGCCGTCTCTTCCAGAGGGGGGCCAGGATCCTCCCCGCCCTGCAGGACCGTGTTCAGACGGGCTATGGCGTCGAGAGAGGCCTGGCGATAGCGGGTTCCCAGCCGCAGGGGAACCGCCATGGTGCTGTCGGCGGTGTCCCGCAGCAGCGAAGCCGGCAGTTGCTCCAGCAGCTCGGTGCTGGCGACAACAGCCGCCGTGTTGGTCTGAGCGTCGATCAGCAGCAGCAGGTCACCCCCGGAGCTGGGCTCCGCTCCCGACCAGGCCTGCAGGAGCTGCTGACCGAGAGAGTCGAGTTGCAGGCCGTAGTCGAGACGGGGCACAGTGAGCAACCTCGCCTGAACGTGGCCACTCTCCAGCTCGGCCAGGCGACGCTCCAGCTCGGCCGAAGTGGCGCGACTGAACAGTCCTGCCGTATCGATCAGATGCTGTGAGGCCGGTGGCGCCGGCAGATCTCCGACTCCCACAGCCCAGGTTGCCGGGACCAGCACCAGCAGGGGGATGACCAGGGCGGTGAACAGAGCCAGCACTCGGGGCAGCAGACGCACGGGAACCTGGAGATGAATCGTTGCCCCACAGTTTGCCCTCAGCTGGACAGGCTGTCGCGGTTGAGAGCCTCAATCGCTGCGAGAATCTGCCCGGCCTTCCCTCCAGGCAAGGCGAGCTGAACCGCCAGGCTCTGCAGGAACACCTGCTCGCTGGCCTGGACGACCCGATCGCTGTGAACCAGCTGGGCCGCCACCGCCAGGGCCGTTTCCCGCTGTTCGGTGTTCAGCACGGGGACCGCGGCAGTGACGAGAGCCTCAAGCCCCCCCTGGCGCAGGGCAGCCAGAAGGGAATCGAACAGTTCCGCAATGGCGAGGTCTGTGAGGTCAGCGTAGGGGGTCCGGTGCTCCAGCAGGCCCCGCAGGGCCTTGGCCTCATCGCGGCCCAGCGTCCCATCACAGGCCACGGCGGCCAGGGCGATGGCGGCGAAGGCCTTGCTGGCTTCCATGGCGGGAGATCGGAACTGCTCCCCATTCCAGCAACCCATGGCCAGGGAGGGCCCGCCGGAGACTGGAATCCGTGTCAGCGTTCACGCCAACGTCGTGGACACCGTGACCACCATGCCCACCCCGGCCCGTTTCACCCTGGCGGCAGGGCTGCTGGGGCTCGGGCTCTGTCTGCTCAATCAGCTCACGGCGCCAGAGCTGAATCCGGCCCTGGAGCGTGCCGGGGTGCTGGCGAGCCTGATGGCGGTCGGTCTGATGCTGGTGGCGGTGCTCTGGACCAGGGCCCTGCCCATCGCCCCCGAGCGCGTGGAGCTGGAGGGGGAGCAGGGGCTGGAGCTCGCCGCCGAGCTGCCGGAGGAGTTGAGCCTGGAGCTGGCCTGGGGGAGCCGCCTGCTGCTCACCGCCACTCCTGCCGCCAGCCTGCTGATCCACTGGCAGGGCAGGACCCTGCTACGGCGTGGTCTGCTGGGCCACACGCCTTTCGATCCAGGGGAGATCTGCGGCAGAGCCACGGCCAACGGCCGCGCGGTCTCGCTGGTGAACCTGAAGCTCTACCCCGGCCGTGAGGAATTCAGCTGCCTGCCGGTGGGCACACCGGCGGTGCTGGTCCAGCCGATCGGCAGCCAGGGCTGGCTGCTGGCGGGAGGCTGGTCGCCCCGCTGCTTCAGTCGCAGCGATGAACTCTGGATCGAGGGGTGGGCCGAAAAGCTCAGAACGTCACTGGAGCGGGCTGACGTCGCTCTTTCGAGGGGGGAGGCACTTTCAGCTCCGAAAACACCCGCCCCCCCGGGGTCGTGAACTCGGCCAGTCCCTTGGGGCCCACCTTCCCGAACAGCTGCTCACTGCGCGTGATCTGCTGGTTCTGATCCCGCTCCAGCTGAACGCTTCCCCGCGCCTGGATGTCCTGGGTGTCCCAGTTCCAGCGGCATTCCCTGGCCTGAAGCCGTTCACCAGGCTGGCGAAGGCGACAACCGCTGGGGATGATCGCCGTTTTCTCTGCCAGCACCAGCCGCAGGGAGTCGCCCGCCACGTTCAGCTGATCGACCACGCCGGTGAAGGGGAGAGCGGTGCTGAGGACCTGGTCCTTGGCATTCCAGCGGGTGCGCTGGGCGTCAAGCACGGCCTTGCGGGAGGGGTCCGTGAAGCGCACCGGCGCGAGCAGATCCACCACTTCCTGGCGGGTGTTCCCCTGCAGCGACGATCCCGTGACCGTCTGGACAATGCCCTTCTCAGCGGCGGGCCGCCGCTCCCCCTTCACCGGACCCGCCGCCACCAGAGCGCCGGTGTTGGCCTGCCAGTCAGCCCGGCTCGCGCGCAGATCCAGCTCTGGTTGCTGCACGCGGGTCTTGCCGCGCAACTCCAGCTTGTCCTTGTCGAGCAGGAACCGGGCCGTGGTGGCACTCAGGCGGCTCTGACGTTCGGTGAGCACGGGGCGCCGGTCGATCTCCATCAGCTGCCGGCCGGGCGTCCAGCGCACCCGATCCCCACTGATCACCGAGCCCCTGGGACCCAGCACCAGGATCCGCACCTTCCCTTCCAGCTGGATCACCTCACCATCGTTGATCACCAGGCCGCTGGTGGCCTCCACCTTGTACCGCGGCTTGCCGCCGACGTAGATCACGCCCCGGGGATCCGTGGCGCGGGCGATGCGCCGCTGCAGGTCGTAGCGGGCCTGCGGGCTGGTGAGCTCCCAGGCCGGGCGACCCTGACCATCCTGCTGGCGCAGGTTGAGCGAGCGGAACACGAAGGGCTGGGGCTCCTTGGGCTTGATCGGTTGGCGCGTGCAGCCCAGCAGGGCCACCAGAGGCAATCCGAAGATCAGGGCGCGGACCGGGGGGGCCTTCACAGCGGTCCATCCAGTTCCAGCCTGGCCATCACAGGCTCCGGCTCGGGGAGGGGAGTGCCGGCGATCAATCCCCCCCAGCCCAGGCGCTGCTGCCACGGGGCGGGACCGCCAGGACCAGGGCCTGGAGCTCCGAGAGAGGAATCACTGGGGGCCGGGGGCTGGTTGAGCTGAAGCAGCATGCGGGTGGAGAGATCGGGCAGGATCGGCGCCAGCAGCAAGGCCACCAGCCGGGCGGCCTCCAGCACCGCATAGAGGTCGTCAGCCACCTGCTGCCGCTGGCCCTCCTGCTTCATCCGGCTCCAGGGGGCCTGGTCGTTGAGGTAGCCATTGGCGCTGATGGCGAGCTGCAGGGAGGCTGCGGCGGCCTGACGGAAATCAAGCCGTTCCAGTCCCTCGATCACCTGCTGCCGGGCTGTGTCCGCCGCCAGGGCCAGGGGATGGCTCCCGTCGAGCCCATCACTGGGTGGCGGAACCGCCTGATCGAACCAACGCCTGGCCATTGAGGAGGTGCGGTTGAGCAGGTTGCCGATGGTGTTGGCCAGATCGTTGTTGACCAGATCGCTGAAGCGCTGCTGCTGCACATCGCCGTCGTCGCCGAAGGGAATGTCGCGAAGCAGGTACCAGCGCACGGCATCGGGACCGCAGCGCTCCAGCAGCTCACCAGGATCAAGCACGTTGCCCAGGGATTTGCCCATCTTCTGCCCCTCCCGGGTGAGAAAGCCGTGCCCGAAGACCCGCTCGGGCAGCTCAAGACCTGCCGAGAGCAGCATCGCCGGCCAGTAGACCGCGTGAAAGCGAAGAATGTCCTTGCCGATCACGTGGATGCTTGCCGGCCAGCCCCGCTGGCTGAGGAGCCCCAGGTCGGGCGGATCGCCCGGCTCCAGCAGAGCGGTGAGATAGCCGAGCAGGGCGTCGAACCATACATAGAACGTGTGGCCGTCGTGGCCGGGAACGGGAATTCCCCAGGGCAGATCCAGCCGGGAGATGGAGAAATCGCGCAGCCCCTGGGCCACGAAGTTCTCCACTTCGCGGCGGCGGCCGGCAGGAGCGATGAAGCCCGGTCGCTGGATCAGCTCCTCGATGGCCTGCTGGTAGCGGGAGAGCCTGAAAAAGAGGTTGAGCTCATCGCGCCACTCCAGGGGTCGCTGGTGGGTGCCGCACTGGGGCGCTCGGGCCTCGGGGGGATCCTCCTTGAACTCTTCACAGGCCACGCAGTACCAGCCCCTCTGGCGCCCTTCCACCACATCGCCGGAGGCTTCAACCCGCCGGAAGAACTGCTCCACCAGCAGACGGTGGCGCGGCTCACTGGTGCGGATGAAGCGGTCGTGGCTGATCTGCCAGCGGTCCCACAGGGCCCTGTACTGATCACTCACCTGGTCGCAGTGGGCCTGGGGGGTGAGACCGGCCGCCTGGGCGGTGCGCTGGATCTTGAGACCGTGCTCATCACAGCCGGTGATGAACAGCACCGATCGGCCCATCAGGCGCTGGAAGCGGGCCAGCGCATCGCAGGCCAGCGTGGTGTAGGCGCTGCCGAGATGGGGCTTGTCGTTGACGTAATAGAGCGGAGTGGTGAGGGTGTAAGTCATCGGCGGTGGTGAAGGGCCCGCTGCGCCGCCAGAGCGGCCCTGCGCCGGGGCCGGATCCTACCGAGTGCCATCCCAGCCCATCCTCAGGGGGGTGCGGGCGGATCGGCACAATCGAGGTCGTGGAGTCGGCCACCCCGATGCGAGCACGAGACGATCAGGCGGCCGTGGTGGTCTGGGGTGGCGGCAGTGGCGGAGTGGCGGCCGCCCTGCAGGCCGCCCGTGGCGGCGCCGACACGCTCCTGCTCACACCAGGACCCTGGCTGGGGGGCATGGTGAGCGCGGCGGGGGTCTGTGCGCCCGATGGCAACGAACTCAGCCCCTGGCAGAGCGGACTCTGGGGCGCCCTGCTGCGCGCCCTGCAGCGGGAGGAGCCCGAAGGTCTCGATCACAACTGGGTGAGTTGTTTCGGCTGGAGGCCAGCCAGCGCCGAGCGGGTGCTGCGGCGCTGGCTGGCTGCCGAACCGCGGTTGCGCTGGTGGAGCGGCTGCCGTCTGAGGCAGCTGGAGCGCACCGGCTCACGGCTGACGGCGATGGAGCTGGATCACCAGGGCGAGCTGGTGCGCCTGAGCCTGCAGCTGGTCATCGACGGCAGCGATCGCGGGGATCTGCTGCCGCACGCGGGCGTGCCTTTTCATCTGGGCTGGGACGCCAGCGACGACTGGGGGGAACCCAGCGCACCCACCCGCAAGCGGCTGAACACCGATCCGTTCTTCCAGCACCAGCCGGTGCAGTCCCCCACCTGGGTGGTGCTGGCCCAGGAGTCGAAGGGGCCCTGTCCAGGCGGGAGCACTCCTGCGGCCCCGTTCGAGCGGGCCACCGAGGCATTCGGACTGGAGCGCACCCTCAGCTACGGACGCCTGCCCGGTGGGTTGGTGATGCTCAACTGGCCACTGCACGGCAACGACTGGCACGACGGCCTGGAGCGGGCCTTCAGCCCTGATCTCACCGCCCAGGCGGAGCTGGCGCGAGCCATGCAGCAGCACAGCCTGGCGTTTCTCGGCGCCCTGGGGGAAGCCTCCGGCGGCTGGCTGCAACCCGCCGGTGTGTTTCCCGAGGCCCCCGGGGGAGGCTCAGCGCTGGGAGGACCATCGCCCCTGGCCCTGATGCCCTACTGGCGCGAGGGCCGGCGGCTGGTGGGCCACCGCCTGGTGCTGGAGCAGGATCTGCTGCCCCTGGCGCCTGCCGGGCTCAGAGGCACCCCCGACGACGACGGGGCCTGGATCGGGCCGATCCCCTTCGATGGGGAGGGTCGCTGCAGCTCGATCGCAGTGGGCAACTACGCCAACGATCACCACTACCCTGGCGACGACTGGCCTCTGGCCCCCAAGAGCTGCCGCTGGGGTGGCCGCTGGAGCGGTACGCCGTTCATGGTTCCCTACGGAGCCCTGGTGAGCGCCGATCTCGACAACCTGCTGGCGGCCGACAAGGCCATCAGCTGCAGCCACATGGCCAATGGCGCCACCCGGCTGCAGCCACTGATCCTGAACATCGGCCAGGCCGCCGGGGCGGCGGCGGCCCTCTGCTCAGGCTCCGGCACGGTTCCGGCCACCCTCGACGTCCGTCATCTGCAGGAGGCACTGATCAGCGACCCCCTGGCACCGGCCGGGCCGATGCCCCTCTGGGACACCCCCTGGCATCACCCGGACTGGCAGCGGCGCCAGCGGCGCGCCCTGCTGGATCCAGCGCTGCTGCAGCCGCGGGGGACCCTGGCGGCAAGCGAGCCAGCCAGCCCCTTCCAGGCCCCGGAGGAACCCCATGAGCGGGTCTTCGATGGCACCCTCGTGCCCGATGGAGACGGTGGGTACACCCTTGAAAGCGAACACCGCGCCTGGCCGCTGATCAGCCTTGAGCCTGGCCTGCACCACTGGCTGCAACAACAGGAGGCTCCCAGGCCGGTGCGCCTGATCGGCGTTGCCAATCCCTGGGGGCCCTGGCTGCGGGTGTCGCGGCTGGAGGCTTGATCGGTGCAGGCTCAGCGGGCCTCCAGCCGCAGCAGATCCGAGAGGGAATCCACCTGCTGGACCTGAACCGTGAGTGCATCCCCCGGCTGACACAGCTCCGGTGCCCGCACGGCCTGGTCCATCGCCAGTGACTCCAGGTGAACCAGGGCCAGGCGGTCCTGCTGGCGCAACCAGCGCAGAAAGACAGCGGGCCAACGCTCGCCGCGATGCTGCTCGAACCAGACCTGCTGCCAGTGGCGCTGATCCTCACGGCTGATCTGGATGCCTTCGCGAATCACCGGATCAAGCTCCTCCAGAAGCTCCCCCATCCGGGCGGCGTCGAGGGGCTGATCGCCGGTGAGGGTGGCGGCCAGCTGGCGCTGGGCCACCAGATCGGCGTAGCGGCGGATCGGCGAGGTGGCCTGCACATAAGACGGCAGCCCCAGGCTGAAATGGGGGCTCACTGCTGCGCTCGTGCAGCCGCGGCTGAGGCAGCGGCGCAGGGCCGCATGGCGGACAGGCCCCTCCTGGAGACTCTGCAACTCACTCTCGGGTGGCAACTCGCTCACCGGTTGGCCGCGAAAGGGCATGGCCAGGCCGAGGTCGACGGCATGGGCAGCCACCACAGAACCGGTGAGGATCATCGCTTCGGCCACCAGGGCCCGAGCCGGCGAGGGATCGGTGATCTCCAGTTCAGCGTGCTCGTCGCGGCAGAGAATCCGTCCCTCGCTCTGCTCCATCGAGAGGGCCCCGCGGGCCTCCCGCCAACGGCGACGGCACTCCAGCAGCCCCTGCAGCTTGGCCAGGTCGGGCTCCTCGGGCGGAGCCATGTCGATCAGGGCATCAGCATCGCCGTAGGTGAGGCGGTAGGTGGGGCGGATCCAGCTGCGCAGCAGCTCGTGGCTGGCCACGCTGCCATCCTCCGCCAGCTCGACCGCGCAGCTCCAGGCGGCACAGCGATGCCCCTGGCGCAGGCTGAAGGGACCCACCGCCAGGGCCAGGGGGAACATCGGCACCACCCCTGAGGCCAGATAGAGGCTGGTGCCACGGCGCCGGGCCTCCAGATCGAGGGGGGAGCCGCTGGCCACCAGGCGGCCGGGATCGGCGATGTGAACCCACAGCCGCAGGCCGCCCCCCGCCAGGGGCTCCAGCGACACGGCGTCATCGATTTCCTCGGTGTCGGCGTCATCGATGGTGTAACTGCGCAGGGCGGTGAGATCCCGCCGGGTCTCATCGCCGGGTTGATCCTGCTCGGCCTGAGCCAGCAGGCCCTCGGCGTCCTCCAGCAGGGCCGGCGTGAACCCCTGGTCCCAGACGCTGCTGCGCAGAGAAGGCAAGGCATGGGGCTGCCACTGGCCCAGGTCCACCAGCAGACGGCGCACCGGTCCTGGTTCGGCGGCGCACTGGGCCTGCTGCAGGCCGCGACGCAGCTCCGGATCGGACAACGCCTCGATCTCACCGCCGGCGAAGGCCAGCAACTGCTGCAACTGCTCAACCTGGGCGGGGGCGAGATCGGAGGTCTCCAGAGGCGTGCGTTGACGCAGCAGGGCGTGCCACTGCTGCACCCGTCGCTGCTCGAGCGCCTGTCGGTGACGGTCGTGACGGAGCTGGCGGAGATCACGCAGGGAACGGGGATGCACCCGGCCCTGGCGCCAGCGAAACAGGTGCTGCTCTGGCTGGTGCAGCCAGCACCAGCAGGCGGCCCGGGCTGCCGGACTGTCGCCGCCGGCCACCAGTTCGGTGAACTCCGCCAGGCTGACCCCCTCCTCGGGTGGCGCCTCCACCAGCAACAGCCAGGCGGCACCGAGATCGTGGCGACCGGGGGAAGCGGAAGCCAGGACCGATGGCTCCAGCAGCCAGGGGGATTGATCCAGACGGACTGGCGGCTCATGCACTCCCGGCAGGGGGGCCACCAGATCCAGCTGTCGCAGGGGGACGTTCTGGGAACGGGCGTCCCAGCCCGCCCTGAGACGGACACGGCTGCCGTTGATGGCTTCGATCAGAGCCAGTTCCGGCCCCTTCGAGCCGATCAGACCGACGAGATCACCCGGTTGCAAACGCCATGCTCCTCAGGGGCAGGGAAAGGGCGGCTCAGCCTTCGGGGTTCACGAAGGGGAGCAGGGCCACGATCCGGGCCCGTTTGACGGCGTTGGTCAGGTCCCGCTGCTGCTTGGCGGTGAGACCGGACAGACGGCGGGGAAGGATCTTGCCGCGCTCTGTGATGAATTTCTTGAGCAGATCGATGTCCTTGTAGTCGATCGGATCACCGGGCTTGATCGGTGAGAGGCGCTTCTTGAAAAAAGAACTGGACATGGGTGGACGAAAACGGACAGGGGACGGAAGGACGAGCTGCTGGGGTCAGCGCCGACGGCGACGACCCGGGGACCTCACTTGATCTCTTTGTGGACCGTGCTCTTGTTGCAGTGAGGGCAGAACTTCTTCAGCTCCAGCCGTTCAGTGGTGTTGCGGCGGTTCTTCTCTGAGGGGTAACGGGACACCCCAGGAGAGCGCTTGGCGGGATTGGACCGGCATTCGGTGCACTCGAGAGTGATCACGATCCGGACGCCCTTGTTCTTGGCCATGGGAAGGACGTGCGCCGCTAGATGCGAGGCGTAATGACAATCCGACACCCTACCCTCCCGGGCTCCGGCATTCCGATCCTTAGGATCTGGGCCTTGATCGATGCAGGCGGATGCGGGTCTCGCTCCAGTGGTTGCGGGAACTGGTCTCCTGCGATGGTCCGGTTCAGGAGCTCGCCGAGCGCCTGTCCATCGCCGGCTTCGAGGTGGAGGCGATCGACGACCTCGCCAGCCAGGCCGAGGGCGTGGTGGTGGGCTACGTGGAAGACAGGCAGCCCCACCCCGATGCCGATCGGCTGAGCGTCTGCCAGCTGCGGGTGGGACCGGCCAGCTCCGGCGAGCCCTGCTTGCAGGTGGTCTGCGGGGCCGCCAATGTGCGTGCCGGCATGCATGTCCCGGTGGCCCTGGTGGGTGCTCATCTCAGCGCCGTGGATCTGACCATTCAGGCCAGCGAATTGCGGGGTGTGACCAGCACCGGCATGATCTGCTCCCTCAAGGAGCTGGGCCTGGCCGACAGCTCAGACGGCATCGCCGTACTCGATGAACTCCTGGAGGCCGTGCCGCCCGTGGGCACGCCTGTGGCGGCCTCTCTGGGCCTCGATGACCAGGTGCTGGAGCTGGCGATCACCGCCAACCGCCCCGACGGACTCTCGATGCTGGGCATCGCCCGGGAGGTGGCGGCCCTCACCGGTGGCCGGCTCAGCCTGCCGCCCGCCGCGCCGGTGATCCCCGCTGAGCCCCTGCCCGTGGGAGAGGCCAGCGCCGCTGCGATCGAAGCTGGCGGCCTGTTCAGCCTCACCGCCCTCACGGGTGTGCGGGTGGAGCCCTCGCCACCCTGGTTGCAGCGTCGCCTGGAGCGGGCCGGTCTGAGGCCGATCAACAACGTGGTCGACATCACCAACCTGGTGATGCTGGAAACCGGGCAGCCCCTGCATGCCTTCGATCAAGGACGCCTGGCAGCCCTGGGGGGCAAGCCGGCGGACCCGGCGGCCCTCGGCCTTCGCCCCGCCCGGGCTGGCGAGAGCTTCGACGCCCTCGATGGCTCCAGCCATGCGCTCAGCCCCGAAGCGCTTGTCGTGACCTATGGGGATCGGCCGATCGCCCTGGCCGGGGTGATCGGTGGCGCCGAGACAGCGGTGCATCCCGGCAGCGACGCCCTCTGGCTGGAGGCGGCCATGTTCAGCGCCGAGGCCGTGCGCCGCAGTGCCCGCAGCGTGGGCCTGCGCACCGACGCCAGCGCCCGCTTCGAGAAAGGCCTGCCGAGTGAAGTCACGCTGACGGCCGCCGACCGGGCGGTGCAGCTGCTCCAGGAGCTGGCGGGAGCCCGGGTGGAAGGTCGCTGGCTGCACCGGCGTCCCCACCAACCGGCGCCACCCCTTCAGCTGCGGCGCGATGCCCTGCACAATCTGCTTGGTCCGGTGCTGATGGACGGCCTGCAGGAGGATCTGCCCGACGGTCGTATCGAGCAGACCCTCACCGCCCTGGGCTGCAGCCTCGTGGCGGAGAGTGAGGGCTGGCTGGTGACGGTGCCCCCATCCCGCTCCATGGACCTCACCCGGGAGGTGGATCTGATCGAGGAAGTGGCCCGGCTGGTGGGCTACGACCACTTTGCCAGTCACCTTCCCGACCCGATCGAGCCGGGGGGGCTCGAGGCCGGGCAACAGGCGGAGCGGTGGTTGCGCCAGGCGCTCTGCCACGCCGGGCTGCAGGAAACCTGCGCGTTCTCCCTGGTGCCAGCCCAGGGATTGATGGATCATCCTCCGCGGCTGGGCCTCACCAATCCCCTGCTCACCGACTACGGCCACCTGCGCGACAGCCTGCTGGATGAATTGCTGCTGGCGGCACGGCGCAACCTGCAGGCCTCGATGCCGGGTTTCTGGGCCTTCGAGATCGGACGGGTCTTCCAGGTCGAGGGGGAGAGCCTCAAGGAGCAGGCCGAGCTGGCCGGGGTGATCTGCGGCGAGCGACGCTCGGAGCTCTGGAGCAGCGGCGGCAAAGGGCGCAGCCTCGACTACTTCGAAGCCCGCGGCATGCTGCAACAGGCCCTCGCCGCCCTGAAGTTGCCTTGCGAGGACCGGCCAAGCGGTGATCACCCCCTGCTGCACCCAGGCCGCTCGGCGGAGCTGCTGGTGGAGGGCCGGGTTGCCGGCTGGTTCGGTCAGCTGCATCCCCAGCGGGCGGAAGACCTCGATCTGCCGGAGGCCACCCACCTGTTCCAGCTCGCCCTATCTCCCCTGATCAGTGCCGCCACCCGGCGCAACCGCTGGCAGCCGGCCTTCACTCCCTTCGCCACCGTGCCGGCCTCAGAGCGCGACCTGGCCCTGGTGGTTCCCGATACGGTCACCGCCGCCCAGCTGCTGAGCGCGATCCGCAAGGCGGGCAAACCATTGCTGGAGAGAGCGGAACTGATCGATCGCTACCAGGGCAGCCAGGTGGAGGCGGGCAGCGCCAGCCAGGCCTTCCGCCTGCGCTACCGCGACGCCCGCCGCACCCTCACCGAAACGGAGGTGGAGCAGGCCCACACCAAGATCCTGGGGGCCCTCCAGAAGCAGTTCGGGGCTGCCAGACGCTCCTAGGGCTGTGAGGCCCGCGCCGCCCGGAGCTCAGCCGGTCGGTGTCTCCCAGGTTCGCTCCAGCACGGCCAGGGCTTCCACATGCTGGGTCTGGGGGAAGAAGTCGATGGGCTGAACCCGCTGCAGGCGCATGGTTCCCGCTGCCGTGAGCCGGGCCAGATCCCTCGCCAGGGTGGCAGGGTTGCAGCTCAGGTAGGCCACCCGCTCGGGTGGCGAAGCCAGAATCGCTTCGCAGACCCGCTCCGGCAGACCCTTGCGCGGCGGATCCAGCAGCAAGCCATGGGCGCCCTCGAGGGCTTCAGGCAAGGCCAGGGCCACATCGGCAGCCTCGACGGTCAGGCCATTGAGGCCGTTGAGACCGGCATTAAGCCGGGCCTGCTCCACGCTGGAGGGCTGCTGCTCGAGACCCAGCACCCGGGCGCCGGCGGCGGCCAGGGGCAGGCTGAAGGTGCCGATCCCGCAGTAGGCATCCACGAGGTTGCGGCCAGGGGACGGGCGAAGGACCTCGATCAGCAGGGGCACCAACCGCTCGGCCTGGGCGGTGTGAACCTGGAAGAAGGTGTCGGGCCCGATCCGGAGCTCAAGACCGGCGAAGCGGTCGTTCAACCATGGGCGGCCCGCCACGACCACCGTGCGCGGCCCCATCAGGGTGTTGGTGGGCAGGGGCTGGATGTTCAGACCGACGCCCACCAGCTCCGGCCAGCGCTCCATCCAGATCTCCGCCATCGCCGCCAGATCGGGCAGATCGCTGTGGCTGCTGATCAGGGTGAGCAGCACTTCACCGGTGTGGTGCCCGACCCGCAGGGCCAGGTGGCGCAGCCCCCCCCCTTCGCTGAGATCCACATCCACCGGCCAGTCGCTCTGCTCGAGATCACGCTTGAGGGGGGCGATCAGGCGATCGATGCGGGGATCGAGAACCGGGCAGCGGTTCATGTTCACGATCCGGTGGGTGCCGCTGCGGTAGAAGCCGGCCCTCAGCTGACCATCAGGGCAGCGTTCCAGGGGAATCGTGGTGCGGTTGCGGTAGCCCAGGGGGGTGTCCGAGGCCAGGATCGGCTCCACCGCGAGGCCCTGGCCGCCGATGCGGCGCAGGGCCTGCTGAACCAGATCCTGCTTCCAGATCAACTGGGCCTGGTCCTGGAGGTGCTGGACCCCGCAGCCTCCGCAATCCGAGGCAAGGATGCAGGGTGGCTGGCGCCGCTCCGGGGCATCGTTGCGCCGCTCAAGGGGATGAGCCACCAGATGGCGCTGGGCCCTGTGGTGCACCCTGGCCAGCACCCGCTCCCCAGGCAGGGCCTCGGGGACGAAGACCACCAGGTCGCGACCTGACTCCTCGCTCGAGCTGATGCGTGCCACCCCCTGGCCGTGATGGTTGAGGCCGGAAATGCACAGATCCAGGTCCGTACCTGGGACCGGCAGGGGAAGTCCCATCTGGATCGGAGCGCCTTGGACGTTGAGCAAACCCTAGATGCAAAGGGGCGTTACATCTGA
The DNA here is from genome assembly GCF_014224355.1 of Synechococcus sp. BSA11S. Lineage (GTDB taxonomy): Bacteria > Cyanobacteriota > Cyanobacteriia > PCC-6307 > Cyanobiaceae > Regnicoccus_A. The sequence continues at coordinate 96,929 of NZ_VNWP01000002.1, read as the reverse complement.
AGACGTCCTCCGGCGCGGAGCATCACGGCTCGATAAAGTCATCAGGCGCCTGGTGTCCTTGATGAGCGTCGTTCGGGATCTGATCCTCCAAGCCGATGATCAGTTGCGGTATCCCAGCGGCGGAGAACTCCGCTCGATGGCGCAGTACCTCTCTGGAGGCCCCCAGCGCATCCGCGTGGCCCGCGCCCTCGCCGAGAACGAGAAAAAAATCGTCGATGAGGCGGCGCGCCTGCTGTTCTCACGAAAGCCTGAATACGTGGCCCAGGGCGGCAATGCCTACGGCCAGAAGCAACGGGCCCAGTGCCTGCGTGATTTCAGCTGGTACCTGCGCCTGGTTACCTACGGAGTTCTGGCAGGCAGCACCGAGAAGATCCAGGAGATCGGTCTCAACGGAGCCCGCGAGATGTACAACAGCCTCGGAGTGCCCATGGCGGGCATGGTCGAGAGCATGCGCACCCTCAAGGAGGCCTCCCTGGCCCTGCTCTCCACTGATGATGCCGCCAGCGCTGCCCCTTACTTCGACTACCTGATCCAGGGCATGCAGACCCTGGGCTGAGCCAGACCTTGCCCCCTGCTCACGCACCAGCGGAAGCGCTGCTCAACCAGCGGCCAGGGGGCTGATCCCAAAAGCCCTTGCATCCGTGGCCCAATGAATTGGCGATGGACTGGAGCAGCCACGAGGCCCTTGGCCGAGCCTGCCAGGGGACTCACTTGTGTCTTGGCACAGAACTAGATGTGTGTCTCACGTGAGACCCCTGAACTCACAGGATGACCTGACCTGGCGGCAGCCGGAAGCCTGCGTTGAGCGAAGACCTAGGGGCCCAGGCCAGTACCACCCCTCGCCACCCCGACATCGGACGATCTGACAGCGATCAGCGCAGGCCAGACACGCTTGAGGCCAGAGCGTTGAGAGCGTCTCAATCAAGACTTCCACTGCGTCCAGAGTAGAGACACGGTCGAGACCATTGCACAATTCCAGCCCGGCGCCCTCTCGGAAGCGACGGACAAGTCCCTGATGGCTTCGGCTGCATCGAACGGCATCCGCTGGCTCGGGTAGCGGATGAGAGGCCGGATCACCAAGGCAGGGTGCTCAGGCAAGACCAGACTCTGGACTCAGCGCAGGTCTCATAAAGGACTGCTCAGTCCTGAGTTGGACCGAATTCAGGTCCAAACTCCGCTCACAGATGAGACACCAGGGACCAACAACACGCGAGCCTCAAAGGCCGTGTTTTCAGCTTCCGCCCAGGACCCGATTCATGACCCCTGCAACCAGAAATGATGGCGTACCTGTGTCTGCAGCAGGTACGCAGGAAAGAAAACACCTGCCACCACAGGCTTCTTGCGCTGCTTTGCGCCCCTGGAATGCCTGTCCAGGCCCGACTGGACACAGCCGTTCCCATGACCGCTGAGAACAGGACCGAAGGCGCGGAGCCAGCTCCAAATCCAGCGAGACACACCATCAGTCGCATTCGGGTCTCGCAGCCGGACCAGACAAGAGTCTTGGATGAGAAGAGCGGACCAGGAGCACGAGTGGGTTCAGGCCGGTCGGCGGTAGAGCTCCTTGAGCAACTGATACGCCTCGTTGAGGCGGCGCATCGCATCGGCACTCCCACCGGAATCCGGGTGGTGACTCATGGCCTGCTCGCGGTAAGCCTCGCGGATCTGGTTGAGGCTGAGCTTGTGCCCAGGCGCCGTGGGCAAGGCCAGCACCTTCAGGGCTCCCTGCAAGGTCATCGTGTGCTCCAGGGTCTGGAAGGAGGTTCCCCGTCGTCGCCTGCGGAAGCGATGCACAAACCGGCGGATCAAGGTGGGCACCCGCAGCGTCAGGGTGTCAGTGCTGAAGGGGTCCTCGAGCAAGCCTGCCGCCACGATCACCCGGTTGAAACTGGGCGGCCCCGCTGGCCAGCCGCTGACGAACCCGGTGACCCACTGTTCGATCAGGGCCCAGGTGAAGGGCCGTCCTTCCGCCTGATCCGACTGGACCCAGATGTCCCGGGCCAGCCAGACCATGGCGGCTTCCAGCACGGCCTCGTTGGCCACCGTGCCGTAGAGGCTGAGCCAGTGCTCCTCGGCGGCCAGCAGTGCCTGATCCAGTTCTGATGTCTTGACGGCAGGAAGCGGTTCCCCCTGGGCCGCCGGCCTGGGATGCAGGCTGCGGCGCAGGCGCGCCGATGACTGCCTGACGAAGCCCGGCAGATCGATTCCGGCTGGGCCCTGAGCTTCGCGCAGCTCCTGGATCTCTGGGTTCCGAGGGCGTCTGGGAGGGATCTGCAGGGAGGAAGGCCCCAGGGGGTCGCTCGCTCGTGCGGCAGAGGAGGCCTCACCTGCCTCAGCAGGCCCATCGGGTTCCTCCAGCTCACCCAGCCCATCCAGTCCCAGCTGACCCTGATCAGGGGAGATCAGTCGGTTCTCCTGACCTGTGACCAGGACGAGGGCCCGGCAGGAATCCAGCTCCTCCTCAGCACCGGTCTCCTCCCCATCCTGGTCACCGTCCTGGCCATCGGTACCAGGGAACAGATCATCCAGCAGACGCTCCAGCAGGGCTCCGCGGCTGCGGTGGCCGAGCTGCTTGCACAACTCATCGATCTGCTCCACCTGGGCGACGGGGAGGATCAGTTGAATGCGCTGGCGATCCGCTTTCGTGTCGTCGGGTGCCACGGCAACCTGATCAGGACGGGCTAGCGGCCCATCAACTGCCTGAGGAAGCGTTGCTGAGCCTGGGCGGCCTCGCGGTAGCGATCCCGCAGCTGCTGAGTCTCCTGGGGGGAGGCCGAAGGAGTTGTGCCCACGGGCACTTCCGCCAGGGAGGGAGAGGCCGGGGGGGTCTGATTCAAGAACTTCAGCGGTGGCAGGGGCGGCAACCAGGCCGGGATGATCGGCGGCCGGGGCAAGGGTGGCGGAGTGGGCCGTGGGGCAGCGCCGGCGGGTTTGACGGGGCGCCTGACGGGCCTAGCAGGGGCCGCAGGAGTCGGCGCGGTGGCCTGGGCTGGTGGGGTCGGGGTCACCACGGCGGGCAGTGTCGTCGCTGGCTTGGTCTTGCGCTTGGCTGCGGCCGCTTCAGCGGCAGCCCGGGCGACGGCCACCTGCCGCTCCCGCTCGCGCAGCTGCGCGAGCTGATAGGCCGGCACAACGCTGAGCAGATGTCCAGGGGTGGCATCGGCCGGGTACACCATGCTCACCTTGACCCTGTTGTTCACCCCTGGTCGCAGGTTCAGCTGCCTGAGGGAGAGACTTTCGCCAGAACGCATGCCCACGTGCACTTCGCCGTAGCCCTCGTCGGTCTCGATCCCGATCGATCCCCGAAAGGCGGTGAACTGAGCGCCATCGGCGGTGGGATGGCTGAAGACCAGCTCGTAAGGGCCAGCGCCCTTCAGATTCAGCTCGACATCGAAGCGGACGCCATAGGTCCCGACATTGTCGAGAGAGGAATCGATCATGCGGCTGGCCAGGGCATTGACCTGAACATCACCGGTGCCGAAATGGTGCCGGTTGGTGCTGGTGAAGGGAACGTGCAAGGGGGACTGGTTGAGGTCATGGCTGAGGCTCGCTTGAAAGGCATCGCCGAGAGCCACCCCACCGACCCGTGAGAACACCTGTCGGTTCCGGATCTTGGGAAGCATGCTCAGGTAGGTGCGCCCGGGTGCCAGCACCCCCTGATCGAGCACCGCGAAGAGATCGGCATCGCTGCGGGGATCCTCGGCAGCCACGACGGCCATCTGGAAAGGCCCGTCACTGCGGCCGCTCAGAAGTCCGTTGGCGATTCCCCTGGCTGGGAGCTGAGTGTGGAAGAGGACGGCCCGGCTGTTCGCGGGAATGGTGAAGCGCTCAGGCAGTTTCGGATCGAGCTGGTTGCGCAGCATGATCACGGCAGTGGCGTCACCGGGACCGGTGTTCCAGGGCCTTGGGCCCAGCGGCTTGACCCCCATCAGGTGGTTGGCCAGATAAGGCGCCTGGAAGCTGTTGCGCACCGCACCGCGATCGAATTCCAGGGTGACCGGCTGGGGGCCTGGGTTGATCACGATCGTGGCCAGGGTGAGCTGCCCGCGCACCAGGCCATAGCCCAGACGGGTGGCGTCCTCCGGGTAATACTTGTGGTGCATGTGCAGGCCAAAGTCACCGTTGAAGGTGAAGGTGGCATTGCGCAGGCTCTGGCGGTTTTCCCTGGCGATGGCTGATCCAGGAGCCGTGTTCACCAGAATCCCCGGGCCGAACACTTCCTCGGGCTGGTTGGAGTGCAACACCGGCACAGCGTTGAAGCGTCCCCGCAGAGGCCGTGCCGCCTGACCGGCCATCAGGGGCACAGCGGCGGCCTGGGCAGCTGGCGCCACCAGAACAGCACCGGAGAGACCGGGAAGAATGGCGACGGCGGCGAGACCAATGGGACCTGGATTTCTCACGCTGATTCTCGGCTGGGACGGGATAGCTGGTTGGCGCGGATCGCTCCTCGTGGCGGCGGGTCCGGACCCTTGGCCATCGTGAAGTCTCGCTGACCCTGCGATGCAGCCCCCGGCGGGGAGGTGACATCACATCAGGGGTGGACCGCTCGCTAGAACCGACCCTACCCGCGACATTTTCTCATGTTTCCGCCGTTGCCCTGCTTCGGGGCTTCCTGCTGCGACCCCGCCACCAGCCGTCGTCAGCATCAGGAGCGCAAGCTGCGCATGCTCACGTACTGGCGAGACGGAATCGAGCGGCAACTGGCGGCGGTGAGTGCCGCGATCAGCACGCTGGAGAAGCAGATGGACCGCGATGGGGCCCCGGAGCAGGGCTGAAGCCCAGCCCCTCCCTTTCCAGCTGCTGACGCAGGGTGTCGAGCGCGCGGGCCAGCAGACGGTGAACGGTCATCGGGCTGACCTGCATCAGGCGGGCCGTGCACCTGAGGCTCTGACCGGCCAGCACCACCTCCCTCACAACGGTGCGCTGGCGCTGATCGAGCTGAGCCAGCATTCCAAGAATCCGCTCAGCCATCTCGGCGGCATCAGGATCGTGCTCCGCTTCGGTTTCGGGGGCGGCAAGCTGCACCTCCTCCGCGTCCAGGCTCACCAGCCGTCCCAGTTGGCGCAGTTGCTCAAAGCGGCGCCACTGGGGTTCGCTCAACCCCAGCAGCTGGCGCAGACCGGAGTGTTCCATCGACTCCAGGGGGCTGGCGGGGCTGCCGGCGGGGCTTTGCTCCAGTCGGCGCAGGCGGTCTTCCAGCTCCTTCTGCCGACGCGGAAGCCGGATCACCGGGGCCTGGTCGCGGAGGTAGTGGAGGATCGCTCCGCGGATGTGATGGCGAGCGAAGGCCTCAAACGGGGTGCCCTGATCGCTCCTGAACAGTTCAGCCGCCCGCAGCAAGCCCAGCAGACCCACCTGGGTGAGATCGTCGCGCCCCTCCCTGCAGAGGGTGCTGTAGTGATGGGCGATCGGGCGCACCAGCTCCAGGTGCCGGGCCACCCGATCGTTGCGTTGGCGTAGACGCCGGTTCAGGGCAGAGCGGCGTGTGCGGGGTTGAAGCAGGGAAGAGCTGGTCATCGGACGCGTGATGGTGGATGTATCTGGAGCGATAGAGGGAGCCGCAACGCCAGGTCGCCGCTCCTTTTCCAGATACGGACCGACAACCGGATTCCAGCAACCGTGGAATCACTGAATCCTCCGCAAGACTCCCGTCAGCGCTCAGCCCTCAGATGGGAGGCGTCAGGACCTCAGTCCCTGCCGCCACAGCCCGCAACAGGGACCAGGGGCCCTCGCGCTGCAACCAGGCCAGGTCCGAGCGCTCGCTCAGCAGCAGATATCCCGCAAACCCCAGACCATTGACGCTGAACCCGGCCACGTGTTCCCGCTGCCGACGCACCGTGAGGAACCAGTGGTCACTGAAGATCAGGTTGTAGGGATGGAGGGGCCTGATGTCGCTGACGGGGTCGCCGAGACCGAGCTCCAGGGCATGGGCCTGGTACGTGGACGCCAGGTCCTCGGCGCACTCCCCTGGCCGCCGGGGGCTGAGCCGGTAGGCCCAGGGCCAGGATTCCCCATCTCCGGCCGACTGAGCCCTCAGCAGCCCGTCCAGCGGACAGACGATCTGGTCGCTGTGGCGAGGAAGCAGCTGCAGGTGACGGTGGGGCTGACTGGCGCCGGCCTCGGCGCAGCTGTTGAAGAACCACAACCCGCCCGTGTCGGCATCCACCCTGGCCACGGCCGCCCAGTCGCCGCTCTCCAGCCAGCTGGACTGGGGCGCATAGTCCTGGGTGATCAGAAGCACATGGCCCGCCTGGACCGGATACTTGTTGAGCAGGAGCAGATGGCTGTCCCCCAGCAGGCGCACCTGGAGCTGGGGGTCCCAGGGGTGGAAGGGGTTGGGCTTCGGTCCCGAGGCCCTCAGGTGCTTCGGGGTGGCCGAGAGCAGCCGGCGAAGGTGAAACGGCTCCCAGCCCTGGGGGGGAATCCACTCCGTTTCCAGGGGAACGAGACTGCCGCCCTCGAGGGCCCCACGGCTGCGCTCCAGCGCCTCGCTCCAGATCCGCTCAGCCCGCTCCACCGATCTGCAACCGCGCCAGGGAGGCTCCCGGGTAGTAGTGGCCGAGGATCTGGTTATAGGGCTGGCCCTGACGGGCCAGTTGCTGGGCACCCTCCTGGCTCATGCTCGCTCCCAGATGGCCATGGGCTTCCACGGTGATCTGGGAATTGGCGGCATAGAGGCTCTCCACAATGCCCCCCTGGTAACTGAGGATGAGGCCGTTGGTGCGCTGGGTGGCTTCGCGCGTCCGCGCGCTGACCGATTCCAGCCCCCGGTAAGCCTGCCAGCGGGTCGTGTCCCCCAGGTGCCAGTAGCGGTTGGCGGGCCGTGCCAGATGGGCCAGGGCATAGGAGCGGGCCGCCACCGCCTGGGCCTTGAGGGCTTCCATGGACCAGGAACTGGGCATCTCGGCCCCCACCACCGAGGCGATGTAGCGCTCCAGGGGCAGGTGGTTGATCGGGGTGATGCCGCCGCCCTCACGCAGCAGGCGCAGCCGTCCCTCGTAGGGGAGCCCATTCACCAGCAGGGCGTGGCCGCCAGCGCTCTCCAGCCAGAGATCCGCACTGCTCTGAGCGCTCCAGTTGACCGGTTCCCCCCCGCTGCCTCGAAGCAGGACCCGACCCTCACCATCCAGCAGGCGCCAGGGGCCCCCGGCCGAGAGCGTGGGCCGACCGGCCTGGCGCAGGAGGGCCACCCGCGCTTCCAGGGGCACGGGACGACCAGCGGCCGGCTCCGCAAGCGCCAGCTCCCCGCGGGGAGAGGGTCCCGATGGAGGCGGGGCAGTGCTCACGTCGGCACGACGCGCCTGAATCTCCTCCAGCTGCCGGGCCTCGGCCTGACGGTCGGGGTCGTCGGCAGCGGTGGCCGGCAGCAAGGCCTCCATCACCTTGGCATCGAGGCTCGAGCGGGGCTCGGTGAAGGATTGCTGGGCCAGGAAGCCAAGGCCCAGGGCCACCACACTCAGGGGGGCGGTGACCAGAACGCGGTTCAGGCTGGTCCGGGGAGGCAGCAGCTCCAGTCCACGGGTTCGGCAGCGTCGACACCAGCGCTCAAGCGGCCATCCCACAGCAGTTGCCCCGAACCCGACAGGCGGATCATGCCTGAAGACAGCCGATCGCACACCATTCCGCCACCCCGGGGAGAGGGTTGCCAGCCCACGACCCGCTCGCGGCCCAGCAGATCACACCACCAGGGGGCCACCAGGGCGTGGGCCGAGCCGGTGACAGGGTCCTCATTGATGCCGAGGCCCGGTGCCAGGAAACGCAGCTGATAGTCGGCCTTGAGCCCCTGCAGGGCAGGGGCATCAGCGCTGTCCCCCAACGCCTGCATCAGAACCAGACCCTGGCGCAGCTCACCGGACAACTGCCCCGCGAGGGCGTCCCCGTCAAGGGACGGCAGGTCGAAGTCCGGCGGCAGCAGGGCCACCCGGTAGCCCAGGGCCGAGCGCCAGCTGCGCAGCGGCTTCATGCCAAGCAGAGGGCCCAGCTCGACGGACAAGGGTGACGGCTCCAGACCCGCGGAGGGGAGCACCAGCTGGGCGCAGCCCGCGGCGGCCGGGCTGAGGCTCACCAGCAGCGGCCCCGAGCGGCTGTGCAACCGAGTGGTGCCGCCGGGCTGCAGGAGGCCCCAATGGCCCAGGGCCAGGGCAGAGGCCAGGGTGGCATGGCCGCAGAGCGGCACTTCACAGCTCGGGGTGAACCAGCGAAGGGCCCACTCTCCTGCGGCTTCAGCCTCAGGCAGAAGGCCCTCGAGAGGCAAAAGAAAAGCCGTCTCCGACTGCCGCAGCTGGGCAGCCACCGCCTGCATCCAGCCGCTCGACGCTGGCCGCGCCAGGGCCACCACAGCGGCTCCATTGCCCTGAAGCGGCCTCTCGGCGAAGGCCGTGATCAGGACGGCAGGCAGACCACCGTCGTTCATCGCTCCTCGGGCTTGAGATCCCGGTCCATCAGGGCGCGGACGGCCTCCTGGGGGGTGAAGCGGCCCTCGATCAGGCCAACCACCTGGGCGCAGATCGGCAAAAGGGCCTCGCCTCCATCGGCCATGGCGAGAGCCGCCACGGCCGTTGATGGACCCTCCACCGTGGCGCCGATGGCCTGGATCGCCTGCTCGGCGGTGAGTCCTTCGGCGAGGTGCACACCGAAGCGATGGTTGCGGCTGAGGCGACTGTTGGCCGTGGCCAGCAGATCCCCCAGTCCGGCCAGGCCGTAGAGGGTGTCGGACTCACCACCCAGCTGCTGGCTGAGGCGGCCCATCTCCGCCAGCCCGCGGGTGAGCAGAGCGGCCTTGGCGTTGGCACCCAGGCCCAGGCCGTCGCAGACTCCCGCGGCCACGGCCATCACATTCTTGAGGGCACCGGAGAGTTCGGTGCCGATCGGATCGGTATTGGTGTAGAGGCGCAGCTGCTGGCTGCTGAGTTCCAGCTGCAGGGCCTGGGCCAGATCGGAGTGGGACGAGGCCAGCACACTGGCCGCAGGCAGACCGCCATCCAGCTCTCCGGCCAGGTTCGGCCCACTCAGCACCAGGCTGCGGATGTTGGGGATCGAGCGCTGCCAGAGCTGTGAGGCGGTGAGCCTGAGACGATGGTTCAGGCCCTTGGTGCAGCTGATCAGGGGCAGCCCCGATGGCCACTGAGAGGAGAGCCGCTGGGAAAGCTCCGGTACGCCGGCCATGGCGACGGCGCACAGCATCAGATCCTGATCCGCCAGCAGGTCGGCAGGATCACCCCCGTCGCGGCGTGACCAGCCGCTGAGCTGGTGGCCAGCCTGCCGGAACACCTGGTGAAGGGCGCGGCCCCAAGCCCCCTGCCCGAAGATGCCGATGCGCAAAGCCATCGGCCCATCATGGGCCACCCTCCCTGTTGGTCCCGCCGATGTCCATGCCCCCCGAAGGAGCACCGGCTCCTGAAGCCGGCCTCGATCTGGCCCACTGGCAGGGGGATGCCCTGGTGGTGGGCTGCGGAGGCATCGGCATGGCGTTGCTCCAGGCTCTGTCCCAACGGGCCCCAGGGCTGAGGCTCTGGGGCACGAGCCGGCGGGAATGCTCCCCAGGAAGGCTGATGCCACCAGGTCGGGTGCTGCCCCTCGACCTCACAGACGACACCAGCCTCTCGGCCTGCGCGAAGCAACTGCAGGCGGAGGATGTGCGCCTGCGGCTGGTGATCAACACCGCCGGCTTGCTCCATGACGGCGGCCTGCGACCGGAGAAACGGCTGCAACAGCTGGAGCGCGTCTCCCTCGAGCGTCTGTTCAGCGTCAACGCCTACGGCCCGGTGCTGCTGGCACGGGCCCTGGAGCCCCTGCTGCCCCGCCAGGAGCCCGTGCACTTCGCCAGCCTTTCAGCGCGGGTGGGCAGCATCGGCGACAACCGGCTGGGGGGCTGGTACGGCTACCGGGCCGCCAAGGCGGCCCAGAACCAGCTGCTGCGCTGCCTGGCCCTGGAATGGGAACGACGGCTGCCCCAGGCCTGCGTCACCTTGCTGCATCCGGGCACCACCGCCACGGCCCTCTCCGCACCTTTCCGCCGCTCGGTGCCGGCGGAGCGACTGTTCAGTCCGGAGCGGGCCGCCAACCACCTGATCGACGTGCTGGCGGCCCAGACGCCCGCCCACTCCGGGCGTTTCCTGGCCTGGGACGGGACGAGCATTCCCTGGTGACCATTCAATACTGAGGGCTCAACCCTCGGGCGCAGGGGCCTCGCCGAAAGACTGGAGCAGCTCCAGAGGGATCAACTCCAGGGTGGACGCTTCGGTGGCCTCCAGCCGCACCGGTGGAGCCACGCCGTCGTCGTGGGCCTCCAGCCAGCGGGCGGCACAGACACACCAGTGGTCTCCGGCCTTGAGGCCGGCAAATCCATAGGCGGGCCTGGGGGTGCTCAGATCATTGCCCTGGGACAGGGAGTAACGCAGAAACAGGTCGGTGACGACGCAGCAGACCGTGTGGCGTCCATGGTCCGAGGGATCAGTGCGGCAGTGGCCATCGCGGAACCAGCCCGTCATCGGCTCACAGCCACAGACGACCAGAGGCTCTCCCAGCACATTCCGCGTTTGAAGACCTGGGGCCGACGACGACTGATCCACGTGAAATCCAGGACATGACAGCTGAGTCTGACCATTCGCAGGCACGAAATCCAGCCGGGAGGTTGACGGATTCGGGGGGGCAGGCGTTAAAGGTCATTGAGCCGTGGTGCTGGAAGGCCTCCTTCTGCCGCCCTTCCGCCTTGCCTTCACACCTTCATGAGCTGGGATTTCGCCGAAGATGCTGCCTTCATGGCCCTGCATGACGCCTTCAGGGAAAGCGGTGAAACCTCCGCGATGGAATTCCTCGCCCATGGCGAAGGCGCCTTTCACTTCCAGGAACTCCTTCAGAATGCAGCCGGTGAAGGATTCGATCTGAGCGACTCCACCGATCTGGAGGCTTTCCAGCAGGAGGTGATCGACAGCCTGGAGTCCCTCTGAGCTCCAGTGCCGGGCCAGGCAGCGCAATGGCGCAGCCTCAGCCGTAGAAGAAGTCGATCTCCTTGGACTTGAGCCCTTCCCAGCCGGCAGCCTTGAGACGAGCGTCAAGGCTGGCCTGATCCAGGTGCTTCGAGCCGGTCTTCACCACCCGGTTGCGCATCGACTTGCGCACGCCGCTGCGGGCCCGCTGCGATTCGAGCAGCATCACCTCGTTGTAGAGGCTGAGCATCTCGGCAGGGATGGGACTCCCATCGAGATCGACGCCCGCGGCAATCGCCGCATCAACACCATCGGGACCGGCAATCGCCATGGAAAGACAGGCAAGGACCCCCTCAGCCTGCCATCGCCTCGGACGAGCGGCCTTCAGCGGCCTCAGGCACTGAAATAGCGGGCGCGGCTGTGCACCGCCACCAGGGCCGTGGTGCTCTGCTCGGGCTCAAGCTGATCGCTTTCGTCCATGCTCAGTCCGATGCTGCCAGCATCGAGCCAGGCCAGCTGCTGCCGGGAATCGGCCACGTTGGGGCAGGCCGGGTAGCCGAAGGAATAGCGGCTGCCGCGGTAGCGCTGGGCCAGCACGTCGCGCAGGGCCGAGGGTTCTTCTTCGGCGAAGCCCAGCTCCCGGCGGATGCGGGCGTGGGTCCACTCCGCCAGCGCCTCGGCCATCTGCACGCCCAGCCCGTGGAAGTAGAGGTAGTCGGTGTAGCGATCGGCGGCGAAGAGCTCACGGGCGAAGGCGCTGGCCTGTTCTCCCATGGTCACCGCCTGCATCGGCAGCACATCACTGGGCCCGCCCTCCCTGAGATCACGGAAGAAATCGGCGATGCAGTAGCGGTTGCCGCCCCGCTGACGGGGCAGTTCGAAGCGGCCGAGCACCCGGGTGGTGTTCACGGGATCAAACACCACCAGCGCATTGCCATCGCGGCCGCAGGGGAAATAGCCATAAGCGACCCGGGGCGTGAGCAGGGCCTCCCGCTGGCAACGCTCGATCCAGCTCTGCAGCACCGGCTCGGCCTTGTCCACCAGCATCGCCTCGTAGGCCTGACGGCTCTGGTCCTGGCTCTTGCGCAGCTGCCACTGGCCGGCGAAGAGGGCGTTGCGATCGAGGTAGGCGAACACCTCATCGAGCGGAATCTCACCCTCATGGATCAGGCGACTGCCCAGAAAGGGAGGTTCCACAGCGGGCTCCTCCGGCACCGCCGCGGAGCGATCGCTGGTGATTTCGGGGGCGCCGGATTTTGCGGGCGTGGGCTGATCGTCCAGACTTACCCCTTCAGCGGCAGTGGCTCTGGGCTCAGCCGCTGGCTCGAGCTCCACCTCAAGGCCCAGACCCGCAGGGGCACCGGCGAGGAATCCGAGCTGGTCATCCCACTGACCGGCCTTGCGGGCATCCGAGAGCGCATCCATGAAGCGCAGATCGGCGAAGGCATCGCGGCCATAGATCACCTGGCCGTTGTAGACGGAGCGGCAATCCTTCTGCACGAAGCGGGGAGTGAGGGCTGCTCCGCCGAGGATCACCGGAGCGGTGATGCCCGCCTCGTTGAAGGCCTGGAGATTGTCTTTCATGAATGCTGTGGATTTCACCAGCAGCCCACTCATGGCGATGCAGTCTGCCTGGTGCAGCCGCTGGGCTTCGATGATAGCCTCCACCCCCTGCTTGATGCCGAGATTGATCACTTCATAACCATTATTCGTCAGGATGATGTCAACCAGATTCTTCCCGATATCGTGCACATCGCCCTTAACGGTGGCGATCAGGAATTTTCCCTTGGCACTGCTCTCTCCCTCCACCTTCTCCATGTGGGGCTCGAGATAGGCCACCGCCGCCTTCATCGTTTCAGCGCTCTGAAGCACGAAGGGGAGTTGCATCTGTCCGGAGCCGAACAGCTCCCCCACCACCTTCATGCCATCGAGCAGAAAGGTGTTGATGATCTGAAGCGGTGGGTGGTTGGCCATGGCCTCCTCAAGGGCAGGCTCCAGTCCGATGCGCTCGCCATCGATGATGTGTTGGCGCAGCCGTTCCTCCACGGGCAGATCGGCCAGGCTGGGCCCCGATGCCCTGGCCTCCTTGGCGCTCACCCCCTCAAACAGTCCAGTGAGAACCGTGAGCGGGTCGTAGGTGCAGATCGCGCCCACCTGCTCCGACTCGAAACGACGGCGGTCGTGGATCAGATCCCGGCAGACCTGCTGATGCTCCCCGCTGATCTTGGCAAGCGGCAGGATCTTGGCAGGGCTGACGATGGCGGCATCCATGCCGGCTTCACAGCAGTCGTGCAGGAAGACGGAATTGAGCACGATCCGTGCGGCGGGGGAGAGCCCGAAGCTCACATTGCTCACCCCCAGAACCACATGAACTCCGGGCAGGCTGGCGCGAATCCTGCGGATGGCTTCGATCGTGGCGACGGCATTGCGGCGGTCTTCCTCGATGCCTGTGGAGATGGGCAGAGCCAGGGGGTCGTAGAAGATCTCATGGGCCGGAATTCCATACTCGAGGGCGTCCCGGTAGGCCCGTTGGGCAATGGCGAATTTCCGCTCAGCTGTGCGGGCCATGCCCTCCTCGTCGATGGTTCCCACCACCACGCCCGCGCCATAGCGGCGAGCCAGATCCAACACCTTGAAGAAGCGCTCATCGCCGTCTTCGTAGTTGGTGGAGTTGAGGATGCACTTGCCTCCAGCCACCTTGAGGCCGGCTTCCATCTTCTGCCACTCCGTTGAATCCAGCATCAACGGAAGATTCACATTGGTGACCAGGCGACTGACCAGGTCGTGCATGTCTTTCTCGCCATCGCGGCCGACATAGTCGACGTTGACATCAAGAACATGGGCATTCTCCTTGATCTGGCCCCGGGCGAGGGCCACCAACCCATCCCAGTCCTCGGCATTGAGCAGATCACGCGCCTTTCGAGAGCCGCTGGCATTGAGCCTCTCGCCGATGATCAGGAAGGAGTTGTCCTGGTGATACGGCGTGATGCCGTAAATCGAGGCCGCCGCCGGTTCGCACTGCAGGGCCGGCCGCTGCCGCCGTTGCTCCGGCAGCCGCACCGGGCGGGGTCTGGGGTGGAGATCCACCGCCAGCTCGGCGAGGGCCGCAATGTGGCTGGGGGTGGTCCCGCAGCAACCACCGATCACCTGGACCCCCAGATCCTCAACGAAATGCAGCAACTGCAGCCGCAGTTCCAGGGGGGTGAGACGGTAATGGGCCACGCCTCCCACGTTCTCCGGAAGTCCGGCGTTGGGAATGCAACTGATCACGAACGGACTGTGCTCGCTCAGGTAGCGGATGTGCGCCTTCATCTGCTCCGGACCGGTGGCGCAGTTGAGCCCGAGCACATCGATCGGGAAGGGCTCCAGGATCGAGACCACCGCGGCGATGTCCGAGCCCACCAGCATCGTGCCGGTGGTTTCCATCGTGACCGAAACCATCAACGGCCTGCGCTCGCCCGCCGCCTCGAAGGCCTCCTCCAGTCCCTGAAGTGCCGCTTTGATCTGCAGAACGTCCTGGCAGGTCTCCACGATGAACAGATCGACATCGCCGGCCAGCAATCCCGCCGCCTGCTCACGGAAGGAGGCCTTCATCGTGTCGAAGTCGATGTGGCCCAGGGTGGGCAACTTCGTGGTGGGGCCCATCGAGCCCGCCACGAAACGGGGCTTGGTGGAGGTGCTGTAGCGGTCGGCCATCTCACGGGCCAGCACAGCGGCCCGCTGGTTGAGGGCGAAGGCCTGATCCTCGAGTCCGTATTCCGCCAGCACAATCGAGGCGGCACCGAAGGTGTCGGTTTCGATCACATCGCAGCCAGCCTCGAGAAACTGACGGTGCACCGCCTGCACGACATCAGGGCGGGTGATCACCAGGTTCTCGTTGCAGCCCTCGAGGGCTGCGCCGCCGAAATCCTCGGCATTCAGGTTCATCTGCTGCAGCGAGGTGCCGGTGGCGCCGTCAAAAACCAGCACAGGACGGCCAGGGCCATGGAGGCGCTCCAGAAACCCGATCCTCTGGGTCCCCGTCATCGCTGCCGCCGCCGTCCCGCCTGCCAGTGCCGTCATCGCGTGATCGTGCCAGCAATCACTCTAGAAATCAGTCGCGCAGGCGGATGCGGGTGACCCAGTGGTCATAGCCGGGGTCGTTGCCCATGGTGATCCGGGTGAGACGCTCCCGCAGCAGCTCCATCACTGGGCGCTCCGTGGGCAGATCGGTGGTCTCCACGCGGCGCACTGGAGTCACCCGGGCCGCGGTGCCGCTGAGGAACACCTCCTCGGCCACGAACAGCTCGGTCTTGTCGACCGCCCGCTCGATCACGGGGATGTCGAGGGAGCGGGCCAGTTCCAGAATGCTGGCGCGGGTGATGCCCTCGAGGATGTCCTGGTCGACCCCGGGGGTGATCAGCACGCCATCGCGCACGATGAACAGGTTCATGCCGCTGGCCTCGCTGACCTTGCCGCGGCTGTTGAGCAGCAGGGCCTCGTCGAAGCCGCTCTTCACCGCCTCGGTCTTGGCCAGGGAGCTGGTGATGTAGGCCCCGCTGATCTTGCCGCGCAGGGGCAGGGAGCGGTCTTCCTGGCGGGTCCAGCTGCTGACACGGCAGCTGACCCCATCGGGGGAGAGGTAGTCCCCCAGTTCGATGCCGTAGATCAGAAAATCGGTCTCGATGTCGTGCAGGCGCGGCGCGATGCCGAGATCACTGGTGTAAACGAACGGCCTCAGGTAGATCGGTGTGGTGGGTCGGTTGGCCTGAAGGAAGGCTTCGATGGCACTCAGGATCGTGCTCTCGTCCAGTTCCGTCAGCAGCAGGCGGGCGCTCTGGCTCAACCGGCGGGCGTGGCGGTCGGCACGGAAGAGCAGGATTTCAGCCGGATCGGCTGGATTGGGCAACGCCCGCATCCCCCCGAAGGCCCCGGTGCCGTAGTGCAGGGCGTGGGTGGCCACCGAAAGGGTGGCCTCCGCAAACGGAACGCAACCGCCTTGGAACCAGGCATAGGGAAGAAACTTCTGCATGCGGAGACGCTTGGGATGGGGGAGGGGCGGGCGGCACCGCACCGTGGACGGGCCTCGATCTTCTCACCGTCAGGAACGAGGATGGATCGATGCATCGGCTTGCGGCAGTTCCCGGCGCCTTCGGCGAAACGGATGGTCCCCTCTTCGTGGAGCAACCCTCCGCGCCCCTGTTGCTGCTCAGCAGCGCCGACACCGACCTGACCACCCTGGCGGGCCTGCTGGGCGATGAACCGACGCTGCTCAGCCAGGAGGTCCGCGGCCTCAACCTCGCGGCCCTGGATCACCCGGCCGTGATCGACCACTACCTGGCCTCCAGCCTGGAGGCCACCCAGCTGGTGCTGGTCCGCCTGCTGGGGGGACGGGGTCACTGGAGCTATGGCCTCGAGCAACTGCGCCACTGGGCGGACGGCCCTGGCCGCCAGCTGATCGTGGTGGCGGGCACCAGGGAGGAGGAGGGCGACCTGGAAGGCCTGGGCAACGTGACTCCAGCCCTGGCGGTGGCGATCGGCCGCTGCCTGCGGGAAGGGGGTCGCGTGAACCTGCGCCGGGTGCTGCTCTGCCTCGCCGCCCTGCTGGATGGGAAGCGGCCGGAGCCGCCCCTGGTGGTCCCTCTGCCCGATCCCGCCCCCCACGACTGGCGGGCGGATCCCGGACCCCGCATCGGCCTGGTGCTTTACCGCGCCCTGCTGCAGGCGGGCGACACGGCCCTGGCGGAGGCCACCCTGGCCGCCCTGCGCCGACGGGGCCTCTGTCCCAGGGCCCTCTGGGTGAGCGGCCTGCGCGAGGCCGGGGTGCAGCGCGGTGTGGCCGACCTGCTGGGGCGCGAAGGGGTACAGGCTGTGCTCTGCACCACCTCCTTCGCCTCGGTGCAGTTCGAGGAGGCGGGCCTGGGCGCACCGCTCTGGGAGGCCCTGAACGTGCCGGTGCTGCAGTTGCTCTGCAGCAGCTCCAGCCGCGAACGCTGGGAGAGCAGCAGCATCGGCCTGGGACCGCTCGACCTGAGTCTGCAGGTGGCGCTGCCGGAGCTTGATGGTCGCCTCACCACCCGGATCGGGGCGTTCAAGCAGGCGGCGGAGCGGGCCGATGCCCGGCTGACCACTGCCCTGCATCGCTACGTGCCGGATGAGGAGCGCCTCGACTGGATCGCCCATCTGGTGGGGGCCTGGGTGAGCCTGCGGGAAACAGCCCCTGCGCAGCGGCGCCTGTCGCTGGTGCTCGCCAACTACCCCACCCGCAACAGCCGCCTGGCCAACGGCGTCGGCCTGGATACCCCCGCAAGTGCGGCGTCCATGCTGCATTGGCTGGCCGCCGCCGGTTACCACCTGGGGGAGGGGGAGGCAGCCCTGCCGCACGATGGCCAGGAGCTGATCGAGCGGCTGCTGGCGGGCCGCAGCAACGATGCTGAGAGCGGCCACCGGCCACCCCTGGACCACCTCCCCCTGGCCACCTATCACCGCTGGTACGGCGGCCTTCCGCAGGAGGGACGGGAACTGATCGAGCGGCGCTGGGGCCCCGCCGATCAGGACAGTGGACTGGAAACAACCCCGAGCGGAGCCGGTTTTCCGATCCGGGGTCTGCGCTTCGGCCACGTCCATGTGCTGATCCAGCCGGAGCGGGGCTACGACCGCGACCCCAGCCTCAGCTACCACAGCCCGGATCTGCCGCCCACCCACGCCTACCTGGCCCAGTACCTCTGGCTGCGGGAGGTGGAGAGATCCCAGCTGGTGGTGCACGTGGGCAAGCACGGCAACCTGGAGTGGCTGCCCGGCAAGGGACTGGGGCTCTCAGGCCGGTGTTTCCCCGAATGGGCCCTGGGGCCCATGCCCCACCTCTATCCCTTCATCGTCAACGATCCCGGCGAAGGGTCCCAGGCCAAGCGCCGCGCCCAGGCCGTGATCCTCGACCATCTCACCCCACCCCTGGGCCGGGCGGGGCTGCACGGACCGCTCCAGGCCCTGGAGGCCCTGCTCGATGAGTACTGGGAGGCGTGCCAGCTGGGCAGCGAGCGGAGAGATCCCCTGCTCCAGCGGCTGGCCGAGACCCTCGAAACCCTGGAGCTGCCGCTGGAGGCCGGCGATCTGGAGGGCCGCATCGATCGGGCCGATGGCTACCTCTGCGAGCTCAAGGAGGCCCAGATCCGAACCGGCCTGCACACCTTCGGCCGGCTGCCCTCTGAGGAACCGCTGCTGGAGCTGCTGCTGTGCCTGGCGCGGCCGCCCCTGGCCGAAGGGCCCGGGCTGACCCAGGCGCTGGCCCGGGACCTGGGGCTGGCGCTCGACCCCTGGGCGGACCCGGAGGAGGAGCCCCTGGATCCGGTCGATCGGCAGCTGCTGCTCTCAGCCGTTGCAGCACCGGAGCCTGCCGACGGGGCCTGTCGCCGGATCGGTGATGGGGTGGCCCTGCTGGAGGACTGGGCCCTGCAACTGCTGCGGCCTCTGCTGGTGGAGCCCCTGGCGGCTCTCCCCCCCTGCGGCGCCATCACCCGCTCTGTGCTGGAGCGGGTCCGTGGCGATCTGCTCCCTCGACTGCTGCGCTGCGGCGAGGCCGAACAGCAGGCCTTTCTGGCGGGGGTGGCGGGGGAGCGGATCGCCGCCGGGCCTTCCGGAGCTCCCACCCGCGGCCGACCCGACCTGCTGCCCACCGGCCGCAACTTCTACAGCGTCGATCTGCGCGGACTGCCCAGCGAAGCGGCCTGGGACCTGGGCCGGCGCAGCGCCGAACTGCTGCTGGAGCTGCATCTGCAGGAGGAGGGCGACGACCTGCGCCACCTGGCACTCTCGGTCTGGGGCACCGCCACCATGCGCAACGGCGGGGAAGACATTGCCCAGACCCTGGCGCTGATGGGTGTGAGGCCCGTCTGGGATGGACCCACCCGGCGGATGGTGGACCTGGAGATCATCCCGCTCTCCCTGCTGGGGCGCCCCCGGGTGGATGTGACCCTGCGCATCTCGGGGCTGTTCCGGGATGCCTTCCCCCAGCTGGTGGGCTGGGTCAACCGGGCCACCGCCCTGGTGGGGGGCCTGCAGGAACCGGAGCCGGACAATCCCCTGGCGGCAGCTCTGCGCCGCGAGGGCCACTGCGCGAGGGTCTACGGATCAGCCCCCGGGGCCTACGGCGCTGGACTGCAGGGGCTGATCGACAGTGGCCAGTGGGAGGAGCGCAGCGATCTGGGCGAGGCGTATCTCAACTGGAGCGGCTGGCGCTACGAGGGCAGCGGCGAGGCGATTGCCGACCGCGGCGGGCTGGAGCAACGGCTGCGCCAGGTGCAGGTGGTGCTGCACAACCAGGACAACCGGGAGCATGATCTGCTGGATTCCGACGACTACTACCAGTTCCAGGGTGGGCTGAGCGCGGCCACCGAGCGGGTGCGGGGGTCAGCTCCGGCCCTGTGGTTCGGCGATCACTCCCGACACCAGCGACCGCGTGTTCATCGGCTGGAGCGAGAACTCGACAAGGTGCTGCGCTCGAGGGTGCTCAATCCCCGCTGGATCGAGGGGATGCGCGCCCATGGCTACAAGGGGGGCTTCGAGCTGGCCGCCAGTCTCGATTACCTCTTCGCCTACGACGCCAGCACCGGTCGGGTGCCTGACTGGAGCTACGCCGCCATCTGCGACACCTGGCTGGGGGATGAGGAGATGCTGGCCTTCCTGCGCCAGGCCAACCCCTGGGCCCTGCGCGACATGGCCGAGCGACTGCTGGAAGCCCACAACCGCCAGCTGTGGGAAGGGGCAGGCCCGGAACAACTGGAGCGGCTGAGGCAGCTGGTGCTCAGCAGTGAGAGCCTGGTGGAGGGTTGAGGCTGCAGATCAGGAATTGATCTCCTTGGCCATGTCCTTGAACGGGTCGATGGCACCGGGCTTGGCCTGCTGGCGGCTGATGGCCGGCTGGCCTTCGCTTGAACTGCCGTCGGGCTTGCGAGCGGCGGGCGCTGTACCACCAGCGGCGTTCACACCACCCACGGCGGCACCACGCAGCCGATTGCTCAGCTCGGCCGAGCTCATCTTCTCGACAAAGGTCTTCTTGACCGGCTTGGGCACTCCGCCACTGGGGCTGGTGGTGGCAGTGCTGACCTCGGTGCCGGGGAGGCCGGTGCTGGCTTTCTCGAGCCGTGCGGCCATCGAATCCACTTCCTGGATCATTTCCTTGCCGCCGGGGTTGTCGGCGTTGCCGGGGAAGGTGTGGCGGATCTTGTTCGAACGGCGCATGAACTTGACATCGCCCAGGCTGCTGGAGGCGTCTGGATCGAGGTAGAAGCTCTCTTCCTGCTTCGCCTTGGCCGGTTTCTCCCTGGCGCCCTTGGACGAAAAGGCTCCTTCGGAGCGGTTGCCGAGCAGACGATCAAGCAGACCCATGGTCAGGGAACGGAAACCTATGGATGAGCCTAGCGGCCACCGAGCCCCAGCCCATGGGTATCGGTACCGCAACTTGTCAGCAATCCCAGCCGACTCAGCTGGGCCGCGATCGCATCGCACACCAGAGGAGACGGGCGCCAGCGCTGCCCTTGTTCGTAGTCGTAGAAGGCCTCGGCGCCATCGAAGCCCAGCTCGGCCGCCGCGGCGATCAGGAGGTGATAGGGCAGCCGATAGCGGGCTGGGTGGGCCAGCAGGGCCAGTCCGCCGGCGGCATGGATCGCCCGGCGCACGGCCCCGGCCCGCAGCGCCTTGCCCACCACGGCGCTGCCCTCGAGGTAGGGCCCAAGGGCGGGGTGATCCGGGTCGAAGCCAAGGCCGAGCACATGAACCAGGCAGCCTTCCAGCAGGCAGCTGATCTCCACCCCGCTCCAGAGGGTGGGAACCCCCAGGCCCCGCTCCCGGTGCAGCGCCAATCGTCGGCGAAGCGGTGCAAGGGCCGCGACGCTGTGGTGATCGGTCACCGCGAAGTGCTCAAGACCCAGATCCACCGCCTGGTCAGCCAGCCCCTCCGGCTGGAGGCTGCCGTCGCTGCAGATGGTGTGGCAGTGAAAATTGAGCCGCCCGGGGCAACAGGAGGCACCCACCCCCCGGAGCACGGGCACCAGAGGATGCTCAGGCGCCACCGGCGAGGGCCTCCTGCTCCAGGCGCAGCCGCCGCCAGCGGGCATAGAACTGGATCGAGCCGGCCATCGCCACCACCAGGGCCACCAGGAACCAGGTGGCCGCTCCGGTGGGGAACTGCCCCTTGAACACCACCAGCATCACCACCAGCACCAGCATCAGGGTGGGCAGCTCGTTGAGGGCCCGCAGCTGCCGGCCGCTCCAGCGGCAGGTGCCCTGGCTCAGCTGACCCATCAGGCGATAGCAGAACCAGTGATAGACGAGCAGGGCCACCACCACGGCCAGCTTGGCGTGCATCCAGCCCTGCTGCAGCCAGGCTGGCTGGGCGATCAGCAAGCCCGCTGCCATGACCACGGCCACCACCATCCCCGGGGTGGTGATGATGCCGGCCAGCCGGCGCTCCATCAGGGCGTACTGCGCCTGGAAGGCGCTGCGCACAGGGTCCTCCAGCCCCTCGGCCTCCACGTGATAGATGAACAGCCGCACGAGGTAGAAGAGCCCGGCGAACCACACCACGACCCCCACGATGTGCAGGGTCTTGAACCAGAGATAGGCCTCCGGGGGCAGGGCCGGGAGCGTCATCAGGGCAGGAAAGGGCAGTGCCTCAAGTTAGGGGAATCCGCCACCGGGCTTGGCGGGCTCTCGATCGGAGCATGCCGCGACGGCGATGGCTGAGAACAGGCTGGGTCAGCCCCGGCCGACGAGCCCCTTGAGCGGCTGGCTCGAGGATTCGCCGCCGGAATCCTGCTCGTGGTCCCCGGGATGGAAGTAGCTCCACACCTGCTGGGCCAGGGCCGGACCCACCCCTGGGGCCTTGGCGATCTGCTCGGGGCTCGCCAGCTGGATGGCATCGATCGAGCGGAAATGGGCCAGCAGGTCCTTGACCCGCTTGGGACCCAGCCCCGGAATCTCCGAGAGCCGCGAGCGCTTCATCCGCTCCCCCCGCTGCTGGCGGTGGAAGCTGACCGCGAAGCGGTGGGCCTCGTCGCGCAGCCGCCGCAGCAGCAGCAGCCCCAGCTGGTCGGGCTCGCTCTCCAATGGCTGGCTGGCACCGGGCAGAAACACCTCCTCCCGCTGCTTGGCCAGGGAGCAGACCACCAGCTCCTCGTGCAGATCCAGCTCGCGCAGGGCCTCCATCACCGCCGAAAGCTGGCCCTTGCCGCCATCGATCATGACCAGATCAGGCCAGTCGCCCAGACCGCCGGTATGCAGGGCGGTGTCGGTGCTGCGGCGCAGCTGCCCCAGGTCGGCCCCCTCGGCCTTGGCCTCCGACCAGCGGCGAAAGCGGCGGCGCATGATCTCCGCCATCGCCATGAAGTCGTCGCTGTGGCCGGCGCTGATGCTGCTGCTCTGGATCCGGTACTTGCGGTAGTGCTGCTTGGCCGGCAGCCCGTCGACGAACACCACCTGGGAGGCCACCGCATCACTGCCCTGGATGTGGCTGATGTCGTAGCCCTCGATGCGGCGGGGCGGCTGGGGCAACTCCAGCAGCTGGGCCAGATCTTCATTGGCCAGCTGATGCTGCTCGGCGCTGCGCTGGGCCCGGCTGAGCTCGAAGGCCGCGTTGCGCTCCACCAGTTCGATCAGCTCGGCCTTCGCCTGGCGCTGCGGGTGCAACACCCGCACCTTCCGGCCCCGACGTTCGCTCAACCACTCCTGGACAAGCTCCTGATTGGGCAGGGTGACCTGCACCAGCACCTCGGGGGGAATCTCCACCGGCTCCACCTGGGCGTAGTGCTCCTCGAGCACCCGCTGCAGGATCGCCCCGGGGCTGGCGATCGAGGCCTCCGCCGTGTAGCCCAGCCGTCCCACCAGCCGACCGGCCCGCATCTGAAAGAGCTGCACCGCCGCCAGCCGGTGATCGGCCGCCAGGGCCAGCACATCCCGTGACACCGAGGCGTCGGGAAGGGTCATCTTCTGCTCGGCCGTGAGCTGCTCGAGGCCCTGCAGCTGATCGCGCACCCGGGCGGCCTGCTCATAATCCTGACGCTCGGCGTAGCGCTCCATCTGGCCGCGCAGCAGCTCCAGCAGCTCATCGCTGCGACCCTGGAACACCATCGCCACCTTGCGCAGCGTCTGCTGATAGGCCTCGGGGCTGATCTTCTCCTGGCACACCCCCGGGCAGCGGCCGATGTCGAAGTTGAGGCAGGTGCGATCGCGGTAGAGGGGCTGGGGCCTCTGGCGCAGGGGAAACACCCGTTTGACCAGAAAGAAGGTGCGCCGCAGCAGGCCCACGTCCACATAGGGTCCGTAGAAACGGTCGAGCGGGCTGCGCAGGCGCCGCCGCCGGGTGATGAAGATGCGCGGGTAGGGCTCGCTCCAGGTGATGCAGAGGTAGGGGTATTTCTTGTCGTCCTTGAGCAGTACGTTGAAGTGCGGCTGGTGGGCCTTGATCAGGTTGGACTCGAGCGCCAGCGCCTCGGCTTCACTGTCGGTGACGATGAATTCGATCTCGCAGACCTGACGCACCATCAGATGGATGCGGGGGCTCAGATCATGCGAATCGCGGAAGTAACTGCGCACACGGCTGCGCAGGCTCTTCGATTTACCGATGTAGAGAATGCGGTCATCGACGTCGCGCATCAGGTAACAACCCGGTTCGGCGGGCAGCTCCCTGAGGCGCTGGCTGAGGCGATCGGGATCGGTCAGCAGGGGCTGGGCGATGCGGCCCATGGCGGCTGACTCCGGGGCCCGGCTCAGCCTCCGTACTGCCAGCCGGTGGGACCGAGCTCGAGGGCGGCTCCGTCGCGCTGCAGCACGGCACTTTTCACTTCCGCCACGAACACGGTGTGATCGCCATGGGCCACCTCACCCACCAGCTCACATTCGACGGCGCCGAGAGCAGCCTCCAGGATCGGCAGACCGAGGGGACCCAGGGTGTAGGGAGCGGCGTCGAAGCGGCCACCGACTCCGTTCTGGGGCTTGAAGAAGACCGCCGCCAGGTCCTTCTGGTCGGCCGCGAGCACGTTGAGTGAAAAGCGCCGGGTGCGCTGGATGATGCCGTTGCTGGTGGAATCGGCCCGCACGGCCACCACCACCAGGGGTGGTTCGAAGGAGCCCTGGGTGACCCAGCTGGCGGTGAAGCCGTTGACGGTGTCGCCCTCTGCCACGCCGCAGATGAACAGCCCGTGGGGGATCTTGCGCAGCAGTGTTTTCTTGGCGGCGGCATCGAGGCCGCCACTGGCGGGGCTGGTGGGAGCGTCGGTGGCCATCTGCCCTGTCGCGGTCGATACCCTGACTTTAGGCAGTGCCATCGCCTGCAGCGGCATCGTCCATAGGATCCGCGCCAACGCTTCCCTGCAGGGGGCCCCATGACCGACCTCCCATGAAGGCCCTGTATCCCGGAAGTTTCGATCCCCTCACCCTGGGCCATCTGGACCTGATCGAGCGGGCCGAGCGGCTGTTCGGAGAGTTGGTGGTGGCGGTGCTGCAGAACCCGAGCAAGCAGGCCAGCTTCCCCCTCGAGCAGCGGCTCAGCCAGATCCGCCAGGCCACGGCCCACCTGGAGACAGTCGAGGTGAGCTGCTTCGACGGCCTCACCGTCGACTTCGCCAGACGCTGCGACTCCACCGTGATCCTGCGCGGGCTGCGGGCCATGAGCGATTTCGAGTTCGAGCTTCAGATCGCCCACACCAACCGCAGCCTGGCCGCGGAGGTGGAAACCCTGTTCCTCGCCACGGCCGCACACCACAGCTTTCTCAGCAGCAGCGTGGTCAAGGAAGTGGCCCGCTTCGGTGGGGATGTGCGCCACATGGTCCCGCCAGGAGTGGCGGATGACCTCGCCAGGCTCTTTAATCGGTAATCCTCTGCCCCGTTGAGATGGCCGACACTCGGATCAGCGTGCTGGATCAGATCGACCAGCTCGAAGAAATCGTGTTGGAGGGCAGCCGCATTCCCTTCAGCGGGGGCCGCCTTGTCAATGAGCAGGACGCGATCGAGCTGATGGACGCGGTCCGTGAGGCCATGCCGTCGCAGCTGGATCAGGCCGAGGAGTTGCTGCGCCAGCGGGAGAGTTTCATTGCCCAGGCCCGCCAGCAGGCTGAGGAGATCATCGGCCGGGCCCGCCAGGAGCGGGAGCAGCTGATCAATTCCGCCGCCGTTCGCCAGGAGGCCGAGCGTCAGGTCACCGAGCTGCGCGAGCAGGCCCGGCAGCAGTGCGAGCAACTCCTGCTCTCGGCCCGGCAGCAGGTGGCCCAGACCGAACAGGAGCATCAGACCCGGCTCGCCCAGACCGAGCAGCAGTTCAGCAGCCGCCGCCAGCAGCTGGAGCAGGAGGCCATGCAGCGGCGACAGCAGCTCGACCAGGACTTCTCCGAGATGAAGCGCCAGCTGAGCGAGCAGCACGAACGCTCCCGCCAGCAGAGCCTGCAGGAGCTGGAGAAGATCCGTCAGGAAGGGCTTCGCATCCAGCGCGAAAGCCAGTCGGAAGCCGAGCGCCTCCACAACGACGCGCTGCAGTTCCGCCAGCAGACCCAGCAACAGTGCGAGGCCCTGATCAGCCGCACCCGCCAGGAGGCCACCACGGTGCAGGACGGCGCCAACCGCTATGCCGAGCAGGTGCTCACCGAACTGGAGGGGCGACTGGGAGAACTGAGCAAGGTGGTTCTGGCCGGACGCCGCGAACTGGTTCGTATCCAGAGCACCGAGGTGTCGGCGTCGGCCGAGAGGAGCCCCGCGGCACAACCGCCCGCCGGTGAGCAGGCGGCCGTGCCGATCAGCCGCGCCCGGCGAGCCGCCTCACGGCTCAGGCAGGTGGCTGGCAGAGGTTGATGTTCTGCACCTGACGCAGCACCCTCCCGATGGTGGTGTTCGGAGTCCGAGCACCATTCGAGATCAGGCTCACGTAACGGGGTCCATCACTCGTGCTGAGCACGCCACTGATCGAGCGCACCCCGGTGAGGGTGCCCGTCTTGCCGCGAAAGCGGCCCGCCAGGCTGGTGCCCTTGTAGAGATTGCGCAGGGTGCCCCGCTGACCGGCCACCGCCATGGAGGCCATGTAGTACCCGGCATAGGGGTGCTGCCCCATGGTCAGAAGCAGGGAGGTCACGAAGCGGCTGGTGAGCCGATTGGCCCGGTCGAGGCCGCTGCCATCGGCCACCCGGATGCCCTGCAGAGACAGGCCCTGCTCGGCCAGCCACTGCATCTGGGCCTGGCGGCTGACGGCAAGATTCCAGCTGCCGCTGGCCTGACGCATCAGCACTTCGGCGGTGAAGTTGTGGCTTTCGGTGTTGGCCAGGCTGAGCAGGTTGTGCATCGGAGCTGAGGGCTCCTCATGGATCAGCACGGCATCGCTGGAGAGGGGTGCGTCGGGGGACACCACCGTCATCTGAATGGCCTTCCCCCCCTGGCGCACCAGTTCCCGGTTGAGCAGAGTGCGCAGCCGGGAGGTGGGGTTGGCCACCGCCATGTTGATGGCATTGCTGGTGAGGGCCAGGCGGGTGATCGGAGCGCCGTAGGCATAGGCGCGATCACCGGGATGCCAGCCCTGGGGCCACCAGGCCTGGGGTGGCATCTCGGCCAGTTGGAGCCGCACCGCGCTGGGGGGGGCTCCATCGGCACCCCCGGAGCCGAGAGCCAGCTTGGCGAAGCGCTGCAACTGGGGCAGGGCAAGGTCGGGATCGCCTTCTCCGGTGAGCCGCAGGGTCCCATCGGAGAGGCGCCAGAGGCGGGTGGTGAGGCGATAGTCAGGGCCGAGACGATCCAGAGCGAAGGCCGTGCTCAGCAGCTTCTGGTTGGAGGCGGGCACCCTCGGTTGCAGGCCGTTCACATCGGCCAGCAGCCGGCCGCTGCCATCGGCCACCGACACACTCCAGACCCTGGCTTCACCCCCCAGGCTGGCCTGGACCCGTTGCTGCAGGGCCGGGCAGCTCACCTGGCTCTGGAGCCGTGGCAGTCCGGCCGCTGCCGGGGAACCGGGAAGCCGGGCCAGGGGGTCGGCAGCCAGCACGGGCAGTCCTGGCGCCAGGGCCAGGCCGAAGGCAAGGGCCCTGACCAGACGCCGAGGGGCGCGACGGGTCTGGGGTTGGGAGATCATCACCATCATCTCAGGACTCACCAAGGACAAGACCACTGACAGAACCATTGAGGCGGTAGTTGCGACCCTCAAGCTCGATCGGGGCTCCGATCTTGAGGTTCTGGTTGCCGAAGACCACCCCGCCTTCGGTCTTCCGGCCCTGGCCCTCGAGAACGAAGCGGGCATCCAGGGAGCCGACCCTGGCCTGGTTCGGATCCTCGGCGGTCACGACGCTCCCGTCGGGTTGCAGGGCCACCAGCCTGCGCTGCAGCCGCTCCAGATCTTTGAGCTTCACGCTGCCGTGGGGCTGATTGCGGATCACGATGCTGACCTTTCCCTCCTCACGGGCCGCGGCGATCAAGCCATCGGGATCAGCGGAGGGAATCCCGCGCACGTCGACGATCACTGTCACCGGCTGCATCGCTCCGGTGGCGGTGGCCACGGCACCACTGAGTTTCGGGCTCCAGACAACACCTGCGATGGCCAGCAGCACGGCGCCTGCGGCGCCGATGTCGACCAGCCCCCAGCGGGAGGACCCACCCGGCGCCGCGGGGGTTGACTCAGGGGGCATGGGCAAGGGGCAGACGCGCAACTTTAAGGAGCCTTCACCGCTCCGGCCAGGGGGGGTCAGTTGCGCAGGCTGCCGATGAACCGGTCGAGGGCCTGCAGACCCGCCACCACATCGGGGCCGTCCTCGGAGCTGAGGGCCTCAGCCTGCTGTTCCGCATCGGGCTTCTGCTCGAAGCTGGCGGCTGGACGGTAGCCGTCGGGATCCAGGCGATAGAGCTCCCATGGACCGGGAAATGCGAAGCGAAGGGCGCCGCAGTCCAGAGGCAGAAGGGCATAGGCCGCTTGCCAGGAGGCGAGAAACCCGCGCCGGCGCTCGCGGGCCACGCTGCCGATGCCCACGGCGGCGTCCTCCAGGCGTCCGTTCAGCAGCACCACCCCGGCGGGATGGGCCTGACAGAGACGCTCCACCTCCTCGTACTCGGCCTGGGCGGGCTCCACCATGATCAGCAGGTCGGCGGAGGGGGGATCACTCTGCTGCTCCTGGCGCCGCAGCTGATCCCCGAGCGAGCCCAGATGCGGCGCCAGCTCAGGGGCATCGCGCCGGGCCAGGGCGGCGGCACCGGCGTCAGGGAAGAGCAGGCGCACAGGCCGCTCCGTGGGATCCAGGGCCGCCAGCAGCCTCAGGGCCAGGTGCAGCACCTTGAGACCCTCGAAGCGCAGCTCCACCGTCCAGCGCCCGCGGGGGGTGTCAGCGAGGGCCGCCGCCAGGGCTGAGAGGGCCTCAGCTTCGGCGCTGCGCAGATCGGGAGGGAGCACGCAAAGGCACGGCAAAGCTCGGCGACCCTACCCAAGGTGGCCGTCGACCACAGCCTGCCGGGCCCGCTCGAAGCGGACGGGCACCGCGTCGAGCTGATTGGAATCAAGCCAGGGGCCCAGGCTCAGGCGCAGGCCACTGGCGGCCAGTTCCGGGTCGTAGCCCATGGCCATCAGCACCGGACTGGCGCCGGCGCGCCCCCCCTGACAGGCACTGCCACTGCTGACAGCCAGCCCCTGGCGCCAGAGGGCCTGCACCAGACGGCGACCTGGCAGGGGGCGCCCGGCACCATCCCGCACCACCAGGCTGAGGTGGTGGGGCAGACGCTCATCGGGGCAGCCACTCAGCTCCACACCGCCCAAGGCCAGCAAGGCCTCCAGCAGGCGGTCACGCCATGGCTGCAGCGGATCCCGGCCGCCGTGCAGCGCCAGCCGCTGCTGGGCCAGCCGCAGGGCCTGGGCGAATCCAGCCGCCAGAATCACCGGTTCGGTCCCGGAGCGCAGCCCCCCCTCCTGGCCGCCGCCTTCGAGCAGCGGACGCAGTTCCAGGCCGGGACGGGCCAGCAGCGCCCCGATCCCCCGCGGTCCCTGCAGTTTGTGGGCGGTGAAGCTGAACAGATCCACCGGCAGGGCAGTGAAATCAATGGGGCGGTGGCCCACCACCTGAACGGCGTCGCTGTGCAGCAGCACGCCGGCACGGCGGCAACGCTCTCCGATCGCCTGAAGGGGTTGAAGCGTGCCCACCTCGCTCTGGCCCCAGATCACGGAGACCAGCCGCGTGGGGGGCTCCAGCAGGGCCTCCAGGCGATCCAATCGCACCCGGCCGACAGGATCGACCGGAAGCCGCTCCAGCGACCAGCCCGAACCGGCCAGACGCTCGGCCGCAGCCTGCACCGCCGGATGCTCCACCGCCGAGATCAGCAGCCGGCCGGGGGGCAGGGCCGCCGCCGCCCCGAGCAGGGCCAGGTGGGCAGCCTCAGTGCCCCCCGAGCAGAATGTGAGCTGCCGGGGCTCGGCACCGAGCAGGGACGCGATCACCTGGCGGCTGCGCTCCAGCGATTCAGCTGCCCTCAGCCCATAGCCATGCAGGCTGGAGGGATTGGCCCAGGCGGTTCCCGTGGCGGCAGCCATGACCTCCAGCACCGTTGCGGCAGGAGGGGAGCCGGCTGAAGCATCGAGGTAGAGCTCCTGCGCTGCAGAGCCCTCGGGCAGGCTCCGGGTCACTCGGCCCGGGGCCCGGAGCCAGCGCCGTCGCGGCTGAAGCGGGCCTGGGTGCGGGCTTCCAGCGACTGGGTCGCCAGGGCAACCAGATCATCGAGCGAACGGCTCTGCAGCAGCGCCTCCACCCGGCGACGGGCCTCGGCACTGGGGCAGTCGTCGGGCCGCTGGCAGCCCTCCACGCAGGCGATCGCGCAGTTGATCGCGCAGTTGATGTCTTCTGGCTCAGCCGGCCGCGGCGTCTCCGGCCTGGTGGCGAGCTCAGCAACGCCTTCAGCGGTGCTGTCCGGCTGCACGGCGTTCTCCGCCGCAGGCGCCAGCACCCCATCAAACACCGGTTCGGCAGGCCCGGTCATGAACAGATGGTTCGACTGGGAATCCCAGTCGATCCAGAGAGACCCGCCGGGCAGATCCAGACGGGCCGAGCGGGCGCTCAGGCCCAGGCGATGGCAGGCCACGAGGGTGGCGCAGGCCCCGGTGCCGCAGGCCAGGGTGGGGCCAGCCCCCCGCTCCCAGACGCGCATCACCAGATGGTCGGCGCCGAGCACCTGCACGAAATGAACATTGGTGCGGGCCGGAAAAGCAGGATGCACCTCCAGCAGGGCGCCGAAACGCTCCAGATCCACGCCCTCCACCGCCTCCACCGGAATCACCAGATGGGGATTGCCCATCCCGGCCGCCGCCCCCCCGAAGCGGGTCCCCTCCACCTCCAGGTCCCCCTGGGGCAACCCCGCCGGGCCGATCGGCAGGGTGGTGGGTACCTGGTCGGGCACCAGGAACGGCTCGCCCATGTCCACGCGCACCGTGCCGTCGCTGAGCAGTTCCGGCACCATCCGACCGGCCATTGTCTCCACCTGCCAGGTCCGGCCCGGTTGATCTCCGTCGCTGTCGGCCAGAAAACGGGCCAGGCAGCGGATGCCGTTGCCGCACATCTCCGCTTCGCTGCCGTCGGCATTGAAGATGCGCATGCGCAGTTCTCCATCCCCAATCGGGGGGAGCGCGAGAATCACACCATCGCCGCCCACGCCGAAGCGGCGGTCGCAGATCCTGCGCACCCGCTCGGGGTCGAGCCCGAACACCTCCCCTGGATCAGCGGCCTCGCGACCGTCGAGCATCAGAAAGTCGTTGCCCAGCCCCTGGTACTTGCTGAATGCCAGCACGGCTCCGCTCTCGATCGACATAGCCTGAATCCTATGGAGAGTCACAACCTGGATCCAAGCCTGCCTGGCGTACGCCAGCTCCAGAACTGGGTCCGTCAGCGCACGGCTCTGCGGGTGCGATTCCCGGGTGGAGAGCAGCTCGAAGGCTGCCTCGATTGGCAGGACCCCGAGTTTCTTGCCCTGCGCCCCGCGAACGCCCATCAGCCGGTGCTGATCCGCCGCTCCGCCCTCGACACCATTCAGGCGCTGGAATGAACCCGATCTGATCGCCCCATGGAGGTGTGGCACGATCACAATCACGCACTCAACGGCTGATGCGAACCGGCCGACTCCGGAACATGGCCGCGTCCGACTCCCATCCCAACGCCGGCAACAGCCCGGACGCCAACCGCTACCGCCCAGAGGCGATCGAGGCCGGCTGGCAGCGGAGCTGGCAGGAGCAGGGACTGCACCGGACACCCGAACCCAGCGATGACGGCGAGGGCAGCGGTGACGGCGAGACGTTTTATGCCCTCTCGATGTTCCCCTACCCCTCGGGGAACCTGCACATGGGCCATGTGCGCAACTACGTGATCACTGATGTGATCGCCCGGGTGCAGCGTCTGCGGGGGAGTCGGGTGCTGCATCCGATGGGCTGGGACGCCTTCGGCCTGCCGGCGGAGAATGCCGCCATCGAGCGGGGCGTGGATCCCGGCGACTGGACCGATGCCAACATCGGCCAGATGCGGGCCCAGCTCCAGCGCCTCGGCCTCTCGATCGACTGGGACCGGGAGCTGGCCACCTGTCATGCCGACTACTACCGCTGGACGCAGTGGCTGTTCCTCCAGTTCTTCGAGGCGGGCCTGGCCTACCGCAAGGAAGCGACGGTCAACTGGGATCCGATCGATCAGACGGTACTGGCCAACGAGCAGGTGGATGGCGAGGGCCGCTCCTGGCGCTCCGGGGCCAGGGTGGAGAAGCGGCAGCTGCGCCAGTGGTTCCTGCGCATCACCGACTACGCCGAAGCCCTGCTTGACGATCTCCAGCAGCTCGATGGCTGGCCGGAGCGGGTGCGCACGATGCAGTCCAACTGGATCGGGCGCTCGGCCGGGGCCCAGCTGCACTTCCCGATCGTGGCGCCAGCGGCGGCCGCCGGCAGCGCAACGTCGATCACGGTCTTCACCACCCGACCCGACACCGTCTATGGCGTGAGCTACCTGGTGCTGGCCCCGGAGCATCCCCTGGTGGCCAGCCTCACCGCCCCTGAGCAGCGCCTGGCGGTGGAGGCCTTCTGTGATCTGGTCAGCGCCCAGAGCGAACAGGAACGCACCGCCGAGGATCAGCCCAAGCGGGGGGTGCCCCTGGGCGCCAGCGTGCGCAACCCCTTCAACGGCGAGACGATCCCCATCTGGATCGCTGATTACGTGCTGGCCGACTACGGCACCGGCGCCGTGATGGGGGTCCCCGCCCACGACCAGCGGGATTTCGTGTTCGCCCGCCAGTACGAGCTGCCGGTGAAGCGGGTGATCGTGCCCGAGGGCGCCCACGAAGAGGCCTACGACGGTGGCGCCTGGACCGGAGGGGGGTGCCTGGTCCATTCCGGCCCCTTTGACGGCCTCGATGCGGCTGAAGCCCGTGCCGGGATCGTGACCCTGGCCGAAGCGGAAGGCTGGGGTGAGGGAAAGGTGCGCTACCGGCTGCGCGACTGGCTGATTTCCCGCCAGCGCTACTGGGGCTGTCCCATCCCCGTGATCCACTGCGAAAGCTGCGGTGTGGTGCCGGTGCCGGCGGAGCAGCTGCCGGTGGAACTGCCCAGGGATCTGGCCTTCAGCGCCAAGGGCGGCTCACCCCTGGCGCAGCTGGAGAGCTGGGTGACGGTGCCCTGCCCCTGCTGCGGCCAGGCCGCCAGGCGGGAGACCGACACGATGGACACCTTCATCTGCTCCTCCTGGTACTACCTGCGCTACAGCGATCCCCACAACACCCGCCTGCCCTTCGAGCGGAGTGCTGCCGACCGCTGGTTGCCCGTGGACCAGTACGTGGGCGGCATCGAGCACGCCATCCTGCACCTGCTCTATTCCCGCTTCTTCACCAAGGTGCTGCGCGACCGTGGCCTGCTGAGCTTCGATGAGCCGTTCCAGCGGCTGCTCACCCAGGGCATGGTCCAGGCCATCACCTACAGAAATCCCCAGACGGGCCGCTACGTGGCCCCGGCGGATGTGAGCGATCCCGCCGATCCCCGCGATCCGGCCGATGGTGAGCGGCTCGACACCTTCTTCGAGAAGATGTCCAAGTCGAAGCACAACGGCGTCGACCCCTCCGTGGTGATCGACCGTTATGGAGCCGACACCGCCCGCATGTTCATCCTGTTCAAGGCACCGCCCGAGAAGGACCTGGAGTGGGACGACGCTGACGTCGAAGGTCAGTTCCGCTTTCTGCAGCGGCTGTGGCGGCTGGTGGACGGGGCGGTGGCCCGTGGACTGAGCCTGAGGGCCGCCGCGGCTGGGCCCGCCGAGGCGAGCACCCCAGGGGAGAAGGAGCTGCGAAGGGCCGTGCACACCGCCATCGCCGCCATCGACGACGACCTGGCCCCGGGGCGTTACCAGTTCAACACCGCCGTCTCGGAGCTGATGAAACTCAGCAATGCCATGGCGGCTCAGCTGGAGGCCGCGGCCGAGCCCGTGGCCATCGAAGCGCTCAGGGCCCTGGTGATCCTGCTGGCCCCCTTCGCGCCCCACCTGGCCGAAGAGCTCTGGCAGCGGCTGGGTGGAGCCGCCAGCGTGCATCGCCAGCGCTGGCCCGTGGCCGATCCCGCCGCCCTGATTCAGGACACGGTCCCCCTGGTGATCCAGGTGAAAGGCAAGGTGCGGGGCCAGCTGGAGGTGCCGGCCGATGCCGATGCCGCCACCCTGGAGCGGCTGGCCCTGGAGAGTGAGATCGCCCTGAGGTGGCTGGAAGGCCAGCCTCCCCGCCGCGTGATCGTGGTGCCCGGCAAGCTCGTGAACCTGGTGCCCTAGCCCAGGGGAATCAGGGCCGCCGCGTGGTGCCGCAGGTGGTCCTCGATGAAGCTGGCGATGAAGAAGTAGCTGTGGTCGTAGCCCGGCTGGAGCCTCAGCTGGAGCGGGTGGCCGGCGGCGTGGGCGGCAGCCTCGAGGTCATCGGGTCGCAGCTGACTCTCCAGGAAGGGATCGTCGAGTCCCTGGTCGATCAGCAGCGGCAGCCGCTCCGGCGCCGAGGCGATCAGCTCGCAGGCGTCCCAGGAACTCCAGTGGGTGCGATCGGGGCCGAGGTAACGGCTGAACGCCTTCTCCCCCCAGGGGCAGCAGCTCGGATGAGCAATCGGTGCGAAGGCCGAAACGGAGCGGTAGCGGCCGGGGTGGCGCAGGGCAGAGACCAGGGCGCCATGCCCCCCCATCGAATGGCCACTGATGCCGCGCAGCCCGTTGAGGGGAAGCTGGGCCTCCAGCAGCGCCGGCAGCTCCTCCACCACGTAATCGTGCATGCGGTAGTGGCGCTCCCAGGGGGGTTCGCTGGCATTGAGGTAGAAGCCGGCCCCATGGCCGAAGTCCCAGGCTCCGTCAGGATCTCCAGGCACCTCAGCGCCACGGGGGCTGGTGTCGGGAGCGATCAGGGCCAGGCCGAGGCTGGAGGCCAGGCGATGGGCGCCAGCCTTCTGCATGAAATTCTCATCGGTGCAGGTGAGCCCGGAGAGCCAGTACAGCGCCGGCACGGAGCCGCCGGCCAGGGCCTGGGGAGGCAGGTACACCGCCAGGGTCATCTCACAGGCGAGCGCTGCCGATTGGTGCCGGTAGCGCCGATGGGCACCCGCAAAGCTGCGGTTCTCACTCAGGAGTGTGAGCACGGGGGATCTCCCTCAAGGGTTGAAGTGGATCACCGAGCGGATGCTCTGACCGGCGTGCATCAGATCGAAGGCCCGGTTGATCTCCTCCAGGGGCATGGTGTGGGTGATGAAGGTGTCGAGCGGGATCTCACCGCTCTGGAACCGCTCCACATACCCCGGCAATTCGGTGCGGCCCCGCACCCCACCGAAGGCCGAGCCACGCCACACACGGCCGGTGACGAGCTGGAAGGGGCGGGTGGCGATCTCCTGGCCGGCGCCGGCAACGCCGATGATCGTGGATTCGCCCCAGCCCTTGTGGCAGCACTCCAGGGCGGCCCGCATCACCTGGACATTGCCGATGCACTCGAAGGAATAATCCACCCCCCCATCGGTGAGATCGATCACCACCTCCTGAATCGGTGCACCCCATGCGCTTGGGTCGAGGCAATCCGTGGCACCGAGCTGGCGGGCGATCGCGAACTTCTCGGGATTGGTGTCGATGCCGATGATGCGGCTGGCGCCGGCCATCACCGCACCGATGATCACGGCCAGGCCGATGCCCCCCAGACCGAACACGGCCACCGTGCTGCCTGACTCCACCTTGGCGGTGTTGAGCACGGCGCCGATGCCGGTGGTGACCCCGCATCCGAGCAGGCAAACCTTCTCCAGGGGAGCCTCCTTGTTGATCCTGGCCAC
This sequence comes from Synechococcus sp. BSA11S, assembly GCF_014224355.1. Lineage (GTDB taxonomy): Bacteria > Cyanobacteriota > Cyanobacteriia > PCC-6307 > Cyanobiaceae > Regnicoccus_A. The sequence goes on along the minus strand of NZ_VNWP01000002.1, from coordinate 61,730 downwards.
GGCGATCTCGGGCACCACGGTGTATTCCGAGAAGGTGGAGGTGCCCATGTAGTGGTGAATCTGGCGGCCGGCCCTGGAGAAGCGGCTGGTGCCGTCCGGCATCAGGCCCTTGCCCTGGGTGCCGCGGATCGCCTGACAGAGGTTGGTCTTGCCGGAGAGGCAGAAGCTGCAGGACCGGCACTCGGGTGTGTAGAGGGGAATCACGTGATCCCCCACCGCCACGGAGGTCACGCCAGCCCCCGCCTCCTCCACGATCGCGCCGCCCTCATGGCCGAGCACGGCAGGAAAGAGCCCTTCCGGATCCTGACCCGAGAGGGTGAAGGCATCGGTGTGGCACACCCCGCTGGCCACCACCCGAAGCAGCACTTCACCGGCGGCCGGCGGAGCCACCTCGATCTCGGTGATCTCCAGGGGCTGGCCCGCGGCCCAGGCCACCGCAGCGCGGGAACGGATCATGGCCGCAAAGGTGCGGAACCTAGCAACGGGACCAGAGCCCCTCGACCCTGCTCATAACTTCTTGAACGCGAGCCCCGACGGATCGCTCCAATCGCCCTCGGCGCCATAGCCGCGGGCATTGCCGCAGAGGTGGCGCAGGATCCAGAACGCCGCTTCCGGGCTGGGCAGCTCCAGCTCCGTCTGGATGGTTTCCAGGGAGCGGGCCTGCCCGTCAGCCAGCAGGGCCTCCAGCCGGCTCTGGAGCTCGAGGATCGTGGCAGCGGCCTTCTTGCCCGCCTCCACCCCTGGCTGGTCATAGGCGTTCACGTTCACCAGCTCGGCATAGAGGCCGACGGCCCGCTCGAACAAAGCCACCAGCGCCCCGAGGCCGCGGGCGTCAAAGCGGCGCAGACTGATCGAGAGGCTCTGGCGACCCCCTTCGCTGAGGGCGGAGCGGGTGCCCTGCAGAAATCCATCAAGGAAGTCGCCCGGGTATTCCCCGCCAATGGGGGCCAGATCAGCTGGATCGTCGAGTGCTTCGATGAAGGTGACGAAGAAGTTGTCGACACCGTCGCGGAGCTGCTGCACGTAGGCGTGTTGATCGGTGGAGCCCTTGTTGCCGTAGACAGCGATGCCCTGGTGCACCTGGCGCCCATCGCGGTCGAGCCGCTTGCCCAGCGACTCCATCACCAGCTGCTGCAGGTAGCGGCTGAACACCTCGAGCCGGTCGCGGTAGGGAAGCACCACCATGTCGCGCTGTCCGGCTCCGCCGCCGGCCACATGCCAGGCGGCGGCCATCAGCGCTGCGGGATTGTCGCGCAGGCGCCCCACACGGGTGGCCGCATCCATGCGGGCCGCCCCCTCGAGAAAGCCACGGAGGTCGGCACCGATCAGGGCTGCAGGCAGCAGACCCACGGCGCTGGTGATGCTGGTGCGTCCCCCCACCCAGTCGAACATGTCGAAGCGGGCCAGCCAGCCCTCCGCCTCGGCCCGCTGATCCAGCTGAGAGCCCACCATCGTGACGGCAACGGCCTGCTGAGCCCAGGTCCCGCCGAGGGCCTCGAGGCGGGCGCGGGCCTGCTCCATGCCCAGGCGAGGCTCGGGCGTGCCACCCGACTTGCTCACCACCACCACCAGGGTGGTACGCAGCCGATCCCCCAGGGCCGAGAGGGTGCGGCTCATCCCCTGGGGATCGACGTTGTCGAAGAAGTGAAACGGCAGCCCCACCCCCTCTTCCTCGAGGGCGCGCAGGATCAGCAGGGGACCCAGCCCGGATCCACCGATGCCGATCCAGAGCACATCGGTGAAGGGCGTGTCCGACGGCGCCGAGCAGGCTCCACTGATCACCTGCTGGCCGAAGTGGGCGATGCGCTCCACCTCCGCCTGGATGTGGGCCGCCGCCGCCGGATCGGGCGCCAGCTCAGGGCTGCGCAGCCAGTAATGACCCACCTGGCGGCCCTCATCCGGGTTGGCGATCGCCCCGGATTCCAGGGCCTGCATCGCTGCGAAGGCACGATCAAAGCCAGGCTCAAGAGCCTCGAGGTGCGCCTGGTTGAGCGCCATGCGGCTGACATCGACCCAGCAGCCCAGGTCGTCGTGATACCAGAGCAGAGCGCAGAAGCGCTGCCACTGCACCTGGGGCTCGTGGATGCTGTAATCCGGGAGCGTCGTCATGCGCGCGGTTTCACGAATCGGCTGCCGAGGCTGAACCTATCCGTGGAAGGGCCCCCAAGGAAGCTCAGGGGTGGCATGCCACACCGAAGCCAACCGGATCGGCACGCATGGTATGGACGAAAACACAAACGCCCCCCCCGATCTGGTCGTCCCTGGGGTAGCCGGTACTGTTCATGAACGGTATGAATCCCAGTATCTCCTTGTCGACGCGCCCTGCGATCACGTCGCCCTCCCCCTGGAGCGGGTCGAGGCGCTGGGCTGTTGGCTGCGCCGCCACTGTTGCACTGCTGAGCCTTTCAGCAGGTTCCCCCCGGCGAGAGCTCCCAGCAGCAGGTTTGCTCACAGAACCCGGGCTGACCGCCAGCCTCACCACCGACAGCAGCGATCCCGCAGCCTTCACCAGCGAAGGCCAGCGCCCCGATCCCCTTGACTTCACCCCTGAGGAACTCAAGGAACTGCAGCGCCGCTTCGGTGTGCACGGACCGCAGGCTCCTCTCGCCCAGCTCTTCACCCACGGACTGGATCAGCTCACCCCCCTGCGGGCCCGCACGGTGGAGAAGCTGGAGGAACTGCGGCCCGTCATCCTGCTGGAAAGCCGCCGCCACCACATCAACCCGATGCTGGTGGCGGCTGTGCTCTTCGATGAGATTCAGCACGCCAAACCAGGAGAAGATCTGCCGCTGGCGGCTCAGTCAGGGTTGTTCAGCACCCATGGCCCCGCCCAGCTCGGCATCGGCGAGCTGATTCATCAGGGTCTGCTCCCCCCCGATCCCAGCGCGGACCAGATCCAGACAGCGCGGCTGGAACTGCTCGACCCCAACCGCAACGTGACCCTGCTGGTGGGCAAGTTTGCGCGTCTCAGCCGGGACCTGGGCTTTCCAGCTGGCCGCACCCTCCAGGCCAGCCGCAGTCCCCGGGATGCCAAGGCGCTGGCCACCCTGGCTTACCTCCACAACGGCAAGCTCGATTACCCCGCCCGGATCCTGAGCTACATGCAGGATCCGGAACTGCATGCGCTGATCTACTCCGAGCGCAAACCCCAGCTCTCACCGCTGATCTAACCCTCTGCTCCGTCCTCAGCAGAGCTGAGAGAGGGCCCCGAGTCTTCTTTTGAGGGCCTGCCAGTCGAAGCTGCGCGGATCCGCCCGCTCACCGCCGAGATCCACCTGACGGTGGGTGGTGATGTGAGCCGCAGGAATCGCGAAGCGCCGCATCCAGTCAGTGAGCACCAGGGCCAGGGCGTCATATTGCCTCGCGCTGTACCCGCTGTGGCCAGGGTCGTTGTCTTCCCCGTCGAGGGGGGTTTCCAGGCTGATGTGCAACGCGAAATTGTTCACCGAGCCCCCCACGCGCGGATTGGTCACGACCCACCGTCCGTTGAAGGCCGAATTGCCCGCCCCGAAGGCCCGCTGTTCGGGATCGAGAACATCGATCACCTGGCCATCGCCCCCGATCAGGGTGTGGTAACTCACCTGGTCCTCGTCCCTGGGGTGGGGGGTCTGGAAGGTGCGAAGGGCTGAGCCCACTCCATAGACGGTTTCATGAAGCACCACCACCTGAGGTGTGGGGTCAATCGCATGGCCGAAGGCGTCACGCTCGAAACGGACCCCGTAGTTGCTGGGGTCGATGGGAATGCGCTGGCGGCGAGCGGGCAAGGCCGCCAGCTCAGCCTCCAGGCGCTGGCGCAGACGTGGATCACGGTCGAGGCACTCGCGGCCCAGGGGACTGACCCAGGCCGGCCGCGGCGGCGGCAGTGGCGCAGGCCGTCGGGGCTGTGGCTGGCGCGGCGTGGTGGCGGGCTGGGTGACCTGCTCGAGCAGCTGCAGCAGGGAGGGACGGCTGGCGGTCTCGGAGCGAGCAGTCACCTCGCGGGCCAACCAGCCCAGGCCCCCCAGGCCCAGCACGGCCCCGGCCCCCACCAGTCCCAGGGCGAGAGGGTTGGCGCGCAGTCGCTCCATCAGGTTGTTCAACATGGCACCAGAGCCAGCCACTGACGCCGTCGCTCCTGAGCTTCAGAGCTGGCCTGGGGGTCCACCAGCAGCCGCCAACGCTCGATCGCCGGGGCTGCGGCGGTGATCGTCAGGCTGCGCAGACACCCCCGCCTGCAAATGGTGAGCACCTGGGGCTGCTGGGCCACCAGGATCGGGGCGAGATCCTCTGGCTTGCGCAGTCGCAGGCCCTCAAGAGCGATCAACTCATCACCGACCAGCAGGCCGGCCTGCTGGGCAGGCCCATGGCGCTCCACCCGAACGACTTCAAGGGCACTGCCTTTGATGGCAGCCTTCAGGCCCGGATGGGGAGCCGAGGCCAGCTGTGGCTCCAGCTTCAGGCCCACATCCTGGAGGTAGGACGGTAGATCCGGATCCTCGCAGCCCTCCAGCCAGGTGGGGAGAAGATCGGCCAGCCGGGAGGAGCGGGCGGCGAAGGCCTCGATCAGATCCCGCTCCCGGTAGCCCCGTCTCCAGCGTCCCAGGCGGGCCCAGAGGTCGCGCAGCACCTGGGACAGGGATGATCCCGAACGACGCAATTCCAGATCAAGAACCAGAGAAAGAATGGCCCCCTTGAGGTAGTAACTGATCTGGTTGTCATCACTGTTGGCCTCACGCCGGTAGAGCTTCACCCAGGCCTCCTCGGCGCTCTGGCGCAGGCTCTGGCCATGCAGACGCCCAGGAGTGAGCAGGTAACGGCTGAGATCGGTGCCAAGGTCGTGCACGACCTCGTCTTCGCTCGTCACTCCAGCCAGCTGGGGGAGAAGCTGATCGAAATAGCTGGTGACCCCTTCGGCAAACCAGAGTCCAGGCACGATCACAGATCGGTCGTAATCGATCGGGCTCAGGGATGCTGGCCTCAGGCGCCGGACATTCCACTGATGCAGATATTCGTGGGCCACCAGTTGCAGCAGCTGGCGATAGCCCTCGGGCTTGAGCAGGGCCTGACGACCGAACTGCAGCACCGTCGAGGTGTCGTGCTCAAGACCGCCGTAGCCCTGATCAAGCAGATGCAGCACGAACAGATACTCCGGCGCCGCTGGCCTGGGCTCCCCCATCAACCGACAGCAGGCCTCACACACCGCCGCCACGTCCTGAAGCAGGGTCGGATGAGCCCTGAGCAGGCTGTCTGGCGGATCCCCAGCTGAGCCTGAAGGCTCTGAGCCAGCCGACTGGCGGGGGGCGGTGGCGTCCCAGCAGACCCAGCGGTGCGGCACGCCGGCCACGTTGAAGTGATGGGCCCGGTGCGGGCCCGCCTCCACCGGGGTGTCCACCAGCTGATCGAAGTCAGCCGCCAGCCAGCTTCCATCAGCCTGCCGCGGCAGGGGCACGAAGGCCTCCCAGCCCGAAGGCAGCCGCAGGCTCAGCCGGTGCGCGGCCCAGCGCTCTCCCTCCACCTGGAGCACCAGGCCCGCAAGGGCCAGGAAGCCGTGGTCGCCATCGAGGTGGCAGGTGCGCACGCTCAGATCAGCGACCAGCACGTCGTAGTGGAGCTCCAGGGGATCCAGGCAGGGCAGCTCCAGCCGCCATCCGGCCGGGTCGGTGCGGATTGCCTGCACCTGGTCCGCTCCCTGACGCACCATCAGCGCTTCGAGGTGACGGACGTAGTCGCGGATCAGGTAGGACCCTGGAGTCCAGGCGGGGAGCCTGAGCCTGAGCACCTGTGTGGCTGGTGTGCAGCGGAGGCTGACATGAACCAGATGGCTGTGGGGTTGGCTCAGATCCAGCGAAAGGTCAACCACCTGGGGGTTCAGGACACCAGCTCGATCGTGGCCATCGGCAGCTGACGGGCCGCCTCCTGCAGCGCCACCCGCGCGGCGTAGCGACGGGTGAGGTGTCCGAGGAAGGTCTGCAGGGAACGGGAGCGGCTCAGACGCTGGAGATCTCCGAGCAAGGCGAGGCTGCCATCGCTCTGACGGCGCCAACCGATCCAGTGCTCGCCCGCGAAGCGCACCATCAGATCCACAGGTGTGCGCTCCCCGGAGAAGCCTTCGAGCAGGCCGCCACGGATCGGTTCACGGCCGAGATCAGCCAGTGATGCAGCCAACTGATCCAGATCCTGGATCACGGTTGGCAAGATGGAGAGATGGGACAAGACGCCAGTGCCCGCTTCGCCAGACCCTAGCGATCCGCCCGGTTGTGTCCAGTGGCCGTTGGCACAGCCCTGGCCCCTGCAACCACACGAGCTGCGGCTTGGGGTGATGGCCTCCGGCGAGGGCTCCAACTTCGAGGCGCTGGTGACGGCCTGCCGCCAGGGGCCCCTGCGGGGCCGAGTGCTCCAGCTGGTGGTGAACAATCCCGGCTGCGGCGCCCAGCGCCGGGCCGAGAGGCTGAACATCCCCTGCACCGTGGCCGATCACCGCCTGCACCGTCGCCGGGAAGATCTGGATGGCGTCCTGATCGAGACCTTCACAGCCGCCGGGGTGGATCTGGTGGTGATGGCCGGCTGGATGCGGATCGTCACTCCGCGGCTGATCGGCGCCTTCCCCTCACGCCTGATCAACATTCACCCCTCGCTGCTGCCGAGCTTCCGGGGTCTTGATGCCGTGGGGCAGGCCCTCGCCGCCGGGGTGACCCTGAGCGGCTGCACAGCCCACCTGGTGACCGAAGACCTCGATGGGGGTCCGATCCTGGCCCAGGCCACCGTCCCCGTGCTCAACGAGGACGACAGGATGACTCTGGCAGCCCGGATCCATACGCAGGAGCATCGTCTGCTGCCGCTGGCCGTGGCCCTTGCCGCTGAGCGGCTCAGGGATAGAAAGGCAGGAGCGGCAGGCCCGTCGGCGCCGGCAGTCCGGCCATCACATTGAGGCACTGGATCCCCTGGCCGGCCTGACCTTTGACCAGGTTGTCAACGGCACTCATCAGGATCAGCTGCCCGGTCCGCAGGTCAACCTGCACCGAGAGCAGGGCGCGGTTGGTCTGGCGCGTCCACTTGGTGGAGGGATAGGTGCCCACCGGCAGGACCTCCACGCAGGGGCTGTGCCGGTAGGCCGCCTGCAGCACGGTGGTGCAGTCGTCGGCGGTCAGGCCCGGATCCCGCAGCCGTCCGTAAACGGTGGCCAGCAGTCCCCGCACCATCGGCATCAGATGCGGCGTGAACTGCAGCTGAATGGGTTGTCCAGCCAGGCGACCGGCGATCTGCTCGATTTCGCTGGTGTGGCGATGGCCCACCACGCCGTAGGGAGCCACGGCCTCAGCCGCCTCAGCCAGCAGCAGGTTCTCCTTGGCGGCGCGGCCGCCGCCGGAGGTCCCCGTCTTGGCATCGATGATGATGCCGCTGGGATCGATCAGACCCTGCTTGAGAAAGGGCAGCAGGGGAAGCAGGCTGGCGGTGGGGAAGCAGCCTGGAGCCGCCACCAGCCGCGCCGCGGCGAGCCGCTCCTCCTCCCACTCCACGAGGCCGTAGACCGCCTCGCTGCAGAGGGCCTCATCGTGGCGTTCGAACCGTTCCGCCTCGCTGGAGTACACCTCCTTCCACCGGGCCAGGGAGCGGTAGCGGTAGTCGGCGGAGAGATCGACCACCTTCACCCCACGCTCGAGCAGGGCCGGCACCAGCTGGGAGGCGAGTCCATTGGGGAGACTGAGCACCGCGAAGTCGGCCTCCGCGGCGATCGCGTCGGGATCGGGCGTCCGCACCACCGGATTGCCCTCAAGGGGCAGGAAGGGCACCAGTTCGCTCCAGGGGTGGCCAGCACTTCGCTCTCCCCCCAGATAACTGACCACAAACGCGGGGTGATCCTGAAGAAGGCGCAGGGTCTGAAGGCCGCCATAGCCGCTGGCGCCGATCACCGCGACGCGCCGGGCTGCTGTGGGGCTGACCATGCAGTGGTGTCTGGGGCGCCGATCGTACCGGGCACCCCGTCACGTTGTGCCCCTAACTGATAGAGAATGCTGACCACCCGGTCCAGATGTTCTGACTGTTCGCTCCGAGCCTTCCGCTCCCCTCGCCAGCACCGCTGACGCTCCCCCAAGTCTGGATCCGGGCCACGATCCGATCCGCTTCGATTCGATCGCCGATGCCCTCGCCGGCATTCGCAACGGCGAGATGATTGTTGTCGTCGATGATGAAAACCGTGAAAACGAAGGGGATCTGATCTGCGCGGCCCAGTTCGCCACGCCCGAGCAGATCAACTTCATGGCCACCGAGGCCCGCGGTCTGATCTGCCTGGCGATGGAGGGCGAGCGTCTGGACGCTCTCGAGCTGCCGCTGATGGTCGACCGCAACACCGACAGCAACCAGACCGCCTTCACCGTCAGCGTCGATGCCGGTCCCGAGAACGGGGTGAGCACGGGCATTTCCGCCGACGATCGGGCCCGCACCATTCAGGTGGCGATCCATCCCGCCAGCCGGCCGTCGGACCTGCGCCGTCCGGGCCACATCTTCCCCCTGCGTGCACGCCAGGGAGGGGTTCTCAAGCGGGCCGGGCACACCGAGGCGGCCGTCGATCTGGCGCGGCTCTCCGGGCTTTACCCCGCGGGGGTGATCTGCGAGATCCAGAACCAGGATGGCTCGATGGCCCGGCTGCCTCAGCTGGCCCTCTATGCCCGTCGCCACGGTCTGCGTCTGATCAGCATCGCCGACCTGATCAGCTACAGGCTCGAGACCGAACGCTTCGTGCGTCGCCAGGCCGAAGCTCTGATGCCCAGCGCCTTCGGGGAGTTCAGGGCCATCGGTTATCGCAATGAGCTCGACGGCAGCGAGCATGTGGCGATCGTCAAGGGCCGACCCGAGCGGGCCAGCGGACCTGTTCTGGTGCGGGTGCACTCGGAATGCCTCACCGGCGATGCCTTCGGCTCGCTCCGCTGCGACTGCAGGCCCCAGCTGGAGGCGGCTCTGCGCATGATCGAGGCTGCCGGAGAGGGGGTGGTCGTCTACCTGCGTCAGGAGGGACGGGGCATCGGACTGATCAACAAGCTCAGGGCCTACAGCCTCCAGGATGGCGGCCTCGACACCGTCGAGGCCAATGAGCGGCTCGGCTTCGCGGCCGACCTGCGCAATTACGGCGTCGGGGCTCAGATCCTGAGTGATCTGGGGGTTCACCATCTGCGCCTGATCACCAACAATCCGCGCAAGATCGCTGGCCTGGGGGGCTACGGGCTGCAGGTGGAAGACCGGGTACCGCTGGTGATGGATCCAGGCCAGCACAATGCCGCCTACCTGCTCACCAAACAGACCAAACTCGGTCATCTGATGCAGGGTGCCCCGGACCGGGAGAGCACCGGAGCGGGCGGGCCCACAGCCGTGCTCTCCTGGAGCGGCGCGAGCCTGGCACCCGAGCAGGCGGAAGCCGACCACTGGCCCCAGCTGCGCCGCTGGGCGGGTGAGCGGGAGCTGGAACTGCGGCGGGAGGAGCATCCCCGGCTGCTGGCCCTGCTGGGCCAGCCGCAGCTGTCGCTGTTGCTGGCCCAGCCACCGGGGCGGGATCGGGAGCTGCGCAAGGCCGATCTGGTCTCAGCCCTGAAGCTGATGGCCGGCTGGTCTGGCTCGCGCTCGGTGAGCCTTCTGCTGGCTCCCGATGCCCAGCGCAGCGCCCACCCCAGCGCCACCCTGGAGCCCGAGCGCCGCCCTCTGCAGGAGCTCAGTCAGGAGAGCCCTCAGCTGGCCACGACACCCGGCGCCTTCGTGCAGTGGGGCTGAGCCCTTCAGGGCAGGATCGTCACCTTCGTGATGCGTGTGCCTTTGCGGATCGCCCGCACCACGTCCACATCCGAGGCCTGACCGAAGACGGTGTGGACCCCGTCGAGATGGGGCTGGGCGTCATGGCAGAGGAAGAACTGGCTGCCACCGGTGTTCTTGCCGGCATGGGCCATCGAGAGGGTTCCGGCCTGATGCTTGCGGCTGTTGATCTCGCAGGGAATCATGTAGCCGGGACCACCGGTTCCCGGCATCCCACTGGCACCGGGGCGGGTGTTGGGACAGCCCCCCTGGGCCATGAACCCATCGATGACCCGGTGAAACGCCAGCCCGTCATAGAACCCCGATTCCGCCAGCTTGACGAAGTTCGCGACGCTGCCGGGGGCGTCGGCGTCGAACAGTTCGAGTTCCACCGTGCCCGCCTCGGTCTCCATCAGGGCTTTGGTCATGGGAGTCAGAGCAAAGGCGGACTGTATCCACTCTCGGGTAGAACGGTTCCCGGTCCTGCACGGGGCTTTCCCCTCGGTCAGTCACGCCCATGAGCCCCAATGCCCCCACTTCGAGCCCGGGCCTCGACCTGGGCTGCGCCCGCCTCGGGGTGCTCGGTGGCAGCGGGCTCTATGCCATCGACGGGCTGGAGGACGTCCGCGAACTGACGGTGGACACCCCCTTCGGCCCGCCATCGGACACCCTGCGGCTGGGCCGCATCGGGACGCTGGAGGTGGTCTTTCTGGCCCGCCACGGCCGTCACCACACCCACCTGCCCACGGAAGTGCCCTACCGGGCCAACCTCTGGGCCCTGCGCTCCCTGGGGGTGCGCTGGATCCTCTCCTGCTCGGCCGTGGGCTCCCTGCAGGATCCCCTGCGCCCCCTCGACATGGTGGTGCCGGATCAGTTCATCGACCGCACCCATGCCAGGCCCGTGAGCTTCTTCGGCGACGGAGCCGTGGCCCATGTGGGCATCGCCGATCCGTTCTGCCCGAGCCTGAGCAGGCTGCTGGCCGATGTGGCCGAAAGCCTGATGCCAGCAGGGCGCCAGCTGCACCGCCGCGGCACCTACCTCTGCATGGAAGGCCCCGCCTTCTCCACCCGGGCGGAATCGAACCTCTACCGCAGCTGGGGCTGCTCGGTGATCGGCATGACCAACCACAGCGAGGCCCGCCTCGCCCGGGAGGCCGAGATCGCCTACGCCACCCTCGCCATGGTCACCGACTACGACTGCTGGCACGCAGATCACGCCTCGGTCACCGTGGACCTGGTGATCGAGAACCTGCGCGCCAACGCAGCACTGGCCCAGCAGATCGTGGCGGTGGCGGCCGAGCGGATCGATGCCCAGCGGCCCGCCAGCAGCTCCCACAGCGCCCTTCGCGATGCCCTGATGACTCCTGTGGAACAGGTGCCTGCAGCCACCCGCCGCAAGCTCGACCTGTTCACCTCCCCCTATTGGGGCCCCTTCGAGACGGCCCCGACGCCGCAGGGCTGATCACGCCAGCGGAGCACCGAGCTGCTCCAGAGCCTGCCGCACCTGGCCGTCATGGGCGCTCAGGGCCTCATCGGCCTTCTCGGCGCTCAGCCCGGCGGCAGCCATCACCAGGGCGCGTTTGACCGAACCGCCGGCCTGGGCCAGCAGGGCGTAGCCCTGCTCCCGGTCCACCCCGGCCAGGTCCCGAAGGATGCGCAGGGCGCGGTCCTCCAGCTTGCTGTTGGTGACGGCCACATCCACCATCCGGTTGCCGAACACCTTGCCCAGGCGCACCATCACCCCGGTGGAGAGGATGTTCAGGGCCATCTTGGTGGCCGTGCCGGCCTTCAGACGGGTGGAGCCGGTGAGCAGCTCCGCTCCGGTGACCAGGCGGATGTCGATGGCGCAGGGCATCGGCGCCTGCTCGCTGGGCACACAGGCCATGGCGATCGCCAGGGCTCCGATGGCGCAGGCATGCTCCAGGCCGCCCAGCACATAGGGGGTGGTGCCGCCGGCGGCGATGCCCACCAGGGCGTCGGCAGAGGAGAAACCCCGTTCGATCAGATCATGGCGGCCGGCTTCGCGCAGATCCTCGAGGCCTTCGGAACTGCGCAGCAGGGCCGGGGCTCCACCGGCCAGCACACCCTGCACCAGCTCCGGGGGGGTGCAGAAGGTGGGGGGACACTCGGCCGCATCGAGCACACCCAGCCGGCCGGAGGTGCCGGCACCCAGGTAAAAGAGACGCCCGCCGGCGCGCAGGCGGGCGCTGATCGCCTCCACCGCCTCGGCCAGGGCCGGAGCCGCCGCCTCCATCGCCAGCAAGGCCTTTTCATCCTCCCGGCAGAACAGATCAACCAGTTCGCCGGAGCTGAGCTGATCGAGGCGGGCGCTGGCGGGATTGGCCTGCTCGGTGAGCAGGTGGCCCCGATCGGGGGCAGCGGAGACAGGCAGGCCGGGGCTCGGTTCAGGAGGGGTCACAGCAGACCCTCCAGGCGGCGGCGGAAGGCTTCCAGCTCGGCACTTTCGGGACTTCCCTCACGGCCGGGCTCCTGGGGCGCCCCAGGGGGTTGGGATTCCTCCCGCCAGTGGGTCAGATCCATGTTCCGCTCCGGAGGGGCGATCAGCAGGCGCTCCTCCGCCGAGCTGGGCAGGAAGCCGGAGGGCACGAACCGGGCTTCATAGCCCGCCTGTCCGCAGAACAGCTCCATTTCCTCCCGCTCGATCGCCTCCACGCTGGGAACCGGAAAGTCCTGGGCCTCGAGCAGACCCGCATAGCGCTCGGCGTCATCCCGCTCCTCGAACAGCAGCACCACTGTGCGGCCATTCAGCTCGAGGGAGTGAATGCCTTCGTTGTCGGTGCCGGCTTCGAACAGCAGCACATGGACGGGCATGAAGCGAACCAATCCCAAGCGGTGAGTGTGCCATTGATTGTCGCGTGCTCCCAAGCGCCCCTCAAGCATCCCGGGACAATTCCTCCAGCCGGCGGTACAGGGCCACTTCGGCATCGCTGAGCTGCTCGGGCAGCACGATGCGCAGCTCCACCAGTTGATCACCCCGCCGCTCACCCTGGCTCAGGCCCAGACCTCGCAGGCGCAGCAGCCGGCCGCTGGATGAGCCGGGGGGCACCGTGAGCTGCACCCGCCCCTCGAGGGTGGGCACGACAACCTTGCAGCCCAGGGCCGCTTCGGCCGGCGACAGCTCCAGGGTGTAGAGCACCCGCAGGCCATCGATGCGCAGTCCATCGGCGCGACGCACCCTCAGCTGCAGGAAATGGTCGGAACCGCCGGGGGCGACACCGGCCAGGCGCAGACGCCAGCCATCCCCGGCCAGGGGAGGTGTCCAGACCTCCACCGCCAGACCACCTGGAAGTTCCAGCTCCAGCCGGGTGCCGGCGAGGGCCTGCTCGGGGCTGAGATCCACCTCGGTCTCAAGGTCGCTGGTGGCCCGCACCGGTGATGGCGGCGGTGGAGCGTGGGTCACCTCGAACCCGGGTCCCTCAGGCTGCTCGCGCGAGTCAGGCCGCCGGGGATCGGGATCCAGGTCGGGATCGAGGTCGGGATCCAGCTCCGGATCAGGCTCGCGGCGGTCCTGCTGCCGCGATGGACGCCCGAACAGGACATCGAGGTAGTCATCGAACTCAGGGAAACCGCTGGCGAATGGATCAGCGCGCTCGGTCCGCAGGGAACCGGGGTCGCGTCCCGACTCCCAGGCCTGGCGCCGGCGTGGATCAGAGAGAACGGCATAGGCCTCGTTGACCCGCTTGAAGCGCTCCTCCGCCACGGGGTCGTTGCCGTTGAGATCCGGATGCCAGCGGCGGGCCTGCTCGCGAAATCCGCGCTTGAGGGCCGCGGCGTCGGCCCCCGGGCTCAGCCCGAGGACCGCCCAGTGGTCGTCTCCGACCGTGGCGGTGGGGCTACGGCTCACGGCCCTCAGTCCTCAGCCCAGGGATCATCCGACCTGGGGCGCAAGGGTGCCGGCCTGGCCGAAGGCTGGTAACGGTCAGGGGGCGGACTCTCCAGCCGCGAACGCTCCAGCCGTGGGCTCTCCAGTCTGGAGGGCTCCAGGCGAGGGTTCTCGTATGAGGAATAACCATCCTCCTGGTAACCGCCATAACGGGAGGGTGGACTCCAGGGATCCCCTCCCCAGCGCTCGTTGGGTCCGGGGCGGGAGCGGTCCCATTCGTCCCAGTCGTCCTCATCTGAGAACAGGTCGTCCTTGATCGACCCCAGGGTGTTCTTGAGGCCCTGCAACGGACCTGATTCCGACTTGCGTTCGCTGATCAGACGGCGGTTGAGGCCATAGAGGGCCTCCTGCAGCTGACTGACGGCCAGGTCGAGTTCCGCCGGATCGGCATCATCGAGCAGCACCTGCACCTCCTGCAGGGCCATCTCCACCGAGCGCTGCTGTCGCTCAGCGCCATAGGGGCCGAGCTCGAGGGCGGCATCCCGCAGGCGGCGCTCCGCCTGGGCCACAAGGGTCTGAGCCCGGTTGAGCCGATCGACGGCCACCCGCTTGCGCCGGTCGTCGGCGGCCTTGCGCTCCGCCTCCTCCAGCAGCGCCTGGATCTCCTGTTCGCTGAGGTTGGAGCCGCCCTGAATACTGACGCTCTGCTGGCGGCCGGTGGTGCGGTCGGTGGCCGACACCTGCAGCAGGCCGTTGGCGTCGATGTCCAGGGAGACCTGCACCTGGGGAACCCCCCGGGGTGCCGGCGGAATTCCCGAAAGCCGGAAGCGCCCCAGTGATTTGTTGTCGGGCGCCATCTGGCGCTCCCCCTGGAGCACATGGATCTCCACCGCCGACTGGTTGGCCTCGGAGGTGCTGAACACATCCGAGCGGCGCACAGGTATGGGGGTGTTGCGGGGGATCAGCACCTTCATCACCCCGCCGATGGTTTCCAGACCGAGGGAGAGGGGGGTGACATCGTTGAGCATCAGATCGCGCAGATCGCCCGTGAGGATGCCGGCCTGCACCGCCGCGCCGATGGCCACCACCTCATCGGGATTGACCGACTGGCAGGGTTCGAGAGGGATCAAGGTACGCACCATCTCCTGAACCATCGGCATGCGGGTGCTGCCGCCCACCAGCACCACGTCGTCGATGTCGTCGGCGGTGAGGCCGGAATCCCGCAGGGCACGCTGCACGGGCCGCAACAAGCGATCGAGCAGATCAGGGCAGAGGGACTCGAAGGTGCGCCGCTCCAGGCTGGTTTCGATGTGGAGGGGACCGTCAGGCCCGGTGGCGATGAAGGGCAGTGAGATGGGGGTGGTGGTGACACCGGAGAGTTCCTGCTTGGCCTTCTCTGCGGCCTCGCTGAGCCGTTGGAGGGCCTGGCGATCCCGGCGCAGGTCGATCTGATGCCTGGCCTCGAAGGCGTCGGCGAGCCAGTCGACGATGCGCCGGTCCCAGTCGTTGCCACCCAGCTGGGTGTCACCACTGGTGGCCTTCACGTCGAAGACACCGTTCGCAATGCGCAGCACCGACACATCAAAGGTGCCGCCGCCCAGGTCGAACACCAGCACGCGCTTGACGGCACTGCGATCGAACCCATAGGCCAGGGCCGCGGCGGTGGGCTCGTTCAGGATCCGCTCCACCGTGAGCCCCGCCAGGCGGCCGGCATCCCGGGTGGCCTGACGCTGGGCATCATTGAAATAGGCGGGAACGGTGATCACCGCCGCTTCCACCTCCTCCCCGAGGTAGGTGGCGGCGTCGTCAACCAGCTTGCGCAGAATGCTGGCCAGCAACTCCTCGGGGGCGTATTCACGCTCGGTGACCGGGCAGAGGATGCGCACGTTGCCCTGGTCGTTGGCCCGCACGGTGTAGGGAACCGCGAGGCTGCCCTCATCGAGTTCGTCCCAGCTGCGGCCGATGAACCGTTTGAGGTTGGAGAAGGTGTTGCGCGGATTGAGGACCAGCTGGCGACGGGCGAGCTGCCCCACCAGCAGCTCCTGGTCGCGGCTGAAACCCACCACTGACGGCGTCGTGCGGCCACCTTCCGCGTTGGCGATCACCTGGGGACGGCCGCCCTCCAGCAGCGCCACCACCGAGTTGGTGGTACCGAGGTCAATGCCAACGATCCGGCCCATGCAGCCTCAAACTGAAGCCCCAAACTACCGGCTTCCTGGCCGTGGGTCCGTGGCGAGGCACTCCCCCGGAAAGGTCGGAAACGCATGAGTGTTAAAGCGTTCTTAGTGGTCGTGGGCCTCGGGCGAGACCTAAGTTCTGGACCCAGGAGGTAAGAGCCGGCCTCCCGACTTTCCTTACGGCCCCCATGGTGATGCGATCGGAAACGGGTCAGGATCAGTTCACTCTGCGACGCCGCCCATGGTCCGAGCGCAGCATCGACGGCGGATTCAGGCTGCTCACGATCCTGCTGGCCTCCCTGGTGGCCGTGGTGCTGCTGGGCATCTTCCTCACGGTGTTCAACGGTGCCCAGGAGGCGATGGCCAGCTTCGGTCTCTCCTTTCTTGTCACCTCGGGCTGGAATCCCGTCAACAATCAGTACGGGGCATTCACCGCGATCTACGGCACCTTGGTGTCATCCCTGTTGGCCCTGTTCATTGCCGTGCCCCTGGGGGTAGGCACAGCCATTTTCATCACCGAAAACCTGATCCCGCGCACCTGGCGGGAGGTGATCGGCGTGATGGTGGAATTGCTGGCGGCGATTCCCTCGGTGGTGCTGGGTCTGTGGGCCATCTTCGTGATGGAGCCGTTGCTCAGGCCATTCCTGAATTTCCTTCACCAAAGCCTAGGCTGGTTCCCCCTGTTCTCAACCGTGCCCAAAGGACCCGGCATGGCGCCGGCGATATTGATCCTCGTGGTGATGATCCTGCCGATCATCACAGCCATTTCCCGCGATGCTCTCAATCAGGTCCCCCAGGAGCTGCGCCAGGGGGCCTACGGCGTGGGCAGCACCCGCTGGATCGCCATCTTCAATGTGATCCTGCCGGCGGCCATCTCCTCGATCATCGGCGGGGTGATGCTGGCCCTGGGCCGGGCCATGGGCGAAACCATGGCTGTGACCATGATCATCGGCAACTCGATGAACTTCAGCTGGTCACTGCTGGCCCCGGGAAACACCATCTCGGCCATGCTTGCCAACCAGTTCGGTGAGGCCGATGGCATTCAGGTCTCAGCCCTTCTCTATGCAGCTCTGATCCTGATGCTGATGACCTTTGCCGTGAACATCCTTGCCCAGTGGATCGTTCGCAGATTCAGCCTGAGCTACAACTGAGCAGCCCGCCATGACCCTCAGCACAGCCACCCTTCCATCACGCTCACTGCGCTTCAACCCGGGGCTGAAGCGCAACCGAACCGACAGACTCTTCACCGCGATCGCCGCGCTGTTCAGTCTGATCGCGGTGCTGCCCCTCGTCCTGGTGCTGATCTATGTGCTGATCCAGGGGGGCAAGCTGATCAGCATCAGCCTGTTCACCCAACTGCCACCGGCCCCGGGCCTGGAAGGCGGGGGAATCGCCAACGCCATCATCGGCACCTTCCTGGTCACCCTCGTGGGCTCCATGATCGCCATACCCGTGGGCGTGGGTGGAGGGATCTACCTGGCGGAGTATGCCCGCAGGGGCTGGTTCTCCCAGTTCATCCGGCTCGGCAACGACATCCTGGCCGGAGTGCCCTCAATCATCTGCGGGGTCTTCGTGTACAGCGCCATCGTGGCCACCCGTCTGTTCTTCGGCCAGTCGTAC
Source organism: Synechococcus sp. BSA11S (assembly GCF_014224355.1). Taxonomy (GTDB): domain Bacteria; phylum Cyanobacteriota; class Cyanobacteriia; order PCC-6307; family Cyanobiaceae; genus Regnicoccus_A. The sequence continues at coordinate 44,333 of NZ_VNWP01000002.1, read as the reverse complement.
ACCGCCATGGCCGGTGGCATCGCCCTGGCGGTGTTGATGCTGCCAACGGTGATCAAAACCACCGACGAGGCGCTCAAGCTTGTGCCCCAGGAGCTCAGCTGGGGGGCCATCGGCGTCGGCGCCTCGAAATTCGTCACGATCACAAGGATCACGCTACCCAGCGCCTTCACCCCGATGGCCACCGGCGTAGTGCTGGCCATCGCCCGAGCCGCCGGCGAAACGGCTCCCCTGATCTTCACCGCCCTCTTTTCACCCTTCTGGCCCGAGGGGTTGTTCAACCCGATCGCCTCGATGTCGGTGTTGATCTTCAACTTCGCGATCATGCCCTACGAAGCTCAGAACGCCCTGGCCTGGGCCGCCTCCTTCGTTCTGGTGATCCTTATTCTTGGCGCCAATCTCCTGGCCCGCTGGATACGACGGTTCACCTCCAGCTAGCCCCAGGCGCGGATACCACCCATCCCTTCCCAACTCTGCCATGACCAGCACCCTCAACCAACCGAGCACCAGCGGCACCCTTCCCAGCTGCCTCAGCCTGGAGAATGTCACCATCAGCTATGGAAGCTTCGAGGCCGTGCGCGATGTCTACATGGACATCCCCCGCAACAGGGTCACCGCCTTCATCGGCCCGTCCGGTTGCGGTAAATCGACGGTGCTGCGGGCTCTCAACCGCATGAACGATCTGATCGAGGGCTGCAGCCTGCGCGGACGGGTGGTGTTCGACGGCCAGGACATCTACGCCCGTGAGGTGGACCCTGTGGAGGTGCGCCGCCGCATCGGCATGGTGTTCCAGAAACCCAACCCCTTCCCCAAGAGCATCTACGAGAACATTGCCTTCGGAGCCCGGATCAATGGCTTCAAGGGAGACATGGATGAATTGGTGGAGCGCTCCCTGCGCAAGGCCGCCATCTGGGACGAAACCAAGGACAAGCTCAAGGAGAGCGGAAACGCCCTCTCCGGAGGCCAGCAGCAGAGGCTCTGCATCGCCCGGGCCATCGCCGTGGAGCCTGAGGTGATCCTGATGGATGAACCCTGCTCGGCCCTCGACCCGATCTCCACGCTCAAGATCGAGGAGATGATGCATGAGCTCAAGAAGAGCTTCACCATCGTGATCGTCACCCACAACATGCAGCAGGCGGTACGGGTTTCGGACTACACGTCCTTCTTCAATGCCGAAGCCGTGGAAGGCGGCAGCGGCAAGGTGGGCTACCTGGTGGAATTCAACGACACCGAGCGCATCTTCAACGCCCCGGTGCAACAGGCCACCCAGGATTACGTCACCGGCCGCTTCGGCTGAGGAGCAGGGCAGCGATGGATCTCTCGGGCCGCATCACCCGGTGCTGCGGTGCGTTCACCTGTGCCATAGGGCTTCCCCCACCAGCAGGCCAAACCATCAAGAAAAAAGCCGGCTGTTGAAGCCGGCTCGTTGGTTGGAAGCGGAGAGGGAGGGATTCGAACCCTCGATAGAGTTGCCCCTATACAGCATTTCCAGTGCTGCGCCTTCGACCACTCGGCCACCTCTCCAGGGGCTGTCATGGGGCAGGTGGCAATGTAGCAGTCAGCCCAGAGGGTCCTACCCCGTCCAATGACACGAAGCTTCCCAATCACGGTGCACTGGCGTCAGGAACATCGGGTGATCCGATTGGAGGTCCCCGAAGGGGAGTACATCCTGCGCAGCTTCGAGGCCCAGGGGGAACCCCTGCCCTTCAGCTGTCGCAATGGCTGCTGCACCACCTGTGCCGTGCGCGTGATCTCAGGCGACATCGATCAGCAGGAAGCTCTTGGGCTCTCCCAGGAGCTGCGACGGCGGGGCTATGGCCTCCTCTGCGTAGCCAGGGCCACCGGTCCGCTGGAGGTGGAGACCCAGGAGGAGGACGAGGTGTATGAGCTGCAGTTCGGCCGCTACTTCGGCCGCGGAAAGGTGAAGCCTGGTCTCCCGCTTGACGAGGAATGATGAAGCCAGCCCAACTCTGCCGTTTCCGAAGCCCGTGAGCAGCCTCTCCGAGCAGGCCCTGATCGAGTCAGCCCTGAACAGCGCCGAGCTCGAGCGCCTCGCCGCCGTGGCCAGAGAAGCCGCCACGGCCGGCGCCGGGGTGCTCGCCCATCACTTCGGCCAGCTGGAGCAGATCCGCGAGAAGGGACGCGCCGGTGATCTGGTCACGGAGGCCGATCTGGCGGCGGAGCAGGCGGTGCTGGCGGTGCTTGAGGCCCACACCCCGGAACTGGGGGTGCTGGCGGAGGAAAGTGGACGTCGCAACACCGGATCGGATCTGGAGTGGTGCGTGGACCCCCTCGATGGCACCACCAACTACGCCCACGGTTATCCCTTCTTCGCCACATCGATCGGGCTCACCTGGCGGGGCACTCCCCTGCTGGGGGCCATCAGCGTTCCGGTCCTCGATGAACTCTTCTGGGCTGCTCCCGGGCTGGGGGCCTGGTGCAACGACCGCCCCTTGCGGGTGAGCGGCTGCCGCGACCTGGCGGCGTCCCTGCTGGTCACGGGATTCGCCTACGACCGCCAGAGCCAGCCCGACACCAATTACACCGAGTTCTGCTGGTTCACCCACCGCAGCCGCGGTGTGCGCCGCGGCGGGGCGGCAGCGGTGGATCTGGCCTTCGTGGCCGCCGGCCGGCTCGACGGCTACTGGGAGCGGGGCCTCTCCCCCTGGGATCTGGCCGCAGGTGTGGTGCTCGTCGAGCAGGCGGGCGGGGTGGTCAGCCGATACGACGGCAGCACCGCTGACCTGGCTGAAGGTCGGCTGATCGCCTGCACGCCTGGGGTTCAGGCGGCCCTGATCGATGGGCTCGCCCACTGCAGGCCCCTGCCCGGCCACCTGTACGGAGCCCCGGAGCTCGACCCCTGAACCCCCGGCCAGCCCCATCCGGCCCCCGTACGGCCGGTCCATAGGATCCAGGAACTCCCTTCCACCAGCTGCTCTGCGCCCATGGCCCTGCAACCCGCCGCCGGCGCCAGGGATCTGCACCCGCGACAGGTGGACCGCAACCGCCAGCTCTGCCAGCGCCTGGCGGCGGTGTACCGGCTGTGGGGGTACCGGGAGGTGGCGCCGCCGATGGTGGAGCGCCTCGACACCCTCGAAGCCGGTGGCGGCATCGCCGAGCGCGACGTGGCCCGGCTGATCGCCGAGGAGCCCCTCGGGCTTCGGCCGGAATTGACGGCCTCGATCGCCCGGGCCGCCTGCACGCGCCTGGCTGATCGGCCCCGTCCGCTGCGGCTGTGGGCCGAGGGCAGCACCTTCCGCACCTTCACAGGTGATGGCGGCGGCCAGCGTCTGAGCGAGCGTCTCCAGAGCGGCGTCGAGCTGCTGGGGGTCCGCTCCGCCGCCGCAGACGCCGAACTGATGGCCCTGCTGCTCGCCTGCAGCGAAACCCTCGGCCTCCAGGCCAGCCATCAACCCAGGTTGCTGGTGGGCCACCACGGCGTTCTCTCCGCCCTGCTCGAGGACCTGCCCGCCGCCCATCGCCCCAGGGCGCGCCAGGCCCTCTCGGGGTTCGATCCCCTGGCGATCGCCCGTCTGCCCCTGCCCCAGGCCCAGATCGATCGGCTGCAGGCGCTGCTGCGCCTGCGCGGAGAGCCGACGGTGGTGCTCCCCCAGCTGCGACGCCATCTGGGGGAGAGCCCCCTGATCGACGAGCTGGCTGGCTCCCTGGAGATCGTGGCCCCCACGGCCGCACGGCTGGGCATCAGCCTGCAGCTCGATCCCAGTTTCCAGCCCCATTTCGACCTCTACGACGGCATCGTGCTCAAGCTGGTCTGCCTGGGAGCCGAGGCACCGGTGGAGATTGCCAGCGGCGGCCGCTACGACGCCCTGGTGGGTCGTTTCGGAGCAGAGGCGACCGAGGCGGCCGGGGTGGGCTTCGGCTTCTCGATCGAGGACATCCGGGATCTGCTGCTCAGGCCCGGCAGCCGCGATCCGGCCGGCCGGCCGGTGCTGGTGGCCTACGGCAACCACTCCAGCCTGGCCAGGGCCCTGGACTGCCTCGCCCGCCTGCACGACAAGGGCCAGAGCGCAGAACTGCTCCCCGATGCCTGTCCCAGCAGGGATCAGGCCGAAGCGGCCGCCCAGCGCCGGGGCTGCTCGGCCCTGGAGTGGCTCCACTGAACGGCCGCGTCAGGTTCAGCCGGCAGCGCCCTGACGCGGCGAATTTCTAGGATCCACATTCGCAGCTTTCAGCAGCCATGGCCCACAGCATCGTCACCGACATCTGTGAGGGGGTGGCGGATTGCGTGGATGCCTGCCCGGTGGCCTGCATCCACCCGGGTCAGGGTGCCAATGCGAAGGGCACATCCTTCTACTGGATCGATTTCGACACCTGCATCGACTGCGGCATCTGCCTGCAGGTGTGTCCGGTGAGCGGCGCGATCCTGCCTGAGGAGAAGCCAGGATTGCAGAAGGGCGGCTTCCAGTAGGTTTCAGCCGGCGAAACTGTTCCGATGGCCTGGACTGGCTGCTTCAGGCCTCGCCCCGGCCCAGGCAGGCTGCCCGGCTCAGACCCCCAGGGGCAACGGCAGCCGGGGGACCTTGAGGCTGCGCCGTGAACTGGGCAAGTTCTGAGCAGGCTCTGAGCCGGGAATCCCCCACAGCGAGAAAGAAACTGGTTCAGCCGTCCCCCCGGCACCATCGCCCTGACACACGGCGACCAGCGACCAGACCGACGTTGACAGCGAACCCGGACCGAGCTAGTACACCTGTACTTGCCACAGGTGCCCTTGACCGTCGCTTCCCCCTATGCCGTCTTTCGCGCTGCGGATGAGCCCTGGCTCAGCGAGACGCCGCCGCGCAGACCCAACCCACGCCGCCACACCACCCGGGTCACCAAAGCCGCCGTGCAGCCGCCCCCCTGGGAGAGGCTGATCCAGGGTGAGCTGTTCGCCGGGGGCCTCCTGCCCTAGTGGGGGACGGTTTCCTGCCCATGGCGCCCCCTTGGCGGGACCCCCTGCCGGGATCGATCCTGAACGGCACGACGTTGCCAGTGGGACTGTGCTTCAAGCCGAACAGGGCCAGATCCAGATCCATACCGAAAACATTTTCCCGATCATCAAGAAAGCCGTCTACAGCGGTCATGAGGTGTTCCTGCGGGAACTGGTGAGCAACGGGGTGGATGCCATCAGCAAGCGCCGCATGGCCGCCATGGCCGGCGACTGCAGCGAGGGCGACGAGGGCAGGATCCAGATCCGCATCGACCGCGAGGCCAAGACCCTCACCATTTCCGACAACGGCATCGGCATGAGCGCCGAGGAGGTGAAGCGCTACATCAACCAGGTGGCTTTCTCCAGCGCCGAAGACTTTCTCGAGAAGTACAAGCGCGAAGAGGAGGCGATCATCGGCCATTTCGGCCTTGGGTTCTACTCCAGCTTCATGGTGGCGAGCCAGGTGGAACTGGTGACCCTCAGTGCCCGCGAAGGGTCCGAGGCCGTGCGCTGGAGCTGCGACGGCTCCCCCAACTTCAGCCTCGAGGCCGCCGAGCGCAGCGAACCCGGCACCGACGTGATCCTGCACCTGATGGAGGAGGAGCTCGAGTACATCGAGCCCGCCCGCCTACGCACCTTGATCACCACCTACTGCGACTTCATGCCCGTGGAGGTGCAGCTGGAGGGCGAAACCGTGAACAAACGGGAGGCGCCCTGGCGCAAGAGTGCCCGCGACCTCAGCGACGACGACTACATCCAGCTCTATCGCTACTTCTACCCCTTCCAGGGTGACCCCCTGCTCTGGGTGCACCTCAACACCGACTACCCCTACACCCTGCAGGGCATCCTCTACTTCCCGAAGATCACCGGCCGGGCCGACTGGGAGAAAGGCGAGATCCGCCTCTACTGCAATCAGGTCTTCGTGAGCGACTCGATCAAGGAGGTGGTGCCCCGCTACCTGCTGCCACTGCGCGGCGTGATCGATTCCCCCGACATCCCCCTGAACGTGAGCCGCAGTGCCCTGCAGACGGACCGCAGGGTGCGCTCGATCGGTGGCTTCGTTGCCAAGAAAGTGGGCGACCGGCTCAAGGAACTGCACCGCGATGAGCCAGCCCGTTATGCCGAGATCTGGGAAGGGATCGCTCCCTTCATCAAGATCGGCGCCATGGAGGATGAGAAGTTCGCCGATCAGGTGGCCGAGCTGATCCTGTTCGGCACCACCGCGGCCGCAGCGGAACCCGACCCGATCGCGGTCGGCGAGAAGGCCTACACCACCCTCTCCGGCTACCGCAGCCGCCTGAGCAGCGCGGAGGAGCAGCGCATCCTCTACTGCACCGATGAAGCCGCCCAGGCCGGGCCGCTGGCCCTCTGGCAGGGGCAGGGGGCCGAGGTGCTTCTGGCCGACACCCTGATCGATGCCCAGTTCATCCCCTGGCTGGAGGACCGCCACGGGGAGCTGAAATTCCAGCGGGTGGACGCGGAACTCGATGCCAGCATCCAGGAGCAGGACAGCAGCTTGAGTGATGCTGACGGCACCGACAGCTCCGAGAAGTTACGGGAGCTGTTCAGGGGTGCCCTGGCCAACGAGAAGGTGACCATCCAGGTCCAGGCGCTCAAGGGGGAGAACACGCCGGCGGCCCTGATCCTGCTGCCGGAGCAGATGCGCCGCCTCAACGACATCGGCGCCCTGATGGAGCAGCGCCTGCCCGGACTGCCTGACCACCATGTGCTGGTGGTCAACCGCCGTCACCCCCTGGTGGCTGGCCTGCAGAAACTCTCCAGTGGCGCCGTGCTCACGGGTGTGGGCACAAGCTCCCCCAGCCAGCAACTGGCCGAGGAGATCAGCTGCCACATCTATGAACTGGCCCGCCTGGCGGTGGGGGGCCTGGAGCCGAACCAACTGGCCGGTTTCCAGCAGCGCAGCGCCGACCTGATGGGCCGGCTGATGGAGAAGGGCCTCGGCTGAATGCGCTGGATGGGGGCCACGCCCCCTTTGTTAAGATGATTTCTTGGCAACATCCCGGATTTCTGGTGGTTGCCTGTTCCCTGCGTATCGGCTGGATTCATGTCCCGGGTTTGTCAGCTCACCGGCAAGCGCGCCAACAACGGCATGGCTGTCAGCCATTCCCACGTGCGCACCAAGAAACTTCAACAGGTCAACCTGCAGGAACGCCGTCTCTGGTGGGCTGAAGGCAACCGTTGGGTGAAGCTGCGGGTCGCCACCCGCACCCTGCGCACCATCCAGAAAAAAGGCCTTGGCGCCTACGCCCGCGAACTGGGCATCAACCTGGCCAAACTCTGAGCTCCCTCCGAGTCTGCGCCCAGTGAACCGTCGCCAACTCCTGGAAGGAGCGATCGTTCACGCCCGCGCGGCCATGGCCCTGTCAGGCCTAGGAGCTGCTCTGCTCTCCTGGCCGCGCAAGGCCCGGGCCCTTGGCGGCAGTCTCCCCTCTCTCGGTGAGCCGGCCCCCGAGTTCCGTCTGCCCGGTTTCGGCCCCGGACTGGATCCCTCAGGCAGCCTCGGGCTCAGTGACCTGCATGGTCGCTGGCTGGCCCTCTATTTCTATCCCAAGGATTTCACCGGGGGCTGCACCCTGGAGGCGCGAGGCTTCCAGAGGGATCTTGGAGAGTTCCAGGAGCTTCACTGTGATGTCGTGGGCATCAGCGCCGATGATCTCGAGGCCCATGCCTCCTTCTGCGACAGCGAAGGGCTGGTGTTCCCCCTGCTCTCCGATCCCGGCGGGGTCGTGAGCCGGCGCTACGGATCCTGGATCGCCCCCTTTTCCCAGCGGCACACCTTCCTGATCGACCCTGAAGGAGTGCTGAGGGCCCGCTGGGTGGCCGTTCGCCCCCTTGGCCACAGCCGAGAGGTGCTTGATCAACTGATCAGCCTTCAGCTCTGAGCGCCCGAAGGCTCCAGAAGCCGGTCATCCCGTGAATGCCTGGAGCAGGTTTCCACTTCGCGGCAGCGTTGTTCACTCTGGGCAGTCTCTGCGCTGAACAGAGCCCGCTCAGCGGCCCAGCCAGCGGCCCAGCAGATCACCATGCACAGCGCTGGCCCGGCGCAACCGCTCCACCACCAGCGGCTGGGGCGGCTGATCCAGCTGCAGCCTCCAGGTCTGGGCCAGCCCGTGCCACTGCTCGAGGGCCGCGTGGGTCTTGGACTGATCCAGTTCGAGGCAGGGGCAGGCCAGGGCTGTGGCTGCAGCGCTCACCTTCGGGTCATAGCTGAGCGCCACCAGGGGGGCACCGGCAAGAGCCGCCACGATCAGCCCATGCAGCCGCATCGAGAGCACCAGGCCGGCCTTGCTGAAGATGGCCATCGCCTCCCCGGGAGTGGCCACCTGCACTTCCCGGCTGCGCAAGGCCAGCCGCTGGGGCAGCAGAGCCTGGCTCGCAAGCTGGGCGAGCAACCCACGGTCCTGATCGCGGTGAAACGGCAGCCAGATCACCTCCCGGTCCGCCGCCGCCGCCACGGCGTCCAGGGCTTCAAGCAGGGGCTTCCAGTCTTCGCCCTGGAGCAGTGATGTGGGCCTCCAGCAGAGCACCAGCGGACCCTGGCGACCGTGCCAGGGCTGCGGTGTCAGCGACCAGACGGGATCACTGCCCAGCAGGCCCCCATGTCCCCAGGCTGCGGCGAGAGCTGCTGACTGGGGATCACGCCAGCTGCTGGCCTGCACCAGAGCCAGCAATCGCCGCACCAGCAGGCGGCTGCGCCGACGCCGCAGGGGGCCGAGCCCCTGGCCCCAGAGCAGCACCGGCTTGTCCTGAAGCCGAGCCGAAACGATCAGAGCAGCGTAGTACAGAAGGCTGCGGAAGCTGGTGGCGTCCTGAAGCAGGCTGCCGCCTCCGAGGACGAGGGCATCACAACTGCCCAGAGCTCGGCGCACCGCCTTGAACTCGCGCCTGGGGCAGGTGCGCACCCCCAGGCGCTGCTGCACTTCACCCTGATCGAACGCGGTGACGATGGGCTCACACCCCTCGGGCAACTGAGCCAGCAAGGCGGCGAGCAGGGCATCGTCTCCCAGGTTGTGCTCGCCGTAGTACCCGCAGAGCAGCGGATGAACCCCCTTCTGGGCTGGCTCCACCAGACACCCGCTGCGATCTTCAGAGACGTTAGGGGAGCAGCCCGTGGCGGCAGGCACTGGCACGAACTCACCGAGAACGTGGCCAAGCCGGTTACTTGCTGTTACAGTTTGCGCAACACTGCTTTACAAGTGATGACCACCTCCGATTCCCGCTTCGGCTTCGTCTCCTTCGCTGAAACCTGGAATGGCCGTCTGGCCATGCTCGGCTTCGTGATCGGCCTGGCCACCGAACTGCTCACCGGCCAGGGCATCCTCAGCCAGATCGGCCTGGGCTGAACCAGCCAACCTGAATTTCATCAACCCTGTCCGTCTTGCGGGCAGGGTTTTTTGTTGGATCTGCTCCCCCGGAGCCTTTGGCCTGGCCAGCACCTGGCCGCAGGTCAGCCTCGGAAGTCCGTAAATTACGGCTCCACGTGTGTGCCGGGCGCCATGCATGCCCTTTCACTGCCCACCTGGTGGATCCATGTGGCCTCGGTGCTGGAGTGGATGCTGGCGATGGCCGCCGTGATCCACTGGGGAGAGCGCCGCGGAGAAGCGGAATGGCGCTGGCTTGCCCTGGCCATGCTGCCGGCCCTGGTGAGTGCAATGGCGGCCTGCACCTGGCATCTGTTCGACAACCCCCTGGAGCTTCAGGGTCTGGTGGTCTTCCAGGCCGGCACCACCCTGCTGGGGAACGTGGCCCTGGCCGCGGCGGCCTGGAGGCTGCTGCCTGAGGGGAGCCGGCCATGAGCCCGTTGTTGTTCGGCAGCAGCGGCGGGTCCTCCATGGGCTGGCTGGCGTCCCTGGCATCGGTCGACCCTGGTCCCCTGTTCGTGCTCTCCCTGCTGCCCTATCTGGCCTTCCTGCGCTGGGCCCGACGCAGCGATCGCTTCCCCCCACTGGCCCTGCGGGGCTTCCAGTTCACGCTGGTGTTCGTGGCCGTCACCATCGTTGCCGCAGTGGTGGCGGAGCAACGCTTCGGCCAGCAGCTGGCCGATGTCGATCTGCTGCACGGAGGGGCCGAGTCCTTCCTGACCTTGGCCAACCTGCTGGTGCTCTGGGGGTTCAGCCGCGGAGCCGAGCCGTCATCCGGGCCTGAGCAGTGAACAAGTCTTAAGCGTCGGTGAACACCCAGCGGTTCCCCCAGAGGATGGGGCGTCAGTTTTTGATCGACCATGATCGCTCCTCTTCTCGCCATGGCGCCCGCCTCGCTGACCTGGTCGCCGAAGGTGGCGTTGGTGATGATCGTGTGCAATGTGATCGCCATCGGCATCGGCAAGGCCACCATCAAGTACCCCTCCGAAGGTGCCCAACTGCCCAACGCCCAGTTCTTCGGCGGCCTGAGCCACGCCTCGCTGCTGGCCACCACCAGCCTGGGGCACATCTTCGGCATCGGTGCCATCCAGGGTCTGGCCTCACGCGGCGTGCTCTGAGCACAGGCGGCCACACCCTCACCCAGTCAGAGAGTGTTCAAGGGCGGGCCATCACCCGCCCTTTTTGCTGAGCCTCAGATCATCTGAGCGAGTGTCTTGAGACAGTGGTTCAGACCACCACCGGCTGACGGCGGACGCCGAGGGCAAAGCGCTGAAGGATGCGCTCGGCCATCTGGGGCGGAGTGAGGCCCAGGGCCTTCTTGCTTTGCGTGGGGCTGGCGTGGTCCACCAACTGATCGGGGATGCCGATCCGGAACACGGGAACCATCACCTCGTGGTCGTTGAAGCATTCCACCACCGCCGCGCCGAATCCCCCGGGCAGTGCACCTTCTTCCATGGTCACCACCCGGCCGATGCGGCGGGCCAGGGGCAGAATCAGGCTTTCATCCAGGGGGCGCAGGAAGCGGGCGTTGACCACAGCGGCCCGGATGCCCTGCTCCTGCAGCAGACCGGCGGTGGCCATCGCTGGTGCCACCATGGCGCCATAGGCCACGATCAGCAGATCATCGCCATCGGCCAGCTGCTCGCCGCGGCCGATCTGAAGGGGCTCCCAGCCTTCTTCCATCAGGGGCACCCCCTCCCCTTCGCCCCGTGGGATGCGAATCGCGCAGGGCCCGTCATGGCCGATCGAGGTGACGAGCATGCGCTGCAGCTCGGCCTCATCCTTGGGGGCCATCACCGTGAAATTCGGCACGGCCCGCAGATAACTGATGTCGTACTGGCCCTGGTGGGTGGGCCCATCGGCACCAACGATGCCCGCCCGATCCAGCACGAAGGTCACGGGCAGTTTCTGGATGCCCACGTCGTGGATCAGCTGGTCGTAGGCACGCTGGAGGAAGGTGCTGTAAATGGCCACCACCGGCTTGAGCCCGGCCGTGGCCATCCCGGCCGCCATGGTGACCGCATGCTGCTCGGCGATGCCGACATCGAAATACTGCTTGGGCAGAGCTTTCTCAAGCAGATCGAGGCCAGTTCCGGTGGCCATGGCCGCGGTGATCCCAACCACGGTGGGATCCTGTTCACAGATCCGCACCAGGGTCTGCCCGAACACCTTGCTGTAGCTGGGGGGTTTCGGCTTGCTGGAGGGAAAGGCCTTGCCGGTCTTGAGGTCGAAGGCCGACTGGGCGTGGTAGGCCACCTGATCGGCCTCCGCATAGGGATAACCCTTGCCCTTGGTGGTGGCCACATGCACCAGCACCGGCCCCTCGCAGCGGTGGGCGGCGGTGAAGGTGCGCACCATCTCGGAAATGTCGTGGCCGTCGATCGGGCCCATGTAGGTGAAGCCCAGCTCCTCGAACACCGCGCCCACCTTGGGCACCGCCAGCCGGCGCATGCTCTCCTTGAGCCGCTCCAGCTCGGGAGGCAGCTCGCCATGCATGAAAGGGAGGTGCTTGAAGGCCTCCTCAGCGCTGCCGGAGAGGAACTGCAGCGGCGGGCTCAGCCGCATGCGGTTGAGATAGGTGGAGAGGGCTCCCACCGGCGGCGAGATCGACATGTCGTTGTCGTTCAGCACCACCAGCAGCGGGGTCCGGGGCAGGTGCCCAGCGTGGTTGATCGCCTCGAGGGCCATGCCACCGGTGAGGGCGCCATCGCCAATCACCGCCACGCACTTGAACTCCTCGCCACGGCGGTCGCGGGCCAGGGCCATGCCCAGGGCCGCCGAGATGCTGGTGGAGGCGTGACCTGCACCGAAGTGGTCGAAGCGGCACTCGCTGCGCTTGAGATAACCGGCCACACCGCCCTGCTGGCGCAGGGTATGGAACTGGTGATACCGCCCGGTGATCAGCTTGTGGGGATAGGCCTGGTGACCCACGTCCCACACCACCCGGTCCAGCTCCAGGTCGAGGGTCTGGTAGAGGGCCAGGGTGAGTTCCACCACGCCCAGGCCCGGGCCGAGGTGGCCTCCGCTGGTGGACACCACCTCCAGATGCTTCTCACGAATCTGACGAGCGATGGCTTCAAGCTCGCCGATGCTGAGGCCATGCAACTGGTTGGGATGGCTCAGCTCGCTGAGATGCATACCCTGATCAGATCTGAGAATTCAATCTAGGTCCTGCCTCCAAAGGAGTGGGGGCAACAGTCACCTTTCCTGAAGCCGACCCTCCAGAGGCCCGGCACACTGGGGAGATGGACGACACAGTGCAGCGCATCCTGCGGGCCAGGGTCTACGACGTGGCGATCGAGTCGCCGCTGGATCCGGCCCCCAACCTCTCGCGGCGGCTGGACAACACCGTGCTGCTCAAGCGTGAGGACCTGCAGCCGGTGTTCTCCTTCAAGCTGCGCGGCGCCTACAACCGCATGGCCCAGCTCGGGGCCGACGAGCTGCAGCGGGGGGTGATCGCCGCCAGCGCCGGCAACCATGCCCAGGGGGTGGCTCTTGCAGCAGATCGGCTGGGCTGTCACGCGGTGATCGTGATGCCGCTCACCACCCCCGCCATGAAAGTGCGGGCCGTGGCCGCCCGCGGGGCCGAGGTGGTGCTGCACGGAGACACCTACGACGAGGCCTGCCACCAGGCCAGGGTCCTGGAGCAGGAGCGGGGCCTCACCTTCATCCATCCCTTCGACGATCCGGAGGTGATCGCCGGCCAGGGCACGGTGGGCCTGGAGATCCTCCGCCAGTGCTCGGCTCCACCCGATGTCATCTATGTGGCTGTGGGCGGTGGTGGCCTGATCGCAGGCATCGCCGCCTTCATCAAGAACGTCTGGCCCGAGGTGGAGGTGATCGGCGTCGAGCCGGTGGATGCCGATGCCATGACCCGCTCCCTGGCGGCGGGCCGGCGGGTGAGCCTGGAGCAGGTGGGGCTGTTCGCCGATGGGGTGGCGGTGCGCCAGGTGGGCGTGCACACCTTTGAACTGGCCCGGCGCTATGTGGACGCCATGGTCACGGTGGACACCGATGAGATCTGCGCGGCGATCAAGGACGTGTTTGAGGACACGCGCTCGATCCTCGAGCCGGCAGGAGCCCTGGCGGTGGCCGGCATGAAGGCCGACGTGCAGCGGCGCGGACTGAAGCGACGCACCCTGGTGGCCGTGGCCTGCGGCGCCAACATGAACTTCGATCGGCTGCGCTTCGTGGCCGAGCGGGCGGAGCTGGGGGAAGAGCGTGAAGCAATGCTGGCGGTGGAGATTCCCGAGCGACCCGGCAGCCTGCGCCAGCTCTGTGAGCTGCTGGGCTCCCGCAGCCTGACCGAGTTCAGCTACCGCATGGCGGACCACCGCCTGGCTCACATTTTCCTGGGAGTTCAGATCGACGGGCGCCGGGACACCGAGGCTCTGATCAGCAAGCTCAGCCAGGGTGGCTTCCCCTGCCTCGACCTCAGCGACAACGAACTGGCCAAGCTGCACCTGCGTCACATGGTGGGCGGGCGCCTGCCGGAGGCGGCCTGCCGCGCCGGGGCTGCCCTGCCTCGGGAACTGCTCTATCGCTTCGAGTTTCCCGAACGGCCTGGCGCCCTGATGGCCTTCGTCAACGCCCTCCACGCCAACTGGTCGATCAGCATCTTCCACTACCGCAACCAGGGGGCCGACGTGGGCCGCATCGTGGTGGGGGTTCAGGTGGAGGAGCGGGATTCCGAGGAGTGGGACCGCTTCCTCTCCGGCCTGGGGTACCGCCACTGGGACGAGACCGGGAACCCGGCCTATCGGCTGTTCCTCGGCCCCGCCAGCCAGCCGGTGCCGGCCCTGGCCTGAGGCTCCCCCTGGTCAGCTGCGGTACCGTGCGACCAACGATGGGCGGCGGCGAGCATGTCCAGCGAATCCCTGTCTCTGCCGGCCCGGCTTGAGGCCATCCTTTACCTCAAGGGCCGCCCGCTCAGCCTGGGCGAGCTGGCCGAGATCGCTTCGGCCGGACTGAGCGATCCGATCGAGCGGGGCGAGGTGGAGCTGGCCCTGATCACCCTGATGGCCGACTATGCCCACCGGGACACGGCTCTGGAAATCCGCCAGGAGGGTCAGCGCTTCAGCCTGCAGCTGCGCGACAGCCATTCCGATCTGGTCCAGACGCTGCTGCCGGTGGACCTTTCCACCGGTACCTTGCGCACCCTGGCCACCGTGGCCCTCAAGCGGCGCATCCTGCAGTCGGATCTGGTGGAGCTGCGCGGATCTGGCGCCTACGACCACATCAAGGAGCTGCTGGCCCAGGACTTCATCGAGCGGCGGCGACAGAGCGACGGCCGCTCCTTCTGGATCAGCCTCAGCGACAAGTTCCACCGCACCTTCGCCGTCACCCGGCTGCAGGAGACCCCTCCAGCCATCCAGGACAGGACAGGGGGCAACGAAGCTGCATAGAGTCGGATGACGTCACTTCAGGCCTTGTCCATGTCGATCCTGAGCCAGATCCTGGCCGTGCTGGCGCAGACCCTCAGCATCTACAGCCTCGTGCTGCTGGTCAGGGTGCTGCTGAGCTGGTTCCCCAACCTCGACTGGAGCAACCCTGTCCTGAGCACGGTGAGCTCGATCACCGACCCTTACCTCAACGCCTTTCGCGGCCTGATTCCGCCCCTGGGAGGTCTTGATCTCTCGGCGATCATCGCCTTCATCACCCTCAGCCTCGTGCAGGGGCTGCTGGGCAACCTCAGCGGTTCCCTGATGGGTGGTTTCGGCTACTGAGCGGACCTCCTGGGGCCGCTCAGCCCGGATCGAGCAGGGCCTGCTCCAGCGGCAGCAGCTCATCGCCTGAGCCGGCACGCACCCGCACCGGGGCGTTGAAGCCTCTGGCCTTGGCATGGCTGACCCTCAGGGGACCGGGGGTGCCTGCCGGCACCGCCAGGCGCAGGGCGAAGCTGGAGTTGCCCGGGGGGACATCGCCGATCGAACCAACCCGGGTGCGGTTCTGAAGCACCGGCTCACCGCTGCGGTCACTGATCACGGCGAACAGATCCGCGTCGATCACCGGCTGGGAGCGCGGGTTGCTGACCGTGCCACGCAGGGCATAGCAACGGGCCCCACTCGGACGTTTCAACTCTGGCTGGGCTCCGGGATCATCCGCCGGGCAGGGCTCCAGGCGGATCTCACTGACGGCCAGGTCCAGCGCCCAGGCTGGTGCCGCCGGGACCATCAGCAGCAGCAGGGCCAGCGCCAGGGCCAGCACCTTGGGCAGGCTCCGGACCCGGCCCCCTGAAGCGGGCCTGGGGGAGGGTGGTCTCAGGGCATTCTTCGCAAGGGGCATCCGTTGGGCCAGGCGAGGGGGATCTGAAGAGAATGGCTTCAAGGCCGGCCCTCAGCGGTGATCGCCGCTGCCTCCGAGAGTGTTGCGTTCGGCCCGGGCGGCCAGCTTGGCCAGGTTGCCCCGGGCAACGGCCTCCAGATCAAGCCCCAGTTCACTGGCCAGCTGGGCGACGTACCAGAGAACATCACCCAGTTCGAGGGCCAGATCCGCCACCAGCGGAGGCTCGAACACCCCGCCCCGATCGCGCAGCACCTTCTTGACCTTGTCGGCCACTTCACCGGCCTCACCGCAGAGCCCAAGGGTGGGATAGATGGGATTGGAGCCCACCTGGGGGTAACGGGCCGTGGTGCGTGCCTGGCGCTGGTACTGGTTCAGATCCATGGGTTCGGCACCATCGGTGGCAGGAGCGGGGCGGGACCGGATGGTAGTTTCCGCCTGAACCTTCGGCCTTTCCGATGGCGCAGCCCGATCTGTCGCGTCGCACCAAGATCGTGGCCACCATCGGTCCAGCCACGGAGTCCCCCCAGCGACTGCGGGACCTGATCCAGGCCGGGGCCACCACGTTTCGGCTCAATTTTTCCCACGGGGACCATTCCGAACATGCCGCACGGATCGCCACGATCCGTCAGGTGGCCCATGAGCTGGGCATCCATGTGGGCATCCTCCAGGATCTGCAGGGTCCCAAGATCCGCCTGGGCCGCTTCGAAGGCGGTCCGATCACCCTGGCCAACGGCGACCACTTCGCCCTCACATCCCGGCCGGTGAGCTGCAACCAGAGCATCGCCACCATCACCTACGACCGCCTGGCCGATGAGGTCACAGCAGGCAGCCGCATCCTGCTCGACGACGGCCGGGTCGAGATGGTGGTCCGCTCGGTGGACATTCCCGAGCAGACCCTGCACTGCACCGTTGTGGTTGGCGGGGTGCTCTCCAACAACAAGGGGGTGAATTTCCCCGACGTGCAGCTCTCGATCCGGGCCCTCACCACCAAGGACAGGGAGGACCTCAGCTTCGGCCTGCAGCAGGGGGTCGACTGGGTGGCCCTCAGCTTCGTGCGCAACCCCTCCGACATGCAGGAGATCCGCGAGCTGATCAGCAGCCAGGGGCACAGCACACCTGTGATCGCCAAGATCGAGAAGTTCGAGGCGATCGACCAGATCGATGCGATCCTGCCACTCTGCGACGGCGTGATGGTGGCCCGGGGCGACCTGGGGGTGGAGATGCCCGCCGAGGAGGTGCCCTTGCTCCAGAAGGAGCTGATCCGCAAGGCCAACACCCTGGGGATCCCGATCATCACCGCCACCCAGATGCTTGACAGCATGGCCAGCTGCCCGCGCCCCACCCGGGCCGAGGTGAGTGACGTGGCCAATGCCATCCTCGATGGCACCGACGCCGTCATGCTCTCCAACGAAACCGCCGTGGGTGACTACCCCGTGGAGGCGGTGGAGACCATGGCGCGCATCGCCCGTCGGATCGAGCGCGACTATCCCCGCAGGGTCGTGGACAGCCACATCGCCTCCACCATCCCCAATGCGATCAGCCAGGCGGTGAGCACGATCGCCCGCCAGCTGCAGGCCGCCGCGATCCTCCCGTTAACCAAGAGCGGGGCCACGGCACGGAACGTCAGCAAGTTCCGCCCCTCCACCACGATCCTGGCGATCACCAGCGAGGTGCAGGTCGCCCGCCAGTTGCAGCTGGTCTGGGGGGTGAACCCCCTGCTGATCGGCCACCAGAAGTCGACCACCAGCACCTTCACTCTGGCCATGGGCGTGGCCCAGGAGAGGGGCCTGCTCAGGGAGGGCGATCTGGTGGTTCAGACCGCAGGCACCCTCTCCGGAGTGAGCGGCTCCACTGACCTGGTCAAGGTGGGCATCGTCTCGGCGGTGCTGGGCCGGGGCCTCGGCATCGGCAACGGCTCGGTGAGCGGCCGGGTGCGCGTGGCCACCAACGCCGAGGAAGCGGCTCGGCTGGAGACCGGAGAGATCCTGGTGGTGCGCGAAACCACCGCCGCCTACCTCGATGCCATCCGCAAGTCCAAGGGGGTGATCGCCGAAGAAGCCGGCTGTGACAGCCATGCTGCGGTGATCGCGCAGCGGCTGGGGGTTCCCGTGATCGTGGGCGTGGCCAACGCCACGTCCGACCTGCGCCTTGGCGAATTCGTGACCCTGGAGGTGCGCGAAGGGATCGTGCACCGCGGTGCCCGCAACCACACCCAGGCTGACCGCAGCGAAACGATCCTCTGAGACAGAGTTCTCGTTATCGGCCTGAATCTCCGGGGCCGGCGGGTCAATCCCGCCGGCAGCAGCCACTGCTGGCCATGATGCGGATCTGAACTCTGCTGGTGGCCATGGCCTCGAAACTGCCCATGGCGGAAACCGTGGGGATGGCCCTCAACACCCTCAAGGCCAACAGGCTGCGCAGCCTGCTGACCATGCTGGGGATCGTGATCGGCAACGCCTCGGTGATCACCCTGGTGGGGGTGGGCAAAGGGGCCCAGAACCTGGCGGAGGGCCAGCTCAACACCCTGGGGGCCAACGTCCTGTTCGTGGTGCCCGGTAACAACGACACCCGCCGTCAGGGAATCCAGAATCCGCGCACCCTTGTGCTGGAGGACGCCGAGGCGATCGCCGAGCAGGTGCCGAGCGTGCGCCGTGTGGCTCCCCAGATCACGATCAACGAGGTGGTGCAGTCGGGGGGAAACAGCTCGAACGCTTCTGTTTCGGGGATCACGCCCGAGTTCCTGCCGGTGCGTCGCTTCGAGATCGCCCGGGGCCGATTCTTCAGCGAGGACGACATCAATGGGGCCCGCAACGTGGCAGTGATCGGCCCTGATCTCAAGCAGAAGCTGCTGCCCTCCGGCTCCGCCATCGGCCAGACCCTGCGCATCCGCGATCAGTCCTTCGAGGTGGTCGGTGTGATGGCCGCCAAAGGTGCCGCCTTCGGCACCAACCAGGACGAAGCCGCCTACATCCCCCTCTCAACGATGGTGAGCAAGCTGAGCGGCCGGGATCCCACCTATGGGGTCGTGCTCACCTTCATCAGCGCTGAAGCCCGCGACGAAGCGAGCACCAGCGCGGCCAAATTTCAGATCACCAACCTGCTGCGCCGCCGGCATCGCATCCTCAGAGAAGACGATTTCGCCGTGCGCTCCCAGCAGGACGCCCTCTCGATCGTGGGCACGATCACCGGGGGACTCACCTTGATGCTGGGGGCGATCGGCGGGGTTTCTCTGCTGGTGGGCGGCATCGGCATCATGAACATCATGTTGGTGTCGGTGAGCGAGCGCACCCAGGAGATCGGCCTGCGCAAGGCCGTGGGTGCCCGCAGTGGTGATGTGCTGCTGCAGTTCCTGGTGGAATCGCTGGTGCTCGCCAGCCTGGGGGGGCTGATCGGCAGTGCTGTGGGCCTGGGAACGGTGGCGGCCGTCAGCCGCTTCACGCCCCTGCCGGCGGGCATTGACAGCAGCAGCGTGCTGTTCACGGTGGGACTGTCCGGATCGATCGGGCTGTTCTTCGGGGTGGTGCCGGCACGCCGGGCCTCGCGCCTGGATCCGATCGTCGCCCTGCGCAGCCTCTGATGACACGGATCCTGCGGAACCACCAGGGTGCCGGCCCCGGTGGCTCATCAAGAAAACCTTAAGAAAGCTGAACGGTGCTGACCGTGACCAAAGACCTGGGGGGATGGTGGCTTGATGGTTGAATCCCGACGAAACTCCTCCCTTGGCCCTGCTCTCCTGCGGTTATCGCAATTCCAGCGACCGTATGGTGATCCTGCGTTCCTGCGGGCCCGGCGACTTCTACCTCGAGCGGGTGATCTTCCCCTTTGAACTGCTGAGTTTCCAGGCCCCCAAGGGAGCGGAACTGGAAATCTGGACCCACGGCCTGGGGGGACCTGAACTGCTGGAAACACTGCCGAGCGCCGACCTGCTGATCGAGCCCCCCGATCTCGACACCATCCAGGAAAGCGACGACCCTGCCTGGCTGAGCATCAGCTGAAGCTCTGTCACCGAAGCTCGCGGCTGAAGGTAACCATGACAAGCTGAAAGCCATGGCGCGGCGGCCGGGAACCCTCGGCTGAGGATTGCGCGCTTTACACTTGTTAAAAATTCCCTCAGCCATGAATCAGCGCTGGCGTCTGTTCGCTCTCTGGCTGCTCCCGATCGGAGTGGCCCTGTTCCTTGGCTGGCAGGTGCTGGGGAACGGCGGCGCCAGCCGGTTCACACCTGAGGGTCGCACCGGCGCCGTGGCCCCGCGCAATGCGGCCGTGGCCCGCATGAGCTACGGCCGCTTCCTCGACTACATCGAGGCGGGGCGGGTCACAGCGGTGGATATCTTCGATGGGGGCCGCAGTGCCGTGATCGAGGCGGTGGATCCCGACCTGGACAACCGCGTGCAACGGCTGCGGGTCGATCTCCCTGGCCTGGCACCCGAGTTGATCAACAACCTCAAGTCGCAGGGGATCAGCTTCGACATCCACCCCCCTCGCACCACCCCTCCGGCTCTGGGAATCCTCGGCAACCTGCTCTTCCCCCTGCTGCTGATCGGATCCCTGATCTTCCTGGCGCGCCGATCGTCCTCCATGCCCGGCGGACCTGGTCAGGCCATGCAGTTCGGCAAGACCAAGGCCCGTTTCGCCATGGAGGCTGAAACCGGCGTGATGTTCGACGACGTGGCCGGGGTGGAGGAGGCCAAGGAGGATCTCGAGGAAGTGGTCACCTTCCTGAAGCAACCGGAACGCTTCACCTCCGTGGGCGCCAAGATTCCGAAGGGCGTGCTCCTGGTGGGTCCTCCCGGTACCGGCAAGACCCTGCTGGCCAAGGCGATCGCCGGTGAAGCCGGCGTGCCCTTCTTCTCCCTCTCGGGCTCTGAATTCGTGGAGATGTTCGTGGGCGTCGGCGCCAGCCGCGTGCGCGACCTGTTCAAGCGGGCCAAGGAAAACAGCCCCTGCCTGATCTTCATCGATGAAATCGATGCGGTGGGACGTCAGCGGGGTGCCGGCATCGGTGGGGGCAATGACGAGCGGGAGCAGACCCTCAACCAGCTGCTCACCGAGATGGATGGTTTCGAGGGCAACAGCGGCATCATCATCATCGCCGCCACCAACCGCCCCGACGTACTCGATTCGGCGCTGATGCGTCCTGGCCGTTTCGACCGCCAGGTGAGCGTCGACGCGCCGGACATCAAGGGACGGCTCTCGATTCTCAAAGTTCACTCCCGCAACAAGAAGCTGGCCGAGGATGTGTCCCTCGAGGCCATCGCCCGGCGCACCCCGGGGTTCACTGGCGCCGATCTGGCCAACCTGCTCAATGAGGCGGCCATCCTCACCGCCCGCCGCCGCAAGGAGGCCACCAGCCTCGCTGAGATCGATGATGCCGTGGATCGGGTGATCGCCGGCATGGAGGGCAAACCCCTCACCGACGGTCGCAGCAAGCGGCTGATCGCGTACCACGAAGTGGGCCATGCCCTTGTCGGCACCCTCGTCAAGGACCATGACCCTGTTCAGAAGGTCACCCTGGTTCCTCGCGGTCAGGCCCAGGGTCTCACCTGGTTCGCCCCCGACGAGGAGCAGATGCTGGTCAGTCGCGCCCAGCTCAAGGCCCGCATCATGGGAGCTCTTGGTGGCCGTGTGGCTGAAGACGTGGTCTTTGGCCACGCCGAAGTCACCACGGGCGCCGGAGGCGACATCCAGCAGGTGGCCAGCATGGCCCGCCAGATGGTGACACGGTTCGGCATGAGCGATCTGGGGCCTGTGTCCCTGGAGGCCGGCAATCAGGAGGTGTTCCTCGGCCGCGATCTGATGACCCGCAGCGATGTCTCCGACTCCATCTCACGGCGCATCGACGAGCAGGTCCGCAGCATCGTGGACCTCTGCTACCGCGACACCCAGCAGTTGGTCTCCAGCCATCGTGACTGCATGGATCGACTGGTGGAGATGCTGATCGAGAAGGAAACTCTCGATGGCGATGAGTTCCGCGCCGTGGTGGCCGAATTCACGACCATTCCCGAGAAGGACCGCTTCTCGCCCCTGCTGCCCGCTTCCTGAGCTTGTGCAGCCCGCCGGCCCCGGAGGGCGCGGGTCAGGTTCTTAACCAAACCTTGCCCCGCACGGTTGAGGTCTTTGCTTAACCTGTGTCATTGCGCATCCAGATTTTGAGCAGCACCCGCTCTCCGATGGAGTCGTTCAGTGCCTATCGCGGCGACGACTGGAGTCCGCAACGGCTGGCTTTTCACCAGAATCTGGAGCGTTTTGCTGATCGCGTTGGCCTGATCGTTGGTCTGCAGAGCAACGGCAAACTCAACCAGGATCAGGCTTACGATGAGATCCGCAAACTCTGGAAAGAACTAGAAGGCAGCAAGAACGGCCTGCAGATCTCAAGTGAAGAGTGATCAGCAAGGCTGAATCACTCAGAGCGGCCGGACTGGACGCTTTTCAATCACCTTGTCGATCAGTCCGTAGCTCACGGCCTCTGCAGGCGACATGAAGAAGTCTCTGTCAGTGTCCAGCTGAATGCGATCCAGGGGTTGGCCGGTACGCTCGGCGAGTTCGCGGTTCAGTTTGTCCTTGAGGAAGAGAATTTCATCCGCCTGAATGCGGATGTCGCTGGCCTGGCCGCGGGCACCACCAAGGGGCTGGTGAATCATGATCCTGGAATGATGCAGGCTGCTGCGCTTGCCCTTGGTACCTGCGGTGAGCAGAAAAGCTCCCATGCTGGCGGCCAGGCCCACGCAGACCGTCTGCACATCCGGCTTGATGTGCTGCATCGTGTCGAAGATGCCGAGGCCGTCGTAGACGGATCCTCCGGGGGAATTAATGTAGAGAAAAATATCCTTCTCCGGATCCTCCGCCTCCAGAAAGAGGAGTTGCGCCACGACCCGGTTGGCAGACTCTGCAGTCACGGTCTCGCCCAGAAAAATGATCCGCTCACGCAGGAGCCTGGAGTAGATATCAAAGGCGCGTTCACCCCGGCCAGAATCCTCAATCACGATCGGGATCATCGGCGGCGGCAGAGCAACTGCGGCGATCCTACCGAGGTCGGTGCTCGCGGCGCCCGATCGCCCCGGGGGGGTGCAGCGCTAATGTCCAGGCATTCGTGCGGATGAGTGTGAGCGCCTGCCTCACCGTTGCTGACAGCAAGCGTGCCTTCCACGCAGCCTTTCCCTATGTGATCGGTCCTCTGTACCGGCGCATGGTCGATGAGCTTCTCGTCGAGCTGCATCTGCTCAGCCGGCAGAGCGGATTCCGCAGCGACCCGCTGTTCGCGGTGGGGCTCACCCAGGTCTTTGATGGTTTCGCCAAGGGCTACAGGCCGGAGCAGCAGCGTGAGCCCCTGTTTGCGGCCCTCTGCGCCTCCTCGGGCTTCGATGCCGAGCGGATTCGCGCCCAGCATGACGCCGCCGTGGCAGCGGTGGGAGAGCACAGCCTCGAGGAAGTGAAGCAATGGCTGGCCCAGCGGGGCGAGGGGGCCCCTGAGCTGATCGCCGGGGTGCTGGCCGGTATCGACAGGCCCGATTTCCACTACTCACGCCTGTTCGCCGTGGGGCTGCTCAGTTTGCTGCAGCGAGCCCGTGGCGCCGAAGCCGTGGAACCCCAGGCCCTCAGGGAGGCCGCCCATCAGATCGGTGAGTCCATGGGTCTGATGAAGGAACGGGTCGACAAGGACCTCAACCTCTACGCGAGCACTCTGGAGAAGATGGCCCAGGCCGTCGAGCTGATGGAGGAGACCCTTGCGGCGGAACGCCGCCGCCGGGAGCGTCAGGCTCAGGAGAAACTGGCGCCCCCCGCCACCGCCAACCCCACCGGGGAGAGCCAAGGCGAATCCGGAACCTCGGCTGAGGCCACCCCTCCCACTGCCCCCCAGGGGGGCTGAGGATCCGACACCGACAGGGGCCTGCTCAGCGCTCGCCCGGCTGAGGGGGATCCTTCGCCTTCGGTGCTGGGTTCAGTGGGGAGATCCTTGGCGGGCTCGCCGGGGAGAGCTCCAGACGCAAGGAACCCCACAGCCACGACAGCCCGGACCCGCTGCCCTGGGAGCTGCCGGCCCCTGATCTGGACGCTCCCGCCGGAGCGGAGACCATCTCCAGTTGGCTGGAGCGCCTGGCCACCGCGGGCAGATCCGGGGGCAGCAAGCCAAGCTCGGAGAGGGCTGAAGGCCTGGCCCGCAGACTGAGCCCCCCACCCGCCGGAGCCATGGCCGCTGGGAAGCGCTCTCCCCCCGGAAGCCCGGCGCCGAGCACGAACAGCAGCTCAGGGGCACCACCGGATGCCGGCACCACCCAGCGCCAGCCGCCCAATGGAGTGCCGTCTTCGCGCAGCCAGAGGCTGCTGGGCAGCTTCGCCTGCACGGCGCTCGCCCCGGACTTGCCGGTGCTGGAGCGCTGATCGCTCAGACCCTGGCTCTCCAGGGCCTGGCGCAGCGTCGCCAGCCAACCTGTCCAGCCTGAGCGGTCCTCGCCCACCGCCAGTTGCAATTCCAGAGAGGCCAGAAAGGGGCCCTTGGACTGGGGCCTGAGCCTCAGCAGGAACGGGGTGCCCTTCAATCGCTCCAGGGCCGTCTGGTCAAGGCCATAGCGATCCATCAGCGGCTGCCGGATCACGGCGTTGCTGAGCAGGGCCTCCAGCAACTGATCAAGCCGTGCCCCGGCCACCTCCAGCAGCAGATTCTCCGGCAGGGGCTCCCGGCTGCGGGCCGGCTCAGGAGGCTGCGGCGATGCCGCTACCACCGAATCTGGCTTGGCACTGGCCTCTCCCTGCCAGTAGAGGCCATCAGCCTCGGCGCTGACTGTGAGACAGCCCTGCTGGAATCCCTGCAGAAGCGGGGCGAGGTCACCCGAGATCTGGGCCAGGGCCAGCTTGGTCCAGACCACGGCCTGGCGACTTCGCAACAGGTTCACGCAGCGTTGCTCCAGGCCGCGGGGCGGGCGGGAGGTGCGGGTCAGTTGCTGCTGGAGGGTCTGCTCGGAGAGGGGATCGGGAGCGATCACCACCAGATCGTCCACCCGCAGGGCCCCCTCCGGCAGGGCCATGCTGGCCTGAGGGCCGAACAGCCGGGCCGGCACCACCAGGTGGGCGGACCCTTCCCGGCCCCAGAACTGCCACCAGGGTCCCCGCTGGCGGGCCCAGAGCCTGGCGGCCGGCTCAGCTCCAAGACGCTCCTGCCACAGGAGGGGCACCGGCCGCACATCAGTCGACTGAAAGCTCTGAACCAGCGTGGCCATCGCCACCACCCGCTCCAGCCCCTCGGCGTTCGAGCGGGGAAAACGGTGGAGCTGGCTGGCCGGGGCGAGCACCAGCAGAGCGATCACGGCCGAGGTGATCGGCAGAGGCCCAAGCCGAGGAGGCCAGGGCAGACCACCCTTCCAACGGGGCAGGGAGAGGGTCATCAGTGGGGGGAGGGCATGACAGACAGCGTGGTGCGCCACCGTGCCCAGGAGTCATCTGGAGCGGGCTTCAGCCAGCTCGGCGGGTGATTCACGAACCAGGGGGCCATGGATGCAGGCGGGCCTCGCCCGCGTCACCGCCGACCGGAGGAGAGACGACCGGATGCCGGGCGTGAGCCACGGCTGGCTCGGCGACGATCACGCCACTCGACCGCTGAGAGATAGATCACTCCTCCCGTGACGAAGACCAGCAGCACAGAGGCGGTCAGCGCCAGGACATTGGTGCTGGTGAGTGGGAGTTCAGGCATCCGGGTGAGAAGCGATCCCTTGGTGGATCAGAAGTTGATCGTGCCGTCGCCGTTGCGACCCCAGACGACCATGGCGATCGAAAAACTGAAGAGGGCAGCCAGGGAAGCCCAGGCGAGGGTGATGAGCATGGGGGCGCCCCAGCAACGGTTATCGAGAGTTTACCTAGTGTGAGTCGCCACCAGCCGCAGAACAACGATGGCAACCCCGGGAGCCCAGACGATCCCGGCGGGAATCCGCCTTCGCCAGCCCTATCCCCACTTCAGGGTCGTGGTGCTCGACGACGACGTCAACACGTTCCAGCACGTGGTGAACTGCCTGGTGCGCTACCTGCCGGGCATGGGACCCGACCGCGCCTGGGAGCTGGCCCATCAGATCGATCGCGGGGGTTCCGCGGTGGTCTGGAGTGGGCCCCAGGAGCAGGCCGAGCTGCACCACCAGCAACTGGGCCAGGAGGGCCTGACGATGGCCCCGCTCGAGCGGGAGTGATTCGGGACGCTCAGGCCCACCCAAGGCTCAGGCCAGCCCCGGCAGCGCCTCCTCCTGCGGACGGACGGTGAACATCAGCAGGTTGCGCACCTGCAGGCTCAGAGCCCTTCTGTCGAGCACGTAGCTGAACAGCCGCCCGGAGCAGACCGCCAGGCCGCTCACCTGCCGGCGCAGGGGCTGGGCCATGGTGAGCACCTCAACGGCCTCGCCGAGTTGCCGGCTGAGCTCGAGGCTGAGCGATGTGCGTGTCAGGTCCACCGAGGCTCGGCGAGGCCCTCTTGTCTTAGCCAGCCCACCTACAGTTGACCATTGGGGAGAAATACCCATGGGTCGGGTTGTGATCACCCACAGCACCTACCTGGAGGGCCTGATCCCCGTACTCAAGGTGCTGGCCCGGGAGGAAGGCATCGACACCATCACCCCGGCCGTGATCAGCCGGGTGAAGGGGCACAGCCCGCGCCTGCGGCTGCGGGTGTCGATCCCGATCAACGGAGGGTTCAAGCTGCTGGCCAGGCGCGGCAGCACCGCCCAGGAAGTGTTCGTGGTCACGTCCTGGCCGAGAGACCAACTCCAGGAGTGTCTGGATCGCCTCTGCCGGAAGGGATGAAAAGGGTGAACCGCTGTGCCGTCTTGCCCCAGTGTTCGACCTGGTAGTACCAGAGGGGCAGTCAAAGTGGGGTTTCGTTTCCGGCAACGAGGCCGGTGTACGTCACCGTCACGACAGACCACCCACGTCGAAGAGGGAGTCAGATCAGAAACTGTGAAAGGCAGTCACCAACACAGCAGTCCTTGCAAACTCTAAGGGGTCCGCTCCGGTGGCAGCGGCCAGATCGCGCGCACCTCAGCCAGACGGATTTCTGCCTCAAGGGCCCGCTCGGCTGCGTCCGTGGCCTTGAGCACCAGGGTGATGTGGCCCAGCTTGCGCCCAGGCCTGGCCAGACGCTTGCCGTACCAGTGCAGGCTGGCATCGGGCAGAGCCTCCAGAGCCTGGCGTTGCCTGGCGTAGGCCGCGGTGGAGGTCTCGAAGCCCAGCAGGTTCACCATCAGCGCGCCGTTCAGCTCCATGGTGATGTCCCCCAGGGGTTGCCCTGAAACGAGGCGCACCTGCTGGGCGAACTGACTGGTGCGGGTCGCCTCGATCGTGTAATGGCCGGAGTTGTGGGTCCTTGGCGCCAGCTCGTTGATCAGCAGCCCTGAAGGTCCGTAGAAGAACTCGATCGAGAGCACTCCCACATACTCAAGGGCGGCCAGCAGCGAGGCCGCCACATTGCGGGCCCGGGCCTGCACCGCCTGGTTGGCGGCGGCAGGGGCCAGCACCCAGTCGCAGACCTGATCGTGCTGGTGGGTCTCCACCAGGGGATAGCACTGCACCGCGCCTTGGTGGTCGCGACAGGCCACCATGGCCAGCTCCTGCTCGAAGGCCACCAGGTCCTCCAACAGCCAGAGGCCAGGATCCACCGACTCGATCAGGGCCTCCAGCTCCTGCTGACTGCGGATCACCCGGGTACCGCGGCCGTCGTAGCCCCCCCTCGCCGCCTTGGCCATCAGCGGGAAGTCAAACCCCGCCGGCAACTGCGGCGTCAGGGGTGGCTCCGGCTCCTGCTCTCCGCCGGCGTCCTGATCGGCCTCGGCCTGCATCGCTTCATCCTCCTCAGCCGGTGCCGGGGGGATCAGCACCTGCTCGAGTGGAAACCAGCGGGGCGACGGCAGGCGCAACCGCTCCAGCAGCAGTCGCTGCTGACGTTTGCAGACCAGATCCGCCAGGGACTCCAGGCGGGGGATGAACACCACACCCTGCTGCTCGAGCGGGGCGAGGGCGTCGAGATCGAGCCATTCGTTCTCGAAACTGATCGCCGAGGCCTTCTCGGCCAGGCGGCGGGTGGCCTCCAGATCATCAAGAGGGGCACGCACCACACTGCTGGCCAGCCGGGCGGCGGGATCGGTGAGAGCGGGGGTCTGGACGTGGAGCTCAATGCCCTGCTCCCGAGCTGCCGCAGCCAGCATCCAGGCGAGCTGGCCGCCCCCCACCACCCCGATACTGCCGCTCATCCCTCACCTCCAGGACGACACCCCACAGGGGCCGCGTGCCGATTGAGCAGCTTGCCACTCCCCTGACCAGCGGCGTGGACGCCCTCAGCTGAAACTCTTGTCCCCCACCGCCAGGAAGCGCAGCAGGCTGAAGATCAGCACGATCAGGAACAGGGCAAGACCCACCGTGCAGGCATAGCTGATCTCCAGCTCGGAAAAGGCCTGGTCGTAGACGTAGTAAACGAGGGTGCGGGTGGACTCCGCCGGCCCCCCCTGGGTCATCAGATACACCTCCTCGAACACCTTGGTGGCGGCGATCGCGGAAATCACCCCCACCAGAGTGAGGTAGGGCCTGAGCAGGGGCAGGGTGATGTCGAGATGGCGCCTCCAGCCCTCACTGCCATCGAGGGCAGCGGCTTCATAGAGCTCCGGAGCAATGCCCTGCAGGCCCGAGAGAAAGATCACCATGTAATAGCCGAGGCCCTTCCAGAGGGTCACAAGCATCACGGCGGGCAGGGCCAGCCAGGGGGTGGTGAGAAAGCCGATCGGCGTGAAAGCATCCCCCAGCCAGGCCGCCAGCCAGCCGTTGACCAGGCCATTCTCGGCGTACAGCCAGCGGAAGGCGATGGCCGCCACCACGATCGACACCAGCACCGGGGTGTAAAAGGCGGCGCGGAACAGGTGGATCCCAGGCAGCTGGCGGTTCACCAGCACGGCCAGGGTGAGGGACCCCAGCACGATCGGAGGCACCACGCCGATCAGATAGAGGAAGGTGGTGATCAGCACCTGCAGGAAGACCGGGTCGGCCAGCAGGCGGCGGATGTTGGCCAGACCGACGAAGCGCAACGGCTCGCTCACGTCGAGGCCGGTGGCGGTGAAGCTGATCACCAGGGCCATCGCGGCCGGAATCAGCACCGAGACGCTCAGCAGCAGCAGAGCCGGGCTGAGAAAGCCCCAGGCCGTGGCGCTGCGTCCCAACCAGGCGGGAGACCGGCGGACCGGAGGGGCGGAAGAGCGGGAACCATCCATGGCGCCATTGTGGGATGAACCTTGACGGGACCACGGCCGTGCAGAGCAGCTTCAGCGGCAGCGACCCGCTGCAGGTGCTGCGTGAGGTGTTCGGCTACGACCACTTCCGTGGTCCCCAGGAGGCGATCGTGCGCCATGTGATCGCCGGAGGATCAGGCCTGGTGCTGATGCCCACAGGCGGAGGCAAATCGCTCTGCTATCAGGTGCCGGCCCTCTGCCTGGAGGGCCTGGCGGTGGTGGTCTCCCCCCTGATCGCGCTGATGGATGACCAGGTGCAGGCCCTGCGCCAGGCCGGGGTGCGGGCGGCCGCCCTGCACTCCGGCCTCACCGGCGAGGCCGCCAGCGCCCTCTGGCGCTCTCTCCACCAGGGCGGACTGGATCTACTCTACGTCTCACCTGAGCGCTTGCTCGCCGGCGATCTGCTCGAGCGGCTGCAGGAGAGGCCCCTGGCCCTGTTCGCCATCGACGAGGCCCACTGCGTCTCGCAGTGGGGCCACGACTTCCGCCCCGAGTACCTGCAGCTGAAGACCCTGGCCCAGCAGTTCCCGCAGGTTCCCCGGCTGGCCCTGACCGCCACCGCCGATCCCCGCACCCGCGGAGAGATCATCGAGCGCCTGGCCCTCGAGCAGGGACGGGTGTTCCTGGCCAGCTTCGACCGCCCCAACATCCGCTACCTGCTGCGGCCGAAACAGGAGTCCAGGGAGCAGCTGCTGGCATTCCTGCAGGACTTCCGCGCTGAAGCGGGGATCGTGTATGCCCGTTCCCGCAGCCGTGTGGACCGCTTCGCCGCCCTGCTGCGCGATGCCGGCCACGACGCCGTGGCCTACCACGCCGGGATGGATGCCGGCCAGCGCTCCGGCGCCCTCAGCCGCTTCCGCAACGACAATGGCGTGGTGGTGGTGGCCACGATCGCCTTCGGCATGGGCATCGACAAACCGGACGTGCGCTTCGTCGCCCATCTGGATCTGCCCAAGAGCCTGGAGGCCTACTACCAGGAAACCGGCCGTGCGGGCCGGGACGGTCTGCCGGCCACCGCCTGGATGGTGCATGGGCCAGGGGATGTGCCCCAGCTGCGTCGTTTCATCGAGGAGTCTGATGCCGAGGCCGGCCAGAAGCGGATCGAGCACGGCAAGCTCGACGCCCTGGTGGGCTTCACCGAAGCGCCGGGGTGCCGCCGCCAGTTGCTGCTGGCCCATCTGGGCGAAACCCTGGCCGAGCCCTGCGGCAACTGCGACCGCTGCCTCGAGCCCCAGGTGCTGGAAGACCGGACCGTGGCGGCCCAGATGGCGCTCTCGGCCGTCTACCGCACTGGCCAGCGCTTCGGGGCGGCCCACCTCACGGATGTGCTGCTGGGGGCCGACACTGCCCGGGTGCGCTCCCTGGGCCACCAGAGCCTGAGTGTGTACGGCATCGGCAAAGAGCTGGACCGCGACCAGTGGCGCACACTGCTGCGGCAGCTCACCAGCCAGGGATGGCTTGAGCCGGTGCCCGACGGCCGCGGCGGTCTGCGCTGGGGAGAAGAAGCCCGCGTGCGGTCCCTGCTGCGGGGGGAGCTGACCCTGGAGCTGCCCGCCACCCCGCCACGCCTGGAGCGGAAGCAGGCCGCGGATCGAAGCCGCAGCGGACGGCAGCCTCAGGCCCCGAGGGCAGGCGGAACAGCTGAACTGGCGGCCGATCCCGGCCTGGTCGCGGCCCTCAAGGACTGGCGCCGGGGACAGGCCCGTGATCAGGGCGTGCCCCCCTATGTGGTGTTCCACGACCGCACGCTGGTGGAGCTGGCGGCCAGGCGACCCGGGGAGCTGGCGGAACTGGAGCAGGTGAGCGGCATCGGCGCGGCCAAGCTGGAGCGTTACGGCGCGGCGGTGCTGGCGGTGATCCAGGGCCATGGGGAGATGGAAGCCCAGGCCTAGCCTGAGGCATCAGTCAGTCGGGTCGGGCCCAGCGATGATCCCCACGCTTTCGATCGAGCCCAGCGGGCCCGCCAGCGAGACCGTTGCCGGCCTGCGCCTCCACACGATCGAGGTGACCCTGAGCAGCCATCCCTACCCCGTGGTGATCGGCGATGGCAGCCTCGATCAGCTCGGCCCGCTAATCCGCTCCCGTGGAGTGGCGGCGGGCACCAAGGTGCTGGTGGTGACCAACCCGGTGGTGGAGGGCTTTTATGGCGGCAAGACCCTGGAGAGTCTGCGTATGGCCGAGCTGGATCCCGGCCTGCTGGTGCTCGAGGCCGGGGAAGACCAGAAGACTCCCGCCAGCGTGGCCCTGATCCATGACGCGGCCCAGGCCAGCCGGCTGGAGCGGGGCTCCCTGATCGTGGCCCTCGGCGGCGGCGTGGTGGGGGACATGGCGGGATTCGCCGCCGCCACCTGGCTGCGGGGCATTGCCGTGGTGCAGGTGCCCACCACGTTGCTGGCGATGGTGGATGCCTCCATCGGCGGCAAGACAGGCGTGAATCATCCCGGTGGGAAGAACCTGATCGGAGCCTTCCACCAGCCCAGCCTGGTGCTGATCGATCCGAGCACCCTGGTCACACTGCCGGAGCGGGACTTCCGCGCTGGCATGGCCGAGGTGATCAAGTACGGCGTGATCGGCGATCCGGAGCTGTTCGCCGAGCTGGAAGCCGCCGGCGACCTCTCCAGCCTGGAGGGGGTGGGCGAAACCCTGCTGCAGACGCTGCTGGAGCGATCCGCGGCAGCCAAGGCCCGCGTGGTGGCCGCCGATGAGCGGGAAGGTGGACTGCGCGCCATCCTCAACTACGGTCACACCCTCGGCCATGTGGTGGAAACCCTGTGCGGATACGGCACCTACCTCCACGGGGAGGCGGTGGCGCTGGGGATGGTGGCAGCCGGCGAGCTGGCCGCGGCGATGGGCCTCTGGAGCGACGCCGATCAGCAGCGGCAGTGCGCCGTGATCGCCAGGGCCGGCCTGCCCATGCGGCTGCCTTCCCTTGACCCGGAGGCGGTGCTGCGCACCCTCCAGAGTGATAAAAAAGTGAAGGATGGGCAGGTGCGTTTCGTGCTGCCCAGCGCCATCGGCCGGGTAGAGATCCGCAACGACGTGGGTGCTGAACGGATCCGAGAGCTGCTCAGATCCAGCGGAGCGGAACAGGGCTGAGGGCTCGGGATGCGGCTTGACTCCGCTTGCGCCGCATCAGCCTCCCTCGCCGCCCTCACCCCCTTCATCGGGCTTCATGCCGTCGTGATCTCCCGACTTCTCGCTCTCGGGGCTGCTCATCGACGGCTTCTCCATCTCCGTGGAGCTTGGGCTGGGCGTCTCGGCCATGCCCGGGGGTGCCCAAACACCCGGTTGCACCGGGTGGAGCCGGTGCGGGAAGGAGTGCGCCTGGCGGCGATGGGCTGGATCCAGAGCCGGGTGCGCCGGGACGACCAGCGGGAGCTGTTGTTCGAGCTCGACACAGCGCGGCGGGCGATCTTCCAGCGCGATGGCAAAGATGAGGTCTTCGATCTGGTCAGCCTCAGCTGTACCAACCTGCTGCGCCAGTGGGGGGAGTGACCCGCACACCCGGGGGGGCCATGCTGAAGCACCAGTCCCGATCCCCGCTCTGCCATGTCCCAGGACCAACTCAGGGCCTTTCTTGCACGGGTGCAGGACGATGGTGAACTCAGGCGCCTGGTGCTGAGCGCATCGACCGCCGATGACGTGGCCAGGATCGCCGCGTCCCTGGGCTTCGACGTCTCCGGGGACGAAGTGTTGCGTTCCTCCGGCCAGCGCATCGGCAGGGTGACGATCACCAAGCAGGACATGCCGGGCGAGTACAGCTGAGGGGCAACCCCAGCCGACTGCAGCGGTGATCCGGTTGCGCCGGCGGAGACGTTGCGGGGATCCGATGCAAAGATGCAGTTGGATCGGCATGTCACGATGACGATGCCTTCGGGCAGGAGCTCGGGGTGGTGGTTCACTCCGGGCTCTTCCACCCCACCACGGCAGGCGTTGTTCCCCTCAGAGGCGCAGCACCAGGCCATCCCTGCGGTGGAAGTCAGGCTGATCACCAGGATGGGTCACAGCCCAGTGGCTGAGCCGCCCCTGGCGCCGCTCAATCACCACACAGACCCCGGCTTCAAGGGCTGAACCCGCGGCTTGAAGGTCGTCGGGCAACATCCAGGCCAGCGCCAGCTCAAGCGCTGCGGGCTTCCGCCTGAACCCGAAGGGCAGGTCCTGCAGAGAGGGCTCTGGCTCCATCCCCCGGCGGTAGCCGCTGAAGCGATACACATTCCAGTGGCCACTGGGGGCGAGGTTCACTTCCCGGTACACCGGCTCCGCCTCTGCGCCCAGGAACAGCTCGAAGCAGGTGCTTCGCCAGAGATCATCGCGGCGCTCAGGCCGGGGTGAGGGCTCAGGCACCACCACCGAGGCGAGGTCGCCGCTCAGACGCAGATGCAGCTCCAGGATCTCCCTCCCACGTCGGATCCGCCCCGTCAGCGCCAGGCCAGCCTCTGGATCGAAGGGTTGAAGGACAAAGGACCGCCAGGGCATCTCAGCGTGCTCAGCGGTGGGTTCGCTGCCGGGAGTCTTCATCGCATCGCCGCCACAACGGCCTGAATCGCAGCGTCCTGCTCCTCGATACTCTGCGTCAGCTTGAACTGCACCCGAGCCCGGCGCAGATTATGGCCGCGATGGCGGGTCTTGAAATAGACGTCCCCGGCCAGGTGATCGGTGAGGAAGCGCAGTCCGAGTTCGAAGCTGATCAGACGGATGGCGGCAGGGATGTGCCTGTAGTCGGCGTCGGTGAGGAAAGAGCTGGCCACACTGCCGTACCCCTTCAGCAGCAGGTCGCAGAGACCCACATCAAAATGCACCGAGCGCCAGTCGTCGGCCTCTTCACCCAGGGGATTGCAGGCCGAGCGCAGACAGTCGCCGATGTCGTAGTGCACCAGGCCTGGCTTGACGGTGTCGAGATCGACCAGGGCAACGGCCCGATCAGCCTGGAGATCAAGCATCACATTGTTGATCTTCGGATCCCCGTGAATCGGACGCTGGCGAAGCTCTCCACTGGCCTTGGCCTGCTCCAGCACCGGCACCAGGGAGCGTCGCTGCTCCACGAAGGCCAGGCAATCGTCCAGCTCGGGATCGCCATGGGAGCTGAGCTGGCCCAGCACCTGATCAAAGTGGCGCAGATAGGAGGGGGTGATATGAAAACCCTCCAGAGTGTCGGCCAAGTGTTCCACGGGCAGATCACTGATCAGCCGGTGGAACATGCCCAGAGCGAAACCGATTTCGCGGGCGTGGCCGCTGTGCCCGATCCGCTCCAGCGACTGGGCCCCCTGCACATAGCCCAGGGCTCGCCAGAAATTCGAGCCCTCCCACACCCAGGGGCGTCCATCCGCACGGGCCGGAAACACCCGCGGCACCTCCCAGCGGCGGCCTGCCAGCTCCCTGGGCGGTTCGCGCATCCGCCGGGCCACATGGTCACTGAAGGTCACCAGGTTGCCCATCACCAGTTCGGGACGGGTGAACACCTGGGTGTTCACCCGCTGAAGCACGGCGGCGGGACGGGCGGTGTCGCCCAGGCGCACCAGATAGGTGTCGTTGACGTTGCCCTGCCCCAGGGGTTCGATGCCGCTGATCGGACCGCCGAGCTCAAAGCGCTCCGCAATCGCCCTGAGTGCCGGGAAATCGTCGCCCCTGGGCTGCGCCGGATCAGTCATCGCAGCGGCAGGAGTTCCCCAGGGGCCAGGTGGGCGGAACCGTAGCAGCGCCCCAGCTCTGGCTGGGGCTCACTCGTCAGCGGGGATCAGCACGGTGGTCTGGAGGCTGTCGGTACCGAGATGGTCGGTGATCACCCAGACGCACAGCCCCTGCCCAAGGTGATAAACACTGCGCAACCGGCCGCATTGGTGATAAGCCGCGAGCGTGTTGGCCCTGGCATCGCGGGCATCCACCTGGCCCCAGTCGCCCCGGCGGTGGCGAGCCACCAGACGTTGCAGCGTTTCCAGATCCAGCCATTCCCGCACCTGCGGGCTGACGTGCACAGGGCCGAGCACCAGACGGGCACTCATGGAGCCGGCCCAGAACACCGGCGAACACCACAACCCCGGCAGCTGCTCAAGGGCGGCCAGCTGCGGCGGTGGACACACCCGCCAGAGTCGGCATCACCGTGGTGATCTGACCCACCCCAAGCCCCAGGACCAGGAGGCAGACGACCAGTGCCGCCAGACTCCCCAAGGACACCGCGAGGGACTCGGAGCGTCCTGATGCCGTGATCGTGCTCCCCCCCTCTTCCATCGCTTTGCCTGGGATCACCTGCACCAGTGTGATGCCGGCGGACCGGGCCGGCTCCCAGCCGACAAGCTCCTTCATGCCGGTGGCCCAGGGCCTCAGACGCCACGGTTGGCCGGCGGCGGCGCGCTGGCGGGGAAGCGCTGCAGATACAGGGCCACCGGGATCGGTCTGGTCTGGGCATAACCCACGGGCAGCCAGAGGTCACCGGCCGAGGAAGCGAAGTGGATCTCCCAGTGGTACAGGGCCGTGTAGGCGGCCGGATCGTCACGCAGCAGGGCCGCGTAATGGAGAACGGCCTTGCCGTAATAGTCGCTGTTGTTGTAGCCCCAGAGCCCCTTGCGAATGTCTTTCAAGCCCCCCCGACGCACGAGGTAGCGAGCCGCGGCATGGATCGAATCGTGGGGATCGCGGATGTCCCCCTTGCCGATGCCAGGCTCCGCCCAGGTGGTGGGAAGGAACTGCATCGGCCCGCGGGCGTCAGCCACCGAAACACCGTCGATGCGCCCCATTCCGGTCTCCACCAGGTTGACGGCCGCCAGCACTTCCCAGTCGATGCCGGTGGCCGCCGCCG
Source organism: Synechococcus sp. BSA11S (assembly GCF_014224355.1). Taxonomy (GTDB): domain Bacteria; phylum Cyanobacteriota; class Cyanobacteriia; order PCC-6307; family Cyanobiaceae; genus Regnicoccus_A. The sequence goes on along the minus strand of NZ_VNWP01000002.1, from coordinate 8,699 downwards.
CGCTGCGGTAATAGCCCAGCAGATTCTCCGCCGGTTCAGGTGCCACGATCCGCCAGGCCGGCAGGGTGGCGCTGCCCTTGCGGCCACGGCGCATCGACAGGAACGCCCGTCGGGCCCCCAGGTGATGGTCGAGCACCGTTTGCCAGCGCGCACTCAGAAGGGGCCGAACCTGATTGGCCAGGCCCTCCCTGACGGCGAGCACCCGCAGGATCACCTGGTGTTGATGGCCAAGGGCAGGCAATGCGTCAGCAGGGGTGTCGGAGGAGCGCAGGGCTTCTTCGAGCGACACCAGCAACTCAGCCACGGCTTGGGGATCGCCGGGCACCTCCGGATAGTGACGACCCTCGGCCGTCTGGGGCAGGCCCGGCTCAGGCGGCAGCGGAACCGTGGCCGGGGCTGGCGGTGGTGGGGCGGCCACAGCCGCCCGGGCGGGACCCGGCAGCCGTGGTCCGGACGCCGCCACCGCCAGGATCAACAGCACCGGCAGTCCGGTCAGACCCAAAACACACCATCGACGGAGGGGAGCGGGCATGGCGGGAGCTGGCGGCTTGTCGCAGCCAGGACGTTATCGGTGTTCGGGCCGATCTGGTCCGTTCAGGGGGCGACCCCGAGCAGGACACCGATCAGGGCTGTGGCCGCCATCGCCATCGCCCCCCAGACGGTAACCCGGACAACGGCGGTGCGCACCTGGGCGCCACCGGCCCGGGCGGAGAGGCCACCCAGGACCCCCAGGAAAAGCAACGAGGTGAGCGAGACCACCGCCGCGATCCGGGAGGCAGGCAGCAGGGAGGCCGTGGCCAGAGGCAACGCCGCCCCGATCGAGAACATGGCCGCCGACGTGAGGGCGGCCTGAACCGGGCGTGCCTTGAGGCTGGCGGTGATGCCCAGCTCATCGCGGGCATGGGCACCAAGGGCATCGTGGCGGGTGAGCTGCAACGCCACCTCCTGGGCCAGGGAGGGCTCGAGGCCCCGATTCACGTAGATGCCGGTGAGCTCGGCCAGTTCGGCGACAGCATCATCGGCGAGTTCCTGGCGCTCCCGGGCCAGGTCGGCTCGCTCGGTGTCGGCCTGGGAGCTGACCGAGACATACTCCCCGGCAGCCATCGACATCGCTCCGGCCACCAGTCCGGCCGCCCCAGCCAGCATGATCGCGCCGTGGTCGGCCTCGGCCGCCGCCACCCCCACCAGCAGGCTGGCGGTGGAGACGATGCCGTCGTTGGCCCCGAGTACCGCCGCCCGCAGCCAGCCCACCCGGTCGGTGCGGTGCCTCTCCGGATGGCGCGAGTCATCAATCTCTCGTTGCTGTGCCACGTGTGTCGACGTCCGAAGCCAGGGGCAGGCCGCAGCACGGCCATGCCTCAGCTTGACGCTTGCGGCGTCGCCATCGCTGTCAACTGGACGCCGAGGTGTAGTAGCGCAGGGCATGGCGCCACAACCCACGGCTGAGGCCCAGGGAGAGGGTCGCCATCCCCAGGCTGGCCAGCACCCAGGGGAGGGTGGCCCGGCCGAGGATGGCTTCCGCCGGCACGGTGGTGAGGAACGCCACCGGCAGCACCAGGGTGAACAGGGTGCGCAGCAGGGGGGGGTAGGCGCTGACGGGGAAGCGGCCCGCCACCAGGGTGCTGCGCAGCACCTCAGTGGCATTCCACACTTTCACGAACCAGATGCTGGTGGCCGCCAGCACGAACCAGAGGCTGTAGAGGATCAGGGCGCTGCACAGCAACAGCCCGGCAGTCCCCAGCACGGTGATGGGCGCCGGGGCAGCGCCTGCCCGACCAGCCGCCACCACGATCAGCACCACCCCCGCCAACAGCCCCGGCAGGCCCCAGGGGGAAAACGTGCGGGCCGACAGCCAGAACTGACTGTCGATCGGCTTGAGCAGCACGAAATCGAGGCTGCCGGTGCGCACATGGTTCACGATCTCCCCAAGGTTGGGCTGCAGCAGGGTGCTGGTGACGCCATCCAGCAGCGTGTACATCCCGAGCACCACCAGGGCCTCGTTCCAGCTCCATCCGCCGAGGCCATGGCCGCGGCCGTAGAAGAGCGCGAGCAGCACCAGGCTTCCCGCCAGGTTGCCCAGCACGGAGAGCAGTTCGATCAGCGCGTTGGCCGGATACTCCAGTTCCGCTGCCAGTGCCGACGTCCAGAACGCCCGCAGAGTGCGCAGGTAGCGGGCCATCAGGCCCCCATGGCCGCATAGCGCCGCAATCCGGCTCGCCAGAGCAGCAGGTAGAGGGGCAGCAGAAGGCCCATCCAGGCGGCCATGGTCGCCAGGCCCCCCAGCAGATCCACCTCGCCACCGGAGAGCAGCCGCGCCGGGAACGACACCATCGAAGGGAATGGGGTGGCCCCCGCCAGGCGGCGCAGACCGGGGGGGAAAGCCTCCAGGGGGGCCACCAGTCCGGAGAGGAACAGGTAGGGAATCAACAGCAGCCGATCCAGGGCCGCCGCCCGCTCGCTCCAGAAGCAGGCCATGGTGATCACCGACTGCAGCAGGAAGCGCAGCAGAAAGGCCAGCTGGGTCACCAGCAGGCCCAGCAGCAAGCTGGAGGGAGGAGGCCAGCCACTGGTGCCTGCGCCCAGCAGCCAGACCACCAGCACGATCGCCAGCACGAAGGGCACCCGGGTGGCCTGCTCAGCGATGTGGGCGGCCAGGTAGCGCCAGAAGGGGTGCAGCGGTTGCAGCAGGTAAGGGGACAGGCGTCCCTGCAGGGCATCTTCCTCGAAGACATGGATCACCCACACCACGGTGAACTGACGCACCACGAAGGCCGCCAGGAAGTAACGGTTCAGGGCCGCCGGGCTGAGGCTGAGTTCCCCGGCTGCCCCCGCACCGCTCCAGAGGGCCAGCATGATCAGGGGCAACAGCCCGGAGAGGGCCCAGAGGGCAATCTCGGCGCGGTACTCGAGCATGTAGGCGTACTGCACCGAGAGCAGCACCCGCGCCAGGCGCAGGGTCCGTTTCATCCCACCGCCCCCTCGCGGAACAGGCGGCCGATGATCTCCTCCACCGGTGGATCGTTCACCTCCAGATCGAGCACGGGAAAGGTGGACAGCAGCCGGGAGATGGTGGCCGTGAGCTGATCCCTGGACACCAGCAGCCGCACCCGGTGACCCGCCAGGGATTCGATTTCGCCGAAACCAGCGAAAGCCTGAGGTGGATAGACCTCCCCCAGATCGCAGCAGACCTCCCGGTAGGGGGCGAGCCGCTGGGTCAGCTCCTGCAGGCTGCCGTCGTAGAAGAGTCGGCCCCGGTGGATCAGCAGCACCCGCTGGCAGAGGGCGGTGATGTCGCCCATGTAGTGGCTGGTGAGCAGCACGGTGGCACCCGTGCGGCGGTTGTAGTCAGCGAGGAACTCACGCACTCGTGCCTGGGCATTCACATCCAGCCCGAGGGTGGGTTCATCGAGGAAGAGAACGGCGGGGCGATGCAGCAGAGCCGCCAGCAACTCGGCCTTCATGCGCTGGCCGAGGGAGAGCTTGCGCACGGGCCGGCGCAGCTCCTCTCCCAGCTCCAGCATCTCGGCCAGTTCATGGATGCGCCGGCGCGCCTCGGCTTCGCCGATGCCATAGACCGCCGCATTGACCCGCAGGGAATCCAGCGGAGGCAGATCCCAGATCAACTGCTGCTTCTGCCCCATCACCAGCGTGATCGTGCGCAGGAAGGCCGCCTGGCGGCGAAAGGGCATGAAGCCGGCCACCGCCACCGCTCCGGCACTGGGCTCGATCAGCCCGGTGAGCATCTTGAGCGTGGTGGTCTTTCCGGCGCCGTTGGCCCCCAGGAAGCCCACCACCTCACCGGGCTCGATGCTGAAGCTGACGTCCCGCACGGCTGGAATGTCCTTGTGGCGCCGGGCCACGAAATGGCGCAGGGTGCCGCCCAGGCCCGGTTGCTTGTCGGCCACCCGGAAGCTCTTGCCAAGCCCACGGGCATGGATGATCGACATCTCAGCCCACCCCCTGAGCCGAAGCGCCCTGGGCTGAAGCGATGGGAGATCCTCCGCGGCCCCTCAATCGTCTTCCTCGTCCTCGAGCAGCAGGGAGTGGAAGGCGGTGTAGAGGTCGGGGTGCTCCGCCGCCAGCCGGGGATCGGCCCGCGGAGTGGTGCTGCGTCCAGGCCCCGGGCGGCGGGTGGCCTCGGCGGCTGGGGCAGCGGACTGCCCAGAAGAAGGAGCGCGCCGCTCCCTGGCCTGCTGCGCCAACCGGCTCTCCTCGAGGCTGCGCAGACGGTCCATCAGGTGGGGCGGAACGGTGCCGTCGGGGCTGACTTTCATCAGCTCTCTGAAGAGCTGCTCCGGGTCGCGCTCCAGCTCCACCGTGTGGCGTTTTTCGCTGGCCCTGGGCTTGGCGCCGGCGGATGGCGTCGGTTCCGGTGCCGGCAGGGGCTGGGGCAGCTGGCGACCGAGCTCGCGCAGGCGCTCGAGGCTGTGGGCGTCGAAGCTCATGGCAGCTTGAACAACGGGGTCAGGGACAGCTGAGGGTGTCGCGGGTGTCGCGGCCCGTGACGGGATTGGTGCCGCTGGCGATGGCACACAGGGATGTGAGCACATCGGAGCGCAGGGGCACGTTGGTGAAATCGGCCCCCTCGATGGCCACGTTGACGAACTTGGTGTTGAACGCGAAGGCATCTTCCAGCACGGCATCGCGCAGGTCGGTGCCCTCCAGCACCGCCGAATCCAGGGTGGCCTCCCGCAGATCTACGCCGTGCATGTCGGCGTCCTGGAGTTTGGCGCCGAACAGGCTGGCGTTGCGCATGTCCGCCCCTGAGAGGTTGGCGTCGCGCAGATTGGTGAGGTTGAAGGTGACCCCGCGCAGGTCGCCGTCGTGGAAATCAGCGCCGATCAGCACCTGCTTGGCGTAGTCCATCGCCGCCATGGCCGGAGCCGCCGGCTGCAGCAGCAGCAGGATCGCCAGAAGCCCCCCGCCCATCCAGGCCAGCAGGCCTGAGACCAGCGAACGCAGCGGGGCAGCCATGGCAGGGAAGGGACAGCAAGGGAACCCTAGGAAAACCGGGTGACGCTCCCCATGGCCCTGAGCAATACGCAACGCACCAGAAGCCGCAGCGCCCTCCCCGGGGCCTGGGCGGAGCAACGGGCCTGGCGTCTGCTGCGGCAGCGGGGCTGGCGACTGCTCTCCAGCCGCTGGCGTTGCCGCTGGGGAGAACTCAAACTGCCTGCTCTCCAATGCGAACATGTGAGCACACCGCCGCCCTGGAAGGGCAGGCGGCGGCGGCATGAGACGTGGAAGCCTCGGCAGCAGCTACGCCTGGCGCATCAGGCGTGCCGCTCACCGCGAAATCTCCCGCCAGCGCCGCCGCCCTGCCCCTGTGAGGCATCGCCCTGCACCATCGGCTCCAAGCACCCTGCCGGCGCCCCTGCTGCCCGCTGCGGCGGCACTGCTCCTCCTGTTCCTGCTGCTGCTGCTTTTGGTGGTGGCGATGCTGTCATGAGCAGCCGTGGTCCGCCTTTTGCTCCAGACTCAACCCCACCCCAAACGGAGCCCGCGAATGCTTGATGACCAGCTCGATTTCATCGGCACTCGCGTCTTTGCCCATCACCCGCATCACATCAGCCAGCGTGATGCCGCCTTCAGGCTCAACCCCACCGCTGCGCTGAAGCACTACTGCCAAGGCGGCGACCTGAGTAGCGAACTGATGGGACTGAAAGATGCCCTGGACATGCTTGAAAACATAACCCGTACTGATAGACTTTCAACCATCAAAAACAACGAACCATGCAATCATCCAACTACTCCAGCGTCATCGAATCTGCATCCCTTGAGGAGCGACAGGTCGTAGCCCTGGAACGCAGCGCCGCTGCCCACGAACGCACTGCTGCAGCAGCAGAAGCTGCTGTCACTCACCTCAAGGCGATTGCATTTGAAACTGGTACACCGCAGTATGTGTTGACTGCAATCGACAAAATCCCTGAAGTGCTGGAGGTTTACCTTCTCAACATTGTTGAGCAGTTGAAAATGAGGTAGGCGGCGGTGTTGCTGCTGAGCCCCTGCCCGTTACGGGTGGGGGCTTTTGCTAGGAGCCTGCTGTGCATAGAGCGCTAACACGCCTGACGGCGACTGGCAGGGTGACTCTTGATTCCTTAGTCAAGGGGCTATCCGAACTCTTCACAGACAACTGACTCTGCATGTTCGCTGGCGTGATCAAGCAGCTGGCAAGGCCCCCTGTCGGAAACAGTCTGAGAATCTGATCACGAGTCGCCACGGTGAACCGGCAGGTCACTACGCCGGATCAAGAAGGGGTAGGCGCCAGGGATCTGAGTCACATGACCCTTCGGGACGTTCGGCACCTAGGTGCTAGACGTGACCGCAACCAGGCACAACTGGGTACAAACAAGACTCGTATGTGACAGTCAAGACTCGATCCTGGTCTGCAGGAGTGTATAATCATCTGCTTTAATGAAGGAGAATTCAGTGATTAAAAAAATCTTAGCCCCTTCACTGGCCGCTTTTGGATTAATACTGGTTACGCCTGAAGCCTCTCGCGCTCTCGTCGTTACTGTTAGCGGTGTAAGTTACGAATTAACTACACAAACTGATAGCTTTAAGAACCTTCAGCCCCTTTTGGAGGTTCAGCCATTTTGGGGCAATGCCAACCTTGCAGGTGATTTAGCCTTTAACGCTTGGAATAGTGGCGCGAACCGAAATGATCCTTTTTTCACCACCAGTACAAACCCAAATAACTCACCAACGAACGCCCCATACTTTGCTTATGCTACCTTTGGAAGTGGCGGTCAACAAACAGTCAACTATGCAGACATAGCTGAGTTTGTCCCAGGTTTAAATGCGAATTCTAACCGTACATGGGCTGTCGTACAGGGAGTAGTCCCAATTCCAGCGCCGCTGCCTCTCTCCGCCCTGTTCGGTTTCGCCCCTGCCCTCGCCTATATCCGCAGGTACCGCCTCCGAAGAAACGCCTTAGAGCTAGCAAGCTGCCAGTCATCAGCGCAGTTCGCTGAAGGAAAAGGCCGTTGATTCTGACGCCCTGCCGACAGGTGGGGATTTTGTTGGCTGGTTACGGGGTGTTGGGTTCGTGCAACAAAGACCTAGCACCGGCATCGGTATTCGAACCCCGGAGTGGCGACCTCCAGGCTGCCGGGAACGAGGCGCCAGTTCTGCGAACTCCACGCTGGGCGCTTCTCCAGGCGACAAGGCCCTCCGGTCATGCATCGACCTCTGCATGAGATGAGGAGACCGCCCATCCTCTGCACCTTGACGGCCTGACAGGGATCGTCGTCGCTCACTGAGCTCCTCCAGGGGAGGTTCTCGGGCAACCCCCCATTCGTTACTGTCGGACCTCCAGCCGTGGTTCCTCCGGTCGGCGTGCTGCCGGCGCCAGGTGTGGTCGTAGTTCCGCCAGTAGGGGTTCCAGTGGTCGTGCTGCCGGGCAGTTCACCCTCTCGATAAACGAGGAGCCCACGACCACCAGGGGACGTCGGCGGTTCCCGCTCGATGTATCCCCTGGTCTGCAAACGCCAGGTGTACTCCCACAGGATGCGGTCTCTGCAGCGATCGATGACCCGCCCCCTGAACGTCAGATCGATGTCAACTTGAACCCCCACCTCCAAGCCCAATCCCGGAAGGTCGTACCCCTGGTACTCACACCCATCGTCTCGCTCAGGTAGGTACTTGTCCTCTTCCCTGTTGCCCTGCCGGCGGCGCCTTCCGTACTCGAAATCCGGTTGCCGTTTCCCATCGATCTCGAAACGAGTTGGGCTCAGGGTCTTGCCCCTAGGAAGGAGAAGCTCGCGGTCTTTCCATTCGCCATTGCTTTGGCGTTCCCGAAAGTAGCCCTTGATCTCCTGCTGGTATTCGCAGCACTTGCAGTGCTGCGCGAAGTCAGCCCGAATCTTGAACTCGTGTACGAGGCGGCCCCAATCCTGATCGTTCTCTGGATTCAGAAGGACCCATCCATCTTCCCCAAGGATGATCCTCGGTTGAGAGACCAGCTCGCAGGCTTCATCGTTTTCATTACCTTCGGGCTCTTCTGGTGTCACGTCTTCCGGCCCGTCGCCGCCCGGCGGCGTATCGGTGGAACCGCGCAGAAAGTCACGCAGGGCATTCCAGAACTTCTGGAGTAGTTCGACCAGGCCCGCGAAGTCGCCGAACACCTTCAGGATCTTCATGAGCAGGGCGATGAATCCCATCAGGAACAGGATCAGAGGCAGAAGCCACCAGTACTTCAGCCACCACCTCCAGTCACGGTCTTCCGGGAGCGTCAGCGTGTCCCCGCCTTCTCCCGCCGGCAAAGGCTCTGCGCTCTCCGGAGTGTCCGGGTCGCCGACGTCGGGTGCCCCAGCCGATGGGTCAGGCAAGCCGGATGGTTCTTCGGGTTCCGGGGGTTCGCCACCTTCCTCGGGCTCCTCCAGGGGTCCGTCCATCGGGCTGGTTTCATCGGCGGGGGCCGGTTTCCATTTGGGGTTTTTTCCCCCCCCTGGATCGGGATTCATAGGGGGAGGCCAGCAGAGGGGCATGCCGACGGGGGGGGGGGGGGGGGGCCCGGGCGGCCCCCCCCCGGGCCGCCCCGGGGGCGGGGGGGGGGGGGGGGTTTTTGCTCCCTCGGCGCCCCGCCCCCCCCCCCCCCCCAAACCCGCCTTTTCCTGCTCAGCCTGCGCCAGGCCCTCACCGCCGATCCCGCCTGGGATGGGCGGCGCTTCAGCGCAACCCCCGAGCAGGGCCTGCGC
>NZ_VNWP01000019.1 GCF_014224355.1 Synechococcus sp. BSA11S | reverse complement strand
ATAGGCGGTGGGGAACAGCAGCAGACCGGACCACCCGACAAAAACAAAGCGATCACGCTTCAGCCAGTCATCGAGGACGTCGAACCATCCCCGTGCGGCAGGCGCGCGCCCTAAAGCGATCGTCATGGGTTGAAACGGTGCGGAAATCCCGCTTGGCTTTGGGATACCGGGCGATGGTAACAATGTTCACGGGCAGCGCGAGCAAGCCCGCAACGGGCTGACATTGCCTGTCGCGGCAGGGTTTTTAGGTATTTCTTCCATTTGTTCCCGCCCCCTGCGCCGCAGGCTGGGGTGATCGGCCCGCCGACCCTTCCCCGGCGACGGCCAAGATGACGGTCCATCGCCTCCCCGCCGCCCCCATGGCCCCGGCTTCCCCTTCGGCCGCTCCAGCGCCGCGTCCAGCGGCCAACGACAACGCCCGCGCCTCCCTGCTCGAGCAGACGGTCCAGGGCTCCCGCCGCCTCTCCAACTACCTGGTGGCCTCCGCGGTCAGCCTGGGAGGAGTCGGCTTCCTGCTCACCAGCCTCTCCAGCCGCCTCGGTCTCGACCTGCTGCCCCTGGGCCATCCGGCCGAACTCGAGTGGGTTCCCCAGGGACTGGTGATGGGGGCCTATGGAACCGCCGGCGTGCTGCTGGCCACCTACCTCTGGGCGGTGATCGCACTGGATGTGGGGGCCGGCAGCAACCGCTTCGACAAGGAGAGCAACCTGGCCAGCATCACCCGCCGCGGCTTCCGTCAGAAGATCGACGTGGAGATCCCCCTGCGTGAGGTCCTGGCGGTGAAGGTCGACGTGCGCGACGGCCTCAACCCCCGTCGCCGCCTGGCGCTGCGCCTGCAGGGCCGCCGCGACCTGCCCCTGACCCGGGTGGGAGAGCCCCTGCCCCTGGCCGAGCTCGAGCGCAGCGGCGCCGAACTGGCCCGCTTCCTCAAAGTTCCCCTGGAGGGGGTCTGATCCGATGACGATGCGCCTCAGCCGTCTTCTGCTTCTTGGTGTGCTGCTGCTCACCCCCTTCGGCCTCGGAGCCTGCGCTGCCGATGCCCCCCGCAGTCCCCTGGGCTGCGCGGCCCCTGGAGCGGCCTGCCTGAGCGGCAAGGCCCTGGTGTCACTGAAGACCAGCCGCGGGGATGTGGAGGTGGAGCTGATCGGTGATGCCGCGCCGCTCACGGCCGGAAACTTCGTCGATCTGGTGCGCCGCGGCGCCTACAACAACACCGTGTTCCATCGGGTGGTGAACGAGCCCACCCCGTTCGTGGTGCAGGGGGGCGATCCCCAGAGCGCCGACCCGAAGGTGCCGTCCAACCTCTATGGCACCGGCAGCTTCGTGGATCCGGCCACCGACCAGCCCAGGCTGATCCCCCTGGAACTGGCGATCGAAGGGGAGCCCGAGCCCCGCTACGGCGCCGAGGTGCTGGATCCGGCCGAGAGCCTCCAGCTCAGGCTCAAGCACGACCGCGGGGCCCTGGCCATGGCCCGCTCGGCCGATCCCAATTCCGCCAGCGCGCAGTTCTACATCGCCCTCAAGCCCCTCACCGAGCTCGATGGGCGCTACGCGGTGTTCGGCCGTGTGGTGAAGGGGATGGAGGTGGTCGACAAGATCAAGCAGGGCGACCGCCTGATCAAGGCCACGCTGGTGGAGGGGGGCACCCTGGTGAAGGGCGAGCCCTGAGCTGGGCCGTCTCAGGCGGGCACGCGCTTGTCGGAGGCGGTGACCTTGAGCAGAGCGGTGTTCACGCCCGAGGCCCGCTCCAGGGTCACCTTGCCGGTGCGGGCGATCTCGAGGATGCCGAAGCTCTCGAGAATCTGCTCGAGGGCCACCAGTTTGCCCGGATCGCCCACCACCTCCAGGATCAGGGCGTTGTCGGCCACGTCGACCACCTTGGCGCGGAAGACTTCGACCAGATCGAGAATCGCCGCCCTGTTCTCCGGCGGCGCCGACACCTTCAGGAGCATCAGCTCCCTCTCCACCGCTGGAATACGGGTGAGGTCGATCACATTGAGCACGTTGATCAGCTTGTTCAGCTGCTTGACCATCTGCTCGAGGGTGCGATCGTCGCCCTCCACCACCATGGTGAGCCGGGAGTGGCCGCGCTGCTCGGCCGGCCCCACCGCCAGGCTGTCGATGTTGAAGCCACGGCGGGCGAACAGCCCGGAGATGCGGCTGAGGGCGCCGGATTCGTCCTGCACCAGCACCGAGAGGGTGTGTTTCATGGCCGGGGCGGCGCTCGACGGGGCATCAAGGCCCCAAATTACGTGCCGGCCTCCTGAAGCCCCTCCAGCCAGGGCAGCAGCAGGGCCTCGAAAGCCTCGGGGGCCTCATCGTGGGGGCAATGGCCGACCCCTGCCAGCCTCTCCAGGCGCAGTTCCGGCCGGAGGCTCGCGATCAGCTCCGCCACTTCGATCGGCACCAGGCGGTCGGCCTCGCCCCAGATCAGCAGCAGGGGCTGCACCAGGCGCGCCAGCAGCGCCTCGGCCGTGGCCCCCCGCGGGCGCAGGGCCATGCCGATGCTCATCCCGCGCAGGGCCCAGGCCGCGGTCGGTCGCCGGGCCGGACGGGCGAACAGTCGGCGCAGCTCCCCGTCGCCGAGCACCGGCTGGTTGTAGGCCGACTGCAGACCCAGGTCGAGCAGGGGGGTGCGGGCGATCAGGGGCACCAGCAGCTCCAGGGGCAGCAGCCTGCAGAGCAGGTGCACCACCAGCCGCTGCAGCCGCCGCCGCCAGGGGGGGCGCCGCCGGGGTATGGCCATCACCAGGCTGGGATCCGGCAGGGGCAAGGCGGCCACCGCCCGCACCCACTCTGGGCTGAACACCGCCGCGCTCAGGGCCACCAGCCCCCCCAGGGAGTGACCGAGCAGCACGGCGGGCTGTTGCACCACCTGCTGCAGGAAGGCGGCGCTCTGGCGGGCCCAGAGCCGGTTGTCGAGGTGCAGGGCCGGCTGGTCGGAGCCGCCGAAGCCGATCAGATCCAGGCCGTAGACGCACCAGCCCGCCGCCGCCAGGCCGGCCACATTGTGGCGCCAGTGGCCGCTGCTGGCGGCGAAGCCATGGAGCAGCAGCAGGGGGGGATCGCTGGGGTCACCGAGCACGCGCCAGTGGCAGGCCAGGCCACGCCAGTGCCAGGTGCCGTGCAGGCCCCAGTCGATGCCATCCCCTGCGACAGGCTGGGCTGGAGCTGTCACCACCGGAGCCTGAGCCACGCCGAACGACCCTCACTATTGCGAAGGAGCGGCCCGGCTGCGGCTGGGGGAGGGCTTCTTCCGGGCCGACTCGCGCCCGGCCAGGGATCTGGGGGTGCTGCTGGCCCGCCGGCTGGCGGGCCAGGGGCCCCTGGAGGTGCTGGATCTGATGGCGGGTTGCGGGGTGCGCTCCCTGCGCTATGGCCTCGAGGCCGGAGCTAGTGCGGTCTGGGCCAACGATGCCGACCCGGAGCGGCTGCCGGTGCTGCGCACCAACCTGGAGCCTCTGCGGGGGCGCCTGGCGCTGCGGCTGAGTGCCCTGACCGCCCAGAAGCTCCTGGCCGCCTGCCTGTTGCGCGATCAGCGCTTCGACCTGGTGGACCTCGATGCCTTCGGCTGCCCCGGGGCCCTGGTGCCCCGTGCCCTGGAGGCCGTCCGCTTCGGCGGGGTGCTCTATCTGGCCAGCACCGACGGCCGCTCCCCCACCGGCCATGACCGGACGGCGGCCCTGCGCTCGCTGGGGGCGGCCGCCCGGGCCCATCCGGCCAGCTGGGAGCTGGCCCTGCGCCTTCAGCTCGGGGTCCTGGCCCGTTCCGCCTGGTCCCTGGGCCGGGGCCTGCGGCCACTGCTGAACGTCAGTGATGGCCGCACCTTCCGCACGGCCGTTCAGGTGCTGCGCAGCCCGGAGCTGCTCGAGGAGGACCGGCTCGGCCTGCTGGCCCACTGCCACGGCTGCGGTGATCAGCAGGTGCAGAGCCTGCGGCGTCTGCGCCGCTGGCAGCCCTGCGGCTGCGCCGCCCCGCCGCCCCTGGCGGTGAGCGGTCCGCTCTGGATCGGCCCGCCGCAGGATCCGGCCTGGTTGGAGGGCCTGATCCACCTCGCCGCGGAGGGCCATGTGGGGGAGCAGGCACGGCGGTGGCTCAGCGGCCTGGCCGCCGACAGCGCCGACGGCGCCAGGGTCTGGCCGATGGCGGAGATCGCGCGGCGATCACCCGGTGGCACGGTGCGCCTGCGGCGGCTGGGGGGGCGGGTGCGCCTGGCGGGCTGGAGCGCGAGCGCCAGTGGCGTGATGCCGGGCCAGCTGCGCAGCTCAGCCCCCTGGCGGCAGGTGCTGGAGCTGGCCGCCGCGGGGGATGGGACGCTAGATAGGTAGCCGTTCTCGCCTCGCCCATGGCCTCGGAAATCTTCTTCACGGCTGCGATCTTCTGGGTGCTGATCCCCGTCGGTCTGGTGGGCGGCGCGCTGCTGCTCAAGCTGCAGAAAGACTGAGCCGGCATCCATGGAGCCCGGAGCCTGCCCGGGGCGCGCCGCCGACAGGCGCACCTCTAGGCTCAGCCCCTTCTGATCGGGTGCTTCATGCAGGTTCTGGTCGTTGGCGGCACCGGCACCCTTGGTCGCCAGATTGCCCGCCGTGCCCTCGATCAGGGCCATCAGGTGCGTTGCATGGTGCGCTCACCGCGCAAGGCGGCCTTTCTGCAGGAGTGGGGCTGTGAGCTCACCCGCGGTGATCTGCTCGAGCCCGAAAGCCTTGCCTACGCCCTCGAGGGGCAGGAGGCCATCATCGACGCGGCCACGGCCCGGCCCACCGACAGCGCCGGCATCTACCGGATCGACTGGGACGGCAAGGTCAACCTGCTCCGGGCCTGTGAGAAGGCCGAGGTGAAGCGCGTCGTGTTCGTCTCGTTGCTGGAGGCCGAGCGCCACCGGCAGGTGCCGCTGATGGACATCAAGTACTGCACCGAACAGCTGCTGATCAGCTCCGACCTCGATTACACGATCCTGCGCTGTGTGGCCTTCATGCAGGGGGTGATCGGTCAGTTCGCCATTCCCGTGCTCGAGGGACAGACCGTGTGGGTGAGCGGCACCCCCACCCCGATCGCCTACATGAACACCCAGGACGTGGCCCGCTTCGCCGTGGCGGCCCTCGGCCAGGCCGCCACCGTGCGCCAGGCGTTCCCGGTGGTGGGTCCGAGGGCGTGGAACACCGGGGAGGTCACCCAGCTGTGCGAGCGCTACAGCGGCAAGCCGGCGCGGGTGTTCCGGGTGCGGCCGTTCCTGATCCGGATGATGCAGGGGTTGGCCTCCTTCTTCGAACCCGGCGTGACGGTGGCCGAACGGCTGGCCTTCGCCGAGGTCACCGGTGGCGGGCAGCCGCTGGATGCCCCGATGGAGGAGAGCTACGCGGCCTTCGGGCTGGATGCGGCCGAGACCACCCGCCTGGAGGACTACCTCAAGGAGTACTACGACACGATCCTGCGCCGCTTACGCGAGCTCGATGCCGACCTCGACAAGGAGGGCAAGAAGAAGCTGCCGTTCTGAGCTGCCGGCAGTTCTTTTGTACCATCGGTTGTCGCTTCCGCTCCGGCCATGTCCATTGCCCAGATCAAGAACCTGCAGCGCCGGCTCGCCAATCTGGAGCAGGAGGCCACCGCTGAGCTGAACCGCGCCTGCGGCCATGAGCTCTGGATGAGCCTGGGGTTCGATGCCCTCGACAGCCTCGAGGAGGCCGACCGGCGCGCGAGGGCGAACTACTACTACGGCCAGCTTCAGACCGTGCGCGAACTGCAGCAGGTCATCGGCTGAGCCGGCCGCCTCGCCCCCCGCCAAGTCGGCTCAGGCGCTCCTGCTCGGCGCTGGTCACCGGCCGCCATTGGCCGGGCGCCAGCCCCGCGAGGCTGAGGGGTGGCCCCCCATCCATCAGGTCGATGGCCACGCGCAGCAGCCGCAGGGTGGGCAGCCCCACGGCCGCGGTCATGCGGCGCACCTGGCGGTTGCGACCCTCCCGCAGGCCCAGCTCCAGCCAGGCGGTGGGGATCGAGCGGCGCTGACGAATCGGCGGCATCCGCTCCGGCAGCCCCGGGTCGTCCAGGGCGATGGCCTGGGCCCTGAGGGTGCGCCGGCCCTGCACCATCACCCCCTCCCGCAGCTGCTGCAGCGCCGGTTCAGACGGGGTGCCCTCCACCTGGACCCAGTAGCGGCGCCAGTGGCCCCAGCGGGGGTCGGTGAGCCGTTGCTGCAGCCGTCCATCGCCGGTGAGCAGCAGCAGGCCTTCGCTGTCGGCATCGAGGCGGCCGGCGGCGTAAACCCCGGGCACGGGCACCAGCGGAGCCAGGGTCGACCAGGCGCTGTGCGCTTCCGGGCTGAACTGGCTGAGCACCCCATAGGGCTTGTGCAGCAGCAGGGTGGTCGGGGCCGGCTGTCCCCTGGTTGCAGGATCAGAGCCTGCCATCGCTGCGGCGGGCTTTCCAGAGGTTCACCACCCCGATCGAGATCAGCAACAGGCCCAGATCAAGGGTCAGAGGTGGAACGACCAAGGGGAAACCGGTAAGGCCCCAGACCCTAGGGCTGCAGGGTGCCAATTTAGGGTGGAGTGATGTTTGCATCGAGCCACGGCAGCGCATGAT
Source organism: Synechococcus sp. BSA11S (assembly GCF_014224355.1). Taxonomy (GTDB): domain Bacteria; phylum Cyanobacteriota; class Cyanobacteriia; order PCC-6307; family Cyanobiaceae; genus Regnicoccus_A. The sequence continues at coordinate 30,039 of NZ_VNWP01000019.1, read as the reverse complement.
CGAAACCTCGGGAGTGATCGAGAAGGAACAGGGCAACGGGTTCTACCTGGTCACCCTCGATCAGCCCTCCGGGCACCAGTGCCTCTGCCGCGCCGCCGGCAAGCTCACCAAGTTCCGCATCAAGTTGCTCGCCGGCGACAAGGTCCTGGTGGAGATCAGCCCCTACGACCTCACCCGTGGCCGGATCACCTACCGGGAACGCAATGCCGGTGCCACAGGCCCACGGCCCGGCGGCAACCGCCCCGGAGGACCGAGGCGGCGCTGATCCGCTGATCTCCAGGGGCGCCGGGCCGTGTCTCAGCCCACCGGTACGGGCAGGAGTGCTTCGATCGCGGCCTTGAACTCGCTGCGCTGCTTCACGCCACGCCACTGCTGACGCAGCTCCTTGCCGTGGAAGAGCTGCACGGTGGGTGTGCCGTTGACGCCGGCCTGGCTGGCGATCTCCTGCTCGACCTCGATGTCGATCTCCACCCCCTGGGCGCCGCCGTCGAGCTCCTGCAGCACCCGCTTGAGCTGGGGCTTGAGCACGTGGCAGGGGCCGCAGCTGGGGGAGGTGTAGACCACCAGCAGCGGCCTGTCGCTGTCGTGGTAGAGGTTGCGCAGGGCGTAGCCCCCTTTCTGCCAGAGGGCGGCGGGGTCGTAGTTGTCGGCGTCGCTCACGGCGGTGTGGACGGGTTCCCCGCTGGGCTCCGGCTCCACGCTGGTGCGCCTGACCGTGGTGGCCAGGCCGTGGTGGGTGAGCCAGCGCTCGGCGGCCAGGGCCGCCTGACAGCCGCTGCCGGCGGCGGTCACCCCCTGGCGCCACTGGGCGTCGGCCACATCGCCGGCGGCGAACACCCCCTCGAGGCTGGTGTCGGGCTGCCCGGGGGTGGTGACCAGATACCCCTTGGCATCCACGGCCAGCTGATCGCGCACCAGCCGGGTGTTGGGGGTGTGGCCGATGGCATAGAACAGGCCCCGCACCGGTAGTTCCTCGCTGCTGCCGTCGGCGGAATTGCGCAGGGTGAGGGCCTCCAGCCAGCCATTGCCCGAGACGTCAGCCACCTCCCGCTGCCAGTGCACGCTGATGGCGGGGTTGGCGAGCACCCGGTCGGCCATGGCCCCGCTGGCGCGCAGGCTGTCACGGCGCACGATCAGGTGGACGTGACTGCCGTATTTGGTGAGATACACCGCTTCCTCACAGGCGGAATCCCCCCCGCCGACCACCGCCAGCTGCTCGTTGCGGAACTGGGGGGTGGCCCCGTCGCAGATGGCGCAGGCGCTGATCCCCTGGCTCCAGAACTGTTGCTCATGGGGCAGGCCGAGCCGGTTGGCGCTGGCGCCCGTGGCCAGGATCACCGCCTGGGTCTGGATCGTCTGTCCCTCGGCGCTGACCCGGTAGGGGCGCTGCGAGAGATCGATCGCTTCGGCATCGGCCTCCACCAGGCGGGTGCCCCAGCGCACGGCCTGGGCCTTCATGCGGTCCATCAGGTCGGGGCCGAGGATGCCATCGGGGAATCCCGGAAAGTTCTCCACATGGGTGGTGGTCATCAGCTGACCGCCGGGGATGCCGCCGTCCTGGAAGCCGGTGATCAGCACGGGATTGAGGTTGGCCCTGGCCGCATAGATGGCGGCGGTGTAACCGGCGGGGCCGGAGCCCACGATCACCAGGTTCTCCACCGCGGCCACGTCTGCGCGGGGGTCGGCGGAAGCGCTCATCGGATCCAAGGCGGACTGAGTATGAGTTGACCTTAGGTCACGGAGCGTTGAAGAAATGAGACAGGTGTGGGCTGGGGCTCAGCCTTCTTAAGGCTTGCTTTAGATTTGAATCCGGTTTCGGCCCTGGCCTCGCCTCATTCCGCCATGTCCAGTGCGCTCAGCCCGCGTCCCCGGGGCATCAGCAAGGGGTCGAGCAGCTGCGGGTGCAGGTCGTGGCAGAGGATCCATTCGCGGAATTCCTCGGTGATCGCAAAGCTTTCCTCGAAGCGTTCCTGACGGTCGAGTTCAGCGATGCGGGCCATGGCCCAGCTCGCCAGGGCGGTGAGGTGGCGATGGGGAGAGGCCTTGGACATGATCCATCTCCGGGTGCGCACCACGTTGGATGGCCAGTGGCACATCTGTGGTGTGGATTTGGAGATGTTCGCACTCTCTTCGTTTTTCGGGTGTAACCGACGGCACTGAGTCGGCGCCGTTTGCGCGGGGATTCAGGCGGTCCGGCTGTCAAGGAATCCTGGCAATTGGGGTCCGCGCAGGCGAATCACCTCCCCGGCCCCGTCCCGCAGGGCCTCCAGCGGCAGCTGCCCTCCGGGGACGCCGCCTGCGGCCGGCTCGGCGTCCGGCAGGGTTCTGGGCCGGATCACGTAGGGATCGGCCACCGACCAGCTGCGGGCATAGCCCATCAACAGTGGATCAGCCGGCGCATACACATAGGAGGGCCGGCGCGGCACGGGCTCCAGGGCGGCCCGGCCGGGATCGACGCGCACGGCCCGGGTGATCCCCTGCAGGAAGCGGCTGCGGGTCACCACCGTGCTCAGGTAGGCCACCACCCGCAGCCGTGGGGCGTCGAATCCTTCGGCGCACATGTCGATGCTCACCAGCCAGTCGGCCTCCCCAGCCCGGAAGGCCTGCAGGTGCGAGGCCGACTCCGGGTCCTGGGAATGCACCAGCCGCACCCGATCCCCCTCCTCCTCCAGCAGGCTGCTCAGCCCCCTGGCATGGGCGATGTCGCGGGCGATCACCAGACCCCCCGCCTGGGGATGGTCGTCGTCGCGCAGGCGGGCCAGGCGCTTGCGGGCGTTGAGCAGGATCCTCAGGGCGATGCTGCTCCGATCGCCGAGCCGGATGGCGCGGCGCAGGTTGCGGGCCCGCCAGCTCTCGCGCGTCTCCAGCGACAACGGAGAACGTTCCAGGGCGCTTTCCGCCTCGTTCTCGCCATGGCCGTGGTCCACCCAGCCGTCCTGGAAGCGGAACTCCAGCGGCCTGACATCACCCGCCACGATCAAGCGGCGAGGCTCGACGCTGAGGTCGGGCTCGATCTGCTCGATCAGCACCCCGTCCTGCCGCCTGGGGACGCGCCGGGCGGCGCAGAAGGCCAGGTTGTCGGCGCGGAAGGGTGTGCCACTCAATCCCAGCCGCAGGGCGTGCCCGCGGCTGAGTTCGCTGAAGGCATGGCCCCAGGCGGTGGCCTCCGGCTCCTCGGGATCGAGGCCGAGGTGATGCACCTCGTCGGCCACCGTGAGGGCCTGGCCGGGCAGGAAACGAGCCAGCTCCTGCTGCAGCCGCAGCCGGTGCCGGGCGGCGCTCTGGTAGCTGAGCAGCAGTCCCTGGACCTGCTCCGGGGCCAGCGACGGATCCCACTCGCGCAGCTCGATCCCCAGGCTGCGGGCCGAGTCGCGCCACTGGGCGGCGATCGAACTGCGGTGGCAGAACACGAGCAGATGGCTGAGCCGGCCCTCGCGCAGGAGGGCCTGGAAGCCCAGCAGCGCGCCGAAGGTCTTGCCCGCCCCGGGGCCGGCATGGACCAGCACGTCCTGGCCGTCGGGGCCCGGGACCTCCAGGCGACGGCGCAGCAGCTGGATCAGCTGCGACTGCCACTGGCGCGGCCGCAGCCGCAGGCCGGGGCCGTACAGATCAAAGGAGGGTCTGCCGCTGGCGGTGGTGTCCATGGCAGCGGCGACCGCAGAGGTGGCGTCATTGTGCGTGCACTCCAGCGAAGATGAGTGTTTGTGATCAGGGCACCCGCCGGGATTGTCCCTAACTTCCGGACATCTCATCTGTCCTCGCCCCCTTTCACCGTTGGACAACCCGCGACCCACCAGCCGATTCCAGCCCGGGTCCCGTGACCATCTGGAGGACTGCTACGGCCAGGAGTGCGACATCGATCCCCTGATCCTGCGGGTGCGCCAGCTGCGCCATCGGGGGGAGTATCCCCAGGCCCGTTGCCTAGAACAGGAACTGTTGCCCCTGCTCTGAGTTCCGTGCCCTCCACGTCCATCTCCACCGGCTCGGCCGCCGGGCCGGCGCCCTGCCTGGCCGTGAGCGGTGCTTCCGGCAAGACCGGCTGGCGTGTCGTCGAGGAGGCACTGGGCAGGGGGTACCGGGTGAAGGCCCTGTTGCGACCGGGATCCGAGGTTCCCGAGGGGCTGCAGGGGGCGGAGCTGATCCGCCTGGAGCTGACTGATCAGGCGGCCCTGGAGCGGGCCCTGGAGGGCACCGTGGCTCTGGTGATCGCCACCGGTGCCCGCCCTTCGGTGGATCTGGCCGGCCCCCTGAAGGTGGATGCGCTGGCGATCCGCCAGCAGTGTGCCGCCTGCCGCGCGGCCGGGGTGAAGCGGGTGGTGCTGGTCAGCTCGCTCTGCAGCGGCCGCTGGTTCCACCCGCTCAACCTCTTCGGGCTGATCCTGGTCTGGAAACGGGTGGGGGAGCGCTGGCTGGAGGCCAGCGGCCTCGACTGGACCGTGGTGCGCCCCGGTGGCCTCAAGGAGACGGAGGACGACCTCGACGCCCAGGGCATCCGCTACAGCGGGCCTGACCAGCAGGAGAGCAACAGCATTCCCCGCCGGCTGGTGGCCCGGGTCTGCCTGGAGGCGCTCGATGCGCCGGCCTCGATCGGCCGGATCATCGAGGTCACCAGCGCCGCCGGTGTGGAGCCCCTCTCCCTGGAGCAGTGGCTGGCCAGGCAGCCCCAGCCGGCGTGAGCTCCGGGGCCCTGCTGGAGCGGCTGGGGCTGGAGCCGTTCCGGCCCCGCCCGCCCTGGTGGGGCCCCGATCTGCAGACCCTGCGCGACACGCTCCGCCCGGATGTGCTGCCCCAGCGCCCGGGCACACGCCTGGAACTGCCCCTTGGGCCCTCCAGCCAGGGGACAGGCGGCTCGCTGCTGGCCTGGCTCGATCCGCCCGCCCCGGAGGCGGGCTGCGGCAGGCCCAGGGCCCTGGTGGTGCTGCTGCACGGTCTGGGCGGCTCCAGCCAGGCGGAGGGGGTGCGGCGGCTGGGCTGGTGCCTGAACCGGGCCGGCCTGGCGGTGCTGCGCCTGAACATGCGCGGAGCAGGCGAAGGCCGGGCCCTGGCCAGCGGCACCTATGCAGCCCGCTGCAGCACGGATCTGGCGCCGGCCCTGGAGGAGGCCCGGCAGCTGGCTGCTGGTGGCCCCTTGCTGGCCGTCGGGCTCTCCCTGGGGGGGACGGTGCTGCTCAACGCGGTGCTGGATGGGGTGGCGGAGCTGGAGGGCCTGGTGCTGGTGAGCAGTCCGCTCGATCTGGCCCACTGCTCCGCCACCATCTCCAGCCCGCGCAACCGCTTCTATGAGCGCTGGCTGCTGGAGCGCCTGCGCCGGCAGACCCTCAACGATGCTCCCCAGCCCAGTGAGGAGCTGAGCCAGCGCCTGCGCCGGGTGGCCAGCATCCGGGCCTTCGATGCCCTGATCACGGCGCCCCGCTGGGGCTACCCCAGCGCGGAGGCCTACTACCGGCAGGCCAGCCCCCTGCCGCGGCTGCTGGCGCCGGAGCCCGGGCAGGCCGCTCTGCCCCCCACCCTGGTGGTGCAGGCCCTGGATGATCCCTGGGTGCCAGCCGCTGGCGCCCAGGCCCTGCGACCGCCCCTGGAGGTGGTGCTCAGCCCCGGCGGCGGCCACAACGGCTTCCATGGCCCCGGGGGCTGCTGGTCGGATCAGCTGGTGCTGCGCTGGCTGGAGCAGCGGCTGGGGTCGAGGTCGTAGTGGGCCACGATCCACTCCTCGATTGGCCGCCCGCCGATCAGGTGGTCCTCCACGATCCGCTCGATCCGCTCCGGGCTCACGCCGCCGTAGGCGATCCCCTCCGGCCAGATCAGCAGAATCGGTCCGCCGGAGCAGATGCGCAGGCAGTCGGCCTTGGTGCGCAGCACCAGCCCCTCGGGGCGATCGGGCTGCTCCAGGCCCCGCGCCTTGATCAGCTGCTTGAGCCGGCTCCAGCTGGCTGCTCCCAGCTGCGGATCGCCGCAGAGGGGCTTGGTGGGGGTGGCGCAGAGCAGCAGATGACGCTGAACCTTCATGGCTGGATCGTCAGGCCGTCAGCAGGGTGGGCGAGGGGGTGGCGGCCAGCTCGCTGGTGGCCCGCCGGGCCCAGGCATCGATGGCCAGCACGTCGTCGAGGCTGGGGTTCTGCTGCAGATCGGGGCCGTGCCGCTCGCAGACGGCCTCGATCAGGCGGGGGATGTCGAGGAAGGTGATCCGCTCCTCGAGGAAGAGGGCCACGGCCTGTTCATTGGCGGCGTTGAGCACCGCCGGCATGGTGCCGCCGGCGCGACCGGCGGCGTAGGCCAGCCCCATGCAGGGGTACTTGGCCTGATCAGGCGCTCGGAAGGTGAGCTGGCCCACCTCGGTGAGATCGAGCCGACGCCAGGGGGTCTCGAGCCGCTCGGGCCAGCTGAGGCAGTAGAGCAGCGGCAGGCGCATGTCGGGCCAGCCCAGCTGGGCCAGCACCGAGCTGTCGGCCAGCTCCACCATCGAGTGGATGATGCTCTGGGGATGGATGACGATCTCGATGTGGTCGTAGTCGAGCCCGAACAGGTAGTGGGCTTCGATCACCTCCAGGCCCTTGTTCATCAAGGTGGCCGAATCCACCGTGATCTTGCGCCCCATGCTCCAGTTGGGATGGCTGGTGGCATCGGCCACGGTGGCCTTGGCCAGGTCGGCGGCGGGCCAGTCGCGGAAGGCACCGCCCGAGGCGGTGAGCTGGATGCGCCGCAGCCCCGGGGTGGGCACGCCGGTGGAGAGGCGGGCGGTGTCGGCCCAGGGGGTGCCCTGCAGGCACTGGAACAGGGCGGAGTGCTCGGAGTCGGCCGGCAGCAGCCGGCTGCCGCTGGCCTGCAGCGCCGGCAGCACCACCGGTCCGGCGGCGATCAGGGTTTCCTTGTTGGCCAGGGCCAGGTCCTTGCCGGCCCTGATGGCGGCGAGGGTGGGCAGCAGGCCGGCGCAGCCCACGATGCCGGTTACCACGAGCTCGGCGCTGCACCAGGCGGCGGCGGCGCAGAGCCCTTCGCCACCGCCCAGAAGCTCAGGCTGGCGCAGCGGGCGCTGGGAGGGATCCAGCGCCTCCAGACGACGACGCAACTCCGGCACGTCCTCGGCGTCGGCCAGGGCCACCACCTCGGGCGCATGGCGACGGATCTGATCGATCAGCAGGTCGAGATTGCGCCCCGCCGTGAGCGCCACCACCCGGAAGCGTTCGGGGAACTCCTCCACGATCGCCAGGGTCTGGGTGCCGATCGACCCTGTGGAGCCGAGCACGCTGATCGCTTTCACCAGGCCATCCCTGCGACGGGCGCCAGTCTCCCACCGATCCCAGCGGCTCGGGCACACTGGCTCGCAGGTGATCCACTTCTCCTCTGGCGGCCGCGATGCTCTGGCTCAAGCGTTGGAATTTCATCGAGCGGGCGCGGCTGGAGCGGGAGCTCTGGGATGCCTTCGAGGCCGGTGACGACATCGAGGAGAAGCTGGAGCAACTGCGCAGCTCCCTGGACGAAGCTCCCTCAGGCACGCCGGCAGCGGCGGACAGCCGTTTCAGGCTGGAGGTGTGGGAGACCACCCGGGTCCGGATTCGCCGGATCGAAACGCTGATGCGTGATCAGGCTCCCCGCTGAGGTCAGCGCCGGATCCAGTCGGTGCTGCCGTCGGGGCGATCGATCAGCTCGATGCCCTCGGAGCGCAACCGGTCGCGGATGGCATCGGCATCGGGGTAGCGCTTCTCCTGCCGGGCGGTCAGCCGCTCGCTGATCAGGGCCTGAATCTGGCCAGGATCCGGTCCGTCGCCCGTTCCTGTTTGGGCCCCGGAGCCGGCCTCCTGCCTGAGGCCCAGTACGCCGCAGAGATCGCGCAGCACCTGCCAGCGCCCCTGCAGGCCTCGGTCCTCGTCGCTGGGCGCCGATCCCCGCTCCAGCCGCCGGGCCAGGGCCCGCAGGGGGCGGCCCAGCTCGAAGAGCACCGCAAGGGCCGCCGAGGTGTTGAGGTCATCGTCCATGGCCGCGATGAAGGCGCCGCGGGCGCTCTGCAGGGCGGCATCCAGCTCGGGGGCTTCGGCGTCGGCGTCGGTGTCGGCGTCGTGCCAGGTGAGGGCCTCACGCAGGCTGGGCTTCTGCCCGAGCGCGAGGGCCTCGTTGAGGCCGTGCCAGCCGGCGGCGGCGGCTTCGAGGGCTTCGGCTGTGAAATCCAGGGGCTTGCGGTAGTGGGCCTGGAGCACGAAGAAGCGCAGCGTCATGGCCGACACGCCGCTGGCGAGCAGGGCACGGATCGTGGTGAAGTTGCCGAGGGATTTCGACATCTTCTCCCCATCCACATTCACCATGCCGTTGTGCAGCCAGTAATGGGCCAGGGGTTCACCGTTGGCCGCTTCAGACTGAGCGATTTCATTCTCATGGTGGGGGAAGATCAGGTCTGATCCGCCCAGGTGAATGTCGATGGTGGTGCCCAGTTCCTGACGCACCATCGCCGAGCATTCGATGTGCCAGCCGGGCCGACCCGGACCCCAGGGTGAGGGGAAGCTGGGCTCTCCTGGTTTGACCCCTTTCCAGAGGGCGAAATCGAAGGGATGACGCTTGCGGGTTTCCTCCTCGCTGTTGAGCCGGCCGCTGGCCCCCTCCTGCTGCTCGCTGAGGCTGCGACCACTCAATTTGCCGTAATCAGGCCGGCCCAGCACAGCGAAATAGACATCGCCATCGGCGGAATAGGCGGCGCCCGAGCCCTCCAGTTCGCCGATCATGGCGCGAATGCCCTCGAGGCATTGGGTGGCGCGGGGAACCTTGTCGGGCGGGAGAATGTTGAGGGCGGCCATGTCATCACGGAAGGCCGTGATGTTGCGTTCACTCACCTCTTCCATCGACGTGTCCTCTTCGGCGGCTCGCCTGAGGATCTTGTCGTCGATGTCGGTGATGTTCTGAACGAAGGTGACCCGATAACCGCTCCAGATCAGGTAGCGGCGCAGCACATCCCAGACGATGTAACTGCGGGCATGGCCCAGGTGGCAGAGGTCGTAGACCGTGACCCCGCAGCAATAGATCGAAACCTCACCTGGAACCAGAGGCTGAAACGCCTCAGTGCGCCGGGTGAGGGTGTTGGTGAGCCGCAGGGTCAAGGTGGGCCGGCGCAGAGTGAGGGCACCGTAAGGGGTCAGGCAAAAGCCCTTCCCTCAGCCGATCACCAGAGACCGCGGACGGGAACTTCCTCGAACACGGGTGCGGGGCGTGCCACCTGGTAGGTGCAGGCGGGGTCGGAGGTTCTGAATCCCTGGGCCACGAGGGGATCCTTGATCACGCTGGCCTGGGTGATCGTGGCCGTGACGGCGCTGAGGGTGCGGGGCTTCAGGCAGGTGGGCAGGTCGGCAAGATCGGCGGCGAAGGCTGGGGTTGCCAGGGTGCCGAATGCCAGTGCACCGGTGGTGAGAAACCTGACCATGGTGGAGGAGCGTGGGGGACTGAGAGGATTGTAATCGGGATGCGTGGAGGTGAACCCGACATGGAGTGAGCGGCACATCTTCGCTGGCCTCAACGGGCGCAAGCCTCAACGGGAGACGTTGTTGCTGCCGCCACCACCACCGCCGCCGCTGAAGCAGCCAGCCGCCGCACAGATGCCGACGCCCAGACCGAGGCCCACAGGGATCACCCACCAGGGGAAGGGGTTGTTGGCGGCAGGCGGAATCAAGCCGCAGGGAGTGGTTTTTCTGGCCATGCTGGTGGCCGCCTTGGCCAATTGGAAGCAGCAGGGCGTCAGGCGTTGGGGCAGAGCAGCGGGCCCATCGGGCAACAGGGCACAGAGTGTCTCACCGTCGCGCAGTTCGCGGTCGTGTTTGATCGTGAGGGTGAGACGATCCTCGGAAATCGTGACGTTGGGAGAATTCAGGGGGATGGACTCCACTTCCTCGCCGTTGGCGCCATCACCTGAATTGGCGCTGCGCCGGCGGATGGAAATGTTGCCGGTGAGGTCGAGGGGCAGGGGACTGGCGTAGCGGATCTCGAAGTCCTCGTCGCCGGAGAGGAGATAGGTGACATCCCTCGACTCCTGATCGCTCAGCTCGGCCTGGCTGAGCAGCTGACTGTCACTGGCCAGGGATGGAGGCGCCGCTGTGGTGGGCGTGCGCTGAAGCCCGGGAATGGCGGTGACTCCATCGCCATTCACCCGCACCAGATTGACGGAGGCGCCGGGAAAGGCCCGAACAGGCAGGGTGCTGACCGTGAAAGCGGAGAGAACAGCCAGAGACAAAGCTGAGCGCATGCACGGCATCCCAATGCAAGAAATCACCCGGACATTATGTGTGCTGCTGGACGATCTGGCAGTGATGATCAAGACACACTTTCAGAAAAACCCCTGAGCTGAGCCTGACGGGCTCGACTCAGGGGTCCATGGGCCTCAGCCCAGGGGAAGGATCAGCGGGACACGGGATTGTCGCCACCGCCACCGCCACCACCGCCGCCACCGTCAAAGCAGCCTGCGATGGCACAGATGCCGACGCCAAGACCAAGGCCCACGGGAATGATCCACCAGGGGAAAGGACTACCGGCCGGCTCCACATAGGCGGCTGCTTTGGCCACGGTGAAGCAACAGGGGGTGGTGCGGGTGGGCAGGGTGTTGGGCCCATCAGGAAGAAGGGCACAGATCACCTCACCATCGGTGATGGTGGTTTCCGGATCGATCGTGATGGTGCGGCGGTCGCTGGAGTAGCTGACCCGATCGGAGTTGAGGAAGATGCGCTCCACCTCTTCACCGGTGGATTTGTTGCGAACCGAGATGTAATCACCCTCTCCGAACCGAGGCAGGGGGCTCTGGTACTTGATTTCGAGGTCTTCGGTGCCGGTGAGCAGGGTGCTGACGTCGGAGTCCGTCTGGCTGTCACCCGAAGCCTGGCTGATCAGTTCGACCGTTCCCGGCGCCGAGGGGGGCACCTGGACTGCAGGGGGCTGAAGACCTGGCAGGGCGGTGACGCCATCACCGTTGACGCGCACGAGGTTGACACTGGCTCCGGGGAAAGCCCGAACGGGCAGAGCGCTGACGGAGAATGCCGTGGCCGTGGCCAGAGCCAGAGGAACGGTGAAACGCATGCGGAGGTGGTTCCAGAAACCGAATGGAACTGAATGTAGGGGTAACGGAGAAGTGCGGCAGGATCTGGTCACAAACCAGATCTGAAACTGTCTACAGCTGACAACTTGCGCTGATTGTGCAGTCTCTGCGTTTTCGTGATCAGAACGACATGGTCAGCCTGCCGTAGTAACGGGGTTCGCAGGGATCGGTGGTGCAGAGCCCTTCGATATAGCTGGGGGTGTTGCCGAGGAAGTCAGTGGCGTAGAGGGAAAAGGTGAGAGGAATGTTCTTGACCGGACGCACGGAGAGGCCGGCGCCGATGCCGAATCCGAACCACTCGTAGCCGATCGACACCTGGCTGCCCAGGTGCAGGCTGAGGGCGCCGATCGGTCCCCAGAAGCAGTCGGTGCCCTGGGGGTAGTTGAGGCTGCTGACGTTGTTGCCGCTCAGGCAGTTGGTGGATCCCAGGGTGCCGTTGCCGGCGTAGCCGTAGAAGTCGGAGCCGATGCCGGCGGTGGCCACGAGCAGGATCGGACTCTCACCGCGGCTGAGGGGAAAGGCCTGGGACATCACCAGGTAGAAGTTGCGGCCCAGGTCGGTGGTGTCGTCGAGCTGGATGATGTGTTCACCACCGAAGGCCAGCCCCGTGGTGGGGGTGAGGTTGATGGCCGTGCGGAAGCCGATGCTCTGGCCGGCGAACTGGCCGGTGCCTCGGTTGCGGCTGGTCAGACTCTGAATGGTGTATTGGAAGCCGAGGCTGGCGTACTCCCCCTTGAAGGGCGTGATGTCGAGGTAGGCCTCGGAGTCGGCGCAGTCGACCCAGTTACCGCCGTCGGGCACCCGGCAGGAGCGGGTGCGGCTGGTGCCGGTGAGGGTGGTGGAGACGGTGAATTCCTTGTCCTGGGCGAAGCCGTTGGGAACGTTCAGACCCGTGTCGGGGTAGGGGTTGCCGTTGACGGTGATGCCCCGGGCCAGGCCACGCACCTTGGGCCAGATCGGCGGGGGCTGCTCGGGAAGGTAGGGAGGTTCGGGCCTGGGATCGCCGCTGGCCAGGGCCACCGAGGCATCGAGGATCTGATCCTCAGGCACCAGGTACCAGCGCAGGGTGGTTTCCCGGGCCAGCATCTGGCCGAACACGCCGGCTTCAGGATTGGCTTGTGGGGCAGGAGGCGTGAAGGCCAGGTTGCCGTCATTGAAGGGAACCAGTTCCCAGGTGAGACCTCGCTCGGGCCTGGCCGCGATGGCCGCTGCTGGAGCGCTGGGCAGGGGCGGCGGCGGCTGCAGGGCTGGCGGGTTGGGCGGAACCGCTTCCCAGGTGAGGGTTCCTGGCCGGGGAGCAGACGCAGGAGCAGGAGCAGGTTCAGGCGCCTGGGCCCGCAGGCTGGGCACCGGCGGTGGCGGTTGCCTGGGGACGACCACCACCGGAGGGGGTGGGGTGGGCAGCTCCCAGACCAGGGACTGTGCCTGGGCTGCTGGGCCAGCCACCACGCCGATCGAGGTGAGCAGGCTGAGCCAGGGAGTGACGCTGGATCCAGACAGCCTGGCGGACACGTCGAAGGCGGCTGAGGACAGGTGGCAACAATTTATCCGTGATGGCCAGCTGATGACTGGCCCTCTGCCGCCACCTTTTCAACCGGTGCATGGCAACATTCGCCCTATCTGTCCGTTTCCGCGATGACGAGCCTGCGTGTGGAACTGGTGGGAAAGCGCTGGGCCATGCCGCTGCTGCTGCTGCTCGGCCTCTCCAGCCCCCTGGCTCCCGCAGCGGCCGAGGAGCTGCAGCGGGGAGCGATCGCCCAGGCCGTCGGCGATCCGGCCTCGAGCGACCCCATGCTTCAGGACGATGCCTACATCCTGGGCTCCGGTGATGGCCTCAGCCTGAAATTTCTGGCCGTGGATGATCTCAGCAGTTCCCTGGAGATTCTCAACGACGGCACAGCCTCCCTGCCCTTGCTGGGTAGCGTCAGGCTTTCGGGTCTGACCCTCTCCCAGGCCAGCCTCTGGCTGGAATCGCTCTACAGAAAACAACTGCAGCGGCCGGATCTGCAGCTGAGCGTGGTGCGCCCCAGGCCCCTGCGCATCGCCGTGGTGGGTGAGGTGGAGCGCCCCGGCATCTACACCCTCACCACCTCGGAATCGTCCACCGCCGAAGCGCCGATCTCGATCAGCGGGTCGCCGAGGTTGGTGGATGCCATTCAGAAGGCGGGGGGCATCACCGCGATGTCGAACCTGCGGCGGGTGGTGGTGCAGCGGCGTCTGCCCGGCGCCGACTCCCGCTTCAAGCGCGCCCGGGTGAATCTGCTGGCCCTGGTGCGCGACGGCGACCAGCTGCAGAATCCGCTGCTCTTCGATGGCGACACGATCAAGCTGGAGCGGGTGTCGGAGCAGCTGGCCACCAACACCGCCGAAATGGCCGCCACCACCCTGGCTCCCAAGGAGATCACCGTGAATGTGGTGGGGGAGGTGAAATCGCCGGGACGGCTGCAGGTTCCGGCCAGCACCCCCTTGATGCAGGCGATTCTTGCGGCCGGGGGTGTGGAGACCTGGCGGGCCAAGACCTCGAAGCTGGAACTGGTGCGGATCAACCGCAACGGCTCCGCCATGCGGCGCACCTACCCGCTTGACTTCAATCAGGGGGTGTCGCTCGCCAAGAATCCACCCCTGGTGGATGGCGACACGGTGATCGTCAACCGCAGTCGCTATGCGATCAGCACCGATGCGATCGGTGCGGTCAGCCAGCCCCTGACCGGGCTGGTCAATGTGCTGACCCTGTTCCGTCTGCTCGACAACGACAACTGAGCCTGGATGCGCATCACCTGGCTGTTGAGCGATGAACTGGCGGTGGGAACGGCTCCCTGCAGCCACGAGGATCTCGATCGGCTCGAGCAGGAGGGGGTCAGGGTACTGATCAGCCTCTGCTCGGCCGAGGAGGCCCCCCTGCCGGGCGCCATCTCCGAGCGGTTTCTCTGGGTACGGCTCCCCCTGCCGGATCACAATCATCACTGCGCTCCCACGATCGAGCAGATCTCCCTGGTGCTCGTGGAACTGAGCCGGCTGCGCGGGCATGGGCCGGTGTATCTGCACTGCGTGGCCGGCGTGGAGCGCTCGCCCCTGGTGGCGATGGCCTGGTTGATTCAGAGCCGCCGGATGGGCTGGCAGGCGGCTCTGGACTACGTGCAGCAGACCCATCCCGGCACCAGCCCTCTGCCTGAGCAGCTGGCGGTGCTGAGAAGCTTGCCGTTCCTGACGGCGGCGGTGAGTCCCCAACTGCCGGCAGTAGCCTGATCGGGCCATTTCCCGGCCGAGGGACCGAGTCGCTGGAGCCCTGCTCGCGACCGCCCGACCATCAGGGAGCCGTGTGTCCCTGCTCACCCTGACGTCGTTATGAGCTCTCCCACGGCCCTGATCACCGGCATCACCGGCCAGGACGGGTCGTACCTGGCGGAGCTGCTGCTGGAGAAGGGCTACCGGGTGCATGGCCTCAAGCGCCGGGCCAGCAGCTTCAACACGGCCCGCATCGATCACCTCTACCAGGATCCCCATGAGCGGGATCAGCGGCTGACGCTCCACTACGGCGATCTCACCGACAGCAGCAACCTGATCCGGATCATCGGTGAGGTGCGGCCCGATGAGATCTACAACCTCGGCGCCCAGAGCCACGTGGCGGTGAGTTTCGAAGCACCGGAATACACCGCCAATTGTGATGGCCTCGGCACCCTGCGCATCCTCGAGGCGGTGCGGCTGCTTGGCCTCACCGGCACCACCCGCATCTACCAGGCCAGCACCAGCGAGCTGTATGGATTGGTGCAGGACACACCCCAGCGGGAGAGCACTCCGTTTCATCCCCGCAGCCCCTACGGCGTGGCCAAGCTCTACGCCTACTGGATCACGGTGAATTACCGCGAGGCCTACGGGATGTATGCCTGCAACGGCATCCTGTTCAACCACGAAAGCCCGCGCCGCGGTGAAACGTTCGTGACCCGCAAGATCACCCGCGGCCTGGCGCGCATCACCGCTGGTCTGGAGCCCTGCCTCTACCTGGGCAACCTCGATTCCCGCCGCGACTGGGGTCACGCCCGCGATTACGTGGAGATGCAGTGGCGGATGCTGCAGCAGCCGGCACCGGAGGATTTCGTGATCGCCACGGGGCGGCAGGAGAGCGTGCGCCGGTTCATCGAATTGTCGGCCTTGGCCCTGGGCTGGGGCGGCATCCACTGGCAGGGCCAGGGGCTGGAGGAGGTGGGCCGCCGGGTCGACAGCGGGGCCGTGGTGGTGCGCATCGATCCGCGCTACTTCCGCCCGGCGGAGGTGGAGACGCTTCTGGGTGATCCCAGCCGCGCCCACGCCCGGCTGGGCTGGGCTCCCACCACCACGCTGGAGCAGCTGGTGGAGGAGATGGTGGCGGCTGATGTGGAGGAGGCCGCCAAGGAGGCCACCCTGCGCCGGGAGGGTTTTCCGGTGGTGGTCAGCCGCGAATGAGGCTGATCCGATGACCCTGATCACGCCATCGGATCGGATCTTCGTGGCGGGCCATCGCGGCATGGCCGGCAGCGCCATCGTGCGCGCCCTGGAGGCGAAGGGCTACACCAATCTGCTCACGGCAGGCCGCGATCAGCTGGACCTGCGCGATGCCGGCGCGGTGGAGCTGTGGTTCGCCAATCACAGCCCGGACGTGGTGGTGCTGGCGGCGGCGAAGGTGGGCGGCATCCTGGCCAACAGCTGCTATCCCGCCGACTTCCTGCTCGACAATCTCAAGATCCAGACCCATGTGATCGAGAACGCCTGGCGCCATGGGGCCAGGCGATTGCTGTTCCTGGGCAGCAGTTGCATCTATCCCAAGTTCGCCGAGCAGCCGATCCGGGAGGAGGCGTTGCTCACCGGCGCGCTGGAGCCCACCAATGAGTGGTATGCGATTGCCAAGATCGCCGGCCTCAAGCTGTGCGAAGCGCTGCGCCTCCAGCACGGCTTTGATGCGATCAGCCTGATGCCCACCAACCTCTACGGGCCCGGCGACAATGACCACCCCAGCCACAGCCATGTGCTGCCGGCGCTGCTCCGCCGCTTTCACGAGGCGAAGCTGGCCGGCGCCGAGCAGGTGGTCTGCTGGGGCACGGGCACGCCGCGGCGCGAATTCCTGCATGTGGATGATCTGGCCGAGACTGCGGTGTTCTGCCTGGAGCGGTGGCAGCCGGCGGCCGATGGGCCCCAGTTCCTGAATGTGGGCACGGGGGAGGATCTGCCGATCCGTGAACTCGCCGAGCTGGTGGCCCGAACCGTGGGCTATGGCGGTGCAATCACCTGGGACACCAGCAAGCCCGACGGCACACCGCGCAAGCTGCTGGACGTGAGCCGGCTGGCGGCGCTGGGCTGGCAGGCCCGGATTCCGCTGGCCGACGGGCTGGCCAGCACCTATGCCGACTGGGTGAAGGCAACCTGCCGCCAGCCTTAGCCTGAGCCGATGGGCACCCAGCAACCCTCCACGTTCCAGCGGCTTCGTGAAGGGGTGCAGCAGCGCTTCGAGGCTGCGCTGCAGCAGCGTGTTCAGGCCAGCCTGGCGGCCCATGCGTTGGCTGGTGGTGGCTGATGGCCAGGACCAGGCCGATCAGATGGCCGACGCGCTGCTGGATGCCGGCCTGGGGGCCGATGTGATCGCGCTCAGCAGGGCCCGCTGGCAGGCGGTGGCCAGCAGTACTTCACCCCATTGGAGGTCCATGCATCAGCAGGCCCGGCAACTGCTGAGCTTCGGGCCATGAATGCCCGGCCCCAGGCCTGGGCGCGGCAGGCCCTCAACGACCTTGAGCTGGCCCGCCTGGCCAGCACCAATGGATTTCAGGCGCAGGCCTGTTTTTTCGCATCCCAGGCTGCCGAGAAGGCCTTCCGGGGCGCCCTGCTCGAGCTGGGACAGGAGCCCCCGCACACCCATGTCCTGAATGATCTGGTGCAAGCCCTGGCGGCTGAGGGTGTGGATGTGGGGGTGATCGAGGCCTTACCCCTGAAGGCCCTCACCCGTATGACCATCACCAGCCGCTACCCGATCGACGCCACGCCGCCATCGGAGCTGTTCGATCGAGCCGATGCCGTTCAGGCGATCGCAACCGCCGAGGAAGCCATCAACTTCGTGGACCAGCTGGATCGCCCGGCTTCCTGACCCCCCGGCGAAATCGAGCATGCGGCACCTCCTCGCCTCGGTAGCGAGGCTTGAACTGCCCGTGATACTGATAGCGTGATAGCACGCTTGGTCTGGGATGACTTGATGGCGCAGTTGCTGGTTCGCAATCTGGATGTGTCGGTGAAGGAGGCGCTGCGACGTCGGGCTCAGCGCCATGGTCGCAGCATGGAGGAGGAGGCCCGCCAGATTCTTCGGCAGGCGGCGGAAGCGGAGCAGCTGCCGAGCGAAGGTCCAGGGCTGGGGTCACAGATGACGGCACTGTTTGCCGGCGCAGGGCTGAATGAGCCCATTGGCGAGTGGCAGGGTCAGGAGGCTGCACCGGCAGCAGTGGGCTCGTGATTCTGCTGGACACCAATGTGATCTCGGCCGTGATGCAGAACCAGCCAGACCCTGCGGTGGTGTGCTGGTTGGATGACCAGTCCGCCCAGGACGTGTGGCTGCCGAGTGTGGTGGTGTTTGAGTTGCGCTATGGAGTGGCAATCCTGCCTGCTGGCCAGCGCCGCCGCTCCCTGCAGCAGGGGCTTGATCAGTTGCTGGAGCAGCTTGTGCAGGATCGAATCGCCCCCCTGGATGGCCTCGCGGCCCATAGGGCCGCGGTATTGGCCGCCGAGCGCAAGGCCAAGGGACGCTCAGTCGATCTGCGTGACACCCTGATTGCTGGCATTGCCTTGGCCCGTGGTGCCCAGCTGGCCACCCGCAACACACGCCATTTCAGCGACACCACCATCGGACTGATCAATCCATTCCCCGATTGAGCCATCTGCTGCGGAGGCAGCATGACCCTCGCTGCAACCTCTGCGGTCACCCCAGCAATGACCAGTTGATGCGAACGATCGTCGACTTGCCTGAGCCTGAGCGCGAGCAACTGGATGCGCAGTGCCGGCAGCTCGGCATTTCAAGGGCGGCAGCCCTGCGGGAGGCGTTGCGGCTGTGGCTGAAGCAACAACACCCCAGACACGAGAAGGTCTTTGGCCTCTGGAAAGACCGACCGACTGACGCACTGGTGCTGCAGGAGGCGTTGCGGCAGGAGTGGAGCCATCATTGATGCTCTTGCTCGACACCTATCCCCCTTGACGCTTGAGAACGTGCTTCATCCCTATGCCCTTTGACGGTCGCCAGGGCCTGATCCATCTATCGTTGCTTTGATGGCGTCGATGCGTCATGACCCTGGTCCACGCTCCAGCCCTTGCCGATGCGCTGGCTCCTCTGCTGCTGCCGGAGCAGCTGCAGCTCACGCCAGAGCAGTTTGAGCTGGTGTGTGCGGCCAATCCTGAGGCGGTGATGGAGCTCGATGCCGACGGCCAGCTGATCAGCATGACCCCCACCGGCGGCGAGACCAGCAGCCGCAACAGTGAGCTGCTGTTCCAGCTGCAACGCTTTGCCAGAAGCGCTGGAGACTGGAAGGTCTTCGACAGCTCAGCAGGCTTCCGCCTTGCCGACGGCTCCGTGCTCAGCCCGGACGCCTCCCTGGTGCGTCTGGATCGCTGGCAGGCGCTCACCCCCGAGCAACGCCGCGGCTTCCCGCCCCTCTGCCCCGACCTGGTGGTGGACCTGACCAGCCCCAGCGATCAGGGCCCGCGTGGCGTCAGTGCCCTGAGCCGCAAGATGGCCGCTTACCAGGCCAACGGCGCCGCCCTGGGCTGGTTGTTGCTGCCGGACGAGCAGGGGGTGGAGATCTGGCCTGGCGGTGAGGCTCAAGGTGTTGATCTGCCGGAACCCCAGCGTCTGGAGGGCGCCACTGAGCTCGATGGCGGCGACGTGCTGCCTGGTTTGAAGCTGGATCTGAGCGAGATCTGGCAGGGCTGAGATGACCTGATGCCAGGTCAGCTCGGCCCCGCCTGCTCCCACAGCACCACCCCTGCCCTGGCGATGTGCTCCAGCAGGGTGGGGTGGTCGATCAGATGCTGGAGCTGCAGATCGATCCGCCAGGGCAGGAGCAGATCATCAAGTTCGGCGCCGAGCAGCAGCAGCTCGCTCAGGTCGAGGGCCGGGGCCTCCAGGCACAGGTCGATGTCGGATCCGGAGCGATGCCTGCCCAGCGCCCGCGATCCGTACAGGATCACTCTGCGCACCTCAGGATGGCGCTGGATCCTCTCCAGCACCTGGCTTGTGACCTCCGCCGGAAGGCCAGGGATGCCGGCATCGACCGATTCTGTGGATGCTGTCAACGCTGCCTGGCCCGCTCCGCCATCTCATCATGCAGAGCCTGGAGTTCCGCCCCGTACTTCCCCAGGATCAGGCCTGCGATCTGCTGGGCCAGGGAGGGGTTGTAGGTGTGGCTGGTGAGATCGCGGCTGCGGATCATCGCCATCCAGATGGCTTCGCTGCCCGGGCTGAGCAGATCCCTCACCACCGCCTCCCGCACCGCATCCCGCGAACCGCTGATGCCACTCACACCCTGATCCACCAGGAAATCCTTCAACAGCTGCCAGCTCAGTTCATGGGTGAATTCGAAGGCCTGAATCAAGCCCTGCTCCTCCAGCTCGCTCAGAGGGCGCGGCCGTAGTTGTCCAGGCGTTGCAGCCAGCGCACATCAGCTTCCGCCATGCCTGCAGCAGTCCCAACCACCCGAGTCAGTCTGGCCCACGCCACCCCACCTGTTGAGCCGAACCGCCGCGTGATTCCTCGTTTCACCCCCAGGGTGCTGCAGCGGCTGCTCGAGCCGCTGAGGGGGCCGGAGCCCACGGCGGTGCTGATCCGCTCCACGGCCCGATCCCAGTGGAAGTATCTGGCCCTGAACCTGGGCACGAACCTGCTGCAGGCGATCAGCGAAGGCGGCACCCTGGCGCTGATCTTTCTGGCGGTGGAGGCCCTCGGCAAGGCCGAGGAGATCAGCTGGCGCACGAACCCGCTGGTGGGCCGGATCCCGGCCCTGGCGGATGCCCTGCAGGGGTTGCCGGGGCCTGTGCTGTTCCTGGTGCTGCTGGGTGGAGCGGTGGCGCTGCAGGTGCTGCAGAGCCTGGCGCAGTATCTCAATGGGCTCAGTGTGGGCTGGTTCGCGGCCCGCTGCCGTGCCCGGATCACCAGCCTGATTCACGGCCAGATCCTCGGTTTCAGCTTTCCCTGTGCGTCGTCGTACCGGGTGGGTGATCTGCTCGATCAGGCGGGCCAGGGGCCTGAAGCGATCCGCATCGAAATCGAAACCCTCAACGGGCTGCTGCTGAATGGGCTGCTGATCGCGGCCTATCTGCTGATCCTGGTGGGCATCTCCCCCTGGCTGCTGCTGGTGGCGGTGGTGATGGCCCTGGCGGTGTCGGGCCTGCAGCGCAGCCTGCTGCCGGCGATTCGCCGCCAGGCGCAACTGGTGACCGACTCCCAGGTGGCGATCGCGACCCGCTCGACGGAGGACATCCAGGGTCTGCGGCTGCTGCACAGCAGTGGTCAGCTGGATGCTGCCGACCAGGCCTTTCAGGGGCGGATGGGGCTGCTGGAGCGCAGCCTGCGCCGCCAGAATCTGCTCACCAATGTGGTGGCACCGGTGAGCAACCTGCTGCCGGTGCTGGCCCTGGCGGTGGTGGCCACCTCCGCGGTGCTGCTGTTCGGCGCCCGCAGCACGGGCATCCTGCCCAGCCTGATCACCTTCATGCTGGCGCTGCAGCGCCTGAACACGCGCCTGGCCGGGTGTGCGGGCTTGATCGGGCAACAGGCCGTGAACAATGTGCGGCTGCGGCGCCTGAATGGCCTGTTGCGCCGTGACGACAAAAGCTTCCGGCGGCAAGGCGGCGTCCCCTTCCAGGGCCTGGAGCGGGAGGTGCGCTTCGAGGGGGTGTCGTTGCGGTATGGCCCTGAGGGGGCGGAGGCCTTGCGTGGGGTGGATCTGGTGCTGCCCAAGGGGTCGACCGCGGCCCTGGTGGGACCCAGCGGGGCGGGCAAGAGTTCGATCGCTGATCTGCTGGTGGGGCTGTACGCCCCCAGCCGTGGGCGGATCCTGGTGGACGGCCGCGACCTGCAGAGCATCGATCTGCCCAGCTGGCAGCAGCGGCTGGGGGTGGTGAGCCAGGACACGTTCCTGTTCAACGCCACCCTGGCGGAGAACATCGGCTTCGGCTGCGCCTGGGCCACGCGGGCGGATGTGAAAGCGGCGGCGGCCCGGGCCCAGGCGGCGGGGTTCATCGAAGAGCTGCCGGAGGGCTACGACACGCTGGTGGGGGAGCGGGGCTACCGGCTGAGCGGCGGGCAGCGGCAGCGGATCAGCCTGGCGCGGGCGATCCTGCGCAATCCGGAGCTGCTGATCCTCGATGAGGCCACCAGCGCGCTGGATTCCCAGAGTGAGCGGCTGGTGCAGCAGGCGATCGAGCAGTTCGAGCGGCAGCGCACGGTGCTGGTGATCGCCCACCGGCTGAGCACGATCGTGAAGGCCGATCGGATCCTGGTGATGGAACGCGGACGGATCGTGGAGCAGGGCCCCCACGCCGAGCTGCTGAGGCTGGGCGGGATATATGCGGGACTGTGGCGGCAGCAGGCGGGCGGG
Organism: Synechococcus sp. BSA11S; assembly: GCF_014224355.1. Lineage (GTDB taxonomy): Bacteria > Cyanobacteriota > Cyanobacteriia > PCC-6307 > Cyanobiaceae > Regnicoccus_A. Next base: position 8,376 of record NZ_VNWP01000019.1, on the reverse strand, counting down.
GCCGAGGCGGTGCTGCGGGGGTGAGGGCCCTGCTCCACGATGCGGCCTTCAGCGAGGCGGCTGATCACACCGCTGATCTTCAATGCCCGGGCCTGGTTCACGGGCCAGCTGCCGCAGCTGCTGGGCGCGTGGGCGCAGGTGGTGGGCAGCTCAGCGGTGCTGCCGGTGCTGGTGTGGATTGTGTACAGGCTGGCGATGCCGATCCTGATCGAGCGGATGAGTGCGTGAGGCTCTCCATGGAGTTCAGCCAACACGCCCTCGACAAATGCACGCTCTATGGCGTCAACCCCGAGCTGGTGCGTGATGCCCTCGCAGACGGCGAGACATTTCTCGATCTCAACCGGGGCGGTAGCCGTGCTCGGGTGTTCGAGTTTCTGGATCGCCCCTGGGTTGCCGTGCTCACTCCCGATGACGCCAGGGTGATTACGGTGTACCCGACTGACCAAAGAACCGTGAAGGCCCGCCAGGCCGGAGGACGATGGCTGTTTCTCAACCGTTGACCCTGCCTGATCAGCTGCGGAGCATGCGCCAGTCGGTGGATTCAGACACTGGTGCCATCCTGTTTCGCCATCCAACCCTCCAGGGCATCCCCGATCTGGTGGTGGAGGGAGACGGATACACCATGGAATTCATTGGCCCCACCTTGCTCTGCCTCGACATCATCGATCCAGGAGCCCTGGGCCGCCTGCTGGCAGAACCGATCAAGCAGCAACTTCCTGTGGGCCTAGGAGACTGATCGATCAAACCCCGGCCAACAGCACACCACATCTGGTGTCTCCAACCCCGAAATTGTTAGGCACGTCGGAGGAGCTTCCCCCTGAGCCACCAGGCTCCACCAGTGCCAGGCCCCGCACGGGTTGCAGCTCCAACCCCAAGCCTCAGCAACCTCTTCGCCAGCCCATGCTGCTGCCTTCACCTTAGCATGTGCTGATCATGTGCAGAATATCGTGGCAGCCGGACCAGACCCACAGCGCCCTCCGCAGCACCCTCCAGAGCGAGCCACAGAGCGGGTGGCCGTGTTGATGACACCCACAGAAAAGGCTGCCTATGCCGATCGGGCCCATAGCCTTGGCCTTTCGCTCGGGCAGTTTTTCCGTGAGGCGGGAGCGGCCTACGCCCGCCGCACCGCCCAGGTGGAAGCGCGCTCCCTCGCGGAAGCGGAAGCCCTCGAAGCCGCCCTCAGGCAGCTGGAACTCAGTACCAGCCGCACCGAACAAACCCTGGATGCGGCAATGGCCGAGGTGAGAACTGCCTTGGGCGCTCAGCCATGAGCGTGACAGACCGGATTCTCTCGGCGCTCACCACCGTGATCCGGATGAACGACAAGGTGGAAGGGATGGCCGGGCTGATGAGGGAGCAGCAACGCCGCCTCGACGATCTCCAGGGCCGGGTGATCCGCCTGGAAACGGTGCTCGAACTGGCCCTGCATCGATCGTCAGGGGCTTCTGGCCGGCTGCTGGAAGCGGATGGCAACCCAACCGAAGCCTGACGGGCTGACTCCGCTGCCCCCGCGCCTGGTTCACCGGCCAGCCGCCGCCGATCCTGATCGAGCGGATGGGTGCCTGAGATGGGCGACGACGTACTGGTGACAGTGGAGAACATGAGCAAGCGGTTCTGCCGCAGCCTCAAGCGTTCGCTCTGCACTGGCTTGCAGAACCTGGGCAGTGAGATCGGCGGCCGCCGCCATGGCGGCGGGGGGGTGCCTGGGGTTGATCGGCCGCAATGGTGGGGCTAGACGACTGCCGCGGATGCTGAATGGGTTGATCAAGCCTGACATCGGACGTATTGAGATGCGGGGGCGTGTTGGACAATTATTCGCACTAGGAGCTGGCTTAAATCCTGTAGCAATAGGAAGAGAGAGTATCGGATAAACGCAAGTCTGCTCGGACTTAGCAATGGACAAGACAATGATAAGCTTGATGAGATTATTGATTTTTCTGAGATCAATGATTTGATGGATGATTTCCCGGTGCAAGTCTATAGCTCAGGAATGCAACTCAGACTTAGCTTTGGAGTGGCAAGCAGCCTAGCAATATATACTGATATTAGACGAAGTACTTGCAGTAGGCGATAGGCAGTTTCAGCTAAAATGCTTCAACGGAACCGTCGCCATGTGAGAACAATAATTGCGCAACAATGATGGTATCTCGCTGTAATCATTGTCTCCTGCGACTATGCGACAGAGGGATAGTCCTAGCAACAGGAGAAAGCAAGTGCGAAGGCCCAATGGTTGATTCGATTTAGTATCACCTGGAATACGCTAATACAAATAAAATTGCTACAGTCAAAAGTGCTAAAAGTCATATAGAGATAGAGATACTAGGCGCGGAGGATTCAAGGTATATTATATTAGCGACAATCTCAATTCTGCTATCAGAAACACTATTTCTTGGAGATCATGAAGATATTTGGACAGAGCTTGTCTACAGAAATAGCGAAGGCATTCCAATCCTTTGCGCACCTATCAACATAAGCTGCGAATATTTTGTCAAGACAGATGATGTAGTTACGTTTACTGTTACGTTAAACGGGCCCAATTTCAATAATGTAACTATTATTTCTTCTATTGCGATCTTGAATAATAAAGTCTTACTCTTTGGCGAAAAACTCTGGTCAGCCAGTATGTGTATCAGGCAATCCTAGTAATATTGGCCTAATCTTGCCACAAGATGTGAGAGTAAACTCACCAAGGGAGGCAACAAAACATTTGCTTTGGTAGCCCAGTGCAGATTGAAATACATTGAAGATGTGATTTAATTTAAAAACCACTCTGCAACACTATGCAGCAGCCACAAATAGAACAGATAATGCTTGACAAAGATAGCTTAAAAGATTAACAATTGCAATGAGTTTTTTTAAATAAACGCCTTCTAAGACAGCATGAAATTAAATCCCAAAACCTGGTTGAGGTCAAAATGTAAACCACAGAAAACAGAGAGTTGCACTCTTTGTTTTGACTCTAAGGAGAATATCTATTATGTTCTGGACAGCACAACTAAATCCAAAATTTATATAGGGCACCTCGAAAAATCTACGGCGCTCCCTGACAGCCTATGAAATATGCAATAGAATTGGTTCAGCTCAACACAGCTGAATGGGACAGCGTGGATTCTGGGATGAGGAGAAGCGCATCCACAGGCTTCAGCAAAAGAAGCCCACGTTAGCGACCCTGTCCGAGGCGATTCCCTGGGATGCCTTCAGGCCGCTGCTGGAGCAGGGTTACAGCCATGAACGCAAGAGCAATGCTGGCCGTAAGCGGATTGATCCGATCATCCTCTTCAAGATGCTGGTGCTGCAGCAGCTGTTCAACCTCAGCGATGAGGAGCTGGAATTTCAGGTCAACGACAGACGCTCATTCGAGGAGTTTGTCGGACTGGGAGTGATGAACACCATTCCCGATGCCACCACTATTGCCTTCTTCCGCGAGCGGCTCCGCAAGGCGGGTGTCATCGATGAGCTTTTTGAACGGTTTGAGGAGCACCTGCGGTCCCAGGGCCTGGAGGCCCGTGGTGGGCAGATCATCGATGCCACGCTGGTACCTGTTCCCAAACAGCGAAACTCAAGGGAGGAGAACAAGACCATCAAGGATGGAGCCATTCCAGAGAAGTGGTTGGACAAGCCAAACCGCTTGCGCCAGAAGGACACTGACGCTCGCTGGGTCAAGAAGAATGGCGTCAACCACTACGGCTACAAGAACAGCATCTGCATTGATGCCACTCACGGCTTCATTCGGAGATTTGCCATTACCCCAGCCAATATTCACGACAGCCAGATGCTTACGCAGGTGCTAGACCCTGAGAATAGGGATGACTTTGTCTGGGCTGATTCTGGCTATGCAGGTGCTCAGTTTGAGGATCTCCTGGACATGGCTGGTTTTGAGAGCAGAATTCATGAGAAGGGCTCACGCTGCCATCCCTTGAGCGAAGAAGCCCAGGAGCGCAACAAGGTCCGATCGAGTGTGCGGGCAAGGGTTGAGCACGTCTTTGGTGCAATCACAACTTGCATGCGCGGCAAGCTGACAAGGCGGATTGGATTGGCCAGAACTAGAGCTTGGTGGGGACTGCGTAATCTGACTTACAACTTTCTTCGATACCTGCATTGCAACTCAATGGCAATGCTGGCTGTCTGATCATTCGGCTCCGGGATAACTATCCCGCCTTTAAGTCATGGATGTCAGTCATCAGGCGGATCTGCACGTGCAGAGGATGAGCATGTGGCTTCTCAAGACAGCATGGGTAGTGGCAATATTTCGAGGTGCCCTATATCTGATCAGAAGAGGTTTGAGCTGTACAAGCGAGGCGTTTCTTTTAGGATCAATTGGCTGCTTTCAGACTATAGAGTGCCACTTAATATCTTCGAAAAGGGCGATACAGTCATAGATATAGGAGCAAACTGCGGGGAGCTCAATTTTTGTAGTGCGCTCGACGACTGCACATACATAGCCATAGAACCAGATCCGGAAGCATTTAAGGCGTTATCATTAAATCATCCAAACTCAATATTAGTAAACTGCGCACTGTCGGATATAAACGGTGAACAACTATTTTACCTGAGCACATCAGAAGCGGATAGCAGCCTATATAAACCACAAATATTTACAGGTACCGTTGAGGTAAAAGTCAGTACTCTTGACGAATGCCTAAATTCAGTCTATCAGTCAGGATCAATCAAGCTTCTAAAAATTGAGGCAGAAGGAATGGAGCCTGAAATATTAAGAGGGGGCCGTGATACTTTGCGGCGCACTAAATATATTGCTTTAGATGCAGGACCAGAAAGAGGAGGAGAATCTACCGCACCTGAATGCCTCAATCTATTGCATGATATGGGATACAAAATAAAAAGCACCTATCTTTTTCGAGGTACTTTCTTTCTTGAAAATAGTTTGATCTCCTAGCTTCAGACAACCTAAATCTATCACAATCTTCATTCTTATTACCGCCTAAGGCGATTTAAAACAGCAGCCAAATGTCACCTTAATATATCAAATAGCATCTTAAGATATGCTTTCACTGTTCAAGTAAAACCCTCTTTGTGTATGAATCAAATCTCGCTAATCGAATATTGCAGAGCAGCCAACGGAATGCTCCCAGACAATGTCTATGAGGCATTATTTGATGCCGCTATGAATCTTGGGAATGGTGCAGTTCTAGAGATTGGCACGGCCCACGGGGCAGCTACAACCGCAATAGGGCTCGGGCTGCTAGAGAAAAGCTCAAATAATCATATTTTCACTGTAGACATCTTTGGAGGGCGATACTCAAGTCGTTCTGCATTTGGATCTCCTGCGGACAACATTAAAATAGTTAAGAGCAATCTTGCAAGGGCTGGCATTGAAAAATTGGTAACTGTCTTTGCAGGGTCTTCATTTGCTTTCGCTAATAGCGGCGGCTGTCCCGATTCGCTTTCAATGCTGATGCTAGATGCGGATGGCAGGATCGATCGCGACTTCTTTTTATTCTATGAATTAACTAAGCCAGGCAGTTTAATTGTGATAGACGATGCAGATGATTGCATCTTTTTGTCCCGGAATTCTAGTGACGAGCCATATGTCGATTTGAAGCATCGAATCACTCATCTTCTGGTCGATCGTTTTCAGGGCGCTGGCTTTATCAGTGATCTCAGAATGATTTCAAATACGTTGTTCTGTCGAAGCACTGGAAAAGCACTTGCCCGAGAACCTTTCATGGATATGGTTATTGAGGCTTATCGAGAACTGGTCTTCTCTGCTGGTGGGCCAGGCTGGAATGATCTTGCAATCATTGCTCCTCGTGCATCTCAAGCACGCAAAGCGCTTGACCTGTACGACAGTGTATCGAAAAAAATTAATCCGGTCAGAAAAATAATTAGGCGCCTTGGCTTGTGATAGAGGTCAGCTGATCTTTGATTCAGTGACCCATTATCCATCTCACTGATCGTCACTCTCAGCACTCGCGTCATGATCCTCTCCATTCGCAGTGCACCGCGCATACTGCTTCACATCGCGTCCGCGCTCTGATCGCCATCAAGTCGGCAAAGGCCCAAACCGGTTCTACCCCCATCTTCTGCCCAATCCAATCCAGACCTCCCGGATGAGCCCTCCCCTCCACGTCGTCTACTGCCTCACCTCCAGCGGCGGTGATCTCTACGAGGCGATGACCCGCGTGTCGCTCGGCACCGTGCGGCTCACCAACCCGACAGCCCGCATCGAGATCGCCTGCGACCAGCAGACCCACCAGGCCCTTCAGGCCACTGGCAGCCAGCTGCTGCGCGAAGCCGACGCCGTGCACGGCTTCCCCACACCCGACGGCCCGCCCACCTTCCGCAACCGCTTCGTCAAAACTACGCTGCGCCTGCTGCTCCGCGGCCCCTTCCTCTTCCTCGACAGCGACACCGTGGTGCGCAAGCCCCTCACCCTGCTGCTCAACCTCCACGCCGACATCGCCGCCGCCCCCAACCACTCCGCCGACACCCTCGCCGAGCAGATCTGGTCCGAAGACCAGGCCAACCTCGACACCATGGGTTGGCAGGTGCGCGAGCCCTACGTCAACGGTGGCGTGATCTGGCACGCCGACACCCCCGCTGCCCACAGGTTCGCCGAAGCCTGGCACTGCAACTGGCTGGCCAATGTGGAGCGCACGGGACGGTATCGGGATCAGCCGGCGTTGAACAACGCCCTCTCAGCCGATCAGGAGATCAAGCTCCAGGTCCTTCCGCACAGCTGCAATGCACAAGTTGGGATGCGACCTGACCTCGCTGAGGCGGCCCTCATCTGGCACATCTACTCGTCAACGGGCCTGAGCGCGCAGGATAGATTCAGCCACTGCTGTCGGCGTGTGCTTGAAGGCCGCTCCCGGCACTTGCCATCTAGACCCATCTCAGGCCTTGTGAAGGCCACAACGCCTAATCGAACACCCTCTCTGGCAACTCAACTGCGATTCAGGTTTAAGTCGAAGCTTCAATCTCTGATCAAGGCCGGCTGATCATTCGGCTATGGCGGCGGGATCCACGCCTCCCGCACCCTCCAGTTCCTCAACCAGGTGCAGCCCGATCTGTTCCTGCCCCAGTGCCTGCACGCGCACTACCTCGCCGCCGCCCACGCCGGTCGCCAGGGCTTGCCCTGGATCTTCACCATGCATTCCGACGACCCCGATTACTGGTGCGTCGCCGAAGCGCTCACCCCGGAAGCCCACGGCGGCAGCAGCGTCTGCGTCTCTCAGTTTCTGGCCCAGCAGCTACGTCAGCGCCTGCCCGTCACCAACCCGCAGGTGATCCCCTGCGGCATCACGCTGCCAACGGCCCAGGTCAGATTCTCGGATCAACCATTTCGCGTGGTGTACAGCGGCCGCATGGTCGACCGGCAGAAGTGTATCCATCAGGTGGTGCACTCCCTCATCCATGCCTGCCGGGCCTCCAGCCAGATCGAAGCCCACTTGATCGGCGACGGCCACGCCCGCTCATCCTGCGAACAGCTTGTTCACCAGGCCGGCCTCGACGATCGCATCCACTTCCACGGCCGCGTGCCTCCTGAGCAGGTGCAGCCGCTCCTGCAACGCAGCCAGGCGATCCTGTTGATGTCTGAGTTTGATGGCCTCCCCGTGGCGTTGCTCGAAGCCATGGCCTCAGGCGTGGTGCCCGTGGTGCGCACCATCGACAGCGGCATCCCGGAACTGGTGCACCATGAGCGCACGGGGTTGCTTGTTCCCAATGATCCCTCCACGGCCGCCGCCGCACTCACGCGCCTGGTTCACGACCCAGATCTCTGGCAACACTGCTCCAGCAGCGCCCGTGCACTGGGGAGCGCTCACTACAGTGCCGATTACTGCTTGGGACTCTGGCTCGCCTTGATTGAGCAGCACCACACTCGCCCGCGCCCACATTTCCCGCTCACCAGCGACGGCCTGCGCCGTGCACTGCCCCTTGCCGATCGCCGCTTTCAGAGCCAGTACCCCACACGGCCATCCCCATGGAGCCGGTTGCATCCACGCCGGATAGTGGGGCGATTGCGGCGGATTGTGCGACTCCCATGAAGCACCTCTGTGCCTGAAATGAGATTGCCCTGCGGCCTGCAGGGCCGCTAGGAGCCTGTCGCGCATAGATCCACGGGCAGCTCTCCACAGACGCCCCTGAATCCGCCCAGATCGCAGTGACGGCAATGGATCTGAGCGGGAGAATGGGGTATGCAGAAGCCCAAGTCGTTCCGCCCCTGGCAGCCGGACCAGACCACCTTGCTGCCTCCATCACCACGTGAGTGGCTGGCAGAAGACCACCAGGTGTATTTTTTGCTGGATCTGGTAGAGGAGCTGGATCTCTCCGAGATCCTGATCCCGGCTCAGGCCAAAGATCCCCGCGGGGAGAAGGGGTTTGATCCCAGGATGATGACGATGCTCCTGCTCTACG
>NZ_VNWP01000018.1 GCF_014224355.1 Synechococcus sp. BSA11S | reverse complement strand
ACTCACCTGAACATCCATTGAGCTGATCACCCGTGAAAGTGCTCCGCTCAAAACTCAGGCAAGCTCCTGATGCTTGTTTCTTTTGACGGGACCTCACACCTTTGCTGCTATCTCGTCTGACACCTCTCATCTCAACCCGCTAACGCCTCCCTTGCAGGAGCCCATCTCGCGCATCAAGCTCATCGGCATCCGACGCAGCAAAAGCGTCAGTTCCTAAACTTTTGAGTTGTCCAGGTGCGCCTCCTCAAAAGCCTCTCGGCTCTCGGGGTGGCTCGCGGGTGGTCTCCCATCCGCTTTGGAAACTTACAACACCGGCCGTCGGCTCTCGCCTCCTCCTCTGTTGCAAGCCCTGCAGCGCTCACCTTCCGGCTCACGCGCAGTCCAAAAACATACCACACTTCCGCCCGGCTCAGCGGTCAGTCGCTCAGCAGAGCCTCAGCCCAGGGCATGAACCGCTCCAGGGCCTTGGAGTTGCTGGCGGCGAGCACAGGGAAATCGGTACTGCCATGGTCTTCTCCGGGATGGAGGTGCTCGGGGCTGCGCACCAGCCAGCGCAGGGGACAGTGCAATTCGCTCAAGACCAGCCAGGCCGCGGCCAGATCCCAGATCTTGGGCGTGGCCTCCAGGGCCATCACGGTCTGCCCCATGGCCACACTCACCAAGTTGAGGCTGGCCACCCCCAGCAGGCGGATCTTGCCGGGGAAGCGCCGATCGGGCAGCTTCTGCAGCACGCCGATCGAGCGACTGCAGAGGGAGGCGCAACCCGCCGCCTGGGCCTCGTTCGCCGGTGGCCTGAGAGGCTTGCCATTGCGCCAGGCCCCCTTCCCTCGCACCGCGACGATCCGCTGCCGCAAGGGTGGAACGTCGAGTACAGCCAGCACAGGGACACCAGCCTCGAAGCGGGCCAGAGAAATCGCCCAGTAGGGAATCCCGGCGGCGAAGTTGGTGGTGCCATCAAGCGGGTCCACCACCCAGTAGGCGGAGGTGGAGGGCACCAGCTTGCGCCCCTCCTCACTGAGGACCCCCTCGCCGGGATAGAGCCGCTCGAGACCCCGCACAAGCGTCTCGTCACTCCAGCGATCACAGGCCGTGATCAGGCTCCCATCGGCTTTGGCCTCCGAGGCCATGTGTCCGAAATCGCGGCGCTGACGCTCGGCAACGGCATCCACCAGCTCCGTGAGCCTCAGTGCCTCGGATGGAATGGCGGTGAAGGTGGCGGTCATCCGAGTTCGGTGGTCAGGACCTGGGTCAGCTGCCTGGACGTATCGTCCCGGAAGCGGTGGACGTTGACAGCGTCCAGCACCCGCAGGGCTGCCAGGGCAATCAAGGCGGCCATTCCCAGCACCAGGGCATAGGGGAGGTAGGGGCCCTGGCCGGGGATGATGGCACGACCCAGATCAAGCAATCCTCCTCCCATCAGTTTCGCCGTGGCACGGGAGAAGGCCTGCGCCAGGCCCCAGACGCCCACGAAGGTGCCCGCCGCTTCCGGCAGGGTGAGATCCAGCATCAGGCACAAGGTGCTGTTGGTGCCGATGCCGGAGGCCAGGCCGAACAGCAGAAGCACGGCCTGCAGGAGGGCGACCTGGCCGACCAGGCCGCAGAGAATCAGCAGCAGCATCGAGGCCAGGATCAGCTGGCAACCGAGACGGGCGGTGGCGTACTTCCCCAGCCTGGGCACGATCCACCAGCCTGCCAGCACCAGTCCGAGCAGTGTGCCGACCCCCCAGAAGGCATTCAGGGAGGCTGTGGCGGCAATCGGCATGGCGAACACATCGGCGCCATAGCTCTCCAGGATCGGGTCCTGGATGAACAGGGCCAGGGTGAAGAGCACCAGGAACAGGAAGAAAACGGCCACCTGGCGGCTGGAGGTGATCAGTCGCCAGGCCTGGGGCAGGGTGACCGCATCGTCCCGCGCCGGGCTGGCGGATCCGCCGACGGCCCTGGCCCCGGCCGGTGCGGCAGGTTCGAGGCCCCAGGTTGCCAACAGGGTGAGGCCCATCACCGCCAGGGCGGCCCTGACCATGAACCGGAAGAGCACCGCTTCGAGCACCTGCGGGTCGTTGACGCCATCCAGTACCTGAAGGCTGCGGGAGATCACCAGCGCTCCCACGACAATGCCCACGGTGAGCATGCACCAGATGATCCCCACGGCCCGGGGGCGCTCACGCTCCTGGGTGCGATCGATCACCAGAGCCAGGTATGGGGTGGTGGCCATCGAAACCGCCAGGCCATAGGCGGCGAACAGGGCGCACATCAGGGCCGTGCCCAGGGCGATGGAGCCTGCGTCACCCAGCTCCCTGGCGGCTGCGAGCCGGAAGATCACCGGAACCACCAGGACCGCCAGCCCGCAGAACAGCGCGGCTCCCAGCCAGATGTAGGGGGTGCGATGGCGCCCCGCCAGGGGGCGGGTATCCGAGAGCTGACCGAAGAGAATCCTTGATGGCGCCACGAACTGCTCGAAGGCCAGGGCTCCACCCACCAGCAGACCGGGAAAGCCCAGTTCACTGATCATCACCCGATTGAGCATCCCGGCGAAGATCACCGCCAGAAAACCAAGGCTCCCCTGAAACAGCCCCAAACGCACGGTGCTGGCGATCGAGAGGCTGGGGGAGGAGGAGGGAAGGGCCATGGTCCTGGGCATGATTCAGGCAACGACACCATCCGGACCTTCGAACCGGTCGACCTGCTCGCTGGAGTGGCCTAAGGGGAGAGGGGCGCGGCCCCATCAGGCGCACGCACCTCAGATTGACAGGCCGGGGAGAGAGGTTGGGGCTCGATCGGAATCTGGGTGGTGGGATCGAGCTGGGGCTTGCTGGAAGGGAGGCTGGGGGGCTGGCAGAAGGCCACCTGATCCATCCCGGTGCGGCGCCTCAGCTCAGCCAGCCGTCGGTTGTAGTCGGTCACGGCGCGGGCGTAGCTGACCTCCGCCTGGGTGAGGTCCCTCTGGCTGTCGACCACCTCCCGCTGGGTGGTGACCCCCGCCTGGAAGCGCAGCCGAGCCAGCCGCAGGGCTTCCCGCGACGAGATCACCGCCCGGGAGGTGGTGGTGATGTCGCGGTTGTTCTGAAGCAACTGGTAGAAGCTGGATTCCACCTCCAGGCGAATCTGATCGCGACGGTCGGCGAAGTTGAAGCGCTGCTGTTCGGCCGCCTGCTTCTGCTGGCGGTACTGGGCGGCGGCCCGGCCGCCGTCGAAGAGGTTCCAGCTGAGGTTGAGGCCCACGGTGTTGTCGACCCCGTAGGTGTAGCTGCCCATGTTGATCGGCAGATCCACCGGGACACCCGTCTGCCCGTTGCTGCGATCCCAGCCGAAGTTGTTGACGATGCTCAGGAAGGGCTGCACCGCGCCGATCGCCGCATTGGCATTGCTGTTGGCAATCGAGATCTGCAGGATGACCTGATCGAGTTCCTCTCGGAAGGCATAGGCCGCCACGATGCTCTCCTGCAGCGAAGGCATCCAGGTGCCCAGCACCCGCGCCGGTTCCTTGGCGGTGGGGGTGACGTTCTGGGGAAGATCGAGCAGGGAGGCCAGAGCGCGACGGGACACCGACTGCTCGGCCAGGGAGTTGGTGAGCAACTGCTGGTCGCGGGCCAGCTGGGTTTCCGCCTGGAGAACCTCCAGTTTGGTGGACACCCCGGCCTGGAAACGGGCCCTGGCATCCTTGAGGCTGACCAGTGACGCGCGCACGGATTCCTGACCGATCCGCACCCCTTCATCGGCAAACTGAAGGTTGAAGTACTGCTGGGCCGCCTGAAGGCGCAGATCGCGCAGGGCGATCAGGTATTGGTTCTGGGCCTGCTCGAACTGATCACGAGCCGCTGAGATCTGAGGGACCCGCTGGGGGTTGATCAGATCCCAGTTGATCCCGATGTTCATGTTGGCCCCGAGGATCTGGCCCCTGGTGCGCGACTCGGGCGTGGCGAAAGGGCCCGTGGCATCGGCGTTGTAACGAAACCGATAGCTGTTGGTCAGGGCCGGGAAGGCGCTGCCGGTGGACAGGTTGATGTTGGGATACCAGGAGGCAATCTGGGCCCGCAGATTGGATTTCGCCTGTTCCACCTGTGAGGCCACCGCCTTGAGGTTGGGGTTGTTGGTCTCGGCCAGGGTCTCCACCTCCTGCAGACCCAGAGGGCGCAGTTGCTGGATCTTCACCTGGGCCGGCCTGATGGGCAGGGCCAGGGAGGGTGGAGAAGCCAGGGGCTGCAGATCAGGCTCGAGTTCCGTGGCCGCCGGTGGCAGAACGGTGGGATCCGACTTGGGCCGGTTTCCCTTGACTTCCGGGGCCAGCGGAATCGGCACCGAAGACGCCGAAGGGATCTCAGCAGGCTCGGCCGGGGCAGGCGCTGGTGCGGACTCCTGGGCCCGGCTCACCCCCTGAAGGCCGGGGACGAGCACCATCCCCGCGAGGGCTGCAGAAGCAAGGAAGGAGCGACGCACACCGGAACTCATGAATAGTGACGAGCTTAAAGATCCGTGGACGGCCTGCCGAGGCAGGCGGCCACGAAATCATCCGCCCCCTCCACCAGGCGAATCGAAGCGGGCAACCGCTGCTGGAGATCCTCCAGGCTGAGGTCGTCGAGAAAGACCGGCTCGCCTTGCCGCAGCATCACCGAGGGGAGCAGCAGCTGCTCCCCCAGGTCATGACCCTCCAGACCGGTCAGCAGATCGGAGCCTGTAAGCAGGCCGGTGACCACCTGCTCCTGCCCCCAGTAGGGACTGGGCAGCCCATACAGCCTCAGGCTCAGGCCTTCAACGGCATTGAGGCGATCGACCACCGGCTGGAGAGCCTCGGCGACGAGGGCCCCGACGACCCAGCTGAGTCTTCGGGGCCCTCGTGGAAGGCGGCGAGGCAGGCGGCTGGTGGCCTCATCCAGAGCCTCGAGAAAAGCGCGAATGCTGCCGACGCCATTCTCCTGCTGGGGCAGATCCTCATAGCTCTCGCGCTCCGGCAGAGGCTGACCAGCCATCAGGTACCACTCATCGGAGAGCCAGGCGAAACGGCTGCTGAAGGCCGCATGGAAGCGCTCCTGCAGGGGCTCCACCTGCGCGATCACCCTCCGGGCGCAGGCGCGGTCGACCGGCACCAGCCCATCCCCCGGGGGACGAAAGCGGGTCAGCCCCACGGGCACCACGGCGGCGGAGAGGACCGCCGGCCAGTCGCCGGCGGCGAAGCGGGCCAGATCCAGAAGCGTTCGCTCCAGAGCCGGTCCGTCATTCACCCCCGGGCAGACCACCACCTGGGCATGAATCTGCAGCCGGCGCTCGGCGAACCAGCCCAGCTGCTCGAGCAACAGGCCGGCACGGGGGTTCACCAGCAGCCGCCGGCGCAGCTCGGGATCGGTGGCATGAACCGAGACGAACAGGGGGGAGAGCCGCTGCTGCTCGATCCGCTGCCAGTCCGCGGGGGTGAGGTTGGTGAGGGTCAGGTAGGAGCCGTAAAGGAAGCTCAGGCGGTAGTCGTCGTCTTTGACATAGAGGCTCTGGCGCCGCCCGGGGGGCTGCTGATCGATGAAACAGAAGGCGCAGTGGTTGTTGCACTGGCGCAGCCCATCAAAGAGGGCCTCGGTGAAGGCAAGCCCCAGTCCGTCATCGGGATCCTTCTCCAACTCGAGGTGGTGGCGGGTGCCATCGGGATCCTCCACCTCCAGGCTCAGTTCCTCCTCTCCCACCAGCACCTGAAGATCGATCAGATCGCGGGGCCGTTTACCGTTGATGCTGATCAGCCGGTCACCAGGCTGGAACCCCAGCTCCTCCCCGATGGATCCAGGCTCCACCGTGGCCACCACGGCGGGCTGGGGCGGGCGGGCTGAATCCACAGGGGCCAGAGGCAGGCCTGCGGAGGGTTCGTTCCACACGGAAGAGACTGGAAGCAGTGACCCTCAGTGTGGGCGGCAGCAGGCCTCAGGTGGCGGCCGGACCCATCCGCCAGACCCAGAGCAGCAGCACAAGGCCGAACACCAACCGGTAGATCACGAAGATCCAGGTGCTGTGCGTCTGCAGGAAGCGCAGCAGCCAGGCGATCGCCAGCCAGGAGACCAGGGCGGCCGAGGCAATGCCGATCAGCAGGGGAACCGGACCCAGGCTGGCGCCTTCGGTGAAGGCCGACTTCAGTTCCACCAGTCCGGCCAGGGTGATCGCCGGAATCCCGAGCAGAAAGGAGAACCGTGCCGCCGCCGCCCGCTGCCAGCCGTCGAAGAGTGAAGCGGTGAGGGTGCTCCCGGAGCGCGACACGCCAGGGATCACCGCCAGGGCCTGGGCGATCCCCACCAGCAGGCCGTCGATCGGGCGCACCTGGGGCAGATCCCTGCGGCGGCGACCCACCCGCTCAGCCGCAGCCAGGAGCAGGGCCATCACGATCGAGACCAAGGCGATCGAGACGATTCCGCGCAGGGCTGACTGCTCGTAGTCCGGCCAGAGGGTTTTGATCGCCAGGCCCGCCAGCACGATCGGCAGGGTGCCGATGGCCATGGCCAGCCCCAGCCGGGCGGAGGGATCGCCCCACTGGCCCTGCCGGAAAGCGCGGCTGACGCCCGCCAGCACCTCCGCCAGGTCTTGGCGGAAGTAGACGAGCACCGCCGCGATGCTGCCCAGCTGGATCACCGCCGTGACAGCCACCCCCGGATCGCCCCAGCCGAGCAGCACCGGCACCACCTTGAGATGCGCTGTGCTGCTGATCGGCAGGAATTCAGTGAGGCCCTGCACGATGCCGAGCACCAGGGCATGCCAGCAGGCCTCCAGAAAACCTGGAACCGGGGTGGACAGGGCAGGGCCCATGCGCGTGGTGGCGCGGCGGAATCTGTGACCCTATGTCCGCCCGCCCGGCGGCTCCGCCACCAGCGTCCCTTAAGGTTGCATACCTTTCTTCACAGAACCTGGTGATCGGGGCTCACGCCAGACCTTCCACAGCTGCCCTGGTCACCGGGACTCTTGTGCTGTCCTGGCCTCCGTCGAGCTCGGCCCTGGAGGGTCCTCGAGCAGGAGCTGCGGAGGCCTTGTTGCAACGGGTGGCCTCAGCCCTGGTGGTGGTTCCGGTCTTTCTGCAAGCGCCCTGGGTCCGTCTGCACCCCTCGAGCGCCGTGCTGTTCACAGCCGTGCTCCTGGCCTCCGGGCTGCTGCTGGAGCTGCGGGGCAACGAGCGCTGGCGTTGTTTCGGCCCGCTGCTGGTGGGCTTCAGTGGCAGCTGGTTGGCCGGCTGTCTGTTCTGGGGCTGGTGCCGTCTGCATCCGGCCTGGCATCTTCCGATCGAGGCCTTCGCCCTTCCACTGGCCCTGGCCGGCCTGCAAGGCCGCTGGCGCAGCGCGGCCCTGTTCTACCTGGCTTCTCTGATGGGGACCGCCTGCACCGATGGGGCCATGGCCCTCACCGGGGTGATGACGCTCTGGCCGCAGGTGTTGAGCGCTCCACTGCTGGAGGCTCCGGCCCTGCTTCACCAGGCCGCCCTTGAGGTGCTTCGGCCAGCCCCCCTGGCTCTGATCCTGGTCATGGCAACGGGCCTGACGCTGCTCGCTCGCCGCATCAGCCGTGTAGGTCCTGGCGGTCGCCTGGCCGCGGCCACCCTGCTCACCACCCTGGTGGTGGATGGCCTGTTCCTGATCTGCGCACTGTTCAGCCCCCAGCTCAGCGGACTGGTCTGAGCAGGCCTGGCCAGGAGCGGCAAAGCCGGAATTGAAGAACTGCAAAAGCCTTGGCGCGGTTGGGGATGATCGGCTGACTCACCTGTAGCGTTGCCCCTGACCCTGCTCGGATCGCGTCCGAGTCAAGGCCTCCATCCACCGGCGATCCTCACGGATCCACACCTCGGAGAACTGCAATGAAACGGCTGGTTGCCTGGATGATGAGCGGCTTGCTGCTGGCCGGCCTGCTGATGTCCCTGCTCCTGCCTCCGGCTGTCCACGCGGAGGAACTCCGCAATGTGGCCGATGAGAAGATCGCGGCCCGCCAGGGGAAAGTGGATCTGAACAATTCCCCGGTGCGCAGCTTCCAGCAGTTTCCCGGGATGTATCCCACTCTGGCCGGCAAGATCGTTCTCGGTGGTCCCTACGAGGAGATCGACGACGTACTCGGCCTTGATCTGACCGATCGGCAGAAGGAACTCTTTGACAAGTACAAAGACAACTTCACAGTGACCCCACCCTCGATCGCCCTGAACGAGGGAGATGACCGCATCAATCCAGGCGTCTACCGCTGACCCCCTAAAGTCTCGAACCTCCGAAAGCCGTCGGTCTCCGGCGGCTTTTTTTGTGGCCCCATGCCCTCGACGCCCCGCCCACACCCACCCCTGGCTTCGCGCTGGGATGTGGTGGTGGTCGGGGGTGGGGCCGCCGGGCTGATGGCCTGTCTGGAGCTGCCCGCCGAACTGTCGGTGCTGCTGCTCAGCAAGGAGCGGGGACCCCGCACAGCCAGCCGCTGGGCTCAGGGGGGCATCGCTGCGGTGACCCGGGCGGAAGACAGTCTGGAAAGCCATCGGGACGACACCCTGCGGGCGGGAGCAGGACTCTGCGACCCCGACGCCGTCGCTCTGCTCGTTCAGCAGGCTCCGGCCTGCGTTGAACGGTTGCTGGGGCTGGGCATGGCCTTCGACCGTGACGGCAGCGGACTGAGCACCACCCTGGAGGCGGCCCACAGCCATCGGCGGGTCCTCCACGCCCAGGACCGCACCGGAGGGGCTCTGGTCGATGCGCTGGAGCGGGAGGTGTTGCGTCGCCCGGGCCTTGAGCAGCGCAAGGGGCTGATGGCGCTTCAGATCTGGGTCGAGCGGGGGCGTTGCCTCGGCCTCCAGGTGCTGGAGAACGACCAGGTGCGCTGGTTGCGCGCCGGAGCCGTGGTGCTGGCCAGCGGCGGCGGTGGCCACCTGTTCGAGAAAACCACCAATCCCTCCCAGGCCACCGGCGATGGGGTGGCCATGGCCTGGAGAGCCGGAGCTGCCATCCGCGACCTGGAATTCGTCCAGTTCCACCCCACGGCCCTGATGCTGCCGGGGGCCCCCCACTTCCTGATCTCGGAAGCGGTGCGGGGGGAAGGGGCCCGCCTGATCGACGCCCATGGCCGCAGTCCGGTGCTCAGCCTGGCCAACGGGGATCTCGCCCCACGCGACCAGGTCAGCCGAGCCCTGGTACGAACGATGCAGGCCCAGGGCGTGGACCACCTCTGGCTCGACCTCCGCCCGGTGGGACAGGAGCGGCTGAACCATCAGTTTCCAACCATCCTGCGCCGCTGCCGCGAGCTGGGTCTGGAGCCCAGCGCTGCTCCGATCCCGGTGGCGCCGGCCGCCCATTACTGGATGGGGGGTGTGAGCACCGACCTCAGGGCCGCCACCACCGTTCCAGGTCTGTACGCCGTGGGTGAAGTGGCCTGCACGGGCGTGCATGGCGCCAATCGCCTGGCCAGCAATTCATTGATGGAATGCCTCGTCTTCGCCGGACAACTGCGGCAGATGTCCATCCCAGCGCAGGAAACCCCCACCCGCAGATCTCCCAGGTCGACCAACACCGCTGGAGAGCTGCAGCCTCTTGTTCAGAACCACCCCCCGGGGAGCGGGCCGCTGGCGCAGTGCGAGCAGCTGCGCCAGCTCTGCTGGCGGGTGGCGGGGGTCGAACGCCGGGAGCGGGAGCTGCATGAGGCCCAGCAGGTGATCCGTCACCAGCGGCAGGAGCTGGAAGGGCAGGCCTGGATCCAGGCGCTGGAGCAGCTCGAGCCGGGGGATCAACTCAGCCTGGGGTCGGGAGGCGGAGGACTCCTGCGCCCCCTGCACGACCTGCGCCAGCTGCTCACCCTGGCGGATCTGCTGGTGGAGGCGGCTTTGTTCCGGCGCGAGAGCCGCGGTGGCCACTACCGCACCGACAGGCCAGCCCCGCAGCCCTTCTGGCGGCGGCACTCGCTGCAGCGGCGAGGGGAGGCGACCCACACCAGCCCGCTGCGCGAGGGAGGCTCAGGCTGAGGGCAGATTTCTCCCCGGCCACGGCGCAAGCTCCTGGCCTCAGAGCTTGCCCTTGAACCCGCTCAGCTCGGCCAGGCTGGCCAGGGATTTGACCCCGGAATCGAGCTTGCCATTGATGTCCCATGTGGGGAAACCCTCCAGGTTCTTGCGGTCGCAGAGCGCTTTCTGGTTGTTCACCCCATCGGCGGCACACTCGATCACCTTCAGATTCGCCGAGGCCTCCTTGCCGAAGAGTTCCTTCTGCTCATGGCAGTGGGGGCACCAGTAGGCGCTGTACATCACCGCACCGGACTGGGTGAGGTGCTCAGCAAGGGCCAGGGTGGACGGGGTGCTGACGGAGGTGACGGGGGGGGGCATGCCGGGAGTGTTCAGGGCGGCAGGACGATCGACGGAGGCGGCCCAGCCGAGCCCCACCAGACCTACCAGCAAGGCCACCAGCACGCCGCGGAAGACCAGCTGGCCGCGGTCGTCCCACTGGCCTCCGATCAGGCTGAGCACGAACAGGCTCAGGCTGAGCACAGCCGAGAGCACACAGAAGAAACAGAAGGCCTTGATCTTGAACACCAGCAGCCCCATCAGGAGCAGGCTGAACACCGCCATTCCGCCGCTGAGCAGGAACAGCCCCCACCAGCTGCGCTCCGCGATGGCCGTGCGGGCCTCGCCCTTGAGAACCAGTGGCAGCACGGCCAGCACCAGCACCGTGGTGTAGGCGAGGAAGCCAAACAGCGAGAGCGGCTGGCCGAACAGACTGCCCCAGACGCTGTTGAGCACCTTGTCACAGCCTTCAGCGCCTCCGGGGCAGCTGAGTGGACCGATCAGCCCCCAGCGCTTGAGGGTGATCGCGCCGGTGTCGATCGCACCGATCGTGGCCAGAACAGCCATCACCACCCGAACCCAGCGCAAACCGGGGTCGGAACGTCGACGGCTGCTCAGACGACTGCTCAATCGGGTGGTGGTCACGGCAGGGGCTGAAGCTGGGCCGATTGTGGCAGCATCCGTTGCAGGTTTCGCACCCGCTCCGGGTCGACGGGCTGGGCGATCTGACCATGGCGCTTGAGGGCCGTGCCGACGATCACACCATCACAGCCGGCTGTGAGCCTTTGCAGCGACAAAGGAGTGGCCCCGCTGCCGATCAACACCGGAGCGCCGGCCGCGGCCGCCCTGGCCTGCTCGACATCGGCGGGATCCGTGGGCCTGCCGGTGCCCGTGCCCGAGACGATCACCCCATCGGCCCCGCCCCGCTCGAGCACATCGCTCACCGCCTCGGCCATCGACAGTGGAGCCAGAGGGGCGCCGTGCTTGACCAGCACATCGGCCAGGATCCGCACCGAGTCAGCCCCCAGCAGCCGTCGCCGGCGCAGCAGCTCGGCAGCCACCCCCTCGATCAGCCCCTGATCGGTGACCGCGGCACCACTGAGAACATTCACCCTCAGGAAACGGGCGCCACTGGCCTGGGCGATCGCCAGGGCAGCCAGGGCGTCGTTGCGCAGCACATTGATGCCCACCGGAAGCGCCGTGGCCCGCACGACCGCCAGGGCCATCCGGGTCATGGCCGCCACCGTTTCGGGAGGCACCGATCCCCGCCAGAAGGGCACATCCCCGAAGTTCTCGACGATCAGGCCATCGGCGCCACCGGCGACGTAGGCCTCGACATCGGCAAGGGCCGCTGCCTCCACAGCCCCCAGATCCCCAGACCAGCTGGGCGAACCGGGCAGGGGGCCCAGGTGAACGACACCGATCAGAGCGCAGGGCTGGGGGAACAGCTCGCGCCAGCGGGCGCCGGGGGTGTGCATGGCAGGGGCGGCACGATGGTGGAAGGCCAGGCCATAGCACCCGAACATCCCATAGGGTGATGGATCGGCCTGAAGGGTTCAACCCACGGTCACGGTTTTCGACCATCGCAACCCATGCCTTCTGCCAGCGCCGCATTCCCCGCAGGATCGGTCCGTACCGGTGAACCCGGAGCCGACCGCCCCACGGTGGCCTTCGCCCACCTCGGCTGCGAAAAGAATCGGGTGGACACCGAGCACATGCTGGGGTTGCTCGCCCAGGCGGGGTACGGGATCAGCGCCGATGAACGGGATGCGGCGGTGGTGGTGGTCAACACCTGCAGCTTCATCCAGGACGCCCGGCAGGAATCGGTGCGCACCCTGGTGGAACTGGCCGAACAGGGAAAGGAGCTGATCATCGCCGGCTGCCTGGCCCAGCATTTCCGCGAGGAGCTGCTGGAGTCGCTGCCGGAAGCGCGGGCGATCGTGGGCACCGGCGACTACCAGCACATCGTGGAGGTGCTGGAGCGGGTGGAGGCAGGTGAACGGGTGAACCGGGTCAGCGCGGTGCCCACCTTCGTGGGGGATGAGCATCTGCCCCGCTACCGCACCACCTCCGAGGCCGTGGCCTACCTCAAGGTGGCCGAGGGCTGCGACTACCGCTGCGCCTTCTGCATCATCCCCAGGCTCCGGGGCGACCAACGCTCCCGCACGATCGAGTCGATCGTGGCCGAAGCCCATCAACTCGCCAGCCAGGGGGTGCAGGAGCTGATCCTGATCAGCCAGATCACCACCAACTACGGCCTGGACCTCTACGGCAAGCCCCGGCTCGCTGAGCTGCTGCGGGCCCTTGGCGAGGTGGAGATCCCCTGGATCCGGGTGCACTACGCCTATCCCACGGGCCTCACGCCTGAGGTGCTGCACGCCTACCGGGAGGTGCCGAATGTGCTCCCGTATCTGGATCTGCCGCTGCAGCACAGCCATCCCGAGGTGCTGCGGGCCATGAATCGCCCCTGGCAGACCGGCCTGACCACCGAGCTGCTGGGACGCATCCGCGACCAGCTGCCCGATGCGGTGCTGCGCACCACCTTCATCGTCGGCTTTCCCGGTGAAACCGAGGAGCACTTCGAGCACCTGCTTCGTTTTGTGGAGGAGCAGCGCTTCGACCATGTGGGGGTGTTCACGTTCTCACCGGAAGACGGCACCGCAGCGGTGAAGCTGCCCGATCCCGTGCCGGCTGAGGTGGTGATCGAGCGCCGCAACCGGCTGATGGCGGCGCAGCAACCGATCGCGGCGGAACGGAACGCCAGCTGGGTGGGGCGGATCGTCGATGTGCTGATCGAGCAGGAGAACCCCAGCAGCGGCGAGATGCTCGGCCGCTGCGCCCGCTTCGCACCCGAGGTTGATGGGGAAGTGAGGGTGAGCCAGGGCCCAGGCGGGCTCTGCGCCTCCCCAGGAACGATGGTGCCCGTGCGCCTCACGGCCTCCACCCCCTACGACCTCCAGGGTGAAGTGGTCGGCGCCCGGGCCATGGTGGAGGAGGCTCTCTCCGCCCGCGGGGGCCGCGGTTGAGGCTCTGGATCCGCCGCAATCAGCGCACCACCTTCCTGATCGCGTCAGGTCTGAGCACTGCCGGCTCCTTTGCCGGTCTCACCGCCAAGGGCTGGATCCTGATGGACCAGACCAGCAATCCCCTGCTGCTGGCCCTGCATTTCGGCGCCCTGGCGATGCCCAGCCTGCTGGCCAGCGGCAGGGCCGGGGTGCTCACCGACCGGATCGGCTGCGAACAGGTGCTGATCCGCTCGCAATGGGGCCTGGCGGCCGGTGCCGCCCTGGGGGCAGTGGCCATCCCCTGGCTGACGGGGGCCGCCCAGGTGAGCCTGCTGCTGCTCAGCACCCTGCTGGTGGGCCTGGCCAGCGCCTTCGAGCTCACCGCCCGCAACAAATACTGCGCCCTGCTGGTGGACAAGCCTGCACAGCTGGCCCCTTATCTCACCTCCTTCTCAGTGGTGTTCAACGTGGGCAAGCTGGTGGGACCGCCCATCGGCGGGTTGCTGCTCGCCCTGACGGGACCCGCCATGGCCTTGACGATCGATGCGGCCACCTATCTGCTGCCGATCGCCACGGTGCTGTGGCTGCTGCAGCCCGAGCGCAGCGCCGAGCGGACGAGCGGCAGCGGCTCCGGTTCCAGCCTTGGCAGCGCCTGGAGGGGCTGCGGCGCCAGCCTGCGCCACGTGCTGGTGTTCACCGGCCTGGCCTGCCTGGCCCTTTTCTTTCATCCCGGCCTGGCCCCGCTGATCGCCGCGCAGGTGCTGGGCCCTTCCCCCCAGTCCCTGGGCTGGTTCACGAGCATGCTGGCGGCTGGAAGCATCAGCGCCGGGCTGTTGCTGCAACGACGCAGCCACTGGCTGAGTGAGCGGCCTTCCCTGCTGCTGGGGGGTTGTGCCGTTCTCACCAGCGTGGCCCAGCTGGGCATGGCGCTGACGGCACCCACAGCCTTCCGGCTGGGCATGACCTTTCTGATCGGAGCGGGCACCGCCGGGCTGCTGGCGGGGAGCAATCTGATCCTGCAGGTGGGATCGCCGCTGGTGCTGCGCGGGAGGATGGCTGGGCTTGGGCAGATTGCCTTTCTGGGCGGCGGTGGCTTCAGTGGCCTGATCGCCGCCGGTTTGGTGATGAGGGTGGGATTACCGGCCACCTTCGCCCTGATGGGCAGCGTGGGCCTGGCGCTGGGGCTGCTGGAGCTCACCAGCCGCTGGGGGCTGCGCCTGAATCCCGTGGACTCAGATCAGTTTGATGCCGCGTAGAACCGTGGAGAGGAGGAAGGCCGTTGCCAACCCAGCAGCCACCAGAACCAGGTACAGAGCTGCCGCCATGACCAGCACGGAAATACAACATCCTCATTAGAGCAGAGCGGCCCTGTTGCCGTGGGTTGCCCTTAGGCTGGCGCCCAACCCACGCGGGGGCAGGCTCCTGGCCGGCCAGTCCTGTGCCCCCGCCTTACGAACCGGATCAGAATGCGTGCCCTGCTCGTCTACCCGGAATTTCCCAAGACCTTCTGGAGCTACGAGAAAATTCTCGAGCTCGTGAACCGCAAGGTGCTGTTGCCCCCGCTCGGGATGGTCACAGTGGCGGCCCTCCTGCCCCAGGAATGGGACTTCAAGCTGGTTGATCGCAACGTGCGGGAGGTCACCGAGGCCGAGTGGAACTGGGCGGAGCTGGTGATCATCTCCGGGATGATCGTTCAGAAGTCCGACATGGCGGCCCAGATCGCCAAGGCCAAGCAGCGGGGTCTGCCCGTGGCCGTGGGCGGCCCCTTCGCCAGTTCCACCCCCGATGCTCCTGAGATCGCTCTGGCCGACTTCAAGGTGCTCGACGAAGGTGAGATCACCCTGCCGATGTTCATTGAGGCCCTGGAGCGGGGCGAGCAGCAGGGACGCTTCAGTTCTGAAGGGGAGAAGCCGGACGTGACCGGCACCCCGATTCCCCGCTTCGATCTGCTGGAGCTCGACGCCTACGACTCGATGTCGGTTCAGTTCTCCCGGGGCTGTCCTTTCCAATGCGAGTTCTGCGACATCATCGTGCTTTACGGCCGCAAGCCCCGCACCAAGACCCCAGAGCAACTGATCGCCGAGTTGCAGTATCTCTATGACCTGGGCTGGCGGCGCTCAATCTTCCTGGTCGATGACAACTTCATCGGCAACAAGCGCAACGCCAAGTTGCTGCTGCCGGCTCTGAAGCAGTGGCAGATCGATCATGGCTATCCCTTCAGCTTCGCCACCGAAGCGTCCGTGGATCTGGCCTCCGACGAGGAAATGATGCTGATGATGGCCGAGAGCCGCTTCGACAGCGTTTTCCTCGGCATCGAGACCCCAGATGAAGCCAGCCTGGAAACGGCCCGCAAGCTTCAGAACACCCGCAGCTCCCTGGAGGAGTCCGTTGACCGGATCACCTCCTACGGCATCCGGGTGATGGCCGGATTCATCATCGGCTTCGACGGAGAAAAGACCGGTGCCGGCAAGCGCATCGTCGAGTTCGTGACCCGCACAGGCATCCCCGCCGCCATGATGGGCATGCTGCAGGCTCTCCCCAACACAGGGCTCTGGTACCGACTCGAGAAGGAAGGTCGCCTGATTCAGGACAAGGCCGACGCCAAGGGGGTGAACCAGACGAACCTGCTCAACTTCGTGCCCACCCGACCGATCCGCGACATCGCCAACGAATACGTCGAGGCCTTCTGCAACCTCTACGAGCCCAACGCCTACATGGATCGGGTCTTCAGCTACTACCACAAAGTGGGCAAGCCCCGCTGGCAGCCCTTCCTCAAGCCCGAGCATTCCACCTTCAAGATCCCCGCCTGGACCGATGTTCGCGCCCTTCTGATCGTGATCTGGCGCCAGGGTCTGATCCGCGACACCCGTGGCCGCTTCTGGCGCTATCTCCTCTCCATGGCCAGGACGAATCCCGACCAGCTGGAGCAGTTCCTGGTGGTGCTCGCCCACAACGAACACTTCATGGAGTATCGGAGCATCGTCACCGAGGAGATCGAGGTGCAGCTCCAGTCACTGCCCCCGGAACCCCCTACGGCCCCTTCCGAGGTCAAGGAGCTTCAGCCCGCCTGACGCCCATCAGTCCTGGATGTACGACTCGCCCGAGCGCAGGGCCGACTCGGCCTTCTGCAGCTCCCGTCCGAGGTAGAGGGCGTGATCCAACCGACTGATCGGTGCGGGGGTGTCCCCCTCAGTGAGCTGGATACCCAGCTCCTTTGCCGTGCGACCACGGAAGACGACCAGGGGCTGGCGGGGAGCCCCCCCCCGGCAACTGAGCACCTCACCGGTCTCCGGGTCGGTGGCCAGCCCTCTGGCGTTGATGCCGTTGCTGTAAAGCTCGGCCACCAACTCTGTGCGCTCGCGGTCCAGGCTGATCAGCACATACCCCGAGGGGTCGAGATCAATCGGGCGCTGCGACAGACGTTCATCGAGCTGACGCAGCTCATGCAGACGCGAAGCGTTTACGGATCCCGGGGTGATCGAGGCAGCAGAAGGGCTGGAGGAAGGAGTCGTGGCGACGCGGTTGTTCATCCTCTGATCGTAAACAGCCGATTCAGCAGGCGCCCAGCGGAAGTTCCCGGCGGCTGAAGGGAAGCTCGGCATTCTCCGCCTTGATCTCCTCGAGCATCTGGGCATTGGCCTCAGGCAGCCAGCGGCGCAGCAACCGCTCGAAACCAGGGTCGTGCCAGCGGTGCAGGCTGGCCCTGGGCTCGGCCAGAAAACCCCGACGCCGCTTGTGGCGCCCGCCGGCCCCCGGATCAAAACCACGGATGCCCTGTTCGATCGCCCACTCGATCGGGGCGTAGTAGCAGACCTCAAAGTGCAGGTTCTCGATCTCCCGATCACTGCCCCAGTAGCGGCCCCAGAGGGCATCACCGGCGCGCACGCACAGCGACATGGCCACCGGCTCGCTCGGATCGCCCCCATGGGCACTGAAGAGCACCAGATGCTCCCGCAGCTCGAGAGCATCCACGTGGAAGAACTCCTCGCTGAGATACTTGCTGCCCCAGGGGCCCCAGCGGCTGCAATGCTGCGCGTAGAAATGGTGCATCCGCTTCAGCATGGCGGCTGAAATCGCAGCACCCGCCACGGGCGTCACCTGCAAGCCGGCCGAGGCGATCGATCGCCGCTCCCGCCGGATGTTGCGCCGTTGATTGGCATTGAAACCCGCCAGATAATCCTCAAAACTGTTGAAGCCGTCATTGCTCCAGAGGCTCTGCTGATTCAGCCAGGTGGCACAGCCTGCCGCTTCCGCCCAGGGCTGCCAGAGGGGATTCACGTAGAGGAAGTTGCTGCTGAGGATCTTCTGCTCTCGGCAGAACTGATCGATCAACTCCAGCATCAGTGCCGTGATCGCTGCGCCGTCTTCGCCGGAGTCAATGTGAAAGCGATACCCCTGCACAGGGCTGAGCGGACTCATGCCCACCAGCTTCGGGTAGTAGCGCAGGCCGAGCTGGCCGGCGAGCTGGGCGAAGGATTGATCGAAGACGAATTCCCCGTAGCTGTGACCCTTGAGGTAAAGCGGCGCTACGGCAATCAGCCGCCCCTGGCGCCACAGGCTCAGGTGGCAGGGCTGCCAGCCCTGGCGCGGCACGATGCTGCCCGAGCGCTCAAGGGCGTGCAACCAGGGCCAGCCATAGAAGGGAAGAGCGGCTGGCCCCACGAGTTCCTGCCAGGTCATGGGAGGAATCTCCGCGATGGCCCGGTGCCAGCGGGCCAGAAGCTCAGCCATGGCGGAGGAACACGTTGGCGGGACGGCGAGGCGCAAAACTAACCGCATGGGGCAACGACTGCACCACTTACGGGCTCTGGCGACGGCGCTCCTGACGATGGTGGCGGTCGGGACGGCCGGGCTGGGAGCCCCCCCAGCGGCCTCGGCCAGCCTGCTGGGGCCGGTGCTGCGTCTGATGCGGCCCCAGCTGGAGAGGAAGCTGAGTGAGGTGTGCCTGAGTGCCGCCGCCGGCGGCCAGGCCGGACTGGAACGCAGCCTCAAGGAACCCTGCCGGCGCCTGGCGGCACCGGCCAGCACCTGCCTGATCGAGGAGGCCGAGAGCAGCGGGCGCAGCTTCGGCGTGATCAGCGAACTCGCCCGGGGCCGCTTCGGCAACGACAGCGAAGTGGTGGTCAAGCGCTGCGTCGCCAAACTGCTGGGGCTGCCGGCCGACAGCCTCAGGGAGGTGTCCCTGGATGATCTTCAACGCCGCTTCAAGCTGCCCATCTCCCCTCGGGAGTAGTGCAGCAGGAATAGCGCAGCAGCAGTTCGCCGCCCCCGAGGGGCCGATGTTCCAGCAACTCCCAGCTGCGGCCACTGAGATCAGGCGCCAGGGGGCTCACCCAGCCATGGCTGCCCCCCAGCAGCAGGGGGCAGACGGTGAGCTGCAGCTCCTGCACCAGCCCCTCCGCCAGGAGGGCCGAGGCCAGCCCAGTGCCTCCGAGCACCACCAGCCGGTGAAGCCCGCGTGCCGCCAGCTCAGCCAGGCAGTCGCGCCAATCACCCAGGGGCACGTGGGCATCGAATCCCTGCTGCAACTGACCCGGCGAGAGCAGCCATCGCTCAAGGGGCTGGGAGAAGAAGGGCAGACCCGGCTCGAGTCCGCGGCCACGGCTGACCACCAGCGCGAGGGGTTGGGGGGGGCGCTGCTCGAGTCGGCGACGCTCCAGCAGCTCGGGGCAATGGATCAGGCAGGTGCGGCGGTGCAGCCGCAGCGTGGCCGCGCCCACGAGGCAGCCATCGGCCCAGGCCAGGGCCTCCTCCAGCGACGCGCGGTCACCGGCACCACCGAGCTTGGCGGCGCCTCCCTTGGCTGGAGCGAGTCTGCCATCGAGGCTGACGGCCAGCACAAGCCGCAGCCGCGGCAGACTCAAGTTCTGGCCAGCGCCTCCAGCACGGCAGGGCGTGACTCGAGCAGAGGGGTTTCGGCGAACACCTCGGCGGCGTTGTTGGGGCTCTCCTGCAGGCGCACCTTGTGCAGAGCGGCACCGGTGGCGGCAATCGGTCCGCTGAGCAGATCAGCGATGTGCAGGGCGATGTTCTCGGCGGTGGGCACGCAGGTGGCGAAATGGGCCACGTCCTTGTTGAGGAACGTGTGATCGAAGGGCTCCACCACGAGCTCGTTCACCAGGCCCTGCAGCTCACCGAGGTCGCAGACCATGCCGGTGCGGGGATCGATCGCTCCGCGCACCGTGACATCGAGCAGGTAGTTGTGGCCGTGGCCGTGGGGGCGGGCACACTTGCCGTAGATCGTTTCGTTCTCGCCCTGCGATAGCTCCTCGCGGGCCAGGCGGTGGGCGGCTGAAAAGTGGGTGCGGATCGAAAGGAAGGCTTCCATGGGGTTGCCGATGACATCGGCCCAGAGGGTGGGTTGCTCGTAAAGGCGGAGACCGACGAGCGGCAGGTGCGGAGCAAGGCGTGTCCAGATCGCCTGGGTCAGGGCTTCCGTGGTGGGCAACCGCCCCTGGGGCCGGCTGAGGTCGAACTCCGGCCAGCAGTCGTTGAGGAAACGGAAATCGAGGGGATCGGTGACCTCCCGACGGATGGCGTGCTTCACATCCGAGAGGTTCAGCACCATGCCATCGCCATCGAGCGGACCGGCCATCGCCACGATGAGTTCGTAGTTGTGGCCGTGACCCGGAGGAAGGCTGCAACGGCCGAAGCGGCTGGCGTTCTCCTCGTCGGTCAGCTCGGGCAACCGGTAGAGATGACTGGCGCTGAACAGGGCCCGGCGGGTGATCACACAGCCACGGCCTCGGCCATGGCGAAGGGAGCCGGCTGAACTGCCAGGGATGGGGGTGGTGGGCATCGCCAGAGTCCCGGTGGCCATCGACGAGGCGGCGTCCTGCTGGGGCATCCTAGGTATCCCGCCCCTGCCAGCGCCTGATCCACCGCTGCACCGCCCAGACCCCATGGCCTCCGAACCGCCCTCCGCCACGAGCCTCTCCCCAGAAGCCGGGCAGACCGCCAAAGCCGCGGAGGACTCTCTGGAGCTGGCCCTACGCCTGCAGGGGCTGAACATCTATCTGGTCGGGATGATGGGGGCAGGCAAGAGCAGCGTCGGGCGCCCCCTCGCTGAAGCTCTGGGGTACCGCTTCATCGACGCCGACAGCGTGCTGGAGCAACATGCGGGCCACTCCATCCCCGAGCTGTTCGAGCAACAGGGGGAGGCCGGCTTCCGCGAGCTGGAGTCAGCCGTCCTCAACCGAATCGCCTGCTGGCATTCCCTGGTGGTGGCCACAGGGGGTGGCGTGGTCAGCCGCCCCGGCAACTGGGGCCAGATGCGGCAGGGGCTGGTGGTCTGGCTGGATGCCCCCGAGCAGCTGCTGCTGGAGCGCCTGCGGAACGATCCAGGTCAGCGGCCCCTGCTGGCCAACGCAGATCCCGAGGGGCGGCTGCGGCAGTTGCTGCGCGAACGCCGGCACCTCTACAGCCAGGCCGACCTGCGGGTGCTCCAGGACGGGCGAGCTGCCGTGGCCGTGGCCCGCCAGGTGCTGGAAGCGATCCCCACGGTGCTGCGCCAGCGGGAGGAGCCGCCGGAAGCTCTGGCGCAGCTGGTCGATGGCAGCGGCTCCAGCACAGCCAACCTGAACACCTGTTCAGATCTGAACGGATCCCAGGCCTGACCTGAGTCCAGCGAAGGTTCGTCCATCAACCCGCTGGTGGCTCCAGGCGCACGGCATACCACTGAATCGCCAGTCCGGGCTCCAGCTCCAGCTCACAGGCCGTTTCCAGCAGCCGTTCGGCTCGTTCGCGGTCGCTGGAGAGGGTCCGCAGGTCGGCGGGGGGCTCCTCCAGTTCAGCGAGCTGCGCGGTGAGCCAGGCGAGGGTTTCGGCCGCCGTGAGGATGCGCTCACCCCGGGAGGGCTCCAGCACCACGTAATGATCGAGTTCCCGCAGCAGGGGATCGGACATGCTCAGCTCTCGGATCGCGTTCATCCTGGTCGCCCTGCTCACCCTCTGGCCGGGGCAGGCCCCGGCGGTCAGCCCACTCGACAGCCCCCTGAAGCGGCGGCTGGAAGCCTGGCCGGCCTGGTCCCTGCCGGCTCCCCTCAGCCGCCCCGGTCGCAGCGACCTGCGCTATCCGGACTGGTTCGACGGGGCCTGGTGGGTGCTCAGCCTGGAAGAAGGGTGCCACGAGCCGATCCCGCCCTATGCCGTGCGCTTTCTGCGCGATGGCCGCGGCGCAGTGGTGGGCGATCGCGCCTTCAACGCCACCCAGGTGGGTGATGCGCTGCTGGGGGGTCAGCTGATCTCGGTGGCCAACGACCCCGCCAACCCCAACCGCCAGCTGGCTCTTCTGCGGGGTGATCTGGAGCTGGAATCCACCGTGATCGGGCGCCGCAGCCAGTCCTCCTCGCCGGCCCTGAGCCGGGAGGAGGAGTTCCTCGCCGACGAGCTGGCCCTGCAGGTGATGCACGGTCCCGGGGGAGCCAGGATCAGCCGTGTGGAGACCCTCAGCCGATACCAGCTCGTGAGCCGCACCCCAGGCCACGAGCTGATCAGGGCGGAGCAGTGGCAGGCCAGCTACCCGTCACCGGAGCAGGGGCTGGTGGCCCGTGCCAACGGCAGTCATCACCTCTGGCTCCTGCTCAGCCGCAACCCATCCGCGCCCTGATCAATGGGTGGGCGGGTAGGCCGGCTCGCTGACGGCGCCTCGGCCCAGGGAAAGATAGAGCCCATCTCTCCAGGCGAACAGGCTGGTCAGCAGGGGGTGGTCAGCCAGGCCGGGAATGCCTCGACCGGCCAGGGGGGCACCGGCGCTGGCCGGAAAGAGCAGCAGGGACAGCTGGGCGGCCACCGCCAGATCGGCCAGGGAGAGCCGATCTCCCACAAGAAAACGGCCGGGGGCCAGAAGCACCGCCAGCTGCTCGAGGTTCGCCTGAAGTTGGCGGCGCTCAGCCTGGCCTATGGTGTCGCCCAGGGAGGTGAGCAGATCGGTGGGCAGAGCCCCCACCAGCGAGCGCAGCACAGCGGGGGTGGCCTCCGGCAGCAGGGCACCGCGCAGCACGGAATCTGAGCCGGCAGCCTGCAGCAGCGCCTGACGGACTCCGGTGGCCAGGGCCGTGTCGGCCCAGTCTTCCAGCAGCAGCACCCGGGCCCGATCGGCCGGATCCTCGGGGACCAGGGGAGGGGTCGGCACCAGGCTCTCCAGGTGCTGGGCGATGGCGCTGGAGTCGGCGATCACCTCACCGCCATTCACCAGCACCGGCACCTGGCGCTGGCCGGAGAGACGGAACAGTTCCAGTTGCCCCAGGCCCGGGGTGACTTCGATGGTGCGGTACTCCAGCCCTTTGGCGGCCAGGATCAGCCGCACTTTCTCGCAGAACGAGGAGTGGCGGAACTGGTGGAGCTCGAGCATCGGCGGCACGGTCCTTTGGGCGGCAGAGTAGCCCTCACGCTCCACCGGCGTGGGCGGCTCTCTGCCCAGCTCACCGCCGGGTCACCCCTGCGGGCAGCCTCAACGCCCGTCCACGCCACCATCTCGCTTCCCCCGCCCCGCCTGCCTGCGCCATGAAGGACTTCTTCCTCAACGTGACGCGCTACCCGCGCTACCTGGTGGCCTTCAGCCTCGGTGTGTTCAACTCCGTGCTCCAGCCCCTGCTCAAACGGCGCAGCAACCCCGTCACCGCCGTGGCCCTTGTCGGGGCCCTGGTGAGCGGCATGATCAGCCTGACCCTGGTGCTGCGTGCCATGGTGAATCCAGCACCACTGGCGTAGGGATGGCACAGGGCCGACGGGTGGAGCGCATGGCCTCCCTGATCCGCCGTGAGATCAGTGAACTCCTGGTCCATGGCATCAAGGATCAGAGGGTTTCGCTCGGCATGGTGAGCGTCACCCAGGTGGAGGTGGCCGGTGATCTGCAGCACTGCAAGGTTTTCGTCAGCATTTTCGGCAGCGACCAGGACCGCCAGGCGGCTCTGGCAGGCCTGAAATCGGCAGCTCCCTTCGTGAAAGGCGAGTTGGCACGACGGCTGAATCTGCGTCGCACGCCCGAACTGCAGTTTGTGCTCGATCGCGGGCTGGAGAAGGGCAGTTCGGTGCTGGGGCTGCTCAGCCAACTCGGCGAGGAACGCAAGCAGCGCGAGGCCGTCACACCTGAAGCAGGCGATGACGGCGACGTCGGCCCGGCATGAGCACGCGCCGGCAGCACGCCGTTGAGTCGCTCCCGCCGGCCGCTGAGCTGCGCCGACAGGTGGCCCGGTTGCTGGTGATCCGCGGGAGCGGCCACCTCGCCGACCGACAACGGCGTTATCCCCGCTGGGAACTGGAGAACGACGCCCTCAGGAGGCTGCTGGCCGAAGGGGTGGGTGGGGTGATCCTGCTGGGAGGCAGTGCAGCCGAACTGCGCCTGCGCAGCGAGCAGTTGCGCAGCTGGGCAGGGCACCCGCTGCTGATCTGCGCCGACGTGGAGGAGGGCGTGGGACAACGCTTCGAGGGTGCCAGCTGGCTGGTGCCGCCCCTGGCCCTGGGACGCCTGCACGGCAGTGATCCGGAGCGCGCCCTCTCCCTTGCACGCCGCTACGGCCATTGCACGGGCCGTCAGGCGAGGCAGCTGGGGCTGAACGGTGTCCTCGCTCCGGTCTGCGATGTCAACAACAATCCCGACAATCCGGTGATCAATGTGCGCGCCTGGGGGGAGACCACCTCCGCCGCGGGAGCGCTGGCAACGGCCTTCCTGGAGGGGGCTCAGGCCGAAGGGGTGCTCTGCTGTGCCAAGCACTTCCCCGGCCACGGGGACACCAGCGATGACTCCCACCTGGAGCTGCCCCGGCTGGCCCATGGGCGGGACCGGCTGGAGGCCATCGAGCTGCCCCCCTTCCAGGCGGCCATCGCCGCGGGCTGCGCGGCAGTCATGACCGCCCACCTGCAGCTGGACGCGCTGGACCCGCTGCTGCCGGCAACCCTCTCGCGGCCCGTGCTGACGGGGCTGCTGCGGCAGGAGCTGGGGTTTGCCGGACTGGTGATCACCGACGCCCTGGTGATGGAGGCGATCGCCTCCCGCTGGGGGGCGGAGGAGGCCGCCGTGCTCGCCTTCGAGGCGGGTTCGGACCTGATCCTGATGCCCGCCGACGCCGATGCCGCCATCGACGGCCTGGTGGAGGGGTTCCAGAGCGGGCGCCTGGCGATGGAGCAGCTGCGGCAGAGCCTGCAGCGCCGCGAGGAGGCCCTGGCGGCCCTGGACGTCCGAGCCCCTGGAGCCGCCCTGGTGCCCCTGGAGGGGCTGGGCGAGCTGGAGACGCCCCAGGATCAGGCCCTTGCGCTGGAGCTGGTGGAGCTCAGCCGGCAGACCCGGGGGACCCCGGGCCTGCCGGCGGGCCCGGGGGTCAACCTGATCCGCCTGGACAACAGCCTGGCCTGTCCCTTCCTGCCGGCGATGGCCCCGGCCCTGCGGCTACCGGCGGCGGCCGGCTACCAGAGCTGCCTGATCGAAGCCAGTGCCCCCAGCCCCTGGAGTGGAGACCCTGAAGCACCGCTTGCCCTCGAGCGGCTGCCGGCAGGTCCGCTGCTGCTGCAGTTGTTCGTGCGGGGCAACCCCTTTCGGGGCAGCGCCGGAGGAGATGAGCCCTGGCCAGCGGTGATCCGGCAGTTGCTGCGGACTGGCCGGCTGGCGGGCCTGACCGTGCTGGGCAGTCCGTACCTGTGGGAGGCCCTGGAGCCTCTGCTGCCACGGAGCCTCCCAGCGGGCTACAGCCCCGCGCAGATGCCCCTGGCCCAGGCCGCCCTGCTCACCTGTCTCGGCCTTGCATCCAGCCAGGCCTCGGAGGGCGGCTTCACCGACTGAGCCTGCCCGCGGCTCAAGCCCTAACCTCGCCCATGGATGCGGGCCGCAGCCATGCTCAGCCTGTCGATGATCGTGCGCAACGAAGCCGGGCGCCTCGGCCGCTGCCTCGAATCGGTGGCCGGTTTTGTCGATGAGATGGTGGTGGTTGACACCGGCTCGAGTGACGACACGGTGGCGGTGGCCAGGGGCTACGGCGCCCGGGTGGAGCAGATCCCCTGGCCCGGGGATTTCGGGCCAGCCCGCAACCAGGCCCTGGGTTGGGTGCGGGGCACCTGGGTGCTGGTGCTCGATGCCGACGAGCAGCTGCTGGAGGAGGCCCGAGCCCCGTTGCGGGCGCTGATGGCCGATCCAGACACCCTGCTGATCAATCTGCTGCGCCAGGAAGTTGGAGCGCGGCAATCGCCCTACTCCAGTGTCAGTCGGCTGTTCAGGCGGCAGCCAAAGATCCGCTGGAGCCGGCCGTACCACGCCATGGTCGATGACAGCGTGGCAGAGCTGATGGCCAGCGAGCCCCGCTGGCGGGTGGTGGACTGTCCCCAGCCGGCGATCCGCCATGAGGGCTACCGGCCCGAGCTGCTCTCGGATGGCCGCAAGGCAAGGCAGCTGCGGCGGGCCATGCAGCAGGAGCTGCGGGACCATCCCGGCAATGCCTACGCCAGCGCCAAGCTGGGGGGCCTGGAGATCAGCGAGGGGAACGTGAAGCGCGGGATCAGCCTGCTCAGGGCAGGGCTGAGAACATGCCCGCCCGAGGCCCACCCCGAGCGCTATGAGTTACTGCTGCATCTGGCGATGGCCGAGGCCAGCCGCCATCCAGCCCGGGCCTCTGCCCTGTACCGGGAGGCCCTGGACCTGCCGCTCGATCCACGCCTGCAGGCGGCGGCACGGCTGAACCTGGCGGCCCTGCTGCTGCAGGAGGGCGCCACGACAGACGCCGACCTGCTGGCGAATGCCGTGACCCGCGACGCTCCCGAGCTGGCCCTGGGCTGGTACAACCTCGGCCTGATCCGCCGCCGGCTCGGCGACATCCGCGGCTCCCTCCAGGCCTATGACACCGCCGTGAGCCTGGCCCCCGATCACGCCGAAACCCACCAGAACCGAGCGGTGGCCCAGCTGCTGTCGGGCGACATCGCCGCCGCCCGGGCCAGTTTTCGGCTGGCCATCGCCCTGCTGCGGCAACAGGGCCAGCCGTTGGCAGCGGAGCGACTGCAGCAGCAGGCGGGGGCCATGGTGAGACTGGACGACTGATGGAGAAAGCCGTGCTCTCAGGTCGTGTGGTGGCGGTGACCCGGGCCGAGCAGCAGCTGGGCGAGGCCCGGGGGCTGCTCGAGCGCGCCGGTGCCCGTGTGCTCGACCTCCCGGCCCTGGTGATCGGCCCCCCCGATGAATGGGGCCCCCTCGATGACGCCCTCGAAGACCTGGAGTCCTTCCACTGGCTGGTGTTCTCCAGCGTCAACGGGGTGGAGGCGGTGGAGCAGCGGCTGCAGCGGATCGGACGCAACCTCGGTGATCGCCCCCGGGGCCTCAAGATCGCAGCGGTCGGCCGCAAGACTGCCACCAGGCTGGAGCAGCTGGGAGCCCCGGCCGATTTCGTGCCCCCCAGTTTCGTGGCCGACAGCCTGATCGAGCATTTCCCTGTCTCGGGCTGGGGCCAGCGCCTGCTGCTGCCAAGGGTCCAGAGCGGGGGGCGCACTCTGCTGGCGGAAGCCTTCGCGGAAGCCGGCACCAGGGTGGTGGAAGCGGCCGCCTATGAGTCCCGCTGTCCTCCCCACTTGCCCCTGGCCACCGCCGCTGCCCTGCGTCAGGGTCAGGTGGAGGCCATCACCTTCACCAGCGGCAAGACCGTGCGCCACACCGTGCACCTGCTGCAGCAGGACCTGGGGGAGGACTGGCGGGACCGGTTGGAGCCCGTGGCCCGGGTGTCGATCGGCCCCCAGACCAGCGCCACCTGCCGGGAGCTGCTGGGTCGGGTGGATGCCGAAGCCGACCCCCATGACCTGGAGGGATTGATTGAGGCCTGCGCCCGTGCCCTGGGAGCAGCCTGAGCACCTGGGCGTCAGCGCTTCTAGAGCTCGGCGATCACCACCTGGCCCCTGGCCTGACCCTGGCGGCTGGCCAGGGTCAGGCGGCCCCGCAGCACATCGATCGCCACCACCCGCCAGGCCTCGGGCAGGAGATCGGTGGTGCGGCCACCGGCATCACCGACCGCCAGCGAGCCGCTCTGCTCGCCGAACTGCACCAGGGCCATGGGGCGTCCACTGCTGCTGATCACCCCCTGGAAGCGAAAGCCATCGGGCAGGTTGAGGGGAGGCTGAACCAGCACCGGCTTCCGGGAGACTGGAGTGGTCACACGGGTGACCGCCAGGGGCGCAAACGGGTCGAGCCGGCCAGGGGGCATCGCTGCCTCCACCTGCTCGGGGCTGGGCAAGGGGGTGAATCCCGCCTTCTCAACGGCTGCTGCCGCCTGGGCAGGTTCGCTCTCGGGACTGGGGGCGGCCCCGGGGACAGGCGGGGCTGGAACCGCCCCGGTGTCGGTAGTGGGAGTTCCTCCACAGCCCGCCAGGCCGGCGAGGAGAAGGGGAATCAGCGCGAGTTGGGTGCTGCTTTGCACCAGAGCCTTGACGGTGAGGTGCCGCTCAGGACTGGCCATGCTCCTGCTCCACGAGGTCCCGGAAGCGATCCAGGTTGGCCTGGAGTTCGCGAGTGACGATACCTCCAAGGATGCTCGGTTCCATCAGGGGTGCAAGGGCACCGGGCAGCTCGTAGCTCACGGTCAGCCTGACCACGGTGAGGCGCTCGGACTGCGGGTAAAAGCGAACGGCTCCCTTGGTGGGCAGCCCTCCCACCGATTCCCAGTGCAACTGCTGGGCTTCGACGCGATGGGAGATGCGGGCCTTCCAGTGGAAGCGAAACCCCTGGGCGGCCAGGGTCCAGTCGGTGAGATCCGGGTCATCGAGGGTGACCACCGACTCGATCCAGCGCATCCAGCGCGGCATGGCCTCGAGGTCGCTCCAGACCTCCCAGACACGGTCCACCGGAGCATGGATCTCCGTGGTCACACTGTGCTCAAGCCAACGTCCCATGCTGATCAGGCCACGGCGGCAACAGTGGCGAGCCGCACCGGTTGATCCAGAATGGCGGCGGCCGCCAGACGTCCGCTCATGGTGGCTCCCTCCATTGAATCGATGTAATCCTGCCGGGTGTAGCTGCCCGCCAGGAAGAAGTTAGCCACCGGCGTGCGCTGCTCAGGGCGGAAGGGCTCCATGCCCGGCGCTTCGCGGTAAAGCGACTGGGCCAGTTTGACCACGTTGCTCCAGATCAGTCGGAGGTCGCGGGACGAGGGAAACAGCTCACGCACCTGGGCGTCCACCAGGGCGGCGATCTCGTCGGTCTTGCGCGTGATCCAGGGATCGCCCGGCGTGAGCACGCACTGCAGCAGGGAGCCCTGACCCTCGCGGCGGTAATCGGCAGGGCTGGCCAGGGCCAGGTCGGCGAAGCAGCTGAAATCGGCGTCAGCGGTGTAAAGCAGGTTGTCAAGCCCCCTCGCCCGGCTGAGATCACGGCGCGAGGCAGCCTGAGCCTCGCCCTCCCCCAGCTCGGTCACCCAGCCGTCGTAGCGGAGCTGCACTGTGGCCACGGGAACCGCCTCAAGCCGGTAGATGTTCTCGAACTGGGCATAGCGGCGCCAGGAGGGGGGCAACAGACGCTGAATGCCGGGCACGTCGCAGGCCGCAAGGTAGGCATCGGCCTCCACGCTGATCTCGCCATCGGGGGTGCCCAGGCGCAGACCCGTGACCTGGGGAGCACTCTCCGGCCCCTCCCCCTCGTCAAAGCAGACCTCACTGACCCGGTGGCGCAGGTGGATCCTGGCGCCGCGGGCTTCGATGTAGTCAAGGATGGGCTGATGCAACCAGCGGTGCGGTGAGCCCTTGAGCAGGTTGAGCTTGGATGCCTCCGTCTTGGAGGCGAACATCATGAAGATGGTGAGCATGCAGCGTGCCGAAATGGCCTCGCAATCGATGAAACCCAGGGCATAGGCGATCGGATCCCACATCCGCTCCACACTGCGGGCGCTGCCGCCATGACTGAGAAACCAGTCGCGGAAGCTGATCCGGTCGAGGGCTCGGATCACCCGCATCGCCCCCTCGTAGTCCACCAGCCCACGCACGATCGGACTGGTGCCCAGGGCCAGGGCATTGCGCAGCTTGTCGATCCAGTGGAGCTGGGGCGTGGTGAAGAAGGCCTTGAGGCCATTGAAGGGGGCACCGATCGGGAAGCGGAAATCCAGCTCGCGCAGATCCCCACCCTTGTTCACGAACAGATGGGTGTGCTGTTTGGGGAGCAGGTTGCCGAAGGCCCCCACCTTGCGCATCAGCGCGAAGAGGTTGGCGTAATTGAAGAAGAAGACGTGCAGTCCCATCTCGATGTGGTTGCCGCCGTCGTCGACCCAGCTGCCCACCTTGCCGCCCACGAACGGGCGGGATTCGTAGAGGTCGACCCGGTGGCCGGCTTCACAGAGATCGACCGCGGCGGCCAGACCGGCCAGACCGGCTCCCACAATCGCGATGCGCACCCTTGACTCCTGAAGATCCGTCGACTCTATGGATCCATCTCCTGCGGCGGCGATGCGCCGGAGATTCGAACTCCTCCATAGAGTGGCCCCACATTCCGTCCCACCTCAGCCAGGCATCGCCCATGAGCAGCCCCACCACCGATGCCCCAGCCCCCGTCCAGGAGATCGCCACTTCCCCGGTGGCCACACACACCGGCAAGGACGGCAAAGGCATCCGGATCACCGAGCCGGCCATGAAGCAGCTGGCCGCCCTGATGCAGCAGCAGGGCAACGACAAGCTGCTGCGGGTGGGCGTGCGCTCCGGCGGCTGCAGCGGCATGAGTTACACGATGGATTTCATCGACAGCTCCGGGATCCGCGACGACGACGAGCTCTACGTCTATGAGCCCGATGGCACCTGCAGCTTCCGGGTGGTGAGCGATCCCAAGAGCCTGATCTACATCTACGGCATGCAGCTGGATTTCAGTTCGGCTCTGATCGGCGGTGGCTTCAACTTCACCAACCCGAATGCCAGCCAGACCTGCGGCTGCGGCAGCTCCTTCGCCGTCTGAGGCCCTCTCAGGCGGACCTCCAGCGTGGGAATCTGAGTGTCCCTTGTGCAGCCGCAGCCGATGACGGCCACCACCAAGTCCGCTGAAGCCCTCTTCGATCAGGCCATTGGCCGCTACCAGGAGGGCGCAGCGGCCGCCGACGTGCTCGACGACTTCCTGACGATCACGGCCCAGGCCCCCCGCCTCTCGGCCGCCTGGACCTGCCTGGCCTGGCTGCAACTGCTGGAGCAGCAACCCGAAGCGGCGCTCCGCTCGGCCCGGATGGCCGTCAAGCTCAACCCCCAGGACCCCCAGGCGAGGGTCAACCTCTGCCTGGCCATGCTCGAATCGGGCGCCAAAGGGGTGCGTGAGCACATCGATCTGGTGCTGCGCATCACGGCCGTCTCGCCTGAGCTGGCCAGCGAACTGAACGACGCCATGGCCGATGGGCTCAGGCGTCGTCCGGGCTGGCAGGCCCTGGAGAAGGTCAAGGCCTGGCTGCAGGGTTGACCCCTGGTGCTCCCACGCGGTCGGATCGCCCGCGGCGCCTGCTGCTGCTCAGCAACGGCCACGGGGAAGACCTCAGCGGCAGCCTGATCGGGCAGGAATTACGGCAGCGAGGGCAGGAGGTGGTGGCCCTGCCCCTGGTGGGCCATGGCGACGCTTACCACCAGGCCGGACTGCCCGTGCTCGGACGCACCCGGGAATTCAGCACCGGTGGCCTGGGCTACACCAGCCTCGGCGGGCGCCTGACCGAACTGATGCAGGGCCAGGCCACCTACCTGCTCAGCCAGCTGGTGCTGTTCCTGAGGGAGGCCCGGCGCTGCGCGGCGGTGGTGGTGGTCGGCGATGTGATCCCCGTGCTGGCGGCCTGGTGCAGCCGCCGGCCGGTGGTCACCTATCTGGTGGCCTACTCCAGCCACTACGAAGGCCGCCTCCGCCTGCCCTGGCCCTGTGGAAGCTGCCTGCGCAGCCGCCGCTTCCGGCGGGTGTTCAGCCGCGACGCCTTCACCGCCATCGACCTGAGCCACCAGCTGGGGCGGCCGGTGGATTTCCTTGGCAACCCCTTCCTGGATCGAGTCCTGGAGAACGCGCGCCCCCTCGACGACTCCGCTGACGGCACAGCCTGCCCCCGACTCGGGCTGCTGCCGGGCAGCCGGCTGCCGGAGGCCCTGCGCAACTTCGAGCTGATGCTGCAGGTGCTCGCTCGCCTCCCGGACGCCCTGCAAGCCAGAGGCGGCCTCCAGCTTCACGCCGCCCTGGTTGGCGCGATCGACGCCGAGACGGTGGCCAGGATCAGCCGGCCCCTGGGCTGGCGGCCTGAGCCTGGGGGGCGGCTGCGCCGCGAAGGGCTGGAGCTGAACCTGCACTGGGGGCAGTTCCCGGCGGTCGTCCAGCAGGCCGACCTGCTGCTGGCGATGACCGGCACCGCCACCGAACAGGCCGTGGGCCTGGGCAAACCCGTGGTTCAGCTGGCGGGGGGTGGCCCCCAGTTCAGCCCCAATTTCGCCGAGGCCCAACGGCGCCTGCTGGGGCCCTCCCTGTTCAGTGCCGAGGGGGAGCCAGGCTCGGAGCGAAGCCTTAGCGGCAGCGCCGAGCTGGTGGATGACGTGCTGCGCCAGCTCCGGCACACCGACCTGGGGGAGCGCTGCCGTCGCAATGGCATGGAGCGCATCGGTGGTCCCGGCGGTGCCGCCAGGATGGCCGGGCAGATCCTGCAGGCCCTTGATGAACCCTCAGACCCGCTCCAGTGATTCCGGCAGCGCTGAAGCCCTGGCGCCGCGGCTGAAGCGCTGGATCGACACCGTGCTGGTGATGGATGTGTTCCTGGTGATCGCTGGGGCGGTGTGGTTCGGCCTGGCGGTGGCCCTGCACAGCCAGCACGTGGAGGCACCACTGCAGTTGCTGCAGCGGCTCTGGGATCCCCTGTTCACCCCGGCGATCGGCCTGCTGATGGCGGCAGCCCTGGTCAGTGGGCTGCTGGGTTGGTGGCAGCGGCAAGGGCTGCATCGAGATCGGGGTAGCGAAAACTGAACCCCTGGGCCGCCAGGCGCTGGGAGATCACCTGCTGGCCTTCGAGCACCACCGCGGCTCCGTCCCCGAGCATCAACTGCAGCACCGGCGCCGGCACAGGCAGCAGGCTGGGACGTTGCAACACCCGGCCAAGGGCTGCCGAGAACGTCCGCATGCGAACGGGATGGGGGGCCACGGCGTTGTAAACCCCCTCATAGGCTGGGGTCTCGAGGGCGGTGACGATCAGCGCACAGAGGTCGCTGCGGTGAATCCAGCTCATCCACTGGCGGCCGGAGCCGATCGGACCACCCAGTCCTGAGCGGAAGACCGGCAGCATTTTGCCGAGGGCGCCCCCATCAGGACCGAGCACGATCCCGATCCGCAGCTTCACCACCCGGCAGTCGGCTGGGGTGCGATCGGCTGCGGCCTCCCAGTCGCGGCAGAGCCGGGCGAGCAGATCGGCAGCTGAGGGGCTGGATTCG
The DNA here is from genome assembly GCF_014224355.1 of Synechococcus sp. BSA11S. Lineage (GTDB taxonomy): Bacteria > Cyanobacteriota > Cyanobacteriia > PCC-6307 > Cyanobiaceae > Regnicoccus_A. The sequence goes on along the minus strand of NZ_VNWP01000018.1, from coordinate 11,285 downwards.
CTGAAGCAGGTCTCTTCGCTGCTGCCGTAGTAACCCACGGCCGAGCCACTCACCAGCACCCGGCCCGGCCTCGGATGGGCCTGCAGTGCCTCCACCAGATGCCTGGTGGTGCCGAGGCGGCTGTCGAACAGCCGGCGGCGCTGCTCCTCACTCCAGCGCTTCTCCGCTATCGGCTCCCCGGCCAGATTCACCACCCCCTCCGCCTCGGCCAGGACCGCAAGAAGATCAGGATCCTGCCAGGTGGCCGCGAGGGCCGGATCGGCCTGGTGGCGGCGCAGGGCCGGGTGCTCCAGCCCCGCCAGGGAGTGACTCTGGCGGCTCACCACCACCAGCTGGTGACCGCGCGCCAGGAGCTGGGGCACCAGCTCGCGCCCCACGAACCCCGTACATCCCAGCAGCAGCAGTCTCACGGGCCCACCCAGCACTGAATTCAGGCCGAGGCTAAGGGGCCCCCCACCCCAGCCGGCAGGGCTTAGCCTTGCTCCAGCGCAGTGCTGACTGTCATGGCCGAGACCAGCGCGGAAGCCGCCCCTCCCAGGACGACTCCGATCAAGAAAGGCACCTTGGTGAAGGTCAGCAGAGCTGCCTACGTGGGCAGTCTCGAAGCGACCGCCAGCGATCCCACCCCCCCCGACTACCTGTTCGAGGGGCCCGGTGAAGTGCTGGCCCTCAACGGCGACTTCGCCCAGTTGCGCTGGCGCCGGCCGGTGCCCGATGTGTGGCTGCGGCTCGATCAGCTCGAAGCCTGCTGAATTCTGCTCGTCTTCGGTCAGAGGTCGAGCCGGCGGCGCTCCTCCTTGAGGCGGCTGCGCCGTTGTTTGGCTTCCCTGAGCATTTCGCGGCCATCGTGGAGATAGCTGTCCACATAGCCCATGGTGTAGCGCTCCAGCTCCTGCAGGGCGTCCTGCACCTGGCTGAGGCAGTGGTAGAGGCTGAGGCTGAATCCACCCGCCTCACTTGGGCAGGGGATCGAGCGATACAGGGTCTCCGCCTTGTCCATCCGGCTCTTGCTCTGCTCCAGATAGGAACAGAATTCCTCCATCAGGGTGTCGTCGTAGGGGTCGGCGGCAAGGGCCCGCCACTGACCGGGGAACGGGTTGATCACCTGAGCCAGCTGGCGATCGATCGGGGCATAGACCCGCTGCAGCCAGCCCAGCAGGACCCCATCAAGCTCCTGGCCTCGCCTGACCGGCACCGGGCTGGCGCTGGGTGACTGGCGGTGGGCCCTGGGACGTCTGCTGAGGTCATAGCGGCGGCGACTGTCGCCGTCGCCCAGCACCGCCCAGGCGGCATTGATGGCCAGAATCGCCGCGTCGTCACCGCCGGCATCGGGATGGTGACGCTTGACCAGGGCGCGATAAGCCGCCTTGATCTCCTCGGCTCCGGCCGTGGAGGCCACCCCCAGCACGGCATAGAAATCGCTGCTGGCCAGGGCTGCCTTCAAGGCCGGAAGTGGTGGCTGACGCCATCATGGCAAGGAGAGCAGCCATGAAAAAGCCCCCTGACGGGGGCAAGGAGGGGTGTGAGGGGTGCTTGCAGTGAAGCAGAGAATCAGAACTTGAAGCTGGTCTGCACGAGACCACCGAAGTTGCTGAAGCTGTTGTCGTCGCCGGTGAGCTGTCCCAGCGGACGGCTCAGGTAGAAGATCGCGGGGGTGACGGCGATGTTGTCGGTGACCTGGAACTTGTACCACCACTCCCAGACGTAGTTGCCATCGGCGGGGGTGGTGCTGCCGGAGTCACTGCTGCCGCGGGAGAGGGCCGTGGCGAAGACAGGCTGACCGACCGCCATGCCGGCGGCATTGCCCTTGGCGAACAGATCACTCCACTGCAGGCCCACGAACCAGCTCTGGCTCGTGGTCACATAGGGCTCAACGAACTCCACCCCCAGGGCATTGTTGCTGTTCCCGGAGAGACTGTTGATCCCCCAGCCGAGGCTGATCGAGGGGATCCAACCACTTTCCTTGGGCTGCCAGTAGGCGTTGGCGGCGAAGTTGTTCGACTCACCATCCACCAGGAACCAGCTGTTGCTGGCCACGAAATTCGTGCCCCGGCGGAAGTTGGTGGCCTTCTGGCCATAGCGGTAGGCCAGCGACACGTTCCACTGGGGGGCTGTGTAGTTCAGCTGGGCCAGGAAGTTGCCACGGGCACAGTCGGTGCCGATGCCGCCTTCGCTGCTGGAGCAGACGTTCTCGTTGCCATCGAAGGCCTGACCGGAGCTTCCCTGCTGAGCGACGTAGCTGGCGGAGGCGCTGAACCGACCACGGCCTTTCTCAACATTCTGCTTCCAGATCACAGCCCCCAGTGCCCCGGTGGCCTTGTTGTAGACGCCCGGAGCACCCCAGAGCTGGAAGACATCCAGAATCTTGTCGCCTCCCCCGGTGCCGTACAAGGAAGGGGTAACGGCCACGGACTCCGTATTACGGGCCTTGGGGCCAAGGATGAACGTGAAATCGCGGCCTACAGGGAAGCGGTAGTAGAGACGGTCGACACCGATGGAATCGGTTCCACCAATGCCGCCACTCGCGACATCAAGGGCGGTGAGATTGACTCCATCACCACTGAAGGCATTATCGAAGTTGCCGGAACGCAGACGGGTGAAGAGGAGGTCCTTGCCGGTGAAGCTGGTTAGAAGCTCCAGCCTTAAATCGTAGTTGAATGTGGTGGCACCGTACTGAGCATTGTACTTTTCAGCAGCATCACGGCTGCCAAAGGTGGGCGACGAACCGAAGACGCCGGCACCGGGACGATCACCACTGGCATTGACAGCTCCCACCACAAAGGTGGCCTTACCCTTGAGTTTGGTGGTGGTGGAGAACTGGGTCGCCTCCAGTTCACCCACCTTGGCCTCGAGGTTGTCGACCCGGCCGCGCAGGATGGCGAGTTCCTTCTCGAACTCCTTGAGCAGACGGCGCAGTTCGTCGGTCACCTCGGTGATCCGATCGAGACAGGCGTTGAGCAGAGCAGCGGCTTCCCAGCGGCTCAGCGGCTTCTTGCCGCGGAAGGTGCCATCGGGGTAGCCGGCGACGCAGCCATAGCGCTCGATCAGGTTCGAGAGCGCCTGATAGGCCCACTCGGTGGGCTGCACATCGGAGAACTGGGTGATGCTTGTCACCTGGTTCTTCGTGTTGCCCGAATACTTCTTGATGTCGTCAAGGTTGAGATCCCCGGCCGAAGCGGCCATGGGGGCTACCAGCCCTAGGACGGCTGGCGCCAGCAGCAGACGCTGAAACACTTTCATTCGATCCTCACACCGATTGAGGGATGGCCCCGAAGGACGCCTAAAGATTTTATCGACGTTGAGGATCAAGCCCTCCAGCCAAGAGCACATGGCTGGGTGTCGACGATCACATCCCAATGGCTCTTCAGAACGACCAGCTCAAAACAAAAAAGCCGTGGCTGGCGCCACGGCTTTTGAGCTAGTCCAGCCAGATCAAGGTGTGTGAGGAGTTGATCTGGTTGGAGAGATCAGCCGAGGCTGATCAAGTGATCAGCCTCGGTCAGAACTTGAAGGTGGTCTTGACCAGGCCACCGAAGTTGTCGAAGGAGTCGCTGTCGTTTTTCTGGAGCTGACCCAGGGGGACGCTCAGGTAGAAGAGAGCCGGGGTGACGGAAATGTTATCGGTCACCTGGAACTTGTACCACCACTCCCAGGCATAGTTGCCGTCGTTGGCCTCGAGGATGTCGTCGTCACCCGACTTGGTGAAGAAGGTGGGCTGACCCACGGCCATGCCGAAGTCGTTGCCCTTGATGAAGACATCAGACCACTGGAGACCCACGTACCAGGACTGGGTCTGTGCACCGTCAATCTCATCGAAATTGTCGGAGCTGTGGGCGTTGAGGCCCCAGCCGGTGCTGATCGAGGGGAGCCAGCCGGAGTTGGAGGGCTGCCAGTAGCCGCTGATGCCAACGGAATTCACGCTATCGGAGAGGGCATACCCGAGGTTGGCCAGGGGGGTGCCGTTACCGCCATAGAGACCGGCCTGACCGCCCTCGGGAGTGAGGTAGGTGTAGGCGGCGGCGATGCCGAAGTTGTCGTTGTTCCAGGCGATCTGAGCGGTGCCGCTCTGGGCGGATCCATCGGTGCCGATGCCACCGTCATTGGGGTTACCCAGGTTGCCGTTGGCGGCCACGTAGTTGGCGCTGACGCTGAAGCCGCCGCTCTTCCACCAGATACCACCACCTGAGCCAAGGGTCAGGGGATAGGTGCCGGGAGCACCGCCGTAGGTGAAGATGTCGAGGACGGTGTCAGAGGGGTACACGCTGGGCCAGAAGGCCAGCATGTCGTCCTGACGGACCTTGCCGCCGATGGTGGCGGTGAAGCTCTTGCCCAGGGGGAACTGGTAGAAGAGACGGTTGACTTCGACGGAATCAGCACCGCTGCCACCCTCGAAGGCCACCTCGAAGGCGTTCAGGCCCACCAGGTTGTCGGGATTGGCGGCACCCCAGGGGCTACCCCCGTAGTTGCCGGCACGCAGACGGGTGCGCAGCAGGTCCTTGCCGGTGAAGCTGGTGTCGAGGTAGAGGTCGAGGTTGTAGTTGAAGGCAGTGGCACCCTGCTGAAACGCAGCGGCATCAGCGAACTTCTCACCAGGGAACACTTTGCGATCCAGGAAGCTGCCACGCTCTCCACGGTCTGTGCTTCCAAGAGCGAGGGACTCGGCGATGCTGGCGCGAGCGTCACCGTTGTAGCTGTTGGCGCCGATGGTGAAGGTGGCCACACCACGCAGCTTGGTGGTGGTGGAGAACTGGTTGGCCTCCAGCTCACCGACCTTGGCCTCGAGGTTGTCGACCCGGCCGCGCAGGATGGCGAGTTCCTTCTCGAACTCCTTCATCAGCCGGCGCAGTTCGTCGGTCACCTCGGTGATCCGATCGAGACAGGCGTTGAGCAGAGCAGCGGCTTCCCAGCGGCTCAGCGGCTTCTTGCCGCGGAAGGTGCCATCGGGGTAGCCAGCGACGCAGCCATAGCGCTCGATCAGGTTCGAGAGCGCCTGGTAGGCCCACTCGGTGGGCTGCACGTCGGAGAACTGGGTGATGCTGGTGACCTGGTCCTCGGAGGCGGCGTACTGGTTGATGCCGTCGAGGTTCATTTCGCCTGCGGTGGCGGCCACGGGGGCCATCAGTCCGAGGGCGACAGGTGCCAGCAGGAGTTGCCGGAAGAATTTCATTGGGTCCTCACACAAGTTGGCGCGATGCGCCTGCATGAAGAATCACCCCCAGCCCTGCGGGCAGCCCGTGCAGGTGTGACAGAACGCACAACGGCTACGGGGAGGGCAGCTGGTCCACACTGGCCTGAACCGCCGCCAAGGCCCTGAACATCCGGTCCCAACGCCCCTGGCTGTGGTGGCTGGCCCTGGCGGCCCTTTGGCTGGCGGGCACACTGGCCGACAGGCTCTGGCTTCATCTCGACCAGCGGCTGCCGGCCTGGGATCAAGCCGACTACCTCAACAGTGCCGTGGACCACGGCCGTGCCCTGGGACTGATTCCCGGCGGGGGCTGGCGGGGCTGGCAGGCCCTGCTCGACCTCTCCCCCAAGGTGCCGCCACTGGCGAGCCTGGTGAATGGCACGGTGATCGCCCTGGCAGGCGACAGCCCCGATCAGGCGAGTGCCGCCCTGGCGCTCTGGCAGGGGTTGCTTCTGGTCAGCGTCGCCTGCTGGGGTCGCCAGCTGGTGTCACCGGGGTTCGGCCTGCTGGCGGCAGCTCTCACCAGCACCACTCCGGCCTTGCTGAGCCTGCGGACCGATTTCACCCTGGATCTGCCCCTGGCCTCCACCAGTGTGCTGGCCCTCTGGCTGCTGGGGCGCTGGGCTGCACCAGACCCCAGGGGCGGACGCTGGAGTCAGGCCACCGCCGCCGCGCTGGCGTTGGCGGCGGCCGTTCTCGTGAAGCAGAGCGCCCTGCTTGTCGTGCTGCTGCCGGCCCTCTGGGTGGCAGCCCGGGCGATGGGGCGGCGGCAACGGCGCTGGCAGGCCCTCTCCGCCCTGGTGGTGGTGCTGAGCCTGGTACTCCCCTGGCTGCAGCACAACTGGATCACCACGATCGGAGGCACCAATCGAGCGGTGGTGGAATCAGCGGCCCAGGAGGGTGACCCGCCGCCGTTCAGCCTGGCCGGCCTGCTCTGGTATCCGAGGCTCTTGCCCCAGCAGCTGGGGCTGGTCAATGGCCTGCCGGCCCTGGTGGGCGGGCTGTTGGCGATCATCAACGCCTGGGAATCCCGCTGGGACAAGGGCTCGGGCGGCCGGGGCTGGGGCTGGTTGATCGGTTGCAGCCTCAGTGGCTGGCTGCTCACGACCCTCAGCCCCAACAAGGACCCCCGCTACATCACGCCGGTGCTGCCCCTGCTGGTGCTGATCCTGAGCCGGGGCTGGTGGCAACTGGGGCTGGCCCTGCAAAGGCGTGGCTGGGGGCACGCCTGTGGCGGCGCTCTGGGCCTGGCCCTGGTGGCCAGCGCCGGCGGCGCGATGGCGGCCCAGGCCAGGGAAATCCGCTGGCAGCCCCGGTCCCCCCTGCCTGAGGCGGTGGATGCCATGCGCCAGCAGGTGGGGGATCAGGCCCACACCCTGGTGATGCTCCCCAATGCCGCGGAGCTCAATGAGCACACCGCTACGGTGCTTGGACGGGCCCGTGGAGGTCAGATCGTGGCGCGGCAGCTCGGGCGGAAGTCCAGGGAGCGTCAGCTGGTGCTGGATCAGGCGGAGTGGGTTCTGCTCACCACCGGTGAGGCCGGCATGCGGCGGGAGGCCTCCCGGGAGTTGGCCGGCGCGATCCGCCAGGACCCCCGCTTCCGGCTGGTGGGCCGCTGGCCCTGGAGCGACGGAGAGCCGGTGGAGCTCTGGACCCGCCGCCAGCCCGTGGCGGACTCGGCCCGCTTCGATCGCCGGTTCATCGCGCTGGCCTCGGGCCTGAGGCGAGGTCCGGCAGGTCTCGCTCCGGTGTTCGAGGCCATCGGGCCCCAGCACCAGCTCGACGGTCACTGGCAGTACCAGCAACGGGTGAAAAGCTGGGCCGAGCAGCGCCTGCGCGCGGATCCAGACGATCGTGAGTCACTCTGGACCCTTGCACTGCTGGCGGTGCTCCGCAACCGACCACACCAGGCGGAGCGTTGGTTCGCCCGCCTCCAGACCCTGGAGCCGGCGAACCCCTGGCCGGTGGCCTACCGCAGCGTGGTGCTGCTGGCCGGCTGGAACCCCTGGGGAGCCCACGCCGTGGCCAGCGCTGCGGCCCCGCGCCATCGTGAGCCGGTGCTGGACGCCCTCTCCGACGTGAGCGGCGCCCTGATGGCCAATCCCTTCAGCCTGCAGCGGGCCATCGGTTCGGTTCCCGATGCCACCCGCCGCGTGACCAGTCTGCTGAAGAAGGAGCGCTGATGAGAGTCAGCCGCGCCCTGCTCGGGCTCTGGGCCGTGGCCCTGCTGCTGGCCCTGGCCGGGCTGGGCAATCTGCCCCTGCGCGACTGGGATGAAGGGATCGTGGCCCGGGTGGCCTTCGAGATCAGCCAGGCGTCGTGGCCAGACACTCTTCTGCCGACGTTTTGGGGATCCACCTATCTCAACAAGCCTCCGGGACTGCACTGGCTGATCGCCGGCGTGATCCAGCTCTGGCAGGGCCTCGGGGGCGGGGCCAGCGCACGCCCTCCCGACTGGGTGATCCGGCTCGCGCCGGCGCTGGTCTCCAGTCTGCTGGTGCCGTTGATCGGGGCGATTCAGCTGCGGCTGCGGCCCAGGCAACCCCTGGCGGCCGTTGGTGCGGCGGCGATCGCCCTGACCCTGATGCCCCTGGCTCGCCACGGCCGGTTGGCCATGCTCGATGGAGCCCAGCTGAGTGCCATGGCCCTGCTCTGGCTGGGTCTGCTGCTGGCCACGCCCAGGCCTCGCAGAGCCCTGGCTGGCGGTCTGATCGCGGGAGCCGCGGGCAGCGCACTGTTGCTGCTCAAGGCACCTGTGGTGCTTCCGGTGCTGGCCACGGGTCTGGTGCTGCGTTGGCTCGATCGCGATCTGGATCGGCAGGCCTGGATGCGGTTGGCGCTGGGGCTGGCCCTTGGGCTCTCGGTGGGTCTGGCCTGGCACGGCTGGCATGGCCTGCAGCGGGGAGAGGAGGCCCTGCTGATGTGGGGCGGCCAGGGGCTGCTGCGCTTCACCTCCACGGTGGAGGAGCACCATGGCAGTCCGCTTGAGCCCCTGCTGGAGGTGCTGGAAGGCGGTTGGCCCTGGCTCCCCCTCTGGCCCATCGGCCTGGGCCTGGCCTGGGGTGAGAGGCGCCATCAGGCCGGGCGCTGGAGCCTGGGCCTCACCCTGGCCGCCAGCCTCACGGTGCTGCCGATGAAGACCCAGCTGCCCTGGTACAGCCTCCTGCTCTGGCCGCCCTTCTGTCTGATCTGCGGGCCGGTGCTGGCACGGCTGGTGGACAGCGGCCCAAGGCCAAGGGGGTTGCTGGGGCGGCTGCCCTGGTTCTGGGCTCTGCTGGGGGGAGTGTTGCTGCTGGCCTTCCTGCTGGCCTCGCTGCCGATCCCCTGGCTCGTCGGGCAGGACCCTTGGCTCAGCAGCGCCCGCTGGTTGCCCCTGCCCGCAGGGCTTGGGTTGCTGCTGGGGGGGATCAACCTGGTGCGGCAGTCCCCGGCACGGCGTCGGCTGGGGCTGGGGCTGCTGCTGCTCGGGTGGTGCACCTCGTTGCTGCTGTTCTTCCTGAGCCCGTTCTGGAACTGGGAATTGAATGAAACGTCATCGGTGCTGCCGCCGGCGGAGCTGGCCCGACAGGCCGGAAAGCCCGGCGCCGCCGGCGACCTGCCGATCCACATGCCTGAGCGCCAGGGTCAGCGGCCCAGCCTTCGCTGGTACGCCGAGCAGGAGATCTTCAATCTTCCCGACAGCCCTGGGGACCACTGGCCCAGCCGCTTCAGGGTGCTGCTGCGCCGTGGCGACGGCCACGGGACAGTGGAACCTGGCAACCCCGGACGCCTGCGGCTTCAGGATTCCACCTGTGACCTGGAGGCTCTCGGTGACGACAACTGGCAACGCTGGCTCTGCGAAGGACCAGCCAAGGACCCTGCCAACCCGGCCCGCTGAGCAGAAGCAGGCCGAGCGGGCCGTGCTGTTGGCGGCTGCCCTGTTCGCGCTGGTGGGGCTGCTGCTGCAGTGGTGGCGGCTGCAGGTGCTCACCGCTTCCTACGACCAGGGAATTTTCCTGCAGACGATCTGGAGCGGACTGCACGGCCATCCCTTCGAGAGCACCCTCTCCTCCCAGCTCTCCACCAACGTGATCCACGCCGGGGAACCTCCCTCCCTGGGATATCACCGTCTGGGGCAACACTTCACGCCGGCCCTGCTGCTGTGGGTGCCCCTGGTGGGGCTGCTGGGGATCTGGGCGCTGCCGCTGGTGCAGGTGGGTCTGATGACGGCCGCGGGGCTGGTGCTGCACCGGATCGCCCGGGAACGGCTGGAGGATCCCTGGCTGGCCGCCTTCCTGGCCTGCAGCTTCTACGGCGCCAATGCGGTGATTGGCCCCACCTGGGGGAACTTCACCGACCTCTGCCAGCTGCCGCTGGCCTTCCTGGCGCTCTGGTTCGGGCTGCAGCGGCGCCGCTGGTGGCTGGTGGCCGTGGCTGCCCTGGCGGTGCCGATGATCCGGGAGGACACCGGTGTGCTGCTGCTGGGGGTCAGCCTCTGGATCCTGGTGCGCCAGCGCCGGCAGTGGGCCCTGGCCCTGGGACTGGCCACGCTCGGCCTGGGCTGGGTGCTGCTGGTGACCAACGTGTTGATGCCGCTGTTCAGCGACGACAACTCCCGCCGTTTCATGGTGGAGAACTTCGGCCAGTACATCGGTGACGCCGAGCAGGCCAGCAGCCTTGAGGTGCTGCTCAAGGCCCTGCGCCAGCCCCTGGTGGTTCTGCGCGAACTGATCTGGCCCCCTTCAGAGACCTTGCGCTACCTGCTGGCCCAGGGACTGCCCCTGATGCTGGTGCCGCTGATCAGCCTCGACAGTTGGCTGCTGATGGGCGTGCCCCTTCTGGGCCTGTTGCTGGCGCAGGGGTCGAACAACCCCCTCTCGATCAACCTCCGCTACGCGCTGCTTGTGGTGCCCGGACTGTTCGCAGGGGCCATCGAATGGTGGCGACGCCACCCCCAGGCCTTCGCGAGGCGGCGGCTGCGGCGGCTCTGGATCGGTTGCATCGGACTCTCCCTGCTGTTCACCCTGCTGGCCAACCCCAACCGCAGCCTCTCATTTCTGATTCCCGACAGCGTCGAGCCCTGGGTTTACAGCTCCCCAGCGCGCCAGTGGAGCCACGGGGTCAGTGCCCGAGAGCTTGTGAGCCTGATTCCCGAGGGTGCCAGTGTGGCCGCCAACACCCCCCTGATTCCCCATCTGGCCCAGCGACCGGTGCTGATCCGCTTTCCGAACGGTGTGATCTACAGGGATCGCCAGGGCGGCAACAGAGTCGTCGACTGGATCGCCGTGGATCTTGATTGGCTGCGTCGCTACGGAGTGGCTTTTTTCAGCGATCGCAGAGCTCTGGAGAGCAGCCTCGAGGCACTGGCCTCCTTGCCTGAGGACTATGGCGTGCAGGCCTTCGACGATGGAGTGGTGCTCCTGCAACGGAACCAGCCCGATGTGGAGCCGGCACGGCGGCAGCTGCAGGAGCTGATCAACTCGATCCGGCGCCAGCTCGAGCGCTGAGCCGGTTGAAAGAACGATGCCCCCGTCGCCGGCTCTGGAGAGCGCGGCCACGGGGGCGTTCGCCGGGTCCGCTCTGGCGCGGAACCGATTGATCAGGAAACTGGCGCCGAAATCAGCCGGCGTTCTCCGCGATCAGCAGACCCTGGGTCATGGAACTGTGGCTCACGGGCACCTCCTCCTTGGGGGGATAAGGCCAGCCGGTGTCGTCTTCGGAGCGAGCTCTTCCGGCACAAGTCCTTCCGGGCTGCTCCACGGCACTGCTGACGGAACAGGACGAATCTAGGGGAATTGCAGAGGGCAGTGAGAGCCTGTCAGCTCGAAAGCACAGCGATCGCCTCTGGCTGTGGAGGCGGCGGCTGAAGGACGTGGGCCGGCCACAAAAAAGGCGCCCCGAAGGGCACCTTGCTGAGCAATCTGAGGACTGCCAAGGGGATCCAGAGGCCACAACGGGCCAGTGGGCCCATCCAGGGATCAGAGAGCGTTGCCCCGGGGCAGAACCTCTTCAGGGAAGACGAAGTTTTCATGCGGCTGGTCGGCCGGTGCCATCCAGGCACGCAGACCTTCGTTCAGAAGAATGTTCTTCGTGTAGAAGGTCTCGAATTCGGGGTCCTCAG
>NZ_VNWP01000017.1 GCF_014224355.1 Synechococcus sp. BSA11S | reverse complement strand
GCGATCTCGGCCACGCTCTCCCGGTTGGGCGGGCTCATGCGATTGCGGATCTCGGCCCGCATGGCCTGGTCATAGATCGGTTTCATGGTCCTCGGTTTGGCCCCCTGGTGGATGGGTCAGACCGAGCGGACTTCTTTCCTGACGCAGGGGGCCTTGAGCTTGCGGTTGATCTGCTCGGGTGTGTGGCGGATTCACTAGATGGCGATGTCCACAACCCAGTCTGGCCTGCTGAGGACTGTCATTCACCCTGGAGCGATCCCAGGAGCCACGCCAGCTCCTCTGCGTGGAGCGCCACCCACTCTCTTGAAGCCGCTCCCCCGCTAACACCGCAATACATCTGCGCCGGCCCGCCCAGACTTCCCTTCATTCGCACACGTCCCATGTCCTTCTTCTTTCCCGCGACAAGGCTCAAGACCCGTCAATGCTGGCTGGCCCTGTTTCTGCTTGGTGGCGGCCTGCTGCTGGCAAGCACGCGGGCAGCTGTTGGTGATCAACGAGGCGGGCCCCAGCTTGCAGCTGATAGCGGGAGACGGGTTGATCGAGATGGTGAATCAGCCTCACTACTGAACCAACAACGGCACGGAACCCGCCGAGATCGTGGTGGTTTACGCAGGGGTGAAGGGAAAGCAGATCACCGTGCTCGAACCCGTCCCTGCAGCCGATTTGACGCCTACCTCCCCAGCCTCAGGAGCGGTGGGCTGCCGGACAACCGGGTGATGGCCCCTCTCTAGGAAATACGCGTGCTGTTGCTTGAGCGCGCCAGGCCAGGGAACACCTGAGACGGACACCAAACGGAAGGTGCCCCAGACCAAAGCGGTCCCACCATCAGGTCCTCAGTGGAAGCCACGGACAACCGTTTCTGCAGGAATGGTCGTGCCACCCAAAGCGTGCCCTTGAATGGCTGCAGACCACCAGGTCTCAGCTGCGGCCCTCCGCCTGCGAGCACGATGCCCACCAACAACAAGACCGACGCCTGCCTCAGAACAGAGCGTGGTGCCTTGGTGTTCTGGGCGCCAGACCAGCAACCTCGGCGGTACAGCAGCCGGGTGCAGATCATCGACGTGTTCTCCCTGCAGGTGGCCACGGGATACAGCAGAGATCCGCAGGGCCGCCTGCTGCTGGAGGCGCAGACCTCGGTGGCGGCAGGACGCAGCTGGACGCTGGCCAAGGCCGCTCAGCTGATCCGCACCGACGCCCGCCCGCACCGTTGGGTGGCCTTGCAGATGGACAAGCGTGCCTGGGGACTGTTCTGGGCCGGCGGGGGGCTGCAGCGCTGCCGTGAGCTCCTTGCTGATCGGGTCAGTGATGCCGAGGCCATCCCCGTTCTCGTGCCGGCCACACCGGAAGCCGTGCTGCAGCTGATGCTCGACATGAAGCCGCATCAGCAGGTGATGACCAGCCGATCGTTGCGGCCGGAACCGGCACCTGAGGGAATGCCTCCAACGGCCTCGACAATGCCTGCAGTTGGCCCCAACCGCTGGCAGGTGGTGGGCTGCACTTCATTGGTTTGGCTGGTCGTGCTGGGCATCACCGTTGCCGGGTTCCTGGCCGTGCTGGAGCGACAGGATCGCAAGCTGGAACTGCTTCTGCAGCGCACTGCTCCTGCGGAGTCCATCCGCCCCTGATGCGGGGAGCCTTCCTCGTTGGGCTCATTTCTGTTGGGGCCCTGCTGCCGTGGCCGGCAATGGGGCAGATACGAACAGCCACGGTGCTCTCAATCGGGGATGGCGACACGATCCGCGTCAGGCAGGCGGGCCGAACGATCACGCTGCGGCTGGCCTGCATCGATGCACCGGAGCTGGCCCAGGCCCCCTACGGCCAGAAGGCCCGCGAGTATCTGCAGACTCGGCTGCCGATCGGCACACCGGTGATGCTGGCCATCAAAGCCACGGACCGCTTCGGCCGCACCGTGGCTGAGGTGATCGGCGAGATCAACCTGGGCCTGGCGATGGTGGAAGACGGCCAGGCCTTTGCCTACCGGAAGTACCTGGGCCAGTGCGACGAGAAGGAGTATCTGGGCGCGGAGTTCCGGGCCAGCCGGCGGCGTTACGGCGTCTGGCAGGTGCCCGGAGGGATGACGAGGCCCTGGGAGTTCAGGCGGGGTCGCCGCTGAGTTGTGACTCCGGCAGGCATACAGTGATTCTGGGACTTCAGTGGTCCATCGCCTTCATGGGTGCTCAGCGCAATCGGATCATGATTCGGCGAGGGTCCGCCCTTGGTTGCCTGCTCGCTCTGGCTCTGGCAAGTGCTGTGCTGCCTGGCTGCAGCAAGCAAAAGGAATCAACTGCGCCGAGCAGCCCGCCCGCAACCGCCGCCGATTCCGCCGGCATGCAGGCTGAGCAGCAGGGGGTGGTGCTGCGCTCCGGAGCCTTCGTTGATGGCGAGCATCCCACCACCGGAACAGTTCGGCTGCTGAAGCAGGGCGGCACCACGACACTCGAGCTGGATGGGGCCTTCAGCACCTCGACCAGCGGTCCCGATCTGGTGGTGGCCCTGCATCGCTCCGGCGATGTGATCGGATCCACCACACCTCCGGCGTTCCCGATCAACGAGGGGGATTACGTGGTGGTGGCGCCGTTGCAGAGCTACAGCGGCGCCCAGAGCTATGCCGTTCCTCCAGAGATCCAGACCGATGACTTCGAATCAGCTGTGATCTGGTGCAGGCGGTTCAATGCCACCTTCGCTGCCGCCAGGCTTGTGGCCAATTCCGATGGGGGCTCAGCACCCTGATTCAATGGAGTGCCGCAACTCCCCAGGCGGAACTGCGCTGTCTCCAGAGGGTGTGATCCCGCGCGGCGCCGCCGCTGAAAGACCGTTGGCACTCACCTGTGCAGCCGACCATCGATGCCGTGTGCAGTTCCAAGGCTTGAGGGGCTCTCACCCCAGTGGCGGTGCTGACAGTGACTCCTGGGGGATCAACAAGGGCTTGGCCTGGCAACGGTTTCACCGTAGAGACATGCTGGTTGCAGGCCGCATCCAGAGCGGGCAGCAACTACGTGAAGGCCAAGCGCATGCACATTGAAGGAAGGCGTCGGCCCAGAGGCCTGCGGGGTTGGCTGTCATTGGTGCTGGTGATGCTCACCTGCACCCTGATTGTGGTGACTCCGGCCGTCCAAGCCCAGATCCCCTTTGCCTCCAGCGACACTTCAGCCTCTGCCCCCAGAACGAAACCCTGGTGGGATCCCGCACAGGCCGAACGCTGTGGACGCCTGTGGTGCAGCCAGGTCTTGATCCCCTATTTCACTTTTGATGGAGAAAACAAAGATATTGTGGTGGCTATCGCTGCTGAGACAAATGTAGCGGAATCCGATTTGACTCGAACCGTGGAGCAACGATCCGAGACGATCGTGGAAAGCTTCGACGCCGTGCTCAACCAGCTGAGACGAAGCCTGGGCAGGTTCAGCCAGTCGAATGCAATCGACTGGTCAAAGCTGGACATGCAACAGGAGCATTCGCTCTGGTTCTGGCTGGCCAACACTCCCAAGCCATTGCATCCGCTCATCCCGAAGATCGACATTGGAAAACTGAACAACGCCACTGTGATCTTTGTCCTGGCAGATGAGGAGTTGGAACTCTCCCAGCAGATCCTCGCCACAGTCACCGACACCGATGCCCAGCACGCAGGATTGCCCAAAGAAGATTTGGCAACACGATGGAAGCAGACCTTTCAGTCGTCATTCAATTCGGCGGTGTGGGGACTCGAGTTCAACAGAGCTTTCCCCTTTGCCAGGCCCTTGCTGGTGCTCGCGATTCTGGCGGTCAGCTTCATCACGGTGTTCCTGCTCACGAGCCTACGGAGATTCTTCAGCCAGTGGCTTCGAGCCATCCAGGCCCGACTCAATGAGCTGGATGATCTGGCGAAACGTGCGGCGATGGCAAGCTCCGATTTCCCTGACCAAGCTTCTCCGATTCCTACCCATGTCGATCAACCCGAGGAGGATTGCCAGGACAGCAAGCAAACGCTGACGGCCAAGCCTTGGCGTGCTGAGGACCTCGGCAGCAAGATCCCGCTTGCCATCAATACTTTGACGAGGAGGAAAGATCTACTGACCCATCGGTTGTCAAGGCTGGAAATTGATCAGCGGATCTTGCTGCGACAGGTTCAGAGCGGCATGAGAGTTTTGGTTCAAATGCTGCAATTATTGCGCTTCAGCATGATCATTGCTGGAATCCTCGTCATCGTTCTGATCAAGCCTGATTTTCGTATCTTCGCCCTGGCACTGGCGCAACAGGCCGTGCTGATTCCGATCATCTGGATCGGGGTCTCGCTAGCGGAACTGTTGATCGACCTCAGCATCGATCACTCCTTGAACAAGTGGGTTAAGGATTCATTGGTTCAAGATCCATCCTCCAACCGCTATCAGTTGCGCGCCACCACCTACGCCAAGGTGTCAAAGGGTATTGGCAGAATGCTCTGTATCGTGTCGGGAATCTACATCACCATGATGGCCCTTGGGGTCGATCCCAGTGTGCTGGCAGGGGCCGGATTGATCGCCGTGGCCATCGGCTTTCTTTCAAGAGACCTGCTCGGAGATACAATCAATGGAATCCTGATCCTCGCCACGGATCGATTTGCCATCGGGGATGTGATCAACGTTGGTCCCTCTGGCGGATTTGTGGAAAACATGAACCTGTCGGCCACCCAGTTGCGCTCGGCCGATGGAGAGCTGATCACCATACCCAACCGTGAGATCCTCACCGTAGCCAATCTTTCCAAAGACTGGTCGAGGGTGAACTTTGAGGTGGATGTTTCCGCGTCAGCGGATCTCCGCCATGTCCTTGAGGTGGTGAAAGACGTTGCAGACCAGCTTGCTGCAGAACCCGACTGGAAGGAGCTGATTCTCCAGCCGATCGAGATTCTCGGGTTTGACCGGATCGAGCATTCCGGCAGCCAACTGCGCGTCTGGATCATGACCAAGCCCCTGAAGCAATGGCTTGTGGGGCGGGAGTTCCGGCTGCGTATCAAGCAGGCCTTCAAGGCCCATGGCATTGAACTGGGGATGCCGCACCGTCGGATCGACATGGTTCAGGGAACCCGGGACATCGGTTGAAGCCGCCCGCGCCTGGCGGATGTCGCCGGAGCTGATGCCCGTCCTCAGATCCGCCGCACCACCACCACGCCGCGGCTGAGGCCGGTGCTGCTGTCGGTGGTGCGGATCGCCTGCCAGAGATCGGCCAGGGGCACCCAGACCGACGGATAGCGGTAACGGGCCACATCAAGGATCAGCACCCGATCCGTCATGGCGTGGTAAGCAGCCAGCGGGGAGATGTGGCCGCCGCCGGCCTGCCCCACGGCCTTGCGGTGATAGTTCACGAGCAGGCGATCGCCACTCTGGCTGAGGTTGCTGCGCACCAGAAGTCGGAACTGGGCCAGGCTCAGCCGATCGCCGTGGATGGCCCGGGCCTGCACCCCAAGACTGGTCAGCAGGGCCCCCAGCTCCTGCAGGGTCATCCCCTGGCGGGCCACCACTTCGGGGCTGAGCACAGCCCGGGTGTCGGCGGCTTCGAACACGTTCTCCTGGGTCCAGAACCGGTAGCTGCCGTAGCCGGCTGCCGCCGGAGCCGGCACCGCCAGGCTGTTGAGCACCATCACCATGCTGGCCACGCCGCAATAGGCGAGGTTGGCCTGGGTGAGGAACTGCTCCGCCAGCGGTCCGTAGTCGGCGCGATCGACGCTCTGGAGCAACAGAGTCTGGCCTCGGGGTTCCGGCAGGGGGATCGTGGCCGCCGCTGCTTGGGCCAGGGCACCGGGCGGCGGTAGAGCCAGCAGTGCCAGGCCCAGAACAGCCGGCAGGGCAGTGCAGGGGCGGGATGCAGGCAGAGCCAGGGCGAGCAACCTAAGGTTCGCGCCAGTGTGGCCCCCCTTGATGGCCTTTGAGGTATCTGAGGCACGGATGCATGGCATCCGCTGGATTCTCACCAGTGCCTGGCTGCTGATCATCGTCTCCCTCTTCTACGACCCCTGGACGCCCCGCTTCACCGAAGCTGACCACCCCTGGAGCCCCCTGCGGCTGGGCGATGGCTGCGTGGACGTGCAGGGCGTCTGCCTGAGGGAGACCCCTTACCCCCTGGGCACCACCGTGTTCTGGGGTGTGGTGGTGCCGGCGGCGGTACTGATCCTGCTGCTGTTCGGCCATGAACTCTGGCGGCGGATCTGCCCCCTCTCCTTTCTTTCCCAGATTCCCCGGGCGCTGGGCTGGCAGCGCCAGCGCACCAAGGTCAACCCGCGCACGGGAGAGCGCCGCCAGCAGCTGGCCAAGGTGTCGGGCGACTCCTGGCTGGCTCGTCATTACTCCCAGCTGCAGTTCGGCTGGCTGTTCGTGGGCCTGTGCGGGCGGATCCTCTTCTTCAATGCTGACCGCCTGGTGCTGGCCGGCTGGCTGCTGTTCACGATCGCCGCCGCCATCGGCGTGGGCTGGCTCTACGGCGGCAAGGCCTGGTGCCAGTACTTCTGCCCGATGGCGCCGGTGCAGAGCGTCTATTCCACCCCGGCCGGCCTGCTGGGCAGCAAGGCCCACCTGAGCGAGAAGCCGATCACCCAGTCGATGTGCCGCACCGTGCTGGCCGACGGCAGTGAACAGAGCGCCTGCGTGGCCTGCCAGCAGCCCTGCATCGACATCGACGCCGAGCGCATGTACTGGTCGCGGCTGGGCACCCGGGAGTTCAGCTTCGAGCGCTATGCCTACGTGGGCCTGGTGGTGGGCTATTTCCTCTACTACTACCTCTATGCCGGCAGCTGGGAGTACTACTTCTCAGGCGCCTGGGTGCGCCAGAGCGATCAGTTGTCGCTGCTCCTGCGGCCCGGTCTGTTTCTCTTCGGCCAGAGCGTGAACGTGCCACGGCTGGTGGCGGTTCCGCTTGTGCTCGGGTTCTTCACCTGGCTGGGGGTGCGTGTGGGCCGCTGGATCGAGCGCGACAGCCGCATGGAACGGCATCAGATCTTCGTTCTGGCCACCTTTCTGGTCTTCAACTTCTTTTTTCTGTTCTCCGGTCGCCCCCTGCTGCTGCTGCTTCCCGGCTGGGTGCAGACCCTTTTCGATGCCGTGGTGGTGGGGGTGAGCAGTCTCTGGCTCTACCGCTCCTGGGAGCGCAGTGCCGATCTGCACCAGCGTGAGAACCTGGCCAGCCGCTTCCGCCGCCAGTTGCAGAAGCTCGACCTCGATGTGGGGCGCTACCTCGATGGACGGCAGCTGGCCGACCTCAGTCCCCATGAGGTGTATGTGCTCGCCAAGGTGCTGCCGAGCTTCACTCGCGAGAAGCGCCAGCAGGTCTACAAGGGGGTGGTGCGTGAGGCCCTGCAGGAGGGTTACACCAATGCCTCCAGCAGCCTGGAGGTGCTGCGGCAGATGCGACGGGAGATCGGCATCACCGACGAAGAGCACGGCCTCCTGCTCGAAACCGTGGGGGTGGAGAACCCGGACCTGCTCGATCCCGACGGACGCCGCAGCCTCGAGGATCAGATCCGCCTGAGTGGCTACAGCAAATCTCTGGAGCGGCTGATGACGCTCAAGAGCCGTCAGGCGGACCCGGAGACGATCCGCCACCTGCGCAACCAATACTCCATCACCCCGGAGGAGGAAGCCAGCGTGCTCGAAGGACTCGCCCCACCAACCGACGGGCTGCAGAAGCTGGAGGCGATGCTGCCGCGGTTCTCAGAACTCCGCAAGGCCCGCCGGAGCCTGCTGCAGCCCTCGCTGGCAGACCAGCCGCTGGTGCGAGATCTGCTGGCCGAGTCCCTGCTGCAGCGGCAGGACCTCAGTGTGCGCGCCATGCTCGGCGTGCTCTGCGAGCTCAAGGATCAGCCGGAAGCCCTTGAATGGGCGGCCCGGCTGCAGGCCCTCAGACCAGTCAATCTGCTCCTGGTGCTGGCGGAGGACGGCTGGGAAGAGCAACTCTCTGCTCCCGTGCTGGCGATCCTGCAGCAGAAGCCGAATGGCGGCTCCGTTGGTCCTACCTCATTGTCGCGAGCTGACACCCTGGCCAGCCTTGAAGGCCTGCTGCAGGAGCGCACCCCCCTGCTGCGGGCCGGCGCCCTTTTCCTGCTGGCACGGCTTGATCCCGGTCGGGCCCGTTTCCTGGTCAGTGACCTCGAGCCCAGCGCTGCTCCGGTTCCTCTGAGCGAAGTGCTCAGGGCCCTGGCAGAGCCGTCGGCGCCGCTTCCTGAGCTCCACGACCTGCCTGAGCTGGAGATGCGCGCGCACCTGGCCGCCAGCGATTTCTTCCGCGGCACCAGCCACGCCAGCCTGGAGCAGCTGGCGGCAGTCTCGGAGCTGCGCCGCTTCGGCGCCGGGGAGCTGATCACAGAAACCGGCGACACCTGCCGCGAACTGCTGCTGCTGATCAGTGGCAAAGCAGCCGTGCAGTATCAGGAAGCCGGTGGCATCCGCCTTGATCCGCTCAAACCCGGCCAGGTGCTGGATGAGCTGGAGGTGCTGAGCCACAGCGCCTCGGAGAACACGATCGTGGCGGAAGAGGAGGGCACCCGGCTGCTGGCGGTTCCGGTGGATGGCTTCGATGCGGTGCTGGAGCGTGACCCAGACTTCGCCCGGCGTGTGCTGCAGCTGGAGAGTCGTCACCTGCAGAGCCTGATGCGCTCCCTGCAAAGTTGAGGGAGTCAGTCGCGGCGTCCATCGGCGGGAGGAACCACATCCCAGTGGTGCCGGGCCAGCAGGGCCAGGGCCTGCTCTGAATTCAGCAGCTTGGCCTGGTGGTAGCCGCCGGTCACCCCACCCTTGCGGTCCCGCAGCAGCAGTGCCCGGTCATGGCCAGGGGCGCGGCTCATGCGGCGGACCAGCAGGGTGGGAAACTCCATCAAGTTGTTGTCACGGGAACCTGCCGAGCCTCAATCAACCGCAGATCCCCGCATCGGCCAGCCCCTCAGGAGCAGATGTGACGGATCAGGTCGAGGCATTTGCAGGAGTAGCCCCATTCGTTGTCGTACCAGGCCACCACCTTCACAAAGGTGTCGGTGAGGGCGATGCCGGCGCCGGCGTCGAACACCGAGGTGCAGGTTTCGCCGAGAAAGTCTGAGGAGACCACCTCGGCTTCGGTGTAGCCCAGCACGCCGGCCATGGGGCCCTCGGCGGCGGCCTTCATGGCGGCCTTGATGGCCTCGTAGCTGGTGGGGCTCTCCAGATTCACGGTGAGATCCACCACCGACACGTCCGGGGTGGGCACCCGAAAGGCCATGCCCGTGAGCTTGCCGTTGAGGGAAGGGATCACCTTGCCCACGGCCTTCGCGGCGCCCGTGGAGGAGGGAATGATGTTCTGGCCGGCACCCCGACCGCCACGCCAGTCCTTGGCGGAGGGGCCATCCACGGTCTTCTGGGTGGCTGTCGTCGCATGAACGGTGGTCATCAGCCCGTCGCGGATGCCGAAGCTGTCGTGGAGCACCTTGGCGATCGGAGCCAGGCAGTTGGTGGTGCAGGAGGCGTTCGAGACGATCTCTTCGCCGGCGTAGGCGTGGTGGTTGACCCCCATCACGAACATCGGTGTGTCGTCCTTGGAGGGGGCCGAGAGCACCACCTTCTTGGCGCCCGCCTCGAGATGGGCCCTGGCGGTGGCGGCGGTGAGAAACAGGCCGGTGGATTCGAGCACCACCTCGGCGCCCACAGCTCCCCAGTTCAGGGCCGCCGGATCCCGCTCGGAGGTCACCCGGATCGTCTTGCCGTTGACGATCAGCTGGCCGTCGCGCGTTTCCACCTCGCCGCGGAAGCGGCCGTGGGTGGAATCGTGGCGGAGCATGTAGGCGATGTAATCCAGCTCGATCAGATCGTTGATCGCCACCACATCGATCCCCTCGATCTCGAAGCTGCGGCGAAACACCAGCCGACCGATCCGTCCGAATCCGTTGATCCCCAGTGCAATCGCCATCTCGGCTCCCCTGATTGGTTGTGCTGCAGCCGTTCACCCTACCGGCTGCCCCCTGGAGAGCTCCGGCTTCAGCCCAGCCAGTTGAGGAAGCGCTGGATCACCACGGCGTTGCTGATGTCCACGAAGAAGCCCGACACCAGCGGCACGATGATGAACGCCTGGGGAGATGCTCCATAGCGGTGACTCACCGCCGCCATGTTCGCCATGGCGGTGGGGGTGGCCCCCAGGGAGAACCCGCCGAAGCCGGAGCAGATCACTGCGGCGTCGTAGCTGCCGCCCATGGCGGGGAACACCACCATCACCGCGAACAGCAGGGCCACCAGGAACTGGGCGGCCAGAATGATCAGGATCGGTCCCGCCAGCTCGGCGATCGTCCAGAGCTGAAGGCTCATCAGCGACATGGTCAGAAAGATCCCCAGGGACATCTCCGACATCAGCCCCAGCGAACGGCTCTGCGCTGGCCAGATCAGGCGGGGGATCAGCCGCGGCACCATGTTGGTGAGCAGGATCGCGCTGAACAGGGCGCAGACGAACAGGGGCAGGTTGCTGCCCATCGCTTTCAGGGCCTCATGCAGCGCCTCCCCCAGAGCCAGGCTCATGTTCAGCCAGAACAGGGTGCGCAGCAGGCTGAAGAAATCCACCGGCCGCGGATCGACAGGCGTGTCGGCCCGCTCGCCGAGCCCGCTGGCGGGAGTGGAGCGCAGCTGATGGCGGCGGATCAGGAAGCGGGCCACAGGGCCTCCCATCAACGACGCCAGCACCAGGCCCAGGGTGGCGCAGGCGATGCCGATCTCCATGGCGTTGCCGATGCCGTAATCCGTGGCGAAGCGGGGCGCCCAGGCGATGGCCGTGCCGTGACCCCCCAGCAAAGACACCGACCCCCCCAGCAGTCCCTTCAGGGGGTCGCCTCCCAGCAGGCTGGCGACGCCGACACCGGTGAGGTTCTGCAGGATCATGAAGGCCACGGTCAGGACCACCAGCACCAGGAGCGGCCGACCACCGGCCAGCAGGGTCTTGACGTCGGCGTTGAGGCCGATCGTCGCGAAGAAATAGAGCAGAAGGAAATCCCTGGTGGCGAGGTTGAAGTTGATCTCCAGGCCACTCACGGCATGCACCAGGGCCAGCAGCACGCACACCAGCAGGCCACTGCTGACCGGTTCCGGAATGTTGAACTGCCGCAGCACAACAAAGCGCTGGTTCAGCCAGCGGCCGATCGCCAGCACCACGATGGCGATGTTGAACGTGGCGAAACTTCCGATCTCCAACCTGATCAACCATGCCCTGAGCGGGGAAGCCTATCGGTGGGGACCGGCTCAAAATGGCGCGACAAGACTCCGCCCGATGACCAGCCGATGGCCCTTCGCCCTGGCCCTGCGGGCGGCTCCCCTCGGTGGCTCTGCTGGTGTGGACCCAGTCAGCTGCTGTGAGATCCCCTTGACCTGAGCATCGAGCTCCGGGCTTGGAGGCCCTGATCACGGCGGAGCTGGTGAGCAATCTGTTCAGGCTCGATGGCCGCTCAGGCTGGCTGGAAGGGGTTCTGCTCCTGGTGGCCTCTGTGATTCTGGCGGGAGGTCTTTACTTTCAGGACCTATGAATTGTGCATCCAAGCTATGCTGATTTCTGAGGAATCCTGTTGGTGAGTCCAGTTTTGTCGGTGAAACGTCTGCTCCCGCTGCTTCAGCTGCTTGCCGGTCTGACCCTGGCCGCACCGGCGTCAGCCTCCCTGCTCGACTCGGTGGCCGCCTCGGGTGTTCTGGTGGGGGGCACCAGCCGGGATGCCTTTCCCTTTGCCTACCAGAACGAGTCGGGCGAGTTGGTGGGCTACTCGATCGACATGATGAACCTGATCAGGGAGGAGATCGAGCGCCAGACAGGTCGACCGATCACCCTGAAGCTGGTGCCCCTCGAGACCGATCAGCGCCTCCCCAGCCTGGTGTCGGGAGAGGTCAACCTGGTCTGCGACGCCAGCAGTTTCACCTGGAGCCGCGATGAGACGGTGGATTTCTCGGTGAGTTACGGGATCACCGGCACCCAGTTGCTGGTGCCCCGCGATTCAGGTCTTTCCTCGCCGGAATCGCTGGCGGGCAAGCGGGTGGGCGCCCTGCCCCGCACCACCAGCGTCCTGGCTGTGGGTCGTCGTCAGCCTGCCGCCTCCGTGGTGCTGCTCAAGGACCGCCAGGCCGGCTACGAGGCGCTCCAAGCCGGCCGCATCGATGCCTTTGCCGACGACGGCATGCTCCTTTACGCCTGGCTGCAGCGCCAGGGCGGTCAGACCCCCTTCGAGGTGTCGGCGGACACCTACTCCAGGGAAGGGATCGCCTGCATGTTGCCTCAGAACAATTCGGCGTTTCAGCGGGTGGTGGATCTGGCCCTGATTCGCTTCATGCAGGGGTTCCTGCGCCAGCAACCCAGGGAGAAGGGGATCTTCGATCGTTGGTTCGGCCCCCAGGGGAAGACTCCCCTCACTCAGGATGTCACCGGGCTGTTCACCGAAACCATGCAGTTGATGGTTGACTTCAAGGAGGAACTTCCCACCAGTCCCTGAGGCGATCTCGATCCACCTCTGCCATTTCTTTGCGTTGACGACCATGCTGAGAGCTCTGGGCGGCTTCAGTGCCCTTCTGTTGCTGGGAGCCCAGCCAGCCGCCGCCGGATCGATCTCGGCCGATTCGATCATCGACCAGGACAGCGCCCTGCAGGAGGCAACCCAGCAGGTTCCCCAGGGAGCCAAGGTCACTGGCAGCCGTTGCCAGCAGATCGTGATGCCCGGCGACAGCTTCCGCTACCGCTGCAGCGTGGAGTACAGCACCTCCCCACCTGCAACGACACTCACTCCTTAGGTTCCCGCCCATCCCGATGCCCCAGGATCCCGACGATCTCGAGCTGGCCGCTTCCTCGCGACCGATGGGCCTGCGTGTCCTGGCCGGGGTGGGGGCTCTGGCCTTCGTCCTGATCGGGGTGAACCTGGCGGTGGTGGTGGTGCGCCTGATCGTGGCTCCAACCCCGGAGCCCAGGCCTCGCCCTCTCCCACCCACAGCCGCCACCGTTTCAGCGCCCTTGTCGCGCGATCGGGCGTAGGAGTGCAGCATGGGAGCTGCCTTCAGGAGTGCCCATGTCTGCCTGGCTGCTGGCCCTGGCCATCACGGCGGTGCCCCCCGTGTCGACACCTTCCCTGCTGGCGCAGCAGCAGCCCAAAGCCGCCGATTGGCGCGTGTATGGCCCCCTGACCATCGACTGGGCCAACTGGCAGCTGATGGACGGCAGCCTGGTGACCCGCAGCCGCAATGCCAAGAAGCAGCTTTTTTATCTCTCGGTGAACTGCAAGGCGGCTCAGATCAACGTCACCGGTGCCGGGATGACCTGGAAAGGCTGGGAGAAGCCCAAGGCCGGCTTCGAGACCAGGCTCCTGAGCGAAGCCTGCGCCAGCGCCGGGCCCTGAAGCCCAACCCTGGCCAGGGGTCTCCAACCAGCGTCAACGGGCAGGCTGCCAGTCATCAGGCGGTTCCACTTTGCTGGTCTCGGCCAGGGAGGGGAACGTGCTGCGGGTGAGTGCCAGCACCTCCTCGCGCACCCGGGAGCGGAAAGCTGCGGCGGCTTCGGGGTCGAGCACCGGGTAGCTCATGGGGTTCTCGGCCGCCTCTGAACGCAAAGACTTCCAGCTGGCGCTGCCGCTTTGCCGAAGGGTCTCCAGAGCAGCAGGGAAATCGAAGGCCAGGGTCTCGCCGTCCTTGGCGGCCTCCTCGATCCAGCGCTCCCTTACCGGCGTGAGAGCCCTGGCCCTGAGGGTGTCGGGCAGGCCAAGCACAGGTTCGTAGTAGGCCAGGGCGCGGAGCTCTTCTTCCAGAACGATCGGCCAGGCCCCGACGCGGCCGTTCTCGAGGTCCATCTCGACGGGGCTGCTGCGCATGGCCTCGAGATGGGAGGCCAGCCAGCGGTAGTGGGATTTGTCCTGGATCGTCTTGCGCCCCGCTCCCTTGCCATGGGCCGCCCTCTTGGGAAGCGCCGCCTCGGCCTGACGCAGGAAGTCCCGATCCTCCCGTTCCAGGTTGATCGCACCCCAGCGTTGGCGGTACTCCCAGAGCTCCTCGTACTTTCTGAGATCCTCGGCCGACCAGCCCAGGGCCTTCAGTTCGTCAACCCGGTTGTCGCTGCCCTTCAGCACCCAATGATCTGTCGCACTGGAGGCAGAGTACGCGGCCTGGCTCAGCGGCCAAGCAGATTCAGGCTCTCCAGCAGGGTTCTGTGCCGAGCGATCGGCACGAAGCCATGGGCGGCCATCGCCCCACTGACCGCCACAGGGGGCACACCGATGCCGGGGAAAATCCCCGCTCCGCAGAGGCTCAGCCCCTCGATCGGAGTCGATCCGGAGGGAAAGACGCCCTGGTCGGCTCCCAGGGCCGGCCCGTAGCTGCCCTGATGCACCCGCAGGAAGCGCGCATGGGTGCGGGGCGTGCCGTGGAGTTCGATCACCAGCCGTTCCTCCAGATCAGGCACGATCGTGCCGAGCACCTGGCGGAACAAGCCACAGCGTTCCCGCTTGAGTCTCTCGTAGGCCTCCGTTCGCGGCTCCAGGTCGCGCCACAGCTCCCAGGGTTCATTGGCCGGGGTGTAGCCGTGGAGCACCTGGTGACCCTCCGGAGCCAGGGAGGAATCCAGCAGCGAGGGCATCGAGAGCACCAGCACATTGCGCTCGGCGCCGATGCCCCGCTGCCAGTCGCCCACCCAGACGTGATGCACGGGAAGGTTCTGGAGGCCATCACCGCGCAGGCCCATGTGCAGATGCAGGAAGCTGGCGCAGGCCGGGGTGGCCTCCCGCTGCTGACGCCAGCGGGAATTGAGGGATCCGGGCGGCAGCAGGCTGAGGGTGTCCCAGGGGCTGGCGTTACTCACCACACCCCGCCGGGCGCGGATCTGCCGCCCGTCCTCGAGGCGGACGCCCCGGGCGGCTCCTCCCTCCAGCGTGATCTCGGCCACGGCGCTGCTGGTGTGGAGTTCTCCTCCATGGCGCTGCAGGCCCCGCACCAGGGCCGCCACCACCGCTGGGCTCCCGCCGAGGGGGTATTCGAGGCAGGCGCCGGGGTCAAACCAATCGGCGAACAGGGTCGCCATGGCTGCTGCGCTGGTCTGATCCATCGGCAGGCCGGAGATCAGGAAACAGAGCAGATCCACCCAATGGAGCAGAAAGGGATCGCGCAGGTGGCGGCGTGCCATCGGACCGAAGGCACCCCCGAGGGCGGCCAGCTTCGGGGCCAGCCGGGCCAATCGGGCGGAGCGGCGGGCACCGAGAACGCCGGCCATACCCAGGCCCGGGCGCATCGCCAGCAAGGGGAGGGCCAGGGCGGCTTCGCTGTAGGGCTGGAGCCAGGCCATGAAGGCGCTCCATTCATCGGCGGCGGCCACCCCCCGCAGTTCGGCGACCGTGGCGCGGAAGGGATCGGGGCCCACCCCGATCCGCAGCGGTCCCTCCGGCAACAGCAGTCCCCAGTCGTGGTATGTGGCAACCGGCACTGTTTCGCCGAGCGCCCGCAGGACCTGGGCCAGGGGGTTGGTGCTGGGCCAGCGGCCCAGGCCGCTCCAGAGGGAGGGTCCCGACTCGAACCGGAAGCCGCGTCGCTCGAAGCCATGGGCCGCGCCGCCTGCTCGATCGTGGGCTTCCAGCACGATCACCTCGAGGCCATGCAGAGCAGCCAGTCCTGCGCAGCAGAGCCCGCCCAGGCCGCTGCCGATCACGACCAGATCACAACGGGAGGAGGGGGCGGCCAAGGACAGCGCGCTGGGAGCTGATTCTGATGATGGAGAGCCGTGCCAACCAGGGAGACTTGTAATGATCCGCAACAATGTGTTACAGTTCTCTCAACAACACGAGGACCCAATGGCCCAAGCCACCGCCACCGCTCCTGTGACCGCCAGCGAACGCGCCACCATCCGCGGCGCCACCGTCACCACCGAAGACGGCGGTCGCCTCAATGCCTTCGCCACCGAACCCCGCATGGAAGTGGTGAGCGCCGAGAGCGGCTGGGGCTTCCATGAGCGTGCCGAGAAGCTGAATGGCCGGATGGCCATGCTGGGTTTCATCGCGCTGCTGGCCACTGAATTCGCCCTGGGTGGTGAGGCCTTCACCCGCGGGCTGCTCGGCATCGGCTGAGCCTGATACCAAACGGGCCTGATGCCCGACGTTTCTGTTGCCATGCCGTTGCTTGGTTTCCTTCTGGCCGTCCTTGTTCTGGGCGGCTTTTCTGGTTCAGCCGCCTGGGCCGTCTCGGAACAGAGTTATCTCTGCGCCGGAGACACACTCGTGGCAACCGCCCACGCCGGAGCCGTTGATGCTGTGGGAATTCCCAACACCAGCGCAGGCACTGCCCCGGGGGCCTTTGTTGTGTTGCGCTGGCGCGACCTGAGCCTGCAGCTGCCCAGGAGCAACTCCAGCGGACCACCCTCCTACTCCGATGGCAAGTGGTTCTGGGGGGTCGACGACCCAGAGCATCCCAGATTCAGCCTGCTGGTGGGATCCAGGGAAAACTTCTCCTGCAGCCGCTGAAACAGGATCTTCAGCCCAGCCGCCAGTCACCCATCTGAGCCATGGCCGCCTCGGCGGCATTCAGCTCTCGTTCGGTGTCGAGCCAGCCCTCATGTCCGAACGGCAGACTCTGAATCTGTCCTTCAAGGCAGGCCTGAAGTGTTTCCAGACGGCTGCGCAGCGCTTCGACCCTGGAGCGCTTCAACCAGATCGGTTGGCCGGTGAGAGAACAGTGCTTCATCGCTGCAGACATGCGGATGAGGGGTTGGACAGGAACGATGGCCAGGCAGCTCCGGTCAACCCGGACCGCGCTCATACGGCTCCTGTGACGCTGACAAGGTTGGCACAAGCACGGCGTCTGGATTCCTGCCCCTTAAGACTTTCTTCATACAGCAAGCCCATGCCCGTCTCCAGTCCTGAACTGCTTGCGTCTCTGGGCTGGCGCTATGCCACCAAGAAGTTCAACAGCCAGCGGCGGATTTCCTCCGAAATCTGGGACGCACTCGAGCAAGCCCTGGTGCTCACCCCATCGTCGTACGGCCTGCAGCCCTGGAAGTTCCTGGTCATCGACGACCCGGCCCTGCGCGCTGCCTTGCAACCGTTCTCCTGGAACCAGGCCCAGATCACCGAGGCTTCTCACCTGGTGCTGTTCCTGGCACGACGCAGCATCGAGGAGAGCGATCTCGACCGTTTGATCGCCGCCACTGCTGAGGCCCGAAAGCAATCGCCCAAGCAGCTCGCGTTCTATCGCGGCTGATCCACAAGGACCTGGTGGCGGGTCCCCGCAGCGCCCACATCGCCACCTGGGCAAGCAATCAGACCTACATCGCCCTGGGCAACTTCATGACAGCGGCAGCTCTGCTGGGGGTGGACACCTGCCCGATCGAAGGCTTCTCCCCGCCCGACTACGACCGGCTGCTCTCCCTTGACGGCACCCCATACCGCAGCTGCGTGGTCTGCGCCGCCGGCCACCGCAGCCCCGACGACAAATACGCCAGCCTTGCGAAGGTGCGGTTCCCCAGACCCGAGCTGATCGAGCACCGCTGAGCAGGGAGCGACTTCCAAGCAAACCCTCAGCGGAAGCGGTCGCTGAAGCGGTTCGCCAGGGCGTTCATCGCCAGCAACAGCACCCCCACCCCCACGAACACAACCCCCTTCAGGCCCAGGTCGGCCCCGGCCAGGTCGATCACCAGCAGTCGCAGCAGGCAGACCCCAAGTCCGGCCAGGGCCAGATGGCGCAGGGGATTGTGGCGCAACCAGGCCGCCAGGGCGAACACCAGCAAGGCCTGGGCCGACCAGAGCAACGTCAGCAGGCCCGGATCGAAACGCCAGTAGATCGCCAGGGCGAGACCCACCAGCATCGGTAGATCGACGGCCAGCAGCGGCTGCCTCTCGAGCCGCTGAAGCAGACCCGTGGCCCCGGCAAGTCCCCTGGGCACCGCCAGGTCTCCCCTGGGCTCCTGCCGGTGCTGGAGGACGACGAAGGCGATCTGCAGCAGCACCGCCAGAGCGATCTGCAGCTGATCGCCGGCACTCCAGCCGCTCCCATCGAGGCGGAGGCGACGCAGGGAGAGCACCAGCTGAAGCAGGCCGAACCAGCTGATCGGCAGCGCATACAACCCGGCCCGGGGCTCGAGCGATCGACCCCAGCGTTGGCCCACCAGCCCCAGGGCCATCAGGGACCAGGCCAGCGTCCGCGCCGGGCGGGCGAGCTCCCAGAGGAGGAGCAGGTTGAGATTGATCAGGACCGCCTCCAGCAGGTACGGGCGCAGCGTCTTCCAGCCGGGATAGCCGTTCAGGGGAGAGTTGCTGCTGGATCGCCGCCAGCGCAGCAGCACCGCCAGGCCCAGCCACTCCAGCGGCCATCTCCAGGGGATTCCCCCCAGCTGCTCCGTGGCAGGCAGTACCCAGACGGGCCAGACCATCAGCACGGCCAGCAGGTATCCAGACCCCACCACCAACAGGGTCTGCGCCGTGCGCGCGGACGCCCGGCCGGCCAGATCCGCCATCGGCAACGCCATCAGCAACCAGGCCGCGGCGGGCAGCAGCGGCGAGAGCGGAGCGAGCAGCAGCTGAGCGGCCAGCCCCAGATCCGCCGCCAGCAGCACGATCGCCAGCTGGCGACCACCCCCCCGGGCCCCGGCCCGAAGCAACAGCCACCCCTGCAGCAGCAGGGGCAGCAGCCTCAGGCTTGCGGGTCCGGCCTGCCAGGGGGCCGCCACCAGCAGGCTCACCCAGGAGAGCCCATGCACCGCCAGGCCAGCGCCCTGGACACCCGCCAGCACCCCCGGGGCCGGCACCCGGCTGGCCAGCAGAACCAACCCCCCCAGCGCCAGCAGGGCCAGCCACTCCATCGACCCGTCCGCCAGAGCCTGCACCGCCGCACTGACCACCAGCCCGGCGCTGAGCCAGCCCAGGCTCGGCCTCGGTCGGGCCAGATCCACTGAGGCGGCCGCAGCCGCGGCAGTCCCCAGCAACAGGATGGTGGCGTTCTGGCTGCTGCTGGGTCCGATCGCCGGGATCAGCCCCACCAGGGCCAGCAGGCCACCGAACCCCAGGCTCAGAGCCCAGCTGATCTGTGCCCACCAGCCATCGGTCCCATCGCTGGCGATGCGCAGGAACACCAGGGAGGCCAGCAGCACCGCCAGCAGCAGGACCAGCCCGTTCGCCAGCAGTGGCCCCAGGCTGAACAGTGCGGTGATCACCAGCACCTGTCCGATCAGCCGATCGGACAGTGGCAGCCAGTGCTGGCTCGCGCGGTCCGAGCGGCGCGCCAGAGCCAGCACGACCAGAGCGGCCAGGCCGCAGCCCAGGGACCGACCGAGAGGACCCGGTGGATAGACCAGCAGAGCCAGCCCCAGGGCCAGCCAGTTGGTGAGCAGCGCCAGCAGCGGCAACCCCATGCGTGAAGCTGGCCGGTCCCCGCGCCCATGCACCGCCAGCACGCCGGCTCCGAACACCACCACGGCGGCGGCCAGACCCACAGGACGCAGACCCTCGTTGCGAAAGGGCAGATCGGTCTGGAAATACCAGATGAGGTGGTGCAGCGCCGCGGCACCACTCACGGTCAGCAGCTCCCCATCCCAGCGGCGGCGCAGGGCCAGGCCCAGACCGATCAGGGCGATGGCGCTGGCGATGGCCAGGGCCATCGCCGAGGGGGGCACGATCGCCAGGGGCACCAGCGTCAGCACCAGATGGGCTGCGGCCAGCGCCTGTCGCCGCGAACGCCAGGCCAGCAGGAGATTCAGGCCGATCCCCAGCAGCAACAGCGCCAGGGCCGGCAGAGGCTCCTGGATCCACTGGAGCCCGAGGCCGGGCAACCCTCCCGCCGCAGCGCAGGCCAGCAGGGTGATCGCCCCCGCCGCGCTGCGGATCCACTCGGAGAGATCCCGCCAGCTGGGCCGGCGGGCCAGCCAGAAGGAGAGCCCTGCCAGGCCTGCAGCGGCCATCAGGGTGAGCAGGAACCGCTGGGCAGGACCCAGTCGGTAGACGCTGTGCAGCAGCAGAAAGGTGACACCGGCCACCACCGCCGCCGCACCCAGCCGGCCGGTCCAGTTCTCGACGCCCTGCTCCAGCCGTCGCACGAACGAGGGTCCCCGGCGAGAGGGAACGGGCGATGGCGCAGGGGATGGCTCCGGTGCTGGGGCCAAGCCGACGGAGCCGAGAGTTGCCTCAGGCCGCTCCACCACCGGCAGCTCCACTCCCTCCAACCGATCCAGACGTGCTTCGAGCCGCTCCAGTCGCTGCAGCAGCTGATCCGTTTCAGCCCCGCGCAGGCTCCCCCGCCGGCTTCGGCTCAGCAACCTGCCCAGACCGAGCACCGCCACCACCGGCAGCAGAACGGTGAGCCCGATCAGGACGAGCAGCGTGAGCACAAACTCGATCACGGTTCCTGGCTCTGGGTTCCAGCCCAGAGATTCAGGGATGGAACCCCGGCGACTTGGCATCCGCAGGGCGTGCCTGCAGGATCGGTGGGAGAGAGAAGGGTCAGGGGCATGCAGGAGACGGGACCACGCTGGCTGGTGCCGGGCGACTGGGACGGGCTTCTGGGACTCGGACTGGACAACCTGATCCAGATCCTGCTGATCCTCGGCCTCTGCCGGGGCGTGCTGGGTTACCCCGATGCACTGATCTTCGGCGTGATCCTGCCGGCCACGGGCGTGAGCCTGGTGGTGGGCAACGCTGCCTATGCCTGGCAAGCCCATCGACTGGGGCAACGGGAGGGCCGCGCCGACCGCACCGCCCTGCCCTACGGCATCAACACCGTGAGCCTGTTTGCCTATGTGTTTCTGGTGATGCTGCCCGTCAAGCTCACGGCCGTGGGACAGGGCCTGAGCGACGCGGAGGCCGTGCGCCTCTCGTGGCAGGCGGGGATGATGGCCTGCCTGGGCTCCGGATTGATCGAAACCTCGGGGGCCTGGTGTGTCGGGGCTCTCCGCCGCTGGTTGCCGCGGGCAGCCCTGCTCTCCACTCTGGCCGGCATCGCCCTGGGCTACATCGCGCTGGGCTTTCTGCTGCGCACCTATGCCCAGCCGGTGGTGGGGCTGGCAGTGCTGGCTGTGATCCTGCTCACCTACTACGGGAACCTGCGCCTGCCGTTGCCCGGCGGCCTGCTGGCGGTGCTGCTGGGGATTGCTCTGGCGGCGACCACCGGCCTGCTGCGCCTTGATCCGATCAGCTGGCAGGCCAATGCCACCCAGGTGGGCTGGCACCTGCCGAGCCCCCGGCTGGGGGCGCTCTGGCAGGCCCGCGATCAGCTGCTGCCCTGGATCGGTGTGATCGTGCCGATGGGACTGTTCAACGTCCTCGGTTCGCTGCAGAACCTGGAGAGCGCCGAGGCCGCCGGCGACCGCTACCCGGTCAAGGGATCGCTGCTGATCAATGGCGTGGGCACGGTCGCGGCGGCTCTGCTGGGCTCCTGCTTCCCCACCACCATCTACATCGGCCATCCCGGCTGGAAGGGGATGGGCGCCAGAATCGGCTACTCCTGGCTGAACGGGATGGTGATGGGCCTGGGCTGCCTGTTCGGCCTGTTCGGACTGGTGGGCCAGTTGGTGCCGATCGAGGCCGGCATGGCGATCGTGCTCTACATCGGCATCGTGATCGCCGCCCAGAGCTTCCAGGCCACCCCGGCCGCCCACGCCCCGGCCGTGGTGCTTGGGATGCTGCCGGGGCTGGCGGGCTGGGGTGCCCTGCTGCTCAAAGCCGGGCTGCGGGCCGGCGGTACCGGCGGAACGGGGCCTCCCTTCGGGCCCGCGGTGCTGCTCCCTTTGCAGCAGGCCGATGTCTGGGCGGCGGGAGCCTTCGCCCTCGAGCAGGGGCAGATCGTGGCTGCGATGCTGCTTTCAGCACTGCTGGTGTACGTGATCGAGCAGCGCTTCCTGGCGGCTTCGGCCTGCGCGGCTCTGGCGTGCGTGGGTTCCTGGTTCGGGCTGATCCACGCCTGGCGTTTCACCCCCGCCGACACCGCCCTGAATCTGGGCTGGGGGACCGGTGCCGACTGGGCCCTGGGCTACCTGGCGATGGCGGCGGTGTTCGCTGCGGCGGCCTGGGGGCACCGGCGCTCGCTCACCCGGTGACGCTCCACTCGGTGACGCTCCACCACGTTGATGATCCAGACAGCCCGGGCGGCTCTACAGCAGAGATAGATCCCCCGGAAGGCCCATGTTCCTCAAATACCGTCCCGACGGCTGCCTGGTGGAGGTGCTCGACATCAAACAGCTGATGGATCCCTTCGCCGGCTCCGTGACCGCGCGCTTCCATGCCGGCGAGGAGCTCCAGGAGCCGCAGGCATTCAGCAAGACCGAGCTGGTGTTCCCCTCAGATGAGGTGATGCCCCGCTGCTGGCTTGACCCGGCCTACCACCAGGGCTGAATGCGGCGCACGCTGTTGATCAGTGGCGCCAGCCGCGGCATCGGCCGGGCCATCGCCATGCGCCTGGCGGCTGAGGGTCACCGCCTCAGCCTGGGGGTGCGCGCGCCCGAGCGTCTCGCGGGCACGGCGCTGGAGGGCTCTCCTCAGGTGTTGCTGCACCCCTATGAGGCCACCGACCCATCCAGTGCCGAAGCCTGGGTGGCGGACACGATCGAGCGCTTCGGCGCGATCGACGGGCTGATCCACTGCGCTGGGGTGTTCTCCCGCACCGGGCTGCTGTTCAGTGCGGCGGAGGCGGCAGAGCCGCAGCGGCTCTGGAACGTGAACCTGATGGGTCCCTGGTGGTTGACACGGGCGGCCTGGCCCTGGCTGGCCCGCAGCGGCGAGGGTCGCATCATCACCCTGGTGTCCATGAGCGGCAAGCGGGTGAAGGGGAGCCTGGCCGCCTACCCCGTCAGCAAGTTCGCCCTGATGGCTCTCTGCGAGAGCATGCGCCAGGAGGGCTGGGAGTCGGGCATCCGGGTCACGGCCATCTGTCCGAGCTGGGTGAACACCGAGATGGCGGCAGCGGTGACGGCCATCCCCCCGCTGGCGATGACCCAGCCCGAGGATCTGGCCGCCCAGGTGAGCCTGCTGCTGGCTCTGCCGGCCAGTGCCGTGCCCTTCGAGCTCGCCATCAGTTGTCAGCGCGAGCACTGAGGTGTCAGCGCGAGCACTGAGGTGTCAGCGCGAGCACTGAGGGACGACGCTGCGCAAGGATGCGTGGCTCGAACGGGGCGCCTCTGATGGCTCGACTGATCATTGTGCTCAAGCCCAGGGGTCCAGCCACCGGCGATGAGCTGATCCCCATGCTGATGCCCGCGCTCCAGCGCCTGGAAGCCGAGTTCGACCATCAGGCTCCGTCCCATCTCAGTGGTTCGATGCGGGTTTCCCCCCAGGGGATGGTGGTGCAGCTCTTCGCCGACGTGCAGCCCCAGGCCGACGGCCCTGAGCTGGATGTGGTGCTGATGAGCTCCGAGACGATGACCAAGGGAGCACCCCAGACCCTGGAGGCCCTAAGCGCGCTGATTGCCCTGCTGCCGGAGCACGCCAGCGACCTGAATCTGATCTTCCGCTCCGACCGCGACGGTCCCGTGCCCAGGCAGCGTCCTCTTCCGCTGGCAACCCAGAGCTGAACCATGTCCCGGCCCGTGCTGGTGATCGCCAGCGGCAACCGCCACAAGATCCGCGAGATCGTGGACCTGCTGGCTGAGCTGGAGATTGAGCTGCACGCCCAGCCCGAGGGGCTTGAGGTGGAGGAAACCGGCCGCACGTTCTCCGAGAACGCCCGGTTGAAGGCCCAGACTGTGTCCCGGATCACCGGCCACTGGGCCCTGGCCGATGATTCCGGCCTGGTGGTGGATGCCCTCGGCGGTGCCCCCGGGGTGTATTCCGCCCGCTACGCCCCTGACGACAGCCAGCGCATGGCCCGCCTGTTGCTGGAGCTGGGGGACACCCCCTACCGCAGTGCGGCCCTGGTCAGCGCCCTGGCCGTGGCCGACCCCAGCGGCAGCCTCGTCCTCGAAGCTGAGGGGATCTGTCGGGGGGAGATCCTGAGCCAGCCCGTGGCTTCCCCCGGCTACGGCTACAACCGGCTGCTGCATGTGCGTGAAGCGGGCTGCACCCTCGCGGAGATGCCCCCCCATCAGCTCGAGAAGCTTGGCAGCCGTGCCAAGGCCCTGCGCTCTCTGGCGGTCGATCTGCCCAGGGTGCTGGGCCTGAACGTGAATGGCCCCTGAAGGGGTGCCGGGGCTTCAGCGGTTGATCATCTCGATCGCCCGCATGGCGGCGGCGGCGGCTTCATCGATGTCCCCCTCTCGGCCCGCCAGGGTGAGTCGCCCGTAGGCACCCACGGCTTTCACATCCACCACGGTGATGTTCGACGACTTCTCCGCCTCGTTGGCGGCGATCAGCACGTAGCCGGCCGGTTCGGTCTCGAGGATGAACATGCTCATGCCGGCCAGGATCATCGAGCCACGTCGGTTCTGGCGGTTGATCAGCACCGCATGGTCGGGAGTGATCGCCCGGATGATCTCATCCCAGGTGACCTCACAGCGACCCCGGCGTTCCACCGATGTACCCATCGCTTCCACCACGGCCTGACCGGAGAGCAGCACGCTGCTCTGATCCCGGTGGTAGAGGGCCAGCGATCCGAAGGCCCGCTCCACCACCTTCTGGCCGAGGCGCACGGTGCTGGCCTTCAGGGCGATGTCGGTGAGGCGGTGGACGGCCATGCCAGGGGCTACCTCAAGCCACAGACAGGCGTCGCCGGGAATGGGCAGAAACCCCTGGGACACGGTGCCCATGTAGGCCGCCAGCTGGGGTTGCAATGAATCGAGAAAGACATAGGCGCGCAGCTCAATCGTCTGGCGCGGCTGTACCGAGGGGCTGTGGCTGCCGGTGAGGCGGACCTGACGACCTCGACCTGAATCGTTCGGCGGGCGGGAATCCATCCGTGACGAACGGGGCATCAAGGCGACCTGTGGACTGGATGGCTCGACGACCTGAATGAACAGGTCACGTCCCCAGGGGACTGCGTTCTCGAGGAAGCTGCCGGATCCTACCCTTCAGCCCCTTCTCGCTTCTCGCTCCAGTCCCGCTGCCCCCTTGCGCGCCCGGGCTCAGCCGATACCTTCGCTTCAAGACCCCTGAGAATCAGTGCCGTGGCTTCGAAATCCACCAGCACGGTGAACCCCGCCGCGACGGTCAACCCATCAGCTTCTGTCCGCTCTGAAGCCCAGGCTTCCTTCTCGGAGTGGATCAGCGGGGCGATCGAGCAGGGCGTCAAGCCCGAGCAGGCCCTGGCCGTGGTTGGACTGGGCCTGATGCGTGGCATGGCGAGCACGGGGGCTGAGCTTCCCCTGCTCGACCTCGACGCCGAAACCGAAGGATCCGCCACTGTCTCGACCCTGAAGGGCCGCCTCGAAGCGATCTCCCTGGCCATCCAGACCGGTGCCCCCCTCACCACCCAGGAGGTGACCCTGCTGCTGGGGGCCCGCCCGGGAACCGCCGCGGTGCGCCGTGCCGGCATCAGTGCCCAGCGCCTCAGTCGCAACGTCTGGCAGCTCAGCCGCGCCAGCGATGAACGGTCCACCCCTTCGGTGGGCTTCAACGACGGCTTCCGTCGTCGCCTCTGACGCCTCGCCTCGCCAAGTCGGCGTGTTGCGTTTGGTCTCCGGCAGCAGCGTGGCCTGAAGCTCCAGGGCTAGCTATGAATCACCGGCGAACCCTCCACCCCGTCGGCCCCAGAGCCTCGTGCGCCGCCAGGCTGCATGGCTGGCTCCGGAAAAGCCCCCGCGTGTCCACCGGGGGCTTTTCTGTGGGCGGACAGACTGAGCCACCAGGCCCCTGCACCCGCTGTGATGCTGCCCTCCCCCCTGTTCCATCTGGCCTTTCCCGTCAGCGATCTTGAGGCCACCGAACGCTGGTACGTGCAGGGGCTGGGCTGCCGTCGGGGCCGCCGCAGTGCCGAGGCCCTGGTGCTGGAGCTCGGCGGTCATCAGCTGGTGGCTCACCTGGAGCGGGTGCTGCCCCCGGCCCAGAAGGGCATCTACCCCCGCCACTTCGGCCTGGTGTTCGCCACCCCCCAGGAGCTCAATGCCCTGGAGCGCCGGGCCCATGAGCAGGGGCTGCGGCAGGGGTGTGAGCCGCGTTGGCGTTTCCCCGGTACCCCCCTGGAGCACCGCAGCGTTTTTCTGATCGATCCCTCCGGCAACTGGCTGGAGTTCAAGCACTACGTGAACCCCGAGGCGATCACCGGCCTGGAGGATCACCAGCAGGTGGGGGAGCGCGGCGGCAATCAGTAATCGACCCGCTGGTAGATCGACATTCTGGCGATTCCCACCTGCTGCCCTACGGGATCTGGGCCTGCCGGGTAGGCCACCACCGCGAATTGATAGACATCGGCAGTGGAGGGATTGTGCCAGGGCTTGAGGGCCACCGTCACGGTCTGCCCGGGTGTGGGCGGCTCCGGGAAGCTGATGCGGAACAGGCGAGCCGCATCGTCGAAGCTGGCCTGAACCGGCAGGCTCGGCCCCTCCCGTCGGGGCTGACCCAGGAAGGCGCGGGTGCGGGAGTCGTCGAAGGAGAAGCGCCAGTCGGCCCCTGAAATCTGACGGATCTCCAGAGCGCCAAGTCCGGCTCCTGCCTCCTCAGGCATCTCGATCGTGACGTAGTACTCCCCTCCACGCTCGAAGACGTTGGAGGAGTAGGTGCGCCAGCGCAGCTTCCAGGGGGCACGCAGGAAGTAGGTCTGGCCGTCGAGCTCGGTGGCGCCAAGGGGTGAGGGCACCAGGGGCATCGCACCCCAGAGCACCAGGCTGGTGGCCGAGGCCGCCAGCAGCTTGAAGACATCCCCCCTTGCCTTCATCGGGAGAGCCTCTCCAGGGTTGGATGTTCTCGCAGAAACGGTCTGGGGTCCTGGTCGCGGCGGTGTTGACGCGGCAGGGGGGAGGAGGGTTCCCCTGGATCCTCTGCCGCCGCGATGGTGGCCCCCAGCACCTGGCGGAGCCGCCGGGCGGCGTGCAGCGGCATGTCCCGAGGCACGCTGATGCGGTCGCGCAGGTAGCGCAGGCCTCGGGCGGCCCCCACCGGCGGCCGAGGCAGCGAGGATCCCACCAGGGCGCTGAGAGCGCAGCGCAGGGCCCGATCGAAGCGCTCTGGCCGATCCGGGTTGACCGCCGCAATCGCGTGGCGGTGCTTCAGCACCCGCGCCAGGGCCAGCAGCCCTGAGCCTTCCGGCTCCGGCTGGGTGGTTTCCGGATCAGGGCTGGCCAGGGGCCAGGGACCTTCATCCACCCGTTGCTGGGCGGCCTGTTGCTCCGGCGTGATCCAGGCGTGGCAGCCTCCCATCTGGGGGGGCAGGTCATGGGCGTGGGTGTGGAAATCGCTCTGGGTGCCCAGGTAGGTGGGACGGGTTTCCATTGCCTCGAACCAGGTTGCGATGGCGGAGTGACGGGCCCTCAGGTTGTAACCCTTGTAATAGAAGAGGCTGGCGTTCATGCGCTCGATGTAGGGCGTGATCACCACATCAGCGCTGCTGAATGTCTCCAGCAGGTAGGGGCCTGGGGTGGAGAGCAGGGCCTGATCCACGGCGGCGGCCACGCGATCGAACTGGGCGCCGGCCCGTTGCTCCTGGGCGGGGCTCAGTCCGGGGCTGCACAGCCACTGGCACCAGGCACGGAACAGCAGCCGCTCCAGTTGCCGCAAAGGCAGCACGGAGGGATCCGTCATGCCCCGGGCCAGTGGCCCGAAGGCCCGCTCCAGGGCCAGCAGGATGTCGTCGCTCTCGGTGATCAGGCGGCCATCCAGCTGCAGGGCGGGCAGCATGCCGGAGGGCACCAGCTGACGAAACCAGCTTTCCTTCTCCCCGTAGCAGAACATCGTGACCTTGCGAATCCGGTACGGGATCCGTTTCTCCTCCAGCCACAGCCACACCTTCTGGCAGTAGGGGCACCAGGCGTGATGGTCGCGGAAGAGGGTGACGCGGACCGCCGCCTCGTTGGTCCCGAACAGGCGCAGCAGGGCCTGGGCATTGCCAGGACCGTTGACCCGATCGGGTTCGGCCGGTGCCAGCTCCGACAGTTGCTCCCATCCAAGGGGTTCGCACGATTCAGGCGACGGGGCCATCCACACCAGCGCAGGTCCATCAGCTCTGTGAGGCCAGGCTAGGAGCCGATGACGGGCGCCTCGCGCTGCGGTGGCCCCGATTCCTAGCGTCAACCCACAACGTTTCTGATCCGATGTTCGACGCCTTCACCAAGGTCGTGGCCCAGGCTGATGCCCGCGGCGAATTCCTCAGCCCTGCCCAGCTCGATGCACTCGGCGCCATCGTTTCCGGCGGCAACAAGCGGATGGATGCCGTCAACCGCATCACCTCCAACGCCTCCAGGATCGTCACCAACGCAGCTCGCGATCTGTTCGATCAGCAGCCGGCCCTGATCGCCCCCGGTGGCAACGCCTACACCCATCGCCGCATGGCTGCCTGCCTGCGCGACATGGAGATCATCCTCCGCTACATCACCTACGCCGTCTTCACCGGCGATGCTTCCGTCCTGGAAGATCGCTGCCTCAACGGCCTGCGTGAAACCTATCTCGCCCTCGGCGTCCCCGGCGCTTCCGTGGCCGAAGGGGTCCGCAAGATGAAGGACGCCGCCATGGCTCTCGTCAACGACCGCAACGGCATCACCCCCGGTGACTGCTCCGCCCTCGCTTCCGAGATCGGCACCTACTTCGATCGCGCTGCCGCCGCTGTCGGCTGAGCCGAACACCCACGGCTGGCCCTCAGACCCGTCCGGCCAGCAGGGCCAGCACCTGCTCATCCTCGACGGGCTCGAAGTGGTCGTACCACTGGCCCACCGCCTGCAGCCGGTGGACCCAGCGCAGCACCACCAGCTGCTCCACCAAGGTCTCCAGCTCCGGTCTGAGCGTCCTTTCGCAGACTGGAGCTGCCAGCACAAGACTCGCGGGATTCAGCTGTCGCAGTGACAAGAGCGCGGCCCGGGCTGTCCATCCGGTGGCGATCCCGTCGTCCACCACGATCAGATGGCGTCCACTGAGCTCCTCTGGAGCCGGGTCGCCGTAGAGACGGCGGCGGCGCCGCAGTTCCTGCTCCTGTCCGGCCAGCACCTGTTTCCTGACCTGGGGTGTCAGCTGCTCCATCCCACCGGCCGACTCATTCCAGAGCGCCACCCCCCCGGGGGCAATCGCACCGATGGCCACCTCGGGCTCCCTGGGATCGGCGAGCTTGCGTACGGCCCAGGTGCGCAGCGGCAGCTGCAGGCCCTGCGCCACCGCCGCTCCCACCACCACTCCCCCCCTGGGCAGGGCGATCACGCTGCTGTTGGCGCCGCAGCCGCTCCAGGCCTGAAGGGCAACGGTCAGCTGCTCTCCTGCTTCCCTGCGGTCGGCGAAGCGCGAGCGATCCATGGCACTCCTGCTCACTCCGATTCAGCTTCAGTCTGAGCCTGTGGCATACCCCACCCCAATTCGGAGCGAGAAGGGCGAGACTCAACTGGCACCGGCGAGCGAAGGTCTGCATCCCCGCAGTCCCCGCAGCACGGGAACGGTGCAGCAAAAAGCCCTGGACAACCAGGGCCTTTCTGCTGCTGAGCTGCGACTGCTGAGCTGTGGTTGCTGATCAGGCGCAACGCCCCAGTCACATCCAGCCACAGCTGTGGCCACCAGGATCACGCCACAGCCACAGGTCGACGGCATCGTTGGCCCGTGCCAGATCTCCAACGCCACCACCGCTCGCCCCGCCCCCCCTGGTGGCTGATTGCCGGGGTGCTGATGGCGCTCTGCCTGAGCGGCTCGGGCTGGCTCAGCTGGCAACATCCCCAGCGACCGTCCCGTCATGCCGCCCAGGGCAGCGCAGAAAAGTGCCTGAATCCAACCGCCCTAGCTTGATCCAAGCCGCACCTCCACGCTTGACCCTTCTGCGCATGCTGCTCACGGCCACCGCGGCGGTGCTCCTTGGGGCCACAGCGGCCTTCGCCGCCCCGGCCGCCTCTCTGCTCAAGGGGCTGAAGCTGCCGGTCCCAGCCAGCCTGCCCAGCCTGTTCGCGGCCAACGCCGTGGGGCAGATCAGCCTCAACGGCCAGCTGGGCGGAACGCCCGAGGGCTTGCTCGCCAAGCTGCGCGCTTCGCTCAGCAGCCAGGGCTACAGCGAGCGCACGATCAACACCGTCTCAGGCCCGTGGGGCCTGAATCTGGTCTTCGATCCTCCGGCGGGCACGAGCGTGGACGGCACTCCGGCCGGCAAAACCGCCGTACTGGTGCTGCAGGCCACGGCGCTGGGTCCGGGCAAGCTGAATCTCAACGTGCGCTACGAAGCTCTCTGAGGGGGTCCCGTAGGCTTCAAGACCTCTGCTGGAACGGGTTTGCAGGACGCCCCCTCGATGGAGATGCTGAGCCTGTTCCCCCGCTACGTGCTCAAGGGGCATCTCCAGCAGGCGCTGCTCACCCAGCTCATCACCCTGGCCGGCCAGGTGCTCGCCGATCCGGACACATCCCCGGATGCCTCGGTCAAACTGGCCGGTCAGCTGGACCAGCAGCGGGAGCTGCCACCCCAGCACCCGGCCGTGAGCAGCCTGGCCAGCACGGTGATCCTGCCGGGCTGTGACCACTGGATCCGCCATG
This sequence comes from Synechococcus sp. BSA11S, assembly GCF_014224355.1. GTDB lineage: Bacteria > Cyanobacteriota > Cyanobacteriia > PCC-6307 > Cyanobiaceae > Regnicoccus_A. The sequence goes on along the minus strand of NZ_VNWP01000017.1, from coordinate 15,378 downwards.
TGATCGAGCGGCAGCCCCCCCAGGGTCGAGGACCCTGGATCCCCGGGCGTTACAGCCTGCAGCTGGTGGATGTCTGGCTCAATGCCCAGCGCTCCGGCGATTACAACCCGGTCCACACCCATGGCGGCAGCTTCTCGGGGGTGGTGTTCCTGAAGGTTCCACCCCAGATCCGACCCGACAGCTTCGATGGCCAGCTCTGCTTCCACGGTCCGGAGGAGTGGCACATCCAGAGCTTCCACACCGGCATGGTGCACTACGCCCATCCCGTGCCGGGTGATTTCTATGTGTTTCCCGCCTGGCAGCCCCATTCGGTGCCGCCGTTCCGAGGCGAGGGGGAGCGCTGGTCCCTGGCCTTCAACGTGATCGCCGGGCCGCAGCCGGCTGGGCTCCGCCCTCCAGGTGCCGCCACCAACGTCACTCCCAGCGGCAACGTGAACCTCTCCCTCTCCAGCCGCCGCCCCAAGCCCGGGGGCTTTTCCTGAGGGCGAGTGGCACGCTGGCTAGATCCTGCAGCGGTCACAACGACTTCCATGGAACTCGGGACCCCCCGCAGCAGACGTCGTCGGCCGCTGGCCCTGGCTCTGGCTGACAGCGCTGGCGGGAGGCCCCGATTGCTCAGGTGGTGGGGGAGAGCCCTCGCGAGACGCTGCTGAACTTCTATGTCGTGATGGCCAAGGTCCACGGCGTTCTCGAGGAGCTGGTGGCCGAGACGGCCAGTCAACCCGGCCTGTTCTGGTCTGCCGGGACCCTCGAGCGGGCCCGGGAAGCCACCGACTATCTCCAGGAGGCCATCACCGCTCTTGATGCGGATCTTCACAGTCGCCGGGCAAGGCCTGCCACCATCCCCTTTGCATGCATCCCTTGTTGTGAGCAGCGTCAGCGCCGAAACCCTCCCCACGGCTTCCGCTCAGCAGAGCCTGGCCTGGCGCAACGCCTGGTATCCGGTGGCCTATCTGCATGATCTGGATCCAGCTCGGCCCACGGGTTTCACCCTCCTGGGCGATGACCTGGTGCTCTGGTTCGAGCGGAAAGGCGATTCCGCGTCTGAAGGGGGTCAGTGGCGGGCCTTCGCCGATGTCTGCCCCCACCGCCTGGTGCCGCTCTCCGAAGGGCGGCTCAATGGCGCCGGTGAGCTGGAGTGCCCGTACCACGGCTGGAGCTTCGACGGTGAAGGCCACTGCACCGCCATCCCCCAGGCCAGCGCCGGCAGCCAGCCCAGTGACCGCCGCAGCTCCTGCCGCCCCTACGCCACCGCCACCGGCCAGGGGATGCTGTTCGTGTTCGCCGGAGTTCCCGAGGCGGCCGCCGCGGTGCCCCTTCCCCTTGTTCCCATCCTGGAGGACGCGGAGGCCGGCTGGCTGGTGCAGGACACCTTCCGCGACCTCCCCTACGACGCCCTCACCCTGCTGGAGAACGTGCTCGATGTGAGCCACGTTCCCTTCACCCATCACGCCACGGTGGGTCGACGCGAGACGGCCGGCCCGGTGGACCTGCGGCTGGAGCAGGCCGGCCCCGGGGGGTTCAGCGGCGTCTGGGAGGAGGGCCCCCGCCGGGGCAAGCTCGGCAGCCAGTTCACCACCTTCCTCGCTCCGGGCCTGATGTGGCACGACCTCACCGCCCGTGGTTTCGCCCGCATCCTCACCGTGGTGTACGCCACGCCGACCCGGCCGGGCGAGTGCCGGCTGTTCGCCCGCTTCCCGTTCCAGTTCGAGTCCCCCTGGCCGGGCCGGCTGCTGCGCCTGCGTCCCCAGTGGCTCCAGCACATCGGCAACCACACCGTGCTGGAAGACGACCAGATCTTCCTCCACTGGCAGGAGCGGGTGCTGGAGGCCCGTGGCGGCAGTGAGGGCCTCAGCCGCGCCTGCCACCTGGCCACCGGTGCCGATGCCTACGTCAAGGCCCTGCGCGACTGGGTGGTGAGCGGGGCTGGCGAGCCGTTCCCTGCTCAGCCGCTGCCACCGCGCCTGGGGCGCCGTGCGCTGGTGGAGCGCTACGAGAGCCACACACGCCACTGCCGCAGCTGCTCCGGCGCCCTGCGCCGGATCCGGCGCTGGCGGCCGCTGCTGCCCCCCCTGGCCTGGCTGGCCTTGCTGGCGATCGCCTGGTTCCACACACCCCTGGCCCTGGCCGCCGGCGTGGGCGTGGCCGGCCTGGCGGGCGCCGGCTTCTGGAAGCTCGGCCAGTGGGAACGCCTGCTGCTGACCGGCAACGACCGGCCGCCCCGCAACCGGAGCTGAGTGCCGCAGCTCAATCGCTGTGCACCACGGGAATGTCGCTCAGGCGGGTGGTGGCGGCCCGCGACAGGCGCTGGCGCTTCATCGCCCAGGCCGGCTGGAGGCCGCAGGCGGCCCACTGCACCGTGCCGCGGCCGAAGCGGCGGTTGAGGCCGTCGAGGGTGGCCATCAGCACCTCCCGGCGCCGTTGTTGCTCCGGCGGCAGGGGGGCGAGCAGATGGGGCTGCAACTGCTCCAGCGGCTGCAGGTTCTGCAGCAGCACACCGGCCTTCTGCAGAGGGTTGTGGGGCCGCAGCAGCCGCTCGGCCAGGGGCAGGGCGGCGGCCAGCAGCACGGCGGTGTCGTTGCTGGCCAGTGGCAAGGTCGCGGTGGCGGCGTTGGCGTAGAAGCGGGTGCCGTTGAAGGGGCTGCTGCGCACGAACACGGTGATGGTGCCGGCACGCTGGCGCTGGCGGCGCAGCTTCTCGGCGGCACGGCTGATGTAGGTGGCGATCGCCTCACGCAGCTGCCCCAGTTCCCGGATCGGTTCGCTGAAGCTGCGGCTCACGCAGGTTTCCTGCTTGGCGGGCGGGGCGGCCACCAGGGGCAGGCAGCTGTGGCCGCGCAGTTCCTGCTGCAGGCGCAGCCCCACCACACCGGCCCTGGCCCGCAGCTCTCCGCTGGCCAGCTCGCGCAGCTGGAGCGCATTGGCCACGCCGCGCAGGCGGCACCAGCGCGAGAGCTTGCGGCCGATGCCCCAGACGTCCTCTATCGCCACGGCCTCCAGCCAGGGGTCGGGATCAGCCAGGGCCCCCAGATCGAACACACCACCGTGGGCCGGATCGCCCTTGGCCAGCTTGTTGGCCAGCTTGGCGAGCACCTTGGAGGGGGCGATGCCCACCGCCACCGGCAGTCCCAGGTGGCGTCGCACCTGCTGGCGCAGGGCGCGGCCCCAGGCGCTGAGGTCGCCGGCGGCGGGCCGGTGCAGCCGGCCGAAGGCCTCGTCGATCGAATACACCTCCAGCTCCTCCACCCAGGGCTCCAGGGTGAGCATCAGCCGCTGACTCATGTCGGCGTAGAGGGCGTAGTTGGAGCTGCGCACCACCACGCCGAGGCACTCCAGCTCCCGCCGCACCTGGAAGTAGGGCTTGCCCATCGGGATGCCCAGGGCGCGGGCCTCGGCGCTGCGGGCCACGATGCAGCCGTCGTTGTTGGAGAGCACCACCAGCGGCCGGCCGATCAGGGACGGGTCGAGCGCCGCTTCGCAGGAGGCATAGAAGTTGTTGCCGTCGATCAGCACGGTGGCCCAGCCCATCGGCGCCCTCAGAGCGGGTGGATCACATGGATGGCCACACCCCAGAGGCGGGTGTCGTCGGCATCGCTGAGCTCCAGGGGCGGGTAGGCGGGATGGGCGGCTTCCAGCCGCAGCCGGCCCTGGTGACGCACCAGGCGCTTGAGCGTGAAGGCCCCCTCAACCGCTGCCACCACCACCCGGCCGTGGCGGGGCTCGACGCTGCGGTCGACGATCAGCAGGTCGCCGTGGTGGATGCCGGCGCCGATCATCGAATCGCCACTGACGCGCAGGAAGAAGGTGCTGCTGGGGCGGGCGATCAGCTGCTCGTTGAGGTCGATGCCGGTTTCGACGTAGTCGTCGGCGGGACTGGGGAAGCCGGCCGCCACGCTGCCGCCGGCCAGGGGCAGCGTCAGGGCCCGGCGCCGCTCACGCAGCGGCAGGGGCGTGAGCGGATCGCTGAACCCTGCGGTGATGGCGGCTGGGTTGCCGGCTGGGTCGGTGGTCATGGGCAGCCACTCAGGAATTGCCAGAGTAGTTCAGGTGTACTGATCCCTGTTGCGTGGCGGCCGCTTCATGACGGCATGGTCTCCATGCCCATCCGACGATCTGATCGATCGTGGGGCGCTTGTTGTGGCCAGCATGGGGCACATCAATGACGTTGCAGGACGGGCGATGGCGGTGCAGGTGCTGAGCGAGGCCGAGCGGTTCAAGCTGGATCGCTCCGATGACGCCGCCTTCTACGCCGAGCCCCGCTTCGTGCAGCACCTCGACGGCGGCTTCCGCGACCGGCTGACAGCGCTCTACCGCGAGCGGATTCCGCCCTGCGCGGTGGTGCTGGACCTGATGAGCAGCTGGGTCAGCCATCTCCCCGAGGAGGTCCGCTACGAGCGGGTGATCGGCCATGGCCTCAACGCCCGGGAGCTGGAGGCGAACCCGCGCCTGGATCAGCACTGGCTGCAGAACCTCAACCGCGACCAGGTTCTGCCCCTGGCGGACGCGAGCGTGGATGCGGTGCTGATCGTGGCGGGATGGCAGTACCTGCAGCAACCGGAGGCGATCGCGGCAGAGCTGCTGCGGATCCTGCGGCCGCAGGGGCAACTGATCGTGGCCTTCTCCAATCGGATGTTCATGCAGAAAGCTCCCCAGATCTGGACCGACGGCAGTGACCGGGATCACCTGGAGTACGTGGTGCGGGTGCTGGTGGCCCAGGGCTGGCCGCTGCCGAAGCTGGTCGCCGAGTCGACCCGGGCCCAGGGGGCGCTGGGCTGGCTGGGGGGCCACGGGGATCCGTTCTTTGCAGTGATCGCCCAGAAGCCGGGACCCGGCCGCCGCGAGGAGCCAACCACGTTTAACAGTTCTTCACACTAGGATGCCCTGAACGCCTGAGACCCATGACCACCCTGATCAACGTGATTGCCCCACTGATTTATATGGTCTGCTTCGCCGTCATCCTGGGCGGCGCCTTCGCCCTGATGACCCAGAACCTGCGCAGCAGCGAGCGCACCGCCTCTCCGCGTCGGCGCCACCCCGAGGCCCCAAGCCCCGGCGAAGAAGTGATGATGGTGGACCTCAGCCGTGAGCGACTCGAGCAGCTCTACCAGCAGGCCTCCTCGGCGGGCCAGGGCGCCTGAGAGCGTGGCCGAAACTGTGACCTGAGCCTGATCTGAGACCGTTGGAGTTGATGACGGGACGCGGCTGTGATCCGGCTGCCCCGTCATTGGCGGTGATCGGTGCCGGGATTGGTGGTTGTGCCCTGGCCGCCCGGGTGCGTCAGCTGGGCTGGCGTGGTCCGATCGGCCTCTGGGAATCTGGCCGGGGACCCGGGGGGCGGGCCAGCAGCCGCCGTTCCCGCCATGACCCCCTGCTGCGTTTCGATCACGGAGCACCGCTGTTCTCGATCACCACGACCACGGAGCCGGCGCTGCTGGCTCCCTTGCTGGAGGGGGGGTGGATCGAGCCGTGGTCAGGTCCCCTGGCACAGCTCGATGGCCAGGGTCAGCTCATCGCCGGGGCCACCGATCCGCTCACGCAGGGGGCGCTCTACCGGGGCCGTGGCGGCATGGACCAGCTCTGCCGGGGGATGCTGGAGCTCGGCGGCGCCGACCTTCAGCTGAATGGCGGCTGCCTGGTGCGGCATCTGGAGCGGAGCGCAGCCGGCGGCTGGGACCTGCTCGATCACCAGCAGCAGCGGCTGGGAGTTGCCGACTGGCTGGTGCTCAATGGCACCCTGCTGGCGCATCCCCGCTGTCAGGCGCTGCTGGGCTGGTCTGAACCACCGCTGCAGCCGCTGGTCAGGCAGCTGGGGGACGGGCTGCTGGAGCAGGCTGCTGCGGCCATCGCCTCGATCGAGTGCAGTCCGCGCTGCGCGCTGATGCTGCTGATCCAGCCACCGCTGGCTGAAGCCTGGCGGCGGCTTCCCTTTCGCCTGCTGAGCTTCGACACAGCGGCCCAGGCGCGCTGGGGTCTCTCGCGGCTCTCGATTCAGCCCCTGGAGGATGGACGCTGCGTGGTGGTGGCCCATTCCACGGCCGAGGTCGCCACGCTCCATGCGGATGTGATCGGGTCGCGATCGTCGGTGGCCCGGCTGCCTGGAGTCACCCCCTCGCTTCAGCGGGAGCAGGAACTGATCGAAGCGCTCAGCGCGGCCCTCCTGGCGGTGTTGAAACCCTGGATCACGTCACCGGCACTGGAGGGCGCCGAGCCTCAGCTGATGCGCTGGGGGGCAGCCTTCCCCGAAGGCCCCGGGCTTCCCAGCCGGTTGACACTCTGCCCGCAGAGCCGGATCGGCTTCTGCGGGGATTTCATCAGCGGCCCCGGTTTCGGCCGGATCGAGGGTGCCCTGCGCAGCGGCGAGGGGCTGGCGCCACGGCTGCTGGCGGCCATGGGGGCAGCCCCTGGCTGACTCCCGCTGGTTCAGGGACAGCCGGCCTGGTCCTTGCGCTCCAGCCAGTCATCGCCGGCCTTGGCCAGGGACGCACCCTGGGGTGTGTAGAAGACAAGGCGCTTCCGGTTGCGGTAAAGCGGCGTGCGTGTGGCCTTGAGCTCGGCTTCGGCGCGATGGCGGCAGCTGAGCAGGGCGTCGAAGTCGAGCGGCTCCACCGCCGCCTTGTTCGGCTGAGGGTTGTCCGCCTGCTGGCTGATGGCGGGGCAGAGCCTCTGCCGCACGGCCTTGAGCAGAAGAATCTCCTGCTGCAGGGCCTGGGCGGAGAGGGCCCGGTGGCGCTCCTGCAGGGCCGTGCAGTTCGGGCTCTCCTGGGCCAGGCCCAGAGGGCTCGACAGCCAGGCGGTGGCGGCAATCACGCCGAGGAGTCGGCTCAGCACCGCAGCAGTCTCAGGTTGTGCCAGTGAACTGTATGGGCGACTGCCAACTGCTGGGGTGGCACGAACGCAGTGACGGGGAAGGTTTGTTACCCTGACAAATTATTAACGCTTACCTATGCCGGAATTCGGTTGGTCGTTGCTGATTGTCGCAGCGAAAGTTCTGCTGGGCAGCGCCGTGGTGATGGTGTCGCTGAAGTTGATCGGGCGATGGTTGATGCGTCTGGCCAGGAGAACTCCCAGCTCCACCGATGATCATCTGATTCGCTCGGTGCTGAGCACGGCTGCACCCATCGGTTACCTCGCTGTCTTCTGGTGGGGCTGGCGGTCGCTGGTGGCGGAAGTCGAAGTGCTCAACTTTGGAGAGGGTATCGATCGGTTTCTGGAATCCGTGGCGCTGTTCCTGGCCATCGTGCTGATTGTGCGGCTGCTCAATCGGGTGCTGCTGATCTTGCTGGATCGCTCGCTGCGCCGTCTCGGCCGCCACAACCAGCTCACACTGCTGCAAGGCCTTGAGCCGATGATCCGCTCATTTGTGTGGATTCTGGGTCTGCTGGTGTTTCTGCAGAACCAGGGCGTTCAGATGGGTGCCATTTATGCCTCCCTGGCAGGTGCCGGGATCGGGGTAGGCCTGGCCCTGAAGGGACCGATCTCCAACTTCCTGAACTACCTCACCATCCTCCTCGATGAGCCGTTCAGAATCGGGCACTTCATCTGCTTTGAGGATGTGCTCGGAACCGTGGAAAGGGTGGGGATCCGCTCCACGGCTATCCGCAGCCTCAGTGGGGAGCGAATTGTGATCAGCAATGAAGACCTGCTGGGCAAAGTGATCCAGAACTATGGAGATCTGCCCAAGCGGCGTGTGGCCACCACCATCGGCGTGCTTTATCAAACACCACTGGAAACGGTCAAGGCGATTCCTGGCCTTGTGGAGGCTGTGATTCGCTCCAATCCACCGGCGGAATTCGATCGCTGCCATTTCACACGTTTTGCCGACAGCGCTCTGGAGTTCGAGTTCGTGTATTTCATTCCCGATTCCGATATCGTTCTGTTTCTTGATATGCAGCAGCAGATCAACCACGGCATCATGGAAACATTCCAGCAGAACAACATCGACTTCGCCTATCCCAGTCAGACTCTCTTCCTGGAATCCACTCAGACCAAGGGGAAGGAGGCCCTCGCCGTTGGCTGAGCTGGGCCTGGGAGCCGGGCCTCAGCCGCGGGCCTCCTCGATCTGAAGCACTCCCATCATCCCCATCTCCTCATGGTCGAGGTTGTGGCAGTGGTACACGGTGCGCCCCGGGAAATCCCTGAAGGCCACCCGCAGGCGTACCTCCTCGCCTGAACGCACCAGCACCGTGTCCTTCCACTGCCGCTGGGGTTCTGGCCGGCCGTTGCGGCTGATCACCTGAAACGGATTGATGTGCAGGTGAAAAGGATGATCGAGATGGGGGTCGCCGTTGACGATCAGCCAGTCTTCAGTGTCGCCCAGGGTCACGCGGGTGTCGGTGCGGGCGTGGGCAAAGGCCCGGCCATTGATCAGAAAGATCATCCCCATCCCGCCCATCCGGCCGCCAGCACCCATGCCACCCATGCCCATGCCCATGCCCATGCCGCCACCACCCCTCCCCATGCCATGGGAGAGCACGAAGCGGCGGGTCCGCTGGGGCTCCGGCAGGGCCGGCACGGGGATCAGGGTCGTCGGCAGCGGCAGGGGCGCCACGGATCCCCGGTAGTTCACCCTCGCCAGGGTCTGGGGCCGCCCAGCACTCCACAGGTCGAGCAGGCGGTAGGTGCCGGGGGGCTGGTTGCCCTGCACCAGCAGATCGGCCCGCTCGCCCGGTGCCAGCACCAGCTCCTTGAGCGTCTGGGGGGCGCCGATGGCACCGCCGTCGGTGGCGATCAGCACCAGGGGGTGACCCTCCAGGGCAAGACGGTAGATGCGGGCGTTGGAGGCGTTGAGCAGGCGCAGGCGGATCAGACCACCGCTGGCGAGCTCGAGGGAGGGCTGAAGCTGGCCGTTGACCGTGAGCAGGGGCCCCTGGCGACCCAGCGCACGCCCCATTCCCATTCCCATCCCCATGCGTTGGCTCTGGCCCTGGGGGGCGTCGGCGCTGGCGAAATCCTTGAGCACCAGGATGGCCTCGGTGGCGGCTGCCACCTCCGGGATTCGATCGAGCGCCCCGCGCACCACCAGGGCGCCGCCCAACCCGGCAAACACCTGATCGGCCGTGGTGCCGTGGTGGTGCGGGTGGTAATAGAAGAGACCGGCCGGGTGATCGGCGGGCAGGGTGAAGGCGTAGTCGAAGCTTTCCCCCGGCAGCACCGAGAGAAAGACATTGTCGGCGCTGCCGCTGGGGGGGATGTGCAGGCCGTGGAAGTGCAGGTTGGTGGGCTGATCGAGCTCATTGCGCAGGCGCAGGCGCAGGGGAACGTCGGGTTGCAGCTCCAGCAAGGGGCCTGGGGTGAGACCGTTGTAGGTGAGCGGGGCGCTGGGTCCGCCGGGGATCCTCCCCGCGACGGGGCGTGCCACCAGCTCCAGATCCGCCAGGCCAGGGGTTGTCGCCTGCTGGGCGCATAGCCGTCGGCCGAGAAGGGTGGAGCCCAGGCCGGCAAGACCCAGGGCGAGAACCTGACGGCGCCTGATGTCGGTGTCCATTCCTTGACCGTAGAACCTCCAACCGGCGCGAAAGCTTGACTCTCCAGTGGGCAGGAGACCATACGGTTGGCGCGATCCGCTTTCCGGCGATGCGCCACCCCTTGCTCCCTACCGTCCTGATCGGTCTTGGCGTGCTGACCATCACGGCTCCGCCCGCACGATCCCAGATGGATCCGGCCGCGGATCACCGGCATCACAACCACACGATGCCGATGGCCTCCCCTGCACCAGGAGCCGAAGAAAACCAGCCGATGGACCAAGGCGCCCATGACCATGACCATGACCATGACCTGGGCCCAGCCGGTGCCACCTACGACCTGCGCTTCATCGACGGCATGGTGCAGCACCACACCGGTGCCCTGCGCATGAGTGAATTCGTCTTCGGCATCGGCGAGCCCGGCGTCGGGGCCCTGGGGAAGACGATCTGGCGCGATCAGGCCGACGAGATCCGGGCCATGGGACTGTGGCGCAAGGCCTGGTATCCCGAGGCCCCGGTGTACCCCGTGGCGTTGGCTCCAGGTGGGGATCCCGACAGCCTCTCGGGCCTGACCCGCATGAGCCAGCCCCAGATCGATGCCATGCGGATGATGGGCAACGGCCCCACCAAAGAAAATCGGGTGGTGTGGTTCCTTGAGGGCATGCTGGAGCACCACGGCGGCGCGCTGATGATGGCCCATGACGCCCTGGCCAAGAGCAACAACACCACCATCCTCCGCTTTGCCCGGGAGGTGATTCTCGCCCAGCGGGTCGAGATCATCGAGCTGCGTCGCATGCTGGCGGTGGAGGGATTGCGCAAGCCCGACTATCACAAGTTCGACGCCCTTTTCCGGCTCTGACGCTGGCCTGGGCTGGAAAAGGAGCCGGAGGGAGCGCTGAGGATGATCGGAGCCGCCCCCATGAGCTGAACCAGGCCAGAGCACGCCATGGCAGGACATCCCTGCAGCCGGGGCGGATTTAAGGTCTCCACAGAAATGGAGAGTCAAGCCGATGGGGACCACCCTGCGCCCGACGCCAGTCAGCGCCATGAAGATCGGTGCCCTGGCCGCCCGCAGCGGACTGCCGGTCAAGACCCTCCGTTACTACGAAGACCTCGGACTGCTGCCGGCAATCGGCCGCAGCGAGGGTGGCTACCGCCTGTTCGCCGAAGAAAGCCTGCGGCGTCTGGAGTTCATCCGCCGGCTCAAGACCCTGGGCCTCTCCCTGGAGGAGATCCAGAGCTGTCTGGCGGTGCACGATGCCGGCGAGCTGCCCTGCCAGGACATTCAGGCGATGCTCGAGCATCAGATCAAGCGCATCGAGCGACAGATCAGCGACCTGGGACAACTCAGGACCGAGTTGGAGGGCTTGCTCGCGGGCTGGCGCAGCGATCCCGCCCGGGAAGCCGATCTGATCTGTCCGAATCTCAGGCTCTGACCCCCAGGGCCCGATCCGGAGCGGGATCCAGGGCAAGGGCCTTGATGGTGGCGGCGATCGGCACAGCGGTGATCACGCCGTAGAAATCAGCCAGCGTGGCTCCCACCATCACCGAGAAGAGGATCACGATCGGGTTGAGGCCTGTGAGCTTGCCCAGCAGACGCGGCGGCAGCACATTCTCGATCACCTGATCCACCACGATCAGCACCGTGAAGATTCGCAGCCCGAGCCAGAAGCTCTTGAGCATGAACAGCACACTGATCACCAGGATGCCGAGGATGGCGCCGAAGGGGATGAATCCCATCAGACCGATCGTGACTCCCGAGAGGAGCGGGAATGGAGCCCGCAGCAGCCACAGGGTTGGCGTGAGAACGCCGATCAGCACCGCTGAGAGAATCAGCTGGTTGAAGATGTAGCTGTTGAAGTTGCGCCGAAGCACACCCAGAACCCTCAGGCCACTCTCCTCTGGCAGCCAAGACACCAGGCAGTTGCGCACCAGTTCACCGCCATAGATCAGGAAGAAGATGGTGAGTACAAACAGAAAGAAGAGACTGAAGAAGTTACCCAGCGACCCCGCGATGAATCCGGGAATGTTCAGCAACAGCCCCTCCAGCTGAGCAATGAGGTTCCCCGCAATTCCACGGATGATCTCTCCTTCGTCGATCGGTACGCCCAGATAGGAGACCTGGCCGGTGACTGACGCCAGCCGGTCGGCGGTGGTCGAGATCCATTCCGGCACCACCTGCGTCAACGCGAAGAAGCGAATGACCAGAACTGGCAGCAAGGTGGCCGCCGCAAGGCCCACAAGGCCAAGAAAGCGGGCAAAGACCGAGCCGATTGCCCAGCTGCGGGCCATTCCCAGGCGACGCTGCAGAAGCCGCACCGGAAGGTTGAGGATCAGGGCGATCACCCCGGCCAGGATGAAGGTGGAGGCGATGCCCTCAAAAGCCCGGTAGAGCGCGGCAACCACCCACAGATTCAGCACGATGAGCGGGAAGGACAGGCCCAGCACCAGAGAACGGGGCAGACGGGAGGGAAAGGACAAAGGCTGGCCTCTGGGACTCGGGGTGGTCAGCGCATGATGACTGAGACCATCCACCGACCTCAACGGTCTGCCGGCAACACCGTCTGAACGTGCTCAAGGTTCCGGTTCGCCAGCCTCAGCAGGGGAGAACTCACCTCTGGGCAGTTTGGCTGCTCGGCTGGATGAAGCAAAGACTGAAAGACCCACTAGGATCCTTTCAACAGCAATACGACAACTGCCCTCGAGAGTGGGCAACTGGTACACAAGCTTCCTGGGTCCAGATTCTCAGGAAGCCAGATTCTCATCAAGAACGCGATGCCACCTTCAGCAAGCTCTTCAGAGGCTGGGTTTCCGACCCTGATGCGCCGTTATCAACGCGGGCAACGGCTGGTTGTGGACTATGCCATCGGGCTTGCGATCCTAGGCCTTGCTCCTATGCTTTTGACGCCTGTTCTGACCATCGCTGCTGGTCTCCTGCTGACCATGATCTGGCATGTCGGGAGATGTTGGCAGTTTGCAGTCTCGATTAATCCCATCACCATTGCTGGTGTAGCCTTGAACATTCTGGGAGCATTGGCGATTGGATCGCTGACCTGGCTACTCCTTGTTGTACTGGGTGTTTCCATTCCACTTGTCGACCACTTCGCCACATCTGGGGCCCTGATGAGCGGAACATGGACATTCGGAGCGGCAGTGAACCAATTTTTCTTTCTCGGCTTTATCCGGCAAAACTCACATAAGCTTGCCGCAAGAAGTCATGAGTAAACTATCGCGTCGGCAAGTTCTGCTGGCAGGTCTTGGCGCCGGTGGGTTGCTTTCCGGCCTTCAGGAGCAACGGCGTCGCCGCCTTCTGGAAGCCGAGCAGAAAAACCTGACAGACACCTTGCTTGGCAATCCAGACTATGTGCAGAATTCCGTAAATCGGGCTATCGAAGGTGACCTGGAGTCTTCGGCTGAAATTGAAAAGATCCACGCATCGCTGAACCTGCAGTCGCCTAATACGGCCTACGACCGCACTGTTTCAAAGATCCTGATCCAATGCAGTCGCCTGGCGACGGAGCAGTATTTAACGGGGAAGTTTGACTTGCGCTTTAATGGCACTATCGCTGGCTTGCCAAGCCACAGCCCTCGCCTGGATCAGTATACCCAGGTGGCTTCCATCAAAGGACCTGACACAGTCACAGCCAAGCGCACCATCGATATTGATGGCAATCTCCTGAATGATCCTCTTGTGGCAAGAACAATGAGGCTCAAGAGTCTGGTTCAGCATCTTGCGGGCCAAGCCCTGGTGATCAAGTGGAGTTACCCCGTCTTCTGGGGGTTTATTCTTCGTGGTGAAACAAGAAATATACTGGTTCTGCGGGGAACCCAGCGCGCAAACGAATGGCTGGACACGCTGCGCGCCAATCAGGTTCGATCGGATGCTGTTCCACGTTTCGACTTCAAAGGTGCCATTCACCATGGCTTCGCGACAATCTATTCTGAGTTGTCCAAGCCCATCATCGCTGCCGCGAAGCGATTGGATCAATCAAAGCCACTCTATGTGTCTGGTCACAGTCTTGGGTCGCCTCTGGCGATGCTCGCAGCCCTTGATATTGCTCAGAAGCTGCCTTCTTTAAGAGATCGGATACGCCTCTACAGCTATGCAGGACCCAGGTTGGGTGATCCCGAATTCGCTGAACACTTCAGCCTAACTCTGCCCAACACCTATCGGGTTGTAAATCTCGGCGATCTGGTGCCATCACTGCCACCGACAAGAGCCAGATCCTTGACCTACGTCCATGCTGGAGAGCAATGGGTGTTTCCTCCCATGAGCAGCGATGTGGGACCCAACCACTTCATCAGTGCTTATCGAAATGCTGTGGAGGCGGAGCAGGAACAGCTGGTGAAGCGCCAGGCTCGCCTGTGAGGCCGGTCCTTCCATCAGCAGGCTTGGGCCTGCCATTGGTGCCGATCCGCCTGAAGCCTGGCACTGATCTGCGCCTCGGCCTGGAGCAGCTGCTGGTCGAGCGGGGAGAGCAGGCGGGGTGTGTGATCAGCGGCATCGGCAGCCTGTCGACGGCCTGCCTGCGCCTGGCCGGACGCGAATCGCCCACCCGGATGACGGGGGATCTCGAGATCATCTCGTTGGCTGGAACCCTTTCGCTGGATGGAGCTCACCTGCATCTCAGCATCGCAGATGCCGAGGGCCGCCTGGTCGGTGGTCACCTCTGCGGGGGTTCTCTGGTGCGCACCACCGCCGAGATCGTGGTGGGATTGCTGCCGGAATGGTGCTTCCGCCGCCAGATCGATCCGGCCACAGGGTTCCGGGAGCTGGAGATCAGGCGCCGGTAGCGGGTGCTTCAGTGCATGGCCTCGATGCTGGCCACCTTGTCATCAAGCGATTGATCCCGGTCGGTGCGGGTGTTGATTTTCACGGTGGTGTAGGTCCCGGGGCAGCCCATGGCAGGCACCGCCCCATGGCAGGCCTCAATGGCGTCGAACAGCGGGCCCCATTCACCTCGATCGGCAGGACGCAGAGATCGACGTTCACCTTCGACAACTTGGTTGAGGGGATGCTCTTCCCGCTGACGGTGGTGCTGGAATCGGATCAGGGCCTGACGCTCCGGGTCAGTCCCAGCCCCTCACCGAAGCATGGCTTGCTGGGATTGCAGACCCTGGTTTCTCTGGCCGCCTTGGGATTCAGGGCCGTTGTCAACGGCGCAATCCATGGCTGCGTGATCGTTCGTCCTCAACCAGCAAGCCAATCAACAGTTCTGTGACAGGGCAGCTGATGAACTGACGACAACGCAAGTGTCGGAGATTGGCGGAATGGACGTCCGCAGGCCCGGATCAGTGATGGCCGTCTGCGGCCGAAGGGTTCGATCCACTGTTCCCGAAACAGGTCGCGGCGAAGCTTCGCTGGGTCCAGCCGGCAGCCCGGCTGGATGGACCCCTGGTCCAGAAGCCATCCGAGCCGAAGGGCCGTGGCCTCTTCAACGCAGGAATTGTCCTGCTGGTCGGTGAGCCAGAACAGTTCCGTGTGGGTGATGACACCGCTCGAGATGGATTCGAGGAAAAGCTCGCCACCGCAATGGCGTTTGTTGCGAAACAATCTGCTTTTTCCGTGGCCCTTTCGTGGGCCCTCCGCCCTCACACGGGCTGTGAGCCCAGCTCAGCTGGTTGATCCGCCTTGGTGGACCGGTCTTGGGCTGCTGAGCCGGTGACGGCTTTACAAAACTCAATTTCGTGCTATTATGAAAATTCCAATCGACGTCTCGGGTGGATTTCGATCCCCTCCTGCATCGCCTGGCCTACATACCCGCTCCTTCCGGGGCACACATTTCCGTCCTCATGACCACCACCCTTCAGCAGCGCCAGGGCGCGTCTGCCTGGAGCCAGTTCTGCGAGTGGGTCACCTCCACCAACAACCGTCTCTACGTCGGTTGGTTCGGTGTGCTGATGATCCCCACCCTGC
>NZ_VNWP01000016.1 GCF_014224355.1 Synechococcus sp. BSA11S | reverse complement strand
AACCAGGAACCACCAATGTTGCGAACAAAGTTGGAGCCACGGGCTCCATGAGCAGCCGGTCTCAGTATGCTGCGATCAGGTGCTCAGCTCAAGCACCGCGAGCGGACAACAACGCTGATAGGCACCGCTCGCCTGTTTCAGAAACGTCATCGATCTGGATCCAGGTCATGCCTGGCGAGGCCAGATATGGTGCAGGTCGATAGCCGGGCTGAACACTCAAAAGGTAGTAGTCGAGCTGAGACGCTTTGAAGGTGAATGCCAGTGAGCCTGTTTTCTGCCAGCCGCCGAGGGCAAACACTTGTCCTCCCACCTTCCAGACATGGGCACCTCCCCATTGGTTGACGCACGACGTTGCGGGCAGGATGCTGCAGAATTGATTGAATTCCTGCTCAATCATGATGATAGTCCAAGACCTGGACCTGTTGCCTTTCAATCGATTCTTTGAGTGCTTTGAAAAAGCCCAGGGCGGCTCTGCCAAACGCAGTGATTTCGCAGACGACTGCCATCGGGGCCGCTCCCTCACCCACGTGCTGGCAGTCAAGCCTATCTCCTGGGCATCGAATCCACCTCTCTTGGGCGGCGACCATTCCAAACCCTTTTTCTGCATGGTTCAGCAAAGGCGCTGAAGACCTGACGCCGCGACTTGCCCTACGGAGTACGTGAATACGGAAAATCTTGTTCTTCCAAGGGAATGTTGCGACACCCAGGCTCAATCATTGTTGTTTGTGAAATCAAGCTGCTGCTTGATCGAGCATCCGCACGAAATACGTGTTGCCTGGCCCACGTTTTAGCTCAAAAAGGTCAATGGCTCTAAATAGACTGCTTAGGTTTTTAAATCCATAGTTTCTTGTATCAAACGATGTCTTGTTGGAGATATTAGATCCAACCGGCCCAAGAGCCGCCCACCCATCCTCGTCTCCCGTTGCCTCGATGGCCTGCCGCAGCAGATTGATCAGCTTAGTGTCTGATTTGATGTTTATAGGCTTGACAGTTGTTTTTGCTTCTTCTTTCTCTTGATCCAGGAAAAGAAACTTTGAGCACGCATTAACAAACGGCATTGGCGTTTTTCTTTCTCCAAAACCTAAAACAACTTTACCTTCTGCCAATGCCCTTGCAACCAAAGGAGTGAAATCACTGTCAGACGACACGAAGCACATGACATCGATTTGCTTTGTATACATTACATCCATGGCGTCGATCACCATTGCTATATCCGAAGCATTCTTCCCCTTGGTTAAATCATATTGCTGGATCGGTCGAATGGCATAGTCATGCAAAAGCTCCTCCCAAGCCTTCAGCGTAGGCGACTTCCAATTTCCATAGGCCCTGCGAATCGTGACCACACCATAGTTCGCGACTTCGCTGAGTACATCTTCAAACTTCCCAGCGGGCGCATTGTCAGCATCGATGAAGAGTGCAATTCTCTGTTTGACTTCATTCATTGTGAGCCGACGCTCTGATGATCAACGTACAATACGTCCAGCCACCAAGGCATCGACAATCAAAGTGCCCGAGGGTCTCCCCCAGGCTGATCACGGAAGGCTGTCGAAATGCCTTGCCAGGCGACTGATCAGCAGCTGAATCAGTACAAGGACGAACAGGTGGTGGTGGGGGTGAGCTTCATCAGCGACCAGAGAGCTCCGTATTGGGCCTGGGAGAGCGAGAGCTCGCTCTGCATGCGCTGGCCCAAGGGGGACCCCGGAGCTGCGGTGGCCCCAAGCTCGGTGTTGATCACCGCCAGGCCCTGGCACATCTTCTCGATGTCAGGGTTGAGGTCACTGCCGGCCCGCACGAATCCAGCGGGCAGAACAAGAGTCAGCGAACCGATCAGCAGGCTTGCCCAAGGGGCCTGCAGGCACGCAGGCCGCCGGCAGCGGGGGCTTATGGGGCTGGCTTGGCCAGGGGAAGCAGGCACTTGTCGGAATCACAACCGGCAGGTCCAGCTTCCACCAGTTCTCCCTGGTCGTAACGCTGCAGCGCCTCGAAGAAGTCTGCCGTGCGGCGCCGGGCGACCACCTCCTGCTGCAGACGGGTGTAGGTGGCCTGGTCGATCGGCTCGAACGGCAGCCTGGGGAAGGTGGCATTGGCATCAAAGCGGGCCAGCAGCGCCGCCGAGATGTAGCCCTCACCGCCATCGATCGCCCGGTGGATCGCCTCGGCCAGCGGCTCGATCTCGTTCTCGCGGAACTCCACCGTGGCGGAGGTGTTGTGGGCCGTGTAGTGCTTCTGCACCTGCATGTAGAAGTCGAACTGGGCCAGAGCGGAGAAATTGTTGATCTCCACCGCATCGGCACCCGGGATGTTCGCCCAGCTCACCTCGGTGGGAATCTCCACCAGCCACTCGCCGCAGCGCGGATCGAAGGGATCATTCAGCAGGCGTCCCTGCTCATCCTTGTCGGACTGGCTGGGCACGATCGTGTAGCCGTAGTCCATGCAGGCGAGCGCCACCGGATCGTTCTTGCGGAAGGTGATGCGGCGGATGAAGCGCTGAGCCTTGGGAGGATGCCAGCCGGGGCTGGCACCGGTGAGCAGACTCTTGGTGCCGGCCGGTTGCACGGTGGTGCAGCGATTGGGGCGGCGCAGGCCGTGGCGATCGCAGTACTCCCACACCGCCTCGTTGACGATCTGCTTCCAGCGGCTCAGGTACTCCGCTTCCTGCGCCTTGAAGGCCAGACCCTGTTCCGTTTCGGGGCGGCCCTGCTCCCACCAGCTGAGCCAGGGGGTGCCGAAGGCATGCACGAAGAAGTCGAACAGGCCCGTGAAGCTCACCCCCACGATCGGATCCCAGGCACGGCTCTGGCGGTAGCGCTCCACCTCGAAGTCGTGGTTGAGCAGGCAGGCCACCGCCAGGCCACCGGCCTTGAAGGCATCGGCCTGGGCCTGGTGGTCGTCGGGATCGATCCGGTTCAGGTGGATTTCGGCCAGGTTGCAGTGGAAATCAGCGCCGAGGATCTCGCCGCAGGGATTCAGCCCGTAGCGCCCGAGCCGGTGCTCCAGCTCGGCGGCGCTGATCCCGGGGTGGTGCAGTTGCAGCCAGCGGCCAGCTTCCTCGCGGCCCTGATCCACATAGATGTCGATGAACTCACTGCGCAGCTCAGGGGTGGGCAGCAGGTCGGCATTGGAGCGGGCGATCGCTTCAGGGGCGAACTGGATCGCGCCTTCCCCGCTCTGGAACTGCTTGACCACCGCCTCCAGCACCACCTCCTTGCTGGGGCGGCTGTGGAACACCCGGGTGTGGTTGGCCATCCGCAGGGCATCACGCTCGGGGTCGATGCTCCAGTTGCCGCCGGCGTCCTGCTGCCAGAGGTTTTCCTTCGCGCCGGCGGCGGAGAGATCCTCGGCGGCGAACTGGCGCATGCCGGCGCTGCGGCGGATGTTCCCGGCCACGATCGTGACCGCCGCCTCATCGATCAGCAGGCAGCACTCCACGGAGGTGAGCCGGCGGCCGTTGGCCTTGTTCAGGATCTGGGCCACCCGGCCGTAGAGATCACCCAGCTTCACCGGATTGGCCATGCCGCCGAACCCCTTGAGCGTTTCGCCCACCGGCCGCACGTCGGAGAGGTCCACCTTCACCGTGATCGGGGTCTCGGCATCGAAGCGCTCATCGCTGCTCAGCTCCAGCAACAGCTGGTAACTGTCGACCCAGCCGCGCCGGGTGTCGCCCACCTTGATCTCCACCCGGTTGCCACGGATGCTGTGGGTGGTGGTCTCCTGGCGCGCTCCGGCGGGGGTCACACCGATCGGGCTGACACTCTCGATCACCAGGCGGTTGCGCACCAGCGGCAGCCGCTCGATCAGGTGCGGCTCGATGATGGCGCCGGTGCCGCAGCCCATCATCGCCAGGTCCATCATCAGACCGAAGGCTTCCCAGTCGATCAGGTTGGTGGACGTGCAGTTGTAGGCGCCGGAGAAGTTGTGGCGCTGCTCGATCCAGGGGGTGCCGCCGATCCAGAGCCAGCGGCCCGAAGGCAGGGCCTGCTGGTGCTTCTGCATCCGCCGGATCAGCTCCACCTCGGCCGCATCGAGCCGGCCCAGCTGACGCAGGCCCTCCAGGTTGCGCTCGGCCACCTGATGCCAGCTCTCACGCCCGCCCTCGGTGCGGCGGGAGTAGGTGCGGTAGAAGACGGGGTTCGCCGCAGGGGCGGTGGCGGGGAAATCAGGCTCCAGCAGGCCGTCGGCCCCGATCCGGCCACCCTGCAGCCGGGAGGCCACAGCCTCCGAAGCCAGCGTCCCTGCGGGATCGACCAGATCGGGGCGCGCTGGAGTGAGGGTCACGGCGGTGGGGGTGGTCAATTTGGTGCACCATAACGCCACTGGTGGGGGGTGCAAGCGCGCGTCG
This sequence comes from Synechococcus sp. BSA11S, assembly GCF_014224355.1. GTDB lineage: Bacteria > Cyanobacteriota > Cyanobacteriia > PCC-6307 > Cyanobiaceae > Regnicoccus_A. Next base: position 56,770 of record NZ_VNWP01000016.1, on the reverse strand, counting down.
CCACCAGCGACAGTGCCCTGTGGTGGCCTGTCAGGCTGAGCTCATGACCAGCAGCATCAGGGCGCCTGAGAACGGGGCCACGGACCCCGAGCAGCAGGCCCTGGCCAAAGCCGTGGCCCGGCGCCGGAATTTCGCGATCATTTCCCACCCCGACGCGGGCAAGACCACCCTCACCGAGAAGCTGCTGCTGTACGGGGGGGCCATCCAGCAGGCCGGCGCGGTGAAGGCCAAGGGAGAGCAGCGCAAGGTGACCTCCGACTGGATGGAGCTGGAGAAGCAGCGCGGCATCTCAATCACCTCCACCGTGCTCCAGTTCGACTACGACGGCAGCACGATCAACCTGCTCGATACCCCTGGGCACCAGGACTTCTCGGAAGACACCTACCGAACCCTGGCCGCCGCCGACAACGCGGTGATGCTGGAGGACGCCGCCAAAGGCCTGGAGCCGCAGACCCGCAAGCTGTTCGAGGTCTGCCGCATGCGGCGGATTCCGATCTTCACGTTCATCAACAAGATGGATCGGCCCGGGCGCGACCCGCTCGAGCTGATCGATGAGATCGAGAGCGAGCTGGGTCTCACCTGCTGGCCGGTGAACTGGCCGATCGGCAGCGGCGATCGCTTCCGCGGGGTGATCGACCGACGCCGCCGGGACGTGATCCTGTTCGATCGCGCGGAACGCGGCAAACAGGCCGGCGAGCGCACCCTGTCGGTGCAGGACGCCCGCGAGTCCGGGGCCGTGGAAGCGGAACTCCTGGCCCAGGCCCTCGAGGAACTGGAGCTGCTCGACGGCGCCGGCGCCGAGCTCGACCTGGAGCTGGTGCATGCCGGCGAACTGAGCCCGGTGTTCTTCGGCTCGGCGATGACCAACTTCGGCGTGCATCCGTTCCTCGATGCCTTCCTGGAGCTGGCCCAGCAGCCCGTGGCCCGCACCAGCCAAGACGGCCCCATCGATCCACTGCGGCCCGAGTTCAGCGGCTTCGTGTTCAAGCTGCAGGCCAACATGGACCCCCGCCACCGTGACCGCGTCGCCTTCGTGCGGGTCTGCTCCGGCCGCTTCGAGAAGGACATGAGCGTGCGCCATGCCCGCAGCGGTCGCACGATCCGGCTCTCCCGCCCCCAGAAGCTGTTCGGTCAGGACCGGGAGGTGGTCGACGACGCCTACCCGGGCGACGTGATCGGCCTGAACAACCCGGGCATGTTCGCCATCGGCGACACCCTCTATGTGGGGCCCAGGGTGGAGTACGAAGGCATCCCCTGCTTCAGTCCTGAGATTTTCGCCTGGTTGCGCAACCCCAACCCCTCGGCCTTCAAGAGCTTCCGAAAGGGGGTGAATGAACTGCGGGAAGAGGGGGCCGTGCAGATCCTCTACGACACCGACACCAGCAAACGGGATCCGATCCTGGCGGCCGTGGGCCAGCTGCAGCTGGAAGTGGTCCAGTACCGGCTCGCGAATGAGTACGGGGTGGAAACGCGGCTGGAGCCCATGGGCTTCAGTGTGGCGCGCTGGGTGGCGGGCGGCTGGGGATCCCTCGAGAGCGTGGGCCGCATCTTCAACTGCAAAACGGTGCGCGACGCCTGGGACCGGCCGGTGCTGCTGTTCAAGAACGACTGGAACCTCAACCAGCTCAAGGAGGATCACCCCGACCTGGAGCTCAGCGCCGTGGCTCCGGTGGTGAGCGGGGTCGAGCCGATCGCGATCTGAGCCACGGCCCGGCGCCGACCTCGCCAGAATGAATTGCAACGAAAGGTCAAGGTAACGGCTATGCCTCAGCCGATCTGGCTGGTTCGCCCACGCCGGGATGGAGGTTCCGACTACGTCCGTTTCCTGCCCAGCCAGGAAACCGTTGAAATTCGTGAAGGCAGCCATCTCCCTCCCCAGATGCCCCTGCTCAAGAGCCGCCACTGGCTGGCGATCGATGAAGCGGAGGCACGGCGCCTCGAGTTGCAGCAGGACGCTGGCTACCACTGCAGCGATCCCCTGTTCTGAGCCCGCCCCACGGGATGGGCAGGTCTCAATCAGCCCCGGCGCACAGCCACACGCCCCGCGCCTCGATACGCTCGAGCCACGATCCAGCCCCACGCACCGGAGGCCATGACCAACGGTTCTGAACCCGCCCCAGGCGGCAGTCCCTACGAACGGCTCGGCGTCACCCCCGACGCCAGCTTCGATGAGGTGCAGACGGCCCGCCAGCGTCAGCTCGATGCCGTCGCCGATGATCCCCAGGCTCGCGCCAGGGTCGAAGCCGCCTACGACGCGGTGCTCATGGAGCGGCTGCGGGAACGCCAGCAGGGCAAGGTGAGCAGCGCCGCAGTCACCGCCTCCAAGCGCGAGGAGATCAAGCCTGCGCCTGCCAGGGTTCCCTCCCGGCCTTCCCTGCCCCAGCTCCCCTCCCTGCCCCAGCTCAGCGGTGGCAACAAGCTGCAGGCCCCCAGCCTCTCCCTGCCCCAGCTCGCCCTGGCCGAAGGCCGTGAGCTCTGGTTTCCCCTGGTGGCCGATGGCCTGCTCGTTCTGCTGGTCCTGATCAGCCCGCCGGGCTCGGCGGAAGTGCTGCTGGCTCTGGCCACCGGCGTCACGGTGGTGAACCTCAGGCGCCGCAACGGCCGCTTCCTGGCTGCGGTGGGCTGGAGCTTCGCCCTGCTCAGCGTGGGGCTGCTGCTTGGTGGCGCTCTCACCCTGGGCCTCGATCCAGCTCTGCCCCTCGGGCTGCCCCTGGCCCTGAATCAGGTCCAGAGCCTGCCGGCCCTGATCCTGCTGCTGCTCGGTGCCCTGCTGATCGCCTAGGCCGGAGAGAGCTCGGCGATCAGCTCCCGCAGCTCTCCTTCCTCCACGCCGTACACCTCGTTGCAGAAGTGGCAGGTGAGCTCGGCGCGGCCGTCCTCCCGCAGAATCGAAGCCAGTTCCTGCTCACCCAGCAGCCGCAGGGCGTTGACACTGCGGCGGCGGGTGCACGGGCAGTGGAAGGTCACGTCCTGTCGGGCCTCGGCTTCCTCCAGCAACTGGGGATCGAGATCAGGGAAAATATCTTCCAACAGCTGCTTGAGATCGTCCTTGCAGGCAGCCAGACGCCCGCTGAAACCGCTGATCTCCCGGCACCGCTCCTCCAGCAGCGCCACCAGTGCAGGCTCCCGTGCCGCCTTGGGGAGCACCTGCACCAGCACACCGCCGGAGCAACGCACACCGGAGCTGTCGATCTGCTCGCCTACGAACACCGCCGAGGGTGTCTGCTCGGAATGGAGCAGATAGGAGGCCACGTCGTCGCCGATGCCGCCGCTCACCAGTTCCACGGTGCTGCTGAACGGCTCCCCCTTGCCCAGGTCACGCACCACGTGCAGGTAACCGGTGCCGGTGGCCTGGCGGAAGTCGAACTGGTGCTGACCATCGGCCTCCTCGAGCAGGTCGAGCTCAAGCGCGGGGTGACCCACATAGCCGCGCACCGTGCCATCGCGGCCCGCATCCACCATCAGCCCACGCAGGGGGCCATCCGACTGGATGCGCAGGTTAACCCGCCCGTGGGCCACCTTCATCGAGCTGGCCAGCAGCAGTCCGGCCGTCATCGCCCGCCCCAGCAGAGCTGTGGTGAGGTAGGAGAGCCCATGGCGGCGGCGGGCGTAGCGGCTGGTGACGGTCGTGAGCGCCGCCACCAGGCGGATTCCCCCCTCGGCCGCCGTGGCCCTCACCAACTGATCGGGCATCGCTCGCCCTCCCCCAACTCAGGGCATCGTACGGAGCGCCGGCAGGGCCTGAAGGCCCCCGTCGCTCAGGCGCCAGGCCTGCCTCACCACGCTCTGGAACACCTCCGGCTCATGGGTGACCACCAGCAGAGCCCGCTGGCAGCCGAGCTGGGCGATCAGCTGCAGCACCTCGTGGCGCACCGACCAGTCCAGCCCTGCGGTGGGCTCATCCAGCAGCAGCACCTTCGGGTTCCGCAGCAGCTGCACCGCCAGGGCCAGGCGCCGCTGCTGGCCGCCGCTGAGCCGCTCCGGCGCCTGCTGCAGCGACACCCCCTGCAGACCCACCTGGGCCAGCACCGCCTCCAGCCGCTCGCTTCCCAGCCGGCGCTGCCCCAGCTTGAGTTCCTGGCCCACGCTCAGGCCAAGGAAATGGCGTTCGGGAAACTGGAACACCAGGCCGCTCAGCCAGCGGCGCTGACGGCCCGACACCGGCTGGCCCTGCCAGAGGATCGTGCCGCCGCTGGGTTCCGCCAGCCCACTGATCAGCTCCAGCAGGGTGCTCTTACCGCTGCCGCTGCGGCCCGCCACCAGCACCGGCTCGCCCACGGGCAGTGTCAGGCTGAGATCGCGCAATACCGGCTCGGGGGTGGTGGCCGGGTGGTAGCGGATCGATCGGAGCTCCAGCATGGCGGACCACGGACCGCACCAGCTTGCAGCAGCCGCCACCGTGTTTGATGGGATCACCAGTCGATGCTGGAAGGAGCAACGCCCATGGACATTCGCTTCCGCGAGGTGGATCCGTTCAACTGCTGGATCTGGTTGCGCTTCCCCAATCCCCCCGGTCAGGGGGAGAAGGGATACATCGACACGGTGTTCGACAGCTGGTTCTTCCTGGGCAAGCTGGGCGGGTTCAACGCCGAATGCCTGCAGGTGCACGAGGAGGGGATCGACCTCAGCGCCATGGACTACGACATCGAGGCCGCCGAGGCAACTCTCCCCGCGCTGATGCACAGCATGGGTGAACCGGAATACCGCGACGCCTGGTGCCGCTGCTGGGTCGACCTGGGCACCAGCGATGGGGTGGCCCTCGATGTGCTCATCAACGCCCTGCGTCAGCTCGACAACGACGTGGTGGAGATCGAGGAGATCGTGATCGGTGGCGTCAATGACGACTGGCCGGTGGAGGAGGTGCCCGAGGCCCTTTTCCCCCTCGGCGCCAACTGAGGGCGGCGGTGCGGGAACTGCGCCGGCTGCTGATTTCGCCCGAGCGGCTGGCGACCGGCACCACCCTGGCCCTGACCACCGAGGAGAGCCGGTATCTCAGCCGCGTACTGCGCTACGGGCCCGGAGACCGCTTCGCCGTGATCGACGGGCAGGGCCAGCTCTGGAGTGTGGTGCTGCTCGATGGCCCCCAGGCCCGCCTGGACCAGCCGCTCGATCGCCCCCTGCAGCGCCAGGCGGCAGCCAGCCCCTGGCTAGAGCTGGCGGTGGCGGTGCCCAGGCTCGACTTTGACGTGGTGGTGCGCATGGCCTGCGAGCTGGGGGTGGACCGGCTCCAGCCCCTGGCGGCTGAGCACGCCGCCCTCCGGGGCAGCTGGAAGGCGGCCCGCTGGCAGGCGATCCTGCGTGAAGCCTGCGAGCAGTGCGAACGCCTCTGGCTGCCGCAGCTGCTGGAACCGCTCGAAGCGATCACCTACCTGGCCAGATCGCGGCAGGACTTGCAACTGCTGGCCTGCACCCGGGAGGGAGAGCTGCCGCTGCTGAGCGCCGTTCTGCCCCGGCCACGTTCCGGCGCCTCAGCCGAGCCGCCCCCCGGGGTGGTGCTGGCGATCGGAGCGGAGGGCGGCTGGAGCCCTGCAGAAGCCAGGGCCGCTCAAAAGGCTGGCTGGCGCAGGGTGAGCCTGGGGCCCCACATCCTGCGCACCTCCACGGCGGCCGTGGCGGGGTTGGCCTCGCTGGCGCAATGGCGGACGGCGGGCGACGCGTGAGTGGAGGCCAGCCGCTTCAGCGGCCGCGCATGCCGCTGGCCATCTCCTTGAACATCGCCAGGTTGGCGCCCGCGCGGCGGCGGGCACGGGGCAGCGCCCCGGAGGGGATCAAGCGCTCCGGGGAGAAGGTGACGACGCTGGGGGCAGGGCGGTTCTCCTGATCCCGCCGCAGCTCGGCCGCGATCGCCTCGGCGGTGGTGAGTATCTGGGCGGAAGCGGAGGCGGCTTCAGGGGCCACCGGGGCAGCCATGGCCTTGGGCGCTTCAGCCTTCGCAGCCTTGGGAGCGACCTGAGCCACGGGAGCAACCGTCACAGGCTTGTCGGCAGCGTCCTTGTCGAGGTTGAGGAAGACCCCCTTGGGCTTGAAGATCATGACGCCGGCCAGCCAGGACGTAAGAGCTGATTATCCGCCGCAACGGGACCGCCTCGACAGGCCCGTTGGGGAGTGCAACAGAGGGCTGCACCGACGCCAACGGCACCAGCACTGCACAGCCGGGCGGGGAAACTGGTGGCCGACGGACCCCCGCTGTGCTGCCCCCCTGGACTCCCGCCCCGGCACCTGCGGCTGCGTGGCCGCTGGCTTTCGCCATCAACGCCGGGCTGATCACCGCCGCCCAGCGGCTGCCACTGCTCACCAAGGCGGGCTGGGTACATGCCGGCATTCTCGGAACGCTGCTCTGGGGCTGCCTCGGCTGGCGCGGCTGGCTGGCGGTGGTGCTCTACCTGGCCCTGGGCTCGGCCGTGACCCGGCTCGGGATCAGGCGCAAGCAGGAGCAGGGGCTGGCGGAGGCCCGTGGCGGCCGGCGCGGCCCCGAGAACGTCTGGGGGTCGGCGGCCACAGGTGCCGTTCTGGCCCTACTCACCACCTTGCCCGGAGCGCCGATTCCCTGGTTGCTGATCGGGTTTGCCGCCAGCTTCGCCGCCAAGCTGGCCGACACCTGTGGCAGCGAGATCGGCAAGCGCTGGGGGCGCACCACCGTGCTGATCACCACCCTGCGGCCTGTCCCCCCGGGCAGTGAAGGGGCCATCAGCCTGGAGGGGTCCCTGGCCAGCCTCGGCGGCAGCGCCCTGATGGCTCTGGTGCTGCTCTTCCTCGGACTGCTGCCGGGCAGCGCCGCGGCCCTGCTGGTGACGGCGGTGGGGCTGGTGGCCACGTTGATCGAGAGTCTGATCGGCGCCAGCCTGCAGGGGCGCCTGGCCTGGCTCAGCAATGAACTGGTGAACGGCCTGCAGACCCTGATCGCCGCCCTGCTGGCACTGGGGCTGGCCCCGTTGCTGGGGCTCTGAGTGCAGCCGCGGCGGCTCCCGCACGCGCCGGCCAGACCGGCGGCGCCTGGCGGACCTGCACCAGCTCCAGGATTTCCTCGCGCAACAGCAGCACAAGGGCCTCGAAGCGCCGCTGGGTGGCCCGGGCCGGCAGGCCCTGAGCCTCCCCCAGGCGCCTCCAGGAGGATCCGTGGAGCACCCGCTCCAGCAACAGCTGACGCAGGGAGGGATCGAGACGACCCAGACGGTGACTCATCCAGCGCTGCGTCTCGGCTTCACAGCAGAGGGAGTCCCCCTCGTGGTCGGCGCGGCAGGGATCCGGCCGCTCGCGGGCCGGGAGCCGATCCAGCAGCGTGCCGCCCCGCTCATCCCCATCGGCAGTGGGAGCGTCGAGGCTGCGCAGCCGCAGAGCCTGGTGCAGCTCCACCGCCTCACGCCAGCGCTGCGGCGAGCAGCCCAGGGCCGTCGCAAGCTCCTCCTCCCCCAGCGCAGGCAGCTGGCGATGCTGACGCTGCTGCTCCAGGGCCTGGCCACGCCGGTGCAGCTCGCGCAGCTGGCGGGAGCAGCGCAGAGGCTGCTCGTGATCGCGCAGGTGGTGCTGCATCGCCCCGCGGACGTAGGGCACCGCGAAGCTGCTCAGAGCAGTGGGGCGCGATGGATCAAAGGCCTCGATCGCACGGATCAGCCCAAGGCAGCCCAGTTGCACCAGATCCTCGAGTGGCAGGCGGGTGCTCGCGCTCACGCGTCCAGCCACCTGGCGCACCAGGGGCAGGTTCAACTCCACCAGCCGGTTGCGCAGCCGGTGGTCAGCACTGCTGTGAAAGCGCTGAAGCAGGTCGGCATTGCGGCTGTGGAGGTCCTGGTCCTGGTGAGGCTGGGGGCGTGGATCTGGCATGGCGGGGACAGCGGTGGGTCCGTGGTTCCACCCTCTGCCGAGCTGCCCTGGCCGCGCTTCACCCCAACCGGGGAACAGTCCTCCCCCAGATGGGTGATTGGGCCGGCCGTTTCAGTGGGCCGGCGTGCGGGCCAGGCGCGACTCCAGACCCGCCCAGGCCAGCAGGGCAGGCCACTGGCGCACCTGCTCATACACCCGGCCATGGCCGTCGGGATTGAGATGCAGGCCATCGGCGCTCAGCAGCCGACTCCAGTGGGGATCATCCAGCAGAGGCTCCAGCAGCGGCAGGAAGGGCACATCGGCCTCCAGGCAGGCCTCCTCAAGCAGGCACTCGTACTGGCGCACCGTGGCCAGCTGATACCAGAGGCAACCGGCGAAGGGCATCGCCGCCTCATCCACCGGCGTCAGCCCCAGCACCAGCACCGGAGCCAGCCGCACCGCCTCCCGCAACAGCTGCTGCAAGCCGAAGAGGAAAGCCTCCGGCGCCAGTTGGTGGCGCCCATCGGGACGACCGACCCGGGCCGTGTCGTTCAGACCGACGCTGATCACAATGCCCTGGGGGGCCTGACGGCGCAGCTCACCCCGGCAGCCCACCTCCCCATGCAGGCGGGTCGCCAGCCGCTCCAGTCCATCGCCGCGAACCCCGAGGTTGTAGAGCACGGGCCCTTCGGGCAGACCCATCCAGTGGCGCCGCAGCCGCTCGCACCAGCCGCCGCCATCGGGATCCCCCCAGCCGTAGACACCGCTGTCCCCCAGCACGATCAGCTTGCGTGGTGTCGGGGTCTCGGCCATGGGCTTGGGCGTCAGGCCGCCAGCAGGCGCCGGCGGAGGCGGTCGCTGAGATCTTCCCCCACCAGGGTGAGCACCACGTAGACCGCCACCAGGGCGATCAACTGATCGATCGCGAAGGAACTGAGGGCCTCCAGCAGCAGGCTGCCCAGCCCCGCCGCCCCCACCAGACCCACCACCACCGTTTCGCGCAGGATCACATCGGCGCGGTAAGCGCCATAGGCCAGGTAAGAGCGGGCCAGGACGCTGAAGCGGCCGTAGAGCAGGGCGAGCCGCGGGCCGGTGCCGGCGGCCCCCAGGGCCTCCTCCGCCAGAACCGAAGCCGACTCCTCCGCCTCCAGAAGCAGGCGGCCGAGGATGCCCAGGTTGTGGAAGGCCAGGGCCAGTGCAGCCGTGAGCACTCCCGGTTGCAGCACAAACAGCAGCAGCAGGGCCGTTAGGGGGGGTGGCCAGAGCCGCCCCAGGGCCCAGATGGCCTGCATCAGCACCCGTCCCCAGGGCCAGGGGGCCATCATCAGCAGCAGCAGCGGTGCGCTGCCCACCGCCAGGGCGGCCGCCAGCAGGGTGAGCCCCAGGGTGGAGCCGATCAGCGAGGGCCAGGGCAAGGCCGCCACCGCCGGCCAGTCGGCTGACCAGGGGGGCAGGGGCTGGAGCTGTCCCAGCTGCAGAGGGTTGACCCCCAGCGCCATGGCCACCACCACCAGCACCGGCAGCAGCAGAAGCAGGCCGAGGGCCACCTCCCGACCACCACGCCCGACCGAGCGGTGCGTCAGGCCGAAGCGGGCCGGCATCGCCCAACGCCGCCGCAGGCCCCGCAGCAGGGCCTCCAGCGCCAGCATCACCAGCAACAGCAACCACAGACCGCTCCAGAGCTCGTGGAACTGCAGCGACTGGAGGGTGAGGCGCAGATCGGTGCCCAGCCCACCGAGGCCGAACACCCCCAACAGGGTGGCGCTGCGCAGGGAGCATTCCAGACGGTAGCCGCCATAGCTGAGCACTCCAGGCTGCAGGGCCGGCCCCAGGGCGGTGAGCAAGGCCGGCCCTGCGGGTGCTCCCGCCAGGCGCAGGGCCTCCAGACCCTTGGTGGGCAGGGCATCGAGCAGATCACTCACCACCCGCGCCACCAGGGCGGCGTAGGGGATGGTGATCGCCAGCACCGCCACCACCGGCTGGAGACCGAGCAGCTGCAACAGCAGCAGACCCCAGAGCAGCTCATGCACCGCCCGGGGCACCGCCAGCAGCCGGCGCATCCATGCCGCCGGCAGGGCGCTGCCGGTGGCTGTCCGCCAGACCGTGCGGGAGCTGAGCACCCCGCCCAGCAGCCCCAGCGCGAGGCTCAAGGCCCAGCCGAGCAAGGCGATGCCCACGGTGACCCCCAGGCCGGAGAGGGCGGAACCCAGCACCTGTGGGTCCAGGGACGGGCTGAAGGCCGCCCGGGCGAACTGGCCGATCAGGTCCCAGCCACCGCCGTGGAAGACAGCGGGGAGCATCAGCAGCACCGGCAGCCAGACCAGGGCGGGCAGCAGGGGGAGCAGGGGAGGCGCCAGGCGCAGCTGCCGCCAGGACCGGGCGGGGATGGCCGTCATGCCTCGGACCGGTAGAGCGCCGCCAGCTGGGAGCCGGTCAGCTCCGACGGGGAAGCATCCAGCACCACCCGGCCCTGGCGCAGGGCCACCACCCGATCGAAGCCATCGAGCAGATCGGGGCGGTGGAGGCTGAGCAACAGGGCCCTCCGTCCCCGGGCCTGCTCCAGCAACAAGCCCAGCAGCTCCCGCGCCAGCCGTGGATCAAGGTGGGCCAGGGGTTCGTCGGCCAGCAACAGCAGAGGATCCTGCCGCAGCAGCCTGGCCAGGGCCAGGCGCTGGCGCTGGCCGCCCGAGAGGGCGGTCACGGGCTGCCCCAGCAGGAGGGCGCTGAGATCGACCCTCTCGAGAACCGCTGCATTGGCGGCGGTGTCGAGGGGCAGCACCAGGTTGAGAAGGGCCCGCGGCCAGCCCCAGCGGGCCAGCCGCGCGGCGTTCAGGTTCTGCTGCACCGTCAGCTCCTCGATCAGGCGCAGGTCCTGCCAGAGGGTGCCGATCAACGCCTGCTGCCGCCTGCGCCGGCGCCTTGAGCGCGCTGGGGCCACGCCATTCCAGAGCACTTCGCCGGCTTCGGGACTGAGCAGGCCATTGGCCACGGCCAGCAGGGTGCTCTTGCCCGCGCCGCTGGGGCCCACCAGGGCCACACGCTCACCAGGCCTGAGCTGCAACGACACCTCCATGAGCCGGGGGGCCATGCGGCCCGGCACCTGGATGGCGCGCAGCTCCAGAGGAGGACGGTCGGGGGAGCTGGTCACGGCAGGGGGATCGATCCGGTGAGGACGGGACACGATCAGCCCGTGGCGTCCCCGGGATCAGGGAGCAGGGTCTGGAGAGCATTCTCCAGACCCACACGCTGGGCGGGATCGCCCACCAGGCGGAGATCACCGCTGCGGGGCCACCAGTTCAGCCGGATGTTGGTCTCCTCGTCGTCGAGAACGTACATCTCGAACGCCCCTTGGTGCACCCAGTGGCCGGGTTGCCCGAGCTGGGCGACGAGGGCCTGAAGCTCCTCCAGACTGCCGTTGAAGCGCATGCCACCGCCGGGACCTGAGCTCAGGCTAGGGGGGCACGAGATCCGTGGCTCAGCGGATCTTGCCGATCTGGCGTCCCACCTTCTCGATGGCTGCGTACTGGCTCACCGGAGCGGGGATGAACTTCTGGGCACCGAACAGCTCCAGGATCCGGGCCTGTTGCGGATTGCTGCGACGCAGCCCCACAAAGGCCTTCTGCAGCTTGCTGGTGAAGCCCTTACCGAACCGTTGATCCAGATTGGGCTGGGCGATCCAGTGGTAATCGGGATAGCCGGGGGTGCGCCAGATCACGGCCACCCTGCGGCGATCGGCCTTACCGGAGCGCAGGTTGCTCTTCCAGACCTGCTCGTTGACCGCACCGGCCTGGTAAGCACCGCTCTGCACCAGAGCGATGGTGGCGTCGTGGCTGCCACTGAAGCCTGGGGCACCCCCGGCGAAATCCCTCAGCTTCACGCCGGCCTGGTTGAGGTAGTGCTGCGGCATCAGCCGCCCCGAAGTGGAACTCTCCGAACCGAAGGTGAACCGCTTGCCCTTCAGTTCCGCCAGGCCCTTGACGTTGCGCAGGGGCTTCAGCCTAGCCGAGGTGTTGGCGATGAACACGCTGTGAAAGGAGGCGTCGATGTCGCGCTGGGCGATCACCCGGGCGCCCGGCTTCTGCAGCCGGGCCTGCACGCCGGTGAGACCACCGAACCAGACCAGATCCAGATCACCGGTGCGGAAGGCGCTCACCGCCGCCGTGTAGTTGGTCACGGGCACGTACTTGACGGGTACCTTCAGCTGTCGGCTGAGCTCAGAGGCCACGAGCCCGTAGAGGCGGTTGAGCTTCTCCGGGTTCTGATCGGGGATGGCGCTGATACGCAGCTGCTTCTGCCGGGCCTGGGCACCGGCGAGCAGGGGCGCAGCCCGCTGCAGCTGCGGCGGAAGCGCCGCCGGCGCCAGAGCCAGGGCCAGACCAGCCAGCAGAGCCAGGCGGAAGCCTGCTCGTGGGCGGCGACGGAAGTTCAGAGGGGTCATGGAGGATCAGAGGGTGGAGAGGAAGCGGCCGAACCTGTTCAGACCATCGCGAATGGTGGTGGACGAGGCGGCGCAGGAGAGGCGCACACAGCGGTCATCACCGAAGGCGACCCCCGGCACCAGGGCCAGGCCCACGTCGTTGAGCAGCCGGTTGCAGAACGTCATCGAATCGAGCCCGTGGGCGCTCACATCCGGGAAGGCGTAGAAGGCGCCTTCCGGCGGCCGCAAGGTGAGTCCCGGCAGGGAGGCGAGGCCTTCGTGGAGCAGGGCCCGCCGCTCAGTGAACTGCCGGGCCATCGCCGCGACGCAGTCGCGCGGGCCGCTCACCGCCGCCAGGGCGCCGAACTGGGCGAAGGAGCAGACGTTGCTGGTGCTCTGGCTCTGCAGAGCGATCGCGGCGCGGACCACGGCGGCGGGTCCAGCCAGATATCCCAGCCTCCAGCCGGTCATGGCCCAGCCCTTGGCGAAGCCATTGACGATGAACACCCGATCGCTCAGATCGGGTGCCACCGAGGCGAAGCTGTGGTGCCTGTGGCCGGGGGCGAGCAGGAACTCGTAGATCTCGTCACAGACGACAGCCACCTGGGGATGACGACGCAGCACGGCGGCGATCGCCTCCAGCTCCAGGCGACTGAAGACCATGCCGGTGGGGTTGGACGGACTGTTGAGCACCAGCAGGCGACTGGCCGGGGTGATCGCCGCCTCCAGTTGCTCCGGATCAAGCCGGAACCCGTGCTCGGCGTCGCTGGGCAGCAGCCGCACGGTGGCCCCGGCCAGCTGCACCATCTCCGGGTAACTCAGCCAGTAAGGGGCGGGGAGAAGGACCTCATCCCCGGGGCCCAGCAGCACCTGGAAGAGGTTGAACAGGGCCTGCTTGCCGCCATTGGTGACCAGCACCTGCTCGGCCTGGGTGGGGACCCCGTTTTCCTCACTGAGCTTGCGGGCGATCGCCTCCCGCAGGGCCGGCTCTCCCGCGGCCGGTCCATAGCGGGTGGCTCCGCCCTCGAGGGCCTCGCTGGCGGCCTGGCGGATGAAGGCCGGGGTATCGAAATCGGGCTCGCCGGCACTGAGACTGCAGACATCCTGCCCCTCGGCGCGCAACTGCCTGGCGCGGGCAGCAATGGCCAGGGTGAGCGAAGGCTGCAGGGCTTCGGCCCGGGCCGAGAGCTTCAACGGGCGGGGCATCGGCGGGGGCGCGGCCGAAGGCCGCAGGGCGAAGTGGCCGCAGGGCAAAGTGGCCGCAACAGGCCACGGCGCTCCGAAGGAGAAGCGCCAGGAAGATCAAGCATCCTGCCTGACGCCCATCCTGGGAAAGGTTCGAGCGGGCACCGTCGGGCCTGACAACTGGACAGCTACCCCCAGCTGCAGCGAGCGTGGGTGCTGATCCGCAGGCAAGGGCGTGGAGGGCGATTCAGGGGCAGCGCTGCAACAATTCGCGCGTGATTGCGCCAACTGCCGTCGCTGCCCCCTGGCCGAGGGCCGGCAGCAGGTGGTGGTGAGCCGGGGGAATCCCCGTGCCGCCCTGATGGTGATCGGAGAGGGACCGGGCGCCCAGGAAGACGCCACGGGCTCCCCATTCGTGGGCAGGGCGGGCCAGCTGCTCGACCGGATGCTGGCCAGCGTGGGCCTCGAGAGCAACCGCGACGCCTACATCTGCAATGTGGTGAAGTGCCGGCCACCCGACAACCGCAAACCCACCCCCCAGGAGATGGCCGCCTGCATGCCCTGGCTGCTGCAGCAGGTGGAACTGGTGCAACCGAAGCTGGTGCTGCTGGCCGGCGCCACCGCCGTGGAAGGGGTGCTGGGCATCAAAGGAGGGATCACCCGCCTGCGGGGCCAGTGGCGTCCCTGGCAGGGGCGGTGGTGTCTGCCGATCTTTCCCCCCTCCTATCTGCTGCGCAATCCCTCACGGGAGCCCGACACTCCCAAGTGGCACACCTGGCAGGACCTCAGGGCGGTCAGAGCGCGTCTTGACCAGCTCGAGACCGCCCCAGCCCATGCTCAGGATTCGTCAGGCGCCCCCTGATCTGTGGCAGTGTTGGCCCACTTCCCGGCCCCATGGCGATGACCGGCACCCTCGCCCGCCCCGACACCAGCCATCCGGGCCTCCCCGCCGACTGGGCCAGCAACCCCCGCTACGACACCCTGATCCACCGCCGCAAGACCCGCAGCGTGCGGGTGGGTGACGTGTGGGTGGGCAGCGAGCACCCGGTGGTGGTGCAGTCGATGATCAACGAGGACACCCTCGACATCGAGGGCGCCACGGCCGGCATCCGCCGCCTGCATGAGGCGGGCTGCGAGATCGTGCGGCTCACGGTGCCGAGCCTGGGCCATGCCCGGGCCGTGGGGGAGATCCGCAAGCGCCTCGAAGACACCTACCAGCCGGTGCCGCTGGTGGCCGATGTGCACCACAACGGCATGAAGATCGCCCTGGAGGTGGCCCAGCACGTCGACAAGGTGCGCATCAATCCGGGCCTCTATGTGTTCGACAAGCCCGATCCCAACCGCACCGAGTTCACCCCCGAGGAGGTCGCGGCGATCGGGCAGCGGATCCAGGCCACGCTCGAGCCGCTGGTGAGCCTGCTCAAGGATCAGGACAAGGCCCTGCGCATCGGCGTGAACCACGGCTCGCTGGCCGAGAGGATGCTGTTCACCTACGGCGACACGCCCCTGGGCATGGTGGAGAGCGCCATGGAGTTCATCCACATCTGCGATCGCCTCGACTTCCACAACATCGTGGTGTCGATGAAGGCGTCGCGGGCGCCGGTGATGCTGGCCGCCTACCGGATGATGGCCGACCGCATGGACGCCGCGGGGTTCCACTACCCCCTTCACCTGGGCGTCACCGAGGCGGGCGACGGCGACTACGGACGGATCAAGAGCACCGCCGGCATTGCCACCTTGCTGGCCGAGGGCCTGGGCGACACGATCCGGGTGTCGCTCACCGAGGCGCCGGAGAAGGAGATCCCTGTCTGCTATTCGATTCTGCAGGCCCTGGGCCTGAGGAAAACGATGGTGGAGTACGTGGCCTGCCCCAGTTGCGGCCGCACCCTGTTCAATCTGGAGGAGGTGCTGCATGTGGTGCGCAACGCCACGGCCCACCTCACCGGCCTGGACATCGCCGTGATGGGCTGCATCGTCAACGGCCCCGGCGAGATGGCCGACGCCGACTACGGCTACGTGGGCAAGACCCCCGGCACCATCTCCCTCTACCGCGGCCGCGACGAGATCCGCCGGGTGCCGGAGGCCGAGGGGGTGGAGGCTCTGATCAACCTGATCAAGGAGGACGGACGCTGGGTCGATCCCTGAGATCCGGCGCTCAGCTGCTGGCGGTCACATCCGGACTTGACTGTGACCGGCCCCGATGCCTCGCCCTTGCCGAGGACCCAGGCTAGCTTGATAAGACAGTCAAGCTCCAGGAACGCAGCCAATGGGCAGGGGACGCACCGGCATCGCCATTCTCGCCGGACTCGGTGCCTGCACCACAGCCGTGATCGTCGGCACCGACTGGCTGGGCTCCCCGAGCGCCGCCTCCCTGATCACCGACAGTCCCAAGGAGGTGATGGATCAGGCCTGGCAGATCGTCTTCCGCGACTACCTCGACACCACCGGCAAATACACCCCGGAGCAATGGCGCAAGCTCCGTCGCGACCTGCTGGCCAAGAGCTACGGCAGCACCAAGGAAAGTTACGAGGCGATCCGGGGAATGCTGGGCACCCTCGACGATCCCTACACCCGCTTCATGGATCCGCGGGAGTTCAAGGAGATGCAGATCGACACCTCCGGAGAACTCTCCGGGGTGGGTATCCAGCTGAGCCTCGACAAGGACACCAAGGAACTGGTGGTGGTGTCGCCGATCGACGGTTCACCGGCCTCGGCAGCGGGGGTGCAGCCCAAGGACGTGATCGTCTCGATCGACGGCAAGAGCACCAAGGGCATGACCACCGCCGATGCGGTCAAGCTGATCCGCGGCCAGGCCGGCACCAAGGTGACTCTGGAGTTGCGTCGCCGCAAACAGGTGGTCACTGTGCCGCTCACCAGGGCCCGGATCGAGCTTCATGCGGTGGAGCAAAAGATCAACAGCGGCCCCAACGGCGTCAAGGTGGGCTACATCCGCCTCAAGCAGTTCAACGCCAACGCCGCCAAGGACATGCGCGCCGCCCTGCGCGAGCTGGAGCAGAAGGGGGTGCAGGGCTATGTGCTCGACCTGCGCAGCAACCCCGGTGGTCTGTTGATGGCCAGCGTCGAGATCGCCCGGCAGTTGCTGGATGAAGGCATCATCGTCTCCACCAGAACCCGGGACGGCATCCAGGACGTGCGGCGGGCCAATGGTCGAGCCCTGACCAAGTCACCGATCGTGGTGCTGGTGAACGAAGGATCCGCCAGCGCCAGCGAAATCCTCTCCGGCGCCCTGCAGGACAACAAGCGGGCCGTGCTGGTGGGACAGAAAACCTTCGGCAAGGGCCTGGTGCAGTCGGTGCGAGGGCTCTCCGATGGATCCGGCATGACCGTCACCATCGCCAAATACCTCACCCCCAGCGGCCGCGACATCCACAAGCACGGCATCTCCCCGGATGTATCGGTGAAGCTCAGCGAAGAGGAAGCTGCCAAGCTCAAGCTCGAAGATCTGGGAACCACCAAGGATGTTCAGTACCGCGCCGCTGAATCCACCCTGGTGAAAAAATTGCGGGCCGCCAGCGCTTCAACGACCACATTCAATCCAACCAGCGCCAACCTGCCGGCCGCGCTGGGAACTCCTGCCGTCGCCACTCCATAGCTCTGCGGACCGGCCGAAACCGATTCAGGACACGGGCTGCATCAGACCGCCGCCGGGGCTGGAGTCGTCGTCGTCGTTTTCCTTGTCGTTCTGGAACAGAGCGAACAGACCGAGGGCCAGCACGCTGATCAGAGCCGAGACAAGGGCATAGCCGCTCTGGAGCTCTGCCGTCAGACCGCTGGTACCACCCACCAATTCACCCATGTTTACGTTTCAGGTCGTAACACTGTAACGAACTTTTGCGGAGATGAGACAAAAGACAATCTGAAGCCTGCCCGCACCCTGACACGGGGGCCTCACACCGCCAGCACCGCGGCGTTCCTCGCCGCCGCCTGCTCCTGCCGCTGGGCATCGGTGAGGCCATCCGTCCCGGGGATCTGCTCGGCCATTGCGGCCAGCCACTCCTTGAGGGTGTCCAGCTGGCGCTCGGCCGCCAGCACGTTCAGGCCGCGGGCCAGCACCTTGGCTGTGCTGCCGCCGCCGCCCTGATACACCAGCCGGCCGTGAAGATGCTGGGGCAGACCCTGGCGCAGCAGGCGGAACGCCGGTTCCTCCATCGGTGTTTCCAGCACGATGTTGGGCTTCTCCAGGCGGATGCGCGAGAAGCCGCAACGCCGAGCCAGCAGCTTCAGCTCCATCAGCTGCAGCAGACTGGCCACCGGTGATGGGAGGGCCCCGTAGCGATCCACCCAGTCGGCGGCCAGCTGCACCAGCTCCTCTCGGGCCCGGCAGTCGGCGGCAGCGCGGTAGGCGGCCATCTTCTCGTCGCTCTCGGGGATCCAGTCCGCGGGAATGAAGGCGGTGATCGGCAGATCGATCTGGGCTTCCTCCACCACCGGGATGTCCTGGCCCTGAATCTCGGCCAGCGATTCCTGCAGCATCTCCATGTAGAGATCGAATCCGATCACTTCCATCTGGCCGCTCTGCTCCACCCCCAGCAGATTGCCGACGCCGCGGATCTCCATGTCGCGCATGGCCAGCTGGTAGCCGGACCCCAGCTGGGCGAATTCCTGAATCGCCCGCAGCCGCTGCCGTGCCGCTTCACTCAGTGACGCATCACCGGGATAGAACAGCCAGGCATGGGCCTGGATTCCGCTGCGGCCCACCCGGCCTCGCAATTGATAGAGCTGGGCGAGGCCGAACTTGTGGGCGTCCTCCACCAGGATCGTGTTCACCCTGGGGATGTCGAGCCCGCTCTCGATGATCGTGGTGCAGAGCATCACGTCGGCCTCGCCGGCGTTGAAGGCCACCATCGCGCTCTCCAGCTCCCCCTCAGCCATCTGGCCGTGGGCCACCAACAGTTTCAGGCCCGGCAGCATCTCGCGCAGCACTCCAGCCACCTCCTCGATCCCCTCCACCCGCGGCACCACGTAGAACACCTGGCCGCCTCGGTCGAGCTCCTGGCGGATGGCACTGCGCACCGCCTCCTCATCGAGGGCCGCCAGGTGGGTCTTGATCGGCCGGCGCAGGGGAGGCGGGGTGGTGATCAGGCTCATCTCACGCACCCCGGAGAGACTCATGTAGAGCGTGCGCGGAATGGGTGTGGCCGAGAGGGTGAGCACATCCACGTCCTTTCTCAGCGCCTTGATCTTCTCTTTCTGATTCACCCCGAAGCGCTGTTCCTCATCCACCACCAGCAGTCCGAGCTTCTCGAAGTGGGTGCTCTTGCCCAGCAGCTGGTGGGTGCCCACCACCACGTCCACTGTTCCATCCTTGAGGCCATCGAGGATCGTCTTGCGCTCGGCGGCGGTGCGGAAGCGGTTGAGCAGGGCCACCTTGAGCGGGTAGGGAGCGAAGCGCTCGCTGAGGGTGCGCCAGTGCTGCTGCGCCAGCACCGTGGTGGGGGCCAAAAGAGCACATTGCCTGCCGGCCGTCACCGCCTTGAACACCGCGCGGATCGCCACCTCGGTCTTGCCGAAGCCCACATCCCCGCACACCAGCCGGTCCATCGGCTCGGGCTTCTCCATGTCGCGCTTGACCTCGGCGATCGCCTTCAGCTGATCAGGCGTGGGCTCGTAGGGGAAGGATTCCTCCAGCTCCCCCTGCCAGGGGCCATCGGGAGGGAAGGGGAAACCATCGGCCTGCTGACGCTCCGCATAGAGCTTCACCAGGTCCATCGCCACCTTGCGCACCGCCTTGCGGGCGCGCTCCTTGGCCCGGCTCCAGGCCACACCGCCCATGCGGTTCAGCTCCGGCGGGCTGTCGGTGCTGGCGCGGAAGCGCCCGAGGCTGCCCAGCTGGTCGGCTGCCACCCTCAGCAGCCCGTCGGCGTACTGCACCACCAGGTAATCGCGCGACTCAGCGCTGATCGCCAGTTTCTCCAGCCTCAGAAAGCGGCCGATGCCGTGGTTGCGGTGCACCACGAAGTCGCCGGGGCGCATCTTGTTGGGGTCCACCGTGCGGCTGGCCGCCTTGCGGCGCCGGCGCACGTAGCCCGAGGCGGTCAGGCTGTGCTGGCCGAAGAACTCCCGGTCGGTGAGCAGCACCAGCCGCCAGGCCGGCAGCTGCAGCCCCTCCAGCTCGGCGGTGCCGCGCAGCTTCAGGGCCACCGGGGTGGCCTGCTCGATCAGGCGCTCGATCGCCGGAAAATCATGGGGGTTCGGCACGAAGCGAGCCGGGCAGTCGTGCTCCTCCAGCAGCGCCACGGCCCGGCTGGGCTGGGCTGACACCAGCCACACCCGCGCCTTCTCCTGCTGGTAGCCCTTCACCAGGGCTGCCAGGCGACCGAAGGCGTTGGGGTGGGCCGGCACCGGGCGGCTGGCCAGATCGAAGCTGTTGGGGTGCCGGTCGCTCTCGTGCAGCTCCGCCAGATCGAAGCCGGGGAAGCGATCGGCCGCCGCCAGGGCCTCGCCCACCGACCTGTGCAGCGAGGGCGGCAGGGAGTCCCGAGGCAGCGAGGCACTGACCTCGGCGTGGTGGTCGCTGGCGTGGTCGAACCACTGCTGGCCATGGGCCAGGCCCTGGCGCCGCTCATCCACAGCAATCAGGGTGGAGCCGGGCAGGTAGTCGAGCAGGGAGGCCGGCTGCTGCCAGGCCAGGCCCATCAGCCGGCGCATCCCCTCGGGAGTGCCTCCCTCGAGCAGCTGCTCAAGGGCCTCAGCAGCAAGCAGCTCCGCCAGAGCCTCCGGCATCGACTCGCGCAGGGCATCAGCGATCAGCGGGGCATAGCCGGTGGGGGTGAGGCGCACCGCCTCGATCGCGTCGAGGGAGCGCTGGGTGGCGGGATCGAACTCCCGCAGCTTCTCCAGGTCCTCCCCGAAGAACTCCAGCCGTACCGGCAGCTCGGCACTCACCGGGAAGACATCGACGATGTCGCCGCGGCGGCTCCAGCTGCCCTCCTGCTCGATCGTCGGCACCCGCTCGTAGCCCAGACGGGTGAGGGTGTCGGCCAGCTGCTCGAGGTCGACGCTGCTGCCCTTGCGCAGGCTCAGGCAGCGGGCGGCCAGGGCGGCGGGCGGCGGCAGATGGGGCTGCAGGGCTCGCTCGGTGGCCACGATCGCTCCTGACCACGGCCGGCCGCTGCCGTCGATCAGCTCGCTGAGCACCTGCAGCTGGCCCCAGGTGATCTCGCTGGTGGGATCAAAGGGTTCATAAGGGGAGCCCTCGCTGGTGGGGTAGAGCTGAGCTGTAGGCCAGCCCATCAGCTCAAGCAGGGCGGCCCAGCGACCAGCCTCCTCAAGGGTGGGCACGATCACCACCAGGGGCCTGGTGCTGCGACGGGCGAGGGCACTGGCGATCAGCGCCCGGGCTGCCCGGCCGGCTCCACTGAGACGCAACCGCTCGGGGCGCCCGCTGCGCTCCAGCACCTCCCCGGTGAGGGGCACCTGCTCGAGCTGGCGCACCAGGGCGGTGAGGGGCATCGGAGGGCAGGCGGGCTCGGGGATCGATCTTCGCAAGCGGGGGCATCGGCCGCGGCCCGCCGCCAACTTCCCCTCCAGGCGCTATGACCAGAGTCCGGAAGCCGGCTGTTCCGGCCTCCGTCTGCAGCAGATGGCGCCGTCATGAGCAAGACCCGCCGCCCATCGCGCCGATCCCGTCCAGTCCGCCGCCCACGGGGATCAGGGCCCAGATCAACCGTGGCGGGGCGCCTGGCCCCTGTGCTGATGGGTCTGGTGATCAGCACAGGCGGAGGTCTGGCTGCCCTGGCCCTGCTCGCCCCCCTGACCAGACGCACCGACACCCTCCTGGCCCTGCAGGACCTCACGTTCCAGCTGCAGGAGGTGGTGCTCGCCAGCCGTCCGGCGCCGCCGCGGCCCGGCGATCGGGTGCTCAGCCGTGCTGATCTGCCCTGGCTTCAACAGCAACTGAAGACGGCTGACCTGACCTGGCAGCCGCGGGCCGAACCCCTTGGCGATGGACGAATCCGCTACACATACAAGCGTCGTCTAGACGATCCACCCCTGTCCATCGCGCAGATCGAGGACCTGCGACGCAATCCCCCCAGCCACGAGGCCGAGCGTGCGGCCATCGCGGACCTGCTGACCATGCTCGAGCGGGTGGGGGTGCAGGTGGTGATCGGCGCGCCCCGCAAGGACCGGGCTGCCGGGGAATGGGAACCGTCGGCCCGCACCCTGCGCCTCCGCCCCGATGTGATCGAGAAGGGCAGCGTGGAGTTCGCCCGGGTGCTCAACCATGAGGCGATCCACGTGGCCCAGAGCTGCCGGCACGGAGGACTGGGAGCCCGGCCCAGGCTGCTGGGTCTCTCGATGGTGCTGGATCCGATCAGCCAGCGCCACCTGGAGGATCCCGTGTATGCCAGGGCCAGCCCCTCCGAGATCAGCCTGGAGCGGGAGGCCTACGCCAACCAGAACCAGCTCAGCCTGGGGCCTGCTCTGCTGGCGAGGGAGTGCCCTGCTCCTGGCTGGAGGCCGTGGGCTCCTCCAGCCGCTGCGCCAGCAGCTCGTTGAAACGCAGCAGGTCATCGTCGCTGAGCTGCTGGCGGCTGGCCAGGCGGAACTCGCGCTCCAGCAACGACCGACCCTCGGCGGGTCCCCAGCCCAGACGCGCGAGCAGAGCGTCGGAGCGGCGCAGGAGGTCGGAGCGGCGCATGGGCAGGGGGGCGCTGGCCGGATCCATGCCAGGCTCCAGCCGGCGCAGGACCCCGAGGTAGGCCAGCAGATCGGCATAGCGGATCAGACGGCTGCGGCTGGGATGGCCGAAAGCGCGCTGCAGGTAGATCGACTCCTGATCCCGCTCCCAGCTGAGCTGACGCAACAAACGCTCCAGCTCCGCCAGCTCCTCGCTCCAGTCGTCGGGATCAGCCGGAGGTT
Organism: Synechococcus sp. BSA11S; assembly: GCF_014224355.1. Lineage (GTDB taxonomy): Bacteria > Cyanobacteriota > Cyanobacteriia > PCC-6307 > Cyanobiaceae > Regnicoccus_A. The sequence goes on along the minus strand of NZ_VNWP01000016.1, from coordinate 34,485 downwards.
CGATCTCGGGGCCGGCCACTCCGCCTTCGGAGGCGCTGGGTTCAGAAGACGCGGCAGGCGCTGGAGGTGCCGGTGGGAGCGGAGCTGGCCTGACTTCTGACTGCAATGCAGGAGGTGGTGCAACCTGGGAGGACGTCTCAAGCCGTTGCAGCAACCGCTGCAGAGCCCGGTCCTCGGCGGCTTCGGCCGTGGGTGCTTCCCCCAGGGCGCTGCCCAGGCAACGCCCTCCCTCCCAGGCGCTCACCGCCACCACCCGCTGGCCGGATTCGGCATGGGCCAGTCGTGCCCGAAGCTGCATCGCGGAGGAGCCGGTGGTGGGGACTTTCTAGAGTGGCGCCACCGAACCCGCTGCACGACAATGGAAGCGGAGTCGATCTCCTCCCTCACCCCCCTGCTGGAAGAAGCGGATCAGTGGGGGGAACTGTTGCTGCTGCTGCCGCTGCTGGTGGCGCTCGAGGCGGTGCTCTCCGCCGACAACGCCATCGCCCTGGCCGCCATTTCACGGCGGCTGCACGATCCGGCCCGCCAGCGCCAGGCCCTGAACCTCGGACTTGGCCTTGCCTTGCTCTTCCGCCTGGGGTTGATCCTGCTGGCGCGCTGGGTCCTCAACTTCTGGCCCCTGCAGCTGGCTGCCGCCGCCTACCTGCTCTGGCTGAGCGGCAGCAACCTGCTGCGGCCAGGCGAGGGGGCCGCCGACGACGAGCCGGTGGCGGTGGCGGCCGTGAAAGCCTCCGCCGTCGGCCAGCATCCCTCCGAGGGCCTCGCGGCTCAGCCCGGCACTGGGGGACTGGGGGCCGTGGTGATCACCCTGGCCGTCACCGACCTGGCGTTCTCTCTCGACAGCGTGGCGGCTGCGGTGGCCGTGAGCGATCGGCTCTGGCTGGTGATGACCGGCGGAGTGATCGGGGTGATCGCCCTCCGCCTCACCGCGGAACTGTTCATCCGCTGGCTGGGGCTCTACCCCAACCTGGAGCGGGCGGGTTATCTGGCGGTGGGGCTGGTGGGCCTGCGGCTGCTCCTGCGCCTCGGGCTGCCCCAGCTGGTGCCGCCGGAGTGGACCCTGCTGCTGCTTGTGGCCGGTCTCTTCCTCTGGGGCTTCTCCAGGCGTGTGAGCGGCGATGCCGGTGAGGTGAACCCCTGAAGCCCCTGCGCGTCGAACTCCGCCAGGCCGGCAGCGGCCACTTGCTGGCCCAGCTCGAGCTCGATGAACTGGGCGAGATTCCCCTGCCAGGCCGTTGGTTTCTCCATGGCGGCAACAGCTTCCTTGTGCTGCAGCGCCATCACCGGTATCAGTTGCGCAATGGTCGCTACGAGCTGGCCGGTGTGGCCCTGCAGGTGAAAGCCGAGCGGCAGCCCAGGGAGGCACGCTGGTGGAATGGAGGCTGGGTGATCGGCGACCCCAGTTGCCGCTTCAATGCCCGATCGCCGCTGCTGCGCTGCGCGGTGCTGCCCGACGGACCCTGTGAACGCTGCGCCCACTACAGCGGACGCCACCAGCCCTGAGCTTCCCTCAGACCCTCAACCCAGGGCTTCGCGCAGGGCCACTGCGGCGAACACCAGGAACAGGCCCCCGCTGAGCCGATAGAGCACCCGCTCGGAGAGGAGCTGGCCGATCCACTTGCCCGCCCCCACCGCCAGGCCCGTGACCAGGGCATGGCCCGCCAGGGTGCCGGCCAGCAGGGCCGCGAAGGTGAAACCAGGCGCTGTGGCCAGAAAAATTGTGGCGAACTGGGTGCGGTCGCCCAGTTCGGCCATGAATACCAGCAGGAAGGCTTCACGCACCACCAGCCAGCCGCCGGCCTTGCTCTGGCTCTGGCCAGCTTCGGCGGCGTTGACCAGGTCCTCGGCCTCCTGGGCCTCCTGCTCGGCGGCCTGGGCTCCCATCGACTGAGCATCGATCAGCAGCTTCAGGCCGAACCCGCCGAAGAGCAGAGCCGCCAGCCAGGGCACCAGCTCGGGCGGCAGCAGACTGCGCAGGCCCAGGCCGAGGGCCAGGGAAATCACCGTGACGGCCGCCAGGGCCGTGAAGGCCCCGAGGAACACCCAGCGGCCCCGGTGGCGGGCGGCCAGAAGGAAGGCCACGAAAAAGGTCTTGTCCCCCAGCTCCGCCAGGGTGATGGCCGTGAAGCTGGAGCCGAACGCGGCAATGGCGGGATCGCTGGCCATGAAGGAAACGGTGGCTGAGGCTCAGAACGGCTCAGCCTGGGAGACGAAGCCAACCCCTCCGTAGTACTCCAGGATCGGCCTCAGGCCCTGACGGAGGGTCTCGAGAACGGCGCTCTCGCAGAACACCATCACATGGACATTGGCACCGAAACCGCTGAACTCCATCGACTCGGAGACCGACCCATGGGGCCCTCTCCCCGTCACATGGCGGATCACCGAGTAGCCGGGGGCGCCTGCGGAATCGATCAGGTGAACCACCCGCTCGAGTTCCCGTTCGCTGCAGATCAGATCGAGGCGTTGCATGGGAAGGGCCGGAAATCAGACAGCAGGGATGACCAGCCTCACCATCGCCATGTAAAGCGGAATGCCCACCACGATGTTGAACGGGAAGGTCACCCCCAGGGCGGTGGAGATGTAAAGGCTCGGACTGGCCTGAGGCACAGTCATGCGCATCGCCGCGGGCACCGCGATGTAGGAGGCACTGGCGCTGAGCACCATGAACAGGAGCGCATCCCCCTGGGGCAGACCGAGCAACCTGGACACCACCAGGCCCACCCCTGCATTGAACAGGGGCATCAGCACGGCGAAGCCGATCAGGAAGGCCCCGGCCCGCCGGAGATCACCAACCCGCTGGGCCGCCACGATGCCCATGTCGAGCAGGAAGAAACTGAGGGCTCCGTAGAAGAGCTCACCGGTGAAGGGCTCCATTCTGCCCAGCCCCGAAGGGCTGAAAGCCGCCACGAGCCCACCGATCACCAGGCTGCCCACCAGCAGCAGCACCGAGCTGTTCAGAAAGGCCTCATGCAGCAGCGAACCCCAGCGGATTCCCTCCCGGGGTTGCTCCGCCGGCTCACTCGAGGCCAGCTTCACCAGCAGCAGACCGATGATGATCGCCGGGGATTCCATCAGGGCCAGGGCCGCCACCATGAAGCCGTCGTGGGGCATCCCCGTGAGACCCAGGAAGCTCTCCGCCGTGATGAAAGTGACCGCACTGATCGAGCCGTAGGTGGCGGCGATCGCCGCCGCGTTGAAGGTGTCGAGCTGACGCTGCAGCACCAGGAAGCTGTACAGGGGCACGAGGGCCGACATCAGCATCGCCGCCGCGATCGTGCTGATCACCTGGGGACCGAGGCCGCTGTGGAGCAGCTCCACTCCCCCCTTGAAGCCGATGGCCAGCAGGAGATAGAGAGAGAAAAGCTTCGGCAGCGGCGCCGGGATCTCCAGGTCGGATCCCACCAGCACCGCGATCACCCCGAGGGCGAAGAACAGCACCGGCGGTGAGAGCAGATTCTGCAGAACCAGGCTGGTCTCCATTCCGGCGCCCGGCTGATGATGAACTCCAAGGGCGCAGATTACCCAGGACCATCGACAACTCCAGGCCGGCGACGCGCTTGTTCGCAGAGCGGAAAGCAGCCCGGTCCCAGGGACCCGAACCGCGTGGTGGCTCGTTCCTCAGCCCTTCACCGCATCGCCGCTGGCACTGGGGAGGATGTACCGCTGCAACAGCACGAACAGCACCAGCACCGGCAGGATCGAGACGACGGAACCCGCCGCCACCAGGCGCCAGTCAAGGGAGAAACTGCTGGCCAGTTGCTGCAGACCCAGGGGAAGGGTGTAGAGCCTGGGGTCATCGAGGATCACCAACGGCCAGAGGAAATCACTCCAGGTGCCGATGAACACGAACATCGCCAGGGTGATCAGGTCGGCCCGGGCAGCGGGAATCATCACGTTCCACCACTCGCCCACCGGGGTGCAGCCATCGATGCGGGCCGCCTCCTCCAGTTCCACCGGAACCCCGAGAAAACTCTGGCGCAACAGAAAGATGCCGAAGGCCGTGGCCGCCTGGGGCACGATCAGGGCCCAGAGGGTGTTGCGCAGGCCCAGCTGGACCATCATCAGATACAGCGGAATCATCACCACCTGAAAGGGAATCAGGATGGTGGCCACCACCAGGGCCAGCACCAGGCCGCGGCCGGCGAAGCGCATCCGCGCCAGCGGGTAAGCCGCCAGCGAACAGAACAGCAGGTTGCCCAGCACCGCCAGCAGGCTGACCACTGTGCTGTTGAACAGGTACAGGCCCAGAGGATGATCAGCGAAGAGGCGGCCGTAGGCCTCCAGGCTGGGCTGGGCTGGGATCAGCGCCGGTGGGGTGGCGAAGATGTTCTCGGCGGGGCCCTTCAGGGAGGTGCTCACCAGCCAGAGCAGGGGCACCAGCATCAGCAGGGCCAGCATCAGCAGGGCCCCCAGTTGCAGAACGCTTGCCCAGAGAGGCCGTTGCTGCTTCACAGCCGCGGCAGCTCCGCCACCGGCAGGGACGCTTTCTGGGGATGCAGGGGCTGGCGCTCCATCGCATTCACCAGCCGGTTGAGGGCATTCACGAAGGCCTGCGCCGCAGCCACCACGATGTCGGTGTCGGCGGCATGGCCGGAATAGAGCACCCCCTGGTGGCGCAGGCGGATCGTGACCTCGCCCATGGCGTCGATGCCCTCGGTGACGGACTTGACGCTGAATTCCACGAGCTCATTGGGCACCCGCGCCAGGCTGTTGAGGGCCTGACAGACGGCGTCGACAGGACCGGTGCCGATGGCGGCCTCGGTGAGCTCGGCCCCATCGCTGGTGGTGAGCGTGACGGTGGCCGTGGGCTGCAGATTGGTGCCGGTGCTCACCTGCACCAGCTTCAGGTCGTAGCGGGCTTCGGTCTGCTGGGCCTGATCGCTGACGATCGCCTCGAGATCTCGGTCGGTGATCTCCCGCTTGCGATCGGCCAGCTCCTTGAAACGGGCAAAGGCCTCATCGAGGTCGTCACGCTCAAGGGTGTAGCCGAGGTCCTCCAGCCGCGCCCGGAAAGCACTGCGGCCGCTCAGCTTGCCCAGGGAGATGCGGTTGTCGGCCAGACCGATGGTGCGCGCATCGACGATCTCGTAGGTGAGCCGGTTCTTGAGCACCCCGTCCTGATGGATGCCCGATTCATGGGCGAAGGCATTGGCCCCCACGATCGCCTTGTTGGGCTGCACCGCCATGCCGGTGAGGTTGCTGACCAGGCGTGAGGTCTTGTAGATCTCCTCGGTGCGCACCCCCGTGAGCGGCTCAGAGCTGCCTGCCTGGCGGCCGAGAAAGGGATTGAAGTAGCTGCGGCGTACGTGCAGCGCCATCACCAGCTCCTCGAGGGAGGCGTTGCCGGCCCGTTCACCGATGCCGTTGATCGTGCACTCCAGCTGGCGGGCTCCGTTCTTGACCGCCTCAAGGAAGTTGGCCACCGCCAGACCGAGATCGTTGTGGCCATGCACAGAGATCACAGCCTGGTCGATGTTGGGCACGTGAGCATTGATGCCGGCGATCAGGCCACCGAATTCAGCCGGCGTTGTGTACCCGACAGTGTCGGGGATGTTGATGGTGGTGGCACCGGCGGCAATGGCGGCTTCGATCACCTCGTAGAGGTAGTCGGGATCAGAGCGACCAGCGTCCTCACAGGAAAACTCCACATCTTCGACGAGGGAGCGGGCGTAGGCCACCATCTCTGCGGTGATCGCCACCACCTCAGCGCGACTTTTGCGCAGTTTGTGCTCGAGATGAATGTCGCTGGTGGCGATGAAGGTGTGGATGCGGCGGTTGGCGGCAGGAGCCACCGCTTCCGCGCAGGCTTTGATGTCGCCCTGGGCGGCCCGGGCCAGGCCACAGATCACGGGTCCTTCGGGGGTGCCGACGGCGGCTGCGATGCGCTGCACAGCATTGAAATCCCCGGGGCTGGCGAAGGGGAAGCCCGCCTCAATGATGTCGACCCGCAGGCGGGCGAGCTGGTGGGCGATCGCCAGCTTCTCCTCGAGGTTGAGGCTGGCCCCGGGGGATTGCTCGCCATCCCGCAGGGTGGTGTCGAAGATCAGTACGCGGCCGGGGTCCTTGGCCATGACCGTTGCAAGTCGATGTGACTATGAGTTGACCTGATCCTAGGGGGAGGGAGCGATCACCACCTCACGGGAACCGCCGTCTGGACGCTCCAGCGGACGGCGCACCAGCTCCCTGCTGATCGGCTCAACCCGCACCGAGCTCTCGGATCCCCGCTGGAACACAGGCGCCTGGACCGCTTCGGCCTTCTCCAGCTTCTCCCGTAACCCGGACAGGTCCAGGAAGATGTCGACGGCATTGCGCAGCTCCCGAGGCACCATCCCATCGGTGTTGAGCAGCACGATCCTGATCCCCCGGGCCCGCAGGGTCTCCACCAACCGTTCCAGATCGCGGCTGCCGCTCAGGAGCCAGACCTCATCAAGCCGGTGGGCCACCATCATCAGATCCAGGCAGATCTCCACATCCAGATTCGCCCTGGCGAACTGACGATGCTCCGGATCCGCACCGAATTCCCGCAGCGGTTTGCTACGAACCGTGTAGCCCAGGCTGGTGAGTGCATCGCGGAAGGGCCGCTGATCAGCCGGATCCTTCAGGCCCGTGTACCAGAAGGCCCCATCAAGTTCGACGCCCGGCTCGGAAGCCGCCAGCTCCAGCAGCCTGCGGGGATCGAAGAACCAGCCCAGCTTCTGCTGGGCATAGAACATTCCGTGGCCGTCCACGAACATCCCGCGCCGGATCCTGCCCTGATCCACCTGACTCCCATCCCGCCTCTCTCACCAGCCTAGGAGTGAAGGCACAAAGGGTTGCCGGAGGGAGACCCGTACAGTGCCTCCACCCATGGATGGTCAATGGCCAAAGGCACCCTGGCCCTGGTCCTTCATGCCCATCTCCCCTACGTCCGGAGCAGCGATCCGGGCTCTCTGGAGGAAGACTGGTACTTCCAGGCTCTGCTCGAGAGCTACCTGCCCCTGCTTGAGGTGCTGGAGGAGAGCCGGGATGATCCCGGCCAAAGCCCCTGCCTCAGCCTCGGGCTTTCCCCCACCCTGCTCAGCCTGATCAGCGACCCCGTGCTCAGTGCACGGTTCCCTGACTGGCTGGCCCAGCGCCTTCAGTTGCTCCGGCAGGCGCCCCCCGCTGAGGGGGGCGCCGCCGCGGCCCTGACCGACACCCTGGAGCGCACGCGCGAGGGCTGGATCGAGAGCGGCGGCCAGGTGCTGCATCGCTTCCAGCAGTTGCAGCGGGATGGGGTGCTCGACCTGCTCACCTGCGCCGCCACCCACGGCTACCTGCCACTGCTGCGCCACAGCCCTGAAGCCGTGCGGGCCCAGCTGATCAATGCCGTGCGTGAGCATCAGCGGTTGCTGGGGGTGCGGCCGCTCGGGATCTGGCTGCCGGAGTGCGCCTACTACGAAGGTCTTGACCTGCTCCTGCGGCAGTGCGGCCTGCGCTATGCCGTGCTCGACGCCCATGGCCTGCTGCACGCCCTGCCAAGGCCCCGCTACGGGGTTTACGCGCCGATCTGCTCCCCGGCGGGCATCGCCTTCTTCGCCCGCGATGGGGCTGCCACGCTGCCGGTCTGGTCGGCCTCGGAAGGCTTTCCAGGCGATGGCCACTACCGGGAATTTCACCGTGATCTGGGCTGGGACCTGCCCGAAGAGGAGCTGCGGGCCCATGGCATCCCCTCAGCCCGACCCCTGGGCCTGAAACTGCATCGGGTCAGCGGCCGGAACTGCCCCCTCGATCAGAAACAGCCGTACGACCCGGAGGCCGCCGCCGGGCGGACCGTGGAGCACGCCGCGACCTACCTGGCCGGCCGGAGCGAGGAACTGGCGGACCTGGCCAGGGCCATGGACCGTCCCCCTCTGCTGGTGGCCCCCTTCGATGCCGAGTTGTTCGGCCACTGGTGGTACGAGGGGCCCCGCTTCCTCGCCGAACTGTTCAGCCAGGGGCCCGCAGCGGGCGTGAGCTTTTCCAGCCTGCACAGCTCCCTCGAGGAGGGGAGGTCCCTGCAGATCTGCCGTCCCTCCCCTTCGAGCTGGGGCCAGGGGGGGTATCACCATTACTGGCTTCACCAGAGCAATGCCTGGGTGGTGCCGGAGTGGCACCGTGCCTCCGAAGCCATGGTGAAGCGGGTCAATGGCGGCGTGGCCGGCGAGCGCCAGCGTCGGCTGCTCCACCAGGCGGGACGGGAACTGCTGCTGGCCCAGAGCTCGGACTGGAGCTTCATCCTCCGGGCGGGGACCACCACAGAGCTGGCCCGGCAGCGGATCCACCGCCATCTGGATCGCTTCTGGCGGTTGATGCACGCCATCGACACCGGAGCGGAGCTGCCCGAAAGCTGGCTGGAGGCTCTCGAAGCCGACGATGGCCTCTTTCCCCAGCTGAACGCGGCGGACTGGGCCAGTGTCAGCCTGGCAAGGCCCTGCTGACCATCCTCCCCGACACGCGACGGCGCGATCAGCCCCACCAGGTTCTTCCTTGATCGCTTCCAGGAACAGCCACCTCAGCCCAGTTACGCTCCTCCACGACGACACCCCCTGGGCTGGCCATCCCCCCTCGGACTCCACCCCATGTATTCCCACCTGCTTGTCCCCATCGATGGATCCGAGGTCTCCCTCAGGGCCGTCCAGGGGGCTGTGGCCTTTGCCAAGGAAGTGGGCGCGCGGATCACCTTCCTCAATGCCCGGAGCATCCTGCCGGTGTCGATGGTGGGCACCGGGACCATGCTTGACGGGGGCACCCTCGAGCACCTCAGCCTGGTGGCCCGGGAGAACAGCGAACGGATCCTTGCGGAGGCCGAAGCCGTGGCGAACAGCGCCGGTGTCCCCTGCAGTGGCGAAGGGGTGGTCAACGATCTGCCCCACGAGGCGATCATCGAGGCTGCCCAGACCCATGGCTGCGATCTGATCTTCATGGCCTCCCACGGCCGCAGGGGGCTGAGTGGCCTCTTGCTGGGCAGCCAGACCCAGCGGGTGCTGATCCATGCGCCTCTGCCGGTTCTGGTGTTCCGCTGAGGGCCCGGGAGTCGGCTAACCGCGGAGGGCTCGCCAGAGCAGGGAAACTTCGCGTCCTTTCGGCTGCATCAACCCCCAGCGCACGTCGGCTGGAGCCAGGGCGAACAGACGCAGCATCGCCGCCACCAGCTCGCTCAGGCTGAGTGTGTTGGTGAGGAAGCCAAACCACTGCGGTTCAGGCAGGGCGAAGAACGTGCTGAAAAACTGCCTCAGCTCCTGCTCGGAGAAGCGCATCAGCTTCTCCAGACCGAACTGGTAGATCCCGTGCATGCGCACGAGCTCCGGAGTCCAGAGGGCAGCCCAGGCCGCTTCAGCCACCTGGGCGGCTGAACGATCGCCCCCGGCCAGGGCAGTGGCGATGGCGGCCGCCAGGCCGGGGGCACGGCGGAGCAAGGAGCCCACCAGGTAGCCCGAAGCGGGGTGAACCAGGCTGGCAGACCCTCCGAAACCCATCACCCGCTGGCGGAGATCGGGCAACGGCAGGTTCATCGGAAACAGGCACCGTTCTTCATGCTGGACATGGACCACGGCCACACCTCGGTGGGCCAGCCGCCGCCGGAGGCGATCTTCGAGCACCTCGATCGGTACCGGAGGGGCCAGCGCCAGCGAGGTTTCCTCCACAAAGAAGCGGCCTCCGCCCAGGTCCATGGCATACAGGAAGGTGGGAGGGGCCAAGCGCTCCTGCTCGCTCAGATGATCGCTGCGGTAATCCATCAACACGAACTGGCCGGGAGGCACCGGATCCGCCGAGAAGGTGCCCACAATCCCGTAGGCAGCCTGGGCGGCCACAGGTCCAAGGACCGGTCTCCGCACAAAGACCGGATCATGGCCGGTGGTGTCGATCACCAGCCGGGCCGTGAGAACGTCCCCGTCGTGGGTTGTCACCTGAGAGCCCCGCTCATCGTGGCTGAGCTCCGCCGCCAGACCACGGCGCCAGCTCATGCCTGCGCTGCGGCCCAGCCAGTGGCCCTGGAGCTTCTCGCGATCGAAGAGGCCGTAGTCGCGGCCGAGGCTCACCGGCTCAGCGCCGAAATAGCTCACACAGTTCGACCAGCGGTGCTCCAGCAGATGGGAGAGGTTGAGCTGATCCAGCTCGTCGGCCCAGATGCCATAGGTGTTCTGCCATGGGCTAGCGGGATCATCGGCCGCCAAACCCACCACCTTGAGGCCCAAGGGAACAAGCTCACTGGCGATAGCCAGCCCCGCCGGACCGGCGCCGAGCACCAGCACATCAGCGGCGATGGGAAACGTCAGGCGGACTCCGGCGATGGGGGCTGATCAACGGGCTCGCCGGATTCATCGACACTGGCGTCCTCCTCAGGAGCCGGGGGCACCAGCACCACTTCGCTGAGACGATCCCCGCTGTCGAGCTTCTGGAGGCGCACCCCGGTGGCAGCACGCGACTGCTGAGGAATCGCGTCGGCCTGCATGCGCACGATCACGCCCCGCTCGCTCACCAGCAGCAATTCCTCTCCGGGTCCCATCACCGTGAGCCCCACCAGCACGTCACCGTCGCGGCGGAACTTGATGGCCCGCAGGCCCAGGCCGGCCCGGCGCTGCAGGCGGAACTGGGTCACCGGCACGCGCTTGCCCAGCCCGCTGGCGGACGCCACCAGCACCCATGGGCCCTCGGCACTCTCGGTTGTCTCCGGCGTCTCCTCGTCATCGCCCGCGCTGGCGGAACTGCTGGCCACCTGATCAGCCAGCTCGGCCGGCAGCACGTCCATGCTCACCAGCTCATCGCCCGGTCGCAGGGCCATGGCGCGCACACCGCGGGCGGTCCGGCCCAGGGGCCTCAGTTCACCATCGGTGAGGCGGAAGTGGATCGTCATCCCCTTGAGCGAACCGATCAGCACACTGTCGCCAGGAAGGGCCAGCCGCGCCCAGCGCAGGGCGTCGCCGTCTTCGAGGCTGATGGCGATCAATCCGTTGGAGCGGATGTTGGCGAACGCCGAGAGACGGGTGCGCTTGATGTAGCCCCCGCTGGTGAGCATCAGCAACTGAACGTCGTCGTCGAAGGCACTCACCGCCACCAGGGAGGTGATCTGCTCCTCGCGGGGAATCGGCAGCAACTGCACCACGGGGGTGCCTTTGGCTCCCCGACTTCCCACCGGCACCCGGTAGGCGGGAACGGCATAGACCACGCCACGGTCGCTGAACAGCAGCAAGGTGTCGTGGTCGTTGCAGCTGATGAACAGCCTCACCGCCTCCTCACCCTGGCTTCGGGTTCCGGCCTTGCCACGGGTTCCGCGGCTGGTGGCCTCGAACTCGCTCACCGGCATGCGCTTGAGGTAGCCGTTCTCGGTGAGCAGCACCACCGAACGCTCGTTGGCGATCAGGTCAATGTCCTCGAGCCCTCCTTCGAGATCAAGAATTTCTGTCCGTCGCTCGGACGGATAACGATCACGCAGCTGATTCAGCTCTGATTGGATCAATCCAAGAACGCGCTCGCGCCGGCCGAGAATATCTTTGTAGTCGGCAATCTTGGCTACGAGATCCTCATGCTCCAGGCGGATCTTGTCGGCCTCGAGGGCCGTGAGCCGACGGAGTTGCATCTGCAGAATCGCATCAGCCTGAATCTCACTGAGGCCATGACGCTCCTGCAGCTGATGGCGGGCGGTGGCTGCATCAGCTGCCGCACGAATCAGGGCGATGATCGGATCGAGTTGTTCCAGCGCCAGCAGCAAGCCAAGAAGGATGTGATCCCGCTCTTCGGCCTTCCTAAGGAAGTACCGGGTACGCCGCTCGATCGTCTCGATGCGGAAATCGAGAAAGACCTGCAGCATGCGACGCAGGGTGAGCAGGAGAGGCTCGCCATTCACCAGCGCCAACATGTGGGCACTGAAGTTGCTCTGGAGGGGCGTGAGCTTGAACAGGTTGTTCAGCACTACCTGGGGATAGGCATCCCGACGCAGTTCAATCACGATCCGCATGCCATCGCGGTCGCTCTCGTCACGGATGTCGGAGATGCCGTCGAGCTTCTTGTCGTTCACCATCTCGGCGATACGCTCGATCAGCGCTGCCTTGTTGGTCTGGTAGGGAAGTTCGGTGATGATCACCGCATCGCGATCGGGCCGGCCTGGGATTTCCAGCGTTTCGATGGCGGCCACCCCGCGCATCGTCACAGATCCGCGGCCGGTGGTGTAAGTCTCACGGATGCCGCGACGGCCGAGGATCTGACCCCCGGTGGGAAAATCAGGACCGGGAATCAGGGCCATCAAGGCCCGGTCATCGATCTCGGGATCGGCGATCAGGGCCAGCAACCCGTTGATCAGTTCGGTGAGGTTGTGGGGCGGGATGTTGGTGGCCATGCCCACCGCGATGCCCGAGGAACCGTTCAGCAGCAGGTGAGGAACCCGCGCTGGCATCACCGTGGGTTCCTGCTGGGAGCCATCGAAGTTGTCGATGTAATCGACGGTTTCAGCTTCGATGTCTTCGAGCAGGCTGTCGGTGGTGAGGGCCTGCAACCGTGATTCGGTGTAGCGCATGGCAGCCGGTGGGTCGTTGTCCACCGAGCCGAAGTTGCCGTGGCCGTCGATCAGCGGCATCCGCATCGAGAAGTCCTGGGCCATGCGCACCAGGGCGTCATAGACAGCCGTATCACCGTGGGGATGGTATTTACCGAGCACCTCACCCACCACCCGGGCACATTTCCGGTAGGGGCGATCGCTGGTGAGGCCCAGTTCATACATCGCGTAGAGGATGCGGCGATGCACCGGCTTGAGGCCATCGCGGGCATCGGGCAGGGCCCGTCCCACGATCACGCTCATCGCGTACTCCAGGTAGGAGCGCGACATCTCATTGCGCAGGTCGGTCTGGATGATCCGTCCGTCGGATTCGCCGGGACCCGTTGGATCCGCCATCTCACACCACACTGCCGAAGGCCACGTTAAGCGAGGCTGGGGCCACCGTCTTCGGGCTGCTTGCGCCGATGGGCTCCGTCTCCCCCAGCCCCCGCAGCGAAACGCAGCTGATGGAGCGCCAGAGCAACGGTGACCTGGTGGTGCGCAGCGGAGCGGACTTCCGCGCCCTGGTGGCTGCCGAGGGGCTGGAGGCGGCCTACAAACGCACGGATGTGGTGGTGGCCGCCAACGCCGAGTTCACCGACCAGGCCACTCTTCAGCTCAGCCTTGGCCCCTGTGATCCGCCCATGCGCCTGCGCGAGGCGCGGCTGGATGGGGTCACGGCCCTTGGTGCGAGCGGCAGCGGGGGCCTGAGTCTGCCGATTGGGGGTGGGCTCTCCGATCCCGAGCAGCGGGGGGGCGCCCAGGTGCTGGGCAAGCTGCTCGCCGGCCTGGAGGTGGAACTGGTGGCCACGGGTGAAGGCACGACCCTGCATCCTCGCCGTGAACTCCAGACCCGCCTGCAGCTGGAGCGTCTCGGTGTGGCGCGCCTGCTGCTGCATCGCGCCATCAGCGAGAACGGCATCGTGGCGGTGAGCAGTGCCGAAGGGGTCACCCACAGCCCCTACGGTCCCCTGCTGGGCCCCTACGGCAGTGCCCTCTACAGCGGTGGTGGTTGTCGCAGCATCGGCCTGACCATGCCAGGCCTGAGCCTGCTGGGACCCGGTTCACCCGTGCTGGTGGGGGGGGCGATCGGTTGGGGGATCGGCGCCGGCGGCGGCCACCAGCCCCAGCTCCGGCGGCTGCCGAGCGGCCATGCCCGCGGGCCGGGGGCTGTGGCGGCGGTGAGGGTCGATCTGGCGGAGCTGAAGGCCGAGTGGATCCGCCCCTGCCACTTCGAGGGCCATGGCAGCGCCCTGCTGGTGGCCATTGCGGCGCCCGTTCCCCTGATCAGCCTGGCTGTGGCCCGTCAGGCAGCCTGCGGCGACGACCAGCTCGAGGCGCCCGTGCTGGATTTCTCGATCCCCCGCCGGATCCGACCGAGCTTCGGATTCGTTCCCTACAGCCAACTGCTCGCCGGCGAGATTCAGGTGGATGCCCGCCGCCTGCGCTGTGCGCCGGCCCACAGCCCTCGCCTCGCCGAGGAGATCAGCGCCGAACTGATCCAGCGGCTGCGCAATGGATCCTTTCCCCTGCGGCTTCCCCTGGTTCCCCTGAGCGATCGCCCAGGGCTGATTCCCCTGGAGGGCTGAGCCTGTCAGCGGCGGCAGGGACAAGCCAGGGGAATCGGCGTAAGCTCCACCGGCGGTTTTCGCGACAACCGATGGTTGAGTCCTCTTCTGCATTCCACGAGTCCGATCCAGACCAGGACCTGCCATCCCCGCCCCCCCTTGGTGATGAAGAGACGAGCACCGAGACCGGGCAGGAGCCCGTCTCCGCTGAGGTCGGCGTGGAGCCGGAGAAGCTGATCCCCATCGAGATCGAGGCCGAAACGGCACCAGCAGCCGAGCCTCAGCCCGAGCCGGAGTCGGAGCCCGACCCAGCTCCTGCCCAGGCGCCGCAGCCGTCGGCTGATCCAGCCGTGGCCACCACCCTGCACATCCCCGCCAGTGACGAGAGCGGCGAGGAAACTGGAGGCGGCGAGTGGGAGCTGCTCACCGGCAAGATCCGCACCTGGTTCGACAGTGGTGACTTCCAGAAGCAGCTGAAGCAGTACAGCTCCCCTCTGAAGCTTCTGGCAGGCTTTCTGGCCCTGCTGGTGGTGCTCAGGATCTACGCCGCCCTGCTGGGAGCGCTCGAAAGCCTCCCACTCGTGCCTGGGCTGCTGGAGCTGGCCGGGGTGATCTGGCTCAGCCGCTTCGCCCTCACCCGCCTGGTGCGCAGCAGCGACCGCCAGGCCCTGCTGGCGTCGTGGCAGGAGCGCTGGAACTCCTTCCGCGGCCAGAGCTGATCCCTGACCTGCAACGGTCCTGGAGGCGACCAGACCGGTTGATAGCTTGGCCCGACTGCAGAAACCCCAGTGGTGTCCATTCAGTTAGGCCGTTCCCGAACCGTTCGCCGCGCCTATGGGATCGATGAAATCGCCCTGGTTCCCGGTGGCCGCACCGTGGATCCTGAGGTAACCGACAGCCGCTGGACCATCGGCGGCATCGAGCGTGAGATTCCGATCATCGCCAGCGCCATGGATGGGGTGGTCGATGTGGCGATGGCGTTGGAACTCTCGCGGCTCGGGGCCCTGGGGGTGCTGAACCTGGAAGGGGTTCAATGCCGCTACGAGGATCCGAACCCGGTCCTTGATCGGATCGCAGCGGTAGGAAAGGAGGCGTTCGTGCCCCTGATGCAGGAGCTCTACGCCCAGCCGGTGCGCGAAGACCTGATCCGCCAGCGGATCGCCGCGATCAAAGCCGGCGGTGGCATCGCCGCCGTCAGTGCCACCCCCGCCGCGGCCCTGCGCTTTGGCAAGGCGGTGGCGGAAGCGGGAGCCGACCTCTTCTTCGTTCAGGCCACGGTGGTCTCCACCGACCACATCGGCCCGGCCGGGCGCGAGACGCTCGACCTGGCGGCCCTTTGCCGTGATCTGGGCATCCCTGTGGTGATCGGCAACTGCGTCACCTACGACGTGGCCCTCGAACTGATGCGAGCCGGAGCAGCTGCGGTGATGGTGGGCATCGGTCCCGGCGCCGCCTGCACCTCCCGGGGGGTGCTGGGCGTGGGCATCCCCCAGGCCACGGCCGTGGCCGATTGCGCCGCCGCCCGTGACGACCATGAGCGGGAGACCGGTCGGTATGTGCCGATCGTCGCCGACGGCGGCATTGTCACCGGCGGCGACATCTGCAAGTGCATCGCCTGCGGAGCCGATGCGGTGATGATCGGCTCCCCGATCGCCAGGGCCAGCGAAGCTCCCGGCCGTGGCTTCCACTGGGGGATGGCCACCCCCAGTCCGGTGCTGCCCCGGGGCACCAGGATCAGCGTGGGCACCACGGGCAGCCTCGAAAAGATCCTGCGCGGCCCGGCAGGGCTGGATGACGGCACCCAGAATCTGCTGGGCGCCCTGCGCACCTCGATGGGAACACTTGGCGCGCGCACCATCAGGGAGATGCAGCGGGTGGATGTGGTGGTGGCCCCATCCCTCCTCACCGAGGGCAAGGTCTACCAGAAAGCCCAGCAGCTGGGCATGGGCAAGTAACCCCCTGCCCAAGGCCGCTTCTTCCCGCCCCGGAACGACGGATTCCCGGCAGAGACGGGCGTTAACCTCAAGGTGTGGGGGCCACGGCTCACACACTCCTCACACCAACCCGCCCGGCGCGTCCGGGCATTTTGTCTTCCTACGGTCGCTCGCTGGTGATGGGGGAAACCGGAGCCTCATTGCTAGATTCCGGATACCTTGTCCCCTCCCTCAGATGTCCAGCGCCACTGCCGTCACCGATGCTTCCTTTGAGCTGGATGTGCTCAAAAGTGACGTGCCCGTGCTGGTCGATTTCTGGGCCCCCTGGTGCGGTCCCTGCCGCATGGTGGCCCCGATCGTCGATGAGATCGCCAAGGAATTCGAGGGCAAGCTGAAGGTCTACAAGCTCAACACCGACGAGAACCCCAACGTCGCCAGCCAGTACGGCATCCGCAGCATCCCCACCCTGATGATCTTCAAGGGAGGTCAGAAGGTGGACACCGTGGTGGGCGCCGTTCCCAAGAACACCCTTTCCGGCACGATTGCCAAATACCTCTGAGCAGCACCTCCGCTCCCGCAGCCTCCTCTCCAGAGCTGATGCATCCGGCGCAGGAGCCACCCGGGCATTTGCTGGTTGATCACCCCCATCGCCTCCTGATCGAGCGATCGCTCGACTCGATTCTGGAGATGGCCAGGATCGCCGACGCCACCGAGGACTGGCGACTGATATCCGGTGCCATCAGCGACCTCCACGCAGCCTTGGCCACCTTTCATGCGCACCGCACCACCCGCAAGGTGGCCGTGTTCGGGTCCGCCCGCAGCCTGCCGGAGAGTCCCACCTACGCCCTGGCAGAGGCCGTCGGCCGTGAAGCGATGGCGGCGGGATTCGACGTGATCACCGGCGCCGGCGGTGGAGTGATGGAAGCGGCCAACCTGGGAGCTGGATCCGATCACAGCTTCGGCCTCAACATTCAACTGCCCTTCGAGCAGGAGCCCAATCCCTATGTTGCGGGGGCCGGTGATCGCCTGGTCCATTTCCGCTACTTCTTCACGCGCAAACTTTTCTTTCTGCGCGAGAGCGATGCCCTGGTGGTGCTTCCTGGCGGCTTCGGCACCCTCGATGAATTCTTCGAGGCACTCACACTGATCCAGACGGGACGCACGGCTCCGATTCCGGTGGTTCTGCTCGCCCCCCCGGGCCAGCAGGTCTGGCAGCGCTGGCATCGGGACCTGCTCGCTGGGCTGGCCCGCGAAGGGCTGATCGGTCCCGACGATGGGGAGCTGATCAGCCGCGCCCGCAGCGCCAGAGAGGCGATCGATCAGATCCGCTTCTTCTACAGGGTGTTCCACACCACCAGGGTCAGCGACGACGGTCTGGAGCTGCTGCTGCACGTCCCCCTCGAAGAGCGCGATCTGCAGGCCATCCGCGCCGACTTCCAGGATCTGCTGCGCAGCGGCGACTTCGTGCCAGGGGAAAGCTGCGACGACAATGACCGACTGCGGCCCTGTCTGCGCTTCGACTTCGATCAACGGCGGGTGGGCCGTCTCTACCGGCTGATCGCCACCATCAACGCCCTCGATCTGCCCCGCTCCGAAGATCTTCTTCACCCGGAGCAACGCCTCTGCCTGGAACCGCAGCCATGAGGGGCCCGATCGGACTGATCGACTACGGCATGGGCAACCTGCACTCCGTGGCCCGGGCCGTGGAGCGCCTCGGGGCCGATCTGATTCCCGTGGAGAATGCCGGGGCCATGGACGCCTGCTCCGCCCTGATTCTGCCGGGGGTGGGATCCTTCGATCCGGCGATGGAGCGCCTGAGCCAGGCGGGTCTGGTGGATCCACTGCGAGCCTGGAGCCACAAGGGACGCCCCCTGCTGGGCATCTGCCTGGGGTTGCAACTGCTGTTCGAGGGCAGCGAAGAAGGGGAAGCCCCGGGTCTCGGTCTGTTCAGGGGCACCGTGCGGGCCCTGCCATCCTCTCCTGGCCATCCGATCCCCCACATGGGCTGGGCCCCCTTGATTCCCACCAACCCCAGTCCCTTGCTGCCTGAGGGGCATCCGCCGGCCTGGGTCTATTTCGTGCACTCCTATGCCGCTGCTCCCGACGACCCGGCCTGCAGCACCGCCGACGTCCTCTTCGCCGATCGAGCCGTCACCGCGGCCGTCTGGCAGGACAACCTGGCGGCCTGCCAGTTTCACCCCGAGAAATCCGGCCCCCAGGGGCAGCGCATGCTCGGGCGCTGGCTCCGCTGGCTCGAGCAGGGCGGGGCGTGAGTCTGCGGCTCAGTGGCGGGCGCCGATTGCTCAGCCCAGCGGGGCAGGGCACACGCCCCACCACCTCCAGGGTGCGCCTGGCGGTGCTGAACCTGCTGGCCGGTGAACTGAGCGGCTGCAGCTGGCTCGACCTCTTCTGCGGCAGCGGAGTGATGGGCTGCGAAGCCCTGCAACGGGGTGCCCAGCGGGTGGTCGCCATCGATCACGACAGGACAACCCTCAGCATCGCCCGGCGCAATCTCGAAGCCGTCCAGGCGGGGTTGAATCCGGCCAGCGACGTGCGGGTGATCAAGGCCGAACTTCCACTGTGGCTGTGCCGCAGCCCCCGGCAGCAACTGGGGGACGCGGCGGATGGAGGTTTCGATCTGATCTACACCGATCCGCCCTATGGCACCGGCCTCTATGAACCGATTGCCACGGCGGTTGCAGCTGGCGGTTGGCTGGCGGAAGGAGGACGCCTGGTGTGGGAGTGCTCCAGCGAGGCCTACCCGCAAGTACCACACGGCTGGAGAATGACCGACAGGAGGCGCTACGGCAGCTGCGGTCTGATGCTCCTGGAACCGGGGGCCTGATTCAGCCGCCCAGGGCGCTGCCACGCCGGTACTGGTTCCAGGCCGCCACGAACAGGCCCACCAGGGTGATCGGGATCAGGCCCAGGACGATGCCGCAGAGCAGAGGTTCGATCATCGGGAGCCGGAAGTTGTGCCTGACGCAATTCTCCCATGGCCAAGGCAGGCTGGGGGAGTCTTCCGAGTGATCCGTGACCGGCGATCCTTCCACCATCCTGGAGACCAGCCCGGCACCGGTTCAGCGCCAGGGGCTGGTCACCGCCCTGGTGCTGCTGGCCGCGGCCGCCTGCATCCTGCTGCTGTTGCTGGTCCTGCCGGCAGCACGCAGCGATCCCTACACCCGCCGAACCCTTGAGCTCACAGGCTCGAGCGAGAACGGTGGTCGTCTTTTTCGGATGAACTGCGCCGGCTGCCATGGCATCGCCGCCCAGGGGCTGGTGGGACCCGGCCTGCACGGGGTCAGCCAGCGGCGCAGCGACCGGCAGTTGATCCACCAGGTGGTCAGCGGCCGCACGCCCCCGATGCCCCGGTTCCAACCCGAACC
Organism: Synechococcus sp. BSA11S; assembly: GCF_014224355.1. Taxonomy (GTDB): domain Bacteria; phylum Cyanobacteriota; class Cyanobacteriia; order PCC-6307; family Cyanobiaceae; genus Regnicoccus_A. The sequence goes on along the minus strand of NZ_VNWP01000016.1, from coordinate 15,068 downwards.
TCAGGCCATGGCCGACCTGCTGGCCCATCTTCACAGCCTTGAGTGAGCGGCGGCGTCCCTGGCCCGGCACGGACCCCCCCGTCACGCCCTCTGGCTCTGGTTCTGGTCGAACCTGCCGGGCCGCTGAACGTGGGCAGCGTGGCCAGGCTCTGCGCCAACTTCGGCGTGCGGGATCTGCGGCTGGTGGCTCCTCGCTGTGATCACCTCAGCGAGGAATCCCGGCGCATGGCCGTCCATGGCGGAGCCCTGCTGGAGCAGGCCGGGCTCTATCCGGATCTGGCGGCGGCCATTGCCGATCGCACCAGGGTGGTGGCCGCCAGTGGGCGGGTGGACTCGGAGGCGGTGCCGATCATGGGCCCCGCGGACGCCCTGCCCTGGCTGCTGGAGCCCGCGCCGGGCTCCGGCTGGGAGGTGAGCTCCGGTGGCCCGGCGCTGGTCTTCGGGAGGGAGAACCGGGGCCTGAGCACCGACGAGCTGCTCCAGGCCGGGCGCATCGTGCGACTCGGCACCGATGACGGCTACCCCTCCCTCAACCTCTCGCACGCTGTGGCCATCAGCCTGCACGCGTTGCACGGCTTCCAGCAGGGCCTTGAACAGGGGCATCCGGGTGGATCGCCCGCCGTGGCCTGGCCCGAACCCGCTGAGCGGAACGTGCTCGAGGCGGCCCTGGCCGACGCCGAGGAGTTGTTGCTGGAGGTGGGTTTTCTTCTGCCCCACACGGCCCACGCCCGGATGGCCAAGCTGCGCGCCTTACTGCAGCGCGGCCAGATCAGCAGCGACGAGGTGGCCCTGGTCCGGGGAATGGTCCGTCAGTTGCGCTGGGCCAGCCAACGGAGAACCCCCTAAGGTCCTGCCATCTTCGTCGCCTCGGCTGCATCGTGCCTTCGGGTCGCTCCCCCCGTTCCGGCTCCCCCGGCTGGCTTCAACCCATCGCCCTTGTCCTGCGCCTGCTGGTGATGGGACTTGGCCTCGGGGTGCTCACCGGCACGGTCCTCAAACAACTGGCCCCCAGGCTCGCCCAGGGGGCGATGGATGCTCCCAAGGCCAGCAGTGCCAGCTCACCGGTTCCCACCCCAAGGGGCGGACTGGCGAACGGCCGCTTCGAGCCCCGCGTTGAGCTCACCAAACTCAGCCAGCGCTGGAAGACCCTGGCGGCCCAGCAGAAGGACCTGAAGGCGGGTGGGTTCCTCTTGGTGCTGGATGACGGCCGTTACGCCCAGCTCAATCCCGACACCCCCCTGCCGGCGGCGAGCTCGATCAAGACCCCGATCCTGCTGGCGGCCCTTGACGACCTCGATGCCGGCAAGCTGCGCTGGAACGAACCCCTGCCGCTCACCAAGGAGGTGATCGGCGGGGGGGCCGGATGGATGGCCAGCCGCCCCGTGGGCACGCGCTTCCCCTTTTATGAGGCCGCCACCGAGATGATCCGGGTGAGCGACAACAGCGCCACGAACCTCCTGATCAAGCGGCTGGGGGGCAAAGCCGCCACCAACGCCCACTTCCAGGCCCTGGGCCTGCCGGCCACGGTGGTGAACAACTGGCTCCCTGATCTCGAGGGGACCAACACCACCAGCCCCCGGGATCTGGCCCGCTCGATCGCCCTGGTGGACACGGGTGAAAAGCTCAGCCCCCGTGCCCGGGACCATTTCCGCACGATCATGGGGACCTCCCGCACCAACACCCTGCTGCCGGCGGGGCTGCTCAAGGGGCTTGGGGCATCGTCGGGTGACACGGACAGCGAGCTGATGGCCCGTGGTCTGACCGTGCTCAACAAGACCGGTGATATCGGCATCGCCTATTCCGACGCGGCTCTGATCGAACTCCCCGACGGCAAGCGGGCCGTGGCAGGGTTCATGGTCAAGGGTCCGTTCAATGACCCCCGCTCCACCAACCTGATCAGGGCCATGGCCGCCGCTGTGAGCGAAACCCTCGTCGGCCGCAACCAACCATCCCCCAATCCCCGCTGAGGTCTGATGCGCGTCCTGACCATGGCCACCAGCCTGCTGCTCACTGCCGGGATGGCCACAACCCCGGCGGCGGCCGCCGCCCCCAGCACCGAGCTGAGGAGCCAGCAGGTGCGTCCGCTCAGCGGCGGGCTCGACCAGGTGCCCCTGGTCAACGACAACAACCCCGAACTGATCATCCAGCCCGGCATCCTGCTCTCCACCTTCGATGGTCGCGGGACGCTGGCCGGCCAACCCTTCTCCAGCCCCGCTGCCCATCTGAACGTCCCGCTGAATGGACGCTTCGACCTCTTCAGCCACCATGTTTACGCCGGCAGGCCCGAAACGCTCGACTCGGTGCTCTGGCTGGGGGTGGTGGCCGCTCCGGTGAGCAACACGCCAGTGCGGCTGAGGGTGCTGAACGGATCCACAGCCCTCTCCCAGTCGACGGATCCGGGCCAGCCGTCCGCCCCCTTCCTGCCCCTGCCCCCCCTGATGGCGCACGACGGCAGCTCCGTGTACGCCGGCCCCGGCTCCAGGGTGGCGGCCGAACTGCTGCAGAAGAGCCGCGGCATCGGGATTCCCCAGGAATGGACCCTGGCCCCCGGGCAGCTCAGCACCCTGCTGGCCCTCCCCATTCCCGTCAAGGGGCTTGATCCCTTGCTGAACGGCCGCAACCTCCAGCTGCGGCTCGAGAGTGACGGTCCCGTGCAGCTGGCCACCCTGGCGGCCTTCGGGAGCGAACAACCGCCCGAGGCGGAGGTCTGGAGCCGCCTGCTCCGCGGCGGGCTCAGCGCCAAGGAGCACGTGCCCACCCCACGAGGCCAGGCTGGAGCGATCATCTATTCCCGGGTGAGCGGGGTGCAGACGGGCAGCCGCTGGAGCGCCAGGCTCACCGACCCCGGCACCAAGTTGCTCTCCGTGCGCAGTGCACCGGTCTCCTGGCCGATCGCCTCACTGGAGCGTGGGCGCCTGGGCAGCGGCCAGGTGCAGACCGCCGAGCTGCAGGCCCTCTACCCAGGCACCGCCTGGGCCGCCCACGGCAACTACGGCGTGGAGTACGACCTGCTCCTGCCCCTGGTGAACGACACCAAGGGGCCTGTGGTCCTCGATCTGGCCCTCGAATCCCCACGCAAGACCGACAAGCCCGAAGGCGGCCTGAGCTTCAACCTCACCCTGCCCCGTGCCGTGGTCTTCCGCGGCACGGTGGGGGTGGCCGGGCTGGACGGCACGGCGGGCCGGCCCGCCGGCCGGCGCTGGTTCCATCTGGTTCAGCGCCAGGGAGAGAAGGGCCCGAGCCTGGGTCGCATCAGCCTGGCCCCCGGCCAGCAGCGGCAGGTGAGAGTTCGTCTGATCTATCCCGCCGATGCCACACCCCCTCAGGTGCTGAGCCTTCTGCCGGCGCCTGAGGTCCCAGAGGCAGCTGTGAAACAATCCGAATCCGTGCCGGCCCCCCGTCCGTGAGTCAGACCCGCAAACGCAGGGCGTTTCCCTTCACCGCCATCGTCGGCCAGGAGGAGATGAAGCTCGCCCTGCTGTTGAACGTGATCGATCCGCGCATCGGCGGCGTGATGATCATGGGCGATCGGGGCACGGGCAAATCAACCACGATCCGCGCCCTGGCCGATCTGCTGCCGGAGATCGAGGTCGTTGCCGGCGATCCTTACAACAGTTCCCCCGGCGACCCCGACCTGCAGAGTGCAGATGTGCGCCTGCGGGCCGAGGCGGGCGAGGTGCTGCCGGTCGAGCCCCGCCAGGTGCCGATGGTGGACCTGCCCCTGGGCGCCACCGAAGACCGCCTCTGCGGCACGATCGACATCGAGAAAGCCCTCAGCGAAGGGGTGCGGGCTTTTGAGCCGGGCCTGCTGGCCAAGGCGAACCGCGGCCTCCTCTATGTGGATGAGGTGAACCTGCTCGACGACCACCTGGTCGACGTGTTGCTGGATTCGGCCGCTTCCGGCTGGAACACCGTGGAGCGGGAGGGGGTGTCCGTCCGCCACCCGGCCCGCTTCGTGCTGATCGGCTCGGGCAACCCCGAGGAAGGCGAACTGCGTCCCCAGCTGCTCGATCGCTTCGGCATGAGCGTGGAGGTGCGCACGGTGCGCGATCCGGAGCTGCGGGTGCAGGTGGTGGACCAGCGAACCGGCTACGACAGCGATCCCGATGGCTTCAACGGCCAACACCAGAGCGCCCAGGACGCGCTCCAGCAGCGGGTGGTGGAGGCCCAGCAGCGGCTGCCTGAGGTGCTGATCGATCCTGAGCTGCGCATTCGCATCTCAGCAGTGTGCGGCGAGCTGGATGTGGACGGCCTGCGCGGTGACATCGTCACCAACCGGGCAGCCAGGGCCCTGGCCGCCTTCGAAGGGCGCACCGAGGTGAACGACGATGACGTGGCCCGGGTGGTGGCCTGCTGCCTGCGCCATCGACTGCGCAAGGATCCGCTCGAGCAGATCGATTCCGGTGATCGCGTGATCAAGGTGTTCTGCAAGATCTTCGAGATGGCTGACACCACCCCCGAGGCCTTCCAGCTGGCCCTGGCCGCCTGAGGCCTTGCGCATCCTCGGCATCGATCCAGGGCTGGCCCGCGTCGGCTATGGCCTGATCGAGACCGGCCCGCCGCAGCGGCTGCTGGATTGCGGGATGATCCGCACCGAGGCCGGCACCCCCGAGGGGGAGCGTCTTGTGGAGATCGCCCGCGATCTGCGCTGGCTGGTGCGCCGCTGGAGACCTCAGCTGGCCTCTGTTGAGAAGTTCTTTTTCTATCGCTCCAGCACCACGATCTCCGTGGTGCAGGCCAGAGGGGTGGTGATGATGACCCTGGCCCGGTTGCAGGTGCCGGTGGTGGAATTCCCGCCGATGCAGATCAAGCTGGCCCTCACGGGCTGCGGCCATGCCGACAAGAATGACGTGCTCGACGCCGTGATGCGGGAACTGGATCTGGAGCACCCTCCTCGCCCAGACGACGCTGCCGATGCCCTGGCCGTGGCCCTCACCGGCTGGTTTCAGCGCTGATGGCGGGCGTACCCAGGCTGTGCGACCCCAAACCCATCTGGCGCCGGCATTACCGCCAGCGCCGGGGCGATCAGCCCTCAGCGCAGCGCAGAGAGCTGCTGGAGCAGGCTCTGGCCGGGGTGCCCCCCCTGATCCCGGCAGACCGGAGGCTCGGGCTGTACTGGCCCCTGACGGGTGAAGCGGATCTGCGAGAGCTGGCGGCGGAGCTGCCCACCCAGCTGGCTCTGCCCGCCATCCGCGCCATGTCAGGGAAGCGCAGCCTCGGCTACGAGGCATGGCGGCCGGCGGATCCACTCCAGCCCGACGCCGCGGGGGTGCCTGCACCGGCCGCGGCCAGCACCCCCTTGCCCGCCGAAGCCCTCGGCCTTCTGCTGGTCCCGGCCCTGGCCCTCGACCGTCGCGGTTTCCGACTCGGCTATGGCGGCGGCTGGTTCGACAGGCTGCGTGCCGATCCGTCGTGGCGCTCGGTGCCGGCCCTGATCGTGGCCCCGTTCAGCTGTGTTGTGGAGCGGCTGCCGGTGGAGCCGTGGGATGTGCCCTTCGATGGCTGGCTGAGTGAAAAGGGGATCGAATGGTTGCAACCTGTTGAGAGGCCAGGGCTCTGATGGTCTCGGCGCAGATCTTTTGCCAGGATCCCCAGGTGCGAGCCCCTGATTCCTTGGACCTCAGCTTCGATCACTCCCGCCCCTCGCCCGCCCGGCGGGTTGGCGCCACCGCGAGCGGATCCGGCACGGTTCCCGAACGCGTGATGGCTGCGGAGCTTGGCCACCGCTCCCAACCGAGTGAAGCGCTCTCGATGATGGTCAGCTCGATGGTGCGCATGGTCCAGGCCGGCAAGGGTCAGGCCGCCGGCAGCCGCTGGTCAGCCTCCTGAAGGCGCCTTAGCGTTGGAGCCACTTCCCTCGGACGCGACCACGCCCTGCCGATGACGACTCCACCTCTCACCCGTTCCTGCGGCCTGATCGCCCTCACGGCCCTTGGCTCCCTGGTGGCCCTGCTCGCCACTCCCGGCCGGATCGAGGCGCACGCGATCGAATCGAGCCTGGATCGACTCACCTCCCTGCGGGAAGGGTTGATGCTCGAAAGCCACTTCTCCAATGGCGAACCGGTGAAGGGTGCCGTTGTGCGGCTGGTGCCACCCGATGGAGGCCAGGCCGTGGACGTGGGTCAGATCGATGACCAGGGACGCCTCAGTTTCAACATGCCCAAGGGCGCCGATGGGGACTGGGAACTGCAGGTGGATGCAGGCCCCGGACACCGCGACTTCCTGGAAGTTCCAACCCGCCAGGGTCAGGCCCAACTTGATCAGGTGAGCCGAGGCGATTCAGGGTTCCAGCCGCTCTCGCCACCTCCCCATCGGCTTCGGTCACTGCTGCTGATCGGAGGCATCACCGGACTTGGTGGTCTGGTTGGTGGCCTGGTGATGCAGCAGCGGCGCCGCGGCTGAACTGAAGCGCCACACTGGGGCCACCTCTTCCCGGCCCCATTGATGAGCACCGGCAGCGAAACCCTCGACGCGATCGTGGAACGCCTGCGCAGCACCAGCGACCCCAAGCGCCGCTACGAGTACGTGCTCTGGCTGGCCAAGAAGCTTGAGCCACTGCCCGAGGAATTCCGGCAGGAGGTGTTCAAGGTGAAGGGCTGTGTTTCCCAGGTGTACGTGGTGGGTCAACTGGTGGATGGCAAGCTCCACTGGCGGGGTGATTCCGATGCCCAGATCACCAAGGGGCTGCTGGCCTTGCTGATCGCCGGGCTTGAAGGGCTGGCACCGGAGCAGGCCGCGGGCCTCGACCCCGGTTTTCTGGCTGAGACGGGCCTTCAGGCCAGCCTGACCCCCTCAAGGGCCAATGGCTTCCTGAACATTCTGAAGATGATGCAGGCCCAGGCCAAGAGCCTGACGGCGGGATGATTTCTAGGATCATCGGTTTCGCGGCGCAATCGGCATGACCATCGGCATCGGCTTGCTCGGCCTGGGCACGGTGGGAACCGGTGTCGCCGGGATCCTCACCTCCCCCGCCGGGCGCCATCCCCTGGTGGGGGAGCTGGAGTTGCGGCGCATCGCCGTGCGCGATCCGAACCGGCCCAGGTCCGTGGTCCTGCCACCAGAGCTGCTGACCACCGATCCGGCCGAGGTGGTGCAGGATCCATCGGTGGACATCGTCGTGGAAGTGATGGGCGGGCTGGAGCCAGCCCGGAGCCTGATCCTCGCGGCGATCTCTGCCGGCAAGTCGGTGGTGACCGCCAACAAGGCCGTGATCGCCCGCCATGGCGAGGAAATCGCCGACGCCGCTGCCCGCCAGGGGGTTTATGTGCTGATCGAAGCCGCCGTGGGTGGCGGCATTCCGATCATCGAGCCGCTCAAGCAATCCCTGGGCGGCAACCGCCTCCAACGGGTGAGCGGCATCATCAACGGCACCACCAATTACATCCTCAGTCGCATGGCGGATGAGGGGGCCGCCTACGGAGACGTGCTGGCGGAGGCCCAGCGGCTGGGCTACGCCGAGGCCGACCCCGCCGCCGACGTCGAAGGTGACGACGCGGCCGACAAGATCGCCATCCTCGCCGGCCTGGCTTACGGAGGTTCCGTGGATCGCGCCTCAATCCCCACGGCCGGCATCAGTGGCCTGCAAGCCCGGGATGTGAGCTACGCCGGCCAGCTGGGCTACCGGGTCAAATTGCTGGCGGTGGCCCAGTATCTGGGCTCCGATCCCGACGGGAGCGAATGCCTCGACGTGCGGGTCCACCCCACCCTCGTCCCCGCCGATCATCCCCTGGCGGTGGTCAACGGGGTCAACAACGCCATTCTCGTGGAGGGTGATCCGGTTGGGCGGGTGATGTTCTACGGCCCGGGGGCAGGGGCGGGACCCACCGCCTCGGCCGTGGTGGCCGACATCCTCAACATCGCCGGCATTCGCCAGGTGGGCGGCCCGGGATGCGGGCTGGATCCACTGCTGGCGGCCAGTCGCTGGCGACGGTGCCGCCTGGTGGAGAGTTCCCGCACCAGCCACCGCAACTACGTGCGGTTGCAGACCAGCGATCAGGCCGGGGTGATCGGCCGCATCGGCAGCTGCTTCGGGCTTGAGGACGTCTCGATCCAATCGATCGTGCAGCTGGAGGCCAGCGGCGGCCAGGCCGAGATCGTGGTGATCACCCATGAGGTGGAGGAGGGCCGTTTCCAGGCAGCCCTCGCGGCAATCCGGGCCCTGAGCGAGGTGGAGACCGTGGCGGCCTGCCTGCGCACCCTCTGAGCCCATCAGCAGACCTGCTGGTGGTGAGAATGAGTGCTCATGGGGCGGCGGTTGACGGGCACGGGCTGGGCGGAGGCAATATGGATACATTCCGCAAATATTGATGGGATGGTCATCCGCTGACCTCCAGCAGCTACCTGTCCAGCTTGAACGCCAGGCGCATCTCCCCTGCGGAACCCTGTGCTCACAACAACGCCCCAACCCCTCCGCTTCTCCTGCCCTTCCCGGTTCCCAGCCCTGACCGCCTTTTCTGCCAGTCCTGATCAGGGCTGCCGTTCGCCCCACGATCCCGCGACCGCCATGACCCTTCACCAGGGAGACTGCGTTCATCTCGTCACCGATCTGGCCCTCAGCGCCGGACTCCCGAATGGCGAAAACTCCTCCACCTGGACCATCGAGAGGCACGCCGGTGAATCCGCGCCCCGCCCCGGCAACACCTCCCCTTCCCAGGGGACCCTGTACCAGGTGATCGGCGTGGACATCCCCCGCGATCGTTGCTGGGTGCGCCGCTGGCCCCTGGCACGGCACGGATCACCGGTGTTCGAAGTGCCGATCGCTCAGGTGGAGCTTCCCCAGCGGCCCCATTCCCAGGGTTGCCCCTCACGGTCTTGAATGGGCGCCTCTGAGCATCCGGGAGCACCCTGCACGCCTTGCCTGCCTTGAAGGGGCTGAGCCCGCTCTGCCTGCTGGGGGCTCTGCTGGTCCTGCTGCTGGGCTGCCAGCCCCACCGACCAGGCGGGCGCCTGGTGGTGGCCACCAGTGCCCGGGTGGGGTCTGTGGACCCGGTCCGAGCCTCCACCTTCGGTGCCACCCAGCTGCTCAGCGCCGTGGGAGACCCGCTCTACCGCCTCGCCGCCGATGGCGCTGTGCTGCCCGCCCTGGCCGCCGAACTCCCCCGCGTCAGCCCGGACGGGCTGACGGTCACGATCCCCCTGCGGCGGGATGTGCTGTTCCACGACGGCACCCCCTTTGACGCAGCCGCGATGGTGTTCAGCCTGGAGCGGTTCCTGGAGATCGGCACCCTCAGCTACCTGCTCAACGAGCGCCTCGCTGCGGTGCGGGCCGCTGGCCCGCACCTGCTGGAACTGCGCCTCAAGCGCCCCACCACGGTGCTCCCCCAGCTGCTGAGCACCATCAACATCACGCCGGTCTCCCCCCGGGCCTATCGCGACTACGGCGAGCGGGCCCTGAGTGACCGTTTCGTGGGGACCGGCCCCTACCGGCTGAGCTTCTTCAGCGACCAGCAGCAGCGGCTGGAACCCTTCGATCGCTACTGGGGCACGCCACCCCGTAACGACGGCATCGTTCTGATCAGCCTGGGCAACTCCACCGCCCTCTACGGCGCCATGCGCAGCGGTGAGGTGGATGTGCTCCTCTCCACAGGCCTGCACGAAGACCACCAGCAGGCCCTGCAGCAGCAGGCGGGGAAGGGGGAGCTGCGGGAGGGCCTGGGACCGGCCCTGGAGATCGGCTACCTCACCCTCCACACCCGGCAGCCGCCCTTCAACGACCCCGACCTGCGCCAGGCCCTGGCCCACAGCCTCGATCGGGAGCGCATCAGCGAACGCGTGAGCCAGGGGCTGCGCAGCCCTCTGCGCAATCTCGTGCCCCCGGCGGTGAGCGGCGCCAAGCGGCAGATCTGGCCCGCCTATGCCCCGGACAAGGCCCGCCGCCTGTTCCGCCAGGCGGGCTACTGCGAGGGCCGGCAGATGGAGCTGCCGCTCACCTTCCGCTCCAACATCCCTTCCGACCGCCTGATGGTGCTCACCTGGCAGGCTCAGCTGGCGCGCGATCTGGGGGACTGCATCGTGCTCCAGCCCAACGGAATGGAGTCGACCACGGTGTACCGGCAACTCGGAGAGGGGGCCTTCCCGGCCGTGATGCTGGACTGGCGGGGTGCGGTTCGGGATCCGGAGGCCTACCTGTTCCCCCTGCTCAGCTGCAGCGAGTCCGTGGGCGATCACTGCCTGCAGGGTGAGAGCGCCCTGAGCGGCAGCTTCTGGACCGCCCCTGGCCTGCAGGAGGATCTGCTGCGCAGCGAAGGACTGGTGGGGAGCGAACGGCTGGAGCTGCTGCAGGCCATCGAACGGCGCACCGCCGCCGCCGCCCCCTACCTGCCCCTGTGGCTGGTGACGCCCAGGGCCTGGGCCCAGCGCAGGCTGGCTCCGCCCCGCTTCGACGGCAACGGCCGCCTGCTGCTCCAAGACCTCCAGCTCCTGCCATGAGCCGCCGCCGCGCCCTGGCCCGCTACCTGGCGGCCCGCCTGGCCCTGGTGCCGGTGATGCTGTTGCTGATCGCCAGCCTGGTGTTTCTGTTGCTGCGCGTGGCCCCCGGTGATCCGGTGGATGCGGTGCTCGGCACCCGGGCGCCGGAGGCGGCCCGGGCCGCCCTGCGCAGTCAGCTGGGCCTGGATCAACCCCTGCTGCTGCAGTACGGCCACTTCCTGCTGAATCTGCTGCGGGGAGATCTGGGCGAATCGCTGAACAGCCAGGAGCCGGTGAGCCGGATCATCGGCCAGAGCCTGCCGGCCAGCCTGGAGCTGGGGCTGACGGCTCTCCTCCTGGCCGCTGTGCTGGGGCTGGCCGTGGGCTTCTCCGGCATTGCCCGGCCCGAGGGCAAGCTTGATCTGGCCGGCCGGCTCTACGGCATCGGCACTTACGCCCTGCCACCCTTCTGGGCAGCGATGGTGGTGCAGCTGATCTTCGCAGTGTGGCTGGGCTGGCTGCCGGTGGGCGGCCGCTTCCCGGCCACGCTGCTGCCGCCGCAAGGCAGCGGCTTCTACCTGCTCGACAGCCTGCTCAGCGGCCTGGGGGGGGGGAACTGGCAGCAGCTCGGCGGAGCGGTCCGGCACCTGGTGTTGCCCGCCTGCACCCTGGCTCTGCTGCTCAGCGGGATCTTCACGAACGCCCTGCGCCTCAATCTGCGACGGGCGCTGGCCTCCGACTACGTGGAGGCGGCACGCAGCCGAGGCCTGAGTGAAACCCGGGTGGTGCTGCGCCATGCCCTGCCCAATGCCCTGCTGCCTGTCCTCACGATCACGGGGATCACCGTGGCCTCCCTGATCGGTGGCGCCCTGTTGATTGAAGTCACCTATTCATGGCCCGGGATCGCCTTCCGGCTGCAGGAGGCCATCGGCCAGCGTGACTATCCGCTGGTGCAGGGCATCGTGGTGGTGGTGGCAGCCCTGGTGGTGCTGGTGAGTGTGACTGTCGACATCCTGGTGGCCGTGCTGGATCCACGCATCCGCTTCTGACTCCGATCTTTCAGCGACTGAGGCGGCTGCGCCAGCGTCGAGCGCCGCGGCCATCGAGCACATAGGCCGTGATGCCCTCGCGGCTGCGCCGTTGCGGAGCCATCGGGATGCTCCCGTCCAACGAAGTGAGGAAGTCGGAGGTGAGGCTCAGCAACAGGTTCTGAACCCTCACCGGCTCCATCCCCACCAGACCATCGCCGAGCCGCCAGAGAGCCTGATCCTGCTCCTTGATCCGCACAGCGGAAAAGTGGCTGCCGCCTTCCACCACCACCAGACGACTGCGGGGATCCGGGTGCTGAAGGAACAGACCCAGCTGCTCACTCACCGGCGGCGTGACCAGATCCAACCCGCCTCCAACGATCAGCAGAGGCGCGTTGAGCTGCTCAAGGCCATGACCGGGCCAGAGCAGACTTCCGAACCCGTTCAGGCTCACCACGGCGGCCACGGTCCTGGGGCGCCCTCTTACGGGCGCTGGCAGGGGCACCTCCTGGAGCTGACACTGCAGCAGCCTGGAGATGTTGATCAGTGGGATCACCTCCAGGTCCCGCTCACAACGCTGGGCCAGACCGGGGACGGGGCGCAGACCACTGGATAGAAGCGCAGAAAGTCCTCCCATCGAGTGCCCCATCAACACCACCGAGTCACCCAGGCGGGGAATCTGCCCCTGTCGCTCAGCGGCCAGCACCGCCTCCACATCGGCGAGACGATCGGGAAGGGTTTCCGCCCCCGGAGGTGGCCGCTGCCCATCGAGCATCTGACGCACCGCCCGTTCGTTGCTGCCGGGGTGCTCGATCACCAGCACGGGCCAGCCCCGGGCCGCCAGTCCCTGAGCCAACCAGCTCAGCTGGGCGCTGCTGCCACCGAGGCCCGGCATCAGCAGCACCCAGGCCCCCTCACGTTCCGTGACGGTGGGCCAGAGCTCCAGCTCCAGCGGCGCTGCCCGGTGATCCACCGTCAGCGAGAGGGGTGTGGGCCTGGGGGTGGGCTGGATCGCCGCCAGCCGTGCCCGGGTGTCGGAGATCTCCCGAGGACGCAGCGGCAGGTCCCGCAGGCGACGCAGGGCCAGGGACTGTTCTTCCAGCTGCCGGCGCCAGAGATCCGCCAACTGCAACAACCCATCGAGATCGAGGGTGAGGCTCGGGGTGGGGACCGCCAGCAGCAGTTCCACGAACCGGATCGGCTCGGGACGTTGCAGGAGCTCGCGCAGGGTGTTCAGCAGCACAACGCCGCTGCCGGGCTGGCCCCCAGCGAACAGCTCCCCCACCTCCTCGAGGAGCTGGCGGCCTGTCCAGCTCTGGAGCAGCTGCTTGGCCAGGGCGCGATCGGTCAGAAGAGGGGCCCGCAGCAAAGAGCGCAGATCGTTGCGGCTGCGCTCATTGAGCAGCTCGAACCAGACCCCCAGTTCGTTGTGACTCCCCTCGGGGTCCCGGCTCCATGCATCGAGCTGATTCAGGTCGACCGGCAGCGACAGGCCATCGAGCCGCACATCCAGCCGATCGGCAGCCAGGGTGGCGCCACCCGCCCAGGTCGGCGTCGTGCCCACGAGCAGACTGGCCGCGAGTGCCAGCCAACGACGGACGTGTTGTGACAGAGCCGCAGGCAAGAGCAAGCCAACCAATCTGGTGGTCCCAGTTTCCCGCGCCACTGCGCGAGCTGACAGTGATCCGGCTGGTGGGCAGTTTCGGTGGCGGCGGAATCCTTTACCTCACCCCTGTGGTGTTCCACCAAGCGCAGTTCTCGCCTCTGGCCGTGGGCCAGGGCCTGGCCGCCGCCGCCGTTGCCGGGACGGCGGGGCGGCTGTTCAGTGGCTGGTGGCTGGATCGTGGGCTCTGCACCACCCGGCCGGTGCTGCTGGCGGCCCTGCTCTCGGTGCTGGCCGACAGCCGGCTGCTGAGTGCGGACAGCTTCGCCGCCTACCTGCAGGGGCAGGTGCTGCTGGGCACGGCGATGGGGATCTACTGGCCGGCGATCGAGCTGGCGGTGCCACTGAGCGCGCCGCCCCTGGCCTCCAGCCGTGCCTATGCCCTGGTCCGAACCGGTGATGCCCTCGGGGTCGCCCTTGGGGTGCTGCTCGGGGCCGCGCTGGCGGGGAGCAGGCACCTGCTGGGCATCTATCTGGTCGACATCGCCTGCATGGCGGTGGTGATGACCCTGCTGCTGCGTTCACCGCTGCCCACGGCATTGGCCGCCAGTGGCCAGGAGCACCGTCTCAACTGGCGCCAGTGGGTGAGACCCCTGCTGCCGCTGCTGGGGGTGACGCTGCTGGCGACAGCCATGGTGTCGCTGCTTCAGAGCGCTCTGCCGCTGGATCTGGTGCGGGGTGGACTGGAGCGGGCGCCACTGCCCGAGAGCCTGGGAGCCCTGCTGCTGGGCCTGCAACTGACGCTGCTGCTGGCCTTCCAATGGCCCCTGGGGCGCTGGCTGGCGAAGCGGCCGGTGTCCTTCGGGCTGGGCTGGAGTCTGTTGGGCTTTGCGCTTGGCAGCCTGCTGCTGGCCGTCTCCAGCCTGGGATGGCAGAACCTCCCCCTGCTTGTTCTGGCCCAGGTGCCCCTGGCGGCGGCCGCGGCGGCCTTCCTGCCGACAGCCAGCGAAGCGGTGATCGAGATCACGCCGGTGTCCCATCAGGGGATGGCCATGGCCCTGTTCTCCCAGTGCTTCGCCATCAGTGCCTTCCTGGCACCTCTGGTGGGGGGCTGGATGCTGGAGCACCAGCGACATGGGGCCGGCCTGTGGCTGCTGATGTCGGTGTTGAGCCTGCTGGGACTGCTGCTGGTGGGGGAGCTCAACCGCTCCCATCCCCACCACAGTCAGCGGCGGGTCCAACGAGAGCCCTGACTGCCGTCGCGCCGGGTCAGGTTCTCTTCTCTTTGGCCTTCTGGTCACGGATCCAGGCTTCCGACTCATGGGGGAGCGGTTCGGTGCCGTACTCCCAGTCGTCGTAGTCAGGATCGTTGCGGATCCGCTGGTGCAGTTCCTTCTGGACGTCGAAGTTGTGGGGGTGATCCGCGGGAGCGGCAGGATCGATGCGCGCTTCCGGATCGTTGGCGGGGGACGTCTGGGTCGAGGGCATCACCGGCCGCTGCAGCTGAGGCCATTCTCGCCCCTGGCCGGGGCCGGCCGGCACAGACGCCGGAGCCTGTCCGCCGCAACAATGGATGCACCCAAGCGAAGACCTGGCCGTGACCCATTGCGTGGGCATGCTGCTCCAGGAGGACCTTGTGATGGCCTCCGATTCACGCACCAACGCCGGTGTCGATGATTTCGCCAGGTTCTGCAAGATGAGCACCTTCGAGCGTCCCGGGGATCGGGTCCCCCTGAGTCAGGAAAGAAGTCCGCTCGGTCTGACCCATCCACCAGGGGGCCAAACCGACGACCATGAAACCGATCTATGACCAGGCCATGCGGGCCGAGATCCGCAATCGCATGAGCCCGCCCAACCGGGAGAGCGTGGCCGAGATCGCTCGCTCCACCGGCATCACCGCCCAGACCCTCTACAACTGGCGCAGTCAGTGGCAGAAAGAGGGCCAGCTGGTGCCGGCCACCAGCAAGCCGCCGGAGCAGTGGGGCGCATCGGACAAGCTGGCCGCTGTGATCCAGGCCGCAGGCCTCAAT
>NZ_VNWP01000015.1 GCF_014224355.1 Synechococcus sp. BSA11S | reverse complement strand
CCGAGCCCCAGCTCAGGGCCAAGACGCTGCTGGAGCGGCTGATCGATCACAACCCGGAGCGCTACAGCCCACGCCACCTGCGCACCCTGCAGCGGCGCCTGCGCGGTTACCGGCTGCAATGGATCGAAAACGAGATGGCCGCTCTGGCGGTGGCCGGGCCTCCAAGCCTGCAGGAAGGTGAAAGCGTGCAGAAGCCAGTGTTACCAGGCGTCAATTGAAATGGGTAACAAGTTGTTGATGCAAAGCGCCCCTCAACCAGATTTTCGCCGGATAGACCGCCAAGGCTCACATCCGGGCCAAGGTGGAACATCCTTTCCGGGCGATCAAGCAGCAGTTCGGCTTTCAGAAGTCCCGGCTGCGGGGCATGACCAGGAATCGGTGCAAGGTGAATGTGCTGGCCGCACTGACGAACCTGTTCTTGGCCCTCCGCCAACTGCTGCTGACAAGCTGAACTAGGGATCGGTGTGCACTTAGGGCACCGAACAGGGCAGAAAACAGTGCAGAATTATGTTGGAATCAGCCGTAATTGACTATTTTAAGCCTCTCTACCCATAGATGTGCTCATTTTGGACATCGTGCCGCTGTTGGTGCCTGCACGGACGACGTTGCCCAGGGCTCCCCAAGCAATCTCCAGGGCTCGGAGTTGGTTGTGATGAGTAAAGGTCTGTTGGGATTGGTTGTGTCACTCTTTCACTAACCCTTCTTTGAGCATGAAGCCCACGCCGCGTACCGTCTTGATCAGGGTGGGCAAGCCTGGAAGCTCGATCTTCTTGCGCAGGTAGCGGATGTACACATCGAGCAGGTTGGCGTCGCCCACGAATGGCTCGCCCCACACGCTGTGCAGCAGCGCTTGCCGCTCTTTCACCCGTTGGGGTTCCCTGAGCAGGGCCAGCAGAAGGTCGTACTCCCTGACCGTGAGCTTGATCGGTGAGCCGCCGCGGCTCACCTCATGGCTGGCGGTGTTCACCTCCAGGTCGGCAAAGGTGAGCACGTCGCCCTCACTGGCGGCGTTGCCGTTGCGCCGCAACCGTGCCCGCACCCGGGCGAGCAGCTCCTCGATCGAGAACGGTTTGGTAAGGTAGTCGTCTGCACCGGCATCGAGGGCCTCTACCCTTTCGGCCACGGCATCGCGGGCGGTAAGCATCAGCACCGGGGTGGACATCGCACTGGCCCGCAGACGCCGGCACACCTCCACACCGCTGAAATCGGGCAGGGTCCAGTCGAGCAACACCAGATCCCAGGCGGCTTCCCGCAGGCGGATCAGTGCCTGCTGACCCATGCCCACCGCTTCCACCGCATAGCCTTCAACCGCCAATTCACCGGTGAGGAAGCGGCGCAACTCTGGGTCGTCGTCGACGATCAGCACCCGGTGCTGCTGGGGCCTGGGAGTGATCGGTTGAGGGGTCATCCGGGGGCCTCGATCGCTGAATTGCAGCCAAGCTTCAGCGCTTCGGTCACAGCCAGGCGCTGCTCATGTGGGGTCGGCAGGTGGAACTGGCCCCTCTTCATCAAAGGCTTCCGCAGCGAAGGTTTGCAGCTGCCGCAGATCTGCTCCCTGTGCATTCTCCGCTAGAGCGGCAAGTTCCTGTCAATCATGCCGCCGCCGCGAGCGAAAAGCATGCTGCACGATCCAGGCTTGAAAATCTTCCGGGAAGGCGGACTCCAGCCCAGGCCTGAGTCCAGCGAGCCAGGCAGGGAAGGGGGTCTTGCAACGGCGCGGGGCCATCCAGCCACATCTGCTCCGCGTTGGGATGGGCCGCGAGCAGGTTGATCAGCCGGTGGCTATCCGCCCAAGGCAGGCGGTTGCCGCGTGCACAGCTCAGGATGCTCCAACCAAGTCAGTGGTGTGCTCCCAGATCTTGATCAAGCCTTGCTCCTTTGGGCTGATCAGCGGCGGGTATCGGAGAAACGCTGAACCAGGCGCATGTCGGCTTCATTCGATCCACTCCTGCCCCAGACTGAGCCCGTCCCAGCCCTCCGACGCTCGATGACCACCCCGCCGAGTCCTGGGCTGCTGAGCCGCTGGCGGCCCACCAACCTCTCCGGCCGAATGGCCCGCTGGGGGCTGGTGATCGTGCTGATCTACGGGCTGATCGCCCTGATCACCCCGCTGATGATTCACCTGGGGCTGCTGGCGGATCCCAATGCCGGCCTCGACAATCCCATCTACGCCACCCCGTCGCTGCAACACTGGTGCGGCACCGACAGGCTGGGGCGCGACGTGTGTGTGCGCACCCTCTCCGGCGTCGGCGTGGCGCTGCAGGTGGTGCTGCTGGCGCTGGTGGTGGCCCTGGTGATCGGTGTGCCCCTGGGCATGCTCAGCGGTTACCTGGGCGGCTGGTTCGACCGGGTGCTGGTGCTGCTGATGGACACGCTCTACACCCTGCCGGTGCTGCTGCTCTCGGTGGTGCTGGCCTTCCTGCTCGGGAGGGGCCTGCCCAATGCGGCCGCTGCTCTCTGCGTGGTCTACATCCCGCAGTACTTCCGGGTGGTGCGCAACCAGACGGCCCAGGTGAAGGCCGAGCTCTACGTGGAGGCCGCCCGCACCCTGGGGGCCAGGCCGCTCTGGATCCTGCGCCGCTACCTGTTCCGCAACGTGATCACCTCGGTGCCGGTGCTGCTCACCCTCAATGCCGCCGATGCGGTGCTGGTGCTGGGGGGGCTGGGCTTCCTCGGTCTTGGCCTGCCGGAAACGATCCCCGAATGGGGTGGCGACCTCCAGCAGGCCCTCACCGCGCTGCCCACCGGCATCTGGTGGACCGCCCTCTACCCCGGCCTGGCCATGTTCGTGCTGGTGCTGGGGCTCTCCTTCCTGGGGGAAGGCCTGGAGGCCTGGGTGAGCGGGGGGGATCGAGGGCGAGGATCTTGATGGAGTAGCAGGATCGAAGCCGGGCAAGTTGAACGCTCACTCGTGATCGATTCGTTTGATCAATCGTGAGTGCAGGGTTCAGCGGAATCTGCAGCCAATGGTTCCGCTTGCATCAACAGTGATCGTTGCTCTGCTGTCGGTTGCAACGGAACGGTTGTCAAGACAGCGCATGCCCGCAGGGCCCGCTGTCCACCTGGCGATCCAGGTCCCTCCAAGGGCGGACCTGCAGGGGACCGGGTTGGAAACGCGCCGCAGCGCAGGGGGATTGGGCGGGACGCCAGCCTTGGTTTCATTGAACTCCGCGCATTTTCTGGCCAAACTGAGCGCCTCTCCAATGGCCGCTCGGGCCTTGTTCTCGTTCCGCACCTTCAGGTATGTCGGAAGAGCCGCCACTGAAACGATGCCGATCACAGCCACCAGGATGATCAGCTGCACCAAGGTGTAGCCCTTGGCGATGGCGTTGGCCCCGGGTTCACGCCTGTGAAGCTGCCGGAAGATGGCCTGCTGGATCATGGCTCGAATGGCTGCCGCAGAACAGAGAACGCCATTCAACGCCATTCGTGATCGGATCCAATCAGGTCGGATTCCAGGAGGGCTTCAGGATTTTGGGTGATGTGTCGTTGCTGGTGTCGTTGCTGGTTTGCTGGCAATCCGGCCGCTGCCTGCTCCCTCGCCCTCTGCCTGGCCAGAATGGATGGGACAGATCCACTCCTTGATGCCCCTCTGGGTCACCCTCTCCCTGCTGAGCGCCTCCGTGCTGCTCTGGTTGCTGGGCAGCGCCAATGGCGACGACGTGATCGGCCTGCTGGAGCGTCTGATCGCCCTCGGTGCCCTGGCGGTGGTGCTGCTGGTGGCACGGCCGCTGCCGCTCGAGATCCTCGGGGTGGGCCTGGCCCTCTGGTTGCCCCGGGCCCACAGCGGCCAGGCGGCGCCGCCCCTGCCCAACCGCAACGACGTGCTGATCCCCTTCCTCTGAGCTCGCTCGGGGCTGGGGCTCAGCAGCGCAGTTTCAGGGTGCGCGGCAGGTCCTCGCTGATCTCTCCCTCTGCTGTGAGCGCTGGATAGGGGCGCCCCTGGCGCCGGCACCAGTCGGCCACCTGGGGGTAGGCCCACTCGAACAGCAGGCTGTCCCGTGCTCCCGGCGGCAGCCCCTCGCCCGCGTCGGGCACCAGGCCGGCCGCCTGGCGCTGCCGCAACGCCTCGAACAGCAGCACCGCCGCCGCCACCGACACATTCAGCGACTGCACCATGCCGCCGGTGGGGATGAACAGGGCCTGATCCACCATCGCCGCCGCCGCCTCGCTCAGGCCCCACTTCTCCGCCCCCAGCACGAAGGCCGTGGGGCCGCGGAAGTCGCACTGGCGATAGTCCACGGCGCTGGTGCCCAGGTGGGTGCCGTAGAGCTTGAAGCCCTCCCGCTTCAGCTGGCCCAGGGCCTCCTCCACCGTGTTGTGAGAGCGCAGGGGCACCCATTTCTGGCTGCCCTGGGCGGTGTTGTTGAACGTGCGCGGCCGCCCCTGCAGGCTCACCACATGGGCTTCGAGCACCCCCACCGCATCGCAGCTGCGCAGGATCGCCGAGAGGTTGTGGGGCTTGTCCACCGCCTCCAGCACCACGCTGAGATCGGCCATGCGCCGATCCAGCACGGCGCGGATCCGCTCGAAGCGGCGAGGCAGCAGGGGCATGGGCGCAGCGGGGGATCCGCTCGGATCTCCGCTCAGTTCAGCACCGGATTGAGCCCCGGGATGAAGGCCAGGCTGTCGCCGCTGCTGCGCACCGCCACGCCCCCCTGGAGGCGGCGGAAGGTGCCCGCCTCCTCCAGGGCCCGTCCACTGCCGTCTTCAGCGCGGATCGCCACCCGCCCATTGCGGAAGAAGGCATAGGCGTTGCGGGAGCCATCGGCCCAGGCCAGGTCGTAGAGGGTGCCGCCGTTGCGGCCGCTCACGCGGCTGACGCGGCAGGGCATCTGCGCCTCGCTGCGCCCTGGGGCGCGGAACAGGCAGAGCGCCTCCTTCTTCGGGTTCAGATCACGCCGGCTCGGAAGCTGTGCCGTGGCTTCGCTCGGCAGCTTGTCCAGGAACTCGCGCACCACCTTTGACGACACCGCGAAATTCAGCCCCTCGCTGTTGCCGAACTTGAAGGTGGCGATGCCCGCCACGCAGTTGCCCGCATCCAGCACAGGCCCGCCGGAATTGCCCGGGTTCACCGCCGCGTCGATCTGCAGGATCTGCTCGTCGCTGCGCAGGCTGCTCACCACACCGCGGCTGAGGCTGAACTCCAGCCCCTTCGGGGCTCCGATCACGAACACCTCCTGCCCCACGGCCGAGGCCTGATCGCGCATGCGCAGCACCTTGCCGCGCTGGCCCTCCACCGCCAGCAGCGCCAGGTCGCTGGTGGGCGTCCGGCCCGATCCGCGCGCCACCACCCGGGCCCGGTCGCTGCTTCCATCCACCCACTTCAGCCGCACCACATCACTGCCGTTGACCACGTGGGCATTGGTGGCCAGGTAGGTCATGCCGTTCTGGTGAGCCACCACGAAGGCGCTGCCCAGGCTGCTGCCGCTCGAGACCACCGCCACCCCGTCCCGGGCCGAGCGGAACACCTCCTCGGCGCTCTGCTGGCCCGTGGCGCAGACGCGGGGCTCGGTGGCCTCCGCGGCCTCTCCGGTTTCGGGTGCCGGCAGCGTGGCGGCGGCCGCCTGGGTCGCGGGCGCCTCGGCGGTGGCGCGCACCAGGCCGCAGCCCGAGAGCGTGAGAGCCAGACCTGCGGCCCCTAATTTCAGCCCCCAGGCGGCGCGGCTGATCCTGCTGCTGCTTCTGCTGCTGTGCATCGTGAAAACCCTGTGGGGGTCGAAAGAGTTGTGAGTTCCGTTCTATGGCCGTGATTCGTCGCTTTCGACCGGCTTTCCGCCAGCGCTGATGACAGGATCTTCCCGACGCTCCTTCCGGTCAGCCCTTGTCATGGTTGATGGCTCCCCCGGCTTCGATCAGCGGGTTTGGGCGGCGGTGTCGCTCGTTCCCGCAGGCCGGCTGGCCACCTATGGCCAGATCGCCGACTGGATCGGTGCCTATGGCTGCGCCCGGCAGGTGGGCTGGGCCCTGCGCCGCCTGCCCCTGCCCTCCGACGTGCCCTGGCACCGGATCGTCAATGCCCGCGGTTGCATCAGCCTCAGCCCCTCGCGCGAAGGCAGCGACTGGATGCAGCGCCAGCTGCTGATCGGTGAGGGTATTCCAGTGGATGAGCAGGGCCGCCTGCCCCTGCGGCGCTATCTCTGGAGGCCGCCGCTTCCCGCCGTTTGAGCGCCACCCCCGCCGCCTCAGCAACGCCGGTCCCAGACCCCGCCGCCATCGGGCTCGAGGCCCGGCGGGTGGCCTGGCGGGTGCTGCAGGCCGTGGCGGCCGGCGCCTACACCGACCTGGCCCTGGAGCGGGAGCTGCGCCGCTCCCCCCTGGCCCCCGCTGATCGCGGTCTGGCCACGGAGCTGGCCTGCGGCGCCATCCGGCAGCGGGCCCTGCTCGATGGCTGGATCGATGCCCTCGGCAAGGTGCGCGCCGAGCGTCAGCCGCCGCCCCTGCGCTGGTTGCTTCACCTCGGTCTCTACCAGCTGCTGTTCACGGCCCGGGTGCCCCCCTCGGCGGCGGTGAGCACCACGGTGGAGCTGGCCAAGCGCGATGGCCTCGCCCGCCTGGCGCCGGTGGTGAACGGTCTGCTGCGGGCCTGCCTGCGCCGCCGTGAATCCCTCCCCCAGGGTGCCGCCCCCTGGGAGCCGCTGCCGCTTCCTGCCGATCCCGCCGCCTCCCTGGCCCTGCGCGGCTCCCTGCCCCACTGGCTGGCCACGGGGCTGCTGGAGTGGCTGCCCACCAACGGGGCCGAGGCCTTTGCCCGGGCGGCCAACCAGCCGCCACCCCTCGATCTGCGGGTGAACCGCCTGCGCGCCAGCCGTGAGGGGGTGATCGAGGCCCTTGCCGCCGCCGGCGTCAGCGCCGAACCTCTGCCCGGCCTGCCCTGGGGCCTCTGCCTCGGCGGTCGCAGCGGCGATCTGCGCGCCCTGCCCGGCTACGCCGAGGGTCACTGGAGCGTGCAGGACCGCACCGCCCAGACGATCGCACCCCTGCTCGACCCCCAGCCGGGGGAGCGTCTGCTCGATGCCTGCGCCGCCCCGGGCGGGAAGAGCACCCACCTGGCCGAACTGATCGGGGATGCCGGCACCGTGCTGGCGGTGGATCGCTCTGAAGGCCGCCTGCGTCGCCTGCGCGAGAACGCCAGCCGCCTGGGGCTGAGCGCGATCGAGCCGCTCACCGCCGATGCCGCCATCCCCGGCGCCATCGGGGGGCCGCCCTTTGATCGCATCCTGCTCGACGCCCCCTGCTCCGGCCTGGGCACCCTGGCGCGCCACCCCGATGGCCGCTGGCGGATCACCCCCGCGGCCATCACCGAGCTGACGGCCCTCCAGGGCACCCTGCTGGAGGCGATGCGGCCGCTGCTGGTACCAGGTGGCCGGCTGGTGTATGCCACCTGCACGGTGCACCCCAGCGAGAACGGTGCCCTGATCGCCGCCTTCCTCGCGCAACACCCAGGCTGGCGCCTGCTGTGGCAGCAGCAACACTGGCCCGGCCCGAAGGGCGGGGATGGGTTCTATGCGGCGGGGCTGCAGGCGCCGACCTGAGGCCCTGCCGCCAGGCCGGTTCAGGGAACGGGCGGGGGCGCCACCGGTGCCGGTGGTGCCACGGGCGGCGGTGCCACCGGCGGTGGGGCCACGGGGAAGGAGGGATTGACCGTCGGCGGCGGTGCCACCGGAGGGGGCTGGGTTGGAGCCGGAGCCGGTGCCGGCCGGCGTGGGGCGGGCCGTGCCGGTGTGGGTTCCGGACCCGCTCCCGATTCACGGCCCCGGGGCGGCAGGCTCTGGGGCGGCTCCTCCGGCAGATCGGGCAGGGCCGGCAGGTCCGACTCGCGATCCGTCGGTGGCGGGAGCTGAGCCGGCTCCGGCTGCGAGCGGTCTTCGCCGGGGGTGGGCAGGTTGCTGGGCCGCCCAGGCTGGGCAGTGGATTTGGCGGGCTTGGTGGGCTTGAAGGTTCCGGTGAGCACCGGCTTGGGCGGGAACTGACGCACCGGCAGGTCCTTGACCACCACCGCCATGTAACGGCCCCAGGCCGCGGCGGCGGAGCCGCTGTCGCTCTTGGTCTTGCGGTTGTTGTCGTAACCCAGCCAGATGCCGGTGGTGAGCTGGGGAATGCCGCCGATGAACCAGAGGTCGCGTGCACCCTCCGAGGTGCCGGTCTTGCCTGCCACCGGCCGGTTTCGCAAGGAGGCTGCACCGCCGGTGCCGCCGGTCACCACCCGCTGCAGCATCCACACCATCGCATCGGCGATGTTGCTGTCCACCGCCCGCCGGCCCTTGTCGCCATCGATGCGGCGGCTCCAGAGCAGCTCCCCATTGGGCCCGCTGATCTCCTCGAACGGGGTGGCCGGCACGAAGACGCCGCGGTTGATCACCGCGGCGTAGGCCGTGGTCATGTCCAGCACGGTCTGCTCGTAGGCGCCGAGGGCCATCGGGTAGAAGCGTCCGAGCTCCCGGGTGATGCCCAGGCTCTGGGCCGTGGCGATCACCTTGTCGAAGCCCACCTGCTGCAGCAGGCTCACCGCCACGATGTTCAGCGAGTTCTGCAGCGCCGTGGCCAGCGACACCCGCCCCAGGTAGCGGTCACCGAAGTTCTTGGGGCAGTAGCCGGCAAAGCAGCGCTTGGCGTCCAGGATCGTGGTTTCCGGCTTCATGCCGGCCTTCAGGGCGGCGAGGTACACGAACAGCTTGAAGGTGGAGCCGGGTGAGCGCAGGGCCTGGGTGGCCCGGTTGAACTGGCTCTTGCCGAAGTCCTTGCCGCCCACCATCGCCCGCACCAGGCCGGTGCCGGGCTCCACGGTCACCAGGGCTCCCTCCAGGCCGCCGTAGGCGCTGGCGTTGATCACCTTCTGTCCCTCCTCCTGCCAGGCCAGGTTGAGGCTGCTGCGGATGGTCAGACCGCCCACCTCCAGCTGCTCCGAACTGAGCACCTTGGGCAGCTCCTGGGCCACCCAGCCGGTGAAGAAGGGGGCACGGCTGTTCCAGTATTTCGGCAGGGCCGGCTTGAGCTGAATGGGCGTGGCCTGGGCATCAGCCAGTTCACCGCTGTCGATGAAGCCGGCCTGCTCCATCCGCTGCAGCACCACACTGCGGCGCTGCCTGGCCAGATCCGGGTTCACCAGGGGTGAATACACCGAAGGAGCCGGTGGCAGTCCCGCGATCAGGGCGGCCTCCGGCAGGGTCAGTTCGTCGGGGGTTTTCGAGAAGTAGATCCAGGCCGCATCGGCGACGCCGTAGGCGCTCGAGCCGAGATACACGTAGTTGAGGTACTGCTCGAGGATCTGCTGCTTGCTCAGCTGCCGCTCCAGCTTTCCGGCCAGGGCCGCTTCCTTCAGCTTCCGGATCAGGGTGCGGTCCTGGCTGAGGAACACCGTGCGCGCCAGCTGCTGCGTGATCGTGCTGGCCCCCTCCTCCACTGAGCCCCGGCTCAGGTTGCGCAGCATCGCCCGGGCGATGCCGGTGGGGTCCACGCCCTTGTGCTGGTAGAAGCGACGGTCTTCGGAGGCGATGAAGGCCTCCTTCACCAGCTCCGGCATCTGGCCAGGGGCCACCTTTTCGCGGGTGGCGGGGCCGAGTTTCTGCAGCACCTCCCCGTCGGCGGAGAGGATCGTGACTGTGCCCGGACGGTTGAAGGTGCTGATCCGGCGGGCGTCGGGCAGCAGGCTGTCCATCCCCTTCACCAGGGTGTTCACCCCGAGCGCCGTGACGCCTCCGGCCGTGAGGGCGAAGGCCGCGACCAGCAGCAAGCGGAGCCGGCGTTTGCTCACAGCAGCAGCCTCACATCGCCATGGTGAGACTGCTGTGGCCGATCGCCAGGGCCGTGACGAGCATGCCCAGCACCAGGAACGGCTGGGCGCTCGCCTGATACTTCACATCGAAGGCCACCGGATCGCGCAGCAGCCAGATGTCCTGGAAGGTGATCTGGGGAATGATCAGCAACACCAGCAGCACCGCCGCGAAGTGCTGGCCGATGGCGATCAGCACCGCCACCATCGCCAGCTGAAACAGATCGATCATGCCGGCGCTGATCCAGCTGGCCCGCTGGATGCCGAACACCACCGGCAGGCTCTGCAGCCCAAGGGCCCGGTCGCCCTCCACGCTCTTGAAATCATTCACGACCGCGATGCCGAGGCCCGCCAGGCTGTAGGCCAGGGTGAGCAGGGCGGTGGTCCAGGTGAGCTGGCCGAACAGCGCCTGACCGGCCCACCAGGGCAGAGCGATGTAGCTCGCCCCGAGGGCGTAGTTGCCCAGCCAGCCGTTCTGCTTGAGCTTCAGCGGCGGGGCGGAGTAGATGTAGCTCACCAGGGAGCCCCCCAGGGCCAGCAGCAGCAGCACCGGCCTGCTGTGGCCGGCCCAGAGATCGAGCCCCCCGGCCACCGCCAGACCCGCGATCAGCAGCACCCAGATCTGCAGCTTCACCTGGGGCAGGGAGATGGCGCCCGAGGGGATCGGTCGGTAGGGCTCGTTGATCGCGTCGATCTCGCGGTCGTAGTAGTCGTTGATGGTCTGGGTGTAGCCGGCCAGCAGCGGGCCGCTCATCACCATGCAGGCCAGGGACGCGCCCAGCTCAGGGAAGGTCCAGTGGAAGTTGCCGGAGGCCGCGGCGCCACAGATCACCCCCCAGATCAGGGGGATCCAGGTGACCGGCTTCATCAGCTGCAGGCGCAGCTTCCAGATGGACGTGGTGCCACTGGCACCCTTCATGCCGAGCAGCTGACGGGCGCCGCCGCCTGTGGTGCTGGGTTCGGGAGCGTCGCTCACATCAGACCGCGGCGATCTCGTCGTCGAAGAACCAGCCGGTGCTGCCGTTGGCCAGCTCCACCACCACGCCGATGCCGCTGCCGTCGGTCATCTTGAAATCACGGACGGTGCCGGTGGCATCGCTCTGCAGCATTTCGACCAGCTCGGCGGGAATCTGATCACGCACCCGGGTGATCCGCACCCTGGAACCGATCTGTACGGCGCTCGAGGGGCCTGAGGTGGCAGCCTGGGACATGACCGGCGCGACTGGATCGAGTGGCGCAACCTTAACAGTGAAGCCATGGTCGCCCGGCGCATCATTCCCTGCCTCGACGTGGCCGATGGCCGGGTTGTCAAAGGCGTCAATTTCGTCGGGTTGCGCGATGCCGGTGATCCCGTGGAGCTGGCCTGCCGCTACGACACGGCCGGCGCCGACGAGCTGGTCTTCCTCGACATCGCCGCCAGCCATGAGGGCCGCCGCACCCTGGTGGATCTGGTGCGGCGCACCGCCGAGGCCGTGACCATCCCGTTCACCGTGGGTGGTGGCATCAGCCGCGTGGAGGGCATCACCGAACTGCTGCGCGCCGGTGCCGACAAGGTGAGCCTCAACTCCTCGGCGGTGGCCCGGCCGGAACTGATCGCCGAGGGCGCCCGCCGCTTCGGCTGCCAGTGCATCGTGGTGGCGATCGACGCCCGCCACCGCGCCGATGGTTCCGGCTGGGATGTGCACGTGAAGGGGGGGCGCCAGAACACCGGCCTCGATGCGGTGGCCTGGGCGCGGCGGGCGGTGGACCTCGGCGCCGGCGAGATCCTGCTTACCTCCATGGATGGCGACGGCACCCAGGCCGGCTATGACCTGGCCCTCACCCGTGCCGTGGCCGAGGCGGTGGAGGTGCCGGTGATCGCTTCCGGTGGCGCCGGCAGCGTCGAGCACATCGCCGCTGCCCTCGAGCAGGGCCAGGCTTCGGCGGCCCTGCTGGCCTCTCTGCTCCACGACGGTGTGCTCACGGTGCAGGGCATCAAGGGCGAGCTCCTGGAGCGGGGCCTGGAGCTCCGGCCCCTGGAGGCCGAATCCATGGCCACGGGGGCTCGCAACGGCTCGTTACATTGATACTCAGGCCGTTAACTGGGCCATCCACCGCATTCCCCGCCGTGCCGGCCCTGCCGCCGCCTCTCTCCACAGTCATCGCCCTGCTGATGGTGGCCCTCGTGGTGGCGATGGTCGCCTGGGCTCTTCAACTGATGCAGTCAGCCAACGACCGCCGAGAGTTCTCGCTGATGCTGGCCGGCTGCATGGTCTGCTCCGCCGCCGTGGGCCTGGCCACCGTGATGGTGCTCACCCTCACCGGTCCGAACCGCACCGCCGCCCGTGCTGTCTGGCTGCCCCAGCCGATCGAGGAACCAGGCGTCAGCCTCGATGCTGTCAACCTGCCCTGGGATGGACCCCTCGATTGCCTGGTGGATCCCAGCCGCTGTCCCGACCTGCGATCCTCCTGAGCGTCCCCCGCTCCCTTGCCGCCATTGAAGCCCGGTGATCCCCAGGCGGTGCGCGAGCTGTTCGAGGCCATCGCCCCCCGCTACGATCAGCTCAACGACTGGCTTTCCCTCGGACTGCATCGGCTCTGGAAGCGCCGGGCGGCCCTCTGGTTGCGGCCCAGACCCGGCCAGCGTCTGATTGATCTCTGCTGTGGCACCGGCGATCTGGCCCTGGTGCTGGCCGCGAAGGTGCGACCTGGCGGCCTGGTGGTCGGCCTCGATGCCGCCAGCGCTCCGCTGCAGGTGGCGGCTGACCGCGCCGCCCGCCAGCCCTGGCTGCCGCTGCAGTGGCGCCAGGGGGATGCCCTGGCCACCGGCCTGCCGCCTGAGTCGTTCGATGGGGCGGTGATGGCCTACGGGCTGCGCAACCTGGCCGATCCGGCTGAGGGGCTGAGGGAACTGCGCCGGCTGCTGCGCCCCGGCGGCCGCGCGGCGGTGCTCGACTTCAACCGCCCCGATCCCAGTGGCCCTGCCGGGGTGGCGGCGGCGGCCTTCCAGCGCCTCTACCTGCGCCGGCTGGTGGTGCCCACGGCCCGCCTGTTCGATCTGCCTGAGCAGTACGCCTACCTCGAGGCCAGCCTGGAGCGCTTCCCCACTGGCGTGGAGCAGGAACGGATGGCGCGCCGGGCGGGTTTCACCGCGGCGCGCCATCGCTCCCTGGCGGCCGGCCAGATGGGCCTGCTGGAGCTGGTGGCCTGAGGCCACGGCGGCGCCCTCACCCGGGGGCAGCCGCACGGGAGAATGCCCGCCGACGGTGGCGACCCCTCCTCCCCCATGCATTTCCAGGACATCATCGCCACCTTGAACCGCTTCTGGGCTGACCAGGGCTGCCTGCTGCTGCAGCCCTACGACACCGAGAAGGGCGCAGGGACGATGAGTCCGCACACGGTGCTGCGGGCGATCGGCCCCGAGCCCTGGGCCGTGGCCTACCCCGAGCCCTGCCGCCGTCCCACCGACGGCCGCTACGGCGACAACCCCAACCGCGCCCAGCACTACTTCCAGTACCAGGTGCTGATCAAGCCCTCCCCCGATGGCATTCAGGAGACCTACCTGGCCTCGCTCGAAGCCCTCGGCATCCGCCAGCGCGACCACGACATCCGCTTCGTGGAGGACAACTGGGAGTCGCCCACCCTCGGCGCCTGGGGGGTGGGCTGGGAGGTGTGGCTCGATGGCATGGAGGTGACCCAGTTCACCTACTTTCAGCAGTGCGGTGGGCTCGACTGCCGGCCCGTGTCGATCGAGATCACCTACGGCCTCGAGCGCCTTGCCATGTATCTCCAGGACGTGGAGAGCATCTGGGAGCTGAGCTGGAACGACCAGCGCAGCTACGGCGACCTCTGGCTGGCCTCGGAGAAGGGCCAGTGCACCTACAACTTCGAGGCCTCCAATCCCGACCGTCTGCAGCAGCTGTTCGCCCTGTACGAGGCGGAAGCCACCGATCTGGTGGCGGCGGGCCTGCCGGCTCCTGCCCTGGATTACGTGCTCAAGTGCAGCCACACCTTCAACCTGCTGGAGGCCCGAGGCGTGATCTCGGTGACCGAGCGCACGGCCACCATCGGCCGCATCCGCTCCCTGGCGCGCCAGGTGGCCGAGGCCTGGCTGCAGGAACGGCAGGCCCTCGGCTTTCCCCTGCTGGGTGAGGCGGCCCGTGAGGCCCTGGTGGCCGAGCCCCTCGGGTGAAACGCACCCTGCTGGCGGTGGTGCTGATGGCCGGCAGTTTCCAGGCCGGCAGGATCACGGAGCGCTCGATCTGGCCCTGCCGGCTGCGGCCGCTGGCGGCCCTTGTGGTTCCGCTGCTTGGTCAGGAGTTGCCCAGTCCCCAGCTCTGTGAGCTGATGCTCAACCTCCCCGGCTGACGACCAGCGGCCGTCGGGCGGGGAACCCTGCTGGTGGTGGCGTTCTTTCCATGCCTGTTCTGGTGGTGTCGCTGGCCCTGGCGGGGCTGGCGCTGGGCACCGTGCCCATGGCGCTCGGCGCCCGGCTCGGACTCCTGCTTCTGCTCAGCGCCGCCGGCTGGTGGCGTGCGAAGCGCCTGGAAGCCAGGACCCTGCCGGCGCTGGCCCTGCTGCTGGTCGCCCCGTCGCTGCTGCTCTGGTCGCTCTGGCGCCAGCCGCACCCCGGCCCCCAGGATCCGGTGCGGTTGCTCCAGGGCGGCAGCGGCCGGGAGCTGGTGCTGCGCGGGCGGCTCGAGAGCGATCCCCGCCTGCGCGGCGACTCCGGCGGATGCTCGGTGCCCCTGCGCCTGGCAGGCGGCCGCACCGAGTTGCTGCTGAAGCCGTGCCCGCCGTTGCGCCAGGGCTGGCTGGTGGAGGCACGGGGAACCCTGCGGCGTCCGGTCTCGGGGCCTCATCCGTTGCTGAGCGGCCCGGCAGAGCGTCTGGCCCGCCGTGGCATCTGGAGCCAGTTGCGCCTGGCCGCCAGCACCGATCTGAAGGTGCTGGCGCGTCCGGCCACCCCCATCGCCGACCTGCGGCGCCGGATGGCCGCCACCCTGATCAAGCAGGGCGGAGAGCGCAGGGGCGGAATTCTGGCGGCCCTCGTGCTCGGCAGTGCCGTGGTGCCCCTGCCGGCGGAGGTGGGCGACAGCTTCCGCGCCGCCGGGCTCTCCCATGCCCTGGCCGCCTCCGGCTTCCATCTCTCGGTGTTGCTCGGGGCGGTGATGGCCCTGGGCCGGAGGCTGCCGCGGCTCCCTCGCTGCTCCCTGGCCGTGGGGGCGTTGCTGCTGTTCCTGCTGCTGGCTGGCCCCCAGCCTTCGGTGGTGCGGGCGGTGCTGATGGGTGGAGTGGCCTTCGCGGTGCTGGAGAGCGGCAGCCGCAGCCGGCCCCTGGGGGTGCTGCTGCTCAGCGTGCTGTTGATGCTGCTGGTGCAGCCCTGGTGGCTGCTGGATGTGGGCTTTCAGCTGTCGGTGGCGGCCACCGCCGGGCTGATCCTCACCGCCCGTCCCCTGGAGGCGGCCCTGGCTCGAGGGCTGCCGGCCTGGGCGGCGGCGGGACTGGCGGTGCCCGTGGCCGCCTCGCTCTGGACCCTGCCGCTGCAGCTGCAGCACTTCGGCATCGTGCCCCTCTACGCGGTGCCGGCCAATCTGGTGGTGGCGCCCCTGCTCACCCCGCTCACCCTCGGCGCCATGGCGACGGCCCTCGCGGCAGTGCTTCTGCCTCCTCTGGTGCCGCTCCTGGCCTGGCCGCTGCTGCCATTGAGCGGCCTGCTGCTGGCGATCACCCGTGGTTTCGCGGCCCTGCCGATGGCCCAGTGGCAGCTGGGTCGCCCCCTGCCGGTGCTGGTGCTGCTGTTCGGTCTCTCGCTGCTGCCCTGGTTGCTGCCGGGTACCGGAGCCTGGCCGCGGCGGCTGGGGGCTGCGGGGCTGGCGCTGATGCTGACCCTGCACCTGGCCCTGCTCGGAGGCGATGCCCTGCTGCTGGTGCACCGCTGGGGCGGTGATCTGCTGGTGGCACGCCACCGGGGCCGCGGTGCCCTGGTCAGTGGTCGTGCCGATGGCCCCAGCTGCGCCGATGCCCGTCGGCTGGCCAGCGGCCTTGGCCTGGCCCGCTACGACTGGATCACCCTGCTCGATCCGGTGGCCCCCGAGGATCCGGCCTGCTGGAGCGCCCAGACCTCGCTGCTGGTCTCAAGCCGTGATGGCGTCAGCACCCTGCAGCCAGGCCAGCGCCTGGAGAGCCCTGGCCTCAGCCTCGCCCCACTCAGTGGTGAGAGCCAGGCCCTGGCCCTCGGCATCGGTCGCCACCGCTGGTGGCTGCTGCCCGACGCCCAGTCGCTCGAGAGCTGGGGCCATCGCCACCAGCCCGGGCCTGAGCCGCTGGCGGGGGTCTGGCTGGGCTTTCGCCCCAACCGGCGCCAGCAGCAGGTGCTGAGTGCCGCCGCCCCCCGCCGCGTGTGGCTGAGTGGCTCAGCCCCTGAGCTGCCCCGGGGCTGGAGCGCCAGCGGGGCGAGTGGATCGCTGCAGGGAGCCGCCGGCTGATGGTTCCGTGCAGGTGAATCCGTAGAGTGAGCCCGGTTGATCCACCGGTGTCTGCGGGCACGGGAGGTTGGCCCTGGAGAGGTGGCTGAGTGGTCGAAAGCGAACGACTCGAAATCGTTTGAAGGGCAACCTTCCGTGGGTTCGAATCCCACCCTCTCCGTTGAATACAACCCAACAGGCTGAGCCCAGAGAGAGGGGATCGCAATCGCCAGAATGCTCGGCGGGTCCTCTTCGAGTAGTTTTTTTAGACTCCTTCCTTTTCGTCAAGGCGCTGTGACGCCAAGGAGTGCGCAAGGGCGTCGGTGCGGGAATCCGCCGCTGACGATGATGGTCAAGGCAACGCGAATACTCGCCATGCGATTGCACCACAACCGGATCGGGAGCCTCGGGCCGTGGGCCATCGGATCGGCTCTGTTTCGCAGCAACCTCAGCCTGCAGGGTGTCAGCATCGCTGTGACGGCCAGCGGTGAAGGATCGATCCAGCAACTCAATGTCAAGGCCCGCCGTGGCGACAAGGCCTTCCCGTCCATCCAGGAGACGCTCGAGGGGCGTGTGGTCGGTGCCGAAGTGGAGGACCTCAACAGCGACGGGCTTCCCGATCTTTCCGGCGGCACCCGCCAGGTGACGTCCAAGCCGGGGCGTTCCACCCAGTTCTGAGCCGACCTGCCCTCGCAAGCAGCGTGCGGTTCACGACTCCACAGCTAGGGTGCTGCCGTCAGGTTCAAGCTGCAGTCCGCAACCTTCATGCAGAGGACGCCTTGCTCTGTGGCTGTCTATGACACAAAGCCCTACGACCTGCTGCATCTGCCGGCGGCGGCGGGCCCCGGCGTGGACCTGCGATTTCTGAATTTTCGTCTGAGTGTCGATACGGCGGGTACCGCCGATGGGGCGCGTGCTGTCTGTGTGTTTGTCAATGACGTGATTGACAAGGACTGCCTTGCATCCTTGGCCAGCCAGGGCATCGAGCTGGTGGCCCTGCGATGCACGGGGTTCAACAACGTGGACCTCGAGGCGGCCCGTGATCTCGGCATTGCCGTGACCCGTGTGCCCCTCTACTCACCCAATGCTGTGGCCGAGCATGCCGTGGCGTTGCTGCTGACCCTGAATCGCCAGGTGCACCGGTCGTTCAACCGGGTGCGGGACCACAATTTCTCCCTGCAGGGCCTGGTGGGCTTTGATCTCAATGGCAGGACGGCCGGCATTGTGGGAACGGGAAAGATCGGGCGCATCCTGGCCAGGATCCTGCGGGGCTTCGGCATGGTGGTTGTGGCCTACGACCCCTATCCCGATGCGGCCTGGGCCTCACGGGAGGGCATCACCTATGTGGATCCGATCACCCTGTCCAGTCTCAGCGATGTGATCTCCCTCCATGTTCCGCTGACGCCCGAAACCCATCACATCATCCGCCGAGAAACCATCGACTGCATGAAGCCCGGTGTGATCCTTGTGAATGTGAGCCGGGGTGGTCTGATCGACACCGTGGCCCTGCTCGAAGCCTTGAAAACCGGACGCCTGGGTGGGGTGGCTCTGGATGTCTACGAGGAGGAAGAAGGTGTGTTTTTTGAAGATCTTTCCGGGACAGTCTTGCAGGATGATCTGTTGGCGCGGATGCTCACCTTTCCGAATGTGCTGATCACGGCCCACCAGGCGTTTCTCACCCATGAAGCCCTCAGCGACATTGCTCGCATCACCGGGGCGAACCTGCGGTCGCTCGTGCTGGGAGACCCATTCGCGGAGGGCTCCCTGCTCACCTAGGAATCGCCATCCTCGAGGAGCTGCCGAGCCCATAGGTTGAGGCCTCTGTCCCCCGAAGCCCCCTGGGCCCGTGGTCTGATGCCTGCTCTCCTCCAACCCCGATCGCTGGCCCTTTTGGTTGGGGGTGCCGTCATGGGCCTGCTGCTCAACCATCTGCTGGCGGCGGCCGGTTTCGTGCCTGTCAGCACCTGCCTGCCCCTTCGGCCCCTGCTCTGGCCGGTGGCGGCGGTCGTTATCGCCGCTCTGCTGGCCTGGGCCGTGGTGGTGGTGGCACGGCTGGGCATCCGGGTGGAGATCTTCACCCGCAGCCCGATCGACATCAGCACCCAGCGCAGGCCCATTCAGGCGGAGGTGACCCGGGTGCGCCTTTGATCTCAGGGGGGCTGCGGCGCCCTCTCCTCTGCAGGGCTCGGGCAGCATGCATGACGACCATCTCCTCCCGGAACGCCCCGCGATGCGCTCCTGTCTCCCCCTGCTGCTGACCTCCTCCCTGGTCCCGCTGGTTCCGTTGCCTTCGCGGTGCCTATGCCAAGTCGGTGAGCTTCCAGGGCACGGGCTACGGCATCTTCACGACGCACGCTCATCCGCCCATCCCGCCAATCCTGGCCAGCGAGCAGAGGCCCATTGCCCCGCGGCTTGGCTGGGTTTTTCAGAGTTGCTCTCAGGGAGAGAGACTGCTGCGGTAGGTTTTGATCTCGGTGGGACCATGGCGAACCGTGGTGGTGACCTGGGGAATACCGCTGTTCTGCAGAACCTGGATCAATTCTGCGTTGAGATGATCCAGAAACTTCTCCTCGAACAGGGATGTTGGGGCATAAATCTGGAAGTCGATAGTCGATAGTCACCCCGAGCGGACAACTTCCCTGATAGGTCCCGGTACGCCGCCTGGATTCCTGCCAGGGCGGGCGCCCAGGTGCCGCGGTCCTCCCAGTCAAAACGGGGCGAGGCAGCCCGCGAACCGAGGCGCACCGGCTACCCGCGCGCCTGGAGGCGTTCAACGATGCGGCGGCCGGTCTTCCCGGTGCCGCCCAGTACGAGAATCGGCTGATCGAGGGAAGGATTGGAGTGGGACATGGTGGGGCGAAGCGATGGCCTGCTCGTCCAACGTATGGCGATCTGAACAGAGCTTCAATGCCATCAAGTCCGTATTTCTTGCTCTTTCGTCCAAATATTTCAGCGTTACTCTGAGTTTCCTTCCTGCGCCCTGGTGATGGCCAGCACTCCCCTGGCAAGCCCTCGCTCCCTTGTCCGGGCCTTCCGTCCTGTGGATCCCCTGGGTGAGGCCCTGCATGGGCTGCGGATGCGCGGCACCTTTTACTGCCTCTCCAGGTTCAGCGAGCCCTGGGGCCTGGACCTCCCCCCGATGCCGGGGACGCTGATGTTTCACATCCTCGCCTCAGGCTCCTGCCGGCTGGAGGTCGAGGGCGCCGAGCCCATGGCCTTGCGGGCGGGAGATGTGGCGATGGTTCCCCATGGTCGGGGCCATCGGCTCCGCAGCGCAGCGGATGCTCCCGTTGCGGCCCTGTTCGATCTGCCGAGGCAGGAACTCGGCGAGCGCTACGAGGTGCTGCATCACGGGGGGGGAGGGGCGGAAACCGCCATGGTCTGCGGGGCCGTGCACTTCGAGGAGCCCCTGGCGCAGAGGCTGATCGACCAGCTACCCCCCGTGATGACCATCGAGGCTGCCGATCCCACCAACCCCTGGATCCACACCACGATCGCGCTCATGGTGGATGAAGTCCGAGCCATGCGGCCAGGGGGAGACGCTGTGATCACCCGGGTGTCCGACATCCTGGTGATCCAGGCAATCAGGTCCTGGCTGGAGAGGTCGGATCTGCCGCGAACAGCCTGGCTCGCCGCCATGCGAGATCCCCTGATCGGTCGGTCGTTGACCCTGCTCCATCACGATCCCTTCCAACCCTGGTCCGTGGCAACGATTGCCCAGGCCACAGGCATGTCCCGCTCCGCCTTTGCCGCACGCTTCCTCAACCTGATGGGGGAGCCTCCAATGCATTATCTGAGAACCTGGCGCATGCAGGTGGCCGTTCAGCTGTTGAAACAGGACTCGGGGTCCGTGGCTGATCTCGCCGAGAAGCTTGGCTACAACTCCGAGGCGGCCTTCAATCGTGCCTTCAAGAAGACCATCGGCCTGACTCCTGGAGCGGTGCGTCGTGGGGCGGCCTGTTGAGGCCTGTGATCAGAGGCCCTTTGTCTGGCGTCCCATCCTGACCACTGCTGAGAGGTCAATAACCTTTCCGACTGCCACTGAGCCCTGGCGTGTCGCAGATAGCGGTCAGACCTGCCAGTCAGGCCTTGGATGAAGGACTCCGACTCCTGGTGTCGCTTGCGGCAATGGTTTCTTCTCTCACTACTGTTTTCGCATCGTCAAGCGCACAGTCTCTTGCCATGATTGTGGCCATTGCCAAGATGGCCAGAATGATCAAGCCAGGAACCAGGATCCATCCTTGCTGGCTTGGATCAATCGAAAGATCGAGCCAGGTCGTAGTGCCGACTTGAAAAAGAGTGAAAAGTATGATCGGCACCCATGCGATCAGCCAAAGCGAGCATAGGGCCCAGATGATGGCAGCCCTGAATTCCGACGGGCCTCTGGGCCTTGGAATCGTGAAAGCTCGAAACAGGAGCTGGCGACCTTGCCGCCTGGATCCAGATGTTCTGACCTGGGCTGAGCGTGTGGCACGATCCCTTGCCATGAGCGCGAGTGCAAGCGGAATAATGGCTGTCGTAAAGACTAACAATAAAAAGAGCAAGAAATCTGCTCCGACTATGTCGTCAAGCTCTGTCGCGATTGTAAAGGCCGTGAATACAGTCCAGTAGAGAAAGGCCAGGCATGTCGCTGATGCGATCCAGCCCTTGGAGCTCCTGGGTCGAGGGAGTGTGAAAATCCTGCGGAAGACAGGCTGATGACTCCAGTCTTGAATGGTATCGGCAGTGCTCTTCAGAGAAGCAGCTCTTCTGCGCAAGATCAGCAGCGACCTGGCGATGAGTGCTGCCTCGTCTTGGAGGGCAGACTTCTCGGCAGCCGATAGTTCAAGTGTTTCTGCCTCTATCAATTCTCTTATGGCATGAAGCCGTTTGCTGTTTTCCTCAACGCGCCCGATCGACAGCCTCTTGCGAATGATCTCTGCTGCCAGCCCTGCGAGTGCAGTGCCTAGCGGTGGGCCAAAGACCTTCAGCAGGATAGTTGGAAGGGGTTCAACAGTCATAACAGTCGAAGGTCTTGGGCCATGATGGCAAGGCAGGTCAGGGCGGGTGCGCTCCCCTGGTTATTCTGGGATGGGAGGTATTAGACGGCAAGAGCAGGATTCTTCAGCGGGTTGAATCGCTGCCAAAAAAAGAGTATTTCTGAATGAAATTATGATGACCCGACAAAGTCAATGGTCAACTGGTCCCGTCATGGGCGCTCTTCCATTTTGTTGCCCTGGCTTCGGCTGGCTTGAGCGGGCAACCGGCTGAATCGCAGGGTCCAGGTTGTGGTCGGTTGTTGGGTGGCCTCCTTTCGCTCAGCCCACGGCGGAGCTGCCCAGGCCCTCGCCGTCGTTGCGGAAGAAGCCGCTGAGGCTGATGCCGGCCTCATGGGCCGCCACCGTGACCTGCAGTTTCTGCTCGTCGTCGAGGCCATCCCAGAAGGCGTGGAAGAGATCGAGAGAGGCCTTGGCGGTGCCCACCACCCCCATCAGCGAGAGGGGAACCGTGAGCCAGGGGAACACCAGCAGCACCACCGAGAGCACGGCGCCGACCGCCACGCCGGCCTTGGCGGATTCCAGGCTGGTGCTCAGCACCAGGCGCACCTGGGTAAGGCGGTCGAGTTCGCCCCGCTTGCGCAGGGCCTCGGTGCGCAGGGCCGTGAGCAGTGCCTGGTAGGCGGCGTAGCAGACGATCCCACCCACAGTGGATTCGGAGAAGAACTCCCGTCCGCTGAAGGCCCCGCCGTTCTGGTTGAGGTCGATCGAGGCCAGCCCCGCCAGGGGAGCAGCTTCCCAGCCGGCGCGGGGAATGCGGAAGGGGTCGCGTTCACGGGTCATCGGTGCTGGCTGATCCAGTGAGTCCCAGCTTGCTCCAGTCCTCGAGCTCCTGCCAGGGGCCCTGCCGATGGTTGGTGGCAAGGGCAGGGGGCTGGAGGTCAAGATTCAGCTGACCGGCGGGATGATTCTGCTCGCTTCGATTAACCTATCATCATGGGGCATGGTCAATCGTTTTATGGTTGATCTTGCCTGAAACAGAAGGGCTGCGATCCTGTTCTCTGCGCTGGGCCTGATTCTGGCTGGATTCGGGCGATCTGGTTCAAAGATAAGCATGAATGCTGGTCTGAGTGTGCCTTTTTGTGATTAGCCTGAAGGCATCAACCAACAGAGGTCATCATGATGAACGCCACCACAATGGATTCCCCGGCGGTCGTCAGCATGGCAGCCGCGTCCGGTCAGGTTCATGAGGCGATGGAGGCTCTCCATGCCCTGCAGGA
This sequence comes from Synechococcus sp. BSA11S, assembly GCF_014224355.1. Taxonomy (GTDB): domain Bacteria; phylum Cyanobacteriota; class Cyanobacteriia; order PCC-6307; family Cyanobiaceae; genus Regnicoccus_A. Next base: position 39,036 of record NZ_VNWP01000015.1, on the reverse strand, counting down.
GCTGGCCATGCGGGATCCGGCCTTTGCCCGGGCCCTCAAGCACACAGGCTCCACCCATGCGGCCGCCAGCCTGGCCCGTCAGCATGGTCTGCACGTGAGCGCGGAAGCTCTCTGGCGTAACCGCGGCCGCCATGGACTGCCCACCTGGCGTGGTTGAGAAGCCGTGTCCCGTCGCTGCAGTTCCATGGCCAGTCCAGTCCCCCCCCTGACGGCCTCGATGCCGGCTTCCTCAGGCCTCGCGCCGCCAGGGGCTTCATGGTCAGGGCCTCTTCATTCAGACAATGAAGAGGTTCCGGTGAATTGCCCGGTGTATGCCGGCAGTGCCGCTGATCGCCTCTCCGATTGGTGTGCCCAGGATGTGCTCGAGCAGGAGGCTTCCGTGCTCGCGGCCCTGGCCCACATCCGAGAACGGCTGCATGCCCTTCCGGCCACAACCCGCCCTGAGCAGGCTGTGGCCTTTGAGGCCGGAGCTGTGGCCACGCTGGTCTGTGCGGTCCAGTCCCAGGTCAACCAGTCGTCCAGTTGCGCTCGCTGAAGCGACACCTCCCATCCGGGGCTAAGCCTGTGGGATCTCCTGCGAAGTCCCATGGCTGGTGTTCCGACCACGCTGGCTGAAGCTCAGGACCAGCTGCGAACAGGCCTGCATGGTCTGAGTGGCGAGGAGGCTCGTCAGCGGCTTCAGCGCCATGGCCCCAACACCCTGCCGGAAGCGAAACGGGGTGCCTGGAGTCAGCTGCTGGAGCACCTCTGGGGCCCCATCCCCTGGATGATCGAGGCTGCGGCGCTGCTCGCGGCGCTCGTGCGCGACTGGGCCGATTTCGGCATCATCACCACTCTGCCGGCACTCAATGCGCTGGTGGGCTTCTGGGTGGAGCACCAGCCCGGCCATGCCATCGAGGCGCTGAGATCCCAGCTGGCTCCGCTGGCCCGGGTGAAACGTGACGGACAGTGGAACACCATCCCCGCCAGGGAGCTGGTGCCTGGCGATCTCATTCTTCTGCGCTCCGGCGACATCGTTCCAGCCGATGCGCTGGTGCAGGCCTCCCAGGGGATCAGCCACTTCCAGCAGGCCGTCCTCAAGATCGGCGATTACCTGATCGCCATGGCCCTGGTTCTGGTTCTCGTGATCCTGATGGTGGGGATCTTCCGCCACCAGAGCCTGATCACGATCCTGCAGTTCTCGCTCGTGCTCACCGTGGCCTCCATCCCGGTGGCCATGCCCGCCGTGCTCTGCTCGGACAAGACCGACACCCTGACCCGCAACCAGCTCTCCGCAGGCCCACCGTTCTGCTTCGGATCCTGCACGGCCGCTCAGATCATGGAAGCCGCTGCCCTGGCCTCCAGGTGGGAAAGCCAGGATTCCATCGATCTGGTGGTCCTCAATTCGGCGGACCCACCAGGGCGTGCATCCAACCGCTGTGCTTGAGCAGTTCATCCCCTTCGACCCTGTCAGCAAACGCACGGAAGCCAGGCTGATCACGGCTTCTGGGGAGCGATTCCAGGTCAGCAAGGGGGCTCCTCAGGTGATCCTGTCGTTGGTGGGTCACGACCCTGCCCTCACTGCCGAGGTGGAGGCCGTGAGCCATTCCTTTGCCGACCGTGGCTTTCGCGCACTCGGGGTGGCGCGCACGGATGCCGGGGGCAGTGGTTCTATTACGCCATCTACCGCGTTGCCGAAACAATCCGTGTTCTGCTGTTCACCACACTCTCGATGGAACATGCCTGTTGTTCTTGGTGCGGCCAGCGTGCTCGGTGTGCTTGGAGTGGCGGAATCCTTCGGGTTGTTCTATCTCGCGCAGAGGATTCTGGAGCTGAATCGGGACATGGTGCAGACCCTGCTGTACCTGAAGTTGTCGGTGGCAGGACATCTGACGGTGTTCGCCGTTCGCACGCGAGGACCCTTCTGGAAATCGCGTCCTGCCCCGATCCTGACCACAGCGGTGGTCTCCACCCAGGTGCTGGCCACACTTCTGGCGGTGTATGGCCTGTTCATGGTGCCCCTGGGCTGGACCTGGGCCCTGGTGGTCTGGGGGTACAGCCTGATCTGCTTCGTGCTCAACGACCGCATCAAGATCCTGGCTTACCAGCTGTTTGATCCCCGCAAGCTCCTGCTGAGCCTGCGGGGACACCCCGGCCTCTGACTCAGCCCACGAAGGCGCGCGAGGGCTCGCTCACTCCGGCGGATTGCGTGCCCTTGAGATAAGCCAGCATCGTGTCGGCGTCGGAGACCTCGAAGGGGTCCACCGGGCAGTTGTCGTCGAAGCCGGGTTCGATGAACACCTTCTCGATCCGGCCGTCATCCACCAGCATCGAATAACGCCAGGAACGCGGTCCGAAGCCCAGGTTCGATTTGTCGACCAGCATCCCCATCTTGCGGGTGAATTCGGCATTGCCATCAGGCAGCAGGAACACGTGGTTGGCGCCCACCTGCTTGCCCCACTGGTACATCACGAAGGCATCATTGACGGAGATGCAGATGATCTGATCAACGCCGGCGGCCTTGAACTGGTCGTAGAGCTCCTCGTAGCGGGGCAGGTGATTGGAGGAGCAGGTGGGGGTGAAGGCTCCTGGCAGGGAGAACACCACCACTTTCTTGCCGGCGAAGATCTCGTCGGTGCTGAGGTCCTGCCAGCGGAAGGGATTGGGGCCCGGCACCGCTTCATCCCGCACGCGGGTGTGGAAGATGACGCTGGGAACGCGTTCGATCACGGCCATGGTTGAGCTGCAGGTCAAAGACTCCAACCAGCCTAACTCATAGCGACTCCGTGTTGGGCCTCATGCCTCCAGGCGCAGCCCGATCGCTTTCTCCGCCGTGGCCGGCAGGTTGCGTGAGACCGGGCAGAGTTTCATCCGCTCGCCGATGAAGGCGATCGCTTCGTCGTCGGCGCGGGAGCGCTCGTCCGCCGAAACGGCTGGATCGAGCCGCAGGCGGAAGTCCCCGTTCAGCTGCTCCAGGATCCAGTCGGCGCTGGTGAGCACCGTGAAGGATCCCTCCACCCGCTGCAGGGGAATGGCACGCTCCTGGGCATTGGCCACCAGGTAAAAATGCTGGCAGAGCAGCAGTGACAGCAGGTAGAGCCGGAACCCCGGGGTGGTGAGGCTGGGGTGCTGAGGCTCCCATTCCCCCGATTCAGCCAGGAACTCCACCTCAAGCGACTGGGTGGCGCGGGTGGGCCCGCTATGGCTGCTGCGCAGCCGGAACTGGAAGGTGCGCTGGCTCATCGCTGCTCCTGGTTGGTGAGATGTGGTGATGGCCGGCGGAGAAGAGCCTCGGGGGCAGGGCTGCCTCCGATCAGCGGTTGGTTCTGGCGGCGCAATCCCTCGAAGCCTGTGAGCAGCGCCGAGCCGATCAACAGGCAGGAGAAGCCCAGCCGCAGCTTGTGGTCACTGAGGTGGGGCGCCAGCCGCTGGCCCAGCACGGCGCCTGCGGCGCCACCGCCCACCAGGGGCAGCAGCAGACCCAGGCTGGCGGCCGGCCAATGGCCCAGCGCCAGCAGGGCCACCAGGCTGTTGGTGCTGATCAGCACCAGGCTGGTGCCGCTGGCCAGCTGCATCGGCAGACCGGCCAGCAGAACGAGGGCGGGCACGATCGCAAATCCTCCCCCCACCCCGGCAACGCCGGTGAGCAGGCCCACCACCACACCCTGTGCCGCCAGGGCCACGGGCGTTTCGCGCTCTTGCCGCTGGCCATGACCGCCGCCCTCCCCGCTTGAAGGCCGGGGGGTGGCGGGCCGCAGCAGCAGCCAGGAGGCGACCAGGGCCGCCACTGTGAAGATCCCCAGTTGAACGGCCTCGGGGATCAGGCCGGCCTTGACCAGGCTGCCTCCGATCCAGGCGCCTGCCAGGGCCGGCACTCCCAGGATCAGCGCCGGCCGCGGGGCCACCTGCCTACGGCGGATGTAGGGCCCCACATTGCCCAGGGCCAGCAGGGTCACCACCATCAGGGAGAGCGGAACGGCCTCCCGGGTGGACAGGCCGGCGCCGCTCACCAGCAGGGGCAGCAACAGGATCGAGCCCCCGGCCCCCAGCACGGCGAGCAGGAGCCCGATCACAAGGCCTCCAAGGATCAACAGCAGCACGGTGCCGCTGATCACATCCTCACCTGGTTCCAGGGCATGACCGCCAGCAGCCGGGCCATGCCGCAGAAGCCGCTGATGCCGGCAAAGGTGAGGCCAGCTCCCACGAAGCCCGCCAGCCAGATCCAGCCCGGAGCCACGGTCTGGCTGAGGATCACCCCGAGCAGCACCAGGCTGCCGGCGGCGATCTGCACCTGACGCATCAGCGGCAGGGGAGCGCCCTTGCGGCGGTTGATGGGCAGGCCCGCCTGCTGCCAGGCGCCCATGCCGCCCTCCAGGTCGGCGAGGCGATGGGGATGGCCCCGGCGCAGCAGCTCGGCCAGCCCCTTCTCGCTGCGCTTGCCGCTCTGACAGACCAGCACCAACGGCCCCTCGGGGAGGCTGGCGCTGCCGAGGCGGGAGAGGGGGATGTTGTGGCTGCCGGGGATGTGGCCAGCCACGTATTCCATCGGCTCGCGCACATCGATCACCGTGATCCTGTTGTCACGGTGCTGGTGGCTGAGGTCCCGGGCGCTCAGGCGAATGGGGCTGGAGTGTGTGGAGCTGGTCTGGGTGGTCATGGTGTTGGCTGAGCAGGGGTGGGCATGGGGTGTTCCAGGGGCAGGCCTTCCCGCTGCCAGGCGCGCAGACCGCCGCGCAGGTTGGCCACCTGAGACCGTCCGGCCTTGAGCAGCTCCTGGGTGGCCAGGGCCGAGCGGCTGCCGGAATGGCAGAGCACCACCAGGGGCTGCCCCGTGGGGATCTCGCCGAGCCGCTGCTCCAGGTCCTGCAGGGGGATCAGCAGGCTGCCCGGGATGTGGCCGTCGGGGCCGTTGAATTCATCAGCTGAGCGCACATCCAGCAGCGTGAGCGAGTCGCGGTGCTCGCTGACCCACTGGGATTCGAGCTGGGGCAGGCCGGCATAGCTGCGGCGGATCGGTGCCCAGCCGTCGGGATCCGGGGGCGTGTGCCCCCGCGGTCTGCCGCTGCGCAGATTGGCGGGCAGGGCCACGGCCAGCCGCCGCGGGTGGGGCAGTTCCAGATTCTCCATATAGCCCACGAAGTCGCGCTCATCGGCTTCACCGCCCAGGCGGGCGTTGAAGGCCCGCTCTTCTGACACCGAGCTGAGCGTGCGGCCGCTGTAGTCGTGGCTGGGGTAGAGCAGGCACGAGTCGGGGAGGGAGAGGATCTGCTCGGTGATCGAGCGGTAGAGGGTGTGGGCGTTGCCCTGCTGGAAATCACAGCGGCCGCAGCCGCGCACCAGCAGGGCATCACCGGTGAAGGCCAGGCTGTGATCGTCGAGCACGAAGGTGAGGCAGCCGTCGGTGTGGCCGGGGGTGGCGCGCACCTCCAGAGCACGACTGCCGAAGGCCACCTGATCGCCGTGCCGCAGGGGCAGGGTCACGTTCTCGGCGCCCGCGACGGCAGCCAGGCCGATGGCGCTGCCGGTGGCGTCGTGCATCAGCCAGCTGCCGGTGACGTGATCAGCGTGGGCGTGGGTGTCGAGACAGGCCACCAGCTGGATCCCCAGCTCCTGGATCAGGGAGAGATCGCGGTCGTGTTGCTCGAACACCGGATCAATCATCAGGCCCTCGGCACTGGCCACCTCGGCGATCAGGTAGGTGAAGGTGCCGGTGTCGGCATCGAACAGCTGGCGGAACAGCAACGGGGCACCACCGGCAGCGGCCGAGAGGGAGAAGCCGCGAGCGGGAGCGACGGCCATGGGGGCTCGATCAGCAACTTGTATGAGCATAGCCGCATAATGGTCATTCGTCAGGGGGCTGGTGATCGGTGCATAATGTGTCCATCGACATAACTGTGACCATGGCTGCTTCCGCTGGCGGGTCTCGGCCCAGCCCCCAGCTCCTTGAGGAACTGAGCGCCTTCTTCCGCCTGCTGAGTGAGCCGGCCCGGCTGCAGCTGCTCTGCCAGCTTGAGCACGACGGAGCCAGGGACGTGGCCTCCCTGATCGAGGCCACGGGCTTCAGTCAGTCGCACATCAGCCGCCAGCTGGGGCAGTTGCAGCGGGCCGGCCTGGTGCGTTGCGAGCGGGAGGGCACCCGGCTGATCTATGAGGTGGCCGATCCCCTGGTCGCCGAACTGTGCGGCCTGGTTCAGCGTCGTCTCAGAAAGCGGCTCGAGGAACAGCTCCAGCAGTTGCAGACCGCCTGATCACGATGTCCTGAGGGCCAGTCCCAGCCAGCGCACCAGGGGTGCGAACGGCTGGAGGTGGTTGTCGAACTCAGCCACCTGCTCCTCGGCGCACACCTTGATCAGGGTGGCTGCCGAGCCTGGATTGGCCCACGTCAAGAGCTGGGGCCCTGGCCCTGAGCGGCGGACGGATCGCGATGCTCGCACTAGAGTAGATAAGCCATTATGCCGTTACAGTCATGACTTTCGGTGTCTGCGTTCAGTCCCGTCTGAGGCGATGGTTGTTCGCTGTTCTGCCGTTGCTGCTGGCGTTCCTTCTCGGAGCTGCCCCGGTTCTGGCCGCGGACAGCTGGTCGCTCGACGATCGGGCGGGCCATCGCCTCAGCGCCCAGGTCTTCGAGCAGCCGTTCCCGGAGTACCCCTCCGGCCAGCGCATCCGCCTCAATGTCCTGGATGCCAGAACGACCCTGGATCACAGCGCCGATCTTGTGTTGAGTGATTCGACGGGTCAGGAATGGAGCCTGCCCAATCGCAGCGAAGAGATGGTTCCCAGGGATGGGTCATCGGTTCCGAGCGGATCCGCCCAGTTCGATCTCGATGCCCTGATCCCACGGCCCAGTGAAGCGCTTCCCCTCCGCCTGGAGGTCCCCAGCACCAGGGGGGTCCTGAGCTTCAACCTCAGCCCTGAACAGGTGATGGAGCTCCACGCCATGGGATCCGCCACGCCGGCAGCGCCTCCAGCCTGACCAGGAGGGGGCCGCCGGGGATCAGGGCGCCAGCCGCTCGATGCTCCAGAGTCCGCCCGCGCCATCGCCGTTGGGCCGGTAGCGGAAGCGATCGTGCAGACGGTTCTCGCGCCCCTGCCAGAACTCGAACTCAAAGGGCACCACCCGCAGGCCGCCCCAGGCCGGCGGCAGCGGCACCTCTCCGCTGGCGAAGCGGTGTTGCATCGCCTGCCACTGCGCTTCGAGGATCGAGCGAGAGCGGATCACGGCGCTCTGCTGCGACACCCAGGCTCCCATCCGGCTGCCGAGCGGGCGCGAGAGGAAGTAGGCGAGCGATTCGCCAGCGCTGATCCGCTCGGCCCGGCCCAGGATCGCCACCTGTCGCTCCAGCCCGTACCAGGGAAACAGCAGGCTCACCTCCGGGTGGGCGGCGATCTCGGTGGCCTTACGGCTCTCATAGTGGGTGAAAAACACGAACCCACGCCCGTCGAACGCCTTGAGCAGAACGGTGCGGGCGCTGGGGCGCGTGCCGTCGCTGGTACCCAGCACCATGGCATTGGGCTCGCTCAGCTCCGCCGCCACGGCCTGATCGAACCAAAGGCGGAACTGCGCCACTGGATCAGCCGCCAGATCGGCCCGCCGCAGGGCTGCGCGGCGGTAGTCGCGGCGCAGCTGGGCGGGATCGGTGGGGGCGGGACGGTCACTCATGGCAGCTGCTCGCAGAGAGTGTTCACGACTTTGTGAGGCAATGGGGCGCCATCAGGCAACCAGGACAGCGTGTGGGTCCGGATCCCTGAGGATCCAGTACAGCGATCCCGACAGCAGCGCGCTGAAGAAGCACCACACCGAGGTGAAGGCGTAGCCGTAGGCGAGGTGCGTGATCAGGAAGGCGCCCAGAATGCAGCCACCGAACCAGCGCAGCCGCCCCGAGGTGCTGAGCAGCAAAGGCGCGGAGATGAGCAGCCCATAGACCGTGCTGCCGAGGCCGAGGCTGATCCAGCGGTCCGCCAGAAGGGTGGTGGTGTAGTTCAGGGATCCGTTCACCACCACCGGCTCGAGCCGAGAGCCATCCAGCAGCAGTGGGAGCCAGAGTCCTGCCCCCACCAGCAGGCCCAGCACCAGATCGATCTGCAGCAGGCGGCGGCGCAGGGCAGGGGGCGCCTGCCGGTTCAGATGCAGCACACACCAGGGGAACCAGGCCAGCCAGAAGGCATAGGCGAAGAACAGATAACCGAGCGCAGCGGGGTGCACGAGCCAGCCAGGCCCCCCGGGCGCCAGGCCAAGCCAGACCACACCCTCCAGGGCCTGTTGCGCCGAGAAGAACAACGGGGAGAAGGCCAGGGGCAGCAGCTCGCTGCGCCGTTGCGCCAGGCAGTAGCGAACGGAGGCCACCCCCAGAGGCAACAGAACGGCCGCCACCACGAAGCTGGCGCTGCTGGAGAAGCACATCGGCGTGAGCCGTCTCCGGCAGCAAGCGTCTCCCCCAGCCTGGCGCGGCGGGGGGAGATGGGTGATGAAAGTCAAGGCCTGGAAGAGCTCGGACGCCCCGCCAAGACGCCGACGTTGCAGGAGGCGCTCCGCTGGGATGAGGCCTTGATGGACAGGTGAAGCGGTTGGCGAACGATCTTGCCAGGGTGGGGGCAGCCGGACGATCGCAACTCTGATGAGCAAGAAGCAACGCCCATCGCCCGTCGAGTTGATCGAGGAGATGCAGAACGATCTTCCCTACGACGAACCGATCGACAAGAAGGACTACAAACGAGACCTCAAAACGCTCCAGATCGAACTGCTCAAGGCACAGCGTCACATCAAGGCTGTCGGACAGCGCGTGGTGATCCTCTTCGAAGGTCGCGATGCGGCGGGCAAGGGTGGATCGATCAAGCGCTTCCGCGAACACCTGAACCCTCGCGGCAGTGACCATGTGGCGCTGCCGAAGCCCAACGATGCCGAGGTGACCCAGTGGTACTTCCAGCGCTACGTCCCGCACCTGCCATCAGCCGGCGAAGTCACGATGTTCGACAGGTCGTGGTACAACCGGGCCGGCGTCGAGAAGGTGATGGGCTTCTGCACACCTCAGGAGCACGCGCTGTTTCTCCGCCAGGTTCCCGGCTTCGAGCAGTCACTCGTCGGCAGTGGGATCCTGCTCTTCAAGATGTGGTTCACCGTGTCGCAGGCCAGGCAGAAGCTGCGTTTCGACGACCGGCGCAAGGATCCGCTCAAGCATTGGAAGCTTTCGCCCATCGACGAGGTGAGCGTGGAGAAGTACAGCGAGTACACCGAAGCTCGCAACGAGATGCTGCTCGCCACCGATACCCTCGTGGCGCCATGGACGATCGTCAACTCCAACGAGAAGCGGCGGGCCCGTCTTGGCGCCATCCGCAGCGTCCTCCACGCCCTGGACTACGAGCACAAGGACCACGACGTCGCCTGTGCGCCCGATCCACGGGTCGTGCGTACGGCCCATTCGGTGTTCATCGACAACTGAGCGGCTCGCCGTGGGTGCTGTCACCTGGCTGACGTGACCCCCCAAACCTGGCCCCACCCCAGGCAGGCTCCCCCAAGAGTTGGTGATTGGGAACAGTCGGAGGAGCAGTTGAAGCGGCATGCCAGGCCGTGAGCCCATACCGTCCCGCCCCGGCCCGCTCAGGAAGCTGCGGGAACAAACAGTCGAGGAGAGAGATTCAGCTGGCGGATCCGTCGCCCGAAGCCGCGATCATCAAACGACGCCATCGACGCGCAACTGCGGCAGCTGGCATGGTGCAGGGCATCGGCGAAATCGAGCCCGCTGCGCACGCCGGCCATGGCCTGCTCCAGGGCTGGCCGGTCTTCCGCCGACAGCCCAGGATGGGCCAACAGGTGGTCGAACACCTGCAGCACCTGGTCCACCGGGAAGCCGTAGTACCCCCGCAGCACCCACTCCAGCTCCAGGGCCACCGTCTTGGCCAGGAAAAGGGGCTGGCCGGATTCGATCAGATCGCGGGCGGCCCTGCGCTGGCGTTCCGTGGCGGCATCGGCTGCGTCCTCCGCCACGAAGTAGCGGGCCAGCACGTTGGTGTCGAGACCGATCACGGGCGCAGCAGGCGGGCGGGATCGAAGTCCGCTGGCACGGCTGGCCGGCTGGTCCTGAGCAGCCCGAAACCGCTCTCCGGCACTGGCTGCTCCGGCTTCCAGGGGCGCAGCTCGATGTGATCCCCCACCAGCGCAAAGCTCACGCGGCTGCCCCTGGCCAGCCCGAACTGCTGCCGCAACGCCTTGGGGATGGTGACCTGCCCCTTGCTGGTGATCGAGCTGGTGGCAACTTCCTCGGATTCCATCGCAATTCCCCAGGTGGAGGCTAAGTATTACCTAGTAATACCACCGGGAGGCTTTTGCGCACAAAGGCCATCAGCATGCCGGGAGCTGAACACCGCCGAGCTGATCGCCCAGGTGAGCTTGCTGTGGGCGGCCAGGGCGTGAGACAACGGTGGCACTCACAACTGCAGCCGTTCGCTCCCATTGCCCACCCGTGCCTTCGACTCCTTCACCGCCTTTCCGGTCAACGTCCGCAGCATCCAGCCCGATGCCGCTGGCAGTAGCTGGAACTGGTATTCAGCAGAAAACGCCAGAGCAGGCAGGGGATATCAAGCAGTAACCTGTTCATGAGGGCAGTCTGCGGCTAGCTGTGTAGTCCCACCAGGTTCTCCAAGATGAGGCAACCACCTCAAATCGGTGGCATCACCGTCGGGAGCGCCTCCAGCAGCTGCTGATTGATGTATGACCTATCGAAAAGTGTTGTATACAAATCCCTAGGTCTAAAGGAAACTGTCCATCATGAACGGACGTTAGGCGTCGACTCTGAGATTAGCAACCCAAGGCAGGCATTGCTGCCTTGGGTTGCTGCTTATTAAGATTCGTTTGAGGCAAGCTTGCGCTTGCGATAGTAGAAGGGTTCGGGAAGTTTATCGATCATCCAGTAAAGAGTGATTAATCAAGCATCATGCTCGCGAACTAATTGCAACTTTTGACAATTGATGAATTTACAAAGCAATCGCCTCAAGACGCCGCACTTGCATCTTTTAGAGATGTTCACAGGTGGTTTAGCCGCTCTAGCCCTAACATCAGTCTCATTTCCCGCTTCGGCGGCCACTACACGCACCGCCAAGGCTGTCGTAGAAAACAAGACAAAGAGTGACATAGCGTATGTTGTCTTGGTCCATAAATATAGCGACGACTTTTTTAACGATGAAACTTGGGTAAATCTTAAGAAAGGAAAGACTACCAAAGGGCCTTTAACTGTCAAGTATCGCACAGGCTTTGGGACAACTGGGAAAGACTGGTGGCGAGTCTTTTTTCAATTTAAGGATGGCAAAACTTGCTATAGTGACCCCAAGAACTTTAGGGGAGCATTCGACGCTTCGGAAAGATTAATCCTTAATAATGCAGGTGAGCTTGGGAACGCACTCGGAATTTCAATTGGTTCTGGTACAGGTGTAATAGCTGGACCACCAGGAATTGCAGCAGGTGGATACTATGGTGGCGTAGGTGGTAGAAAAGCAGCAGATGGCCTTGCAAAGCTTCTGTTCTCAAAAGGGTCAACAACGGGTTTTAAGCAAATGATTCTCAGAGCCAGTGACGAAAATGGGACTGTAAGGATCATTATTCAAGATGGAGAACGCATTATCCTTCGAGCTCCTCGGTCGGGCGGAGCGACAACTCGCTATAGTTGCTTTGCAAAGCCTCTAGTATCCGTAGGCCAGAATATCCGCCAAGTCATATTCAAAGGTGGCTCTTTTGTTGATCTAGGACAAGGCAGATGGGCCGAACTGGGAGCCGATGGATCAACACGTTTTAGGTTTACGGAAGAGACTCGCAACTCAACATTTATTGTATTAGTAGACAAGAGCAGAGGATATCGAATCAAGATCGATCTCAACAAAAACGAAGCCTCTGTGCAGGACATGAAAGGAAAAGTGTTGACAACTTATGATGTCACTGACAAAAAGTAGTATTGCCTGCATATTCTATCCTGCTTTCCTAAGGCAAAAGCTCAACTGATCACCCAAATGAACCTATCATGACTTTGATTGCCTACTCCAAATCAATGCGGTACCGTTTCCTTGGCGCGGTGACTTGGTTGATTGCCGCGTCAGCCTTGGTTGGCGATTTCGCTGCACCTGCGCAATCGAAAACCCGCCGCACCGCATATGCTACTGTTAGCAATTTAAGCCCAAAAACCATTAAGGTTATCACACTTGTGCACAAATATAGTGATGTCTATAAAGAGTATCAGTCTTGGGCAAACCTCCCTATTCCAAGCACCACATCCAAGATGCCAGTCTCTTACAATACTGGATTTGGCACAACCGGGGTGGACTGGTGGCGCTTGTTTTGGGAATATAGTGATGGAACTGTATGCATGACAAACCCTAAAAACTTACAGGGGCCACTTAACAAAGTTGAAAAGTTTGCTCTTAAAAATGCCGCCAAGTACTTTGATGTTCTTGCAGGGCAGATTGCAGGAGCCGCTTCGGCACCCTTAGGGCCACTCGGGCAAGCGGTGGCTGGCTCCGCAGCAGGAAAAGTGGCCGGTAACAACGCCGAAGTCTTGGCTCAAGCTCTTTTTAATGAAGAAAGTACAGCTGGTTTCAAGAAGCATATGCTCAGAAAGAAGGACGAAGAGGCTGTGACGAGTATTGCAATACTCCCAGGAGATCTAGTTACGTTGGTATCAAATTCAGGAAGGTCTACAACCCGCTACAAATGCGAAAAACCCTAATGTCCCGTCCTGGAGATTTGAGAACAAAGCCGCTGGAGTTTCTCCAGGATCGAATCCGCCCTCACGGTCCAGTTGAACGGGGCATTAGTCTTATATTGTAGGCGCCTAGGAACTGTACGATCTTGGTAATCAGCTCTTTGACGCTGGAGAAGCAGCCGCGACGGATTGCCCATTGCTTGATGATCCCAAACCAGCGCCCCACCTGGTTGAGTCAATAGGCGTAGGCCCCCTCTGCCAGGAGCGGACCTTGGCGTACTTATTGGTGCAGTAGCTCATGCAGGTCAGGCCCATCCGCGCGGCGATGGCCGTGTTGGTTTCGCCAGCACCATTGTCCAGAACGATCTGAGCGAGCTGCACGATCGAATGTGGCAGTGAGCAAGAGTTAACGATGCTCTGCAGTTGTTGAAACTCATCATCGCCGAGTACCGGCGGTGGCATCGGAAGAGAAGCGCTACAGAGTACTTCGATTCACATCGCTATTCTAGATGTTGTCAGGGGCGGTGCATTAGTCGAAAAGAAATTAATTTTGCCAAGACATTATGTCTGATGCATGCCTTAATGCATTGCTTGTTGGTTATGGAGCGTATTTAAGGCATATCAAAAGCCAAGGCAACTATTCTTTTCGTATTTTGGAGTAAATACAGTGCCCTTAAGTTTAAAGCACGTTTTCTCGTTGGCGGCTATCGGTGTATTGATAAAGAATGACTTACCAGCACGCGTCTTTACCATCAGGCGAATATCTTTTGCGCCCTTAGGAAGTTTTATGGCTCTCCGCTGGTTTGTGATCGCAACAACATCACCATTTAAAATTTTGGGAACAGGAGCCTTCACGCCTCCAGTGAATGTTTGGTCTACCATGTACATAATTGTATATTTAGCGCGATATCCACTACTGTTTTTAATTGAAATAACAGTCTCTTGCTTTTTGGGCTGTGAAGATTTTTGGGAACGCGCGGCATCCTTTTCAACAATAGCAGGTTCTGGCTTTTTAAATATAAGCCCATTATTCTGCGATTTAGACAAGCTCGAGATGGCAATTTGAGTGCCATACACGTTAGTATTTTTGATAATAGCATCGCTAAAATCAACACTACGAAGGTCTGAATCTATAATTAGAGCATTCGTTAGATTTGCATTGGCAAGATTGGAACTTCTCAGATTTGCATTTGTTAGCTTTATGTTAGAAAGATTCGCGCCGCTTAAGTCACACTTTTCGCAATTACCTGTACTTTTAAGGCGCTGCAGGTGGCTGGGGTCATAGGCTTGAGCTCGCTGACCTCTGATTAAGGTTAAGACTGAAGCCAAAGAAAGGATGCTAAGAAGTATGAATTGAGAATTTTTTTTCATGCCATTTAGGTACAAGTGGTCAAAAAGATTTGGATTTTCAATTAATAAAACCCAATCCATTAGACTTCGTGGCGGTTGCTGTGTCGGTATAAGTTGCTACAGTTTGGCGCATCGGGCGACGTCCGTGCGGGAAGCCTTTGCGGTGAGCGGTATCTGTGTTCCTTCAGCACCTGCTGGGACGCTGAAGTCATCCTGGCCTGCTTACGGTGGAGGTATTGTCATATATGGCCCCACAGCGTTCTGGGAGGAAGGGCTCTCAATATGGTGAACATTGAGACCAAGCCCTTTTACTCTTGCTTAGTGTAGTCGATGACAAGGTCCAAGCTGTCCAGTAAAATGCATCAATCTCATGCATGGGCTTTTCGCGGTAGCTCCACCAGGCCTCTCGTTAATTGTGTTCACCCTAGATGCAGGTATGGCAGTGCAACAATTACCAATAAGATAATTTGACATGTCCTATATTCTGAGATCCAAGTTCAGCAGTCGCTCCATTAGCAACCTCTCTAGACTGCTTGGCCTCGTAGTCACGAGCGTTATTTTAGACCTCAGCGTAGCCTGGGAGTCGTTTGCGGTCACACCATCTACGGTTGCTGTAGCGTCACTCCCTCGCATGGGTGAACGCTTGCAACATGCAGCATACAGTCTTGACATCCAGTCTGGGGATGCAACTGTTTTCCATAGCACCGATGCGATTAATCTGGCCAAGTCCGAAAAGCAAGAACGCTGGACATTGAGTGGGCAAGGCGATGCAGTTCGCATGCTCAACTGTGATGATTGTGGCGACGACGTTGGTGCAGAGCTTGCGTGCCAAGGGAGCGGGCAGCCTGCTCTTCTGAGCCTGTTCTGGGCTGCGGTAATCCGTGATGATCCAATGCGAAGCTCCTTGGTGATCAGTGTTGCAGATCAGAGCTTTGAGCGCAAAGCCGAAACTATATTTTTTGGCATGCTTGGTCATGTTCCTAAGGTCGAGGTGTATGCAGATGACCCCTTATTCGAAGCGCTGAGTCATGGCAGCCAAATGGAGGTCCGATTTTCCGGTGTAGAGACAACAATTAGCCTGGAAGGATTCTCCACCGCATTGAAGCAGTTTGCCCTTGCCTGCCCCTGGAGGCCTGGCCTGGCTCCTATGGACAATGACGGACACTCTAATCTTCCTCAGACCGATAAAATGAGCGATCTGATTTCCATTCAGGAAGGCTGGATGCTCTCTGAGGCTAACGACCCGGACACAGGCGACAACATTTCGACTCTGAGCTTCGGTATAGCCCAGACTGACGCCATCGCTTTTCAGGCCACATGCTCAGGTGGCGAACCCAACTCATTGATCAAAATTATTGCTCTTGTAGGTATCGATGAAGCTCCAGAGGGAGAAATAACTGAGCTCGTGGTCGTTCAAAATGATTCTGAGCTGCGTCTACCGGGGAAGATCTCAACAGGTCATAGCACTTACCCCGGAATTCTCGCGACTGTGGACCATCGCCATGCCCTGTGGTCGCTCATGCAAAGTCAGGAATCGGTGCGCTTCAGCAGGGCCGGAGGTCAAAGCACAATCTTGCCCGCCTCGGAAACGAGCTATTTGATAGCTCGATTTTTGCGTACGTGTTTGAGTCAGGAAGTGTAAGTGTGCGGGCATCTCTCTAGCCTCACCCAGACTCCGCCAGCGCCTGCTGCAACTCGGGGATGAACACGGCATACATGCCGCGTAGATCGCCCACCTTGAAATCAAAGGCCTTGTCGTCGGGGTAGTTGTCTTTCACGAAGGCCGGACGGTCAGCCTTCGTGCCGTGGCAGGCCAGACAACTGGGCTCCACGTTGATGCGGCGGTAGTAGGTCACCCCGGCACTCTGTCCGGCGCCGGCCGGCTCCCACAGGCCGGTGATCTCGGGATGGCGTTCCAGCAGATCGATCACCTGCTTCTCCTGAGGTCCGGCGGGAGCGTGATCGGGGTTGCGGGACTTGCTGGCCACCTGGCGCACCTGCCAGCCGTTCTCCCTGCCGATGGCCTTCGCCCGCATCCCCACCGGCTTGCAGACCTCCTGCATCGTTTGCATGGTGGGTTCCTCGCTGCGGCCCTCGAGCGTGGAGGCCAGCGAGACCCGCATCCGGTTGAGTTGCTCCATCTCGGCCACTGCTTTCGGGAGGCCGGCCTGCTCACTCTGGGCGGCCAGGGCAGTGGGGGGAGCAGCGGTGATCAGCAGGGCGCCGATCACCACCATCAGCGTGCTGGCGGCGGCCAGCCCGATCAGCTCCCGCAAGCAATGGGTCAGGGCACGGCGCGGGGCCGCAGCACATGCAAGGGGAGGGGAAAGGAGAGTCATGGCGAGTTCCGTGACGCGAAAGCGATGGACTGGGGCAAGGTTCAACCGAGAAAGGGCCTGGAGCAGGTCCAGGCCCTCGGCCTTCAGCGAAGCGGCTGGGTGGGGGTCAAAGTCCCACTAACCGATCGCCGGAGCGCTGAGCGCCACGGGGGTGCTGGCGGTGGTGGCCAGATCGAGGGGGAAGTTGTGCACGTTGCGCTCGTGCATCGCCTCGATGCCCAGGCCACCTCGGTTGAGCACATCGGCCCAGGTGTTGATCACCCGGCCCTGGTGGTCGACCACCGAGTGGTTGAAGTTGAGGCCGTTGAGGTTGAACGAGAAGCTGGCCACCGCCAGGGCCGCGAACCAGATCCCCACCACGGGCCAGGCGGCCAGGAAGAAGTGGAGGCTGCGGCTGTTGTTGAAGGAGGCGTACTGGAAGATCAGGCGACCGAAGTAACCGTGGGCAGCCACGATGTTGTAGGTCTCCTCCTCCTGGCCGAACTTGTAGCCCCGGTTCTGGGATTCCGTCTCGGTGGTCTCCCGCACCAGTGAGCTGGTCACGAGCGAGCCGTGCATGGCCGAGAACAGGCTGCCACCGAAGACGCCGGCCACGCCGAGCATGTGAAAGGGGTGCATCAGCACGTTGTGCTCGGCCTGGAGCACCAGCATGAAATTGAAGGTGCCGGAGATGCCCAGCGGCATGCCGTCGGAGAAGGAGCCCTGGCCGATCGAGTAAATCAGCAGCACGGCGGTGGCGGCGGCCACTGGTGCGGAATAGGCCACGGCGATCCAGGGGCGCATGCCGAGGCGGTAGCTGAGTTCCCACTCGCGGCCCATCCAGCAGAAGATGCCGATCAGGACGTGGAAGATGATCAGCTGGTAGGGGCCGCCGTTGTAGAGCCATTCGTCGAGGCTGGCGGCTTCCCAGATGGGGTAGAAGTGCAGGCCGATGGCGTTGCTGGAGGGAACCACCGCGGCGGTGATGATGTTGTTGCCGTAGAGGAGTCCACCGGAGACCGGCTCGCGGATGCCGTCGATGTCGACGGGTGGAGCGCCGATGAAGGCGATTAGGAAGCAGCAGGTGGCGGCAAGCAGGGTGGGGATCATCAGCACACCGAACCAGCCCACGTAGAGGCGGTTCTCGGTGCTCGTGACCCAGTCCTTGAAGGAGTCCCAGGGATGGCCGCGCCTGCGGCTGAGGGAGGTGGTGGTCATGGGATGACAACGACTGGACAGGGATGGGGCGGTGACGGCATCGGTCTGGAGCCGAGCTTCATGCCTGCATCCTTCTACAACGCTACCGTTGAAGCAGTCTTAGTGCTTGGATGGGCCATGCGTATCTCTGCTCATTGTTCGCGGGCCCTGTTCGGGGTCTGTCTGGCCCTGCTGCTGGCTCTGGGCTGGTCAGCTCCGGCGGCAGCCACCGAGGTGATGGGCAGCTGGCGGGTCGTGGATGACGCCGGCCGAGGCTGGGGCCTGAGCCTGTTCGAGCAGCCGGATCCTGCCTTTCCAGCAGGCTGGCGCCTCCGCCTCAGTGCCCATGCCCCCGGTGTGGCCGCCGATCATGGCCGGCCCCTGCGCCTCCTCGATGGTCTGGGCGGTGTCTGGATGCTGGAGAACCGCAGCGAAGAGATGGTGCCGCCTGGTGCGGCGGCGATCCCCGCCGGCTCAGCCCAGTTCGATGCCGCCGGCCTTGATCCCAGGCCCAGCGCTCTGGCGCCCCTGCGTCTGGAGCTGCCGCTCGGCGATGGCGACACCACTGGGCTGACCCTGGGGAACACAGTGGTTCTGGCCCTGAGGGGTCTGCCGTAACCAAAAAAAAGAGGTGGGCCTACCACAGCCCGCCCCTCGGAACGTCTTGCAAAATGTAACGCCTTCGGCGGGATGGGCGTGGATTTCCCTAATGGGGATTTCTGCTCAGCCTTCTGAGACCCTCTTCCCTTCTCCAGACGCGCTCCAGCTCCGGGCCCTGCTCGAAGCTCCGCCATGGATGGCAGGCCTAGGTTGGTGCGGTTGCTTCGGGGGCTCGCCTTGCCCTGGTTCGTGAAGCTGGAGCAGGGACTGGTCGATCGTGCCCATTTCGACGCCCACCTGCGTGCCCACCTCGACTGGGTGGCCGACCTGCAGCGGCGTGGTCACCAGCCCAGCAGCGGCTACTGGCGCGAGTGCAAGGGCATGAATGGTGATGGAGCCGGCGGCATGTTGCTCTTTCAGGCCCGTGACTGGCAGGAAGCCGAGTCGATCGTGCAGAGCGATCCTCTGATCCGCTCCGGTTGCGTCAGCTGGGTGCTGCACGAGTGGCGAGTGGTGGCAGGTGCGATCCCGGA
Source organism: Synechococcus sp. BSA11S (assembly GCF_014224355.1). Classification (GTDB taxonomy): domain Bacteria; phylum Cyanobacteriota; class Cyanobacteriia; order PCC-6307; family Cyanobiaceae; genus Regnicoccus_A. Next base: position 20,376 of record NZ_VNWP01000015.1, on the reverse strand, counting down.
GGACGCTCAGGCTCCCTCCCCATGGTGATCCTCTCGATTGCCAACACGATCAGCGACCTGATCCAGGGGGATGTGAACGAGCACATGCCCCTGGAGCGCATTCCTCTCGAGGGCGATGTGCTCGGACTGGGCACCACCACCAGCCTCGACAACGGTGAGCTCACCTTTCTGCACCAGCCGGGGGCTCCCCGCACCCATCTCTACAAATGTCAGGCCCTCGATGGCGGCATCAGGCGGCTGCGCCCCGCCGATGGGGCCTCCCACTTCCCTTATGTGTGCTTCAGCGGCGATGCCAGTGCCCTGCGCCAGCCGGTGGATCTCTCCGGGCTGGGGCCCAGTGCCGGGGTGCCGCTGCAGGAGCTGGTGAGGCAGGCGATCGCCGGCGCGATCGCGGCGGGCCGGATGGAGCCGGCGCCGATCGTGGGGGTGCGATTGCGGGCCACCTGGAGCAGCCTGGTGATCACGGTGGCCTCCAAGCTCTGCATGGGCCAGCGACGCCGCAACGCCGATGCCCTGGATCCGGATGCGGCGGCGAGCCTTTACTCCAGCCTTCAGCACTACCGCCTGGCGCCGCAGGATCCCGGCGATCCGGCCGATCCGATCCACTACCTCGGCCGGAGCCTGGAGTGGGATTGCTGCGGCTTCTGGGACACCCGGCCCGAGAGCGGACGCGTGACCGTGCCGGCGGCGGGCGCCCATCTTCACCTGCATGGCTGCAGCAGCGACCTGCGCCACGGCGGCCATCTGCACCATGAGCATGCGGGCACCCGGCTCTTGAGGCTCGACTCCCTGGCCCTCTATCCCCTGCAGGAGCTGCGCAGCCTCGGCTCCGATCTGGCGGTGGAGCGTGCGAGCTACTCCGCTGGTGTGCTGCGGTTCGCCATCACCAACCGGGGCAGCCTCGATGTGAGCGATGTGGGGGTGGCCGTGGTGATCGACGATCGCTACAGCGGTCACCACTACCTGCGCCTGCCCTGGCTGGCCGCCGGCGCGGAGGAAGCCTTCGCCCTGAAGCTCGAGCTCGCGCCCGGAACCCATGAACTGCTGGTGCTGGCGGATCCCGAGCGGCAGGTGCTCGAACCCCAGACCCAGCAGGAGAACAACCGGGCGCGGCTGCAGGTGCTGATCTGAGCTCAGATCAGCCTGGACCCACTGGCCTGTCGGCGCTGGCTGGGATCGAACACCGCCGCGATCGTGCGGATCAGCCAGCGGCCCACCTCCGTCACCTCGAGGCTGTTGGCACCGAGGCGCACCAGTCCGTCGGCTTCGAGGGTCTGCAGGTCGGCCCATTCGCTGGGGAACAGGCGCTGGGCCTCGAGGGGCTGCCCCAGGGCGATGGTGTCGAAATCGACCGCGAAGCGGCACATCAGGCTCTGGATGATCGTGCGCCGCAGCAGCACCGCGGGATCCCGCACCACCAGGCCCCGCTCCACCGGCAGGCGGTTGTCTTCAAGCGCCTCGACATAGCCCTTCATCGTGCGCTGGTTCTGGCTGAACAGGTTCTGGAACTGACTGATCGCCGTGACGCCGATGCCGAGCAGGTCGCGCTCGCCGCCGGTGGTGTAGCCCTGGAAATTGCGGTGCAGCCGCCTCTGCCGCGCCGCCAGCGCCAGGCTGTCGCTTGAAAGGGCGAAATGGTCCATGCCGATGGCGTCGTAGCCGTCGCCTGTGAAGGCCCCGTAGGCGTGCTGCAGCATCCGGATCCGCTCCCGCTGGCTGGGCAGGTCGTCGGCGGCGATCCTGCGCTGGAGCGGCAGCTGCTCGGGCAGGTAGGCGAAGCTGAACAGCGACACCCGCTCCGGCCGCAGCTCCTGCACCAGGGCGATCGTGCTGGCGAACCGCTCGGGGGTCTGCAGCGGCAGCCCGCAGATCAGATCGACGTTGACGCTCTCGAAGGCCGCCTCCCGCATCCACTCCATCGCCTGGCGGAGTTGCTCCACCGGCACGATCCGGTTCACGGCCTCCTGCACGTGCGGGTCGGCATCCTGGATACCGAAACTGATCCGGTTGAAGCCCAGCCGGCGCAGGTTCAGCACCTGATCGCGGCTGAGGAACTCCGGATTCACCTCGATCGAGGCTTCCAGATCCGGAGCGAGATCGAAATGCTCCCCGATCAGCTCCCAGAGCTGGCCCTGCTCCTGGGGGTTGAGGTAGTTCGGAGTGCCGCCGCCCCAGTGCAGCTGTCCCAGCCGCCGCCGCTGGCTTGAGGCCTGGGTCACCAGGGCCAGCTCCCTGGCCAGGGCCTGCAGGTACGGCCCCACCACTTTCGAGCCGGCCTGGGTGGTGATCCGGTTGCAGCCGCAATACCAGCAGGCATGGCGGCAGAAGGGAACATGCACGTAAAGCGACAGATCCGCGGTGGTCGGTTGCCGCAGCTGGCTCACCAGATCGGCCGGACCGACGCCGCTGTGAAAGGCGGCGGCAGTGGGATAGCTGGTGTAGCGGGGAACGGGCCTGTCGTACTTGACCAGCAGGGGGAGCAGTTCGGGCTGGGATCTGGTGGGGGCCGTGAACGTCATCTTGGGGACCGGGAGTTCGGGGGGTGGTTCTTTCGGGTTTGGCGGGTTATCCCAGCTCGGCCAGCAGGCGCTGGGTGTTGTGGAAGGCGACCACCGCTTCATCCAGCAGCTCCGCCTCCTCGGCCTCGCTGAGCTCGAGCTGCTCCATGGCGTCGTGGAGGGCCTGCTTGAGTTCCTCGATCGGGCGCTCGAACCGCCAGAAGCGCAGGCAGGGCAGACCATGGGCGGCCAGGATCGTGTTGGCCTGCTGGGCGAGCTGCTGCCCGCCGGAGAGATCGCCGCCGTAGCGCACGTACACATGGGCCAGGAAGCGGTGAGGCTCCTGCTGGGCGAGGGTGTGCAGGTGCTCCAGCCAGGCCGCGGCTGCGGCCGAGGGCCCGCTGGCTTCGATGCCGGCCAGCATGGCGACGTCGTGGCGCAGGGCTTCGCTGCGGTTGAGGGCACTCCAGGGGAGGTTTGGCGCGCCGAGGGCGGCGGCCAGTTCGGGACCGCGTCGCTCGATCAGCGTGTAGGCCGGTCCGAGGGCGCGGATCAGGGCCGCCAGCTGCAGGGGGCTGGCCTGGCCCGCGAGCAGGGCCCTGGAGAAAGTCATGCCCTCAGCCCGGTGATGGGCGGCACCGATGCGGCCATGCAGGCGCCGGACCCTGGGGCCGAAGCCTCGGCGGGCCGCCGCATCAGCAGGACTGGCGTGGTCGGAGATGCCCTGGCCTGAGACGGCGACGGGGAGGGTGGTGGTCATGGCGAACGGTGCCGGTGGGACGGCGATGGCCCAGGGAACGGAGCGGGCTTCGCTGGACTCACGGTATAACGCTACTGTGGTTGCGTCGATTCCCCCGGATTCCGTGTGACGGTTTCGTTGCAACCTCGAGATCCGTCAAGCCCTCCCGGGTGGCTGGCTGCTCCCCTGCCGTCCCTGGGCGCACCTCGTTGAAGCCCTCAGGGGGCGCTGACGCCCGACTGTCCGGAGGGCAGCAGCAGCGGGTGGCGCTCGCCTGAGCGCTTGTGAACCAGCCCGAGCTGATCTCGGGACTCCACGCCAGCAGCATGCCCTTGTGGTTCAGCCGGGGCATCCTGGGTGCAGCACCAGGAGAGCTGCCATGACCGCCACCCCGACTCCGTTCCCGATCGATCTGAGTGCCTACCAGCAACTCAGTCTTGATCCGGCCCGGCCCGGCCTCAGCGTCAGCGAGCGGGAGGCCCTGAGCGCCAACATCCGGCTCTGCCGCGACGCCATCATCTTCTTCACGGCCACCGGCGCGGCCCGAGGGGTGGGCGGCCACAGCGGCGGGCCCTACGACACCGTGCCCGAGGTGATGATCCTCGACGCCTTCTTCCGCGGGGCCCCCGAGCGGTTTCTGCCGGTGTTCTTCGATGAGGCGGGGCACCGGGTGGCCACGCAGTACCTCGTCAGCGTGCTGCGTGGGCAGCTGCCGGCCGATGCGCTGCTGCAGTACAGAGCCGCCCATTCGCGTCTGCCGGGCCACCCGGAGCTGGGCCTCACCCCCGGGGTGCAGTTCAGCTCCGGCCGCCTCGGGCACCTCTGGCCCTTCGTGAACGGCGTTGCCCTGGCCCATCCCGGTAAAGCCCTGTTCTGCCTCGGCTCCGACGGCGCCCAGCAGGAGGGCGATGACGCCGAGGCGGCCCGCTTCGCTGTGGCCCATGGGCTGAATGTGAAGCTGGTGATCGACGACAACGACGTGACCATTGCCGGCCATCCGTCGCAGTACCAGCCTGGCTACGACCTGGAGCGCACCCTGGCCGGCCATGGCCTGACCACCCTCAGCGGTGACGGTGAGGACCTCGATGATCTGCATGGTCGCCTCTGCCGTGCCATGGCCAGCGATGGCCCGGTGGCGGTGATCAACAAGCGTCCGATGGCGGTGGGGATCGAGGGGCTGGAGGGCTCCACCCACGGCCACGACGTGATCCCGGTGGACCTGGCGATCGCCTACCTGGAGAAGCGCGGTCAGGAGGCGGCGGCCAGCTACCTCAAGGGCCTCGTCAAGCCAGCCAACCCCGCCACTTTCCTGGGCTCAGGCCAGCGCCTGGAGGCCAACCGCAACGTGTTCGGTGATGCGGTGGTGGAGATCCTGGGTGCGATGACGCCCGAGATCCGCAAAGACACTGTGCTGGTGGTGGACAGTGACCTGGAGGGGTCCTGCGGCCTGGCCCAGATCCGCAAGGCCCATCCGGAGATCTTCGTGAGCGGCGGCATCATGGAGCGGGCCAACTTCTCCGCGGCCGCGGGCTTTGGCATGGAGGCCGGCCGCCAGGGGATCTTCGCCACCTTCAGCGCCTTCCTGGAGATGATCATCTCCGAGGTCACCATGGCGCGCCTGAACGGCGCCAATGTGCTGAGCCACTTCTCCCATGCCGGCATCGACGACATGGCCGACAACACCTGCCATTTCGGTCTCAACAACGTTTTCGCCGACAACGGCCTCGAGGAGGACAACACAACCCGCCTCTATTTCCCGGCCGACGCGGCCCAGATGAAGGCCTGCGTGAAGGCCGTGTTCAACGACCCGGGCCTGCGTTTCATCTTCTCCACGCGCTCGAAGGTGCCCAATCTCCTCGATGCCGAAGGCGCCGATCTCCACGGTGAGGGTTACATCTTTGAGAGCGGCAAGGATGAGCTGGTGCGGGAGGGCAGTGCCGGCTATGTGGTGAGCTTCGGCGAGTGCCTCTACCGCGCCCTCGATGCCGTGGAGCGGTTGCGGGCCCAGGGCCACGATGTGGGTCTGATCAACAAACCCACCCTGAATGTGGTCGATGAAGCGATGCTCGCCAAGGCGGGCGCTTCACCCTTCGTGCTGGTGGTGGAATCCTTCAACCGCCGTACCGGTCTGGGCAGCCGCTACGGCACCTGGTTGCTGGAGCGTGGCCTCACCCCCCGCTACGGCCACCTGGGTACCCACAAGGAGGGCTGCGGAGGACTCTGGGAGCAGTTCCCCCACCAGGGCCTCGATCCCGACGGGATCATCAGCCACGTGAAAGGACTGCTGGGCTGAGGGGCTTCTCCACCGGCAGGGGCTGGTTCATGGCCGCGCGGGCCTGCAGCCAACGCTCGGATTCGGGCATGGTGCGGCAGTCGTCGAACCAGGGACCGCCCAGGGTGTAATGCAGCACCTTCGGCTCGGGTGGCAGCTCCTGCACCCCCACCAGCACGTTCCATGCGGGGGGGAGTTCGCCGATCTCCGCGTCCGCCAGCCAGCGGAACTGGTGCAGTTCCAGCCCCGTGGCGCTGTTCACGAACTCCGGGGTGAGGGCCCGGCAGCGCCCGCAGTTGAACAGCATCACCGACGACCAGTTCTTGCGGCCGTAGGGCGTCTGGGGCATGCCCTGGAATTTCAGCCCCGGCTCGCAGTCGTGCTGGTGCTTCACCACCTGCACGGCCATGCGCTCGTCGCGCAGGGCCCAGAGCTCGGCGATGTCGCCCAGGCAGAGCATGTCGGCATCGATGAACAGGGCCCAGCCCCGGTAGCCAGCCAGCCAGGGCACCAGGAAACGGCTGAAGGAGAACGCGGTGCTCTGCTTCGGGTCAGGCTCCCGCGTGTACACGCCCTTGAGCTGATCAAGGCGCACCTGGGCGATCTGGACCGGGATGCTGGCGTGGGCCTGGAACGACGCGCTGAGCACGTTCACGGCCACCTCCTCGCGGGGGTCGTAGCCGATGAACACGCGCGCCGGCTCAAAACCGTGGGGGTCGGGGGTCATGGAAGAGTCCGCTCACTCGAGAGGGGTTGGGGAATGTCGCCCGGTGCTTTGTTCAGAACCGGGCGAGGCGCACCCGGTCGGCCAGTCCCAGCCGACGCAGCAGCAGGATGTGCCACCAGGTGGGATCAAGTTCCCACCACGCCCAGCCCATGCGGGCGCTGCTGGGTTGGGCGTGGTGGTTGTTGTGCCAGCCCTCGCCGAAGGTGAGCAGGGCCACCCACCAGGTGTTGCGGGAGTTGTCGCCGCTCGGGTGGCTCACGTAGCCCCAGCGGTGGGTGGCGGAATTCACCAGCCAGGTGGCGTGATACACCAGCACCAGCCGCAGGGGGATGCCCCAGAGCACCAGGGCCCAGCCGCCTGCGCCGCTCCACTCCCCCAGCCCGTAGAGGGCCAGGCCCAGGGGCAGCTGCAGGAGCAGAAAGCGGCGGTTCAGCCACCGGTAGTACCTGTTGCCCTGCAGGTCGGGGGTGAGCCGGGGGACGCTGCGGGCGGCCGGAACCTCCCGCAGCATCCAGCCCATGTGGCTCCACCAGAAGCCCAGATTGCTGTTGTGGTGATCGGCGGGATCGTCCGAATGGAGATGGTGATGGCGGTGCAGTCCCACCCAGTCGATCGGACCCTGCTGGCAGCTCAGGGCCCCGCAGGTGGTGAGCACCGCCTCCAGCCAGCCGGGCACCCGGAAGGCCCGGTGGCTCAGCAGACGGTGGTATCCGAGCGTCACCCCCATACAGCCGGTGAGCCAGCCGAGCACCAGCAGCACCACCACGGCGGTGGGGCTCCAGAAACGCGGCAGCAGGGCCACCAGCGCCAGGGCATGGATCGCCGCCATGAACAGCACGATCTGTGGCTGAGGGCGCAATCTCTCCGGTTGCACCGGGATGCCCTCAAGCCTGGAAGGAACGCCTGTCGTCATGCGTGCCGCTGATGCCGCGGAGCTCATCCTGCCGAAGCCGGAACCATCGGCTGCAGGAACTGCTCAAGCAGCAACCCCCCGAAATGCAGCCGTCTCCCCAGCTGCCGCAGGGGGCCTGCGCCTTCGGCCTTGCCGGTCTGCAACGCCTGGTGGCAGGCCACCATCCGGTCGCGCAGCTCCAGGTACCGGCTGCCCTCCAGATCGAACACCCAGGGGAAGGCGCGACGGGCGGTGCGGTTGGTCTGGCGCATCACCTCCGCATCGAAACCGGCTGGATCCATGCCCAGGATCCGGTAGAAATCGCCCCGCTCACACACCGTCAGGCTGTGGGTGAGAAACACACTCCAGAGGAAAAAGCGGCTGAGCAGCCGACCGCGCAGGCCCTGGCGCAGTCCGGGCCAGCAGCGGATCAGCATGTTGAAGATGTCGCCGTGGCGGTTCTCGTCCTGGCACCAGGGCTCGAAGAAATCGAACAGCGGCGCGAAGTTGTTGTCCGGGTTGGCCTTGAGATGGCGGTCGATGAGGATGTAGCGCCAGTAGCCGATCTTCTCGGAGAGAAACACGCTGTAGAGCACCCAGCTGAGTGGGAACCAGGTGATCGGCCGACGGGTGCTGAGCTTGGGCAGATCGAGCGTGAGACCCTCGGCCACCAGTGCCCGGTTGAGGAAACCGGCGTGGCGGGCCTCATCCCGTGCCATCAGCTGGAACAGCCGTCCGAGCTCGGGGCGCTCCGCCTGGAAGAGGCGCCTGGAGAGTTCCTTGAACAACAGGAACCCCGAGAACTCGGACACGCAGGAGCGGACCAGGTAGCTCTCATAGGCCTGCTTTTCCTCGGGGCTGAGGTCCCTGAGCCGATCCAGCGGCGCCTTGCGATCGAAGTGGTCGCGGTTGTAGTCGGTCTCCATTTCGTTGAGCATCGCCTCGAAGGCCGGTCGCTGGCCGTTGAGGTCGGTGCGGGCCGCTTTCTCGATCTCGGTGGTGTAGAAGCGCGGCGTGAGCAGGTCCTCGCGCAGGTGCGGGGTGGTGGCCGGGGCTGCAGTGGCGGTGGTCATCGGCGAGAGGGCGCTCTGACGCGAATTGCATAACGACAGCATGATACTGCGAAACACCGTCTCTGCATTCCATTGTTTTCGCTGCAGCGCGCTAAAGTTTCGTTGCAGCCAGTGCCTCCGCCTGACTCCGCCGCCATGGAAGCCCTCGCCGACTACTTCAAGGTCTTCTCCGAGCCCAACCGCCTCACGGTGCTGGAGGCCCTGCGTTCCGGGGCTCTCAACGTCACCGCCGTGGTGGAGAAGACCGGCCTGAGCCAGGCCCTGGTCTCGAAGCACCTCAAGCTGCTGATGATCGCCGGTGTGGTCCGCCGCCGCCCCGAGGGCAGCCTTGTGTTCTACGAGGTGATCGACAAAGGGGTGTTCCGGCTGATGGCCCAGGCCGAGAAGCTGCTGATGGCGGCTCGCCGCCAGCAACTCGACGACCTGGCGGCGATCTTCTGATGTCTTCCACCGCCACCCCGCCCCCGCCGCTGCCCGCTTCGATCGAGGAGCTGCGCCAGGCCCTCTCCAGCGGCCGGCGCACGTTCATCGGCCTGCGCCTGCCCGATGCCGACGGGCTCCACCTCGATCTCTCCGGCTGCGACCTGAGCCAGGGCTGTTTCCGCGAGGCGCGCTTCGGCCATGCCTCCCTGCGCCAGGCCAGCGTGGAGGGCGCCAGCTTCCAGCAGGCCCTGATCTGGGGCGCGGATCTCTCCGGCCTGCAGGCGGCGGGCTCCAGCTGGCAGGAGGCCGACCTCTCGGGATCCCGTCTGCAGGAGGCCGATTTCAGTGGGGCCCTGCTGCACCGCTGCTGCCTGCGCGGGGTGGTGGCCGCCGGCAGCCGCTGGCGCGGGGCCCGGCTGGTGGAGGCCGATTTCCGGTCCGGGCTCGATCAGCACACCGATCTCGGCGGTGCCGACTTCGAAGGGGCCGACCTCAGTTATGCCCAGTTCCAGGGCGCCCAGCTGCGCGGCGCCAGCTTGCGAGGAGCCTGTCTCTACGGCGCCAACCTGCGCGAGGCCGATCTGGCCGGTGCCGATCTGAGCGGCTGTGACCTGCGCGACTGCCAGCTGGGCGGCAGCGATCTTGGCGGCGCCTGCCTCGAGGGTGCCCGTCTGCCCGCGGGCAACTCCGGGTGCGCCTGACGCTGCGGCCCCCGGTGCCCGGCTCTGCTGGTGATGGATCGGCGCAGTCAGAGTCAGAGGATCCGTGGTCCGGGACTGGTGAGCTGCTCCCCTGGGCCTGCGGGCACGATCACCGTGATCAGGGACCCCACGGCGGGATCGGTGGTGGTGCGGATCTCGGCCTCGAGGCTCAGCAGGGATCCATCGGCGAGCTTCAGCCGCAGCACTGTGCCCTGGCCCGTGCTGCCTGAGCCCGCCAGGGCGGCTGCGGCCAGGGTGCTCAGCGACTGGGGATCGGCCGGAGCCGAGAGCAAGTCGGCATGCACCCCAACGAGGGAGGTCTGGTCATGGCCTGTGAACCGGCAGAAGCTGGCATTGGCCTGGATCAGGCGCAGGCTCTCATCCAGAACCGCCACACCGATGCTGTGGGCGTGGAAGACGGTTTCGAAGATGGCGGAGAGATGTCTGGACTTGCTCTCCAGGACTTCAATCCCACTGACATCGGAGAGCGTGCCGACAATGAAGCCCTCCTCGACGTCATGCACCACCCGGCAAGACTCGGCCACCCAGACGCTTCGGCCGTCCCGGGTTCTCATCCGGTAGCGGACCGACCAGTGGAGTTGGTTGAGGTCGCGGGCCACTCGAACAGAGGCGCGATCGTCTGGATGAATGGCCGCCTCCAGCAATCTGGGTTGGTCACAGAGTTCAGCGGCGCTCCATCCCGTGATGGCCTGAATTCGCTGGCTGGCATAGAGCAGGTGCTGCATGGTTGGATCCCACTTCAGGACGGCCTGCTCCAGCGCGTCGGTGAGGTTGGAGAACTCACTCAGGGAGGCCTCCGCTGCTCGTCGCAGGGCCACAAGTTCGGACACATCGGTGAGCGTGACGATGGCGCCCAGGCGCCGTCCATCCTGTTGCTGGTAAGGGAGAATCTGGATCAGATACGAGACATCTTCACTGCTCGCCTCGATGCTCTGGCGCAGCTCTCCCCTGATCACCGCCAGCAGCGCCTCCTCCAGGCCGGGAAGCGGCAGGGTCGTCGGTATGTCCAGCAGGGGCTGGCCATGGTCGGAATGAACAAGCCCGAACACCCTCACCGCCAATGGGCTGTAGCGGAGGATGCAGAGATGGCGATCAACAATGACCATGCCCTGGCTCAGGGAGTTCTGGATGTTTTCCAGATCCATGTTCATCTTTTCGAGATCGTCACTTCGTGCGCGCAGCTGTTGGTTGAGGGTTCCCAGCTCCTCATTCGTGGCCTGAAGCTCTTCGTTGGAAGCTTCCAGTTCTTCATTGGAGGACTGCAGTTCTTCCGAAGATGCCTGCAGTTCTTCCGAAGATGCTTCAAGCTCCTCGTTGACCTGCTCAAGTTCATTAAGGGATCGACGCAAGTTGTTCTGACTGCTCAGTAACTCTTGCTCCAGACGCTCTAGTTCTCGATCAAAAGCCTGACCTGGAAGAAGGCCCTGTGGCCGGGCAATGGCGGAGCCAGTAGCGCTTTCGGCTGTCTCGAGAAATGTGAGCAGCCACAGGTTCCGCTCGCCCACCTGAAAAGGCTTCACCTCCAGATGAATGGGATCGGTTCTGCCTTCCAGCGGCAGGCCTGCACTCCTGATCGCCAGTCCATCAGCTCGCGTCAACAGGAACAACGCCCGTGCTTCCGACTGAAGTTCCGGCAGGAGAAAAGCGGTGGCTGCAGTGCTGACGCGACCCTCGGGAAGGCGGCAGAACGGCGTGACATCCCCGATGACCTCAATCAGATCATGATTCTCATCCAGGACCAGGCAGGGCTTGCTGATCAGCCTGATCAGTGACTCCAGCAGCGCCACGTGCTGCTCCGGCACCGACTCCCGCAGGCTGGCCACCCTCTCCAGCGGGGCATAGGCGATGGGACCCCGTGGCTCTGGCAAGGCCAGGGAGTGCCGTGGCCGCCGGCTTCCCTCCGGGGTTCGCATGTAAATGCGCTGCTCCGGATTCAGGAGCTTGAAGCCTGGCGTGCGGCTTGCCAGCGACTCGGAGCTACCCAGAAAGAGCAAGCCACCAGGCACCAGACCGAAGCGGAACAGGTTCAAGACACGCTCCTTCATCGGAGCGGTGAAGTAGATGAGGGTGTTGCGGCAGGAGACCAGGTCCAGCCTGGGGAAGGGTGGATCTGCGCCGACGTCATGGCGGGCGAAGACGGTGCAGCTGCGCAGCTCTTCCGTCATCTCCAACTCGGTTTCCGTTTCGATCACGAAGCGGTCACGCAGGTGATCGGGGATGGCCTTGGCCTCTGAAAGCGGGTACACCCCACGCCGGCACACCGACAGGCTGACGTCATCGAGGTCGGTGCCGAAGATCTTGATCTGGGAGGCCAGATGGGCGGGATGGCCCAGGACCTCGCTGAGCAGCATGGCCAGCGAGAACACTTCCTCTCCTGTGGCGCATCCAGGCACCCAGATGCGCAACGGCTCGGTGCTGCCGTGCTGCCCGACATACACCTTCAGGTGGTCGCCAAGAGCTGTGAAGGCCTCGGGATCGCGGAAGAAAGATGTGACGCTGACCAGAAGATTCTGCACCAGGGCGCGGGCCTCACCAGGATCGGAGGAGAGCAGCAGCAGATAGTCATGAAGTGTTGTGATCTGCTTGCTCTGCATGCGCCGTTGAAGTTGGCGATTGAGAGTCGACCCCTTGTACTGGCAGAAGTCGATTCCGGTGGCTTGCTTCAAGTGCTCAATCACAGAGCTCAGCAAGGCAGGGGCGGGAGCCGGCTTCGATCCATCGATCGAGTTCCCCTCATGGCTGGTCCACTCGCCGATCTTCAAGCCGATGGCGCTCGCCTCCAGCACCAGATCCGCGCAGCCAAGACTGATGGCTGCCGTGGGCATGGCACTGAACTTGGCACTCTCCGGTGCTTGAGCCACGGTCAGGCCGCCAGCCGCACGTACGGCTCGCACGCCCCGAGCCCCATCGGCACCGGTTCCTGAGAGCACGATGGCCAGGCTGTGATCACCCCACTGATCAGCAATCGATTCGAACAACAGATCGATGCACGGACTCGGTCCGAACCGGGGCATTGGTGTGCTGAGTCTGAGGTGATTCCCCTCCACCACCACATCATGATTGGGAGGTGCTATCGCAATCACATCGGCCTGGAGTTCTGCGCCATCAATCGCTTCCACCACAGAAAGCGGGGTGGAGTGGGAGAGAAGATCAACGAGGAGGCTGGGGTGATCCGGAGAAAGATGCTGGGCCACGACAAAGGTCACATGGCCAAGCGCTTTCAGATGTCTGCTCAACTCCTGCAGCGCCTCCAGACCTCCGGCAGAGGCACCGATCCCTACCACGTAGTCGACGCCGGCCGAAGAAGGGCTGACGGATCCGGCTGGCAACGTGGGCTCTTGGGCGTCTGGTTCAGGCTGCCGACCGGTTGATCCCTGCACCCGCCTGATCCTCCCCTGCTGCCCGTGGATCAAAGCTAGTCGCCCCTGCGCGCCCGGAGTCGCTGATCAAGCTGAGGCTCACGCTGGGCCGCCCTGCCTGTCTGCCTGGGTACAACTACTCATTCGCCTCAGGCTATTCCAGGCCGATAATGATTGATTGGCCGTTGGTAAGGATTCCGCGGCGCTTGCTGATTCGCTTGCTGATTCGCTTGCTGATTCGGATGGCGCAGTCGTAGCCTGTCGTTGTCCATGGTTGTCGGAGGAATCAAGAAACACTCCAGCACTGGTCTGTTCAGGCTGAACGGCTGACCCCGTCGTGTCTCCATCCTGATCCACTCGCTTGGTGGCCTGCATCATTCCGTTCTCATTCAGGGGCCCTCCCCTCGCACGATCCTGTGAATCTCTCTGTCGCGTCTGCTGAGACCCCGGGGTTCGAGGCACATCCAGAGGCAGCCTCTCTGGCCAATCCTTTCAAGCGTCACCTGGGACTGGTCGGTGACATCAATGACAGCGCAGAATTCTTTCGCAGGGTTCTGCCTCCATGCAGGCTGAAGAGTGCTGACCCGGAGATTGACTGGTGGCACTATGGCCGCCTTTCACGGCTTGGCTCGATTGTTCTGGGAGCATCGATTCTGCCATCCGTGCAGATTCTGGTTGCGGAACAGTTCGGCTTGTCCGTCTTTCTGGGTTATGGGGGTGAGCAGGAGATTGAGCAGGCCTCACGCCATTGGAGCTGTCGCCTCGGCACCTGCCTGATTCTTCCTGGCCAGGCCCTGTCGATTCAGAGCAGCCTGTTCAGTGGTCTGACCTTTCATCTCGACAGCCGGCGCATCCTGCAGACGGCAACCGTGATGGCTGGCCTCGCTCAGACACCTGATCCCTGGGTGAAATCGGTGCATGAGACATTCGGCTGGGAGCCATCGAGGGAACCTTCCCTGGCCACGCTTCTGGCCATGCTGAAGCAGTCGATCGTGATGGCGGATCTGCAGGCCGACTCCAGTCAGAGTCTGGTGGACCGGCTTCAGCTCGATGACCTGATCTATCGGCTGCTTGCTGCCATGATCTTCCCAGAGTTGCGCGAAGATACCTCCTTCGAGCGCCTGACCCAGAGAATTCAGGCCGGGCGTGATTCGTTTGATGAACTTCTTGACTTCATCAAATCAAATCTGACTGAGCCACTGAATCTGACTCAACTTGAGCAGCACAGTCATTATTCACGCCGAGCTCTTCAGTACACGTTCCGTGAGCGACTTGGCTGCACGCCACTGCAGTGGATCCGAAACCAACGGCTTGAGGCGGCCCGGCAGAGGCTGCAGAATCCGTTGCCAGGCGACAACGTGGCAAGCATTGCAACCGGTTGTGGCTACCGAACCCAGAGCCTGTTCAGTGTTGACTTCCAGCAGCGTTTTCACGTGAGGCCTTCCCAGCTGCTGCGCGAAGCCCGCTCATCCAGGCCACGCTAGGGGCTGTCCGCTCCGGCTGACACCATGGCTCCGCTGCCTTCCAAACCCGGAGAGTCCCTCAACCCGGCGGTGGGGATTCAGCGGCAACCTCACCCCCGCCAGCACCAGCATCGGCCGGGTTCTGTCGCCGCCTTTCGCTGGAGCGTGATCCTCAACAGCGGCCTCTCAGGGCTGCAATTGGTGATCGGGGTGGCCTTCGGATCCCTGGCGCTGATCGGCGACGCCGTCCACAACATCGGCGAGGTGGCCGGCCTGCTGTTCGGCTGGGGGGCCGAGCGGCTCAGCGCCCGTCCGGCCACCCGCCGCTTCAGCTACGGCTTTGGGCGCAGCACCCAGCTGGCGTCGCTGGTCAACGCGGTGCTGATTCTGATGGCAGCCGCGGTGGTGATCGTGGAGGGCCTGCAGCGGCTGCTGGATCACGGGCTGGAGCTGGCTGGATCCGATCACGGCGATCGGTGTGGGCTTGGTGGTGGCCTGGAGTGGCTGGGAGTTGCTGCATGAGGCCAAACGACGACTGGCCCGGATCGGCATCGCCCACAGCACCCTGCAACTGGAACCACCCGCGACGGCATCACCGAGCTCAGGAGCGCCGGAGCCGGATTGAATGGCGTTCAGATGTGGTACATCAGGGGCGGCCTGGCCATGGCATTCCGCTGCTCCAGCAACTGCTGGAGGGTGGTGGCCGCCAGCACCCTGGTGCGGGCCTGCTCCACCTTCTGGGCCAGCGCGGTCAGCACCTGAAAGGCACCCGTGCAGTGCTGGTGCTCGGGCTGAGCCGCTGCAGCCCCCTCCAGGCAGGTGAACACCTCGGCGACGGTGATCGTCTCGGGGGGTCTGGTCAGCTGGAAGCCACCCCTGGGCCCGCGGATGCTGCGCAGCAGTCCGCGGCGGCGCAGGCTGGAGAGCATCTGCTCGAGATAGCGCTCAGGAATTCCCTGGCGGCGGGCGATTTCTCCTGTCTGGAGCACACCACCGTCGGCGTGGACATCAGCCAGCTCGATCAGGGCGACCAGTCCGTACGCGGTCTTGGTGCTGAAGGTCACGCAGGCCCTGGCTCTCCAGTCCCATTCTGGACATCAATCCACGTTGACCGCCTGGGGTATGGGGACATCCCCTCAGAGCGTGCGCCAGTCGAGCCAGGGCAGCCCTGGAATGATCGCCGGCGTGCTGGCCCGGTAGGCGGGGTAGTCGGCATGGGCGTCCGCCAGCCCCCGCTCCTCCCGCCGGGCCTTGGCGCCAAGCACCAGGGCCAGGGCCAGCAGCAGAGCGAGATGAAGCAGGCTCCCCAGGGCCAGGACCACCCCGAGCGAGCACACGAGTACGGCCTGGTAGAGCGGATGGCGGCAGCGCCCGTAGGCCCCCTCGGTGACCAGGGCCGCTCCGGGCATGGGCTGGGGCAGGGGGGTGAGGCTGCTGCCCAGTTGCAGCCCGGCCTTGAGGGCCAACAGCAGCCCTGCCAGCAAGAGCCCAAGCCCCCCCAGGCGCAACGGCAGCGGCCAGTCCACGCCGAGGGATTCAGGTGTCGGCCAGGGGGGCAGCAGATGGGCCGCGATCAGCAGCAGCTGGGCCAGCAGCCACCATTCGCCGTGGCGGTTGTCGAGCCAGCCCGCCCGCGTGAAGCCCCAGCGGTGCAACTGCTCGAGCAGGGTGGACGCCATGGAGCCGTGGCAGGGGCAGATCCAGTCTGATCGAACGGTGATGGCCAGTGATTGATGGCCAGTGGTCTGGCAGCAAAAAGCCCGGTGACGAGGCCACCGGGCTCTGGTTGTGGATCGGTGTGGGGGCGGAGTTGCTGACGTTGGCACCTGGGGCCATGGGTCCAGTGGGGTTTCCCGTTGGGTCCGGGGCACCTGGAGCTGGTTGCGCTGCAACCAGTCTCGTGAACGATGCAGTGGACGGCGACGGCGTCACACGCCAGGAAAACCAGTGATGCGAGGAGAAGTGTTGGAGCAGGGGCCGGATCGTCAGCGCACTCCTGGTGGCTGCTGAGGGGGGGTGTCTTCCATGGTCTGGAACCTCCGAATCCCGATGAGATCAGCTTCGGTCGGGGCGAGGGCAGTGGCAAGAGGTGCGCCTCAGTTCGCAACCGCTCTTCATGGCCTGCAACTGCTCTTCATTCGCAGAGACGTTGCTTCATCCAGCTGCTTCAGAGCGGTGTGCGGGGCGCGGCGCTGGGAAACAGGGAGAGGAAGCCCGCACGGCGCAGGTCTTCCGGTTCAGCCGTGGAGTTCCAGAGCGATTCGAAATAGAAGAACGCAACCCCGAGCCCCCGCTGCTGGGCCGTCTGCACCTGCGCCTGGATCAACTGCATCGAGCTGGGCTTGGTGCGCAGCCCCGTCATCACCCCGATCGCCGTGGGGATCTTCTTCTTGCTTTCCGCGATCTCCGGGCGCGCCACCTCCTTGGCAAAGCTGGCCACATCGGGGCGGTAGAGCTGCACGATCACCTCATCGACGATGTTGCGCCGCACCCAACCCAGCCAGTCCTGAAGTTGGAGTTTGTAGGCGAAGTCGTAGTAGTTGGGGGAAACGGAGACGATGGCTTTGGGCTGCTTGGCACGCACGGCCTTGTGCAGCTCGACCATGAACGCACTGATCTTGTCAGCGCGCCACTTGATCCAGGCCTGATCCATGGGGTTGCTCGGCACGGCGCGACCGGTTTCCCTGGTGTAGAGCGCTTTGGTGTAGCTGTCGTAGCCGAACTCGTTCGGCAGGCTCATGTGATCGTCGAACTGGATGCCATCGCCGTCGTAGTTCTCCACCACTTCCATCACCAGCTCGGTGATGAACTTCTGCACCTCCGGTCTGAATGGGTTCAGCCACACCACTTCTCCGGCGGCACTGATCGAGGTGCGGCTGCCGTCCTTCCGCTGGGTGAGCCAGGTGGGGTGCTGCAGGGCCAGCTCTGAAAACGGCGGGGCCATGAAGCCGAATTCAAACCAGGGGATCACGAGCATGCCTTTGTCATGCCCCTCGCTGATCACATCGGCGATGATGTCCTGTCCTTCCAGCCCCTTGTAGGAAAACGACTGAATCTTGCGCTCCCTGGTCACCTCGCTGGTGTGAATGGCATAGCCGGAATTCCACACCACCGGGTAGACGGTGTTGACGTGCATCTCGTTCAGCTGCTCCATCGCTGCTCGCAACTTGGAGCGATCGCGCATGGTGGTCATGTCGTTGGTGGTCATCCAGACGCCCCGGACTTCGGAGCGGGAGCCCTGGGCGGCGCTGGGCGAGGGCAGGGCCGGGACCATCGCCAGCAGCAGCCCGCAGAGCAGCAGAACCGGCAGCAGCCAACGGGTGCGTCTCATGGCGCTGTTCGGATCAGAAGCGGCCCGACGCTAGCGGCAGTTTCGGGATCACTCCAGGGAGGCGCGGAGCCTGCGGGGAACGGAGGGGGCGGGATTCGAACCCGCGGAAGGTTTCCCTTCGCCGGTTTTCAAGACCGGAGCCATCAACCACTCGACCACCCCTCCAGGGGGTTTCGGGAGTTTACCGCCAGGGGAAAGGGAAGAAACGAACCTTGGCCTTCCCTCATGGACCTCCTTGAAACCATCAACACGAACCTTCGCCAAAAGAAGTCCCGCGTCCGCCTGGAGCTCTCATCAGGCCGCGGCACCATCCGCTTGAGGTACAGCCAGGATGGTGTTCTCAAGAGACTCAGCCCTGGAATCCCTTTCAGTGAGGAGGGTCTGATCCGCGCCGAAGCACTGGCCATCCTTGTGAATGACCAGATCCAGGCGGGCACGTTCGATCCGAGTGAGTGGATGAAATCCCGGCTGAAGCGGCGCGTGACGTTTCATGACGCGATCGAGGCTCTTAGGCAGGAGCACGGCGAACGGCGACCAGGGGCGACGAACTGGACTGAGGACTACGGCTACCCCTTGCGCCGGCTACCAGCCGAGGCGCCATATGGCCGATGCGCTCTCCGATCGCTCGTCATGGGCTTCCCTGCGGGTTCTCGGCAGCGCCTAAGGGCAGGGATCGCCTGTGGAGCCCTTGCACGGTCTCAGGGCGATCAGAAGCTCGCTGGGGAGCTTCGACAGCTTGGGAAGGGGTACGTGGGCCATCGTGACGCCAAGCCGCGCACGATCCCAACAGAGCAGGAGATTCTGGATGCATGGGAGCTGATCCCTGAACCATGGAAATGGGGTTATGGCGTCATGGCCATCTACGCGACCCGGCCTTCAGAGATCTTCAGGGCAAAGCAGCGCGATCAACTGCTGTACGTCGAAAGCGGAAAAACAGGTGCCAGGCTTTGCCTTCCCACGAAGCGAGGGTGGATGGACAGGCTTGGCCCGAGAATTCTGCCAGATGTTGACCTAAATCTTGAGAACAAGACGCTGGGTGGGAAGTGGTGCAAAGTTTTTAAACGGGCAGGAATCGCCTTCAAGCCATACGACTTAAGGCACGCTGGAGCCTTGCGTCTAATCCATCAACCCCAGATTAAGGACAGCATGGCAGCCAGGTCCCTCGGTCATTCCCTGATGGTGCATACCCTCACCTATCAGAAGTGGATTACGGAGAAGGAATTCGAGGCGCTACTTGTATAGCCATCAACCATGCGCAATAATCTTGGAACCAATGACGGTCCCCTCCCAAGGGTTCAGGAAAAATGTTACCTATCCCATCCGTTTGGCCGCAGGGAGTGTCTGGCGACGTATTCTGGCTAATCAAGGTGGGTTTTGAGTTGCAATTATCGGGTATGTCGGTGAAGCTTCCAATGCCATGTAGAATGAAAAAGAATATGAACTTTCTCCGGTAAAAGCGCCATGGAGGCCATCCTTGCTCCGTTGTTGCTATTGGCTGCAGCTATATTCATTGTATTCTGGATCAGGATGCTTCGGGGCACTAGGCCGCGGGCTGACTCAAGGGCTTCATTTAAAGCAAAAGAGTCAAAAAGTAAAAATATAGACCTAGCAATCCAATATGCGAATAACATTGAGATTAGTCTTGCAACAGTAAGGGATCACCATGAACAAGAGTTAGCTGTAAAAAAGTGCTTAATTGCAGTAGCCAATGCAGCAGGGCAGTCGGGCCTGGCTCCTAGGGGATACGATCTTGATAATTGGGCTCGTACGGCACCACGTGAATATGTGCAACTACTTGAACATCTAAGGCATCGTGTCGCCGCACATGTGGAGGCGGCAAAAATAGAAGCTCAGTCACAAGAATTGCTGCGCGCCAAAGAATATAATCAGAAACTAGCGCGCTTTCGCAATGAAATTCATGCTCGGTATCAGAACTATATCGATAGATTTGTCGAGATTGCTTACAGGAAAGTGTCCTTAAGAGATGAGTATGGAGATGAGAGTTGGGACAGCCTGCAAGATGAAATCGATGTTGTTTCAGAGAAGATATTGGCCAGAGGCAACAACCATCTTAATGAATTATACATATATATGTTTGGAAATGCGGATGGATTTGGTGGTATATCCGATAGTCCCAGTATGCTTTCTTTGCTCAGACTTAAGCCGATTCTTAAAGATGTGCTAAAAGATACCTTCAGTGATTATTATTCAAGCCGTCAGAATTATCAGTCGGCAGACTTCAAAAGTATGAACGGAGAGGAATTTGAGCATTATTTGATAAAAAAGCTTGGCGAAGCAGGTTGCACAAACATTTACGGGACCCCAAAGACAGGAGACCAAGGCGGTGACATACTAGCTATATATAGCAATAGAAGTCTAGTTATCCAAGCAAAGAGATATGGCCATCCTGTAGGCAACAAGGCAGTTCAGGAAGTGCATGCTGCCGTACAGTATTATCAACGAGACGCGGGCCTTGTAATCATCAGCTCTGTGTTTACACCATCAGCACGTGAGCTAGCTCAACGATGTGATGTCATACTCATAGAAGGGGCAGAGCTCACTAGGTTGAGTGAAATCCTAAAAACGTCGTTCTCCTGAGGCTTATATGAACTGGTTTAACACCCTGATCCATGTCCCCACTCTGCTTGATAGCCTTAAGCTTTTCCAATTTGACCATCTTTTCCACCACGCGAGTTGGTGAAGAGTAACCGTGCAAACCTCTGTACGGACGTAATGGCTGATGTGCGCAGTGAGGTGGTCTGGCTTTTCTGGACAGCCCCCATCGTTAACCTCTGAGGCGGGGCACCGCCCCTGAAAGGGGCTCCCACCAATGAGCAAGCGCCGCACCCACAGTCCCGAGTTCAAGGCCAAGGTCGC
>NZ_VNWP01000014.1 GCF_014224355.1 Synechococcus sp. BSA11S | reverse complement strand
GGCTGCGCGGGCTGATCACTGCTGGGCATACCACTGTCGTTATCATCCTCCTCACCGGCCTCGGATTCTGCGGTGCGAATGACGTTCAGGCCATGACGGACAATCCTTTCGTTGCAGTCGTTAACGACTGATTCCGGCAACCGCTTGCGAAAATAGACCATCATCGATGGATCAAACGGGGCCGAATACTGGAAGGCCTCCAGACCGATGAAGAATTGCAGATAGGGATTTTCCTTGATCTGCTCCACTAGTTCTTCGTCGGTCAGGCCCAGGCGAGCCTTGATGATCAAAGCGCCGAGTGCCATTCGGAATGGCTTGGCGGGCGCTCCAAAGCCCTTGCAGAACTGCGACGCGTAGTCATCTTCCAGGTCTTCCCAGGGGATGAGTTCTGCGAGCTTGATCCAGCGGTTATCACCGGAGAGTTTACCGCCAAATGGCAGGAAGAAGTCCTCAAACGAGAGCTGATGACGAGGCTCGCGTCGATACATGTGGAAAACTCTGGGCAGCTTTTCGGCAGTAATGAGCCGATTTGCGTACATTCTACCGTCTAAAACTGATCAGATCCACTGCGGTGCAAGCGGTTTGGCCTTTCTCAGGAGGCCCCACCTACATCCGCACCACAGCGGGATGGCGGTACCTGGCCGTGTCGCACCGAGAGGTGCGCTCAGCAGAGTGGATCGACCTCTACAGCCGCCGCGTGGTGGGCTGGAAGCTGGAGCAACGGATGGACACCGACCTGGTCATCGAGGCCCTCAATCGGGCGCTCGGCCTCCGCCAGGTGGAGCCGGAGACATTGCTCCGCGACACAGATCAGGGCAGCCAGTACCGGGCTACCGACTACCGCGATCTGCTGGGGAAGCACGAAACTGTCTGCAGCATGTCCGCCAAGCGCTGCTGCTGGGACAACGCCGTGGTGGAGAGTTTTTTCTCCACCATGAAATTGGAGCTCGATCTGGATGACAACCGGGAAGTCCTGATCTCGCCCCAGCAGCTACAGCGCGATCTGGCCTTCTGGATCGAGGGGTATTACAACCGCGAGCGCCGCCACTCAACGATCGGTTACCACAGCCCGATCGACTACGAGCAGCAGTTCATCTCTGCTCGTACAGTGACCATCGTGAACCCCTGATCGGTGTCCACGAAACCGGGGGAACCCCAGTTCAGGACCATGTCATCCAAGCCATGTTTCTTGAGCAGATGACGGAAGACCCGGACCATGGGTCCGGCAAATCTCGGCGTTCCCACCTCCGCAGGACTCGCGATCACCATCCTGCGGCGCCTCTGCACCGTGTTGAGTGTGACCGGACTGGCCGTGATGCTTGGCTGGTGGCACGAGGGCCAAAAAGGCCCGAAACGGGCCTGACAGACAGATTCAGGCCTCCACCGCCTGCCTGACGTCCTGCGCCTTCAGAACCTCCTCGAGACCGGCCAGATCCTCATCGGTGATCTTGGTCTGCATCGGGCAGTGCTTCGGGCCACACATCGAGCAGAACTCGGCCTGCTTGTAGATGTCGGCGGGAAGGGTCTCGTCGTGATACTCCTTGGCCCGCTCCGGATCGAGCGAGAGCTCGAACTGCCTGTTCCAGTCGAAGGCGTAGCGGGCGCGGCTCAGTTCGTCGTCGCGGTCGCGGGCGCCAGGTCGATGGCGGGCGATGTCGGCGGCGTGGGCGGCAATCTTGTAGGCGATCAGGCCCTCGCGCACATCCTCGGCATTGGGCAGCCCAAGGTGTTCCTTCGGGGTCACGTAGCAGAGCATGGCCGTGCCGTGCCAGCCGGCCAGGGCAGCACCGATGGCGCTGGTGATGTGGTCGTAGCCGGGGGCGATGTCGGTCACCAGAGGACCGAGCACATAGAAGGGGGCCTCGCTGCACTCCTCCATCTGCTTCTTGACGTTGAACTCGATCTGGTCCATCGGCACATGGCCCGGACCCTCCACCATCACCTGGATGTCGTGCTCCCAGGCGCGGCGGGTGAGCTGCCCCAGCGTCTTGAGTTCGGCCAGCTGGGCGGCATCGGAGGCGTCGTGCTGGCAGCCCGGCCGCAGCGAATCACCCAGGGAGAAGCTGCAGTCGTAGCGCTTGAAGATCTCAATGATGTCGTCGAATCGCGTGAACAGCGGGTTCTGCTTGTGGTGATAGAGCATCCACTGGGCCAGGATTCCGCCGCCCCGGCTGACGATCCCGGTGAGGCGGCCCTTCACCAGGGGCAGGTGCTCAATCAGCAGGCCGGCGTGGATGGTCTGGTAATCAACGCCCTGCTGGCAGTGCTTCTCGATGATGTGCAGGAAGTCGTCTTCGTGGAGCTTCTCGATCGAGCCGTGCACACTCTCCAGGGCCTGATACACGGGCACCGTGCCGATCGGCACGGTTGAGGCGTTGATGATCGCCGTGCGCACCTCATCGAGGTTGACGCCTCCGGTGGAGAGATCCATCACCGTGTCGGCGCCGTATTTCACCGCCAGGCGGAGCTTGGCCACTTCCTCATCGAGGTCGGAGGCATTCGGGGAGGCGCCGATGTTGGCGTTCACCTTGCAGCGGCTGGCGATGCCGATCGCCATCGGCTCCAGGTTGGTGTGGTTGATGTTGGCAGGGATGATCATCCGGCCCCGGGCCACCTCCTCCATCACCAGCGATTCGGGCAGATTCTCCCGCTTGGCCACAAAGGCCATCTCCTCGGTGATCACACCCTGGCGGGCGTAGTGCATCTGCGACACGTTGGCGTCGCCGCGACGCTTCTCAATCCAGGCGCTGCGCATGATCGACTCGAGAAAGTGGGCGTTCGGACCGGGGGCCGCTGGGAGGGGAGGGCACAGCTCCGGATCCGGGCGCCACCGGGACCGATCGGACCGCGGTTGCATTCGGGACACTTCCCTGCGCCGGCATGACCCGGATCAGGTTCGGAGGGTGTGATCTCAGCCGGGGCCAGAGGTGCGCTGCCCATGGGGAAGCGTGCTCGGGCCAGGCACCCCTAGCGAGGATCAGAACCTAGCAAGACTGAACAAGATCGCCGTTTCAGCCCTGAAGGCCATTCAGGGCCGCAGCCACCACCCGATGGTCGGCGTCCTGCTGCAGACCGATCAGCGCCTGACGTGCCGCCTCGGCGCTCTCCTCCAGACCAGGGCTGGCGGCCGCATCCCTGACGACGCGGCCCAGGATCTCAGCCCCGCCCACGCGCACGCTGCCATCGGCATCGGAAATGGCCATCCGGGCCAGCTCGAGCAGCAGCCTGGGATCGATCCCCGGCTGCTCCGCCAGGGCCGAGAGGATGCTGCAGCGCACCAACCACTGGTCGTCAGCGGCGAACGACTGCCGCAGCAGCGGCCAGGCCCGCTCCACTCCATAGCTGGCCAGGGCGTTGGCCGCCTCGGCGCGCACGTTGGCATCCTCATCGCCCCTGAGGGCCGCCTTCAGCGCCTCCCAGCCGGCCTCGTTGCGCTTCAGCCCAAGGCCCGCACAGCTGATCGAGCGGACGATGAACGGCTCCTGTTCCAGGCCCAGCAGCAGCAGCGGCACGGCCTGCTCCGCCTCCAGCCGCCGCAACTCCACCAGGGCCGGCAGGGCGCGGGATGGATCACCGGAGACGATGGCCTGGCGAATCTTCTCGGGGTTCAGGCCAGCCGGGCTGGCGGAGTCTGAATCAGCCATGGCCTGGGCTCAGGGTTGGGGTGACTTCACCCTCCCACGCCGTTCGCGCGACCGCTGCCAGGGAGCTGAGGCGGCGGGCTCTGCTGCAGAACCTCCAGCAGAGCCCGCCGCCGCTGGGCACGACGCATGCCACTGCTCACCAGCAGACCACTGCCGATCAGCAGGGCCGGTACCGCCTCGAGCCGCTGGTTGCCGCGGCGGGAGGCCATGCTCAGCAGCCCCAGCAGGATCAGCAGCGGGGCCGAGAGGGCCAGCATGATCCTCAGAAAGGAACGGGTCGGGCTCAACCCTGGCGCTCCATCCAGAGCAGCAGGCTGAGGGTGAGCACCTGCACGCCCACGGCCAGGGCACCCTCATCGGGGTTGAAGGCGCCGTTGTGCAAAGCGGCGCAACCCTGGGGGCCCGCCACCCCCAGCCGGAACATCGAGCCCGGGGCGCTGCTGAGCAACTGGGCGAAATCCTCGGCACCCAGCGAAGGCTGGTCCAACCGCAGGACCTGCTGGCGTCCCAGCAGAGCCTGGCCGGCTTCCTCCACGATGTCGGTGAGGCCGGGATCGTTGTGCACAGGCGGTGAAATGCAGCGATAGCGCACCCGAGCCTCACCGCCGTACCCCTGGCAGATGGCGTGGACGGTGTCCTCGATCCAGCGGGGCAGCTCAGCATGCACTGTGGTGTCCAGGCAGCGCACGGTGCCCAGCAGACGCACGTGGTCGGCGATCACGTTGAACGCCTTGCCTCCCTCGATCTTCCCGAAGCTCACCACCACCGGATGAAGGGCATCGAGACGGCGGCTGATCGCCTCCTGCAGCCCGCTCACGACCCGGGCCGCAATCCAGATCGCATCCGTGGACTGGTGGGGCCGGGCCCCGTGCCCTCCTTCTCCCAGTACCTCCACCTCCAGCTCTCCAGCGGCGGCGGTGAGGCTGCCGCTGCGCACCCCGATCGTGCCCACCTCAAGGCTTGGAAACACATGCAAGCCGAACAGGGCCTGCACGCCGTCCATCGCACCATCAGCAACCATCCACGCCGCCCCCTGGGCCGTTTCCTCAGCCGGTTGGAACAGCAGCCTCACCCGTGCGCTCAGGTGCTCGGCCAGGGGACCGAGCAACCGGGCCACACCAAGCCCCACAGCGGTGTGCAGGTCGTGGCCGCAGGCATGCATCAGCCCCTGCTGGCTGGAGGCGAAGGCCAGGCCGGTGCGTTCCTCCACAGGCAGGGCGTCCATGTCGACTCGCACGGCCACCAGGGGCGCCCCCTCAGGCCCCAGCTCCCCCACCACGCCGGTGCGGCCGACCCCTTCGCGCACCTGCCAGCCAAGCAGGCGCAGTTCACCCGCCACCAGGGCCGCCGTCTGGTGCTCAGCCCCGCTCAGCTCGGGGTGGGCGTGGACATGGCGGCGCAGCCCGATCAGCTCGGGGGTGGCCTGCTCCAGAGCCCGGGCCAGATCCAGGCGCCGCCAGATGTCCGCGGCGGTGCCGCTGGAACGGGGTGGGGCGGCAGAACTCATCGCTGGACCAACTGAAGAAAATCATCGAGAGCCTGGACCGGCCCCGGTGGCCAGCGTCGGATCTCCAGCAGCCATTCTGGCTGGCGGTAGCGGGGATCCAGGCCCGAGGCCGCCGCCCAGTTGCTTTCCGCTTCCCCCGCGGCACCCCGTTGCCAGAGCAGGGCCGTCAGGGCCGCGCGGGCATCAGCGAAGAGAGGATAGCGCCGCACCAGTTTGCGCAGTTCCCGCTCGGCCTCGACCTGCTCCCCCAGCTGAAAGGCGGCCAGGGCCGCACTGGAGCGGGCCATGGCAAAGCCCGGACGTGCCGCCGCGGCCGCCTCGAAGGAGTGCCTGGCCTGATCCCAATGGCCGAGTGACCCCTGGACATTGCCCAGGTTGTAGAGGGCGGAGGCTTCCAGAGGGTCGCGCTCCAGAATCCAGTGGTAATCGGCGGCGGCCCGGTCCCACTGTCCCAGGGCTTCTTCGGCGGTGCCGCGGTTGAGGTGGGGATCAGGGTTGAGCGGGTCAAGCGCCATCGCCCTCTCCTGATCAGCGATCGCGGCCGCTGTCCGACCCAGGGCCAGCTGCACGTTGCCGTGGTTGCTCCAGGCGGCGGCATCGTTGGGAGCCTGCTCCAGCACCTGATCCCAGAGGGGCAGGGCATCACCGAAGCGGCCCTCGCGACTGGCCGCGAGGGCCTGCTCGAACAACTGCGGCAACGGTTGAGATGGCTGGCGTGTTGACAGCGGAGCCGCAGCGGCGGTTCTTGCCCAAAGCGGCCCCGGAGCCGGCAGCACCATCAGGGTCAGCGCGATGGTGAGGGCCGGCAGAAGCGCGCCCAAGGCCACGAAGCCCGTCGCACACCAAGCCTGAAACAGGTGAAGCCAACGGGGCATCAGGCGGCCTCCGGCCAGTCCAGATGGCGCCGTGCCGCGTCCGTGGCCACCCGGCCCCGGGGGGTGCGTTGCAGAAATCCAAGCTGCAGCAGAAATGGCTCCACCACTGTTTCCAGGGTGATCGGGTCTTCACCGAGGCCGGCAGCCAGGGTGTCGAGGCCCACGGGTCCGCCGCCGTAACCGCCGAGCAACAGCTCGAGCAAGCGACGATCACTGGCGTCGAGACCGCGGCCATCCACCCGATGCAGGCTGAGGGCCTCGGCCACCAGGGCGGGGCCGATACGCGCCTGACCCCGGACGCTGGCCACATCGCGCACCCGACGCAACAGCCGATTGGCGATGCGGGGGGTGCCGCGACAACGGCGGGCGACCTCCACTGCCGCCTCCGCCTCCAGCACCAGACCGATCAGCCCGGCGGCGCGTTCGACGATCGCCTGCAGGTCGTCAACGGTGTAGAACTCCAGCCGCTGGATCAACCCGAAGCGGTCGCGAAGGGGTGAACTGAGGGCTCCGGCCCTTGTGGTGGCCCCCACAAGGGTGAAGGGAGCCAGCGGCACCGCCCGGGTGCGGGCCGTAGTGCCCTTGCCCACGGTGAGGTCGAGCCGGAAGTCTTCCATCGCTGGATAGAGCAGCTCCTCCGCCACGCGGTTGAGCCGGTGGATCTCATCGATGAACAGCAGCTCGTTGGGGCGCAGGTTCACCAGCAGGCCGACGATGTCGCGCGGGCGCTCCAGGGCGGGGGCACTGGTGATGCGGCAGCGCACCCCCAGTTCCTCCGCCAGCACCAGGGCCATGGTGGTCTTGCCCAGCCCCGGGGGCCCGTAGAGCAGCACATGGTCCAGGGCCTCGGCCCGCTGACGGGTGGCCTCCACGGCGATGCCAAGCACCTGCTTCAGCTCGCTCTGACCGATGTAATCGCTCAACCGCCTGGGCCTCAGGCCGTCTTCCCGGTTGGGGAGAGGCGCTTCCTCCTCGGTCTCGAGCACATCCCGGCTGCGGCCGGCGGTTTGCTGGCGGGGATCCAGCAGCCTCGGCGGCGGCTGAGCCCCTGATCCGGCTGCGGAGGAGACGATCGCCATGGGCCAGAGAGTAGGCAGGCCAGGCCGTGGATAGGGTCAACTCAGCTGAGGGGGAGGTCGATGGCCAAGGGCGCAGGCAAGAAAGCGGCCAGGGCCGCACGGGATGCCGCCAACCGGCTGCTGGCCGACAACCGTTTCGCACGGCATCAATACGAGATCCTCGAAACCCTGGAAACGGGCATCGAGCTGGTGGGCACCGAAGTGAAGTCGATCCGGGCGGGCAAGGCCAACCTGCGTGACGGCTTCGGCCTGATCCGCAACGGCGAACTGCAGCTTCACAACGTGCACATCTCGCCCCACAGCCATGCGGGCGCCTATTTCAACCACGAGCCCCTGCGCACCCGCAAGCTTCTGGCCCACCGGCGTGAGATCGACAAGCTGCGGGTGGCTCTCGACCAGAAAGGCCTCACCCTGGTGCCCCTGAACCTGCACCTCAAGGGCTCCTGGATCAAGCTCACCCTGGGGCTGGCCAAGGGCCGCAAGCTGCACGACAAGCGCCAGGAGGAGCGCCGCAAGGATGCCGACCGGGAGGTGCGCTCAGCCCTGGCCAGGCTCTAGCCATACAGTCCCCAGCAGTTGCGGGGCCCCGGGATGTCGGCACTGACGCGCTGTCTTCAGGAAGAGGCGGCCGCCATCGCCGCGGCCTCCGGGCGCCTCGATACCGAGCAGGTGGATGCCGCTCTGGCCCTGCTGGACCGCTGCGCCGACGAGCGCGCCAAACTGGTGATCACCGGGGTGGGCAAGAGCGGCATCGTGGCGCGCAAGATCGCCGCCACCTTCTCCTCGATCGGGCTGATGGCCCTCTACCTGAACCCCCTCGACGCCCTGCACGGCGATCTGGGGGTGGTGGCCCCCCAGGACGTGGTGCTGCTGCTCTCCAACAGCGGCGAGACCCAGGAGTTGCTTGAGATCCTGCCACACCTGCGCCGCCGCGGCACCGGCCGCATCGCCCTGGTGGGCCGGGTGGCCTCGAGTCTGGCCCGGGGCTGCGAAGTAGTGCTCGATGGCTCCGTCGACCGGGAGGTGTGCCCCCTCAACCTGGCGCCCACCGCCAGCACCGCCGTGGCGATGGCGATCGGCGATGCCCTGGCGGCGGTGTGGATGGAGCGACGCGGCATCTCACCAGCCGATTTCGCCCTGAATCACCCTGCCGGGGCCCTGGGCAAGCAGCTCACCCTCACGGTGGGGGATCTGATGGTGCCCACCTCCCGGCTCCATGCCCTCGAGGAGTTCGCCAGCCTGAGCGAAGTGATCGCCCTGCTCACACGCGATGGCGTGGGGGCCTGCTGGGTGCGCCAGGCCGAAAACGCATCCCTGCTGGCCGGGTTGATCACCGACGGCGACCTGCGCCGGTCACTGGAGCATCATTCACCGGCCACCTGGGGGGAACTGCGGGCCACTGATCTGATGACCGTCGACCCGATCACCGTGGGGGCGGATCTGCTGGCGGTGCAGGCGCTTGAGCGGATGGAGCGCAATCGGCGCAAGCCGATCGGTGTGCTGCCTGTGCTGGCCGACGATGGGCCGATGCTGGGACTGCTGCGTCTGCACGATCTGGTTCAGGCGGGCCTGGCGCCGGGAGCAGTCTGAGCGGAGACATGGAAAGCGCTGGATGAGTGAGCCTTCGTTTCGCGGGTTCAGGATCATTTCCCCAGCGGCCCCAACCTCGAGCCGCAACTCAGATGACCCTGCAATGAATCGCGCTGCGGCTTCTGGAGCTTGAGCAGATGTCATGTCGGACGAAATCAGCGATCAGGGTGAAGCAACACACCCGCGCATGCCTGCAGCGGGCCTGTTCTCCATCCTGGCGGTGCGCAGACAACTGGAAGCCTGAGTCTCAGCTGACCTCCTCCACCATCATCCAGAGCGTCTGATGAGCGTCGACTGTGACCAGCATCTCCAGATGTTCGGACGTCAGCACCCGCGCCTCACTCAAACGCCCATCCAGCGAAAGCTGTGAGAGTCGCTGCATGCACCAGTCCCGCACCTCTGTGAGCTGAAGCGTGCGGGTGATCCCTGCAGACTGAGACGGGGTTTTGTGGACCTCACCGGGGAGACCACCTGCTTCAAGCGGTTCCATCATTCCTCTGAGTTCTCTGAATCGGTTCTCGACAATGCTGATCGTGATCAGGTGTTGACCTTGTGCAATGAGAACAGGCGTTGGTGATTTTCCTAACGGCGTTGGTTGATCCATCTCTCGCCAGGAGCCACTCGCAAGGAACCCAGCCGTGCATCATTGGCTACGCGAAGGTGCAATGACCTGTCTTGCAGGCAGCAGCGGACACTTCTAGAAACTATTGAGCGACCTGCTCAGTGGCCATGAAGGAACTCACCAAGGCGATCAACGCGCACCTGGCCGCAGAGTTCCAGGCCAGCCACGCCTACCTCGCCATGTCCATCTGGCTTCGGGAAAAGGATCTTGCGGGCTTCTCGAAGTACATGCTCGAAAAAAGCAACGAGGAGAGAAACCATGCCGCCCGCATGATTGCCTACCTTGTTGACTGTGACGAAGCGGTCGAGCTTCCCACCATCGAGGCACCAGAACGTTCCTGGCCCACAGTTCAGCAGCTGTTCGACCATGTTTTCGAGATGGAGAAGCAGGTGACAGCCTCCATCAATCGCCTCTACACACTGGCGGAGACAGCAGGGGAGCGCAGTGCCTCAGCGATGCTCGACTGGTTCGTGAACGAGCAGATCCAGGAAGAGGCCGAGGCACGCTTCGTTCTTCAGCGTCTGCGCCTGGCCGGTGACAACTCAGCAGCCCTGTTGCTGCTGGATCAGCAGTTTCTGGAAGGGTCTGCGCTGGCCCATGTCAAGGCCAGCATGAAGATGTACAGCGCCGCCTGAAGTCAGCATGGGGGAAGAAAAGTTCGCGCCTGACACCTCAAGCCATCAGTAAGGAGGAGTGATGCCACGACCAGTTGATCAAGACTGCGGCGGTGAACAAGCAGCAGGGGTGATCTGGGGTCGTCGCAGACGCCGCCGATGGAACACGCCTCCGGGCTGCCATGGAGCACCGACGTCGACAGGAACAGGGGACGGAGCGGTCACGGTGGCTCTGCTCGGCATGCCCAATACCGGTAAATCGACGCTGTTCAACCGCCTGAGCGGGGGTCAAGCGCAGGTTGCCAACTGGCCAGGCCTCACGATGGAGCTGTTGCGGGGCGCCATGCCTCAGGGCCGCCATGGCCAGCGCTACACGCTGGTGGACCTGCCCGGTATTCACGACCTTTCCGGGAGCAGCGAGGACGAGGCGATCGTTCAGCGCTTCATGCGCCACACACCGCCCGATCTGATCCTGCTTGTGCTCAATGCCAGCCAGCTCACCAGCCAGCTGCGCCTGGCCCTCCAGATCAGACAGCTGCGGATCCCGATGGTGGTGGTTCTGAACATGAGCGACGAGGCACACCGCTTCGGGATCAAGGTGGATCACCTGAGACTGGCCACCGATCTCGGTTTGCCGGTGCGGGCGATCAGCGCCAAGCGCAATGAGGGCATCCACGACCTGATTGAGACGATCCACCAGGTTGGTCAGCAACAGAGCAATCCTGAGGCGGAGGCAGCCGACATCGACCTTGATGCCGAGCTTGAGCGTCTGGTGGCGGCGAGTGTGCAGCTGCCGGAGCGCTTCGGCAATCGCCGCACCCGTCTTGCCGATCGCCTTCTGTTGAACCCCCTGGTGGGGGTCGTCCTGTTTCTCGGGATCGTGCTGGCCATGTTCCAGCTGCTTTATGTCCTCGGGGCTCCACTCCAGGACACGCTCGGAAGTCTGTTCGACTGGATCCAGACCACGCTGCTGCAGCCCGGACTGGCAGCGATCGGTGCCCCTGAGTTTTTTCGCGGCTTTCTTGTCGATGGGGTATGGCTGGGGGTGAGCACGGTGGCCACATTCCTGCCGATCATCTTTATTTTCTATCTTCTGATGGCCGTCGTCGAGGACTCCGGGTACTTGCCTCGAGCAGCCTTCTTGATGGATGGCCTGATGCGCTGGCTTGGCCTCGATGGGCGCGGCTTTGTACTGCAGGTGATGGGCTTCGGCTGCAACGTGCCTTCCATCATGGGCACCCGCGTCATCAGGGATCGTGGCATGCGGCTGTTGGCGATGCTCTGCATTCCATTTGCGCTCTGTCAGGCTCGCCTCACGGTATATCTGTTCATGGCTGCCGTGTTCTTCCCGAAGCCCTGGTGGGCTCCAGGGCTCGTGATCTTCGGTTTTTACGTGCTGAGTTTTGTCGCGGTGATCATCACTGGCTTGGTCTTCAAGCGAGTTTTTCCGAGCCGCGAAGCCTTCATTCTGGAACTTCCGCCCTATCGCGCACCAAGCGTGACCACGATCTTTCGGCGCGCCTGGTCGGCCATGCTGAACTTTCTTGTGACCACAAGGGTCTTCATTGTGGTCGGGGCTGCCGTGATCTGGTTGCTCACCAATCTGCCGCCAGGTGCGGTGCAGGGATCCGGACAGACCATCGCCGACGCCATCGGCAACCTGTTTCAGCCGATTCTGGGACCGATCGGCATGAGCCCAGCGCTCACGGTGTCGTTATTTTTCGGATTCATTGCCAAGGAGATCCTGCTGGGAGCCATGGCCGTGATCTACAAGTCCAGCGAAACGGATCTCGGCGGCGTGATCCAAAGCGCGATCTCCCCATTGCAGGCCCTCAGCTTCATGACGTTTGTTCTTCTCTACACCCCCTGCCTGGGGACCGTCGCGGCCCAACTGCAGGAATCCAAGTCCCGCAGGTTCACCTTGCTCTCATTGGCCTGGTCGCTTGGCCTGGCATGGTTGATGGCCCTGGTGGTGTATCAAGGAGGCAAGTTGTTGATCGGAGCTTGATCGCTGATCTGAAATGAACCAAAGGCTTGTCCTGTGAGTCATTGATCAACGCTGACCTGCACATGAGCGGCATCTTCATGACGGATCATAAACTCCAGAATGCCGCAGGCCACATGGAGGATTCCGCCTGGCTTGCCACGCCTGAGCACCTCAATCTGCACTCCAGGCCTGATACCCATCGACAGAAGTCGGCTCTCCAAGACAGAGTTGGACGTGAGGGATTCGACCCTGACCCTCGCACCTTCCCTGGCTGCATTGAGTGGCACGTCCTGATGCTCCTTGACTTGATTCAGCGTATCGCAAAGATGGCAGAAATGAACACTCGTTTACATCAATGATGCAGAAACCTCAAGGAGCGACTGACTCAGATGCTCCTTCCCGACAATCTTCAGCCTCCACTGCTGCCGAAACAATCATGAACCCGTTCCGCGCGAGCGAAACACCACCGCGAGCTTGCCGAAGGCCGGAGCCGTCTCAATAACAGTTCTGCTGTTGAGAATCACTTGCAAAAGGGAGGCACTGTCGTCTACGTTGCAAGTCGTTCTCAACAAGAGCCTCGCGCTCCCGATGAACCACCGATCCCTCCCCGAGAATCCAACTGCCGCAGCGAGCTTGCAGAGCAATCAGCCGATTCCATCCCCATCCCCCGATCCGGGCGCTGCCGCACCCCTGACCGCCAGGACCATCAAACCGATGGCCACCACGATCACGAGCTCCAACACCGTGATCGGCAGCCTTTGCCGCGAGGTGGATGTGATCCGTCATCGCTGCAGCCACATTCTCGATGCGATGAGCCGATGTCAGAACAGCTCCCTCTACTGCAGGCTCAGCAAGGAACTGCGGCGGCTTCATGGGCGGCGGCTCGAACTGCTGGAAACAGCAAGAACATGGAAGCGGCGCGGTGTCCAGGATCCACTGTCGATCGCTTTTCTGATTGAGATCAGCAGCCGTCCCCTGCCATCCTGACCTAAATCAAGTCAGCTTTGCGGGATCATGTTTTCCTTCGCTCAGTTCACCGTCGATGATCAGCATGGCAGCCGGCTGGTTCTGGGCAAAACGCACCCGGCCCAACAGATGGGCAAACTCGTTTTCGGATTCAACCTGACTGTCGATGATCGGATCAAGGAAAACAGTGGTGCGAAGATCTGAGGCACGCTCTGCCATCAGATAGATCTGCTGCAGTGAACTGGTCACGTCGGCCTCCATCAGGAAGGAAGCTGCCAGAATCTCTTCGGCTGAAGACCAGGACTGGCGTGGAGCCGATACCTCATCCAGTACCACGGTCTGGCCGCGGGCAATCAGGTAGCCAGCAAACTTGGCAGCATGTTCCTGCTCATTGCGTCCCTCGTCCTTGAAGAATTGGGAGAATCCACGCAGCTCCCGCTCAGCGAACCAGATCGCCATGGCGAAATAGGCAGCGCTGGCGTTGCGCTCCATGGCGAGGTGTTGCTGCAGCACCTCGATGAGGCCAGCCTCCATGGGTTGCGCCATGGCGCGTCCCGCTGGGCCTGTGGCAACAGTGAGGGAATCAGTACTGGAGGACGCTGACATCAAACCAGGTTGAGCAGGGGTTGACGAGAGAGCCAGGTCAGGCGCATCCGCATCAGACCCGGGTAACCAAATTTACAGGCATTTGTAATCGCTGAGGATCCTTCCTCCATGTGCGATTTCGACCTGAGTGGGCGCTGGGCCAATGCGGCCGCGCCGGCCCAGTACCCCCACGGCCCAACAGACCGGCCCTGAAGACAGGGTGCAAACAGAGGCTGCGCTCACGCAGGCAAGCTGTCCGATGCCGCTCTGGTCGGTACTGAGATGTTCACCAGCGAGGCCAGCCGGGCCTCCGCTCCCACCGGATGCGGCACCAGATGCAGGTCGAGCAGCCACTGCTCCACCAAATCCTGTGCCAACGGACAATGATCGGCGTAATGAAGCTCCAGGACGCTGTCAGTCAGAGCCTCCAGCAGACAACTGATGCCCTCGGGCAACCGCAACCAGCTGGCCCCGGGAGTTCCGCAGAAAGCGAGGGTGATGTCAGGAAAGCTGTCCCCAAAAGACACAGACAGTCGGGCCACACCCCACTGGAAGACAAGACGCACGTAGCGGCGATGATCCGATGCTGAGGCCAGCAGGCAGGTCTTTCCCACCGAGAGCCGCAAATGCTGATCTGGTTCCAGATGTCCCGTTATCCCCGGTGCTCTGGTTGCATTGTGTGTGCTCACTGGCCACAACTCAGCGGTCTGAAGCTGTCGTGGGGTCCCTCAGAGTGCGACCGGGAAATGGCCAGATCCCTGAGAGAACCACTGCTCCACAGAGATCTTGAACGAGCCCCTCTCATTGATCCATAGCTGAACAATTGCAGGTAACAAGTGCTACCCGCAATTGGACCATGACGGCAGAGTGGACGTCGCTCTGGTCACCAAAACGATGTGACGAAAGTGGCTGATCCGTGTGTGGTTTCGACCCTCAGCTCCGAGCCATGCCATCAACCTCCCTGGGCCAAGGCAATCGCCCGGGCCTGCTCCAGCTGCTCGGCGGTGTCCACCGAGAGGAAATCACCGTCCACGGGGAACGTGCCCACCGGAATGCCGGCCTCGATCAGCCGCAGCTGCTCAAGTTTCTCGGTGTGCTCCAGGGGTGAGTGGGGCAGATGCGCCCAGCGGGCGAGCACGTCGGCCCGGTAGCCGTAGATGCCCACGTGCCCCCAGTAGGGAGCGTGCCGGGACCAGTCTGCGGACTCGACGCCACGGACATGCGGGATCGCGGAGCGGGAGAAGTAGAGGGCGCGACCGTCCGCCGCCAGCAGCGTTTTGACCACATTCGGGTTGTGCACCTTCTCCGCACCCATCCGGTACACCGGGGTGAGCACGGCGGGGGCTGGCGTGGTGCCGGCAAAGGCCTCGGCCATCGCATCGATCACCGCCGGATCAATGAAAGGTTGATCCCCCTGGACGTTGATGATCACCGTGCGGGCAGGGTCAGGCGGGGCAGCCTCCGCGCCGGCGACTGCGGCCGCTGCCAGTGCCGTGAGCTCGTCCACTACCGAAGCGAGGCGGTCGCTGCCGGAGCTGCAGGAGGCAGCTGTCATCAGGACGGGGAAACCCCAGCCCTCGGCCTCCTGCCGCAGCAGGTCGCTGTCGGTGCAGAGCACCACCGCTGCGGCCCGCCGGGACTGCCGGCAGCACTCCAGCACCCGCCGCAGCATCGGCTGCCCGCCGATTTCGGCCATCACCTTGTTCGGCAGCCGGGAAGACTCGAGCCGGGCGGGTACCGCCACCAGGCAACGCCATGGGTCCGCTGCCTCCTGCTGCAGGTCTGCCTCGTTCACCGCAGGGCCCCGGTCGCTGCTGCGGAGCCTATCGCCAGGCAGCAGTGAGCTCCCTGGCTTGGCGCACCAGCTGCTCCACCTGCCGCTCCGGCGCCGCGGCCCGCTCGCCAGCAGACACCGCCCGGTAGAGGTCCGCCACTCTCCAGGCCTCACTGCCAGGGTCGTCCCCCTGGCGGGGAATGAGATGTACATGCAGATGCCGGGCACCTTCACCGAAGGCGATCGTGTAGACCCGCCCGCAGCCGGTGAGTGTTCGCACTAAGGCGCTGCAGCGCTGCAGCATCGGGCCGAAGGCCACCGCCTCCTCCGGCAGGAAGTCGATCGGTCCACCGAGATGGCGGCGGGCATCCAGCAGCAGCCAGCCCGCCAGGGGGGCCGGCCGGGGGTGGTGGCGCAGCAGCCAGAGGTCCTGGCGAAGGATTTCGTCGGGGACCAGCGCCTCCTCATCGCCATGGAGGCGACAGATCCCGCAGGGGGCCTGCCCGCTTGGCGGACCGGAGCCTTCCTGCGAAGCTGCGCTCAGCTGCGGATCTTTCATCATTGCCGTTCCTCCCGGTTCCGTGCCCGTGGTGCTCAGCGTGGCTTACCACAGCCTCGACGCCCTGCAGCAGCTGGGGAGTGATCTGGCCCGCCAGAGCCTGCCTCCGATCAGCTGGTTGGTGGTGGACAACAGCCCGCAGTCCGCGGCGCTGCGGGCCTGCGACCTCAACGCCGGCGGTGGGCTGCAGCTGGAGCTGGTGGCGGGCCGGGAAGGGGATGGCTTCGGGGCAGGTTGCAACCAGGGCTTCGAGCACCTGGCCCGCCGGGGCTGGGAAGGCTGGATCTGGCTGCTCAATCCCGACACCGCCCTGCCGGCCGGCCATGAACTGGAGCGGCTGAGCGAGGTCCTGGCACAACTGCCGCCCCGGGCGCTGCTGGGCACCGCCGTGCGTTCCGGGAGCGGAGAACTCGAGCCCAGTGGCGGCTGGATCGATCCAGGCCTCGATTTCCGCCGCCGCCGGGTGGGTGAGGCCGTCGTCGCCGGCCACCGCGGCGGCACGGTGGAGCTCGACTGGCTGAGCGGCTGCAGCCTGCTGATCCGCCCCAGCGCCCACATCCCGCCCGCCCGCTTCGATCCCGCCTTCCCCCTTTATTACGAAGACATGGACCTCTGCCTGCGGCTGGGGGCGGCGGGCGCCCCGGTGCTGTGGTGGCCGGCGCTGGCGGTGATCCACCAGAGGGGTGCGGGCAGCCACACCCCCAGCGAGCGGCGCCAGCGGCTCTCGACCCTGAGTTATCTGCGCTTCCTGCGCCGCCACCGACCCGGCTGGGTGCTGGCCCTGCGCAACCTGAGGCTGCTGCTCATGACGCTGCTGCGGCTACCGGTGCGGCCGAAACGCAGCTGGGCGACTCTGGTGGCGATGGTGGAGGCCATGGGTCCCTTCCCGACCGCTTCGCCGGCGGTTCCCCCAAGGCAATGAGTTCGGCTATGCCCCTGGCCCTGTTCAACGGCAGTTATCTCGGTGTCCGGCCCACCGGCATCGGCGTTGTCGCCCGGGAGCTGGCGGCGGCGCTGGATCCTGATCTGGTGCCGTTGCTGGATCCCTGCGGCGGCGACCGGCCCGGCAGCCTGGCCATCCCC
The DNA here is from genome assembly GCF_014224355.1 of Synechococcus sp. BSA11S. Classification (GTDB taxonomy): domain Bacteria; phylum Cyanobacteriota; class Cyanobacteriia; order PCC-6307; family Cyanobiaceae; genus Regnicoccus_A. Next base: position 47,207 of record NZ_VNWP01000014.1, on the reverse strand, counting down.
CCCGACCTCTCGCCTGAGCACGGCCGAGCCGGCCACCTGCGGCGGCTGCTCTGGACCCAGCGGGAGCTGCCGAAACTGCTCCGCCGCAGCGGAGCGCCCCTGCTGCTCTCCCCGCTGCCGGAAGCCCCCCTGGGGCGGGGGGTTCGCTCTGTGGTGCTCGCCCACGACCTGCTGCCCCTGCGCTATCCGCAGCTCACCCCGCTGCTGGCGTACCACCTGGCGTATGTGCCCCTGGTGCTGCACAGGGCGGTGCGGGTGCTCTGCAATTCCGAAGCCACAGCCCGGGAGGTGCACCAGCGCCTGGGGGTTCCCGCGAAACGGCTGGTGCCGATCCGGCTGGGCTTCAGCCCGGGGCTGCTGCGGCCCCTGGGGCTGGAGCGGCAGCCGTTTTTTCTGGTGCTCGGCCGCCACGACCCCCACAAGAACCTGGAGCGGGTGCTGCGGGCCTTCGCTGGACTGCGTGACCGCGAACACCGCCTGGCCCTGGTGGGCCCCCAGGATCCCCGCTACACCTCCCGCCTGCGGCGCCTGGCCAGCGAGCTGGGCATCGCCGGCCGCTGCGACTGGCACCACTGGGTGAGCGACCAGGAGCGGCTGGACTTGCTCAACCGCTGCCGAGGACTGGTGATGGCCAGCCTCTGGGAGGGTTTCGGCCTGCCGGCCCTGGAGGGAATGGCCTGCGGTGCCCCTGTGATCACCTCCACGGCCGGCGCTCTGCCGGAGGTGGTGGGTGACGCCGCCCTGCAGGTGGATCCTCGCTCCGTCACTGCGATCCGCTCGGCCATGGACGAGCTGGTTCACTCCCCCTGGCTCGGGAAGGACCTGTCTGAGCGGGGACCGGCGAGAGCGCAACGTTTCAGCTGGCAGGAAGCTGCAACCCAGGTCGAGGCGGTGCTGCATTCGGTGCTGTGAAGACAGGAATCTCAAGGAGAGGCACGAGACCAGGTCGTAGCGGGTTTGCTTCTCCAGCGAACAGAGAGATACAGTCCGCTGGATTGAATGCTGGCTCAAAACGAGGTGATCGTGGGTTCTGAGCAATCGCCGAGGCGCCTCCTTCATTCCTTGAAAGCAGGATCCGGCAACCGGATCCGCCGGGCTCTCACCCCCGTAGGACGCTGGCTGTCAAGGGAGGAGCGTCGGGAACTCAATGCCCTTGCCGCCTATTCAGGGTTGGTCCATCAAGCCTTCCATGCGATGCCGTTCAGACCATCGGTCTATCCAGCCGTCATGGTCGAGTCAAAATGGGAAGAGGCCTCAGTTCTCCGGCCCACCGAATCTCCCTCGCGACGCGAATATGACAACGCCGTTCATCATTACGGCCACGACATCCTCCTGAAACGGGCCGCCAATCTGCCGCTGGTTGGAAAGCCTCTCCCTTTCATGCTGGAGCATGGAGTCAACTACAGCGAAGAGTCGTGCTTCGAGGATCCCCAACCCTGGGTCAAGTCGTACCTGTGCATGGGGCCAAACCGCGCCGAGAGGCTTCGCGACCGGTACGGTGCCAATGGAATTGCTGTGGGACCTTACATTAATTATGCGAAACCGGTGATTGAGTCCAGTCAGCTCGCTGCGCTGAAAAGAAGGCTTGGCAAGGTGCTGCTGGTGATTCCTGTTCATACCGTTGCCCATGTGAAGCGAAACTGGTCAGCCTCTGAAATGATCAGGCTCATCATTGATCACTGTCGTTCTGCCAACATTGACACTGTGATCTGGCAAAGCTATTGGAAGGATCCACCGCCGCAAGGTCTTCCCAGAGAGTGGATCCTTGCATGCAACGGTCACGTGTCCAATCCATGGTTTCTGGATTGCCAGAAAACACTGCTGGAGCTCTCTGATCAGATGCTGACCTTCACCCTCGGCAGCCATCTGGGCTACGCCTTGGCCCTTGGCAAGAACGTCTTGATGGCCAGGGTGGAGGTTGAGCAGGACCTCAGCGCCGCCAGCACGATCTGGCAGCATCGTTATTCCCATGAATGGAAGAGACGAGAACAACTCATGACCGAGCTAGGCGTGAGTGCGCACACTCATCAACTCCACTCTCTTGATAGAACAAGGGCGATGGACTGCCTGAATCCATACTTTGGCTTTGATCAGAAGAAGGATGCAGAGGATCTAGCCAACGCACTGCGTGGTCGCGCCTGAATGTCTACAGAGCCTGCTCGGTTAACTGGAATCAGCATCGTCACTGTAGCGATGAACAGGACGAGCCATCTCCTTGCCACCGCCGCTCGCATCAGCCGCTGGCATGGGCATCGGGAGCACCTGATTGTGGACTGGGGAAGCCAGAATCCCATCGATCAGAACAGTCTCCCCGCCGATACAAGGATCCGATTGTTGCGCGTCGAAGGGGAATCAGAATGGCAACTGACAAGGGCCTACAACTTTGCAGCTGGTCAATGTACCTTCGAAACGATTCTAAAACTCGATGCCGATTGCTGGATTAACGACCTGACCTACCGGCCTACTCAACTACAACATGGACGATATATCCGCACAACAGGTGGCGGCGGACTCAATGGAGTCTTCATGATCAACAGATCTGACTTTCTTGCCATAGGAGGATTCAACGAATACCTCAAAGGCTATGGCTATGACGATAAAGACTTATTTTTACGACTGGATCAGAGGATGGTCGGCACAGGCTTTCCACAGGCTATCTTCTCTACCCTTGATCATGGTGATCTTGAGAGAGTTGCAGCAAATACGATCGAAGTTGCCGGGCAACGTTACCCCAAACTTCACGCTGGTGTTGGGGTGCGGCTCGAAGCAATTGCACGAATGGAGGAGACCAAGGCAATCAATCGAGACCTTGCCAGTCGATTACCATGGTCGGCTGACTCACCGTCAACAACCTATCAACGATTGAGCGTCAATAGGTGGATTGCGAAGAAAGAGTCAATTCCGGCCCCCAGCTCAGGCATACAACATGAAACCAGAGTTCTGGGCAACCGCATTTATTTGTCAATTCTTGCTGGTGTGCACGAACGATTGCTAGACATGATGGTTCCAGCCACATCATTAGAAGAAATCAGAAGTTGGGCGCCCCTGCTCAAGGCATTGGCAGGGTTACGAATCTCAACTCTTCTGATCGGAATCAGGGTGGCTCTGGGGATCAAGCGATTACTGAGTCGCGTGTGATCGCACCAATCGTCTGCCCTGGTTGGTACTGGGTGGCGATCAGCGGTCTGGACTAAGCCGGGCCACACAGTGGCGGATGACCCAATAAATTGGCATGATCCATAGCCTCCAGTCAAGGTAAGAACCATCATCCGGAACAGAAAAAGGACCCTTTGATGCCAACGAACCAGAAACCAAGAAGCCAGACCATCGAATATCTGGGCAGGCTGCTTCGTTTTTTGCCCAAAAGGCGCTACAGGGCTTTGCTGATCCTTGCCCCATTGTCCATCCTGCCAGGAATTTTCGATCTTCTCACCATCGCGGTGGTTTCCCGGCTTGCTGGTGCTTTGATCGGGGTGCAATTATTGGATTTCTTACCCGGTGTCAAGGTCTTTGGCGGCGGCATGGCAGAGCAGAGCCTCTGGCTGATCAGCATCTTCATTGCACTGGCATGGGCGGCCTCGGCGCTACGGCTCATCCTTCAATACACACAACAACGCTTGACTGCCCTGATCTGGCGAGACTTTTCTGATCAGATCCATCACAATATTCTCTATCAGCCCTATTCCTATCACCTTTTACGAAGCACCTCTGGATTGACGTCCTTGATCATAGGGAATGTCAAGGCTGTCTCCAATGGTGTCATCAATCCAATTTTACGAATCGCCAGCAGTTCTGTTTCCGTTATCTTGCTATCGCTCGGAATTGTCTTTGTGGGTCGCTGGCTGTCGGTGGTGTTGATCACACTGCTTGTGATTGCCTACCTTGGCCTTTCCCTTTTTCTGACACCCTATCTTCGCCACGCCTCCAAACAAATGGTTCGGGAAGATGAGCGATCAACCCATGCCTTGATGGAGTCGCTGGCTTCGATTCGCGATATTCAACTTTCAAATGCTGAGCCATTCTTCCAAACCTACTTTGTGAACTCTGGAGAGAGAGCCCAGCGCTATGCTTGGATCTCATCATTAATCCCCATTATTCCCAGACAGCTGATTGAGCCGCTGGGAATCACGATGATATTTCTTTTTGGAGCTGTTCCATACCTTCTCAATGGAAATATCGAAGACATCCGCAAGATAATTCCACTTCTGGCAGGCTTGGCAATCGCGGCACAGAAACTCACACCTCCACTGCAAGATTTATTTTCTTCAATCACCTTGTTGAGAGGCAGCCTCCCTAAGATTGCCAAAACAGTCGAATTGCTTGAACTATCCGAACCCAGATTGACAATGGCAGACATGAGTGTGCCGTCTCCCGCATCCGTATTCCCCAGGCACTCGATCAGACTTAAGAATGCCTGGTACCGCTATCCAAGAACCGAAAACTGGGTGATTCGTGGAATCAATCTTTCCATTCCTGTTGGATCCAGAGTGGCTCTTGTCGGTGCCACCGGAAGCGGAAAGTCCACCGTAGCTCACCTGTTGCTTGGATTGCTGGATCCCGACAAGGGCTCTTTTGAGCTCGATGGTGCCAAGCTGGATGAAACAACAAAGCCTGCCTGGCAAGCAAGCTGCGCTCAAGTTCCACAACATATTCAGCTTTTGGATGCCAGTATTCAATCGAATGTGGCTTTTGGAATCGAAGCTGAGAAAATAGACTTTTCACGTCTATGGGAAGCCTTGCAAGCAGCTCAGTTGGCTGATGTTGTTGCAGATCTTCCCTATGGTCTGTTAACGCCTATCGGCGAGAATGGAATGAAACTTTCAGGTGGCCAGCGCCAAAGGCTGGCATTGGCGCGTTCATTTTATCGTGACTCTAAGTTTCTTCTTCTTGATGAGGCCACCAGCTCCCTGGACAACCGAACTGAATCTGACGTGATTGACGCCTTTGAAATGATTGGCAGGCGCTGTACCACAGTGGTCATCGCCCATCGATTGAGTACCATTGTACGCTGTGACAGAATTTACGAGTTTGATAACGGTACGATTAAGGCATCGGGAACTTTTGATGAACTGAGAGATCACTCTGATTCATTTCGAGATTTGTCTGCTCTTGAAGTTGGATAATCCAATTCGCATCTCTCAGAATAAATGACTTTTGGTTCTTGGTGGGCTTGTGTCCTCATGGTCAGTGAGGCGAGAGTCAAGCCAAGTAAGGCTTGAATGAAAGGAACTTTGCCCCAGCCACCCTCGACAAGTAAAAACAAGAAACAATACAGAGACAATGCCAATGACGCAAAGATCACTGGATTCTCACTGAATGGAATACGCTTGCCTGCCACTCGGAAGAAGAGAAAAACAAGGATACAAAGGAAGAGCAATGCAGGAAATCCATTGTCAGCAGCAACCTGGGCAAACAGGTTATGAGCATGCGTTGTACCTTTTATGATGCCTACATCCATACAAATACCCTGACTGGCCCGAGTGAAGCCAAGCCCGTACAAAAAGCTATTATTGCCGGCAAACATTCCTCCAAAATAACACCTCAGCAGATGCAGGCGATGCACATCGCTGACCATGTTATCCATGTTCGAATAGACCAGCAGAATCACAGCAACCAACGAGAGAGCCATCCCCGTAAAAGCAGCGATGTACATTGCAGTTTTCGTGTAGGCACTTCTACTCTTAAACAGAGAGCTGTTCACTTGACTAATCCAAGTCAAAAGGCGAACGCGTTCACACGTAACCAGTATCACGAGAATTGCTATCCATGGCAATCCGAAGGCAGCCCTCGATTGGGTAGCGAGAACGAGAAAAGCACTGATGAAAGCAGCGAAAGCCCAAGGAATGATGATCGAAGCTTTTCTTTCTTGTGGGCTGGAAGGAAATACTTGACGCCAAAGAAAACAGCTTGCAATGGTGAGACAACTGCCAAAGAGAAAAGCAGTTTGATTAATGGAAAGATCTCCGGCGTCAAAGGGTCCATCGGGCTGACTGAGTAGAAAGTAAAGAAGAGAGATTATTCCAGCACAAGGCATTGCGAAAGCATAGAGAGTAAAAAACCAGTTCCAAAAGCGAATGGCCATTCGATAGGAGGCCGCAAAGGAAACCACAATCATAATATAGTCTGAAAGCACTATCTCCCAACTCAAGTATCGTTCATCACTGTGGAGGTAGATCCTCATTGTTAACAAGAAGAGCCAGAGATATGCGATTCGGATGGGCTCCTCTCGGCTGTGCCCGACGAGCAGGAAGGAGATCCCGAGAACAAGGGGAATCAGCTCATGATGAAACTCTAGAAAAGAGGGAAATAAGATAACAGTTCCAGATAAAATAATCATTGAGATGCCTAAGGCATCGACGGCGGAGAGCCGCCTGGGTATTTTCAACAAATCGAATTGAGAGGTCATGATGTCAAGTCAGTCATGGAAGCCTTACTGCATCTCCTGACGGGAGACAAGCTGTTCTGAGGGAGAGTGATTTTCACTGTGGAGGGGATGAGGCAACGGAAGGCTCACCTTCCAAAAGAGATGGAACTCTTTGAGTCGTCGCTGTGGTTCCAGACTTAGATGGATCAAACGTCATCGTCAGGGAAGCCGTCACCAAACCGATCAGAGCCTGAAGGAAGGTGATCTTCCCCCATCCCCCCTCCACCTGTAAAAACAGGAAGTAGTACAGCGCGGTTGCCAGAGAGGCCAAAACAGTTGGACTGGGGAGTCTGGCAACAAGATTCCAGGCAAAACGCGCCAGCAGTACAGCAATCAGAATCAAACCAATCATGGCAAAGAAACCATTATCGGCAGCAACCTGAGCGAAAACATTGTGGGCATGGGTCAAGCCATGATGAAGGCCTTCATCGCACAACCAGGTGCTGGTATTGGTGAATCCCAGCCCATAGATAAATCGATAAGTGCTTGTAAATACTGCGCCGAGGTAACATCTCAGCAAGTACAGTCTATGTAGGTCATTGCTGAGATTTTCCGGGCTTGCATAGGTCTGTGCCAGAAAAGCCCACACGGCCACTCCCAAAGCACTCAGCACGGCCAGGGCAAATCCAATCTTGATGCGTGCAACCTGACGGACAGAAGAAAAGCGTAGAATCAGCGCATCAACAGACCTGTTGAGCCTGGGGAGTGAAACAGCAAGCACCACGGCGCCCACCGAGATCAGCGGAAGGCCAAGACCAGCCCGCGACTTGGTCTGAACCACCAGAAAGCCATTCAGAAGACTGACCAATAGCCAAGCGGCAATAATCAGAAATTTTTGTTTTACCACTCGCTTCTGACTTATCCCATTCCAAAGAAAGCTCATGCTGATCGTAAAACAGGTGCCGATCAGGAAAGACGTCTGCTGAATCGAAAGAGCGCCAACAGTGAAGGTCTCTTCAGGATTTTCCATACCATGGATCTGAAGAGACACAACACTTGCAAGCGGAACAAAAATCGAAAACAAAGTGAAAAACAACTTCCATTCCGAAGCCTTGACCCGGAATGCTGCCACGAATGAAATCAGAACGAGAATATAATCATTAAGCGTAATTTCCCAGGGGAAATAACGTGCATCTGTATGAAGATAAATCCTAAGACTCATGAACAGCAAGAAAAGGAATCCAATGCTCAGCGGGTCCTTCCTGCTGCGTTTGATCAGCAGCAGGATCAGCCCCAACACCAGAGGCAGCATCTCCAGCTGGTTGGTCGCAAAAGAGTCAAGTGCTGTAGCCATTCCTGCGAATACAATCAGCATCAACCCAACGCCTTCGGTGGAAAGAAAACGAAGTGATGGATTCGGCAATTGACCTTTGCAGGATGCCTTCAATTTACCACCGTAAGCGAATCTGCCTCACTCGTCCCAGATCGACTGATTGCTTGCGCAACAGCATTCTCCAGGCTGAACAATAATGATCAACGCCATAGGGGCCGCCCATCCGCCCCCCCCAGATCTGCTCAAAGACGCTGAGCTCGGGGGGTATCTCCTCCAGCGTGCGGCTGGCTGACTCAAAATGCAGCCATTGACTTCCCGGCACAAGAACGGTGCGCTGGCCCAGGCCAGCAGCCCTCAGGCAGAAATCGACATCGCCATAGTTGATCGGAAAGCGCTCAGCAAACCCATCCAGCCGTTCCCACAGGGAACGGCGGCAAAGGCTGACGGCGGCGGTGACGGCATGGAAAGTGCGTTGCCCCCGCAAGGTCCCCCAGGGGAGCGCCTCGGGGCGTGATCCAGCCCAGGCATGGCGGGGAGCAAGATTGTCGATCGCAGTTCCAGCATGCTGCACGCTCCCATCAGGATAAAGAAGCAAGGCTCCGGCAATGCCGGTGTCGGGCCTTGCCAGGGCCTGAATCAACAGCTCAATTCCTTCGACTGCGAGTAATTCGGTATCGTCATTCAACTGGAGCAAGAGTTCGCCATGGGCGGCCGCGGCGGCCTTGTTGATGCGTGTCGTGTAGTCGTAGGGGCTGTCATCGCGTAGATGCTGCCAGCTCTTTGCGCCCAGTTGGCTCTCCACAAGAAGCCTGAGGTCCTCAAGCAAGGGGTCCGTCAATTCGCCCCCATCAATGACCACGATCTCAAGCCTGCGATAACGGCTCCGCTCCAGCAGCTTCTGCAGGCAATGCCGCACAAGAATCTCAGCCCCCCCCGGGCCGATCACCTTGCTGAAGCCTGCCGTTGGAATCAGCACACTGACCAGCGGCTGCCAACCTCGAGATGACGGTAAATCAAGCTCCTGGGAAGGTAGAGCCTCGGGCAGGCCAGCCGACGGCGCCCTCAGCAAAGGCAGGGGGACATGGGCCTGACCGCCATGGACAAGGGCCAGGTGCCGGAGAGCTTCCCTCCAGGCAGGACTGTGCTGTGGCTGCGGAAGGCTGCCCAGGTGCGCCTGAAGCCGGGCATGCACCAACACCGGCCCTTCGCCAATGCCCGTTTCGGAATCAAAGAGGGGATCCCAGAGAGGCTTCTGGCGCCAGCACCAGGATCCGGCCGTCCTGATCCAGTCATCACAGGTGACGGCCGCCGCGCCGGTGCGAACCATACGAGCGGCCATCCTGCGTAGCAGGCGCCCCTGCTGGGCTGGCGACAGCCGCCATCGGGGTGGGACCAGCAAGCGCGAGGAGGCCAGAGCAGCGTTCACCTCCTGCTGAGAAGCCCGGCAACCGGGTTGGCAGGCAAGCAAAACGATCCTGAGGCGATCGGCCCATGCGGTATTGCGATGGCGCTCAAGGCGGGGGACAAGCCGCTCAGCCAACACCCTCAACAGGCCATCGGGATCTCCGTGCAACAGCTCCGCCAGAAGCGCCATTGCTTTGGTCCCCTTCCGACCCAGCTTGCGCCAGCCCTTGCTGGGCTTGGGTCTCATCGGCTCCAACCTCGCTTCAGCCGACCCAGAAGCCTGCCGGGCAGGCTGCGGCGCAGAGCCTGGAGGCGCCCACTCAGCCGGTCCATGGCTTCGACCCGATCCAGTAAAGGCCGGTGGGCCATCAGGCCGCTGCCGAGGAAGGACTGAGGGCGGGTATCGATCTCCACCCCGGTTGTGGCCAGCCAACCATGCAGCGACTGGGTGCTGACCAGCTGCTGGCGCAGCCATTCGGCTTGTTCAGATGCGAGCTGAACCAGGGCGTCTGGTCCCTGTTGCATCACCCAGCTTGTGAAATCGGTGACGGTCAATCGGGGGATGGGGAGGCTTTCGTCCTCCAGCAGCAGCGAGGGGCGGCTCATGCGCTCCGGGGTGACCAGCACCACCGGACGGCCACGGGCCATCGCCTCGAGATGGCCCGTGCCGAAATGGCCGGGGGCGATCACCAGACGGCAGTTCGCCAGCAGGGCAGGCAGCGATCGGATCTCCGGGCGGCTCTGCAATCCCTGGGCTAGCGCATCCCCAGAGCCGCCAGGCTCCAGAGGCGGCTTGCGGGCCAGCTGAAGCGGAATCCCGTGGGCAGCCAGCGCCGACCTCAGCAGATCGAAGGCGTTCCAGTAGGCCCCTGGATCAGCGAATGGCACCAGCGACTGCTGGTGCAGGGGGTAATGGAGCCAGCCCACCGCACCATCCTTCTCCATCGGGATCGATCCCTCCAACTCAACGGCATCGAGCAGATGGGCGCGAACCGGATCAAGCATCACGACCGAGGCGGCCGGGCTGTGGGAACGGTCGCGGCTGGAGAGCCTTTGGCCCCTGAGCGGCACCAAACGGGTATCGCCCGGCCTGAGATGGCGTTGAAATCTCCCGGGTGAGTGAAGGGGCAACACCTCGGCGGTGTGATGCAGGACGGCATGGGGCACGGCTTTCTGGCGCCCCAGGGCGACAAGTCGCTCCACCGCCCGACTGTTTTCCTCGGGCACCAGGATCAGCTGGGGAGGCTCCTGAGCCCAGTGCTCGGCCAGGGATCGATCAAGCCGAAGACGTCGTTCAGCCAGGTGCCGCGCCTCCTGAACCAGCGGCGGCCAGGCGGCCAGGGCCGCCAACCAGGCCTCAGGGCCAGCCTCCGCTCCGGAGGTTGGAAGGCGGAGGGACGGCGGCGACGCCTGGTGATCGGAGAAACCATCCAGGTCATCGTTCCATCGGTAGGCGGGTGTGCCCGCAAAGAGAGCGGGCAAGGGTGCAGCCCGCTCCGACTCGAACAACCGGACCGACAATCCGGCGGCCTCAAGGGCCAGCAGTGTGAGTTCAGGATGGCGCAGTTTGCCGATCGCCAGCCAGGCCGTCGGGGAGTTGAGGTGGCCAGTCCAGCTGGAAGATCCTGGCGGCTTGTGGTCTGCACCGCCCGATCCGATCGGATCGAGAACCGGTAGACGCTCGAGGCGCGAACAGCGTCCCTCCAGGCCCGCGGCCAGGGCCAGCAGGGGAAGATCTCCAAGCTGACCGAATCGAGGGGGACGGAACGTCCTGCCGACGGGTATGGAAACGGTTTCGGCAGGGGCCAGTTGCTCAAGCCAGGACGGAAGCAAGGCCAGGGTGAGCAGGGCAGGAGCTGCCAGGTCTCCACACAGGAGTTCCTCGATCGTTGATCCAGCAGGCGACCCTGGCCCTGGCGAGCCGACCTTGGCCAGGGCCAGGGCCCAGGCCTGGAGACGTTCCTGCAGCTCCCCCCAGGGACCCGCACCGCTAGGCCCGAGCCAACGCACACCCGCTTCGAGCTGGCGACGCTCGAGCTCGGCCCAGGCCTTCAGGGAGCCGCAGTACACACAGCAGTTGTGGCTGACAGGCCGATCCTCCTGACTCCACCAACGGACTCCCTCGGGATCAAGAAGGATCAGAACCTTCATCCCCAAAGCCGCATGGCCTCATCCCGCGCCCCGAACCACTCAGCCGCCAGCGGCCCTCCCATGCGGCGATGATCCCTGAACCAAGGCCCTCCCAGGGTCCAGTGGAGCAGGGCAGGGCCGCCGTGGCCGAAGTCTGCCTGCGGTGGGGGCTGGACATCGACCAGATGGTTCCAGCGATCCGGCAGAGCGCCGATTTCATGGTCGCCCTCGAGCCAGTGGAAGCGGTGGAGATCAAGGCCCGTGGCGGTATTGACGTAGTCAGGAATCAGAGAAGAGCAGCGGTTTGTGTTGAGCATCATCATCGAGCTCCAGTTCTTCATGGGATAGGCGCTCTGCACCTCCCCAAGGAACTTGACCGTTTCGTGAGGGACATGCTCGTGCTTGACGCACATCACAGCGTAGCGGTCATCTCGAAGAGCCCAGAGTTTCGCTATGTCGTCGTAGCAGAGCATGTCGCAGTCCATGAAGATCGCCCAGCCCTGAAAGCCCATCAGCCAAGGCACCAGAAAACGGGTGAACGAAAAATCGGTGCTCTGTTTGGGATGGCGCTCACGGCTGAACACTCCGCTCAGTTGGGATGTAACGATCGGGGTGATCGCGAGCGGGATGGAGCTGTGTTGGTAGAGGCTGTCGATCAGCACATTGGTAGCGGCACGCTCACGCGCGTCGTAGCCGATGAAAACGGGGATCGGCACACCGGCGTGGGTCATGGACACCCTTGTTTCGGGAGAATGTAGCGGCGCGGGGGAGGACGGTCCCTAGGCTCCAACCATGGTCGGATCTTCCCCTACCCCTGCCGGATCAGGCGGCTTCCTGGCCGGTCTCAACGATGCCCAGCGCCGGGCGGTGGATCACCACGCCGGTCCCCTGCTGGTGGTGGCCGGGGCCGGCAGCGGCAAGACCCGGGCCCTCACCCACCGCATCGCCCACCTGATCGGCCACCACGGCGTCGACCCCCACCAGCTTCTGGCCGTCACCTTCACCAACAAGGCCGCGCGGGAGATGAAGGAGCGACTGGAGCTGCTGCTGGCCCAGCGGCTGGCTGGCAGCCAGTTCGGACAGCCCTTCAGTACCCTGCCGCCCCAGCAGCAGCGCCAGCTGCGCAACCGCATCTACCGGGAGGTCACCAAGGAGCTCTGGATCGGCACCTTCCACGCCCTGTTCGCGCGGCTGCTGCGCTTCGACATCGACAAGTACAAGGACCCCGAAGGGCACACCTGGACGCGTCAGTTCTCGATCTATGACGAATCGGACGCCCAGACCCTGGTCAAGGAGATCGTCACCCAGGAGCTGGGCCTGGATCCCAAACGCTTCGAGCCCAAGAAGGTGCGCTGGGCCATCAGCAACGCCAAGAACCAGGGCTGGCTGCCGGATCAGCTGGAGGCTGACCAGCAGGGCCAGCGGGGCCGGATGGTGGCCGACGTCTACCGCCGCTACCGTCGCGCCCTGGCCGCCAACAACGCCCTCGACTTCGACGACCTGCTGCTGCTGCCGGTGCAGCTGCTGCAGGCCAACGAGCAGGTGCGCCACTACTGGCACGGACGCTTCCGCCACGTCCTGGTGGATGAGTACCAGGACACCAACCGCACCCAGTACGACCTGATCAAGCTGCTGGTGACCAATGGCCGGGACCCCGCCGCCTACGACGACTGGCAGGGGCGCTCGGTGTTCGTGGTCGGAGACGCGGACCAGAGCATCTACAGCTTCCGGGCGGCCGACTTCACCATCCTGATGGGCTTCCAGGACGACTTCGGCGACCGGGCAAGCGACGAGGCCACCCGCACGATGGTGAAGCTGGAGGAGAACTACCGCTCCACAGCCACGATCCTGGAGGCGGCCAACGCCCTGATCGCCCACAACAGCGAACGCATCGACAAGGTGCTGCGCCCCACCCGAGGCGAAGGCGAGCCGATCACCCTCACCCGCTGCGACGACGAGATCGCCGAAGCCGAAGCGGTGGTGCACCGGCTGCGGATGCTCGAGGCCGCCCACCCCGAGCTGCGCTGGGGGGACATGGCAATCCTGTATCGCACCAATGCCCAGAGCCGGGCGATGGAGGAATCCCTGGTGCGCTGGGGGATTCCTTACATCGTGGTTGGTGGCCTGCGCTTCTACGACCGGCGCGAGATCAAGGACATGCTCGCCTACCTGCGCCTGCTGGTGAATCCCGCCGACAGCGTCAGTCTGCTGCGGGTGCTGAATGTGCCCAGGCGCGGCATCGGCAAGACCACCGTGCAGCGCCTTACCGACGCCGCAGCCCAGCTTGGGCTTCCCCTCTGGGAAGTGGTGAGCGATCCGGAGGCCGTGCGCTCCCTGGCGGGGCGCTCGGCCAGGGGGCTGCTGCAGTTCAGCGAACTGATCACGGATCTGAACCGCCGCCTCCAGGATTCCCCCCCCTCGGAGCTGGTGCAGCGGGTGATGGAGCAGAGCGGTTATGTGGCCGAACTGATCGCCGAGGGCACCGATGAGGCCGAAGAACGTCGTCGCAACCTGCAGGAGCTGGTGAACGCCGCCCTGCAGTATCAGGAGGAGAACGAGGAGGGGTCGCTGGAGGGCTTCCTTGCCTCCGCCGCCCTGGCCAGCGACGCCGACAGCAAGGACACCGAAGCCGACCGGGTGACGCTGATGACCCTTCATGCCAGCAAGGGCCTGGAATTTCCGGTGGTGTGCCTGGTGGGGCTGGAGCAGGGCCTGTTCCCCAGCTATCGCTCCCTGGAGGATCCCGCTGCCCTGGAGGAGGAGCGGCGCCTCTGCTACGTGGGCATCACCAGGGCCAAGGAGCGGCTGTTCCTCTCCCACGCCAGTGAGCGGCGGCTTTGGGGCGGCATGCGCGAGCCGGCGGTGCCGTCGGTGTTCCTCTCGGAGCTGCCGCCGGAGCTGGTGCGGGGCGACATTCCCCGCAGTGGCGGCGCGGCCCTGCGCCGCGAGCAGCGGCTGGATCGCCTCACCCGCGTCGATCGGGAGGAAAGCCAGCGGGTGGCCGCCGGAGGCAGCGCCGCGGCGCCGGCCAATGCGGTGCGGCGCCGGGCTCCCTCCAGGCCCTGGGCGGTGGGCGACCAGTTGCGCCATGCCAACTTCGGCGACGGGACGATCACCCATCTCTTCGGCAGCGGCGAGAAGATCTCGATCGCAGTGAAGTTCGAGGGGATGGGCCCGAAGATCCTTGATCCGCGCCTGGCCCCGATCGAGCCGCTGTAGGGCTGAAGCGGCCACCGTCGCCACAGGGATCGATCGTGCCGGTGTGGGCTGTGTCTTTGACCCCGGGCACAACGGCCAGCTGGGCCCAGGCCGCCCAGGCCGATACTGGGGAGCAGGTTTGTGCATGGGCGACTCTGCGTTGGACGATGCCACCGCCGACTTCCTGACCCTTCAGAGCCGCACGATCGCCTACGACGAACCGATCCAGCACCTGCTCCGCCAGGTGGTGGTCCTGGCGGCCCCCCTGAGGGTGGCCCTGGTGGGGGGGGCGGTGCGGGATCTGCTCCTGCACCGTCCCCACAGCGATCCCAGGCTCGGCCTGCCAGATCTGGATCTGGTCGTGGAGGAGAGCATCCCGGGAGAGCGACCACCGGCGGCCCACCGCATCGCCATTGCGCTGAAGCGGCAGCTGGGGGAGGCGGTGAGCCTGTTTCATCTGCACGACGCCTTCGGCACCGCCGAGCTCGAAGTCAATGGGATCCTGCTGGATCTCGCCACCGCCCGCCGGGAGCATTACCCGGAGCCGGGCAGCCATCCGGAGGTGCACTTCGGATCGCTTGAGGCCGATCTGTCCCGAAGGGATCTCTCGGTCAATGCCATGGCCATGGTGCTGGATCCCGAGGACACCTCCTCAGCCCGCCTTCTCGATCCCTTCGATGGCCGCGGCGACCTTGCCCGGCGGCAGCTGCGCTTCCTCCATTCCGGCAGCCTGCGGGACGATCCCACCAGGATCCT
Organism: Synechococcus sp. BSA11S; assembly: GCF_014224355.1. Classification (GTDB taxonomy): domain Bacteria; phylum Cyanobacteriota; class Cyanobacteriia; order PCC-6307; family Cyanobiaceae; genus Regnicoccus_A. The sequence goes on along the minus strand of NZ_VNWP01000014.1, from coordinate 32,022 downwards.
GCGGGCCGCCCGCTACGGCGCCAGGCTGGGACTGGATCTGGGCGAAGACAGCCTGAACCAGGTGCACACCGCCCTGGCGGAGTGGCCCTGGCGAAGTGGGTCCCTGCCAGGGCTCGGAACGCGGCTGCGCAGTGAACTGGAGCTCCTGCTGGGCCGCGAGTCGTGGGAGAGGGCGCTGATGCTCCTGCAGCAATGGAACGCCCTGGGGCTTCTCGATCCCGGGCTGCAGCACGACCGGCACTGGCGGCGCCGGCTGCACCGGGCACGGTGCCTGGCCGCCCGGCTCGAACGTCCGCCTTGGCCCCAGGACGAGTGGCTGCTGCTCGCCCTGCTGGCCCGCCTCGACGACCCCCTGTCGCTCGCCAGGAGGTTGCAGCTGGCTGGACGCTGTCAACGCCTGCTCGCGGACCTGCTGCAGTTGCGTGCCTGGGTGAACCAGGCCTCAACCGAGCTGGAGTGGCGCCCAGCGACCCTGAGCCAGTCCCTGGAGCACAAGCGTTCCAGCCCGGAGGCGGTCACTCTTCTGCTGGCGGCCTACTCGGGGTCGGAGTTCCCACCGCGCCTGAGGCGCGGACTGCTGCGCTGGCTGCTGCGCTGGCGGACGCTCCGGGCCGAACCGAGCGCCGACGATCTGATCGCCGCAGGGGAACGGCCCGGTCCCGAACTCGGCGTGCGCCTCCGGCAGCTGCGGGCCGAGCGGCTGGACCAGCAACGCTGGTGAAGCGACCGGCGCCGAACCGGCCCGCCCCCCCAGTCAGCCATTGCCATCGCGCCATCCCCGCTGCGCCAGTGGCTGCCACAGGCCGCGGGCACGAAGAATCACTTCCGCCAGCAGACGCACGGCCCCATCGCCGCCTGCCCGGGGCAGCACCCAGTCGGCCTGGCGCTTCAGGGGCGCTACCGCATCGGCAGGGCAGAGCAGCAACCCCACCACGGGCCGGACGGCCAGGTCGTTGAGATCGTCGCCGACATAAGCCGTGTGGGCCGGGGTGACCCGGAGAGACCGCTGCAGCTCGATCAGCGCCGCTGGCTTGTCTTTCACCGCGGTGAGGCAGTGGCGGATCTGCAGGGAACGGGCCCGCTGTTCGGTGGCGCCGCCCTTGCCACCACTGAGCAGGGCGACCTCCACGCCAGCCTGCTGGAGCAGACGGATCCCGAGCCCGTCACGCACATCGAAGCGCTTGATCACCTCGCCGCTCTCGCTGGTCCAGAGCCCCCCATCGGTGAGGACCCCATCGACATCGAGCACCAGCAATTCAAGATCGGTGAACCTGGAGCGGCACCACCAAGAGCCGATCAGGAGGCCGATCCACCGCCCGATGCCCCGCTGCCGGCCGGTCACAGCGTGCTGGGGGCCTCCTCCTGGGCCAGCAATGGCTCCCGGATGGCCATCAGTTGCTCCAGGAGTGCCTCGAGGCGCGACAGCGGCACCATGTTCGGCCCATCACTGAGGGCCTTCTCGGGATCGGGATGCACTTCCATGAACAGGCCGTCCACGCCGACTGCCACAGCCGCCCTGGCCAGGGGCGCCACGAATTCCCGCTGGCCTCCGCTGCTGCTGCCACGCCCGCCGGGCTGCTGGACCGAGTGGGTGGCGTCGAAGATCACGGGACATCCCAGGGCGCGCAACTGGGGGAGGCTGCGGTAGTCCACCACGAGGGTGTTGTAGCCGAAGCTGGAGCCCCGTTCCGTCAACCAGAGGTTGTCGGCCCCAGCGTCCCGCATCTTGTTCACCACCGCGGCCATGTCCCAGGGCGCCAGGAACTGGCCTTTCTTGATGTTGATCGTCTTGTCGGTGCCCCGCACGGCCTCGACGGCAGCGAGCAGCAGATCGGTCTGCCGACAGAGGAAGGCAGGGATCTGCAGCACATCCGCCACGGCCGCCACCGGCTCCGCCTGCTGACTTTCATGGATGTCGGTGAGCACCGGCAGGTCGAATCGACGCTTCACCTCCGCCAGCACCGCAAGGCCCTCCGCCATCCCGGGGCCGCGGAACGAGCCGCCGGAGCTGCGGTTGGCCTTGTCGAAGCTGGCCTTGAACACGTAGGTGATCCCGAGTCGCTCGGTGATGGCTTTGACAGTCTCCGCCACCTCGAACACCAGCTCAGGGCTCTCGATCACGCAGGGACCGGCGATCAGGGTGAAGCGCATGGCGGGGACTGAGCGGTGTGCAGGCAGGGCGAAACTCCCATGCGTCCGAACGATACGCAGGCCCCAGCAGCGAGAAATCGATCACGACAGCAGGAGACGACGCAGGCGCGCCAGCCATTGCCGCCAGCGCAACTGCCAGAGCCGGGGGGACCGCAGAGCCTCCAGAGCAGGAGAAGCTCCGGCTGGGGCGTCGTTCCTCTGAAGCCGATCCCAGTGACCGTCGATCTCCTCGAGAGCCCCCTGCCAGCGCTCCTGCAGGCGGGTTTCGCAGCTCTCAGTCAGGCGGAGAGCCAGCTGGGCGGGGTCAGCGCGCCAGGAGGCGGGATCGGCCGCCGCCGCTTCAATCCTCTCCAGATCAGCCGGCAGGGTGCCGCTGCCGATCTGGTGGCCCACCGACCCGGGGTCGATCAGATCGGCCAAGGCGTGATTGAGGCTGCTGAACACAACGCATCCGCAGGCCATGGCCTCCAGGGGCGGCAGGCCGAAGCCCTCCGTCACCCCGCGGCCCCGCCAGTAATCAGCGGAGTCGTAGAGGTAGACGCGGGCTCGGTTGAACAGGCCCACCAGATCATCGACCCAGCCCTGCTGCACCTCGACGCGAAGGCCCCGGCTCCGCAGGGCGGGCACGAGCTGGTGCAACACATAGGCACTGGTTTTCCGGGCCTGCACCAGGACATCGATGTCGCGCTCCAGGCCCTGATCACGCCACTGGGGCTCCAGGGCATTGGGCACCAGGAACAGCGGGTTGCGGGAGGCCCGATCTCCCCAGTAGCCCAGGGTGTTGCGGCTCACGGCCAGCACCGGCACCCCGTGGGGAAGGTCAAAGCCATAACCGCTGCTGTGGGCGTGATACGCGACGGGCCGACCGCGCAACCGGCGCAGGAGGCGAGGCACGTCGAAGCCCCAGCTGACGATCCACAGGGCGGCTCCCGGAGCCGATTCATCCCGCAGCAGATCGTCCAGGAACGGACGGCCTGCTTCCCGTTGGCGGTAAGTCACCAGCTCGGTGGGCCTCAGTCCGGCTGTGAGCCGGATCGACTGGAGTTCGACCTGCAGGCCTCCGCAGCGGAACTTGCCGGTGGTTCCGGGCAGCAGAAATCGGAGCGGTCGCACGGGAAATGGGCGGGCTGTGGCTGACTCTGACGCAGCCTGGCCCTGGCTCAGGCCGCGACCGCTTCGGTGCTCCCGGTGCGCTGACGACGGGTGAGGAAGCCGAAGAGCACCTTGCCGATGGCCGCCACCAGGTTGCCCTCCAGCTCCTGGAACATCACCATGTTGAGGTGGAAGGCATGGTTGGCCTCCGCCACGATGCGATCGGCCATGGCCTGATCGATCGGCAGCTGATCAAGGCTGGTGCGGTAGTTGGCCTTGAATCCCTTCTCATCGGGGATGGCGTCGAATTCATAGAAACGCAGGCCATCGTGATCGCCCAGATTCATCGCCTTCTGAGCGATGTTCTTGAGGATCTGACCGCCGGAGAGATCTCCGATGTAACGGGTGTAGTGGTGACCCACCAGCAGCTCGGGGGATTCGGCCGCCACCTGATGCAGACGGGCCACATAGGCCTCCGCGCCTGGGGTGGGGGTCACCTGCTGACGCCAGTCGGAGCCGAAGTAGAAGGCCAGGTCGGCCTCCAGGGCTCCGCGGCGGTTGAGGGCATCACTGGCGATCGGGCCCACGACGGGGTGGCCCTTGAGCTTGCCGATCTCCTCTTCCATCGCGCTGTACACGAAATAGAGGTCGGCCACCAGCTTGCGGTAGCTGATCTTGTCGACCACTCCCTTGAGGAAGCAGGTCACGAAGCCGGTGTTCTCGGCCATCGTGTGCGCTTTCTTGGTTCCTTCGCGCAATTGGGACGCCAGATCGACAGCCATCTCAGCCGGGGTGCTGTTTGTACGGAACAGTCAAAGTAGGGCTGATTGTGGACGGAAGTCCCGCATTGGTTGCGAAGGTTTAAGCGGCCTGCTCCTGCTGATCAGGGTCACGCGCCAGCAGGGTGAACAGCTCCCGGCAGACCTGCTGCAGCTTCTCCACCACGTCGGACTGGGGAAGATTCGCTCCACTGGGGCACCAGTCGCCCACCGTGGCCAGCCGCCACTGCTCCCCCTGGAAGGTCATGCCGCTGAGCACCACCCCCAGCAGCCGCGGTGGTCCCTGCTCGGGTGCGGGGGCCGCCGCGAGGCGCAGCTGCATCAGCAGGCTGCGGCATTGCAACCGCGGGCTCCAGCCCGGGAAATGGAAAGCCAGGTCCACCGACTCCTCCTCCTCGAAGTGACGGGTCACCGGGTCGTCACGCCAGGGGGTGAGATTGGCCTTTGCATCGGGGAAATGACGCCTGAACAGACCGGCCGCGGAGGCGATGGCCCGGGCCATCTCCGGACTGCGGGCCAGGTCTGCCGCATTCATGGCGTTTCCCCTGAGCAGAAGTGCGGATCGGGCTGAACCTAGGCTCACCCAACGATTCCATGCTGCAGCGTGCCGCAGGCCGCTGCGGGAAATGGTCGGCGGATGACCACGGGGAGACCCCGCTCATCCGGAATCACATCGCGTTACCTGCCGCCGATGGCGTCCACACCAGCTCCCGCTTACGACCAGCTGACCCCCCCCAGCAGTGGCACCGCCATCCGCTTCGAGAAGGGGTTGCCGGTGGTGCCGCCCGATCCGATCATTCCCTTCATTCGCGGCGATGGCACGGGCGTGGACATCTGGCCCGCCACCCAGCGGGTGCTGGATGCGGCGGTGGCCAAGGCCTATGGCGGTGAACGCCGGATCGAGTGGTTCAAGGTGTTCGCCGGCGATGAGGCCTGCGAGCTCTACGGCACCTACCAGTACCTGCCCCAGGACACCCTCACCGCCATCGAGCAGTACGGAGTGGCGATCAAGGGACCACTGACCACGCCGATCGGCGGAGGCATCCGTTCGCTCAACGTGGCCCTGCGCCAGATCTTCGACCTCTACTGCTGCGTGCGCCCCTGCCGCTACTACACCGGCACGCCCAGCCCCCACAAGCGGCCCGAAGACCTCGACGTGATCGTCTACCGGGAGAACACCGAAGACATCTACATGGGGATCGAGTGGGAGGCCACCGACCCGGTGTGCGTGGAGCTGATCGCCCACCTCAACGACGTGGTGATCCCGGCCAACGGAAAACTCGGCAAGCGCCGCATCCCCGACGGCTCCGGCATCGGCATCAAGCCGGTGAGCAAAGCCGGCACCCAGCGCCACGTGCGCAAGGCGATCCAGCACGCGATGAAGCTCGAAGGCGCCAAGCGGCACGTGACCCTGGTGCACAAGGGCAACATCATGAAATTCACGGAAGGGGCTTTCCGTGACTGGGGCTATGAGCTGGCCACCAGCGAATTCCGTGACGTCTGTGTGACCGAGCGGGAGAGCTGGATCCTCGACAACCTCGCCCGCAACCACTCCCTCTCCATCGAGGACAACGCCCGGCTGATCGAGCCCGGCTACGACAGCCTCACCCCCGAGAAGAAGGCCGCCGTGGACACCGAGGTCAAGGAGGTGCTGGCCGCCATCGGCGAAAGCCATGGCTACGGCAAGTGGAAATCGATGGTGCTGGTCGACGACCGCATCGCCGACAGCATCTTCCAGCAGATCCAGACCCGGCCCCAGGAGTACTCGGTGCTCTGCACCCTCAACCTCAACGGCGACTACATCTCCGATGCCGCCGCAGCGGTGGTGGGAGGCCTGGGAATGGCGCCCGGGGCCAACATCGGCGATCGCGCGGCGATCTTCGAGGCCACCCATGGCACCGCCCCCAAGCACGCCGGCCTTGACCGCATCAACCCCGGCTCGGTGATCCTCTCCGGCGTGATGATGCTGGAGTATCTGGGCTGGCAGGAAGCCGCCGATCTGATCACCCGGGGCATCGGCACCGCGATCGTGAACGGCCAGGTCACCTACGACCTCGCCAGACTGATGGAACCCCGTGTGGAGCCGGTCAGTTGCTCCGGCTTCGCCGAAGCGGTGATCGGCCACTTCGATCCCTGAGCTCCGGCTCCAGTGCCCCGGCCCCCAGCGATGACCGTCACCCAGCCCGACCATCCCTTCCTCACGGCCGGCGCTGTCGCCACCGACCCCTGCATCCACTGCGGCTTCTGCCTGCCGAGCTGCGCCAGCTACCGGGTGCTGGGCAGCGAGATGGATTCGCCCCGCGGGCGGATCCACATGCTCAAGGCGATTGATCGCGGCGAGCTGAGCCTCGACGCCACCGTGGCGAGCCATTTCGACAGTTGCCTGGGGTGCCTGGCCTGTGTCTCGGCCTGCCCCTCCGGTGTCCGCTACGACGAGCTGATCGCCGCCACGCGGCCCAGGCTGAATGCGCCCGAGCTGCGAACCCCCTGGCAGCGAAGCTTCCGGGCTCTGCTGTTCCAGCTCCTCCCCTACCCCGCGCGCCTGCGGGCACTCCTGCAACCTTTGCGGCTCTATGCGGGCACACCCCTGCAGGCCTGGGCCCGCCGCAGCGGTCTCACCCGCCTGCTCGGCCCCCAGCTTGAGGCGATGGAGCGGCTGCTGCCGGCCCTGCAACCCGAAGCGTTTCAGCCGTCGGCGCCCGTGCTGATCCCCGCCCAGGGTCAGCGCCGCCATCGGGTGGGCCTGGTCACGGGCTGCGTGCAGCGGCTGTTCGATCCGGCGGTGAACCGCGCGGCGATCGAGCTGCTCAGCGCCAATGGCATCGAGGTGGTGATCGCCCCCGAGCAGAACTGCTGCGGCGCCATGACCCACCACCAGGGGGAACTGGAGCAGACCCGGGCCCTGGCCAAGGACCTGCTCAGCAGCTTCGAGGCGGTGATCGGCCCGGGCCGGGCGGCGGGCCCCGAGCCCCTCGATGCGGTGCTGGTGGCGGCCTCCGGCTGTGGCCACACCCTCAAGCAGCTCGACGCGATCCTGGCGGAGGAGCCGGAATGGGCGGTACGGGGCAGTGCCTTCGCCGGCCAGGTGGCCGACATTCAGGAGTTCCTGCACCGGGTCGGACTCAGCCCCGGCTTCATGGATCGGCTCCAGCCCCTGCGCCACAACGACGGCAGCCCCGCCAGCGCCGATCGCCCCCTGCGCCTGGTTTATCACGATGCCTGCCACATGCTCCATGGCCAGGGATTGGGCCAGCAGCCCCGCCAGCTGCTGCGCCAGATCCCCCACGTGCGGATCGTGGAGGCGGTGGAAGCGGGGGTGTGCTGCGGCAGCGCCGGCATCTACAACCTGGTCCAGCCCGATGAAGCGGCCGAACTGGGCCGGATCAAGGCCGCTGATCTCAGCGGCAGCGGCGCCGATCTGGCCGTGAGCGCCAACATCGGCTGCACCTTGCAGATCCGCCAGCACATGGACGGCACGACCCGCCCGATCCCCGTGGCCCATCCGGTGGAGCTGCTGCTGCGCAGTGCCAGCGGGGCCTGACGCCCCAGCTCAGGCGTCGCGGCCGGCGGTGTCCATCAGTTGCCAGGCATGGCGGAGGGTGTCCCCATGGCCGAGGTTGCCAGGAACGGTGAGCAGAGGCATCCGGGGGAAGCGGGCATGCTCGGCGGGCAGGCGCAGCAGTGAGAGGCCTGGCAGCAGTTGCCCCTCCAGCCGCAGTGAGGGCAGGGCCAGGCCATCGCGCAGCAGGGTCTGGCTGGTGGTGCCGCCCTTGCTGATCAGAAAGCTCAACTCCCGCGGCAGCCCCGCGGCGAGGCGGCCCATCAGGCCCGCCAGGGTGTGCGACAACCGCTGGCGCTCGCCGTGGTCGTGGCAGGGCCTCTCGCCGCGGCTGGTGAACAGCACCGGCGTGCGCCCCGACAGCCAGGCACGCTCCAGCGGCTCCTGCAACTCCTGGCGCAGCGGCTCGAGCGCCCGATCCGCTTCCTCCCGCCGGACCGTCACCAGCACCCGATCCACAGGAAGCTCCACCCCGACGCAAGCGGGCTCGGCGAGCAGATGGTGAAGCTGCTGATCGCTCAGGGGCACATGGGATCCCACCAGCACGGCGCCGGGGGCCGTGCCCCGGCGCAACCGGGCCAGTTCTGCAGGCGTCAACGGCTGGGGTGGCAGCGCCGCCAGGGACTGCAACAGGCTCGCCGCCGACTGGACCAGCAACCGCCTGAACGGCAGCACCTCCCGCATCGCCCGCGCCATGGCATCCAGATGCTCGGTGCGTTGCGCATTCACCACCACCAGGGGGTTGCCGCGCAGGGCGAGCAGGCGCTCCACCAGGGCCTTGTGGCTCTCAGGCTCGAGTTCAGCCAGGGTGATCTGCTGCACCGCCTCGGCTCGGCGTTGGCCACCACTCTTGTGCTCCACCCAGGCGGGCAGATGACTGGTGGGGTACCCGAAGCGGGCATCGGCGGCGAAGGCCGAGCGGTGCACCGGCTCGCCGTGGAGAAGGTGCACCCCGTCCACCGTGGTACGCCCCCCCTCCAGGAAGGCGGGCACGAGCAAGGTGGCATCGAAGGGGCCGAGCTCCGCGTCGATCCGATCGATCTCCAGGGGGAAATGGCCGCGCAGGGTGGAATCGCCCCGGCTCACCAGCAGCCAGGAGCCGGGGCCTGATTCGCCTGGTATCTCGCCGACGGCCCCCCGCAGAGCCCGGCAGATGGACGTCACCCGCTCCGCCGCCTGCTGAGGCTCGAGCGCCCGGGTGTCGCTGAGCAGGAACAGCAGGGGAGAGGGGTCACGCAGGGCCCGCCGGAGGGTGGGGGGATCCCAGCGCAGCAGCAGGGGACAGCCATGCACCGACTGAGATCCGGTGGGGTCGTCATCCAGAACGATGATCTTCAATCCAGCGGCTGCGGGGGAGGGCCAGGAGGCCATGGCACCATCGTGCCGTGATCACCCCTGAGCCCCACCATCTGGCTGATCTCCTGCGTGAGTTGCACGCGGAGGGCACCCCCTGGCTGCCCGCCGGCAGCGGCAGCCGTCTGCACTGGGGACCGCCGGTGCGTGACACCGCCACGGTGGTGAGCACCCAGCGGCTGAACCGCATCGTTGACCACGCCGTCGGGGATTTCACGGTGACGGTGGAGGCCGGCACCCCGTTGCGGGAGCTGCAGGAGGTTCTGCGGCGCGAGAACCAATGGCTCACCATCGACTGGCCCTGGGGCAGCGATGCCGACGGCAACGGCGCCGGCAGCGTGGGCGGCCTGGTGGCCCGTGGCCTGGCCGGGGGCCTGCGCCAGCGCTACCTGGGCGTGCGCGACCAGCTGATCGGCATCGGCCTGCTGCGGGCCGATGGTGTGGCCGCCCACGCCGGCGGGAAGGTGGTCAAGAATGTGGCCGGTTACGACCTGATGCGGCTGTTCACGGGCAGCTGGGGTTCCCTCGGCCTGATCACGGAGGTGACCCTGCGCACAAGCCCCCAGCCACCGGAGCGCCGGGGCCTGCTGCTGCAGGGGGGGCTCGCGCCCCTCGATGAGCTGCGCCGCTGGCTGCTTCGCTCCAGCCTCACCCCCGAACTGATCGACTGGTGGAGCCCCTCCCTGGCCAAACAGGCCGGGGCCGACCCCCAGCACTCCCTGCTGCTGGGGCTGGCCAGCGTCAGTGATGCTGCCCTGCGCGCCCAGTGCCTGGAGATCCGCACCCGGGGCGACCAGCTGGGTCTGCGCGGGCAGCCCCTGGATCCGGAACGGCTGGAGGCCCTGCGGGCCGTGGCCCTCGGCCGCCCGGAACCCGGCGGGTGGTTGCTGCGCCTGGGGGTGCTTCCCGCCCAGACGAGTGCGCTGCTGGCGGAGCGGGTGCTGCGGGACCTGCCTGTGGTGCTGGGGGCCGGCAGCGGCCTGGGGGATAGCTGGGCCGGAGCCGATCTGCCCGCGTACCGGGTGGAGGAACTGCGGCGCTGCTGCGTGGCTCGCGGCGGGGTGCTCACCGTGCTGCAGCAGCCGCAGAGCGCCAGCCTGCTGCCGGCCTGGGAGGACGCCCCCTCGAGGCCGCTGATCGAGGCGGTGAAGGCCCAGTTCGATCCGAAACAGCAGCTGGCCCGCGGCCGGCTGCCAGGCGTGCGCGATCCCCATCAACCCTGACGCGCACCCATCGGCACCATCCGCTCAGCGCAGCGGCATCAGGCAGGACTCGGGGATCGAGAGGATCAGCGGCGCAGCGGCCTCAGCCAGCCGCCGCCAGGCGCGGGCGCTGACCTCCACCTGCAGGGGGCTGGAGAGGGGGGGGCGGGCGGCCAGCGCCATCACGTACACCGACACACTCAGGGCGCTCTCGTTCACGGCCACCACGCGACAAGGCCAGGCATTGGCCATCCCGGCCTCGGCAGGGTCGCCAGCGGCGCGGAGCTCCAGGTGATTGGCACGCAGACCCACATGGGTGGTGCCGCTGTCCCAGGGCCGCCGGCGCCGCAGCTCCACGCCCCAGGCCGGAGCCCAGAGGCCGTGGGGGGAACACTGCTCGATGCGGGTGATGTTCTTGCAGCCGGTGAGCCTGGCCACCGCCAGCGATTGGGGCTGCTGGAACACCTGCTGCCGGGGTCCATGGGCCACCAGCCGGCCGTCGTCGATCACCAGCAACTCATCGGCCATGCGGTAGGCCTCATCGATGTCATGGGTGACCAGCAGAAAGGGCACCCCCGTGTGCTGGAGCTGCTCGATCATCTGCTGCTGCAACTGGCGGCGGCGGTAGGCGTCCTGGGAGGAGAGAGGTTCATCGAGCAGCAGCAGCTCCGGCTCGATCACCAGGGCGCGGGCCAGGGCCACCCGTTGCCGCTGGCCGCCCGAGAGCTGGTGGGGGAAACGGTCAGCGAGGGCCGTGAGGCCCATCGACGCCAGCTGGGTGCGCAGCCGCCGCTGGCGCTGGCGACGTTCCAGCCCGGCCAGAGCGAAGGCCACGTTCTGCTCCACGCTCAGGTGGGGGAAGAGCGCATGGTGCTGCACCACCATGGCGATACGCCGCCGTTGCAGGGGGCCATCAACGAGCGTCTCGCTTTCGAACAGCAGCCGGCCGTTGAGGCGAATGCGGCCCCGATCCGGACGATCCAGCCCGGCCAGGCAGCGCAACAGCAGGCTCTTGCCGGCCCCTGAGGCGCCGAGAATCGCCAGGCGAGGGCAGCCGGTGCTGAACCCCAGCTTCAGCTGGAACCCGGGCCGTCGGCACTCCAGCTGCACCTCGAGGCCAAAGGGCGCCGCTCCGCTTTCCCCGCCGGCAGGCACGGGCCCGGAGATGGCCGCCGCTCCAGCAGCCCCCGGACCCGGGAGCTCCTCTGCCGCCCGGAGCCGGGGCGGCTGAGGCAAGCGCCACAAGCGCCGGTTCTGGAAACCCTGCACCAGCAGCAGGCAGAGGCCGTTGAGGATCAGCACCAGGACGGTCCAGAACCAGGCCAGCGCCCGATCGCCGCCATCGACCGCGGCGTAGATCGCCAGGGGCAATGTCTGGGTGCGGCCGGGGATGTTGCCCGCGAGCATCAGCGTGGTGCCGAATTCGCCCAGGGCCCTGGCGTAGGCGAGGCTGATCCCGGCCAGCAGGCCCGGCATCACCAGCGGCAGGGTGATCGCCCGCAGCACCCGCCAGGGGGAAGCTCCGAGGCTGAGGGCCACCGCCTCCAGCGATGGATCCATCTGATCGAGGGCCGCGAGCACCGTGCGGTAGAGCAGCGGGAAGGCCACCACCGCCGAGCTGACCACCGTGGCCGGCCAGGTGAAGACCAGCTCCACCCCCAGACGAGCCAGCAGAGCACCCCCAGGCCCATAGGGCCCCAGCAGCTGCAGCAGCAGGAAGCCCAGCACCGTGGGCGGCAGCACCAGGGGCGAGAGCAACAGGAGATCAGCGCCGGCACGGAGGGAGCCCTGCCAGCGGCTCACCTGCCGGGCCGCGAGAAACCCCAGGGGCGCCACCACCAGCACCGCCAGAGCAGCACTGCGCAGGGAAAGCCAGAGGGGGGAAAGGTCAGGGATGCCCGCGCTCACGGCTGGGGGGATGGCTCAGGAACTCCAAAACCATGGCGGCGAAAGCTGTTCATGGCGGCGGGCTCAGCCAGGGTGCGCAGGTAGGCCCGGGCCGCGGCGGAGGCAGGGCTGATCTTGAGGACGGCACCCGCATAGCGGATCGGCGCATGGCTGCCGGCGGGTGCCACAGCGGTGATCAGCAGGCCCTCTTCCGCCCGGGCATCGGTGCGGTACATCAGACCGGCCTCCACCCGGCCGTCGGCCACCGCCCGGGCCACGGCACGAGCCGAGCCGAGGGGGACCAGCCTGGGGGAGACCGCAGCCGTGAGCCCAAGGGTCGTCAGCACCTGGCGGGCGTAATCACCGGCAGGCACCGAAGGATCACCGATGGCGATCGAGCGCAGATCAGGCCGGGCCAGATCCTGGAAGGCGAGGGTTCGTCGTGTTGAACGGAGCGGAACCGCGAGCACCAGCTCATTGCTGAACAGCTCCCGGCGGCTGCCAGGCAGCAGCAGGCCGGCGCTCTGCAGGGCGTCCATCTGACGCTTGCCGGCCGAGATGAACACATCCACCGGCGCCCCCTGCAGGATCTGCTGCTGCAGGGCGCCGGAGGAGGCGAGGTGAAACTGCACGGGACTGCCGGACTGACTGGGGGCAGCCGCCGAGATCTCCCGCAGGGGATCCTCCAGGCTCACAGCGGCCGCCACCAGCAGAGGCCGAGGGGAGGGCACCACGCTGCAAGCCGAAGCCAGCCCGCCCACGGCCGCCAGCAGCGGGGCCGCTGACCAGCGCAACCTACCCAGCATCACGCCGCTCGCTGCTCGCCTGAAGCGATCCCGGCGGGTCCGGGGGCTCCATGAAAGGATCCATCAAGGAGCCTGCACCAGTCCGTCGCCCCGGTCGAGCACGTCCTGATTCGGCGCCAGGCCGACCAGGGTGGCCATGGCCCGGAGGCGTGCCTGCACGGCGGCGGCATTCACCGGCACTGGTGGTGGCCGCAGCTGCGCCCATCGGTTCGATCAGACGCGTGGGCATCGAGCGGGCAACCCCGAGCACATCGGGATCCCGGGCTGCTTCGCGCAGATCCGCAGCATCAAGGCGCTCCAGCGTGATCGTGGGCTCAGGCGGCAGCTCAGCGGCAGGGGCGAGTCCGAAGCTTTCCAGGCCTGGGTAAGGGAGAGAGGGCGTGGACAATCCTGTGTAACGCGGGCCCTGACTGCGATCCCTGAGAAGAATGAAATCTTGTGTTGGTGCCATCGTTTTCAAGCAGCATCGTGAGCTGACTTCTGACAGCTAGCCATGGAGGAGAGATCGCGCCATCCAGTGGCACTCAATGCGGCCAAGGCCCAAACTCCGACGTTCTAAGCACCAACCCAGCGGCAATAGATGCTGAGAACGATTGAAGTCAATTGCGCTCACAGTGCTTCATAGAGCACCAGCCAAAGCTGGCGAGAGGTGGGCAGAACACCCCTCGACTTCATGGGCTTCACCACCTCCACTGTCATGGCTCAGCATAAAGATCCATCACCTGACCACTCAGCTGGCCTTCGACCAAGGCCACATAGGCCTGGGCCACCTCCGCCGCAGGCAATCCCGGACTCGGGTCCATCATCATGGCCAGGAGCGTCTCACGCACCCAGCCCGGTGCAACGGCATTGACTCGGATTCCGCGGGGAACTTCCAGGGCTGCCGAACGGATGAATCCCTCGATCCCAGCATTCACCATGCTGATCACTGCACTGCCGATCATCGGCCGGCGGCTGGCCATCCCGCTGGTCAGGGTGAAGGAGCCCCCATCAGCCACAACATCGACACCGAACCTGACGAGGTTCACCTGCCCCATCAGCTTGTTGGTCAGCCCGAGGGCAAAGTCGTCGTCGGTCAATTCGAGCAAGGGGCGAAATGCATACTGACCGGCCGTGCTGACTACAGCGTCAACACGGCCGACCTCGGCATACAATCCATGGACTGATTCAGGATTGGCAAGATCAACCGTGAGGGGCGCACGGGCATGGCTGGCGCATACGACCTGATGACGGCCTGCGAGTGCCTTGGCCACAGCAGATCCAATTGTGCCTGTCGCGCCGACAAGGAGAATCTTCACAAAAGCTCTCGAAAGATCAGCCTTCGATTCATGATACCGCCGAGTCCCTGACTCACGTCTCCAGCAACATCTTCGAGAGGTTGGGCAGTCCCGCCCCCTGGTGATAGCGATCGCGCTTGAGGTCGGTGCAGTGCTCCAGCAGGACCTGCTTCACCCGTTCGGGATAGCCGATGAACTCGGTGCGTACCGACAGGAAGGCGGCCAGAAGGCCAGAGATATGGGGCGCCGCCATGCTGGTGCCCGACAGGGCGATGTAGAGCTCATCAAGGCTCTTGCCCTGGTCGGGCTCGGAGCCGCGGCTGGGGTCGCTGTTGCTGCGGCACGAGAGGATCCGCTCCCCCGGGCCCACCACGTCGGGCTTCAGACGTCCGTCGGCCGTGGGGCCCCGGGAGGAGAAGTAGGAGGTGCCGTAGCGGTGGGGCAGGGTGGGGTGCACCGAGCCCACGGCGATCGCCTCCTCCAGGTTGGCGGGATCGCCGATCGAGAGATCGAAGGAGCGGGTGGAGCTGGAGCCATTCACCACGATGTCGCCGCTGCCCTCGTTGCCAGCCGCCAGCACCACCAGCACGCCCTGGCGCACCAGCCGCCGCAGCGAGGCGCACAGGGGCGAATCGCCGCAGCCGAAGCTGGCTGGATCGAAGGCGCCCCCCAGGCTGAGGTTCACCCCCTGGATCGCCAGGCGGCGGCCGCTCTGGTTCTGGTGCCAGATGTGGTCGATGGCCTTGAGGATCCAGGCGTCGTAGCCGCTGCCGTTGTCGGCCAGCACCTTGTAGGTCACCAGGCGAGCCTTCGGGGCCATGCCCAGCATCTCGATCTCCCCGGCCCCCTCAGCGCCGCCAGCCAGCTTCAGCCCCCCGGCGATCACCCCCGCCACGTGGGTGCCGTGGCCGTTGGGGTCGTTGCCACTGGCGGGCTGTACGGCTCCGCGGCTGGTGCAGTCCCAGTCGGCGGCGATGGGGCCGCCTGCGGCGAAGGCCGGGTTGTGGAAATGGGGGTGGTGACGGTCGATGCCCGTGTCGAGCACAGCCCAGGTGATGCCCTGCCCCATGGCGTTGTAGCCAAGCTGGGCGGTGCGGGCCTGCACCGTGTGGATGGAGTGGCGGATCAGGGCCCGCTTCCTGCTGTTGCTGAACATCCGATACACGGCCGGGGAGGGGGCGCCGTAGTGCTGGCTGAGGTCGGAGGCCAGGCGTTCCACCTCGGCGCGGTTGAGGTTCACCGCCACGTAGTGCTCCAGCTGGTCTTCCAGAAACACCCTGTCGGCGGTGATCGGACCGCCCAGCACGTGGCTGTCGATCCAGGCCAGCACCCTGGCTTTGGTGGCCTGGAGGGAGGCCTCGCGCCCCTCTGCCCCAGCGGCCTGCAGGGCGCCGACCGGGGCGCGGTCGATCAGTTCGATCAGCACGGGCCGCCGCTTCCTGGCGTCGTCATCGAGGGAGTCGGCCAGGTTGCGGGCCACGGTCACGGGGCTCACAGGCTGGAAGCGGGAGCGATCCACCGCGCCCATCACCGTGATCTGGGTGTCGCGGCGGCTCAGGTAGCGGTCGGCGGCGTGGGCCTTGCTGGGCGGCCACACCAGCCCTTCCACCCGTTCATCCACCACGGCTGGCTTGCCGCTGCTGCTGTATTCATCGGCCAGGGATTGATCCAGGCAGACGATGTCGCCGTCCTGGGCGATGTTCACCCAGCGCTTCACCGAAGCGGGGATCGGCAGCGTCCTGCCGTGCCACTTGTGCATCACATCCGTCACCTGGGGCAACCCCAGGGGAGAGCCGATGGTGAGGAAGAGGTCCACCTCCAGCTCGGGGAGGTCCTGGGCCAGCTCGATCAGGGCCTGATAGGTGACCATGCTCCCCTGGCTGTGGCCGATCACCACGAAGGGGCCCCCGCCGGTGACCAGGCGATCTTTCACCGTCTGCACCATCCGGGCGCGCTTGGCCTTGTTGAACAGGAAGTCGTTCACATCGGCCATGAACACCTTGGTGAACAGGGCCGTCACCGGGCTCCACAGCCCCTTGGCCTCCATCGACAAGGCCGAGGGCCCTCCCAAGGGTGCTCCCTCCTGGGCTGCCGTGAAGGCGGCCTGCTGCAGCTGCTCGGTCATGGCGTCCACGAACGCCTGGGAGTCTTCCGGCGAGTCGCTGTGGCGGATCGAGTCCTCCAGAAGCTCCTCGGCCTGGGGCTGCAGCAGAGCGTTCTCCTCCCCGATCGAGCGGATCGACACGCTCGCCGCCTGGGGATAGCGCTCGCGGTCGACCCAGTAGGCCATCCGGGTCCGCTCCCCCTGGTCGGCGCCAAACAGCGCCTGGTCCCACTGGGAGCGAAGCTCCCGCTCAGGGGGCATGTTGGAGATGCCGTGGCAGTAGATCACGGTGCGGGCAGCGGCGAGTGCAACTGCGGGGGCTGCGGCGGAGCTGGCGGCGGTGGAGTGGGGGCTGTGGCTGCGGGGGGATGGCTTCTTCGAGGTGGCCATGGCGTCACTGAGCAGAAGCGGACGGTTTCGGCACCATGGGGTGAGGGCTGTTTCTCCCCTCCTGCTGCCGCCTGTACAGCCATAGCCAGACCAGCCCGTTGCAGCCCACGACCTGCGGCTGGTGTCATCGTTCCTGGGTGATCCCGTGGCGTTCCACCCGATCGTCATCTCTCTGCTGCTGGCCGTTCTGGCCCTTGTCGTGCTTCTGCCCTCGTGGGTGATCCGCGGCGTGCTCGCGCCGATCCACCCGAGGGTGGTGTTCTGCGGATCGGGCACGCAGAAGCGACTGGCGCTCACCATCGACGACGGCCCCAGTGGCCCCGGCTCCCAGGCCCTCCTGGAGCTGCTGCGGGAGCTACAGGTGCCAGCCACCTTCTTTCTGATCGGCTCCCACCTGAAGAACGACCCGCACTTCCCACGCCGGGCCCTGCAGCAGGGGCACCACATCGGCAACCACCTCTGGCGCGACGAGCGTTCGGGCGCCCTCGATGGGCCCACCTTCCTGCGTGAGCTCAACGACACGGAACAGGCGATCGAGCGGGCTGCCTCTCCCGAGCCGGTGGCCTGGCGCTGGTGCCGTCCCGGGCAGGGCTGGTTCCACCAGGCCATGCTCCAAAGGCTCGCCTCACGCCGCTACCAGCTGGTGCTGGGCTCGATCTTTCCCTGGGACACCTTCCGGCCACCCCTTGGCTTCGTGCGCTGGTTTGTGCGTATCAACGCCCACCCTGGCGGCATCCTGGTGCTGCATGACACACCGGCCCTGAGCAGCCGCAGCCTGGAGAGCTTGCGCCGGATCGTGCCCGAGCTGCGCCGGCGCGGCTACCGGTTCGTGACGCTGACGGAGCTGCTGGAGCCGGCGTCCTGAGCCATGGCCCACCAGCGCTCCACCACCTCCGGGCTGCCGTACCAGCTGGGCCCGAAGGCACCGCCGTGGGCAACACCTGGCAGGACCAGCGGGGTGGAGCCCTCCAGCAGGGCCGACGACACCGGCACCAGGCCATCGCCCCGATCGGCGGCATCGCCGGTGCTGTTGCGGTAGGCCGTGGGCGCCAGGCGCTGGGCCATGGGGGTGGCCGTGTCCAGATCCAGGTCTCCCGCCACCGAGACATACCTGACCCGATCGGCGAAAGTCGCACCCGGCAGACGCCGCTGCACCATCTTGCGCAGCACCGTGGCCTTCAAGGCCGTATGGGGGCTGCCGAGCATCACCAGGGTGTCGGCAAGGGCCTTGCCGTCGTAACGCCGACCCTGGAAAGGGGCGTCATCCAGGAAGAGCCGCAGCATGATCCCGCCGGAGCTGTGTCCGATCAGCGTCACCTTGCCGGTGGGCGACTGCAAGGCCAGCTCGGCAGCGGCGGTCGCGACCCGATCGAGGATCCCCGCCCAGGCAAAGGCGAACACCGTGAGCAACCATTCGGCCTTGCCCACGGGCACCAGTTGCACCGGCTGACCACTCAACTGCTCGAGCCGGGCGGTCATCGGGGCGTAGGCCGCCGGGCTGATCAGGAAGCCCCCGAGGATCACGATCGGTTGCCGGTGCATGGGGAGGGGGTCAGCGGGTCGCGAGGAATTTCTGGATGGCTTCGGTCGGAGCCTTGGCAGAGGTGCCCTGACGGCTGGCGGCGACACCGGTGAGGCGCCTGAGCTTCAACGCCACTTCCGTCATGGCCGTGACCACGGCGATGCCGTTGAGCACAGTGACTCCGCCAACCGTGACGTTGGGCTCGCGCGCGAGCAACAACATCGGCAGACCACCTGACGGGATGATGACTTCAGCCCCCGCTTCAACCAGGGGGAGCCCTGCCGGCAGAACTCGTCGTTGACCTGCAGGTCACCGTGATCATCCTCAAACGCCTGTGTGCAGCTCGCAACCTGCGTGTCGATCGCCCGAACGCCAACCGCCCGTTGCCCGAGGCCGAGGTGAGCGATCTGGTCGCGATGCCTGGGGATCAAGGCGGGGTTGATGGTGACGAGACCGACGACGGGGATCTCCACGGCGGAACGACACTCCACCAGCCCCAGCTCCTGAAAGTGAGCGATCAAAAAGGCGTCGTATCCCTGTTGCTCGGCCTGGATCGCATGGCGGATGGCCTGGTCCGCGCAGCGGAATTCGCTCAGCGCGCTGAGATAGCGATCCGGGGGAGAGACCCCGTGGACCTCAAAGCTCACGCTGGGCTCGGCGTAAGCGGTGAGACAGTCGGGCAGTCGGTCGATGTACTGAGGCTGCTCCTGCGGTTCAATCAGCCACGCCTCAGCCATCGCCCGAGGCCAGCCGATCAAGGTGTTTTTGGTCGTTCTCCCTGTAAAGCTTTGCCTCTGCCTCGATAAAGACGCTGGCCAGTGCGCTATAGGCTTCTCGCCAAGCGTCAATGATTTCGTCAGTGGCAGCTGCACCCAAAACCTCTTTCATGGCTTGCAGGAGTTTTTCGCCAATCAGGGGGTATTGCTCAGGAAGAATCCTGGCATTCACGTGCCGATGAGCAATGTGATCAACGGCTGCCGCCAGCTCATCCAACTTATCAATGTGCGTTGCATAGGCGTAGATGGAGCTGGCCAGCTTTTTGGCTTGCCCGCCTCCGTCAAAATGCTGCATGAAAGTATTGCCAAATCCAAGCCTGTAATCGGGGCGCTCCTGAAAAGCGATCTCATACATTCTCGCAGTTATCTTTTCTCCGTGCTCCCGAACAACAGGAGCTGTTGATTTAACAATCTCAATCGTTTCAGGAGTAATCATTCCAGCAAGATCGCTGATCAACATTCTGACATGCGCAGCCGCGGCGGAGCGCTCCATTCCGATATGAACATGAAGCGCAACCCGGGCTCTCCAGCAAGTCGTCGGCCGCGATCGCCAGCCAGCAATGACCATGGCATGGATCCTGAATCACAGTGGTCGCAATTGCCCATCCTCCTCAGGTCAGCGGTTGGGGTGCATGGCCGCTGGATCTTGGTACGAGGCACTAACTTCACTCGCCGACTGGGGCGCAGCGTTCAATGAGGCAACCATCTTGAGATCGCAGACAAGAGACGGTCTGGCCCCAAGACTTCGCGCCTAACACTCCAGATCAGAAGCGGGCAAGGTTATGTTGCCTCGTCGAACCACCTCCGCTCCCGTCTTCTGTATCTGGTTGTTAGAAGGTGATATGACAAGCGCATCACAGTCTTCACATGTTGCTGTAGCCGCACCTACAAGAAGCCTCGGTCCATTCTTCCCCAGCTCATACATCGGCTGGAGCGCAACCTACAGGCTCGGCACCGTGGCGGTGCTGTGAGCCGCCAGGGGCTGCGGCCCCTTGCCCCGGCGGGCCTGCGGCCCCCCGGGGCTATTGCATGGCGGGTGGTGGCCGTCCATCACTGCTTGACCACAGCCCGGCAGATGCGTTGGGCGGCCTCCCGTCCTCCGAAGAGATTGCGGGCCGCCGGGCCTATCTGTAGGGCAGTGAGGCCGCCCATCAGGTGCACAGGGATTCCTGGCCAGCGCAGATCAGACCCGAGAACCGGCCAGTCATCCACCAGTTCAATCGGCTGTTGCTGATGCAGCTGCTGCAACAGCGGGTGCTGGCTGACGCCCTGACGATGCCCCGTGGCGAGCCAGATCCGATCAGAGGAAAGCCGCTGGCCTCCGGTGCAGACAATCTCCCACTGATCGGAACTCCAGCGTGCAGCCTGCACCTCGCAGAGTTCATGAAGCTGGAGTTCGCCGCGTCGTTGGGCCTGCCTGAGCTCTGCTGCAGCCTCCGGCGTGATCGAACCGCCATCCCGTGCCTCCAGGACGAGGTGGCGGCGGTGGTGCATGCAGGGTTCCGCATGAAAGCCCTTGAGGTACTTGGGGCCCAGCCAGCCGGGATCGGCATCGAAAGGCCTCTGTTTCAGGCCACTGCGGCACAGCAACTGCACCTTGGCGCCGCGCCGCAGTGCCCCGAGGCTGAGATGGGCACTGGTGAGCCCGCCGCCGACAATCAGGATCCGTTCACCAGGGCGCAGACGTAGCGCCGGCAGATAAATCGCATCGCTGTGCTGCACGGCGTCTGCCGGGGCCTCGCCTCCGATGCCCTTGATCCAGGCAGGCAACTGCGGGCTCCCGCTGCCCGTCGCGATCACCACCCTCCCGGCCTGCACTGATGTCCCATCACTGAGCGATAGCTCGAGCGGGCCCTTGCCGTTCGCTGGAAGGCTGATGTGCTCGACGCTCGCTGCCTGCACACGCCCCTCCAGCGCAAACTCGCTGATCACCTCGCGGCAGAAGGCAGCGAAGAGATCGGTGTGCGGCAGTCCATACGCACCTTCCAGCTGTCGATGGCGCTGCTGGCGGTGGGCAAAGCGCCGCAGGGCATGGGCATTTGGATGGGGGTGATGGGGCGAGGGCGACCGCAGCCAGGGAATTTCGTAGCGCTCCATCTGGCGCTGCCAGCGGCTCAGCCAGCGGCCGCTGGGATCCACGATCCTGAGGCGGCGATGCAGCCGCGGGCGTTTCTGCAGCAATAGACAACTGAGGGTGAGGGCCTGGGGTCCGGCCCCGACCATCACAAGATCAGCCATGGGCCAAGGGTTCGCTCTGCTGGCAGGAACGGCAGAGGCCGTGGATCTCGAAGGTGTGAAACAGCGGCTTGAATCCCTGCAGCAAGACCTTCGTCAGGCCGAGACCACCCGTTGCCACCGGGCAGATTGGCAACGGTTCGCTGTGGCCGCAGCTCACGCAGGTCAGGTGATGGTCATCGCGCTCCAGCGGGGCATAGACGCTCTCCCCATTGGTCAACTTGCGGCAGCGCACCAGACCAGAGCGTTGGAGGAGTCGCAGGTTCCGGTACACGGTGGCCAGGCCATGCCGCTGCGACGCCTGCTTGAGCCGTTCATGCAGCTCCTGGCCGCTGAGCTCGGCATCCGCCGCCTGGAGCACGGCCAGCAGGGCCCGCTGCCGGGGCCCCAGGGGCATGTCGCTGGGATCGGTGGGATGGGCGTGTGGAGCCATGGGCGGACCGCCAGGTGCGCAACCTGCTAAAACGAGAACCATTCTCAGCATACGGGGCTTCGGCTCCCCTCCGGCCATGGCCTTCTCCAGCCCTGTTCCCGCCACCGAGCGCCTGCCGGTGACCGTGCTCACCGGTTACCTCGGTGCCGGCAAGACCACATTGCTCAACCGGATCCTCACCCATGAGCACGGCCTCAAGGTGGCGGTCATCGTGAATGAATTCGGGGAGGTGGGCATCGATAACCAGCTGGTGGTGGATGCCGATGAGGAGATCTTCGAGATGAACAACGGCTGCATCTGCTGCACCGTGCGCGGCGATCTCATCCGGATCATCGGCAACCTGATGAAGCGTCGCGACCGCTTCGATCACCTGGTGATTGAAACCACCGGCCTGGCCGATCCGGCGCCGGTGATCCAGACGTTCTTTGTGGATGAAGACCTGCGCGATGAGCTGCGGCTGGATGCCGTGGTGACGCTCGTGGACCTCAAGCATGTGGAGCAGCACTGGGAGGCCGAGGAAGTGCAGGAGCAGCTGGCCTTTGCCGATGTGCTGGTGCTCAACAAGGCCGATCTGGTGAGCGATGCCGATCGGGCGGCGATCGAGCGGCGGGTGCGCGCCATCAACCCCGTGGCCCGCCTGATCACGAGCGAGAACGCCGATGTGCCGATGCCGGAGCTGCTGGGGGTGGAAGCCTTTGAGCTGGAGCGGGCCCTGAGTCTCGATCCGGGCTTTTTGGTGGACGAGCACACCCATGAGCACGACGATGCCGTGGGCTCGGTGGCCCTGGTGGAGGAACGGCCGATGGACCTCGAGAAGCTGGGGCGCTGGCTGTCGGATCTGGTGGCCGAGCGCGGCCCTGATCTGTTCCGGATGAAGGGCATCATCCAGCTGCAGGGAGAGGCCCGTCGCTACGTGTTCCAGTCAGTGCACATGCTGCTCGATGGCGATTTCGATCGCCCCTGGAAGCCCGCGGAGCTGCGCCGCACCGAGTTGGTGATCATCGGCCGTGATCTCGATGCCGAGGCCCTGCGAGCCGGCTTCCTGGCCTGTGTCGCCTGAGCTCTCGATGGCAACCTCGGCTCCGCTGGTGAGCGAACGGCTCTGCGGTGATCTGCAGCAGCCGATCTCGGCCCTGGCCTGGTCGGCCGACGGAGAGTTTCTGGCGATCGCGAGCGCCGGTGGTGAATTGCTTCTGCTCGACTTCCTCGCCGGCTGTGAGGAACTGCTGCGCGGCGACCGCGACAGCAGCCTCGATGTGGTGGGCTTCAGCAGCGATGGCCAGTTCCTGATGGCCGCCGGCCAGAGCGGCGAGCTGCTGCTCTGGGAACTGGGCGGCACCGGGGTGCGGCCGTTGGCCATGGATTCGATCCCGTTAGGGGGCGGCTGGATTGATGCGGCGGCCTGGCAGCCGGGTGGCCTGCTGCTGGCGGTGGCGGCCGGGCGTGAGCTGCGGCTCTGGGATGGGGCCAGCCGCCAGTGGCGTGAGCCACCGCTGCAGTTGCCCGGCACCATTCAGGCCCTCGCCTGGAGCGCCGACGGGGTGCAGCTGGCTGCCAGCTGCCACGGTGAGCTGGTGTTGTGGCAGCTTTGCCTGGGCGCGCCGGCCGATCCGCCGCTGCGCAACCCGATCGCCTCGGCCGGCCTGGCCCTGGCCTTCTCCGGCCCGGGGCACCATCTGGCCTGCGGGATGCTGGATCGCTCCCTGCTGGTGTGGCCGCAGGGCTGTCACGGCCAGCCCTGGCAATTCAGCGGTTTCCCCGCCAAGGTGCGCCAGCTGGCCTGGAGCGAGCAGCCCGGCCGCCTGGCCCCGCTGCTGGCCAGTGCTGCCGCAGAGGCCGTGATCCTGTGGACGCAGGTGAAGCAGGGGTCCAAGGCCTGGCAACCCGAACCGTTGCTGTGGCATGAAAAACGCATCAATGCACTGGCCTTTGCGCCCGGCAGCACCCTGCTGGCCAGTGCCTCCAGCGACGGCAGCGTGGTGCTCTGGGATGGCCGAGGTCGGATGTTGCAGCCGCTCAAGGGCCAGGGCAGCGGCTTCAACGCTCTGGCCTGGCGACCGGATGGCCGGCACCTGGCGGCCGGTGATGCCAACGGTCGCTGGTGGCTGTGGCCGGTAGCGGTGCCGCCGCGCGAACGGCAGAGCCAGCGCGCCGGGGCTGGCTTCCGGTCCAAGCCTTAGAATGAGAACCGTTCTCACAATGTGGCTGCGGATGCGTGCTCCTGCCGGGCTCCAGGACCTGTTGAGGCGGACCGGGGTGGTGTGCGGGGCCCTGCTGTTGGCCGCCTGCGGCGCGCCCCGCCAGGAGCCCCCTGATGCCGGAGCAGACGGGGCGTTCATGGTGGTCACCACCTTCCTGCCGATCACCCTGTTCACCAGAGCCGTGGCCGGCGACTGCGCCACCGTTACCGCACTGATTCCTCCCAGCACGGGCCCCCACGATTTCCAGGCCAGGCCGGGGGACCTGACCGCCCTGCGCCAGGCCCGGGTGCTGGTGAAGAACGGCCTGGAGATGGAGAGCTTCCTCGACAAGCTCGTGACCTCCGCTGACAATCCCCAGCTGAAGGTGATTGATTCCAGCCGCGGTGTCGCCACCCTGGGCACGGAGCACCATGACGACGCCCATGACGACGGCCATGGCGACGGCCATGGCGAGGAGCAGAGCCACGGTCATCGCCATGATCACGACGCTGTGAATCCCCACATCTGGCTGGATCCACTGCGGGCGGTGCAGCAGGTGGAGACCATCCGCGATGGCCTCGTGAAGGCCGATCCCAGCTGCGCGGAGGGATACCGGCGCAACGCAGCCGCCTACACCGCCGAGCTGAAGCAGCTCAACAGTGAGATCGCCGCTCAGCTCCAGCCCTATCGGGGCAAAACGTTCGTGGCCTTCCACGACTTCGCCCCCTACTTCGCCCAGCGCTATGGCCTCAAGGCTGAGTTCCTGGTGGATGTGCCCGAGCTCAATCCCTCGCCGGCTGATCTGCAGCGAGTGGCGGCGGCGGTGAAGAGCAGCCAGCTCAAGGCTCTGCTGAGCGAGCCGCAGGAGGGCAACCGCTCCTTCAACGCCCTGGCAAAGGATCTGGGGGTGAAGGTGGTGGTGTTCGATCCGCTGGAAACGGCGAGCGAGCAGGCCTCCCGTGATCCGGCCACCTATCTGTCGGTGATGCGCCGCAACGCGGCCGATCTGCGGCAGGCCTTCGGGGAATGACAGAGCACAGCCCGGTGCTGCTGGTGGGGGGTCTGAGCGTTCGCCGTGGTGAGCGGCTGGCCGTGGAGCAGGTGAGCTTTCAGCTCGCCCGCGAAACCGATACGGCGCTGGTGGGTCCCAACGGTGCCGGCAAGAGCAGCCTGGTGGGCGCCGTGCTCGGCCTGCTGCCCCGTAGCTCCGGCAGCGTGAGGATCCTGGGCCACGCCCTCGGCCCGGCAGGCGAGTTGCCCCGATCGGTGCGCTCTCAAATTGCCTATCTGCCCCAGAGCCTGGCGTTGCAGGGCCGCTTTCCGCTCACGGTGGGGGAATTCGTGGGCTTTGGCGTTGATCCTCCGGGCCTCAGCCTGGCCTGGCTGGGCAACAGGCGCCGAACTGAGGCCGTGCTTCGTGCCCTGGAGCGCACCGGTTGCCAGGACCTGGCGGAACGCCGCCTCAGCGCGCTCTCCGGCGGTCAGCTCAAGCGGGTGCTGCTGGCCTTCTGTGTGGTGCGGCCCCGCCAGTTGCTGGTGCTCGATGAGGCGCAGGCGGGACTGGATGCCCCCAGCAGCGAGCGGTTCCAGGAGCTGCTGCTTGAGCTGCGCCGCCAGGAGGGCTGGACCGTGCTGCAGGTGTCGCACGATCTGGAGATGGTGCGCCGCAGCTGCGATCAGGTGCTGTGCCTGAACCAACGACTGCGCTGCAGCGGTGCCCCCGACCATGCCCTCAGTGCGGCGCGGCTGGCCGAGCTCTATGGGCCCAATGTGGTGCCCTACCGCCATGACCATGCCGTGGTTCCTGCCCATGGCTGATCCGTCATCGCTGCTGGTGGTGCTGGGCCAGCCGTTCATGCAGCGGGCCCTGCTCGGTGGCCTGCTCACCGGCGCCCTGGGCGGGCTGCTGGGCAGTTTCGCGGTGTTGCGCCAGCTCTCGTTCTTCAGTGATGCCCTGGGCCATTCCGCCCTGCTGGGCATCAGCCTGGGCATCCTGCTGGGGATCAATCCCACCCTGGTACTGATCCCGTTCGCGGTGCTGTTCGCCCTGCTGGTGAATCAACTGGTGGCCCGCAGCGGTCTGCCGGCCGATGCCCTGCTCAACATCGTTTATTCCACCTCTCTCGCTTTCGCGGTGGTGGCCCTGAGCCTCGTGGAGACCTACCGCGGCGGCATCCAGCAGCTGCTGTTCGGCGACATCCTCGGCATCAGCTGGAGCGATCTGAGCGTGATCGCTGTGCTGTTGCTCGTCGCCTTGATCTATCTGGCCCTCAGCCTGCGCGCCCAGGTGCTGCTGACGCTCAACAGCGACCTGGCCGGAGCCTTCGGTGTGGGAGCCAGCCGTCATCGCCTGGCCTTCATCGTGCTGCTGGCGGTGGTGGTGGCGGTGTCGATCAAGGCGGTGGGGGTACTGCTGATCAGCGCCTTCGTGGTGATCCCGGCCTGCGGGGGGCGGTTGGTGAGTCGCCACTTCCCGCTCTATGCCCTGATCTCCGCCTGCCTCGGCGGGGGCTGCGCCCTGCTGGGGCTGCTGGGTTCAGGCCTCACCAACCTGCCCTCCGGGCCCTGCGTGGTGATCGTGCAATTTGCGGGCTTCCTGATGGCGCTGCTGGTC
The DNA here is from genome assembly GCF_014224355.1 of Synechococcus sp. BSA11S. Taxonomy (GTDB): domain Bacteria; phylum Cyanobacteriota; class Cyanobacteriia; order PCC-6307; family Cyanobiaceae; genus Regnicoccus_A. The sequence continues at coordinate 5,662 of NZ_VNWP01000014.1, read as the reverse complement.
AGCCAGACGACGCGTCGCTCTCCAGCAACTGCCGTGCCAGCAGGGCGCCACATTCCTGGTGGAGACCGAGACGCCCTGGAATCACGCTGAGCTGATCGGCCGCCTCCCAGCCCAGAGCCTCCATCTCTGTCTTGGAGCGTGGTGGGGCCTCGGAAGCCAGCACCACCTGCAGAGGGCATTGGAGCAGGCGCGCCTGTTGCAGCCACCAGGCGCGCTCGTCTGCTGGATCAAGGCCACCACTCACGAACGCCACACTGGCGAAGCGTGCCCCGGGGCGCCTGGCCAGCAGCTGCTGTTCGCGGATCCGCGCCGGCGTGAGCAGGGCGGGGTCGACCCAGACATGACGCCGCAGCATCAGGCGCAGCACCATCCGGCTGGTGTTGAGCCGGTAGAGCGCCGGGCCGATCCATGGGGCTGCCACCAGATGCCGCAGCCAGCCGAACCGCTGCGAGGGCCAGCCGGTCATGGTCGGCAGGGGGCCGCGCCAGGTGGGGGCCACCAGCACCAGCTCCTGCCACAGGCCAGACCATTCGGCCGCCAGCCCCAAGGCCACCGAGGCGCTGTGGCCGGCGGCGATCACGGTGGGGCGCTGGCGGTTGGTGGTGCGCAGATAGGAGAGCACGGCCCGCAGCGCCGAGCGCAGCAGGGCGGCGCCATAGGGCATCGCGGGGCGGTCGCTGTCGCCGAAACCGGGCCAGTCGATGCTCACCAGCTGGCGCTGATCGTCCACTGCCTCGGCCAACGGTTTCCATTCCCCCCGGCTCGACACGGTGCTCAGCGCTGGCAGCAGCAACCAAAGGGGGGCCTCCGCCGGCCCCCGGCGCTCCAGCACCAGGCGCAGCTGTCTCCCGGCCAGGTCCACTTGCAGGGTCTCGAGCCCTCCCCCCAGCTGTGGTTTCATGCAAACCCCCGCGCCCGCAGCTTGGGTTTGCAGCCGGCGCTGAGAAAGTCGAGGCGATCGCTGCCGGGGTCGTAGAGGGTGTAGTGAACGCCGGCCCCGATGCCGATCACCTGGCGCTGGGGAACGCTCTGCTGGTGGTGCCGTTGGCCCTCCAGATCCCGCACCTGCGATTCGACGCCACCGCCGCTGAGCTCAACCCGGAACTGCTGACCGCTGCGGGCGGTGAACAGACGGTTCACGTCCATGCGGGTGAGACGATCCAGCAGCAGCAGCGGCGAGCTGTCTGGACCCAGGCTGTCGTCCACAGCGGCCGAGCTGCCATGCAGCAGGGCGCAGTCGAGCTCGATGAAGCCGAACTGCAGCGCCGCCAGCCAGCCCATGTGGCCGGGATCCACCGCCTGGAGCAGGGCATCCACGGCCGCCTCCCCCTGGCTGAGGCGCAGGGCATCGGCTCGCCGGCCGCCGCGGTGGCCCCGCTCGGCCAGGAGCTGGTCCTCCCACCAGCCGTAAAGGCACTGCGGCTCGAGCTCGCCGCGGCGCGGCTTCTGCAGCCGCTCCAGAAGGGCATTGCACTCCCGCTCCGGGCCGATCACATCACCCAGCACAAACAGGGTGTCCACCCGCCGGGTGTGGCGCAGATCGGCCTGGATGGCCTCATAGGCCTCCAGATCACCGCGCAGTCCACTGATCAGGGCCCAGCGTGCCATCAGCGCTCACACACGTGGCTGGCGTCGTCGGCCCGCTCGGCGTACTCGAAGCCATGGCGCAGCCGCCAGGCAAAGATCGTCGGCAGACCGGCATCGACGATGGCGCTGCAGGTGCGCTCCACCTCGTAGGGCACCTCCCGGATCGCGACGGCGCCGGTGTCCTCATCGTGGATCACATAGGTGGCTTGGGTGTTGCCATGGCGCGGCTCCCCCACCGAGCCGGCATTGATGATGCGGCGCAGCGGCAGCCGCAGCTCCGTGTCTTCCGCCTCGGCCACACCGCCTGGCTCACCGGGCATCTGCCGCACCCGCACCCGGATCGATCCATCCCGCAGCTCCCGCACATAGGGCCGGTGGGTGTGGCCGCAGAACAACGTCTCGGCGCCGGCGCTCTCCACCCGCTCCAGGGCCGCAAAGGCATCCATATCGGGCAGCAGGTATTCGTGCTGACTGTTCGGACTGCCATGCACGAACAGCAGCCGATCGCGCCGCAGCGATAGCGGCAGGCTGGCCAGAAAGGCCTTGTTCTCCTCGCTCAGCTGCTCGGCCGTCCATTGATGGGCCAGGTGGCCGCGCCGCTCCGCCAGCTGGGAGGGATAGCTGCAGTCGCAGGCGTTGAGGCCCTCGATGATGTCCTCATCCCAGCAGCCCTGGCAGGTGGGAATCGCCCGCTGTCGCACCAGGTCCACCACCTCATTGGGCTGGAGGCCGTAGCCCACCAGATCCCCCAGGCAGGTGATGGTGGCGATGCCCTGCTGGTCGATATCGGCGAGCACGGCCTCCAGGGCGGCGAGGTTGGCGTGCAGGCAGGAGATCACGGCATGGGCCATGGCGTTCAGGCAGCAGGGGATGGATGAGATGGGGCCTCCTGTTGGCGCAGGCGAGCCTGCTGGATCTCCAGGACGGCGTCGTTGAGCAGGCAGTCGGCGAGGGTGACCTCGATGGCGGCGGGATCGAGATCCTTGCCCTGCACCACAAGACGCGACAGGCGTGGCGGGCGACCGTCGGGCGATGCGAGTGTCTGCAGGGGAAGGAACTGGAAGCCTTCCCGGCTCACCATCCAATTGCAGAAGAAGGCCCGGCCGTCAGGCAGGCTCATCAGGGCCTTGGCGCGATACACATCGCCATAGGCACCGTTCACCAGTTCAAACCAGAAGCTGCTGAGGCTGGCCGGATCCCACACAGCTCCCGCCAGGTTCCTCTCCCAGGCCTGCAGGCTGCTGAAATCCAGGGTGTCCTGACGGGGCAGCACGGCGTCACGCCCGAAGTGGATGTGCTCATCCGGGCTGAGATGCAGGGCCTCCAGCTGGGGAATCGCGCGGCGATCCACCCCAGCCAGGCCTGAGTCCGTTGGCGGCTGGAACTGGGGCAGTTCAATCAGGGCCAGCAGGTTGTCAGCTCGGGGTGCCAGAGCCTGGTCGGGGTCGGCCAGATCGAGCAGCCCTGGGCATTGATCCTGCAACCAGGCCAGATCGATGCCGCCGTCACGAGCCTGGAGCAGGCCTTCGTCGGGGTAGCCCGCGAGACGCAGAAAGCCACAGGGGCCCAGATGGCTCTGGATCTGGTTCAGGATCCAGGTGGTCTTGCCGCAGCCGGGAGGCCCGGAGATCAGCAGGGTCTGGCTCATGCCGGCGCCACGCAGGCCTCCAGCTGGGCCCTGAGGGCCGCCTGGTCGAGGTCTTTGCCGATCGCCACCACCCTGGTGTGGCGCTCTGAACCCTCGGGCCAGTCGGAATCATCGATCGTGAAGCGCTTGCCGCAGAGGTGAAACAGGTGGCGGCGGTTGCTCTCGCGGAACCAGAGCACCCCTTTGGCGCGGAACACCGATTCAGGCAGCTGGGTGTCGAGAAACTGCTGAAAGCGCCGCAGGTCAAAGGGCGCATCTACCGCCAGGCTCACGGAACTGAAGCCCTCCAGTTCCGGGGTGTGGGGGGAGTGGTGATGCTCGTGATGTTGGTGCTCGTGCCCGTCGTGGTGATCGTGCTCGCCGTGGGGGTGCCCATGGTCGTGATGCCGGTCGTTGTTCAACAGTTCACGGGACTCCTCCCGGGCCTTGAGCGAGGCCAGACGATCGCTCTCAAATAGCCCCACGCTCAGCAGCAGCCCCAGGGGAACCTCACCGCGGCTGGCCCGCAGGATGCGAGCGTCGGTCTTGATCGCTCGCAGCTCGGCCTCCACCGCGTTGAGCCGTTGCTCATCGACAAGGTCGGCCTTGTTGAGCAGCAGGATGTCGCCGTACACCACCTGGGCACGGGCAATCGGGCTCTCGAGGGCCGTGGCGGTGAAGTGTTCGGCATCGATCACGGTGATGATCGAGTCGAGCCGCAGCCGATCGCGCAGGTCGCCGGCCATGAAGGTGAGCGCCACCGGCAGCGGGTCAGCCAGGCCGGTGGTTTCCACCACGATCAGATCGATCGGCTCGGGCCGCTCCAGCACGCGGTGCACGGCCTCCTGCAGCTCGCCGTTGATCGAGCAGCAGATGCAGCCGTTGCTCAGCTCCACCATCGACTCGCTGGTGGCGACCACCAGCTCGTGGTCGATGCCGACTTCCCCGAACTCATTGACCAGCACAGCGCTGCGCAGCCCCTGCTGGTTGCTGAGGATGTGGTTGAGCAGGGTGGTCTTGCCGGCGCCAAGGAAGCCGGTGAGCAGGGTGACGGGGACCTGGATGGCCTGCTGACCCATGGACCACCATCGGCGAGAACGGTTCTCATTCTGCCCGATCGACGCTGACCGTGCCGCCGCGGCAGCGCCTCCTTCTCCGGCAAACTGTGTACATCTCGCATCCATGTCCACGCCTGAGCGCCACTGCACCTCCAGCCGGGAAGGCAAGGTCGTGCTGTCCTGCTGGATTCCCGAGGGGCTTCGCCAGGAGCTCGATCGCGTCTGGGCCGAGCAGGGCCTGCGGCCCCATGGCCGCACCCAAAAAGGCATGGAGTCCATGATCAACACTTTCTTGGCAAACCATGCAGCAGAGGAGCGATAAGCCCTCTGCGTCTGCATCGTCACGAACGCGCGCCGTCCTGTCGTCCTGCAAGCCGCCCCATGAGCCAGCAGACCCACCAGCCCTCCTTGTTGAACCGCGTCGCCCGGGTGTTGCTTTGCCTGGTGTTCATCCATGCCGTGATAGGCAAGCTGACGGGCTTTGCCGGGGTGACCGGCGCCATTGCCGCCAAGGGGCTGCCGCTGGCGCCCGTGCTGCTGGTGGCAGCCATGGCCCTGATGGCGGTGGGTGCAGCCCTGGTGATCAGCGGCTGGAAAGCCCGACTCGGAGCGGTGCTGCTGTTGCTGTTCCTGGTACCCACCACCCTGCTGTTCCACAGCGATGTGGTCGACAAGATGGAGCGGATTCAGCCGTTCAAGAACCTGGCGATCATGGGCGGTCTGTTGCTGGTGGCCGATCAGGACAGCAGGGAATGAGAAGGGGGATTTCCCAGAACCTGAAAAACTTCCGAGGCACCCTGTGCCGCCGCCGGAAACAGGGGGAATACCCCCGGGTTTGTAGTCTTCTGCAGCGATCTGTGGGGATTTACAGGGAGTTGCAGGGGGTTCCGGAAAACTGATTTTGAGACACTGATCATGAAGATAATTCGTGAATTTTTTGCATCAGTTTCTATATTTATGAAATGTTTGTCGCTTGGTCGACTATGTTTTCTCGGCTCCGGGGAGTAGCAGATTGAGGTGGTTGCGGTTGCAATTGGTTTCGGAGCTCTACTCACCCTTCTAACGCTCCAGATCAGAAGCGGGCATGAATCTCGGCATAGAAGACAGCCATCGCTCCCGCCTTCCGTATCTGGATGTTAGAAGGTGTCATCTTTTAGGCAAGCAGATAGGATATCAATAAGTTGGGAAACAACTTCTGGGCACCTCGAAAAATCAACAAGACACTTGATTGCGACATGATGCCAATTATGATCGGTTGAGCAATCTTCACGACAACCGTGGGTCAGAGAGGCTTTTGGGACGAGCAGCAAAGAGTCACAAAGCTCCAGGACAAAAAGCCAGTTCTCAAGCGTCTGGCTGATTCTATCCCCTGGGAATCATTCCGCCCACT
>NZ_VNWP01000013.1 GCF_014224355.1 Synechococcus sp. BSA11S | reverse complement strand
ATGGAAGCGGCCAGTCCCCAATCATGGTGAGATCAGGCTCATTCCAGCCCGATCTGCGCTGAAATAGTCCAAGCCGAACAATTGGCGGACCGCGACTGACTATGCGGAAGTATTGTCCAGAGCTTCCTAAGGGCCTACCTTCCACGATCATGGTTACCAGCGAACGATCCGGTTGCTGGCTTCAGCCAACCGAACGGCCGTGACCTCGCTGTTGTCAGCAGCCCAGCCTCGGGGCCTGATGTCAGCAAGATGTCAGCAAGCGCGCCAAGAGTGCAGCTGGGCGACCACGCAGATGCCAGTCCCAACAATGAAAGAGGGGCCCTTCCAGGCCCCATGGGTCATTTGGGTGATAAGGCTGACCTACCCCATCTCCCTATAGGAGTCAGGCGGCCACAGGGGCGGGCTGACGGGAGAAACGAACGATGTTGTTCGCTGTTACGGGTTTGCTCTTACCGAGCAGGCTTCAGTCACCCTCCTCATACCCCGTCGAAACCATTGCAGCCCCGGGAAACCGCCGCCGCAGCGGGGTGAAATGGAGCTGAGCGGAATCGAACCGCTGTCCGAAGCACTGGTGTGAGCCACCTAGTCAGTCCGAAGACTGACCTTGTCATTGTGGCAGCACAAGCGCGTCCCCATGCCGCCCGGCAGGGTGGGCATGACCGAACCCAAGCGCCAGAGCCAAGCCAAGATGAGCCGATCCATGGGCGGGCCGCTGGCCGGCGTGGCTGTGCTGCCCCCGGGGCTGGAGGAGGCGGGCGCCGCTGAGCTCACGAGCCTGGGCGCCGAGTCGGTGCAGGTGCTGCGGCGGGCGGTGGCGTTCCGCACCGACCTGAAGGGCTTCTATCGCCTGCAGCTGCAGGCCCGCCTTCCGTTCCGGATCCTGCGGGAACTGGCCCGTTTCAGCTGTGATGGCCCCCGCCAGCTCCACGACGCCGTGGCCGGCGCCGCCGACTGGGATCAGTGGCTGCCGCCGAGTCGCAGCTTCCGGGTGGATGTGAGTGGCAGCCTGCCGGGGCTGGCCCACAGCCACTTCACGGCGCTGCAGGTGAAAAATGCCCTGGTGGATGGGCAGCGGCAACGCTGGGGCGAGCGCTCCTCGATTGATCGCGACGATCCCGATCTCTGCCTGCACCTGCACCTCGGCCGTGCGCCGGGAGGGCGCGGCGGGATGGGGGTGCTGAGCGTGGATGGGGCCGGCGGCAGCCTGCACCGCCGCGGCTGGAGGGCCGCCGTGGGCCTGGCGCCCTTGAAGGAAAACCTGGCCAGTGGCCTGATCGCCCTCACGGGCTGGGATGGCTCGGTGCCTCTGGCCGATCCCCTCTGTGGTTCCGGAACGCTGTTGATCGAGGCCGCCTGCCGCCAGCTCGGCCGTGCCCCGGGCCTTGATCCCGCCGGCAACCAACCGCGGCCCCAGCTGCTGGGCCACTGGCCCGATTTCAAGGCCGCCCTCTGGGCGCAGGAGGTGAAGGCCGCCCAGGGGCTGGCGGAGGCGCCCCCGCCGCTGGCGCCGATCGTGGGCCTGGAGCACAACGCCGACGTGCTCGAGCAGGCCCGCGCCAACGCCGTCAGCGCCGGCGTCGGCGACCACGTCCAGCTGCAACAGGGAGACTGCCGTGACTTCCAGCCGCCGAGCGGGCCGGGAGTGATCGTCTGCAATCCCCCCTACGGCGCCCGGCTCGGTGGCGAAGACAATCTCGAGGCCCTCTACGCCGACCTCGGCGTGATGCTCAAGCAACGCTGCTCCGGCTGGAGCCTGTGGCTGCTCAGCGGCAACCCGGAGCTCACCGGCGCCCTGCGCATGAAATCCAGGCGGCGGATTCCGATCAGCAACGGCGGCATCGACTGCCGCTGGCTGCATTACGAGATCCGCTGAGGCGCTGCTGCCGCGGGGCCGCGGCCGTCATGGCTCCGGCTCAGCCGTGACCTGGAGCAGCTCCTGGGTGTGCCGGGCCAGCAGCGAGAGCATCAGCTCGAAGAGAAACTGCTCGCTGCGCTCCAGATCGGCTTCGGCGTTGCTGTAGTGCTGGCTGAGCTGCTCCACCATCGTTTCGCTGGGGGGCAGGCTCAGCACCAGCGAAAGCAGCAGCAGCAGACAGCCGCCCAGGTAGGAGCCCTCATCCCCGGCGGCCTGCAGTTGGTTGGCCCGCTCACAGACATCGGTGTAGCCGATCTGCTGCAGGTGGTAGAAGCCGCAGGCGCAGCCGGTCTGCAGGCGCAGTTCAGCGCGGATTTCCGGTGACAACCGCCCCAGGCTGGTGGCGCTGGGCACCGACTCCCGGCGCAGGCTGCTCCAGATCCGGCTGGGCACCGGCTCAGAGGGCAGGCCCTCGGGCAGTGCCTCGGCCAGATCGTGGCAATCGATCAGCATCTGGCACCAGAGCTCAGTGAGCAGCACGTCCTGGCGGCGCAGCTCGGGCGACTCCCGCTGGGTTGGGTCGTGCTGATCCGGCGGCGACGGGCTCTGGGAGCCAGGCTCGGTTCCGAGGCTCCCCTCACCGCCGTGGCTGGATCTGGGGAACGGCTTCGGGCTCATCGGCCCAGCAGGGCGCGGGTGGTCTTGCTCAGCCCAGCCGTGGTCTGGGGCAGGTAGGGCCCGCTGATCAGCTGGCCACCGATGCGCAGCAGCACACCTGCGAGCACCAGATCCCCCACCAAAAGCAGCAGCACGGCCTGGAGCCATTCCCAGCCGAAGCTCTGGTGCAGCCACAACACCAGGGCGACGTGGCCGGCCACCGAGGCCAGCAGCATCAGGGTGCCGCCGGTCGCCAGCAGCACGCCACCGCTGATCAGCCGTCGCTTCTCCTGGTCCACCTCCTGCAGAGCGATGCGCACGTGCAGGTCCATCACCGACGTCACCAGGGCGGTGACGCGGCCCGCTGCCACCCGCCCCATCCCAGCGCCGCCGGAGCGTCGGCCCCGGCGCTCGTCGTCGGCCGAACTCATGAGGAGCGCCGACCGGGAGCCAGCAGCAGCCCGGCGATCAGCCCCACCGCAGCAGCCACTCCGACCGCCAGCAGAGGACGGTCACGCACGGGTTTCTCGATCCGGGGCCGCAGGCTGCTGTTGAGTTCATCGAGAAGATGCTCCAGCTGCTCCTCCAGCGGACCGATGCGATCCACCAGGTCGCGGGTGCGATCGCCGGCCACATGGACCAGATCAAGCAGTTGGTCCTGCACGCCACTGGCGGTGCGCCCGGTCTGCTCGGCAATCACCGAGACCATCTCATCCAGGTTGCCGCGGGTGGCCTCCAGGGTTTCGCGGGCCACCTGCGGCCACTCGCGCTGGATGGTGGGCAGCAGGGCGTCGAAGCGTTCACGGAAGCGATCACGACTGACGGTGGTGGTTTCCGGTTCCATGGGCTGACGATGCATAGGGTCTCTGCCCTTCACGATAAGGAGGGGCTTGAGATCGGCAGCAGTTCCGCTAGGTTGCGGGTGCTCAGCACTGCACGCGGGCCTGTTGGTTTACATCAATCAGGTCGAACTCGCTCAGTTCAAGTCGTTCGGCGGAGCGATGGCCATCCGGCTGGAGCCATCGTTCACCGTGATCACCGGCCCGAACGGCTCGGGCAAGAGCAACATTCTTGATGCTGTGCTGTTCTGCCTGGGCCTGGCCAGCAGCCGCGGCATGCGGGCCGAACGCCTGCCCGACCTGATCAACAGCGCCACGGTGCGCCAGGGCAAGGCTGCCGAAACGGTGGTCAGCGTGCGTTTCGATCTCAGCGACTGGCAGCCCGATCCGGCCGAAGCGGGCCTCGAGGCCCCGGCGGAGGGGCCCTGGATCCAGCCGGGGCAGAAGGAATGGACCGTGAGCCGGCGGCTGCGGCTGGCCCCCGGCGGCACCTACAGCAGCAGCTACAGCTCCGACGGCGTTCCCTGCAACCTTCAGCAGCTCCAGACCCAGCTGCGCCGCCTGCGGGTGGATCCCGAGGGCAGCAACGTGGTGATGCAGGGGGATGTGACCCGGATCGTCTCGATGAGCGCCCGCGACCGCCGTGGCCTGATCGATGAACTGGCCGGGGTCGCCCTGTTCGATTCCCGCATCGAGCAGACCCGCGCCAAGCTCGACGAGGTGCAGGAACGCCAGGAACGCTGCCGGATCGTTGAGCAGGAGCTGCTGGGGGCCCGCCAGAGGCTGGAGCGCGACTGTGCCAAGGCGCGCACCTATCAGGACCTGCGCCAGCGCCAGCAGCTCGGCCGCCTGCAGGAGCAGGTGCTGGCCCATGAACAGGCTGGCTGCCAGCTGGATGCCCTGCGGCAGCGCCAGACGGCTCTTGAGGCGCAGGAACAGAGTGATCGCACGGGGCTCGCCGCCGCCCAGGACACTCTGGAGCAGGCCAGCAGCGGGCTGGCCCTCCTCCAGGCGGAGGTCAAGGCCCTCGGAGAAGACAGCCTGCTGGTGGTCCAGGCGGAGCTGGCCGGCCTGGAGACCAGCGCCCGCGAGCTGCAACGCCAGGCGGAACGGCAGCAGCAGCAGGCCGAGACGCTGCAGGGCCAGCGCCAGGACCTTCAACGCCAGAACGCCGAACTGCAGCGCCAGCGCCTTGCTCTCAGTGCCGACGAGCAGCACAGCGGCGCCCTGGCGGCGGCGGAGCAGGCCTGCCTCAGCGCCGAAGGCGCCGTGGAACTCTCCCGCCGGCGGCTGGGGGAGGTGGCAGGCCGCTCCGGCACCTGGCTGGAGGAGCAGAAGCAGCGGAGCCAGCGGCGGCATGACCTGCAGCAGGCGGTGGCACCCCTGCTGGCGGAACAGCAGCAGCTCACCGAGAGGCTCAGGCAGGCCGAGGAGCGCCTGCTGGAACTCGAGGGGGAACTGGCGAGCGGTGGCAACGCCGACCAGGACCAGCAGCGGCACCTGCAGGAGCTGGTGACCGAGGGCGAGACCCTGCAGAAGCTGGTGGAGGAGCGACAACGCCAGGCCCAGGAGCTGGCCGAAGCACTGGCCCTGCAGCAGCGCACCCGCACCCGCCTGGAGCAGGAGCAGACCCAGCTGGAGCGCGAGATCGCCCGGATCGAAAGCCGCCGCGACACCCTCCAGGAAAGCCGTGGCACCGGCGCCCTCCGGCTGCTGCTGGAATCAGGCCTCGGTGGTCTGCACGGCCCCGTGGCCCAGCTGGCCGAGGTGGAGGAACGCTATCGGCTGGCCCTGGAGGTGGCCGCGGGCGGCCGGCTGGCCCAGGTGGTGGTCGATGACGACCGCATCGCCTCCCAGGCGATCGAGCTGCTCAAGAGCCGCCGCGCCGGTCGCCTCACCTTCCTGCCGCTCAACAAGATCCGGGGCGGCGGCAGCGCCGGCAGTGCTGCCCTGGAGCGGGGAGGCGGGGGTGGACGCACCGGCGGTGACGGACTGGTGGGCCGGGCCGTCGACCTGCTGCGCTTCGAGCCCGTCTACCGGGAGGTGTTCCGCCACGTCTTCGGCGACACCCTGGTGTTCCAGGACCTCGCCAGCGCCCGCCGCGAGCTGGGCCGCTGCCGCGCAGTGACCCTGGAGGGAGAACTGCTGGAGCGCAGCGGAGCCATGACCGGCGGCAGCCTTCAGCAGCGCTCCGGACAGCTCAGCTTCGGACGGGCGGGCGAGCAGGACGAAGCGGAGCCCCACCGGCGCCGTCTGCTGGAGCTCGGGGAGAGCCTGGTGGTCTGCCGTCGCCGCGAGGCTGATCTGGGCCGGCAGCTGGAGCAGCTGCGCCCGGCGCTTCAGGAGGACCGACAGCGGCAGGCTGGCCTCAAGGCGGAGCTGGCGGCGGCAGAGCGGGCCCTGGGGCCTCAGCTGCAACGGCTGGAGCAGCTCCAGCAACGGCGCAGCCACACCCGGGCCAGCCTGGAGAGCGGCCGTGAGCGCAGCCAGCAGCTGGAGCACGAGCTGGCCCCCCTGCTGCAGGACGTGGCGGTGCTGGAGCAGGCCGAGGCCGAAGCCCAGGCGTCGGGTGACAGCTCCCGCTGGCAGGGCCTGCAGCAGGATCTGGAGACGGCCGACCAGCAGCTGGCGGCCGCCCGCCAGCACCGGGACAACCTGCTGCTCGCCCAGCGGGAACGCAGCCTGAGCCTCACCCGCCTGGGGGATCAGCTCGAGGCCCTCGCCCTGGAGGAAAAGCGGCTGCAGCAGGCCGTGGCCAGCCTGGCCGAGGAGCACAACCTGCGCCGGGAGCAGGAACGCCAGGGCCAGGAGCGACGGGCGGAGCTGGAAGGGCAGCAGCAGCAGTTGCAGGAGCGCTTCGGCGAACGGCGTCGCGCCCGCGATGCCGCCGAAGCCCAGGTGGCCCAGCAACGGCAGGCCGTGCAGCAACGCCACTGGGAGCTGCAACGGCTGGGGGAGGAGCGTCTGGCGCTTACCGAACAGGAACGGGCTCTGGCCCTGAGGCTGGAGGCCATGGGCAGGGCCCTGCCCGATCCCCTGCCCGAGATCTCCGAGGAGGTGCGCTCAGCCGGCCTGGATGCGCTGCAGCAGGAATTGCAGCGTCTGCAGCAGCGCATGGAGGCCCTGGAGCCGGTGAACATGCTGGCCCTGGAGGAACTGGAGCAGCTGGAGCAGCGCCTCGCCGAACTGGCCGGCCGGCTGGAGGTGCTCTCCAGCGAGCGGGAGGAGCTGCTGCTGCGGATCGAAACCGTGGCCACCCTGCGCCAGGAGGCCTTTCTGGAGGCCTTCCACGCCGTGGATGGCCACTTCAGAACAATCTTCGCCGGGCTCTCCGACGGCGAAGGCCATCTGCAGCTGGAGAACGAGAGCCAGCCCCTTGAGGGGGGTCTCACCCTGGTGGCACACCCCAAGGGCAAGACCGTGCGCCGGCTGGCCTCGATGTCGGGCGGCGAGAAATCACTGACGGCCCTGAGCTTCCTGTTCGCCCTGCAGCGCTTCCGTCCCTCACCCTTCTATGCCCTGGATGAAGTCGACAGCTTTCTCGATGGGGTGAATGTGGAGCGACTGGCCGCCCTGATCGCCAGTCAGGCTGATCAGGCCCAGTTCCTGGTGGTCAGCCACCGCCGGCCGATGATCGCTGCCGCCACACGCACGGTGGGGGTGACCCAGGCCCGGGGCGCCCACACCCAGGTGGTCGGTTTGCCCACCGCCGCCTGAATCGGTGCGGTGGGTCACAATGACACGACCGCTCCACTCGCCGAAGCCCCCCCGGGATCTGGCCTTTGACCTCTTCTTTCCCTCCGACCTCCGACCCTTCCGGCGCCACCCCCAGCGACAGGCTCTGGCTGCGCTCGGAGCTGATGGGCACCCAGGTGATCACCCGCGACACCGGCCGCCGCCTGGGGGTCGTGGGCGAGGTGGTGGTCGACATCGACCGCCGTGAGGTGGTGGCGCTCGGCCTGCGCGACAACCCCCTCACCCGTTTTCTGCCGGGGCTGCCCCGCTGGATGCCGCTGGATCGGATCCGCCAGGTGGGTGATGTGGTGCTGGTGGATTCGGCTGATTCCCTGGCGGAGGGCTTCAATCCCGACCGCTACAGCCAGGTGATCAACTGCCAGGTGATCAGCGAGTCGGGTGAGCAACTGGGCCGGGTGCTGGGCTTCAGCTTCGACATCGAAACCGGCGAGCTGACCACCCTGGTCCTGGGAGCCCTCGGTGTTCCCCTGCTCGGCGAAGGGGTGCTGAGCACCTGGGAACTGAGCGTCGAGGAGATCGTGAGCAGCGGCTCCGATCGGATCATCGTCTACGAGGGCGCCGAAGAAAAACTCAAGCAACTGGGCAGCGGCCTGCTCGAGAAACTGGGCATCGGTGGCCCCAGCTGGGAACAGGAGGAGCGGGAACGCTTCCGCCAGACCATGGTTCCCGTGGAGAACCAGCTGGCGTCGGGGCAACCCGGTGTGCAGGAGCAACGCCGCATCCAGCCCGCCTCCAGCCGCGCCGTGCAGGTGGAGGAGCAGGAGGAACTGGAGTATGTGGAGCTGGAGCGCCGGCGGCAGGAACCCCTGCGCCAACGCCGCTACCTCGACGAGGACGACTTCGACGACGAGCCGCGCGGACGCGAGCGGCGCAGCAGTGGGGCAGGCGGTCGGGAACCCTCCCGCTACCAGCCCGACACCTATCGCGACGAGGAGCCCCCGGCCGAGCGCCGTCCCTTGCCCCTTCAGCCCCGCCAGGCACCGCTGAGCTCCAGCCGGGATCAACGCCAGCCGCTCGATGTGGAGCCCGAGCCCTACCGCGGGGCCCCGGAGCCTGAAGAGGAAGTCCGGGAGTCACCGCCGCCACGCCCCCGCAGCAACGAGGAGCGTTTCTCCGATCCTTGGTGAGCCTCCGGGGGCCGGCCCAGGCGGGCCGCCTCAGCTTTTTGGCTTGAAATCAAGGGACGCGGAGTTCACGCAGTAGCGCAGGCCGGTGGGAGCGGGGCCATCGTGGAAGAGGTGCCCAAGGTGAGCCTCGCAGCTGGCACAGCGGATTTCAGTGCGCACCATTCCGTGGCTGCGGTCCTCCACGGTGGTGATTGCGGCGGGATCGAGCCCGGCCCAGAAGCTCGGCCAGCCGGTACCGGAATCGAATTTGGCGCTGGAGCCGAAGAGCGGGGAACCGCAGCAGATGCAGTCGTAGCGGCCCTCCTGCTTGGTGTTCCAGTAGGCGCCGGTGAAGGCCCGCTCGGTGCCGCCGCAGCGGGCCACCTGGTACTGCTCAGGCGTGAGGCGCTCGCGCCAGTCGGGATCTGAGGGGGTTGGCGTGACGGCGGCCGCGTCGGAACTGGCCATGGGGCTCTGAGGATCCTGGGGCCATCAACCTAGGCAGCCGGCAGAAGCTCCTGCACCATCGCCGCCAGGGCCGCCACGGCCCCGGGCTGGCCGCGAAGACTGCGCAGATCCTCACGCTGCCCCCTGAGCCGCTCGGGATGGGCCAGCCACTCATTGGCCTCGGCGGCAATCTCCGCCGGTGTGATCGCCCCCACCCGCTCGGGCACCACGGCACGACCGGCCGAGATGTTCGGCCAGGCCAGGAAGCCCCGTTGACGCATGCGCCAGGCCGTCAGTGCCAGGCCCAGCAACCAGCGCAGCAGGGGCAGGCGTGCCACCAGGCCGAGCCAGCCATCCCAGGCCTGCATCACCTGCAGATGCTGGGTGGGCACCAGCACGATCATCGGCACTCCCAGGGCCCCCAGCTCGGCGGTGTTGGCACCCACCGTGGTGAGCGCCAGGGCGCACTGGCTGAGGGGGCCATGGGCGGGATGCTGCTCGTACAACAGGATCGGCGTGCCCGCACCGCTCAGCAGCCAGTGCCGGCCGCTGCCCGGCTCAGGATCCAGCAACCGCGGCGGCTGGCCGCCGTAGTGGCGCTGAATCGGGTTGTCGCGGCCCCCGTAGGCGATCAGATCAGCCAGGCTGGTGGTGGGTGCCACCGGCAGCAGGAAACGACAACCGGGCCTCAGCCTGGCGAGGCGGTCGGCGGTGTCGAGCAGAAAAGGGACCCCCACCTGCAATTTGGCCCGCTTGGAGCCGGGCAGCAGGGCCACCCATTCCCCCTCCGGCAGGGAAGACTCCACGCGCGCTTCCTCGGAGAGGTCGGCCATCAGATCCCCCACCACAGTGCAGCGCTCGCGCCAGCGGGGCGAGAGCCGCGCGGCGGCCTGGGGACCCATCGCGGCGATGCGATCGTTCCAGCGCGGCCAGCGGGCCACCCACTCGGCATAGGTGAGGTGGCGATAGCCGAGGCGCGCCGAGAGCAGCACAGTCCA
Organism: Synechococcus sp. BSA11S; assembly: GCF_014224355.1. GTDB lineage: Bacteria > Cyanobacteriota > Cyanobacteriia > PCC-6307 > Cyanobiaceae > Regnicoccus_A. The sequence continues at coordinate 74,516 of NZ_VNWP01000013.1, read as the reverse complement.
GAACTGATCGCCCCCCAGAAACACCACCACGCCATGGGCCGGCCAGGGGCCCCAACGCCGGGGCCTGAGCAGCAGCCCCCAGAACTGGCGGGCGGGCACGATGCGCGAGAAGAGACCGAGTTCGCGGGCCACCCGATGTTCACTGCCAGTGGCGTTGGGACATGGAACGAGCACCAGCTCCAGGGAGCAGGCCGCTGCAGGGACGACCGGCTGCAGTGCCAGCTGCTCGTGCAGGCGCTGGGCCAGGGGCCGCACCCAGGTGGTGAGCTCGCCCGGACCATTGCACACCAGCACGATCGCTGTGGTGGGCGGCGTGCGGCTCAGCGGCGGCTCTCTCAAGTTGTGGGGAAGAGAAATGCGGATGGCGAGACTTGAACTCGCAAGGCCGAAGCCACACGCCCCTCAAACGTGCGTGTCTACCAATTCCACCACATCCGCGTGGCCGTCAGGAGTCTGAGCTCCCTTCGGCTCGTCAATATACCCATCGCCCGTCCCAGCCCAGGACCAGGGGCAGATCCCAGGGTCAGCACTGATACAGTCCGCAGCGGCCTGGACCCACCACGGATGCCCATCGGCAAGCTGCTGATCGCCAACCGTGGCGAAATCTCCCTCCGCATTCTGCGCAGTTGCCGCGAACTCGGCATCAGCACGGTGGCCGTCTACAGCACCGTGGACCGCAACGCCCTGCATGTTCAGCTGGCCGATGAGGCGGTCTGCGTGGGGGAAGCCCCCAGCAGCAAGAGCTATCTCAACATCCCCAACATCATCGCCGCGGCCATCTCCCGTGGCGCCGATGCGATCCATCCCGGCTATGGCTTCCTGGCCGAGAACGATCGCTTCGCTGAAATCTGCTCGGCCCACGGCCTGACCTTCGTGGGCCCCAGCCCCGAAGCGATCCGGGCGATGGGGGACAAATCCACCGCCAAGGCCACGATGCAGCGGGTGGGGGTCCCCACCATCCCCGGCAGCGAAGGCCTGCTGGAAGACGCCGCTGAGGCCTCCGCCCTGGCGGACCGGATGGGCTACCCGGTGATGGTCAAGGCCACGGCGGGCGGCGGTGGGCGGGGCATGCGCCTGGTGCAGGAGCCTGAGCAGCTTGAGAGCCTGTTCAAGGCGGCCCAGGGGGAGGCGGAAGCGGCCTTCGGCAACCCTGGCCTCTACATGGAGAAGTTCATCGACCGGCCCCGCCACGTCGAGGTCCAGATCCTGGCCGACCGCCACGGCAACGTGGTGCACCTGGGGGAGCGCGACTGCTCGATCCAGCGGCGGCACCAGAAGCTGCTGGAGGAAGCCCCCAGTCCTGCCCTTGACCCCCAGCTGCGGCAACGCATGGGGGAGGCGGCGGTGGCGGTGGCCCGCAGCATCACCTACGAGGGGGCCGGCACCGTGGAGTTCCTGGTCGACCGCAGCGGCAGCTTCTATTTCATGGAGATGAACACGCGCATCCAGGTGGAGCATCCCGTCACCGAGATGGTCACCGGCTTCGACCTGATCGCCGAGCAGTTGCGCATCGCCGGTGGTGAGCCCCTGAGCATGCACCAGGACGACGTGACCCTGCGGGGCCATGCGATCGAATGCCGCATCAATGCCGAAGACCCCCAGCAGAACTTCCGTCCGGCACCGGGGCGGATCACAGGCTGGCTGCCACCGGGGGGACCTGGCGTGCGCGTCGACAGCCACGTGTACACCGGCTACGAAATCCCCCCCTTCTACGACTCCCTGATCGGCAAGCTGATCGTCTGGGGGGCCGATCGCGAGGCCGCCATCAGGCGCATGCGCCGTGCCCTGAGTGAGTGTGCGATCACGGGCATCCCCACCACGATCGAGTTCCACCTGGCCCTGCTCGATCGCCCGGAGTTTCAGCGCGGCGATGTGCACACCAAATTCGTGGAGCAGGAGATGCTGCCGCCGGGGTGACCCAGGGGGGTCAGCACCAGGTCCGCTGGGCTCAGGCCAGGGACTGACTCTGGCGCAGCACCTGGGTGAGCAGCCCCTGCTGACCCACCACCAGCTCCCGTAGCAGACTGATCAGCCCCACCCAGATCACCGGGGTCACGTCAACACCGCCGATGGCGGGGATCAACCGGCGGCTGAGGCGCAGCAGCCCTTCGGTGGGCCAGCCGATCAGTCGCATCGCCCCCCGGCTCAGATCGATCTGGGGGTACCAGGTGAGCACGATGCGGAACAGGAACAGCAGGGTCCAGGCCGCCAGGCCCAGGGCAAGGGTGGTGTGAAGCAACGGCAGGGCAGACGCCAGAACTGAAACGGCCGTCACAAAGCGGTAAGCAGCTGAGGCGCCATCGTAGGAAGTGGGGACTGCTGATTAGGATCTCCACCGGATCTCACGGCGCCATGACCCCCTCCCTCTCCAACTTCCTGAGCAGCCTCGTCTACGGAGCGATGATCGTGGTGATTCCGATCAGCATCGCCCTGGTTCTGATCAGCCAGACCGACCAGGTCGACCGCAAGCTCTGAAACGCAGCTGTTTCTGCCCGTCCAGGTCCCTAAACTGGGGACAGCCGTTCTCCTCTGGCGAACGGGCCAAGTCGTTCGCCTGAGGTTTCAGCCGTGGTCAATGCCAGCCTGAACTGGGCCAGCATCGTCGGCATCGTCCTGGCTGTCGGTGGTGCCTTCCTCTACTTCATGAGGAGTTTCAAGCCAGCCCTCGCCCGCGACTACGACGTCTTCTTCGCCGCCGTTGGTCTGCTCTGCGGCGGGATTCTCTTCTTCCAGGGCTGGCGGCTCGATCCGATCCTCCAGTTCGGCCAGTTCCTGCTGGCGGGCACCACGGTCTTCTTCGCTTACGAAAGCGTGCGTCTGCGGGGCGTCACCACCGAGCAGGCGCGGCGCTCCTCCTACTTCGACGACGACGAACCCCTGCCTGCCAGGCCGCGGGTGGGCGGGCGTGCCGGCTGGGATGACGATGTGGAGCGCTTCGAGGAACCCCAGCCCCTGCGCCGGAGGATCCGCTCGCCCCAGGCCGAGGAAGCCGAAGAGGATCCGGGCTTCTACCGGCCCCGCCGTGCCGCCCGGCCAGCCATTCCCGAGCGGGCCGCCAGCCGACGCTCCAGGGGCGACGAGACCTGGGAGGGGAGCGATCCAGCAGCCTCCCGCCCTGATCCTGGTTCCTACAGCGGTCGGAGCGTCGGTGCTCCCGGCGGTCGTTCGGCCACCGCACAGGCGTCGGGTCCTGCCTTCGGATCCCGCCGCCGCGAGCGCGACAGCAGTGCTGAGCCCCGTCGCGGCAGTCGCCCCGTGCCCAGCAACGACGCAATTCCCCGCTCCAGCCGCCGGCCAGGATCTGCCGGGCCGGGTGATTCATCAACCGCCACCCCGCCCGGTGTTCCCCAGGGCACCCCGATCAGCCCCGGCGCAGGACGCGGAACCGCTCCTGGCAGCTCCATGAGCGACGCCGACTACACCCCACTGCGGCCCACGCCCTCCAGCAGTCGTCCCCGGGACAACAACTCCCGTTTCGACAACTGATCCCAGAGGCGCGCACCGCCAGCCTGGCAGCGGTGGTGGTGGCCTGCGCCCTGCTGATCAGTGGTTGCGCCGTCCCCTGGGCACGCCGGTCCGGCCCAGCGCCACCAGCTGGTTGGTCCAGCAACCTCAGCCGCCAGGACCCTGCCCTGAGCGGCGATGGACGTCTGCTGGCCAGCGTGGTCGAACGCCAGGGCCGCTCCACCGTGCTCCTTCAGGAGCGCGCCAGTGGCCGGGTGCTGCCCCTGCGGCACCTCAGCCGCTGGCAACCCCATAGTTCTCCCTCCCTCAGCTGGAGAGGCCGCTACCTGGCCCTGATCGTGCAGCGGGGGGGGCGGCGTCTGGCGGTGATCGAGGACCGCCTGACCAACAGGCTGCTGCCTCTGCCCCTGCCAGGGGGCAGGGAACCGGTCAGGCTGAGTCTGGCGGCCGATGGACAGCGGTTGGCTCTGCAACTGGTGGCAGCCGGGCGTTGGCGGGTGGAGGTGTTCGAACTGGGTGGTGTGCTGGAGGTCGACCCCCCGGGCGGACAACTGCTGCGCAACCCCGGGGCGCCGCTACCTTGACGTCCCCACAGCGGCGAGGCTCCGGCACGGCCTCACTCGGGCTGGGGCTCACCCTGCTGATGGCCTTCCTGCTGGGGGCCTGTGGGGGAACACCCCTGCGGCCCCTGCCAGCCATCAACCAACGGCTGGAGCAGACCGGCAGCAGCCGCGAACCATCCCTGAGCGGTCGCTGGCTGGCCCTGATCAGCGGCCGAAACGGGCGAGAACGGGTGGAACTGGTGGACCTCGAGCTGAACCGGCCCGTGCCCCTGCCGGGCCTGAACCGCCCCGATGCCCAGCCGCTGAGTGTGAGTGTCGACGCCGCAGGGGAGCGGGTGGCCCTGGTTCGCCAGCGTGATGGCCGCACTGAGCTGGCTCTTTACCGCCGCAGCAGGCAGAGCCTCCAGCCCCTGCCCCTGGAGCCGCCCGGTGTGCCCAGGCAGGTGCAGCTGAGCGCCGATGGCCGTGTGCTGGCAGTTCAGGTCAGCCGCGGCGGACTCTGGCAGGTGGACCTGATCGAGCTGCCCTGAGGATCAGGGCACCAGGCCCGCCCAGTGCAGAAAAGTGTCGCCGCTGAGGGCTTCGATCACGAGCACGGCAGCAAAGCCGAGCATCGCGAAGCGCCCGTTGACCCGCTCGGCATAGCCACTCCAGCCGAAGGCCGGCAGGTCGGAGGTGGTGGCACTGGTGGAGGGGATGGCCTCACGGTCAGTGCCGGCAGCTGGGGATGGCATCAGGTTTCACGGGAGCGGCCAAAGTCATAGCCGGCAGTGGGGAGCAGTCGCCAGCTGCCCTGGCCGTCGAGTTCGAGCACGGTGTCGTGGAACTCCACCAGCGTGGGCCTGTGGCCCACGCTCACGAAAGCCATCTCCCGCTCCACCAGCAGCTCGTAGAGGGCCTTCTCGGTGGCCACGTCGAGGGCGCTGGTGGCCTCATCGAGCACCACGAAGCGGGGGGAGTTGAGCAGCAGCCGGGCAAAGGCCAGGCGCTGCTGCTCGCCGAGCGACAGCAACCGGGGCCAGTCCTGCTTGATGTCGAGATCGGGGTAGCGGCGCACCAGCTCCGGCAGGCGCACCTCCTCGAGCACGTGGCGCAGCTGGTCGTCGCTGAAGCGATCGGCGGGCTGGGGATAGCAGAGCTGCTCCCGCAGGCTGCCCAGCAGCATGTAGGGCTTCTGGGGAATGAACATCAGCTCGCCCATCGGCGGGCGCTGCACATGCCCGGCGGCCGGCGGCCAGAGCCCACTCACCAGCCGCAGGAAGGAGGTCTTGCCGCAGCCCGAAGGCCCCACCACCAGCAGCCGCTGATTGGCCGTCACCTCCAGGCTGAGATCGCGCACCAGCATGCGGCTGGTGCGGGGCGGCACCAGATCCACGTGGCTCACCAGGATCGACTCGGGACGGACGGCAGCGGCGCCTGCCCCCATGGGGCCTCCGGCGGCGGCCTGCTCGGCGGCCAGGAGCTCGGCCATCTCGGCATTGATCGCCTCCACCTTGCCCTGGAAGCCCTCGAGACGGCTGATCGAGGCGGAGAAGGCGGCCAGGCGGTCGATGTTGTTGACGATGTAGCTGACCGAGAACAGCACCTGGGAGAAGGCGATGCTGGCCTGGCCGAAAACACCGAAGTCGACCTGCTTGGCGAAGTAGATCGGCGCGATCACCAGCCAGGGCAGGAAGCGGGAAAAGTAGTCGTAGGAGCGCTGGATCACCTGGATCAGGGCTTCCCAGATGATCAGCCGGTTGTAGTTAACAATGACCTCGTCGAGGCGGCGTTCACCCTCCTTCTGCTCCTGCCTCTCCCCCCGGTAGAAGGCGATCGATTCGGCATTGTCTCGGATGTGGACGAGGCCGTAACGGAAATCCGCCTCCAGCTTGAGCTGCTGATAGTTGAGGTTGACCAGCTTGCGGCTGGCGAAGACGATCAGGGCCGTGCCGCCCACCGAATAGGCCAGCAGCCAGAGGGCCAGGGTCTGGTTGATGCTCCAGAGAACGATGATGAAACTGAAAAAGGTGAGCAGGGCGGCGATGATTTCCACCGTCACGCTCAGGCTGGTGGCCGTGAAGCTGGCCGCATCCTGGGAGATCCGCTGGTCCGGGTTGTCGATCTCCTCGAGGCTTTCGTCGTTGGGATTGAGAACGTAGTAGGCCCGATTGGTGAGGTAGCGCCCCAGCATGCGGCCACTGAGCCACTCCCTCCACATCAGGCCCAGCTTGGGAATCAGGTAGCTCTGGATGGCGCGGATCGGCAGGGCCAGCACCAGGCAGAAGGCGTAGATCGCGACGATCTTCCAGAACTCCTCCTCCTTGTAGGCCACCAGAACGTTGTCGATGTTCCGGGCGATGTAGCTGATGCCGACGTTGATGCCATTGATCACCAGGATCAGCAGGGCGATCACCCCGAGCAGCAGCCAGGGCAGCCAGCGTCCCTGGCGCAGCTTGCCCCGCAGGGCCCCAAAGCAGGCGAGGCCGGCGGCGAACAACACCATCACGACCACGCCGATCGGTCCGCTCCAGATCGCCGCCACCTGCTCAGGGACCCCAGGCAGGAAGCGGCCGCGCAGCTCGGGGATCAAGGCACCGGCGGCGGCCACCGTCCCGGTGAGGAGCAGCAGGGTGAACCCCACCACCACCGCCAGCAGGGCGATCACCAGCAGCAGGAACTCACCGCTGCTGCGATTCCCCTCGTCAAGCGGCAGGAAGTAGGGCTGGGCCAGGCGCTGCAGCTTGGCCAACTGCTCGCGAAGGGCCTTGAGGGGACGCATGAACGGTTGCGGGTCGGCCCATTGTCGCCGTTGGTGGGCGTCAGCCGGGGGGCCAGAGCAGGGGCCGGCCACCGATCACGTGCACATGCAGGTGAAAGACCGTCTGTCCGGCCTCAGCGCCGTTGTTGATCACGGTGCGCCAGCTGCTCAGACCCTCCTGCTGCGCCACCCGGGCCGCCACCAGCAACAGATGGCCCAGCAGGGCCTGGTGGCGTGGCTCTGCATCGCAGAGGTTCACCAGCGGCTCGCGCGGTATCACCAGCACGTGCACCGGCGCCTGGGGCTGAATGTCGCGGAAGGCCAGGCACAGCTCATCGGCATACACCTGATCACAGGGAATCTCCCCCCGCAGGATGCGGGCGAAGATCGTCTCGCTCTCGGCCATGGCGCCTCTGCCGGAACCCGGCAACGGATGGAGTGGGACAGACCGGGCACTGACAGGGTGTCCGACGCCCGAGCGCCGATGTTGGCACGTTGCAGCAGCGCCGCCCTCCGGGGCCTGGAAGCCACAGAGGTGGCCGTGGAGGTCGACATCGCCCCTGGACTGCCGGGGCTACAGATCGTGGGCCTGGCGGAGACGGCCGTGCGTGATGCCCGCGAGAGGGTGAGAGCCGCCCTGCGCAACAGCGGCTACCGGGTGCCCCTAACCCGGGTGATCGTGAGCCTGGCCCCGGCGGATCTGCGCAAGGAAGGTCCGGCCTTCGATCTGCCGATCGCCCTGGGGCTGCTGCTGGCCTCGGCCCAGCTGCCACCGGAGCGGATGGAAGGAATCTGGAGCTCCGGCGAGCTGGGCCTTGATGGCAGCCTGCGGCCAGTGCGGGGGGTGATGACCCTGGCCCTGGCCGCCAGGCGCGGCGGTGCCAGGGCTCTGGTGGTCCCCCAGGCCAATGCCGCCGAGGCCGCCCTGGTTTCGGGCCTGGCGGTCTGGCCCGCCAGCGACCTGGCGCAGGTGCAGGACTGGCTGGCCGATCCGCAGGCCGTTCCAGCCACCACCCCCGCCCGGGCCCGGATGGGGGCTGCACCGCCCGACCTCGCCGACGTGATCGGCCAGGCCCACGGGCGCCGGGCCCTGGAGATCGCCGCAGCGGGAGGACACCATCTGCTGCTGGTGGGTCCCCCGGGCAGCGGCAAGACCATGCTGGCGCGGCGACTGCCGGGTCTGCTGCCCCCCCTGCCACGGCACCAGGCTCTGGAGCTCACCCAGCTCTATTCCGTAGCCGGACTGCTGCCGGAGGGCGGCGCCCTGATCGGTTCAAGGCCGTTCCGCGCCCCCCACCACAGCTGCACAGCCACCGCCCTGGTGGGGGGCGGTGCAACGCCGAGGCCCGGGGAGCTGTCGCTGGCCCACCACGGGGTGCTCTTCCTCGATGAGCTGGCGGAATTCCGCCGCGAGGTGCTCGAGCAGCTGCGTCAACCCCTGGAGGAGGGAGAGGTGTGGATCAGCCGTACACGCCAGCAGAGCCGCTTCCCCTGCCGCACGGCCCTGGTGGCAGCCACGAACCCCTGCCCCTGCGGCTGGTTCGGCGACCCTGAACGAGCCTGTGCCTGCAGCGAGGCTCAGCAACGGCGGTACTGGTCACGGTTGTCAGGGCCCTTGCTGGATCGCCTGGATCTTCAGGTGGTGATGGACCGCCTCGACCCCGGCGCGCTTGCCCGCAGTTACAACCCGGGGGCTGGGACTGAAGCCATGGCGCAGGAACCGCCCGAGAACACGGCGCTGGTGGCGGAGCGGGTGCAGCAGGCCCGGAGGCGGATGAGCCGGCGGAATCCCGGAGGGAGGCCCAACAGCCAGCTACCGAGTGGAAGCCTGAGACGCCTGATCGAACTCGGCCCAGACATCCTGCGGCTCTGGCAACAGGCCATGGCCCAGCGGAGCCTGAGTGCCCGTGCCGGGGAGCGTGTGCTGCGGGTGGCCCTGACCCTGGCGGATCTGGAGGGCGCCACCACGGTATGCGCCCAGCATCTTGGTGAGGCCCTCTCCTACCGATCGTTCGACCACATCAGCAGGGAACCGGTGCTCGATCAGGCGGAACGGCGAACCTGATCAGCGGCGACGGCGGCGCTGCTGGGCCTTGCGCTTGTACTTTTCGGTGGGCGTCTCGTGATGACGGAGGCGCTTGAGGTCAGCGAAGATGCCGGCTTTCGACACCTGCCGCTTGAAGCGGCGCAGAGCCGATTCGATGCCTTCGTTTTCGCCGACGGTGACCTGGGTCATGAACCACGCAGTTGGGCAAGTTGGGTGTCAATGTAGCAATCGGCTCAGCAGGGCCTGATCAGGGCGTGGCCTTGATGCTGGGGAGGGCCAGAGGCTGATCCATGGCTTCTGGGACCGAGGCCGCCGGCGCTGTGCTCTGCGGAACTGTGCCCTCCGGGACTGTGGCCTCCGGAACAACCCCCTCGGCGGCCTCGGGCGCCACCAGTTCAGGCTGGGCGATCTCCTGACCCGGCCAGGTCTCCCTGTAGAGGTAGATATGACCCAGGGCGCGATCGCCGAAGTACCGGCGCATCAGCCTCCAGCCCGGCTCCGGCACGAACTGCAGGAACCCATCGCTGTGACCCTGGGTGCGGGCCACCACCACCTCCGGGCCTGCCTGGTTGCGGCCTGGAGCCGCGAGCAGGATGTTGTCGGTGCCCTGGCGCACCACGCTGAGGCGGTACACAGTGCCCAGATCACTGCCACCCACCCGCAGGGAGTAGCCGTTGGCATCCATGTAGCGCGAGCAGATCCCGGTGAAATTGAAGCTGCCCAGCAAGGGCTCCACCCGGGCCGGTGCCGCGCCGCTGGTGGAAAAGCAGGGGCGGCGATCGGTGACCTGCTCGTAGATGTTCAGCTGGGCACGCAGGCCATCGCCGATCGGAGCGGCCACCAGCACGAACTTCGACTGGTCCAGCTCCCGGGCCTGGAAGAGGGACCCCTGGGCCGCAACAGGCCTGGCCATGGCCAGACCCAGCAGGGCCGTCAGAGCCGGCGCCAGAGCAGCCAGCGTCCGCAGCAGGATCGGAGGGCGCGCAACGCGCATCGGTGAACGGTGCAAGGTGAGCCCGATCGTAGAAGTGGGATCGGAGGATGCCAGGGGCGTTCAGCTGGCCTTGTTGAGACGAATTGCGACCAACAGGCTGATCACCGTGCCGGGCAGGCAGGCCGCCAGGATCAGCCGGGTGGGGAGAACCCCCAGATCAGGCTCGCCATAGGAGAGCTCGAAGACGGAACCCGTGGCGGCGATGCCGAGCAGGCAGGCCAGCGCCAGAAAGACCCCGGCGAGGGGTTGCATGGGCATGGAGCGATCAGCGCAGGGATTGGACGTCGTCACGGCGGAAGCCGTGTTCCTTCAGCTCCTCATTGAGACTGAGCTCATCACCGACCCGATCCACGAACAGCACACCCTTGAGATGGTCCATCTCGTGAAGGATGCAGCGCGCAAGCAGACCATCAGCCTTGATGCGCCGGGGGCGCCCATGCTCGTCGCGGAAACTCACTTCCGCCTGGCTGGGACGCACCACCGAGAGGTAGACCCCGGGGATGCTCAGGCAGCCTTCTTCGTAGGTGTCGAGGGAAGCGCTGACCGAGCCGAGTTCGGGATTCACCAGCACCAATGGCGGTGTGGCCGGATTTTCGGGATCGAGATCGATCACCAGCAGCTGCTTGTGGACCCCCACCTGGGGGGCGGCCAGGCCGATGCCACGGGCTGTGTACATGCTGCGCAGCATGTCGCGGGCCAGCTCCCGCACCGATTCATCCACTTTGCTGATGCGTTTGGCGGGCTGCCGCAACACCTGATCACCGAGGGTGTGGATCGTCAGTGGGGGTGCCTCGAGCACCTCCTTCGGGACCTGGACAGCCCGGGTGGTCTGCTCCGCCTGGCGGGCCATCTTGGCGAAGCTGCTGGCCAAAGCGTCACCTGAAACGATGGGGTCATTGTAGGAGTCGCCGGTGGGGCACGGGTTGGTGCAGGGGTCAGGCGCCCGGCCGAGCCAGCCACTGGCGGCCTCGGAGGTGGTGGGACGCAAGCCCCGGATCAAGGAACCCCAGCTGCACCGAGGGCATCTGTTCTGGCTGGAGCAACGCCCCGCCGAGCAGGGGCGTACCACCTTGATGCTGAAACCATCGCCCGAGGCTGAGTCGATCGAGCTCACCCCCGGCACCTGGAACCTGCGCAGCCGCGTGCATGAGTACGGCGGCGGCGTGGTGGCGATCGGTTCCGGGGCTGGGGAGGCCAATGCGGACGAGCCGGTGCTTGTGGTGGTGAACGACCGCGACCGCTGCCTCTGGCGGCTGGAGACCGGCCCACGGGCTTCCGAACCCGTGCGGCTCACCGAGCCGGGCGACCGGGCCTTCGCCGATGGCCTGATCGACGAGAGGCACCAGCGCTGGATCGGCGTGATGGAGAGCGATGGAACTGATCGGCTGGTCACCGTCGCCCTGGCAGGGGGGGAACCGCGGCTGCTGCGACAGGCCCTCGACTTCTGCGGGTATGCCGTGCTCAGCCCCGACGGGGGCCGGCTGGCCTGGGTGGAGTGGCAGCAGCCGCACATGCCCTGGGACCGCAGCCAGCTGTGGCTGGCCGACGTGGAGCCCGGAGGAGACCTCGGCCCGGCACGGCTGATCGCCGGCTCAGGGGCACCCGGGCAGCCGGTGGCGTGCTCGATCTTCCAGCCCCTGTGGCTGCCGAACGGAGATCTGGTGGTGGCCAACGATCGCCATGGCTGGTGGAATCTGGAGCTGCTGGAGGCCAGTGGCCAGGAACCCTGGCAGCGGTTGCTGCCGATGGACGCGGAGTTCGCCATGCCGCAGTGGGTGTACGGGATGCGCACCACCGCCTGGGATGGCCGCCAGCTGGTGGCGGCCGCCTGCGTGCAGGGCAGCTGGCAGCTGGGCCGCGTGGTGCTCAATCCTGCAGAAGATCCGGGCGGTGGTGCGGGGGTGGGCCCCGCGCGCTGGGAGCCGATCTCCTGCCCCTTCGATGATCTCGAGGGGCTCAGGGCCGAAGACGGCCGGCTGGTGGCCGTGGCCGGCAACGGCACCACGGACGCGGGTCTGCTGACCCTCGAGCTGGCCAGTGGCCGCTGGCGGCACCAGACGGCGGCAGACCTGGCGGGAGCGCTCCCTCGGGCCCAGCCGGCGGCCTGGGCGACGCCGGCAGAGGCGCTCTGGTTCGAGGGGCACGGTGGCCGGCCCACCCACGCCTGGTATCACCCCCCCAGCGGGGGCACTCACCCCACCGCACCTCTGCTGGTGAAGGGTCACAGCGGGCCCACCGGCATGGCGCGCACCGGCCTCAACCCGGTGAACCAGTACTGGACCAGCCGCGGCTGGGGCGTGGTGGATGTGAACTACGGCGGCTCCACCGGCTTCGGGCGGGCCTACCGGGAACGGCTCGACGGGCTCTGGGGTGTGGTGGATGTGGCCGACTGCGCCGCCGCGGCCCGCGCCCTGGTGGCTGCGGGACTGGCCAGCGCAGAGCGGATCGCGATCGAGGGGGGCAGCGCCGGTGGTTTCACCGTGCTGGCGGCCCTCTGCTTCAGCGACGGGTTCCGTGCGGGTGCCTGCCGCTACGCCGTGGCCGACCTCTCAGGCCTGGCCAGCAGCAGTCACCGTTTCGAAGCTCGCTACCTCGATGGCCTGGTGGGCCCGTGGCCGGCCGATCGGGCCACCTACGAAGCCCGATCCCCCCTGCGCCATGCCGATCGGATCCGCTGCCCCGTGATCTTCTTCCAGGGTCTCCAGGACAAGGTGGTGCCACCGGAGCAGACCGAGGGGATCGTGGCGGCACTCGCCACCAACCGGGTTCCGGTGGAGCTGCATCGATTTGCCGCTGAAGGTCACGGATTCCGCAGCGGTTCCGTGCAGATTGAGGTGCTGGAGGCCACTGAAGCCTTCTTCAGGAAGCACCTCGCCCTCTGATGCCCATCATTCCAGGCAGCGTCAGGATTCTGGTGGAGGCCGTAGAGACCCCGGCGGTGGCTCTGGTGGCCCTCGGCCTGGTGCTGGTGGTGGGCCGCAGCCTCGGTGATGTGCTGGGCCTGCGCCACTGGGGCATCCCTGAGGCGTTGCTGGCCGGGGTGTTGGGCCTGCTGGTGGCGCCGGCGGGGCTGGTGCCCCTGCTCAGCCAACCCGTGATCGACATCTGGAACCAGCTGCCGATGGTGCTGCTGACGCTGGTGTTCGCCACCCTGTTGCTGGCCAAGCCGCTGCCACGACTGGCCGGCCTCTGGCGGCCGCTTTCGGCCCAGGTCCTGCTGGCCCTCACCCTCGCCTTCGGCCAGTACATGGTGGGAGGGCTGGTGGTGCTGGTGGTGCTGCAGCCGTTGCTGGGAGTCCATCCGCTGATGGCCTGCCTGATCGAGGTGGCCTACGAAGGGGGTCACGGCTCCGCCGCCGCCATGGGCAGCAGTTACGCCAGCCTGGGCTTTGATGGCGGCCAGGCCCTGGGTCTGGCCATGGCCACCGTGGGGCTGCTCACCTCCACGGTGGTGGGGGGCCTGGTGGTGCTCCTGGCCCGCAACCGGGGCTGGCTGCTGGGGGGCTCCACGGTTGCCTCGGGGGTGGAGAACCCCCCTGAGCCGGAGCCCGGGCCCACGCCCGAACCTGAGCAGGCATTCGCCGCCCAGGCCCTGCTCCCGCTGCCGCCTCCGCCGGAGCTGAGGGTCTCGGCCCTGGCCCTGAACCTGGCCCTGACGGGGCTGGCGGTGGCGATCGGTGTGGTGGCCCTGGCGGGCCTGCATCTGGTGGCCGGGCACGTGGGCGGTGGGCTGGCGATGGTGATCGATGTGTTCCCGGTGTTCCCCCTGGCCCTGGTGGGATCGCTGCTGGTGCGCTGGCTGCTGGAGAGGCTCGGCAAGGACCACTGGGTCTCGACCCGGGTGCAGAACCGCCTGGGCACGGTGTCGGCCGATCTGCTGATCACGGCGGCCACGGCCTGCCTCGATCTCACCCTCCTGGCCCACGACTGGATGTCACTCACGGCCCTGGCCATGGCCGGTCTGGCCTGGAACCTTGGGGTGCTGTTGCTGCTGGCGCCGCGCATCCTTCCCTCAGCCTGGTTCGAGCGGGCGATCATCGAGTTCGGCCAGGCCACGGGGGTGGCGGCCAGCGGGTTGCTGCTGCTGCGCATGGCCGACCCCCTCGATCGCAGCGAGGCTCTGCAGCCGTTCTCGATCAAGCAACTGCTGCTGCAACCGGTCCTGGCCGGCGGGGTGATCACCGTGGTGGCGCCGCTGGCGGTGAGCAGCTGGGGCCTGCCGGCCTGGACCGGGCTCTGCCTGACGCTGGTGCTGCTGTGGGGAGGCCTGGGCCTGGCCCTGATGGCGGGGGCTCGCGAAGCCGCCTGAGGCCTTCAGCGCACCATGGCCGCCACGTTGCCCCCATCCACGGTCAGCACCGCGCCGGTGGTGCGCTCCAGCAGGGCCAGGGCCACGAAGGCCTCGGCCACGTCGGTGGCCCGCACTTCCTCCCCCAGCAGGTTGCCGGCCATGTAGGTGGCCTCGCTCACGCCCCGGGCGGCCGAGCGCTCCCGGATCATGCCGGCGTCGAGCAGGCCCGAGCGGATGCGATCGGCATTGATGGCGTTGGCGCGCACCCCTTCACCGCCGCCCTCCAGGGCGTACTGGCGCATCAGGGCCAGAAGGGCCGCCTTGGCGATGCCGTAGGCACCGAAGCCGGGGCCGGGATTGAGCGCCTGCTTGCTCACGTTGAAGAGCAACTGGCCGCCCATGCCCTGGGCTCGGAAGATGGCCATCGCTGCCTGGGCGACGCTCTGGTGGGCGAAGAGGTTGAGTTCGAAGCTGGCGCGCAGGTCGGCGTCGCTGAGCTCGGCGATGGCACCGCTCCAGGCGGCGCCGGCATTGCTGACCACGATGTCGAGCCCACCGAAGCGGGCGGCCACGGCCGCCAGCGCCTGGCGCACCGCCTGGGGGTCGGTGAGGTCGCAGGCCAGGCCCAGGGCGCACCGGCCGCAGCTGGCCGCCACGGCCAGGACCTCCTCCTCCTGCCGATCAAGCACAGCCACATCGGCGCCGCGCCGGGCGAAGGCGCGGGCGGTGGCGGCACCGATGGCGCCGGCGCCGCCGGTCACCAGCACCACCCGGCGGGCCAGGGGAAGCTCCTTGGCCTTGCCGAGCTTGGCCTGCTCCAGGCTCCAGTACTCCATGTCGAAGGTGTCGTCCTCCCCCACCGGCTGGAAGCGGCCGAGGGCTTCCGCCGCCAGCAGGGTGCGGGCCCAGGCCTCGGCGATGTCGGCGGTGACGGCGGCGTCCTGAGCGGAGCGGCCCAGGCCCACCAGCCCCGGACCGGGCAGCGCCAGCACCCGCGGCAGGGGATCCAGCGGCGTGCGCCCGCCACCGACCCGTCCGTTCTGACGGGCCACGTAGGCCTTGTAGTCGTCGACGAAGGCCGCCAGCGCCGCGGCCGCTGCCTCCGTCCAGGGGGCCAGATCGCCGCAGGCGGGGGGCAGCACCAGGGGCTGGGCCTTGGTGCGGATCACGTGGTCGGGGGTGGCCACACCGCGGCTGGCCCAGTCGAGCAGGCGCTGATCATTGACCACCGCCAGGGCGGGAGCTGAATCCCGGAGATCGAGAAGCCAGCGGGCAGGGGCCGCCTCGGCCTCGGCGGCCCGGCTGAGCAACCCGCGCAGCACCGGCAGCACTGCCGCCGCGGGGATGGGGGGCTCCGGCATGGGCTGCGGCAGGGGCTGGCCGCTCACCCGGGTCAGACGCGCCTCGGCCTGCCCCACCAGCGCCAGCATCCGCCCGTAGCTCTGCTCAGCCGTGGCACCGAAAGAGAACAGCCCGTGCTGCAGCAGCACCATGCCTTCGAGCTCCACCCCAGCGGCCCTGGCCCGCTGCTCGGCCGCCTCATAGGCCTCAGCCGCAGCCTTGGCCAGGGCGAAGCCGGGCATCACATAGGGAACGAGGGCGACACGATCGCCATAGACCTCACGGCAGAGCGCTTCGGCGCCGGGCTGGTCGGCCAGGGCCAGCAGGGCGATCGAGTGGGTGTGATCGACGAATTTGTGGGGCAGGAAGGCATGGAGGAGGGCCTCCACCGAAGGGTTGGGGGCAGTGGGATCGATCAGGTTGCGGCGCTGGGCCGCCACCATGTCTTCATCGCTGAGGCGCTCGAGAACCCGCAGGGCCTGCAGGGGTTCGAGGCGCACGGCCGGGTGGCCAGGGGGCTCGATCGTGGCCAGATCCCAGCCGCTGCCTTTGACGCAGAGCACGGGGATGGTCTCCCCCAGCAGCCCCGTGACCGTGGTTTTGACCGACGTGTTGCCACCCCCGTGCAGCACCAGATCGGGATCGGCACCGAGCAGACGGGCGCTGTAGGTGCGCAGGGCCAGGTCCTCGCTGACCCCCTCGGCGCCATAGCGGGCCACGGCGGCCTCGGCCTCGGCCTGCGACCAGCGGTTCTGACTCGGCATCCGGCGGTTGGGCGTCACGTGGCCAGGAGGCTAGGGAAGGGTGATCCGGTCGGAACCGTGCCAGCATCAAGGCCACTGAACCGGCACCAGCCGCCGCCGCCAGGCACGGGCGCTGGGCGGGGGCGAGCGCAAGTGCGTGCGCGCCCGGGTCGACATCCTGGATTACAACGCCGATCGCCTGAGCGAAGCCCAGGACGTGGAGGTGAGCCAGTGCTTCGATCAGGCCCTCTCCGACACCAGCGTGACCTGGATCAACGTCAACGGGATCCATGACGTGGCGCTGATCGAAACCCTCGGCAGGCACTTGGGCCTGCACCCGATGACGCTGGAGGACCTGGTGAACACCAACCAGCGCCCCAAGGTTGAGGAGTTTCCCCACTACCTGCTGATCGCGATGAAGATGATGGAGTTCGACGGCGGGAGCCAGTCGATCACCATCGAGCAGCTGAGCCTGATCGTGGGCGAGCATGTGGTGCTCTCCTTCCTGGAAGGAGAAGGAGATGCGTTCAACTCCCTGCGTCAGCGTCTGAGGGCGGGGAAGGGGCGGATCCGGCAGCTGACGACCGACTACCTGGCCTACGCCCTGGTGGCCACGGTGGTGGACCACTACTGCCTGGCGATCGAGCAGATCGGTGATCACATCGAAGCCATCGACGACAAGATCCTCGAGGATCCGAGCCAGGGCAACATCCAGGAGATTCATTATCTCAAGCGCGACGTACTCGGCATGCGCAAGGCGGCCTGGCCCTGTCGCGAAGTGATCAGCGCCATCGAGAAGGGGGAGTCGAGGGTGCTCACCGCCGGCACCAGGGTGTACTGGCGCGACCTCTACGACCACTGCATCCAGGTGATCGACATGGTGGAAACCTACCGGGACCTCCTGGAAGGTTTCCACGACACCTACCTCTCCAGCCTGAGCAACCGCATGAATGAGGTGATGAAAACCCTCACGATCATGTCCTCGATCTTCATCCCCCTCACATTCATCGCCGGGGTGTATGGCATGAACTTCGAGAACATGCCAGGGTTGCGCTGGCGGCTCGGCTATCAGTCAACCCTGTCCTTGATGGGCCTGATCGGGGTGGGGCTGGCGATCTACTTCCGCCGCCGGCGCTGGCTCTGAGCCATTCGCCACTCGCCCGTAGAGGCGCTGCAGGCCTGCCTCGGTGGCGGGGGCCACACCCCGCTCGGTGATCAGAGCGCTCACCAGCCGCGCCGGGGTGACGTCAAAGGCGGGGTTGAAGCCGGCACTCCCCTCCGGCGGGAGCTGCACCGTGGCGATCTCTCCGGAAGCCGAACCCGCTGCAACCAGCCCCTGGATGTGGGTCACCTCAGTGGCGCTGCGGGCCTCGATCGGGATCTCCGCCAGCCCATCGCCGAGGCTCCAGTCGATGGTGGAGGCGGGCAGGGCCACATAGAAGGGCACGCCGTTGTCGTGGGCGGCGAGAGCCTTGAGGTAGGTGCCGATTTTGTTGCACACATCCCCCGAGCGGGTGGTGCGGTCGGTGCCCACGATCACGGCATCCACCAGGCCGTGCTGCATCAGGTGCCCGCCGGCGTTGTCGACGATCACGGTGTGGGGCACCCCCTCACGACCCAGCTCGAACGCGGTGAGGCTGGCGCCCTGGTTGCGCGGGCGGGTTTCATCCACCCAGACGTGAATGGGCAGGCCGGCGCGGTGGGCCTTGTAGATCGGTGCCAGGGCAGTGCCCCAGTCGACGGTGGCCAGCCAGCCGGCGTTGCAGTGGGTGAGCACGTTCAGGGGCTGCCCCTGGCGCACGCTGGGCCGCGCAGCCGCCAGCTGCTGGAACAGCGTCAGGCCGTGGTCGCCGATCGCCGCGCACATCGCCACGTCGTCTTCAGCGATGGCCGCAGCCTCCGCCGCAGCCGCCTCCGCCCGCTCGGCCAGCGGCAGCGCCGCCACCCGATCGCGCACCCGCTCGAGGGCCCAGCGCAGGTTGATGGCGGTGGGGCGGGTGGCGTTGAGCTGCTCAAAGGCCGCTGCGAGCGAGGCATCACCTGGATCCGCCTGCAGGGCCAGCATCAGGCCATAGGCCCCGGTGACACCGATCAGTGGCGCCCCGCGCACCACCATCGTGGCGATGGCCTCCGCGGCCTCATCCAGGGTGGCGAGGGAGCGGGTGCTCAAACGGTGGGGCAGCAGGGTCTGATCGATCACCCCCACCGAGCGTCCGCCCTCCTCCAGCCAGATCGTGCGCCAGGCCTTGCCATCGATGTTCATCGGCTGCAGGAGGCAATCGGAAGCGACGTCATGTTGACAAACGACCTGGATCAAGGACGGTGGCCGGATTCCAGTGGTCGGGACCGATCACGAAGAGCAGGTCGCCCGCCAGCAGAGGCGTGTGTCCGTGGGGGTGAGCCAGGGGCTCCCCGGCGCGGGTGATCGCCAGGATCGTGACGTTGTGGTCGGCGCGCAGCCCGCAGCTGGCGATGGTGTGACCCACCAGTGGGGAGCGTTCTGCCAGGCGCAGGGAGTGGGTGGTGAGGTGGGGCACCGCCACGCGCAGGTCACTTACGGCGGTGGGCTCCGGGGGGAGGCCCCGGGCCCTCTGGCGCCAGTCGCCTCGGACGTCACCGATCAGGCGCTGGATCTCCTCGCGGGGCACGAGCATGCGCGACAGCACCCTGGAGAACACCTCGATCGACACCTCCAGTTCATCGGCGATCACCTCATCGGCCCCAAGAGCCAGCAGGGTTTCCACCTCACGCAGGTAGCGGCTGCGCACGAGGATGTAGGCGTCGGGGGCAAAGCGGCGCGCCAGTTCCACGATGCGCCGCGCACCGGCCGGATCATCGATCACCACCACAATGGCGCGGGCCTGATCCGCGTTCACCAGGGAAAGGATCGGCTCCTGGCTGGCATCGCCGTAGTGAATCGGCTCGCCGGCATGGAAGGCATCACGCACGATCGCGGCATTCACATCCAGCACCGCATAGGGGATGTTGCAGCGGCGGGCCGTACGGGCCAGGTTGGAGCCTGTGACCCCGAAGCCCACAATCAGGATGTGGCCGTTGAGGGCTGTGGAGGTGCCTGAGGTGCCGGGGGCAAGGCTGCGGCGCTCGAGTCGCCGCAGGGGCGTGGTGGCCAGCCAGGCGGCGAGCCGTGGACCGCTGGCCACCAGCGCCGGGGTGAGCATCATGCTCAGCACCGCCACATCGAGCACGGTCTGGAAGATGTCGGGTCCAAGCAGACCGGTGCTGACGCCCGCCTTGGTGGCCACGAGGGAGAATTCACCCACCTGAGCGAGTGCCAGGCCGGTGAGCACCGAGCCACGCAGGGGCAGGCCCACCACCAGGGCCGACCAGGCCGCCACCAGGGGTTTGATCACCACCACCGCCAGGGTGAGCAGCAGCAACGCCAGCGGGTGGGCCAGCATGAACTGGATGTCGAGCAGCATGCCGATCGACACGAAGAACAGACTCATCAAGACATCACGGAAGGGCAGCATCACCGCCACCGCCTGGTGGGAATACTCCGATTCCGAGAGGATGAAACCCGCCAGGAAAGCGCCCAGCGCCAACGACAGCCCCAGCGACTGGGTCATCACCGCGATGCCCACGCAAAGGCTGAACACACCGAGAAGAAAGGCCTCGGAACTCCGGGTGCGGGTGATGCGCTCCAGCAACCAGGGCACGATCCAGCGCCAGGCCAGCCACGCGACCAGCGCCACCAGAGCAATCCGTCCCAGCAGCGCCGCGATCGCGCCGACCCCCGAACTCGCCCCGACCCCTGCCAGCAAGGGGGCCATCAGCATCACCGGGACCACCCCCACGTCCTGATAAATGAGGATCGCCAGAGTGGTGCGCCCATGGGGTGTTTCCAGTTCGGCGCGCTCCTGCAGCATGCGCAGCACGATGGCGGTGCTGGAGAGGGCCACCACGAAGCCCACGTACACCCCCTGCCCCGTCGACAGACCCAGCCCCCAACAGATCGCCCCCACCAGGGCGGCGGTGCCGAAGAACTGCAGCGAGCCGCCGATCAGAAAGTGACGACGCAAGCGCGCCACATCCGCCAGGGAGATCTCCAGTCCGATCACGAACAGCAGCAGCACCACACCGATCTCGGCCAGCAGCTCGATCTCGTGCACGTTCTGCACCAGCCGAAAGAGGTCAGGCCCGGCCAGAACGCCAGCGAGCAGCAGACCGATCGAACTGGGGATGCTGAAGCGGTGGCAGAGCACCGCCGCCATGGCCGACATCGTGAAGATCACAACAATGTCGAGCAGCAGTGAGGTCATGGCAGTGACTCCAGGGCAAGGATCAACGCTTGGCTACTTGATGCCAACCACCATCGAGTCAGGACCGACCAGTGGCTCGACCCAGGTTGAAGAGAACCCAGCGTCGCGCATCCATTCAATGCAGTCAGCACCTGTGTAGTCGAAGCCACCTGACGTCTCGATCAGCATGTTCAGACTCATCATCAAGCCAAATGCGTTTTTCGAGCGGTCATCATCAATAATTGCCTCATACACAACAAGGGAACCACCAGTGGGCAGGGCGTCGAAGGCTTTTCTGATCAGCATCTTCTTGGTTGGCAGATCCCAGTCATGAAGGATGTGTCCCATCAGGATCACCTCAGCCGGAGGAATGTCGTGGGTGAAGAAGCTGCCCGGCACGAAAGTCAGGCGGTCTTTGACCCCGAGTACCTCGATGTACTCCTCGAAGATCGGCGCCACTTCGGGCAGGTCGAAGCCCTCTCCCCGAAGATGAGGGTTCGCCAGCACGATCTGCGCCGCAAGATCACCCTGCGCAGTGCCCACATCAACGAATGTATGGTAATTCTTCCAGGGAAAAGTCCTTGCGATCTTCATGTTCGCGCCGTGGCTGATCCCTGACATGGCGGCGAGGAATTCTTTGAGACGCGACGGATCTGCATACAGGATTTCGAAGAGTCCGGGACCGCCAGACTTGGCTTCATTCTGCGGTTGCCCGGTTCGAAGCGCTTCCGTGAGATTGCTCCAGAACGGATAGAGGCGGTGGTTGGCCATCTCGAGGATTCCACCCAGATACGAGAGCTTGTTTCGGTCGAGGAAGAGGTCCGTTTCAGGGGTGTTGGAGTACCCGTCGTCTGTGCGGGTCAAGAAGCCCAACGCCACCAGGGCATCGAGGAAGTCCCGGGCCGAACGTGGATGCAGGCCAAGGCGGCCGGCCAGTCTTTCGAGGCTCTCTGGGCCGCGGGAGAGTTCGCTGAACAGACCGATTTCAACGGCGCTCAACAACGTTTTTGATGCCCAGAACGCGAGGCCAGTCTGGAGGATTTTATCTGGATTCAACTGCTCATTCATGCTTGGCACCCACCTGTCCGATCCAATGAGATCCAAGTCTGCCAGAAACAGCTAGCCGCATCGCCATCAGCCATGGGCTCGGGCGCGTCGGCGACAAAGGAGGGTCATGCGGCCCCGGATTCCTACATGCATCATGGCCTTGTGGCGGAGGCGAGCACCACGGGCGTGGGCACTTCGCAGAGGCTTTCCCGCTTGTACTCGCCCAGTCTTTCGAAAATCGTCGGGCGTATCCTGGGCAGTAGTTCAGACGCCTGTGCTTTCAGCGTCGCTGCCGCAGGCACCGCCCCTTGCAGAACGGCCTCAAACGCCTCGTCAGGAGAGGTAAGCCGCCATACCTGGGGTTGGACAATGATCTTGATGGACCCGAATCCAGCGGCAGCGAGTCTATTGGTGGACTCGACGGGATCACTGGAAAGAAAAAAAAATTAGGACCTTGCGGGAGCCCGACGTTCATTGTTCCATGTTCCTTCACCGCCTGATACACCGCTCCGAAGCCCACGGACCGCTCGGGGGCGTCATAGACAGTGAAAGCGAACTTTCCTCCTTTTCCCAAAACCCGACATGCTTCGCCGATCGCCGCATCGGGATCGGCGAAGTGAGGCATCCCAATGCTGTTGATCACGCTGTCGAAAGTTTCGCCCGAAAAAGGGAGAGACGTTCCATCTCCTTCCTGGAAAGTCGCCGCTGGATAATGCGCTCGCGCCAATTCAACTTGAGCTGCGGAAAATCAATGCCGGTGGCTAACACTCCACGTTCTGCAGCCAACCCGGCGCCATAACCGGCACCGGTGCAGACGTCCAGAATCCGAGTGCCTTTGCTTACAGCGGCAGCATCCAGCAACGCTTCGATCGATTGCCGCGCAACGGCCCCGAAGTGGTGATCGTATGTTTCGCAGATGCTTTGGTTGCTCCAACCGGCATACTCAAAGTCGCGAAAAGTTGGCGTTGGAATTGGTGTTGGTTTTGTCATGGCGATGGCTACCCGTAACCCAATGTGCTCTCAGCAGCCGTTCAAGATCAACCGCGCGCAGATGCTCAGGGACGATAGGACCATCCTTCCCTTGAAACATACAAGCGACGCGAAATTGATCGAGATATCCTCCAATTGTCAGTGGAGCAACGATGAACGTTCCCCAATGGGCCTAGAGCTCATCTGGGGACACGGCCAGCCAGCCTGGGGTTCCCCAGCCAAGCGGCCTACGCTCACCGCAGGATCGGCGGCAGACCGCCCCTGAGGCCTGAGTCCGGCATGGACCTCTTCGAACACCAATGGAGCACCTACCGCCGGGTGGTGGATGCCGATCTGATGGAGCACCAGGCGCTCTCAGCGGCAACCTCGACGGCCATCGAGGGCTGGCTGGCTGAGCGACCGGAAGGTCAGCCACCACCACGCATGGTCGATCTCGGCTGTGGCGATCTCGCCCTGCTGGCCTCTCTGCTGCGCCGCTTACCCCTGGGCTCCTACCTGGGGCTTGATTGTTGCGCGCCCGTGCTGCCCCGCGCCGCTGCCCAGTTGAAGGACGTGCCCTACCCCTGCAGCTGGCGCGCGCAGGACCTGCTCTCCTGGGCGCTCGATCCAGGCGCCAACGGGAGCGGCCCGGTGGATCTCCTCCACAGCTCCTTTGCTGTGCATCACCTCAGCGACGAGCAGAAAGGCCAGTTTCTCTCGGGGGCGCACTCTCAGCTGGCCCCCGGCGGGATGCTGCTCTGGGCCGATGTGTTCCGGGAATCCGGCGAAAGTCGCGACAGCTATCTGCAGCGCTATGTGCAACGCATCCGCCGGGGCTGGCAGGCCCTCTCCGCCGAGGAAAGTCAGCAGGTGATCGATCACCTCAGCAGCTTCGATCACCCCGCCGATGCGGCAGCCATCCAGCGCACGGCAGAGGCCTGCGGCTGGGACTGGCAGTGGCTCTGGCGTGGACAGCACCGGGCCGAAGCCCTCGCCAGGCTCACACCCCGCTGAATCAACTCAGGCCTGATCAGATTCCAGGATGATGATCGCCAACACTCCCACCGCCATTCCCACATACTGCTGCTTGCTGATATTCTCGCCGTAGATCAGTCTTGTCGCCAGAATCAGTGTGATCACGTTAAAAACCACACAGATGATTGATGCCGTAGCGATATTCCTATAGCGAAAGGTATGGGCGAGGATGGCCATGCCCACCGCATAGATCATCATGCCCAGCCAGAAAGCCGGTCGATTCTCCTTGATAATCCAGGTCTTGATGGCGAGATCACCGAGAGTGAGAATGACTCCTCCAATCAGGAGCATCACTGTTGGATGAAAACCCATGCGCCTTAATTTCAGTGACCAAAGACTGCCGAGACAATGATCATGCTGAGCACAAAATCCAAGCGGCACTCCATTGAACCAGTCTCCATCGAGAGGCTGAGGGTCTCAAGCTTGATGCCAACATTCCGCAAACTCGGTGCGTTGGCCCTCAGGGGCGAATCTCGACCGGCGTGCCCACAGCCGTGCGCGAAAACAGCCAGCGGGCCGTGGCGCTCGTGGTGCGGATGCAGCCGTGGCTGCGGGCCACACCGAAGCACTGACCGGCCCTCTCCTGCCAGGGGGCCGGATGCAGGCAGAGGCGATCCGGAACCAGGCCGCCGCCACTGAGGCACATCACGTTCGGCACGGCGGGGATGCGGTAGTCGGGACCCACCAGCGGCGTTTCGCTGTACTTGCTGCCGATCTGAAACCGCCCGGTGGGGGTTGGTGTCACAGGGCTGCCCGTGGAGACCAGGGCGGCGTAGAGCAACCGTTGCTGGTCGTCGTAGGCATAGAGCTTCTGCTCGGAGAGATCGATCAGCAGCGCCGCCACGAGCTCCAGCATCAAAGGGCCTGCCGCTCAGCTGTGCTCGCGCAGGAAGGCCACGCTGCTCTCCAGCTCCTCGGCGAAGCGGTCGATCTCTGCGAGTGTTGTGGTGAAGCTGAGGCTGGCGCGCGCCGAACCGCTGATTCCGTAGTGGCGATGGAGGGGCTGGGTGCAGTGATGGCCACTGCGGATGCAGATGCCGCTGGCATCCAGCAAGGCGGCGAGATCGTTGGCATGGAGACCTTCCACCACGAAGGCGGCCAGGGCACCACGGTCGGGCTGTTGCTGGGGGGTGGGGCCAAGCACTCTGAGCCCTTCGATTGCCTGCAGGCGCTGGAACAGATGGGCGGTGAGCCGCTGTTCCCAGGCGTGGATGCGATCAAGACCAAGTGCACTCAGATAGTCGAGCGCCGCACCCATGCCCACGGCCTCGCCGATGGCCGGGGTTCCCGCTTCGAACTTGTGGGGCAGCTCCGCCCAGGTGCTGTGGTCGAGGTACACATCCTGGATCATTTCGCCACCGCCCAGGAACGGCGGCATCGCCTCGAGCAGCGCCTCCCGCGCCCAGAGAAAGCCCATGCCCGTGGGGCCACAGAGCTTGTGGGAGGAGCCCACCAGGAAATCAGCCCTGAGGTTCTGAACGTTCACCGGCAGGTGCGGCAGGCTCTGGCAGGCATCCACCAGCAAAAGGGCGCCGGCGGCGTGGGTGAGCTCGGCAATCGCGCTGATCGGGTTGTGGCAGCCCAGGGTGTTGCTGATCTGCACCACGCTCACCAGCCGGGTGCGCTCGCTGATCTGACTGCGCAGATCATCAAGATCCAGTTCACCGCTGGCGGTGAGGCCGGCATGGCGCAACCGGACACCCATGCGCTCAGCCAGCTGCTGCCAGGGCACCAGGTTGCTGTGGTGCTCCATCACCGTGAGCAGGATCTCATCGCCAGGTCGCAGAAAGGCATCACCCCAGCTGCGGGCCACCAGGTTGATCGCCTCGCTGGCATTGCGGGTGAACACGATCTCCCGTGGAGTGGCGGCGCCAACGAAGCGGGCGGTCTTGTCGCGGGCGCCTTCGAAGGCATCGGTGGCCCGGGCGCTGAGCTGGTGGGCCCCCCGGTGCACGTTGGCGTTGTCGTGGGTGTAGTAGCGCTGCAGGGCATCGAGCACCGCCCGGGGTTTCTGGCTGGTGGCGGCGTGATCGAGATAGATCAGGGGCTGCCCCAGGCAGGCCTGATCCGCCAGCAGCGGAAAATCAGCACGGGTGAGGGCCGCCAGATCATCAGGGCCGGCCTGGGCAGAAACTGAGGAATGGTCAGCGGCCTTGATCAGGTCGGCGGGCTTGGAGAGAGGGGCGGAGGCGATGTACGGCATTGTGATCAGCCCTCCCCCAGCAGACGCTGCAACGGGCTCCAGGCGACGGCCGCACCAGGCAGCGTGCGCAGCACTTCCTCGCAGAAGCCACGCTTGAGCAGCCCGGCGGCCACGGCAGCCGAGAGCCCCCGGCTCTGCAGGTAGAAGAGTTCATCGGTCTGGAGCCGGCTCACCGTGGCGCCATGGGCGCAGCGCACGTCGTCGGCCACGATTTCGAGCTCCGGCTTGGTGTCGATGCGGGCCTGGCTGGAGAGCAGCAGGTTGCGGCTGAGCTGGGCGGCCTTGGTGCGCTGGGCGGCCCGTGGCACCTTCACGGCCCCGTTGAACACGCTGCGGCCTCGGTCGTCGGCGATCGCCTTGTGCAGCTGATCCAGCTGCCCCTCCGGCCCGCGGAATTCCACACGGCTGTGGGTGTCCACCAGTTGCTGGCCATCGGCCAGTTGCAGGGCCTTGAGGTTGGTGGTGGCCTCGCCATCCACCTGCACCACCCGCGGCTCGAAGCGGGAGAGCGCCCAGCCGTGGCTGGCCCAAACCGACTCCAGCCGGCTGCGGGGCTCCTGCTCCACCGCCAGATGAGCCAGCAGGCAGGCCGGGCCCTCACCCAGGGCCAGCAGACCGTGGCGCAGCTGTGATTCGCGGCCCAGATGGGCTTCGAGAACCAGGCTCGAGAGGCTGGCACCGGCACCGAGCTGCACCTGCAGCACATCGAGGCTGGCTTTCTCCTCCAGCAGCAGCAGCACTCTCACGGGGCGCAGCACGCCATCGCCGGTGGCTTCGCTCACCAGCTCGAGGGTGGTGGCCACCGCACCACTCACCCGCAGGGCCAGCACCCGGGTGGCCGTGGCCTGGTTGAGCTCCACCGGCCAGTGTTGCTCGCAATTGCAGGTGGCCAGGGTGTGGCCCAGAGCCTGCTGCACCTCCTCACTGCTCAGAAGCGAGAGACCGGCGGGCAGGCTCTGGCCGGTCAGAGGATCCCCGGGGGCATCGAGCCGAAGACGCAGCACATCGGCTGCCGGCTCAGGCCATGACGAGGGAAGAGGGCTGGTGGTCTGCTCGAAGGCCGGGGCAAGGGCCGTGAGCGGCGCCAGGTCGGTGAAACGCCAGTCTTCCTGGCGGCGCGAGGGCAACGGCTGGCGGGAGAGGGCCTCACGGCCACGCCACTGAACAGCTTCCATCTCACCAGACGGAGCGGGAAGCTGCTGGAGAAAGGAGGTCACCCACGTGGTGGCGGCCACGGCACCAGTGCTGGGGATCGAAGCCACCATCAGGCCACCTCCAGCACGGCCAGCTCCTGGTCCACCCAGTCGTAGCCGCGATCTTCAAGCTCCAGCGCCAGCTCCTTGCCGCCGGTTCGCAGGATGCGGCCGCCGGCCATGACATGCACATAGTCAGGAGTGATCACATCCAGAAGGCGCTGGTAGTGAGTGATCAGGAGGGTGGCGTTCTCGGGGCTGGCGAGATGATTCACACCACCGGCCACAATGCGCAGGGCGTCGATGTCGAGGCCGGAATCGGTTTCATCGAGGATCGCCACCACGGGATCCAGCAGGGCCATCTGCAGAATCTCGTTGCGCTTCTTCTCGCCGCCGGAGAAGCCCTCATTCACGCTGCGATCCAGGAAGGCCGGATCCATCTGCACCACCTCCAGACGCTCACGCACCAGGTCTTCGAAGGCGAAGGTGTCGAGCTCCTCCTCTCCTTTCTCGAGGCGACGGGCATTGGTGGACACCCGAAGAAACTCGAGGTTGCTCACCCCGGGGATCTCCACGGGATACTGGAACCCAAGGAACAGTCCCAGCCGAGCCCGCTGCTCCGGTTCGAGATCAAGCAGGTCAGCGCCGCGGTAACGCACGCTGCCGCCGGTGACGGTGTAAGCGGGATGGCCCGCCAGCACCTTGGAGAGGGTGCTCTTGCCGCTGCCGTTGCGGCCCATCACGGCGTGGATCTCTCCAGCCTTGATCGTGAGGTTCACACCCTTGAGGATCGGCTTGTCCTCCACGCGGGCCTGAAGGTCAACGATCTCGAGGAGGGTATCGGCGTCGGGGCGAATCACAGCTGACGGAACAAGGGAAAGAACAAAGAAAGGAGCCAAGCTCCAGGGGGACAAAACCTTTGGCCGATGGCCGGGACTGCTTCAGCCCACCGAGCCCTCCAGCTTCAGGGCCAGGAGCTTGTCGGCCTCAGCAGCGAATTCCATCGGCAGCTGATTGAACACATCCCGGCAGAAACCGCTCACCATCATGGACACCGCCTCCTCAAAGCCGATGCCTCGGCTCTGCAGGTAGAAGAGCTGATCCGCGGAGATGCGGCAGGTGCTGGCCTCATGCTCCACATTGGCCTCAGGTTGCTGAGAGCGGATGTACGGATAGGTGTTGGCACCCGCCTGATCGCCGATCAGCATCGAATCGCACTGGCTGTAATTGCGAGCTCCCTGGGCCTTGGGGCCGATCTGAACCAGCCCCCTGTAACTGTTGGAGGAACGGCCGGCGCTGATGCCCTTGCTCACGATCGTGGATCGGGTGTTTGGACCCACGTGCACCATCTTGGTGCCCGTATCGGCCTGCTGACAGTTGTTGGTGAGCGCCACGGAGTAGAACTCACCGACCGAATGAGCCCCCTGAAGCACGCAACTGGGATACTTCCAGGTGATCGCTGAACCGGTTTCCACCTGGGTCCAGCTGATGTGGCTGCGGTCGCCCCGGCACTGGCCACGCTTGGTCACGAAGTTGTAGATGCCGCCCACACCGTTCTCATCGCCCGCATACCAGTTCTGGACAGTGGAGTATTTGATGGTGGCATCATCGAGAGCCACCAGCTCCACCACAGCAGCATGCAGCTGGTTGGTGTCGAACATCGGGGCGGTGCAACCCTCCAGGTAACTGACCGAAGCACCTTCTTCAGCCACGATCAAGGTGCGCTCGAACTGGCCCGTATCGCCGGAATTGATGCGAAAATAAGTGGAGAGCTCCATCGGGCATTCCACGCCCTTTGGGATGAACACGAAGGAGCCGTCACTGAAGACAGCGGAATTGAGCGCCGCGAAGAAGTTGTCGTTGCAGGGAACGACAGTGCCGAGATAGCGCTCGATCAACTCGGGATGATCCTTGACGGCCTCGCTGATCGAGCAGAAGATCACACCGTGCTCGGCGAGCTTCTCGCGGTAGGTGGTGGCAATCGAGACGCTGTCGAAGACTGCATCAACAGCAACATTGCTGAGCCGCTTCTGCTCGCTGAGGGGGATGCCGAGTTTGTCGAAGGTTTCCAGCAACTTCGGATCCACCTCATCCAGGCTGGCCTTCTTCTCCTGCTGACGGGGAGCGGCGTAGTAGATGATGTCCTGATAGTCGATGGCCGGGTATCCGATGGACGCCCAATCAGGCTCCTCCATGCGCAGCCACTGCTCATAAGCCCGAAGGCGAAAATCAAGCAGAAACTGAGGCTCGTGGTTCTTCGAGGAAATCAGCCGGACGACATCTTCACTCAGACCCTTGTCGATCTTGTCGGTTTCGATATCAGTGACGAAACCATATTTGTATGGCTGACTGACCAGATCATCGACGCTGGTGGAGCTGCTCATGGTGGTCAGGCGGCAGGAGGTGCAGTGTGGGCCTTGATCTCATCGAGGCCGATTGTCTGTCCCTCTCCACGGAAGGGATTGTCTTCGGTGAGGAACAGCATGCAGTGGCACTCCTTTCGCTCCCGCATGGGCACGCAGGGGCAGTTCCAGAACGCCTGCTCCGCTTCGGCCTGCTTGTCTTCGTAGTGGCGGCAGGGACAGAGGGCCGCGCCCAGTTGCTCCTTGTGGCGGGCCAGGCCTTCGAGCACCACCGCAGTCACCCCGGGATCGCTGCAGAAATAGGTGTCGGTCCGCTTGGCGTAGGCCTCGGCGAAACGCCGGATCAACTCCAGGCTTTCACTGCTGGGGGCGGCCGTGGCGGAGGGGGCGTCGGACATGAATTCAGAAAAACGAGGGAGTCACCGAGGCGTGGACGTGTCCCGCGGGCGGCGGCAAGGAGCCGACGGAACCCAGCGGCGGAAGAGCGGCGGGGCGCTGACGGGGTGCCGGGTGGAGATCAATGACCGAACAGGCCGTGCCACTGAATTACGAAACTCAATGGTTTCGTTACCGACAACCCTAGGACAACGGAGCTGGGGATGGGTCTGAGGCCATTGTGAACGGCCTCAACCCCAACACCCGGAGGAGCGTGGCAAGGTGTGGAGAAGGTTCGCGACCGGACGAACCGGGCTGAGTGTCCGATGAGCGCTTCCACCCAGGCCCCAACCCGAGAAGCAGCACTCGCCCTTCTTCTGCGCCAGGGCGAGGCCACAGCCGCTCAGCTGGCTGAGCTGCTCGGTGTGTCCGTCCAGATCATGCGCCGCCACCTTCGCAGCCTTGAAGATGATGGCCTTGTGGCCAGCAGTCCCAGCAGCGAAGGGCCAGGCCGACCCAGCAACCACTGGCACCTGACGGCCGAAGGGCACGACCAGTTTCCCAACGGCAGCGAGCATTTCGCCCTCGGACTGCTCACCTCCATGGCCGACAGCCTCCCGGCCGACACCGTTCAGACCCTCCTGCGCCAGCAGGCCATCGCCAAAGCCCACGATTACCGGCGTCAGATCGGCAGCGGCTCCCTGCTGGAGCGCTTGGAGCGGTTGGTGAAGCTCCGCTGCCGCGAGGGCTACGTCAGCGACTGTCACCCGGAGTCCGATGGGCTCTCCTGGTGCATGAGCGAATTTCACTGTTCCGTCTCCCGCTTGGCCGAACAGTTCCCAGTGCTCTGTGACCAGGAGCTCCAACAGATGCGCCACACCTTCCCCGACTGCAGCGTCGAGCGGGTGCACTGGCGGCTCGAAGCCGGCCACTCCTGCGGATTCCGCATCACCCCTCGCCTGGAGGGTGCTCCCCTGAGCTCCCACGATGGCTGAGGCCGAGACCGGTCCGCTGGATGCCAGCGACCTGGCCGCCCTCGAAGCCACCCTTCTCCCCAGCCTGGAACGCCACCACCTGCGCCTGCTAGCCCACTGCCTGCGCACCCTCCAGCAGGTGGCCGGCAGCCGCACGGGGCCCCTGCCGTCCAGCTCAGCTCTGGCCGCCTGGAGCGCCCGGCACAGTTCCCTGGCACCCGATCCGGAATTTCAGCAGGTGTTCCTCACCCAGCTGGAACGTGGGGCCGGCCAGTTGCAGGAGCTGGCGGCCCAGCGGGGCTGCGAGCTTCTCGCCCTCGAGATCCATGCCCTGATCGCCTGGGCCGAGGCGGAGGCCAGGGCCCGGCTCAGCCTCTCCAGCCAAGCCCCCCCCCCAGGCTGCCCCCAGCCAGGGCCAGCAGCGCCGCCACCACCCCGCCGAAGCCCGGCCGGTCCCCCTCCAGCCCCGCCAGCGGCAGGGCCAGCACCGGGGCGGTGGCCAGCAGGGCCACGGCCAGTCCGGCAGGAAGGTGCTGCAGGGCGGTCTGCTGCAGCACGATGCCGCCGCTCGTACCCAGCAGGGTGGCCAGCAGCACCAGGGGCCAGCGCCGCCGCAGGGGGCGCGGACGCAGGCCAGGGGGAGGCAGCCGCCACAGCAAAGGCAGCATCACGACAGCCGCGGCCGCCAGGCGCAGGGTGGCCGACTGCAGCGGTGGCAACGCCGAGTCCCGCAGAGCCGCTCGCGAGAGCAGAGCACCGGCACTGCCGCAGACCAACGCGGCCAGGGCCAGCATCAGCCCAAGGCGCTGGCCCTCCCGGGGCAGGGGCAGCCCGGCCGATCCCCCTGCCGGGGACGGCTGACGGGCCACCAGCGCCACCGAGAGGCAGATCAGGGCCACCCCAAGCCCCTGGGGCCAGCGGGGCCACTCGGCCAGAAACAGGGCTCCGCCCAGCAGCGACAGCGCCGGACCACCCGCCTCGAGGGTGAGGGTGCGGCGCGTCCCCAGCCGGCGCAGGGCCGCAAAGTAGAGGCTGTCCCCCAGGGCGATGCCGACCACGCCGCTGGCAAGAAGCAGCATCAGCGCCAGGGGGGAGACCAGCCAGCCCCCCAGAAGCAGAACCGGCAACTGCAGACCCACCGCGAGCAGGTTCTTGACCAGGTTGAGCTGGGCGGCGCTCAAGGAGGTGGGCAACCGCCGCCAGAGGCTGCTGGAGAGCGCCCAGCAGAGGGCTGCGGCCAGGGCCGCCACGACTCCAGTTGTGGCCACCGGGCAACGGCTGGGGTGAGGGAGTTGCGATCATCGCTACAGCCGTGCTGCCCCCGTGAGCGTTCCGATCTCAGATGCCCTCAGTTTCTTCCGGCTCAGCTGCGGACGCTGGCGCTCCCAGCGCACCAGCCACCACCTGCTGCACAGGCGCGCCGAGGCCGGCGGGTCTCTGATCGAGGTCACGGAGGTGGAGGCCAGCGACCCGCGCCTCAAGGCGATCGCCGAACTGCACGGCCAGGACGCCGCGGGCCTGGTGGGGGGCTGCCAGGTGCGCTGGAGCGGTTCGATGGCCTGGGACAAGGCCGGTGAAGGGCACCAGGGAGAGTCGGTGTTCGGCCTGATCCCCACCGACACCTCAGGGCGCGTGGGATTGCTGTTGCGCGACCGCGGCTACGCGGAGACGGCTCCGGTGGCGGGCCACTTCCGTATGGATGACCGGGATGGCCTGCTCCTCACCACGGGTTACGAAACGATGAGCAGCCTGGAGCGCTTCTGGTTTATCAACCCAAATCTGCGCCTGCGCACCAGCACGGTGGAGGGGATCTCCAACACGGCCTCCTTCTGCATGGAGAGCCGCTGCCTGGAGGTCAGCACAACCGGAGATGGCCGTGCTGAGGCCAGCCGCGGCCCCCTGGTCTCCGCCTTCGGCTGGTAGAGCGCCACGCCGGCGCCGGTGGCCGCAAACGTTACGGACTGTGAGCCCTGCCGCCCCTGGCGGGGTTCGATCGGGGCTGACTTCTACGATCCACAGCGACGGATGACGATGTTCGCGTGGCGATCCCGCTTCTGAAGTACGCACCCACCAGCCAGAACTCTCGAGTCAAGGCGTTTCGCGTGGGCTCCGACGAGGATCCGAAAGGCGGCACCCTTGACAAGGCCTTGGACTCCAACGCCCTTAATACGGTGATTGAGTCGGCCTACCGTCAGATCTTCTTTCACGCCTTCAAGGTCGACCGCGACAAGAATCTGGAGTCGCAGCTGCGCAATGGCCAGATCAGCGTGCGTGATTTCATCCGGGCCCTGTGCCTCTCGGATACTTTCACCCGCAGTTTCTACAATCTGAACAGCAACTACCGGGTGGTCCGCCACCTTGTGGAGAAACTGCTGGGCCGCCAGGTGTACGGAAAAGCCGAGGAGATCGCCTGGGCTGCGGTGATCATGACCAAGGGCGTGGCCGGCGCCGTTGATCAGATCCTCGACAGCGACGAGTATCTCGAGAACTTTGGCTACGACACCGTGCCGTACCACCGTAACCGGGTGGTGGGATCCCGTGAAGTGGGCGAAACTCCCTTCAACATCACCTCGCCGCGCTACGAGGCCTACTACCGAAGCATCCTGGGATTCCCCCAGATTGTTTACACCGGTACCGTCAAGTCTCTGCCCACGAGAGCACGTCAGCGTCGCGGTGGCTTCCCCGAGGACTACCTTCCCTGGGTGCGCTCTCTGCCTGCCATGCGCACCGGAGTCGCACCGTCAGGCAGCACCGGCATGGATTACCTCTCCAAGGTCCCCTACCGCAGCGTCGGCCGCTGAGCCAACCGCTCCATCGACCCTCCGATACCCCTGCAGAACGGCGGCTCACACCGCCGTTTTTTGATGGGCAGCCAGCAAACTGCCAGTCAGGTGTTGCTGACGAAGGGAGGCAGGGTCAGCGAGATCGGGGCATTTGACCCCAAACTGATCCCAAACGAAATCCGGAGAAACGGTGACTCAGGCTCTCTCGTCCTTGGCCCGCATGACCCTGCGTCAGTTGCGCCAGATCGCCAGTGACCTCGGCGTGAGTCTGTACAGCCGCAAGTCGAAGGACGAGCTTCTCAACGAGATCAGCAGCGTTCACGGCGAAGGGGATCCCTCCGCCCTCAAGCCCTCAAAGGCAACGGCTCAGGCCTCTGAGAGCCTCTCGGCCATGGAGGCAGGCTTCACGCCAGCTCCCCGCCCCGACGCTGAGACCAGGGTCGTGTTCCTTCCTCGCGATCCCCAGTGGGCCTATGTGTTCTGGGAGATCGCTGAGGCTGAGCGCAGCAAGGCCCAGGAGGCCGGCGCCGGCCAGCTCTGCCTGCGGGTCGCCGATGTGACCGGGCTGCCCCAGGGCGACTCTCACCCCCACACCCTCCAGGAAGTCCCCGTCGACAGCCATGCCACCGAGTGGTACTTGCCGGTACCCCTGAGCGATCGTGATTACCGCGTGGAACTGGGCTACAGGAAGCACGGTGGCGGCTGGCTGTCCCTGGGCTTCTCCTCCGTGGCGCGGGTGCCGGCTCTCCATCCAAGCGAGCAGATTCTCGATCAGTTCGTCCCTTTCTCGCTTGAAGCGGCCCCCAGCGACACCGCTCTGGCCAGCAATCCCCCAGGCAGCCCCCAAGCAGCCGTGGCCGACAGCGGCCTGCACGAGCGCCTCTACCAGACCGCCACGGTGCGCTGGAAGCATTTCGGACGGGGTTCCGAGGCTTTTCACGAACTCGAGGACTCCTCGACCAGTGCCGGCCTGCGAGGTCTGCATGATTCAGGTGTCGGCCTCTGGGCCAGCGGCCGCAACGAATCGGGCATCGGTGGCGTCGCGCCCCGTCAGCGCTCCTTCTGGCTCGTGGCCGATGCTGAGCTGATTGTCTACGGCGCCACTGATCCGGCCGCCAAGCTCACGATCGGCGATGAGGAAGTTCCCCTCTCCTCCGATGGCACCTTCCGGGTGCAGGTGCCCTTCCGCGATGGCAAGCA
Organism: Synechococcus sp. BSA11S; assembly: GCF_014224355.1. Taxonomy (GTDB): domain Bacteria; phylum Cyanobacteriota; class Cyanobacteriia; order PCC-6307; family Cyanobiaceae; genus Regnicoccus_A. The sequence continues at coordinate 39,931 of NZ_VNWP01000013.1, read as the reverse complement.
GCTTTATCCCATCCAGGCGGTGGCAGCCGATGGTGAGCAGAAGCGCAACATCACCCTGAGCTTCGAGCGCACCACCCCTGAAGACAACAGCAATCCCTCCAGCCAGGCCGTGGCCGAGTGGTTCTGATGCGAACCCTCGTCGCCTTCACCCCTCTGGCCGGCAGCCTCGCCCTGCCCTTCCTGGTCCCCGTGCTGATGGTCAAAGTGGGCATCGGCACCGCCGTGGGGATGGCGGTGCTGGTGAGCACCCTCTGGTTTGTACTGATGCTGCGGACCGCCCAGATGCCTGGCCACCACTGAGAGCGACCCGGCTCAGCTCCTGTGGCCTGGGTCCTGAGGGATTCAAGAGCTGAGCGGCTGGGAATTCTTGGGGAGCAGCAGCGCCTCAGTTGATGGGTCCCCCGCCATCCTCCAGATCCCTCCATGGCGTGAGCGCTTGGCCAGCTCTGCTGGCCGGAGTGATCGGCCTCGCTCTGAGCGCCTGTTCCGCCCCTGCCCGAATCCTGGGGTCAGCTCCGGCGGATCTGCCCATGCCGGCTGGGGTGGAGGTGGCCTTCAACCATCGCGCCGACCGCCACTACATCAGTCCGATCAGCGGCGAACGCCGCAACGGCGACGACCTGGAGCAGCTCTTGCTCGAGACGATCGAGCGGGCTGAGAGCGACATCCAGGTGGCCGTTCAGGAACTCTCCCTGCCAAGGGTGGCCGAAGCTCTGGTGCGACGGCAACGCCAAGGGGTGCGGGTCCAGGTGGTTCTGGAGAACACCTACAGCACTCCCTTCAGCGACCAGGTGCCCACCGGCCTGAGCTCCCACCAGCTCGGGCGTTACCGCCAGTTGCTGGCACTCGCTGATTCCGACCGCGACGGTCGTCTCAGCATCAGTGAGCGCGATCGGGGCGACGCCCTCCGCATCCTGCGGCAGGGCCGCGTTCCGATCATCGATGACACCGCCGATGGCAGCGCCGGCAGCGGCCTGATGCACCACAAATTCATGGTGGTGGACCAGCGCTGGGTGCTCACCGGCTCCGCCAACTTCACCGCTTCGGGAATCCACGGGGATCCTGGCGCTCCCCGCACCCGTGGCAACGTCAACCATCTGCTGCGCTTCGAGAGCAAGGAGCTGGCCGCACTCTTCAGCCAGGAATTCAGCCGGATGTGGGGGGATGGGCCCGGCGGCCTGGCCGACAGCCGCTTCGGCATCACCAAGGAGCAGGGGGGTGTGCAGGCCGTGATGGTGGGCCCCACCCGGGTCGAGGTGCTGTTCGCTCCTCACCGCCGCAAGGATCCCAACCAGGGCCTGGACCTGCTCGATCAGCGCCTGGCGGCGGCCCGGAGACGGCTCGATCTGAGCCTGTTCGTGTTCTCGGCCCAGGAACTGGCCAACCGCCTGGCCGAGCTGCAGCAGCGGGGGGTGGCGATGCGGGTGCTGGCCGATCCAGGCTTCGCCAGCCGTAGCTTTTCAGAAGTTCTGGATCTGCTGGGGCTTTCGATGCCGGATCGCTTCTGCAAGCTGGAGCAGGACAACAACCCCTGGAGGCAACCGATCCAAGGGGTGGGAACACCCCGCCTGGCACGGGGCGACAAGCTGCATCACAAGTTCGCCGTGATCGACGGGCGAACGGTAATCACAGGCTCGTTCAACTGGAGCCCCTCCGCCGCCCACGGCAATGACGAAACGCTGCTGATCGTGGAGTCATCCCAACTGGCGGGGCACTTCACCCGGGAGCAGGATCGGATGTGGCAAGGAGCGGAACTGGGAATCACGGCCCGCCTGCAGCGGAAGCTGGAGCGCATCCACCGAACCTGCGGCCGAGGCACGCCGCGGGCTCAGGCCAGCGCAAACCAGCAGCCATGACGCCAGCCGCCCCGGCCGTGGTGATCGTCGGTGCCGGCCCCGCCGGGGCCTCCCTGGCCATGCTGCTGGCTGAGCGGGGGGTCCCGGTGACCCTGGTGGAAGCGGCGCGGGATGCTCAGCGCCGGTTTCGCGGTGAGGGGCTGATGCCCTCTGGCCTGGCCGCCCTGGAGGCCATGGGCTGCGGCCCCCTGCTGACCCGCCTGCCCCACCGGTCCTTGAGCGGCTGGTCGTTCCAGCTGCATGGCCGACAGCTGTTCCGGGTGGAGGAACCCCTGGGGGACGGACCTCCCTGCACACTCGTCTCCCAGCCAGCACTGCTGGATGCCCTGGTGGAGCGGGCCAGCCAGGCGAGCCCCGGCTTCCAGTGGAAGCCGGGGCTCGCGGTGGTGGACCTGATGCATGACCGGGAGCGCATCACCGGAGTCGTGCTCAGCGATGGCAGCCGGCTTGAAGCCTCCCTGGTGGTTGGTGCCGACGGCCGCTCCTCCCTGGTGCGGCAGCGGGCGGGGCTGGAGCTGCAGAGCCAGAGCAGCCCGATCGACCTGCTCTGGTTCCGCCTTCCCAGCCACCCCCGCTTTGAAGCCGACAACGTCTTCACCATGCTGCTGGGAGAGGACGGCAGCGCCTGCAGTGTCTTCCATGGCGCCCTGCCGGGTGAGCTCCAGCTGGGATGGGTGCTCAGCCCTGGTGAGCGAATCGAGCGCAGTCCTCAGGACTGGGGCGAGGCCTTCGCGGCCATGGCGCCCGGCTGGCTGGCCGATCACCTGCGCCGGGTGGCTCCGGCCATCAGCGCCCCGCTGAAACTCTCGGTCCAGGTGGGCTGCTGCCCCCGCTGGCAGCGCCCGGGTCTGCTGTTGCTCGGCGACGCCGCCCACCCGATGAGCCCGATCCGGGCGCAGGGAATCAACATGGCCCTGCGCGATGCGCTCGTGGCCACCAATCACCTGCTGGCCCCGCTGATCCGCGGTGATCTCGCGGCGCTCGACCTCAGCCTGGAGCGCATCCAGGCTGAGCGATTCCCGGAGATCCGGCGTGCCCAGGAGCTGCAGCAGCAGGAGGCACGCCAGGCCCAGCTGCTGCGTCGATCCCCCCTGCTGCGCAGCATCCTCGTGCAGCTGGCTCCATGGCTGGGGGAGCGGATCGGGAGTTCCTGGAGGCAGCGGCAGATTCCCCTGCGGCAGGGCCTGGCCCAGGTTCGGCTGACGGTCTGAAGCGTCGGCATGATGGAGGCTGTTGTGCGCAGCGCTTCGATGGCCCGATCACGCCTTGCCGTCACGCTGCTGAGTGCCGCTCTGTTTGCTGCCCCCGGGCCGGGCTGGAGCCCAGCCCGGGCCGACGACAGCTTCGCCCTCTATCCGAGCAACGAAACGCTGCGCCAGGTGCAATTGGCCACCCTCGACTGCGGCCGGGAGAACACCGCCCCCACCTGCGAGCGGGCCCGCAATCTGGCGGATCACCTGATGGATCACCCCATGCTCTCGGGCTTCTGCAAGGACGCCCTCTGGGGCGTGGTCCAGATCGCCGTGTCCGGGCCGGACAACAGCCTGAGCCGGCGCGATGGGGTCGACACCGCCGCTGATCGGGTGGTCAGCAGCTGCCGGAAGGTGAGCAGGCCCGTGGCCAAGGACGGCCCCGCCGGGCCTGGATCCTCAGCCGGTGGGCCCGGGGGAGGATCCGGAGGTGGGCGACCATCCGGTTCGGGCTTCGGCTTCGGATCGAGCGGTCGCTGAGCGGCGAAACCACAGCCAAGGCGGTGGCCCAGATCAGCTCAGGGGGCTGAGGCCACGGGGGTTTCCGAAAGCTTCAGCAGCTCCTTGGCAGTGCGCTCCATGAAATCCATCGACCAGCCAGTGGTGACCACCGCCTGATCGGCCAGCTGACAGAGGGGGGAGCGATCACCCTGGGCCTCACAGCTGGAGGAGAGGCCGAGCAGGGCATTGGTGAGCTTGCCGGTGAGGCAGCTCGGGGTGCCCGACTTCGCCAGAACGGCCGTGGCCGCCTTCCGGGTCACGCTGATGGCCTGGGGCATGGGCGATGCGGGTGCCGCCCCCATCACCCTGGCCTGGGCAGGGGCGAAGGCCAGGGCCACAAGCGGCAGGATCAGCCCGTGAACCCGTCTCGGCTTGGCTGAAGGGATGGCCATTGACCCTGTTGATCACAACGTGGTCGCAGGCTAGCCAGTTGGCCGCAGCGTGCCATTTGGGGCCTGGCTGCAGGGCTAGCGTGGGGCCTCCTCAGGTTGGCCCCCATGACCAGCAGCGCCTCCTCCGATGCCTCAGCCGCTGCCATGGCCGCCACTCCATCCCCATCGGTTCGCCAGGTGTCCCTGAGCACCCCCTTCACCGACCAGAAGCCAGGCACGTCCGGCCTGCGCAAGAGCAGCCGCCAGTTCGAGCAGCCCCACTACCTGGAAAGCTTCGTGGAAGCGGTGTTCCGGGTGTTGCCCGGTGTTGCGGGCGGAACCCTGATCCTCGGCGGCGACGGCCGCTACGGCAATCGGCGGGCGATCGGCGTGATCGCCCGCATGGCCGCTGCCCATGGCGTGGCCCGCCTGATCACCACCACCGGCGGCATTCTCTCCACCCCCGCCGCCTCCCACCTGATCCGGAAGCACCAGGCGATCGCCGGCATCATCCTCTCGGCCAGTCACAATCCCGGCGGCCCCGAGGGAGACTTCGGCGTCAAGGTGAACGGCGCCAACGGTGGGCCGGCCCCCGAATCGATCACCGATGCCATCTTCGCCGCCACCACCGCGTTGGACGGCTACAGGATCGTTGACGCCGAGACGCCATCGCTGGACGTGCCAGGAGTCCATGCCCTGGGCGACCTGCGCATCGAAGTGATCGACGGGGTCGATGACTACGTCACCCTGCTGCAGGGCCTGTTCGATTTCGGCGCGATCGGAGCGCTGCTACGGGGCGACTTTCCGATCGCCTTTGATGCCATGCATGCCGTCACCGGCCCCTACGCCAGCCGGCTGCTGGAGGGGCTGCTCGGCGCGCCGGCCGGCACGGTGCGCAACGGCACACCTCTGGAGGATTTCGGCGGCGGTCACCCCGACCCCAACCTCACCTATGCCCACGAGCTGGCCGAGCTGCTGCTCGATGGCGACGCCTACCGCTTCGGAGCCGCCTGTGATGGTGATGGCGATCGCAACATGATCCTGGGCCACCGCTGCTTCGTGAACCCCAGCGACAGCCTGGCGGTGCTGACCGCCAACGCCACCCTCGCCCCCGGCTATGCCTCCGGGCTGGCGGGGGTGGCCCGCTCGATGCCCACCAGCGCGGCGGTTGATGTGGTGGCCCGTGATCTGAACCTCCCCTGCTACGAAACTCCCACAGGCTGGAAATTCTTCGGCAACCTGCTCGATGCCGGCCGCATCACCCTCTGCGGTGAGGAGAGCTTCGGCACCGGCAGCGACCACATCCGCGAGAAGGATGGGCTCTGGGCCGTGCTGTTCTGGCTGCAGATCCTGGCCACGCGCCGCTGCTCGGTGGCCGAGGTGATGGCTGACCACTGGAGCCGCTTTGGCCGCCACTACTACTCCCGCCACGACTATGAAGCCATCGCCAGCGACAGGGCCCATGGTCTCTACGACCGCCTGAAGGGCCTGCTGCCCTCCCTGGTGGGGACAAGTTTCGCCGGCCGCAGCATCGCAACCGCCGACGACTTCAGCTACACCGACCCGGTGGATGGCTCCCTCACCAGCGGCCAGGGCCTGCGCCTGCTGCTGGATGACGGCAGCCGCGTGGTGGTACGCCTTTCCGGCACCGGCACCCAGGGGGCCACCCTGCGCCTCTACCTGGAGAGCTACGTGGCCGCCGGCGGCAACCTCGATCAGGATCCCCAGCAGGCCCTCGCCGATCTGATCACCGCCGCCGACCAGCTTGCCGAGATCCGCAGTCGCACCGGCATGGAGCGGCCCACGGTGATCACCTGAACCCTGGATCCGTAGGCCCTCACCTCCACAGGCGGTCAGGGACGCCCTTTGGAGCGCCCTCCCCCTCGCAAGACGGGTTGGCGGTACGCCGGATCCGGATTGGTGACCTGCAGCTGACGCACGGTTTCGATCGCCATTCCCGCCAGGGTGCCGAAGGCGCCCAGCAGCAGCCGAAACCAGAACATGGCGTAAGAGCTCACCGTGACAGGCGTGTTGGCCACGATCGCCTGCAGAAAAAAGCTCACAGCCAAGCCGAACAAACCACCCCCCAGGCCAACCAGAACGATGCGGCGTCCTTTGAGCGGCTCCGGCGAACTGGACATCAGGACAACGGCGATGGAACAGCTGGGGGAGGTGTCTTGTCGTCACCGGAGACAACCAGCCCCTTCATCACGACATAGAAGACTGGTACAACGAACAGCGAGAGCACGGTGGCCACCATCAGGCCACCGAACACCACCGTGCCGAGGGAGGCCTGGCTGCGGGCACCAGCACCACTGGCCAGCACCAGGGGCAGGAAACCGAACAAGGAGGAAATGGCCGTCATCAGGATCGGCCGAAGGCGGGATTCAGCAGCCTCTTTCGCTGCCTCATAAGCTGTGGCCCCGTCGGCCATGCGCTGGTTAGCCAGATCAACGATCAGGATTCCATTCTTGGCCGCCAGGCCGATCAGCATCACCAAGCCCACCTGGGCGTAGATGTTGAGCACTTCACCCCTTGCGGCCAGGAAAGCGAGGGCTCCCAGCATCGCGGTGGGCACTGTCATCAGGATGATCAGTGGATCACTGTAACTTTCATATTGCGCGGCAAGCACGAGATACACAACCAGTATGCCGAATCCGAAGATCACGATGGCAAGGGCGCCGGCCTTGACCTCCTCTCTTGAAAGTCCTGTCCAGTCGAAACTGAGACCATTGGTCCCCAGCTGGTCAAAGGCATCGGTCATACCTTTGATGGCCTGACCGGAGCTGCGACCAGGAGCTGGTGAGCCTTCAACCTTGATTGAACGGTACAGGTTGAAATGGGGGATCACCGACGGACCGGTGGCAGGCTCCACCGTGAACACCTCTGCAAGCGGGACAGGCTCGCCGATGCGGTTGTTCACGAACAGCGATTTGAGTTGCTGCGGTGTAGCCCGGAATGGAGCATCCGATTGCACATAGACGCGGCGGATCTTGCCCTCCTGGAACGTGTCGTTAATATAAGCTCCGCCAAAGTAAAAGGTGAAAGCTTGCATCGCTTGACCGTAATCCACGTTCAAGGCCGCCAGCTGATCTCGATTCACACTCACCTTGAGCTGGGGGGACTCTGGCGTGAACTGCGTGAACACCCTGCTAAAAATCCCAGTGGGCATTGCTTTGGCGATCAGCTGGTTGGCATTCGCAAAGAATTCTGGAAGGCTTAAGGCTCCGCTGCTCTGATCCAACATTTGAAACTCGAAGCCACCAGAGGTTCCGTAGCCTGGTATGGCTGGTGGTTCGACCACGAAGATCCTGCCCCCATCAATCGCCGCCATCTTGCGGTTCAGCCGTTCCACGATGGCGTCCACGAATTGATCGGAATCAGGACGATCAGACCAGTTCCGGGTGCCGAAGAAAAACAGTCCCTTGTTGGGAGCATTGCCATCCAGGCTGAAGCCACTGATGATCACCGCCGTACTGATGTCCTTCTCAGTGCGCAAGATCTCGGCAACCTGCTTGTTGATGACCCGGGTATTCTGCTCCGAGGCGCCGTCGGGGGCCTGCACAAAGCCGATCGCATACCCCTGATCCTCGATCGGCACAAAACCAGAGGGGATCGAAGTGAAGGCCACGCCCGTGAGGGCGATCCCACCCACCAGGAACCCCATGATCAGGACGCGATGGCTGAGCACCCAGCCCAAACCCTTCTTATAACCTCCTTCGCCGGCAGCGTAGAGCTTGTTGAAACGCGTGAAGATCGGCTCAAGGAAGAAACCAAGCGCAAGTCCGATCAGCGCAAAGATCAGAACGGAGAACGGCTGGGTCACACCACCCAGCACCAGACCGATGATCGCCGCCCCGATGGTGAAAGGAAGCCGCAGGGGCAGTTGGGTGATCAGCCCCAGCAGGTAGCCCAGCAAAAGGCCCACAACCACGGCCCCCAACACCTGCAGGGCTCCTTCGCCACTCACCAACAGCCCATAGACGAAGCCAATGGAGGTTCCTGCGATGGCGTAGGTGCGCCGCCCAGGGGGGGTTCCATCGCGGGCGAGCAGCAGGGCCGAGAGCATCGGCGAGAACGTCAGGGCATTGAAGGTAGAGATCGCCACCGAAAAGATGATCGTGGCGGCAAACTGCTTGTAGATTGTTCCAGTAGCCCCTGGGAAGAAAAGAACAGGGAGGAAAACAGCGAACAGTACTAGCGAGGTGGCAATCACAGCACCGAAGAGTTCATTCATCGTGCTCATCGCTGCCTGAACAGCCGTCATCCCCTGGCCCTTCTTGGTAGAGGTGTCCTCAATCACTGTGATCGCATCATCCACCACAAGGCCTGTGGCCAGCACCAGGCCGAAGAGGGTGAGCTGGTTGAGTGAAAAGCCGGCCACCTTCACGAACAGGAAGGTGCCCACCAGTGCCACAGGGATGGCAATCCCAGGCACGAGGGTGGCCTTCCAGTTCTGCAGGAACAGAAAAAGGATCAGAACAACGAGCACCACAGCATCGCGCAGGGAATTGGTGACCCCCTTGATCGAGGCATTGATGAAGTCGGTGGTGTCGTAGATCTTCTCAATCTTGATTCCAGGCGGAATCTCGCGGCTGAAATCATCCAGCACATCCTTGACCCCCTGAGACACCTCAAGAGCATTGCTGCCACTCAACTGGTAGACGAGCAGACCCACGGAGGGGACCGCTTCCAGATCGGTGGCGTTGGCATCGTAGGTTTCAGCCCCTAGATCCACACGACCCACATCCCGCAGCCGTACCAGACCACCTTCTCCGGTACTTCGCAGAATCAGATTGGAAAACTCCTCGGCGCTGCGCAGCCGCCCCTGCAGCTGCACCGTGAAAGTGAACTCCTGCCCTTCCGGAGCCGGCTCCCCCCCCACCTGACCCGCAGGCACCAGCCGGCTCTGGCTGCGCAGGGCATCGACGACATCAGCGGAACTGAGCTTGTTGGCGGCGAGACGATCAGGATCGAGCCAGAGCCGAAAGGCCAGCTTACGGTTGCCGGCGAAAGCGACATTGCCCACCCCTTTGACACGCTTGATCCGATCGGTGAGTCTCTGGTCAAGCAGGCCGCTGATGAACTCCGTGCTATAAGGATTTTTCGCATCGTCACTTCCAAAGTTATAAACAAGAAGAATCGAGTTTGAAGCCTTGTTAACTACAACACCAGACTGCCTGACCTCTTCGGGAAGCTGGGGCTGGGCCAGGGCCACCCGGTTCTGAACATTGACTTGATTGATGTCACCGTCAGTTCCGCTCGCAAACGACACGGTGATGGCACTGGTCCCAGAAGCGGCGCTGGAGGAGGTGATGAAGTCCATGTTCTCCACCCCGTTGATCTGTTGCTCCAGCACATTGGTGACACCTTCCTCAACGGAGATCGCGTCGGCGCCGTTATAGGTGGCATTCACCGTCACAGTGGGCGGTGCGATGTCGGGCAGGTTCTCCACGGGTAGCAGTGGAATCGCGATCAGACCTCCGATCACAATCAGAAGACTGCAGACGACGGTGAGAACCGGCCGGGTGATGAAATTGTCTGAAGCGGACATCTGGCTTCTGCTCCTACTGTGCCGTCACGGGTGTGCCGTGACGCAGGGTGAGCAGATTCGTGGTGATCACCCGTTCACCGGGTGTCACACCGCGCAGGACCGGATAACGATTGTTCTGCAGCGGTCCGAGCTGCACCGGGCGCTGCAGGGCGAATCTGCTGCCCGGGGGCAACTCTCGCAACTGGTCCAGAGAGGCCTTTCCGGGGTTCTTCTCCAGATCCTGGAGGCTGCCGAGGGCGAACACGAAGCTCTGGCCTGCCGTCTGGGTGACAGCCGCGAAGGGAACCGAGGGCAGATCGGCCGCAGCGAGCTGGACCCTGGTGCGCAGTCGCAGACCGGTGCGCAAGGCGCCGGTGGGATTGGCGAATTCAGCCTTCACCAGCAGGGCCTGGTCGCCGGCGTTCACGGCCGGATCAACGGAACTGACCACCCCACGGGCCAGCACCTTCGGGGACTGCGGCTCCTGCAGAATCACCGGTAGTCCGGGCCTGACCCGGGCGGTGAGCACACCGGGCACGTCGATGCGGGCCATGAGGCGGTCATTGCGCACCACCTTGGTGAAGGGATCGCCGGCACTGATCACATCACCCACCTTCACCTGCAGATCGCTGATCACCCCATCGCTGGGGGAGCGCAGATCCCTGAAGGCCAGATCGGCCTCGCGGGCCCGCAAGGCCTCCCTCGACTGCACGAACTGGGCGCGGAACTGGTCGCGCTGCAGGGCACTGGCCGCTCCCTGGCGCACCAGGAACTCGAAGCGCTTGTAGTTCAGTTCATCCCTCTCGAGCTGAGCGCGCAGACTGGCCACATCAGCACGCACCTGCACCTGATCGAGCACCATCAGCAGCTGCCCCTGACGCACCACATCGCCCTGTCGCACCAGCAGGCGCTCGATGCGTCCGCCGGCCTGGGCCGCCAGCTCCACCACACTGAGGGCTTCAAGCGTGCTGATCGTGTCCACGTCGTCGCTGAAACGGGCCTGGGTCACCGGCTCCGTCTTGACCTGAACCTGACGGGGGGGTGGCTTGGGTGGATCCCCACAGCCGCTGAGACCAGCCGCCAGCAGACCGAGAGCGGCCGGAATCACCAGACAGGAACGCTTCACGCAAGGTGACAAGAGTTGCCCGATTCTGCAGCCCGATGACGCCGACTGCACACCCCGGGGGTTGATCCCAGGATTGTCCTCTCATCGCCATGCAGCCCTTGAGCGACCTGTTCAGCCATCAGGGGGACATCACCCGCCAGGCCCTGGCCCCCCTGGCGGACCGCCTGCGCCCCCGCAACCTGGAAGAGTTCGTGGGGCAGCAGGAGATCCTCGGCCCAGGGCGGCTGCTGCGGCGGGCGATCCAGGCCGATCGGGTGGGCAACCTGATCCTGCATGGGCCGCCGGGGGTGGGAAAGACCACCCTGGCGCGAATCATCGCCAGCACCACCCGGGCCCATTTCACCAGCCTGAACGCCGTGCTTGCGGGGGTCAAGGACCTGCGCGTCGAGGTGGAGGCCGCACGCCAGCGGCTGGAGCGGCACGGCCTGCGCACCCTGCTGTTCATCGATGAGGTGCATCGCTTCAACGTGGCCCAGCAGGACGCCCTGCTCCCCTGGGTGGAAAACGGCACCGTGACCCTGATCGGCGCCACCACCGAAAACCCCTACTTCGAGGTCAACAAGGCCCTGGTGAGCCGCTCCAGGCTGTTCCGTCTCCAGCCGCTCGAGCCCCGCGACCTGAGAGTCCTGCTGAAGCGAGCCCTGGCCGACGAGGAGCGGGGCTATGGGGGCCTGGCGGTGGAGCTGAGCTCCGAGGCGGCCGATCACCTCCTCGATGTGGCCGGGGGTGACGCCCGCAGCCTGCTCAACGCCCTGGAGCTGGCGGTGGAGAGCAGCCCCGCCGATGACACCGGGGTGATCCGGATCGACCTGGAGATCGCCGAGCAGTCGATCCAGCAAAGGGCCGTGCTCTACGACAAGCAGGGGGATGCCCACTTCGACACGATCAGCGCCTTCATCAAGTCGCTGCGAGGGTCCGACCCGGATGCTGCCCTGTTCTGGCTGGCGCGCATGGTGGAAGCCGGGGAGAATCCCCGCTTCATCTTCCGGCGCATGCTGATTTCCGCCGGGGAAGACATCGGCCTGGCGGACCCACAGGCGGTCGTGGTGGTGGAGGCCTGTGCGGCGGCCTTCGAGCGGGTGGGATTGCCGGAGGGGCTCTATCCCCTGGCTCAGGCTGCGCTCTACCTGGCCGGAGCCGAGAAGAGCAACAGCGTGCTGGGGTTCTTTGACGCCCTCAAGAGCGTGCGAGCCACCAACCGCCAGGACGTGCCCTCCCACCTGCGGGACGCCAACCGGGATGGGGCTGCCTTCGGTGATGGGGTCGGCTACCGGTATCCCCACGCCTACGCCGAGCACTGGGTGGCCCAGACCTACCTGCCCGCAGCCCTTCAGGGCGAGGTGTTCTGGTTGCCGGGACGCCTCGGCTGGGAGGGGACACTCCAGGAGCGGCTGCAGCGGCGACGTGCCGCCCAGCTCTCGGCCGCGGCTGAGAGCTCCGCCGACTCGGGCCTTCTGCTCAGCAGCGGGCCGGACGACGCTGGACTGGAGCGCTGGCTGCAGCGCCAGGCCGGAGCTGAGGGTGAGCGGCTTGACCAGCTCCGCCAGCGCTTCTGGGACGGAGCCCGCTGGCAACGTCAGGACCGGACTTTGATCGTCGCAGCCCGCTCCCTGCTCTGGGCGCTGGATCCCCTGGAGGCCAGTCCCGAGGGGGGCGTGCTGATCGGCGTGAATGCGGCGGCGGATCTGGAGCGGCTGCAGGCCCAGAGCCAGCTGCTCGACAGCCTGCGCAGCCCGCGGCTGCTCCTGCTGGAGCCCACCAGCCCCCGGAAGCTGGCCGCCGCGATCGAGCCAGGGGAACGGTTCGAGTGGCTGGTGGCCCGCTCGCCGTTCCAGGGGCTGGCGCCAGCGCTCTGGCTCCAGTGGTTGCAGCAGCTCAATCAGCTGTGCAGCCCCAGGGCGCAATGGCGCCTGCTGCTGAGTGAGCCCCTGCTGGGGCCCGCCGGTGCGCTCACTGAGCTGCTGGAGAAGCCTGGGGACCCTTCCAACGTCTCCAAGGACCCATCACTGACGAACCTGTTGCGGCGCCTCACCCTCCAGGAAGAGGGCTGGCTGGCGCCTCATCCCGGCGCCACTGAACTCTCCGCAGCGCTGGAGGAGCTGGGATGGGCGGTGGAGCTGGAAAGCTGGCAGGAGTTCCTGACCCTGGAGCTGAGCGAAACCGCCCTTCAGCGCTGGTTCGGCCCGGAGGCGCCCTACCGTCGTCGGCTGGAGGCTGCGATGAGCGCTGGGGAAGTCAATCGGCTGGAAGCAGGATTTCGCGATCGAATCGGAGCACGTCTGCCCCAGCGGCTGCGCCACAATCGCCTCATCGCCCGCCGCCCGGCACAGTCGCCGTCGCCGTCGCCGCAGGCAGGGGAGGCGAACCGTGACCAGCCATAAAAAAACCCCGGCAATGCCGGGGTGAGGAAAACGATCGGGGCACCTGGCCGGAGCCAGGAGGTGAGAATCACCAGAGGCCGCGGATGGGCTCGGACTCGAACACAGGAGCAGGAGCAGGGGCCGTGCGCACCTGGGCCACAGGATCGGTCATCTGATTGGCCTGGATGCAGGCCGGCAGGAAGACGTACCAGGAGAGCAGGGAGGTGCACTGGGCTTCACCCTGGCACTTGCCTTCGGCGCAGATGTTCTGCTTGCCGTCGTAGGTGCCGCAGGTGTCAGCCAGGCGGAAGTCGGTGGGAAGGGCGGCCATGATGCCGGCCGAGGAGATGGAACCATCGGCGGCGTCAGCGATGATCGCGCCCCGCAGGCCCTGCACCGCGTAGGTGGACATCGACCAATAGGGGAAGTAGCTGCGGGTCTGGTTCTTGAGGAACTTGACGCCGGCGTCGGAGTAGAGGAAGCGGGACACACCCACCACATCGACGCTGTAGCTCTTGGCCAGACCGGTACGCAGCTCGTCGGCGGTCCAGCCGGAGCGGGAGATCCCGCCGGCAAGACCACGGTCGGTCACGTCACCGTCTTCGATGAAGGTTTTGAAAGCATCCAGATCGGTGGACCACACGGCACCGCCGGTGTTCCAACGAACGGGGAGGTTGTTGTCCACAGCGGCCGAGGCGGGCATGGCTGTGGCAGTGAAAGCGGCTCCAGCAAGGAGACCAGCGGCAAGACGCTTCAGCACGGGATGGCGAAGGAACATCTCTTTCAACCTAACCAAGTGAGTTGCACTTGCCAACAACTTCCTGAGGGAACGCAGACAGAGCTGCGGCTGGACCACACCACGGTTCCGACTCAGGGTGTGGGTCGAAGACGCCGCAGGCTCCCCAGCGAACGCCATCCCAGGGGACAACCGAGGCGGTCGGCCTGGAAGGGAAACGCTCCCGGGTCGCCCTCTCCACGGCAGACCACACCGCGGGGGACGCTCTCGATGGCCTCCACCCGGGCCACATAGGTTTCTTCCCCGGTGCGGGGGGTGACGGTGAGCTGGGCACTCTGGTCATCAACCTCCAGCTGGGTCTTCATGTCCTGGGGGACCTCGATCCCGAGTACATCGAGGTAGGAACTGAAACCACCCCAGAAATAACGGGTGATCTGGGCCCCAACGAAACGGTTGAGCAGCAGGGCCGCCTGCTGCCGCTGGTCCAGCAGGGCCTCCTGGGCCTCGAGATCGGCCAGCACCACGGCTGCCGATGTCCCTGTGCGGCTCGCCAGAGGAGGCTGCAGGGTCAACTGGACCAGACCCGCGACACCGATCAGGGCCAACAGGGTGGAGAGACCGAGGCGAAGAGCGAGGGCCATCGGGCTTGGGGAGATCAACCGACCCTACCGGCGACCTAGGATCAAGCCTGGCGAGCGTTGAACCATGTCGCTGCAGATCGGAGATCCGGCCCCTTCGTTCAGCCTCCCCGACCAGAACGGCAGTCCAGTGGCCCTGGCGGAGCTGCGCGGTCAGCGGGTGGTCATCTATTTCTACCCAAAGGACGACACCCCTGGCTGCACCAAGGAAGCCTGCGGATTCCGTGACCAGTGGGCAAGCTTCGAGAAGCACGGCATCAAGGTGCTCGGCATCAGCAAGGACCCAGCCGGCAGCCACACGAAATTCATCGACAAGCATCAGCTGCCCTTCACCCTGCTCAGCGATCCGGAGCCCTGCGAGGTGGCCACGGCCTACGAGAGCTACGGAATGAAGAAGTTCATGGGTCGGGAGTACATGGGAATGATGCGCCACACCTTCGTTGTGGACCCCGAAGGCAACCTGGAGCGCATCTACTGGAAGGTCAAGGCGGAGGAGATGGCCCAGCAGATCCTCACTGATCTTGGCCTGAGCTGAGATCCACCAGCGCTTCCAGCGCCAGGTTCGGGGCCAGCTGCAGAGGCACGTCCGCCTGCTGCAACAGCGGGACCAGTCCAGGGGCATCACCACCGGTGAGCCAGAGTGCCGTGGGCTCCAGCCGTTCCAGCTCACGCCAGGCCTGCGCAACGGCAGCGGCCAGGCCCAGCAGACACCCCATCCGCATGGCCGGCTCCGTCTGGGTTGGCCAGAGGCCTTCGGGTTGGTGAAGCCGATCGAACCATGGGTCCGAGGGCGCCAGCTGCGGCAGCAGCTCCGTGGCCAGCCCAAGGGAGCTCAGCTGGGTGCTCAGCCCGGGCTGCAACCGTCCCCCCTGAAATGTGGCATTGGCCCCCACCCGGGTCAGGCTCAGGGCCGTGCCCGCGTCGGCCACCAGCACCGCTCCTCCCCCATGGCAACCCTGGTTCCGCCAGGCCTGCCAGCCCACCAGTGCACGATCGATCCCCAGCCATGGGGGCAACCGATGCAGGGGAACGCTCGCAGGCTGAAGGCGCCGCAACTCCAACCCCTCCGGAGTCGTGGAATCCCCCTTGCCCTGAAAGGGAAGTGGGCCAACAGCGGCCCAGGCACGCAGCCGCTGCCAGGGCAGGGACGCAGGATCAGCCGGAGGCAGGCTGTGGCTGAAGCGCAACCCCTGGGGCCCGGATCGAGCAGAAGCCCTGCCGGAGGCTTCGGCCCAGTGCCAGCGGCTGTTGCCGATCAGCAACCAGAGGTCGCCGTCAGGCACCGTTCAGATGCCCTCGCCCATCACCCCGGGAAGGTGGATGCCGCACTCCTGCTTGAGCCCCCCGAAGCGACTGGCCCGACCATCACCGCTGTCGGGACGGCTGGAATGCCAGTCGCCCACACTGGAGTAACCCTGTTCAAACAGGGGATGCTGGGGCAAGGCGTGGTTGTCCATGTAATAGAACACGTCCCGCGGGCCCCAGGAGAGCAGGGGACGGAGCGACCAGCGACCACGCACAGCATCCAGGGGTGCCATGGCGCCGCGGTGGTCGGTCTGGCTGCCGCGAACTCCACTGGCCCAGCAGTGCACCCCCAGCTCACGGAAAAGGCGATCGAGGGGCTCCACCTTGCGCAGGCGGTGGTAGGTCTGCAGGTCGTCCACCCGACCGGTTTCCCAGAGGCGGCCGTAGAGGGCTTCCATCCTGGCCGGGGAGAGCTCCGCCTGGGCCACCTTCAAGTTGAGATTCAGGGCCGTGCAGAGCCTGTCCGCGTAGTGGTAAGTCTCGCTGGGAAGATAACCGGTGTCCACCCAGATCACGGGGATCCGTTCATCCAGTCGGCTGACCATGTGCAGCAGCACCGCCGACTGAATCCCGAAACTGGTGGTGAGCGCAAAACCCTCCCCGAAGGTTTCATACCCCCAGGCCAGCTGCCGAGGGGCATCCAGAGGCTCCAGCACACGGCGGGCCTGTTCGGGATCGACGGCCCGGCCCAGCCGATCCGTCGGCAGCGGAGTCATGGTGAGGCTGGTCATGCTGACCATCATCTCCTCTGGGGCAACACCCCTGGTTAGGGTTTGATCAACAGCAGAGGGCAAGGCCTTTCGCCCATGGAGGAGTCCAGCAGCCGCCATGCCATGCGGCCGGTGCTGATCGCCGGCGGCGGCTTCGGTGGCCTCTACACCGCCCTGGCCCTGGCCTCCCGTCGCCACCATCCACCGATCCTGCTGGTTGAACCTCAGGAGCGGTTCCTGTTCCTCCCCCTCCTCTACGAGCTGCTCTCGCAGGAATTGCGCAGCTGGGAAGTGGCCCCCCGCTACGACACCCTGCTGGCCAGCCGTGGCATTGCCTGGCTGAAGGATCGGGTCAGCCGGATCGATGCGAGCGCTGGCTGCGTCCACACCGAGCAGGGCCGCCAGCTCCCCTATTCCCGGCTGGTGATCGCCACCGGCAGCCGCGGAACCAGCTACGGCATCCCGGGAGTGGAGGACCTGGCCATTCCCTTCCGCAGCCTGGCGGACGTGGAACGGTTGCAGGAGCTGGTGCAGCATCTGCGCAGCCACCCCAGGCCCCTGCAGCGGCTGGCGCTTGTAGGAGCCGGACCAAGCGGTGTCGAACTGGCCTGCAAGCTGGCCGACCTGCTCCGGGGCAGCACCGTGATCGAGCTGATCGAGCAGGGGCCCGATCTGCTGCCCCAGGCCAGGGCGTTCAACCGCGAGCAGGCCCGCTCAGCCCTGCTGCGTCGCGATGTGCGCCTGCGCACCCAGACCAGGGTGCTGGGCCTCGAGCCAGGCCGCCTCCTGCTCTCTCTGACGGCAGACAACGCCGCCGGCAGCGACGAGTCACTGCCGGTGGATGGAGTGATCTGGACCGCAGGCGTGACGGTGGCCCCCCCTCCGATCGAGCCCGTCGCCAGCCTCGACGCCCGGGGCCGCCTGCACTGTGAACCGACCCTGCAGTTGCGCGACCACCCCGGTGTGTTCGCGCTGGGTGATGTGGCTGACGTCGCAGATGCCGATGGAGCGCCCCTGGCGGCCACGGCCCAGGTGGCCTTTCAGCAGGCCGACTGCCTGGCGGAGAACCTGCTGCGCTCGCTTGAGGGCGAGCCACTGCAGCCCTTCCGCTGGAAGGATCTGGGCGAGATGATCAGCCTGGGCATCGGCGAAGCCAGCCTCACCGGCCTGGGGGTGACCCTGGCTGGGCCCGCGGCCTACAGGATCCGCCAGCTGGCCTACCTCTCCAGGCTGCCTGGCCTGCCGCATCAGTTGAGGGTGGCCGCAGGCTGGTTGAGCGATCTTGGCCGGCCCCTGCTGCCATCGCCACGATGATCCCGCCTGGGGCGACGGGTGCGCCGGCCGGATTGTTACTGGATGCCGTGGGAACGCTGATCGGCCTGCGGCGGTCGGTGGGCCACACCTATGCGGCCCTGGCCAGCCAACATGGCCTGATGGTGGAGCCGGTGGCGATCGATCGGGTCTTCCCAGGGGTTTTGCGCGCGGCACCGCCCCTGGCCTTCCCCGGCCTGGAGGGCCAGGAGCTGCTGGCGGCCGAGCGGCAGTGGTGGGGGCAGCGGATCGAAGACACCTTTCGCTCCACAAGCGAGGAGAACAGCGAGCTGGAGCTGCCATCGCAGCTGGCCCGGGAGCTGTTCGATCGCTTTGCCGAGGCTGATCTCTGGCAGGTCTACCCCGATGTGATCGAGCCTCTGAACCGCTGGCGCGGGGCCGGCCTGCGGCTGGCGGTGGTGAGCAACTTCGACCAGCGCCTGCATGGGCTGCTGCAGGCCCTCGGCCTGGCGGAACTGCTGGAGCTGGTGGTGGTCTCGAGCGCGGCAGGCGCCGCCAAACCCAGTCCGCGACCCTTTGAACTGGCGCTCGACGGCCTGGGGCTCAGCGCCGGGCAGGCCTGGCATGTGGGCGACAGCCCCGAGGATGTGGCCGGAGCCCGGGCGGCCGGCATCGTCTGCCTGCTGATCCGGCGCCCTTGAAACAGACGGTCCTCGCCGGGCGTGTCTCAGGCCTTCGGCCTGCCCAGAAACGGCGGCTGGAGCGTCTCGCCCATCGCCGCCACCCTGAGCAAGGGGGAGCCGACCTGCTGGGGCTGCAGCGGCTGGCGGCCGAGGCCCGGGAGCTGGCGTTGCCCCTCAGCCTGGTGGTGGATGGCCGGGGCCTCTGCCGCTTGCTGTGGGTGGGTCCCCTGGAGCAATCGGGTCGGTTGATCGAACGTCTGCCTGGCTCCGAACGGCGCCAGGGCCATGATCTGCGCCTGCTCAGCTGCATCGGCCGGGGCCAGTCGCTGGAGCCCCTGGGCAGTGAGGCCCTGGTGGGAATGGATCTCCAGCCGATGTTCTGGCTCCGCTACGGCGACAGGGCCCGCTCCGGCGGGCGCTGGCCCGCCGCCGTCTATGGGCTCAGCCGCGACGAAGCGCAGCCATGGAACTGCCGGATGGAGGGAGAGCTCGCCGACCTCTGCGATCCCGGAATCAACCCCGCCGACTGCGGCGACCTGGGGGTGGCCGATGGAGGCAACCAGACCCGTCAGGGTCCGGAGCGGGTGATGCTGCTGGCGCTGGTGAGCGGCGAGGAGAGCGACAGCCAGCGTGACATCGCCGAGCTGGAAGGGCTGGTGCGGAGCGCAGGTGGCCTTCCTGTGGGGGTGGTGCGCCAGAAGCGCCAGCAGGCTGCCCCCCAGACGCTCTGGGGCGAAGGCAAGCTGCGTGAAGCGGCCCTGGAGGCCAGGCGACTCGAGGCCAGCCTGGTGGTGACCGACCGGGAGCTGACACCGGTGCAGGCGCGCAACCTGGAGCGCCTGCTGGACCTGCCGGTGAGTGATCGCAGCGAGCTGATCCTCGATATTTTTGCCCAGCGGGCCGCCAGCAGCGCCGGGCGCCTTCAGGTGGAACTGGCCCAGCTGCGCTATCGCCTGCCCCGGCTGAGCGGACGCGGCCTGAGTCTCTCCCGCCAGGGCGGCGGCATCGGCACCCGGGGGCCGGGAGAAACCCAGCTGGAGAAAGACCGCCGCGCCATTGCCCGCCGGATCGAGCGATTGCAGCGCGACGTGGAGTGCCTGGGGGAGCACCGGGCTCGTTTGCGCGGAGGCCGGACTGGCCTGAAACGGCTGGCGCTGGTGGGATACACCAATGCGGGCAAGAGCTCCCTGCTCAATGCCCTGACCAGGCCCTTGGCCGGAGAGGAGGTGCTGGCGGAGAACAAGCTGTTCGCCACCCTGGATCCCACCACCCGCCGGCTGGAGCTGCCCGATGCCGGCGGAACGGTGCAGCGCCTTCTGCTCACCGACACGGTGGGATTCATCAGGGAATTGCCGCCGCCGCTGGTGGAAGCCTTCCGCTCCACCCTGGAAGAAACCCTCGAGTCCGACGGGCTGCTGATCGTTGTGGATCTGGCCGACCCGGCCTGGGCCACGCAGCTCAGGACCGTCCACACCATCCTCGATTCCCTCGGCAGTCACGTGCCCAGGCGGCTGGTGGCCAACCAGATCGATCGCTGCCCCGCCTCCGCCCTGGAGGAGGCCCGGGCTCTGGACGCGGATTCGGTGTTCGTTTCCGCAACGGGGGGCCTCGGGTTGCAGCACCTGCGCGAGATCCTGCAAAATTGGCCGCAATCCACATAGGAAATGCGTCCATGGAGGCACTGCTCCTGGTCGCCCTCCAGCCCCAGGCTCTGATCACCCTGCTGGTGCTGACCCTGGCGGTGGGGCTGTTCATCACCGGCTGGCTCGCCCCAGAGCTCACCGGCCTGCTGGCGGCGGGCCTGCTGATGGCCAGCGGGGTGCTCGAACCCGCCGAAGCCGTGCAGGGCTTCGGCAGCACGGCCCTGGTGACCCTGATGGGCCTGTTCGCCCTCTCCGCCGGTCTGTTCCGCTCCGGCGCCATGGATCGCCTGCGGGCCCTGATCGGCTCGAATGCGGTGCGCAGCCCCGGGCGAATGATCACCCTGATGGTGGCGGTGGTGGGCCCTGTCTCGGGCTTCATCCCCAACACCCCGATCGTGGCCACCCTGCTGCCTGTGATCGAGGGCTGGTGCCACCGTCACCGGATCGCTCCCTCGAAGGTGCTGCTGCCGCTCTCCTTCGCCACCGTGCTGGGGGGCACGCTCACGTTGCTGGGCAGCTCCGTGAACCTGCTGGCCAGTGAGGTCAGCAACAAGCTCGGCTACGGAGAGTTCGACCTGTTCAGCTTCACCGGCATCGGACTGGGGGTGTGGCTGGTGGGGGGAACGATGATGGTGCTCCTCGCTGATCGCCTCCTCCCCAACCGGGGGGTCGACGACAACGACCTGATGGGAGGGATGGCCCGCAGCGGTTACCTCACCGAGGTGCTGATTCCCAGGCGCTCGGAGTTGCTGGGCCGCTCGCTGCACGACAGCCGCCTGCAACGGCGGTTCGACCTCGACGTGCTGGAGCTGCACCGCGGCAAGGAGCGATTCCTGCCGCCCCTGGCGGACCTGTCCCTGGCTGAAGGCGACCGCTTGCTGCTCCGCTGCAGCCGTGAAGATCTGCTGCGACTGCAGCAGGAACGCACGGTCAGCCTGGCGCCGGCGAAGCTCGAAGACGGGGACCTGGAGGCGGTTGATCCTGCCAGCCAGCTCACCGTGGAGGTGCTGCTGCCCTCGGGATCCACCTTGCCCGGGGAAACCCTGCGGGATCTGCGCTTCCGCCAGCGCTACAACGCCACCGTGCTCGCCCTGCGGCGAGGCAACGCGGTGCTGCGCGAACGCCTGGGTCGGGTGGTCTTGCGCGATGGCGACGTGCTCCTGCTTCAGGCTCCCCGTGACGCGATCCGGGGCCTTCAGGCCAGCAACGACCTGGTGGTGCTGGAGCAGCTGGAGAAGGACCTGCCCTACGCCGGCCGCAAGGGGATCGCCCTGGTGATCGCCTTGCTGGCCATCCTGCTCCCCACCCTGCAAGTGATGCCGCTGGTGGCGTCGGTGCTGCTGGGGACCGTGGCGATGGTGGCCAGCGGCTGCCTGAGGCCGGGGGATCTGCAGCGCTCGATCCGCCTGGACGTGATCCTGCTGCTGGGCTCCCTGGCCAGTTTCAGCGTGGCCATGGAGAAAACCGGACTGGCGGCGGCCATCGCCCAGGCGATGCTCCTGCTGTTGAGAGGGTGGCCCGTGTTCTGGGCGCTGGCCGTGGTGTTCCTGTTCACCAGCCTGCTCACCGAGGTGATGAGCAATGCCGCCACGGTGGTCCTGCTGATCCCGATCGCCGCCCAGCTGGCTCAGGGGCTGGGCCAGGAGCCGATGGGTTTCATCTACGCCGTGCTGTTCGGGGCCAGCCAGAGCTTCCTCAGCCCGGTGGGCTACCAGACCAACCTGATGGTCTTCGGGCCAGGTCGCTATCGCTTCCTCGATGTGGCCCGCTACGGCATGCCCCTGACCCTCACCATGACCCTGCTGGTCCCCTGGCTGATCTGCGGCCAGTTCGGAATCTAGGCAGGCGGGTGCCTAACCTGGACTCCGGTCATGGTTACGGCGGCGGAACGGCGCCCTTTCACACCATGATCCACACCTCTCCCTCGCACCAGACGTTTTCCCCATGACGCTTCAACTCGGTGACACCGTTCCCGATTTCACCCAGGAGTCCCAGCTGGGACCCATCAATCTCTACGACTTCGCCGGCGACAGCTGGGTCGTCCTCTTCTCCCATCCTGCCGATTACACCCCGGTTTGCACCACCGAACTCGGCGAGGTCGCCCGACTGAGGCCCGAGTGGGAGAAGCGCAACGTCAAGACCATCGCCCTGAGCGTGGATTCCGCCGAAAGTCACAAGGGCTGGATCTCCGACATCAACGAGACCCAGTGCACCGTCGTCGACTACCCGATCCTGGCGGATTCCGACAAGACGGTCAGTGACCTCTACGGAATGATTCATCCGAACGCCCTCAACAACCTGACGGTGCGCTCGGTCTTCATCATCGATCCCAACAAGAAGCTGCGTCTGCAGATCACCTACCCGGCCAGCACCGGCCGCAACTTCACAGAGATCCTGCGGGTGATCGACTCCCTGCAACTCACCGACTACCACCAGGTGGCCACGCCGGTGAACTGGAAGGACGGTGAGGACTGCGTGGTGGTTCCTTCGATCGCCACAGAGGACGCGCGCACCAAATTCCCCAAGGGTGTCACCGAGATCAAGCCGTACCTGCGCATGACTCCTCAGCCCAACAAGTGAGTGTCGAGCCCGCCGGAGGGGCCACGGCCCTTCCGGCGGCGCCCGATGGGGGCTGGTCACAGAATGGCGCCGCACGCTGATGAAACTCGATGACCAACTGGTGGCGCTGGCAGGGAGCCGGAACGGCCGCGCCGGGGAGTTTCGCGGTGATCGGGGTCGGTCGTTTCGGCACAGCCGTCTGCAAGGAGCTGGTGCGCTGCGGGGCCGAGGTGCTGGCGATCGACAAGGAACAGCGAGCCATCGACGCCCTGCGTCAGGTGGATCCGGCCATCGAGGCACGCGCCCTCGACTGCACGGATGAGGAGGCCCTGAGGGAGGCGGGCGTTCTTGATCTCAGCACCGTGGTCGTGGGCATCAGCGAACCCATCGCCGCCAGCATCACGGCCACCTTGATCGTCAAGGACAGCGAAGGCAGCAAGGTGACGCAGGTGATCGCCCGAGCCACCAACGACCTGCACGAGAAGATGCTGCGCCGGGTGGGGGCCGACAAGGTGGTGTTTCCCTCGCGCATGCAGGGGGAGCAGCTGGCCCGGCAACTGGTGAGGCCCAACCTGCTGGAGCGGCTCAGACTCGACGACCGCAACAGCATCGAGGAGATCAAGGTGCCCCAGGCTTTCATCGGCCGTTCCCTGCGCGATCTGAACCTGCGCAAGAACTATGAGGTGAGCGTTCTGGCCGCGGGCCCGGAGAACAGGCTTTCAGTGAACCCCCCGGCCTCCCACGTTCTCAGCGAAGGGGATCTGCTGGTGGTGATGGGAACCGTCCAGGCCCTCGAAGGCTTGCCGCAGCTGTGATGGCCCCAGGGCAGCCCAGCCTGGTGCTGGGTCTGATGAGCGGCACCAGCGCCGATGGCGTGGATGCGGTGCTGGCCAGTTTTCAGCCTCCCCTGAGGCGTCCCCGCTGGCGCCTGCTTCACCACTGCTTCTGCCCTTACCCCAGGGATCTGCGCGATCGGCTGATCGCGGCCGGTCAGGGCCAGCCCCTGACGGCAGCCAGCCTGCTGGATCTGGCCGAAGCCGTGAGCGAAACTCAGGCCGACTGTGCCCGCCGCTGTGATCCGGAGGGCCGGGCCGAACTGGTGGGCTGCCATGGCCAGACCATCTGGCACCGGGCCCCGACGGGGGATCGGCGCGGCAGCAGCTGGCAGCTGCTGCAGGGTCCGCTGCTGGCCCAGCTGCTGGAGAGGCCGGTGGTGTTCGACCTGCGTGCCCACGACCTGGCCCTGGGCGGCCATGGCGCCCCACTGGTGCCGGCGGCCGATGCGGCCCTGCTGCCTCCGATCGGGGGTTGGCGGGCGGTGCTCAACCTCGGGGGCATCGCCAACCTCACGCTGCTGCCTCCTGCCGGGGGACCGGAACGCCAGCAGCCGGTGCGCGGCTGGGACTGCGGCCCCGCCAACACCCTGATCGATCTGGCGGTGAGTCGCTTCAGCCAGGGAACTCTCAGCTACGACGAGAACGGGGCCTGGGCCAGCCGCGGTGTCGTGCAGGAGGAGCTGATCCAGTCCTGGCTGCAGGAGTCCTACTTCCAGCTCCCGCCCCCGAAATCCACCGGTCGGGAGGATTTCGGTCTGCCGGATCTGGAGCGGCGGCTGCTGGCACTGGAGAACCAGGCGGCAGAGGCTGGAGCTCCCCTGAAGCCCGAGGATGCCCTGGCCACTCTCACCGCCTTCAGCGCGGCGGTGGTGGCGGCGGATCTCCGCCATGGGCCGCGGCCACTGGAGCTGGTGGTGGCTGGAGGAGGAGCCCGCAACAGGATGCTGATCGAGCAGCTCAGGCGGCGCTGCCGGGGGCTCTGGTTGCGCCCGCTTTCAGACCTGGGCCTCGATGAAGCCGCCCGCGAGGCCCTGGGCTTCGCCCTGCTGGCCTGGTGGCACCGCCACGGTCATGCCGGCTCCCTGCCCTCGGTCACCGGCGCCCGACGGGCGGCGGTGCTGGGGGTCCGGGCCGATCCCACCCTCTGATCGCTCAGAGGGGATCTCAGGAGCTGGACCGTGGCAGGCGCAGCCGGCGCGGCAGCCCCCGCAAGCGGCGGGGCTGGTTGCGCTCGCGGCGCTCCAGCTCCTGCCGGAAGCGCTCGGTGGGCCTGCCGGCAGGGCTGGAGCGCTCGCCCATCACAGGGGGGAGGGGCGCCACCACCTGCTCGAGGCTGTCGAGCCCGCGCTGGATCAGCACTTTGGCCATGTTGCTGACCGTTCGCGACTCAGCTTCTGCCGCTGCAGTCAGGCGGTCGCAGAGCTCTTCAGGCAGAACCACCTGGATGCGGGGGGACTTGGGGCGGCCGCTCGTGGAGGTCTGGCGAGTGGCCACAGCGGCAGGGATCCCACGTGTTACACACCAGTGTACAGAGATCCGATCGGATAGTATCCGGCACTAAGATCAAAGCGCTCCGAGCACGAGCCATGCCCAACAGCGCGGTCACGTCAGCGGCGGGACAGCCTCCCAAGCCCCGTCGCACCAAGGAGCGTCAAACCTCCCCACGCCAGGCCCCGACCCGAGGGGCCAGCTCCAGCGAGGTGCAGGTTTCCGCGGTGATCAGCACCTACCTGCTCACCCACCTGCATCACGTGCTGCAGCGCGCCGAGTTCACCGCCCTCCAGGAGGGCCGCCAGCCCCTGGCCGCCAACTACGCCCAGCTGCGCCAACAGCTCTGCCTGGAGGCCCGCAGTCTGGAGAGAGCTCCCAGCGGCGGCGAACCAGGAGAATCGGTGGAGCCGCCCCAGGCCGCCTGAAGGCTCCTCTAGCCTTGATCCCGGCTTTGCCTCACCAGGCCTCCCGTTCAGCGGCAGCATGCCAAGACAAGAACGAGGGGCCACCCGCCCAGGCCGGCCGGCGGTGCTCTTTCTCGCCCTGCTCTCCATCTCCTGGCTGATCCCGGCAGGCATGCTCGCGGCCGGTCTGATGGGGCAGCTGGGGGCCTTCCTGGTGCTGTCGCTGGCCGTGGTGATCTACGACACCCTCCAGGCGCTGTTCATCCTTGTGCTGGCCCGACAGGCCTGGCTCCAGCACAGAGCCATCCCGGAGGTGGCGCCCGAGCCACCTGCCCGCGCAGCTCCGGCGATCGCCGTGATCATCCCGGCCTGGAACGAAGCCGCCTCCCTGCCCGCCACCCTGGCGAGCGTGCTGAACCAGGTTCCCCAGCCCCAGCAGGTGATCGTCTGCGACGACGGCTCCACCGATGACACCCTGGTGAGCCTCGCCCAACGGTTCGACCTTGAGGGAGAGGGGCGACTCCACCGTTCGCGGCGCCATCCCAGTGTCTGGCTGCTGGCCAAGGAGCACCGCGGCAAAGGGGATTCGATCAACCAGGGGGTGGCCCTCAGCGCAGCCGAGGTGGTGCTGATCCTCGATGCCGACACTGAGCTGCTGCCCGGAGCCCTGGCGGCCCTGGGGAACAGCTTCGCCCGGGAACCCGACCTGGACGCGGTGAGCGGCACGCTGCTGCCACGCTGCCCCGCCACTCCACAGGGCCGCCTCTTCGCCGGCTTCCAGCGCTACGAATACGCCCGCAACCACCTCTGGCGCCTTGCCTGGAGCCAGCTGGGGGCCAGCCTGATCATCTCCGGGGCCTGCTCAGCCTTCCGCCGCACGACTCTGGTGGAGATCGGTGGTTTCGATCCCTCCAGCTGGGCCGAGGACTACGAAATCATGTACCGCCTGCAGCGCCACCGCCGCGACCAGGGAGAGCCCTGCAGGGTCAGGGTCCAGCCGGCCCTGGCGGTGCGCACCGAAGCCCCGGGCCGCGTGGGGGTGTTCCTGCGCCAGCGGCGGCGCTGGGCCGGTGGATTCCTTGAAACCCTGATTCGCTACCGCTCGATGGTGGGAAACCGCCGCTATGGACGGCTGGGGTTGCTGTACCTCGCCCACAACACCTTCAGCGTGGCCAACTTCCTCTACCCCCTCGCCTGGTTTCTCGCCGGTCTGGCGCTGCTGGCTGACCCTCCCGCCGGATTCGAGGCCCTCGGCCTGCTGGCCCTGGTCTCGGGGCTGGTGGGGCTGCTGCTCACGGGGCTCTCGACGCGCCTCTACCGGCTGGGCTTCGGCCGTGGGGAGGTTTCAGTGCAGGGTGCACTGATCGAGCTGATCCTCAGGCCCTTCTTCTATCTGCCCCTGAACGCCCTCAGCCATCTCTGGGGCTACACCAGCACCATGACCCGACGCCGGTCGTGGTGAGAGAGCGCTTCCGCCTTCGATCCAACAACAGCCAACAAATGCTGGCCACCCAGCGGAGGCCCGCCATAGGGTGCCGTTCAGACCGCTCAGGACGCGAGCAGGCCCCTGACCATGACCGAGCATCCCCCTGAACCCGCCCTCGCCGCCAACACCGCCGCGCTCTACGAGCGGATCCGGGGGGATGAGGCCCTGACCCAGGCGCTGTTCCGCCAGGCCTTGCAGGATCCCAAAGGCACGCTCGAGCGCATCATCGCCATGGGAACCCAGCTTGATCTCCCCGTCACCGAAGCCTCAGTTCGGCAGCATCTGGCCTCCCTCGACGATCCGGACAGCAAGCAGTGGCTGATCAAAGCCCGTGGCGGGCTCTGAGCCCAGGCCAGCGGGCACCCTCCTCCGTCATCTCCTCCGTCATCTCCTCCGTCATCTCCTCTGTCAGAGCAGTTTCCGTCCCCCAGGGGGCGACGGCTCAGCGGGAGCGGGCTGACTCTGGCGGGGGGCCTGGCGCAGCTCACGCCCCCCCTGGGCCCAGCTGAAGAACAGCCAGTAGCTCACGATCGCCAGTCCGGCGGCCACCACGAGCGCCGCCAGCTGCTCCAGACGTTTCACCATCGCAGGCGGTCCCTGGGGGATGGCCGTCAGTCTGGCCCGCAGCCGATCAGGGCCGGTTCCGGGCCATTGGCCGGTCCGAGCGGAGATGATGACGTTTCACTGCCGATCCGCCCAACCCGTGCTTCGTCTGGAACGTGTCTCGAAGATCTATCCCACCGGCGAGGTGCTGCGCGATGTCACCTGGGAGGTGAAGGGGGGAGATCGGGTCGGTCTGGTGGGGGTCAACGGCGCGGGGAAATCCACCCAGCTGCGGCTGATCGCCGGCCTGGAGGAACCCAGTGCGGGCCAGGTGGTCCGCCAGGGGAATCCGCGCATCGTCTACCTGCGGCAGGAGTTTGAGGTCGATCTCAGTCGCAGCGTGCGCGAGGAGCTGTTCCAGGCCTTCGGCGAAGCGGCCGAGGTGCTGATCCGCCAGCACCGGGTGGAAGAGGAGATGGCCAGTGATCAGGCGGCCACCGATCCGGCACACCTCGATGAACTGATCCATGAACTGGGCCGGCTGCAGAGCCGCTTCGAAGCCCTGCATGGGTATGAGCTCGACGCCCGCATCGACAAACTTCTTCCCACCCTCGGCTTCACCCCGGAGGGGGCCGAGGAGCCGGTGGGGGCTTATTCAGGCGGCTGGCAGATGCGCATCGCCCTGGGCAAGATCCTTCTTCAGGAGCCGGATCTGCTTCTGCTGGATGAGCCCACCAACCATCTCGACGTGGAGACGATCCAGTGGCTTGAGGGGTACCTGCTCAAGCAGGAGGTTCCGCTGGTGGTGGTCAGCCACGACCGGGCTTTCCTCGATCGGGTCTGCAACCTGATCGTCGAGACGGAGCGGGGGGTGTCCCGCACCTACCTGGGCAACTACAGCCAGCATCTCGAGCAGAAGGCCCTGGAACGGGAAGCCAGCCAGGCCGCCTTCGAACGGCAGCAGAAGGAACTGGCCAGCCAGCAGGCCTACATCGACCGCTTCCGGGCCAGTGCCACCCGCAGCACCCAGGCCAAGAGCCGCGAGAAACTGCTGGAGAAGGTGGAGCGGATCGAGGCCCCGCTTGAGGGGATCTCCGGGCCCCGCTTCCAGTTCCCGCCGGCTCCCCGCTCCGGACGCCAGGTGGCCGTGATCGAGGACCTCACCCACAGCTATGGCGACAAGATCCTTTTTCTCGGCGCCGAACTGGAGGTGGAGCGGGGTGATCGCCTGGCCTTCGTCGGTCCGAATGGGGCCGGTAAATCCACCTTGCTGCGCCTGGTGATGGGGCTGGAAGCCAGTGACGGGGGCAGGGCGCGGCTGGGGGAACACAACGTGGTGGCGGGCTATTTCGAGCAGAACCAGGCCGAAGCCCTCGATCTGAATCGCAGCGTGGTCGACACCCTCTTCGAGGCCGTCCCCGACTGGACCCAGACTCAGGTTCGCTCCCTCCTGGGCAACTTCGGCTTCAGCAACGAGGACGTGTTCAAGGAGGTGGGCCAGCTCAGCGGCGGCGAAAAAGCCCGGTTGGCCCTGGCCCTGATGCTGCTGACCCCCTGCAACCTGCTGGTGCTGGATGAACCGACCAACCACCTCGACATCCCCGCCAAGCAGATGCTGGAATCGGCCCTGAAGGCCTACGAAGGGGCCGCCCTGATCGTCTCCCACGACCGCTTCTTCATCTCCCAGGTGGCCAACCGCATCGTGGAGTTGCGCGACGGGGAACTGGTGCTGTACAGGGGCGACTACGCCTATTACCTGGAGAAGAAAGAAGAAGAGGCCGAAGCCGAACGCCTGGCTCGGGACTCGCAGGCCACCAAGGCCCGCCAGGAGGCCAATCGGAGGAAGCAGAAAGAGAAGAGCCGGGCACGCCGCGCCCGAGGCGACGGCGAAGCCTGAAAACGCAGACCGGCCTGGCGAAGCCGATCTGCGGAATTTCTCAACTAAGCACAGACAACTTCATCTTTCAGTAGGCAAGAAGACTCATTCTTCTGGACCCTGCTGAATGATCTCCATATCCTGACCTTATCCCCA
Source organism: Synechococcus sp. BSA11S (assembly GCF_014224355.1). Lineage (GTDB taxonomy): Bacteria > Cyanobacteriota > Cyanobacteriia > PCC-6307 > Cyanobiaceae > Regnicoccus_A. The sequence goes on along the minus strand of NZ_VNWP01000013.1, from coordinate 10,596 downwards.
TTCACCAGGTCCGGCGCATGACCCATTCCTACAGCCATCCCCCCTCCAAGCACAGCGGAGCCGGATCGTTCCCGACCTCCACAGGCGTGGCCATGATCGCCAACGGCTCCACCCTCGCCGCAGACGACGGAGGCGATTCGGTGGAGAGCTACTTCGAGTGCATCACCACCTGCTCGCTCGATGACGGCGAGTGCATCACCCGTTGCGTGGAGACACTCCGGGAACACCACTGAGCCTCTCCAGGCACCAGCCGCCCCGGCAGGATGGGCAGACCCTGACAGAGAATCGGTAACTCTGTACCGGTCGCTACGCGAGCACTCGAAACACTTCGTAGCATTGGCGCGGCTTCACTGCCCCGTCGCGATGCCTCGTATGTCCGAACCGCTCGCCCTCAGCCTCGGCCAGCAATTTGAGCTGGAGCGCATGACCCGAATGATCGATTCCACCGGGGATCCCCAATCATTGCGTGCTCTGGCCAAGCAGCTGCTGCAGGCCTGGCACACCCAGAAAGCGGCCACTGAATGGATCATGCGCCAGCAACTGGGAACCCCCAGCCAGTTCGGGGGGCTGGGCAAATCCGGAGCAGGCTCATCCCGTGATCTCCCCACCCCGCCAAAGACCAACGGCTCGATGGATGTGCTCTGACCCCCTGTTCAGCCCGGAGGATTGAGGGGAGCAGCAGTCGTCCGGGAGCTCCCCGATCCTGCTCTCCCCGCTCCGATCACCTTCAGGGGAGACGACCGGTCTGCATCCCCGTGGGCACCACCTCGAGTTGAACCGGAGTGCCCGCTCGCAACACCCTGATCGACATCGGCCGTCCCACCCCATTGGCCTCAACGGCCTGAACCATCTGAGTCGGACCTGCCACCGGCTTTCCTGAGGCTGCAACGATCACGTCGCCAGTGCGCAGACCCGCCCTGGAGGCGGGGCCACCAGGCATCACCGACCGCACAAGGGCTCCTTGCTGCAACGTGCGCTTCATCTCCGGCGGGAGGTTGTCGAGCCCCACGCCGATCATGGGGTGACTGACCCGTCCCGTGGCCAGAAGTTGCTTGGCGATGTCCCTGGCCCTGTTGATCGGGATGGCGAACCCAAGGCCCGCTCCGGGACCTGAGCGCACCAGGGTGTTGATCCCAACCACTTCGCCATCGGCATTGAGGAGGGGGCCACCGGAATTGCCGGGATTGATCGCGGCATCGGTCTGAATCAGATCCAGGCGCTTGTCGGTGATGCCGAGCTTGGCCACGTTGCGGTTGAGATTGCTGACGATGCCCATGGTCACCGTGTTGTCGAGACCGAAGGGGTTACCCACCGCGATGGCCCAGTCCCCCACCTGGACAGCATCGGAATCGCCCAGCGGGGCCACCGGCCATGGTCCCGGCTCCACCAGCCTCACCAGGGCCAGATCGGTGAGGGTGTCGAGGCCGATCACCTTGCCCTCGGTGCGCCGTCCGTCCTTGAGACCGACAAAGACACGGTCGGTTTTCTCGACCACATGGGCATTGGTGAGGATCAACCCATCCGATTGAAAGATCACCCCGCTGCCCTGACCCCGCTCCGTGCGCTGACTGGGTGGCCGGGCCTGGGGAAAGAAGCGGCGGAAGAAGGGATCGAGCATCATTCCCGGGGGTAGTCCGCCGCTTCCGGGCCGAATCACCGTGCGCTCGGTGTCGATCGTGACCACGGCCGGGCCGGAGCGGCGGACCGCGTCGGCCACGAACGACTGGCGGGAGAGAGACGCCCCAGCCGCCGAAGGGCGGGACTGGGCGAGCAGAGGGGTAACCGGCAGCAGCGGGGCAGTCAGCAGCAGGCTCAGGGGCAGAACAGAGTTCAGAGACCGCCGCCAGACGGAAGTCATGGTCGTCACGTCAGGGCATCACACGGGCTTATCGGACCGTAACGGCGGTGGCGGGCCTGGCGGAAGGCCGGTCACCCGCCAAGGTGTGACGAAGTGCTCAGAGGACGAGTAACCCAGGGCGGCGGCTTAGGCCCTAGACTTAACGAAGATTTGTAAAAATTCATGGATACAAGTTCCGTCCTGCTGGTTTTTCTCGCCTTCGGCGCCGCCTGCAGCAGTCTCTGGGCCTGGAAGGTCGCCCAGGGAGCCACATCCAGGCAATGATGGGGGCGTGAGCGGGGTTTCCCCAGCACCTCCGAGCCGCCAATGGCACCGCTGATCTCTCAGATCTTTCCGATCCTCTACGGCGCCTGCATGCTGGTGCTGATCTGGCAGGCCTTCAAGGTGATGGCCCGGGGCTTCTCGGCCATTCCTCGCCCAAGCGATCCACGAATCCCAGCGTCCAACCCTGGGGCCTCCCCCCCCCCCGACGACATCGGCCCTCAGGCTGATCGCACCGGCCGGCTCACGATCCACCCGGAACTGCTGGATGCGGATGGGCGGATCACCTCTGAGGATCTGCTCACCGTGAGGTTCGGAAGCGACAACGATCCCCCCAGGCTCCCAACCGAATCAGACTGATCCCGACCCTGCATGGCTTGGGGCGACCGGTCGGGCTGGTACAACCGGGGGGGTGAACCCGAGTTCTGGCGGAGGCCGAGAATTGGATCAGAAAACACGCATCGTGGCTGCAGTGCTTCGCGGCCTGAAGCTGCCACCCCGCTTCCGTCTCCACCTGATCAAGGACGACCCCATACGTCTGGAGCTGAGCCTGACTCCCGCTTACGGAAAGGATCCCATCCTCGTGGGGCTCGTGGAATCCCAGGATCTGGTGGCCCGACGCGATCGGGAAGGCCGCATCCCCCGAGATCTGCAGGGCACCTGGGACTGGACCGTGCGACACGGCAAGGTGAGCACCGGCGGCTGGAATCCCTACCTCAAGGAAGCCCTGCAGACCATGTTCGAAACGGGTCTTCCGGCCATCGTCTACGAGGAGACAACCGGAGAGGCGTACCACCCGGTGGACGGGGCGCGACACGTGCGCTGATCGATCGTTCCTCGCCTCCGTGGTCATTCCAACGTGAGGCTACGAAACGTGGCCATCAACACCGTCCACCCCTGCAGGGGGCGTTAAAACAGTGGGATCCACTTCTTCAGATTTTCTTCATGTCATCTCTGGGCCTGTCCGTCGGGCCGCTCGTGCGCTTGCTGGCTTCCCTGGGATTGCTCAGCACCGCCCTGCTGGCTCTCGCCCTGCGGCTTCTGGGTTGAGCGGTCGTCAGCCGCTGCAGCCGCTTTCGCCTGCGGGGCCCAACACCCCCCGCTGACATCCATGGGCTTCCCTTCCAGCCACCTCGGGGAAGCCTTGCCGATCGATCCCCTCCTGCCGGAGATCCTGCTCCGTCTGCCCCCAGGCGGCACCCTTCTTCTTCAGGCCCCACCCGGGGCCGGCAAAACCACACGCGTCCCTCTGGCCCTGCTGCAGCACCTGGGCGTCCAGGAAGGCGGCGCCGAAACCATCCTGATGCTGGAGCCGCGTCGGCTGGCCGCCAAAGCCGCCGCCACACGACTGGCCGAAGCGCTTGGAGAACCGGTGGGCGCGCAGGTCGGCTACCGGGTGAGGTTTGAGCAGCGCTGCTCCCGGGCCACCCGCCTGGAGGTTCTCACCGATGGCCTGTTTCTGCGCCGCCTCCAGGACGATCCCGGCCTCTCCGGGGTGGCTGCGGTGATCTTCGATGAATTCCACGAGCGCGGCTCCGAAGCCGATCTGGCTCTGACCCTGCTGCGGGAGGCCCGCCCTCTGCTCAACCCGCGGTTGCGTCTGGTGGTGATGTCAGCCACCCTCAACCTCCAGCCCCTGAGCCAGCAACTGCCCGAGGCGGTGGTACTCAGCAGCGAGGGACGCAGCCATCCGGTGGACCTGCACTACCAACCGCCACGGGAGCGGGAACACCTCGGCTCCCAGGTGGTGCGAGCGCTGGAGAGCCACTGGCTGCAGCAGCCAGCCGAGCCCGGAACGGCCCTGGTGTTCCTGCCGGGCCAACGGGAGATCCAGCAGGTCCAGCGGGCGATCGAGGCCACCGGCTGGGGAGCTTGCACAGAAATCCATCCCTTGCACGGTGGCCTGTCGCTGGCGGCTCAGGGTCGCGCCATCGCGGCCGGGCGGCATCCAGACGGCAAGGTGGTGCTGGCCACCACCATCGCTGAGAGTTCCCTCACGATCGAGGGGGTTCGCCTGGTGGTCGACAGCGGCCTGAGCCGGCGCAGCCGCTTCGATCCGCGCACAGGCATGGACAGCCTGGTCACGCTGCCCGCCAGCCGGGCCAGTGCCGAGCAGCGCCAGGGCCGAGCTGGTCGCCTGGGGCCCGGCTGCTGCGTCCGGCTCTGGTCGGAGGCGGAGCAGCATCGTCGTGCGGCCCATGACCCTCCCGAGCTGCTGGAGGCCGACCCCCTGCCCCTGGTGCTGCAACTCGCCCGCTGGGGGGCCGGTCTCGGTGAAGCGTTGCCATGGCTGGATCCGCCCCCCCAGGCGGCCCTGCGCCAGGGGATGGAGCTGCTCACGCAACTGGGCGGTGTTGACCGGAAGGGGGTGCTTACCAACCATGGCCGGGCCATGGCCCGGCTGGGGGTTCATCCCCGCCTGGCCCACATGCTGCTGGAGGGTCAGCGCCTTGGCTTGGCCTCGCTGGCCTGCGAGCTGGCGGCCCTCCTGAGCGAGCGGGATCCCCTGGCAGGCCAGGAGGTGGGCAGTGATCTGATGGCACGCCTCGATTGGTTGCGCCAACCCAGACGAGACCCCAGGCGAGAAGCGATGAGACAGCTCTGCAGGCAGCTTGGGCAGCACCTCGGGGGCCACCCCCACTCAGCTGCTCCCCGCAGGATTGAAGCCGCGGCCGCAGACCAGTCGCTGACGGAGCGTGAGGCGGCAGCATGGCTGCTGAGCTGCGCCTATCCCGAGCGGGTTGCCTTGGCACGCCCGGAAGGAGATGGACGCTATCTGATGCGCAGTGGCCGCGGGGCCCAGCTGCCCCGGCAGGATCCCCTGGCCGGCCAAGCGGTGCTGGCGGTGGCCACGGCGGACAGCAGCGGTAGCGATGTGCGCATCCTTCAGGCCATCCCACTGGGGCGCCAGAGCCTGGAGGTGCTTCAGGAAGAGCAGGGGGAGGTGCGGTCGCTGGTGAGCTGGGAGCCTGCCGAGCGGCGGGTGCGGGCGGTGATCGAGCGGCGGCTGGGAGCTCTGGTCCTGGAGCGCCGCCCCTGGGACAGCCCACCCGAGCACGCCGTGCAGGCGGCGCTGCTGGAAGGCATCCGCTCGCTGGGCCTGGGGGTCCTTCCCTGGAGCCGCGACACCAGAGCCTTGCAGCATCGTCTCAGCCTGATCCACGTCCGCCGGGGCCTGCCCTGGCCCGATCGCCGCGATGCAGCGCTGGAGCGGCAGCTGGAGGTGTGGCTGGGGGATCAGCTGCTGGGCCTGCGCTCCCTGGATGATCTCCGCCAGCTGGACCTCAGGGAAGGGCTCTGGAGCGGCCTGAGCTGGGAGCGTCGCCAGGAACTGGAGCACTTGCTTCCCACGCATGTCACCCTTCCCACCGGCCGCCCAGCCCGCGTGGACTACGCCAGTGGCGAGCCTGTCCTGGCGGTGAAGCTGCAGGAACTGTTCGGGATCAGCGACGGTCCCCGGGTCATCGATGGCGAGCTGCCCGTGAGCCTGCACTTGCTCTCCCCTGCAGGCCGCCCGGTGCAGATCACTCAGGACCTCGGTGGGTTCTGGCAGGGAAGCTATGCCCAGGTGCGCCGGGAACTGCGTGGGCGCTACCCGAAACATCCCTGGCCCGAGGATCCAGCCCAGGCGGTGGCCACCGCCGCCACCAACCGCACCCTGATGCGCAGCCTGAGGCACCCGCCCACAGGCCCGTGACTCAGCCTGTGATGGAGCCGCTGGTCAACGCCCGCCACTGGAACGCCAGGGCCGCAGTCGGCAATCCGTACAAGCCAATCCCCAGCACCCCTTCGTCAAGACAGCTCCAAGATTCGTTACAGTTCATGAGCCCAATGGATCCATCCATGTCTGACGCCACCCAACCCCGCTTCGGTTTCGTCAACTTCGCAGAAACCTGGAACGGCCGCCTCGCCATGCTCGGTTTCGTCATCGGTCTGGCCACCGAACTGCTCACCGGGCAGGGCATCCTCTCCCAGATCGGTCTGGGTTGAGCAAGCCGAGCTCCATTCCAGCAACCCATCGTCTCCTTCAGCCGGAGGCGGTGGGTTTTTCATAGGGGGACAGTCAGCCTGAGCAGTCAGCCAGACTTGTCGGTGTCTTTGGGGGTTCGCGCCCTTGGCTCCATTCTTCGTCAAGAATCGGCGTGACGGATCCCGTCTGCTGAGCACAGCTCTGTTGGTCTGCGCAGCGGGCCTGACTCGCTTCGACCACCCGATCGGACGAGTCCTCTTTCTCGCGGCCTCCGCGATCAGTCTCTACTGGGGATACTGCTACGGGCGACTACAGCATTGACGCGCTTGGATTCGACCAGGATCAGCGATCCGGCGGCAGACGGGACCGGCCAGGCTCTCCCCCGCTACAGCGTCAGCGACCTGAATCGCTCGATAGGCACATTGCTGGAGCGCGGCTTCGCCCCCCGTTTTCTCCTGGAGGCCACGGTCGCGCGGCCACAGCTCAAGAAAGGCCACCTCTGGATGACCCTTGTCGATGAGGCTGCCTCGATTTCCGCCGTGGTGTGGGCCTCGCAACGGCCTCGCCTGAGCTTCACTCCAGCCGATGGCGACGGAGTCATCGTTGTCGGAAAGCTCAACTTCTGGGGCGCACGCGCCAGCCTCTGCGTGCAGGCCCTCGACATCCGCCCCAGCCTCAGCAGCGTTCTGCGCCAGTTCGAGCGAGTCAGGGAGCAGCTCGAGGGTACGGGCCTGTTCGAGCCCTCCCGTAAACAGCCCCTGCCGGATTGCCCAGCTGTGATCGCGCTGCTCACCAGCAGCCCCAGCTCCGCCCTGGCCGACATGCTGCGTACGGCTGCTGAACGCTGGCCCGCCACCAAGATTCTTGTGGTTCCGATTCCTGTCCAGGGCGCTGCTGTGAACACCATCTGCGCGGCTCTCAACGCGGTGGGGCAGGCGGCTGAACGGCTTGGCATTGAAGCGGTGGTCCTGGCCCGAGGCGGCGGCAACCGCGAGGATCTGGCTGTGTTCGACAGTGAGGAGCTGGCCCTGACCCTGGCGGCCCTGCCTCTACCGGTGGTCACCGGACTCGGCCACGAAGACGACACCACGATCGCTGACCTCGTGGCTGATTATCGTGCGGCCACACCAACTGCGGCCATCGTGGCCCTGCTGCCTGACCAGCGCACACTCCGCCAGGAGCTGCGGCAACGCCAGCAGCAACTGCATCAGATCCTTCGCTGGAAGCTGGATCGGGAGCAGCAACGGTTGGCCCTGCTGGGCCAGCGCCTGCAGCAGCTCCAGCCCCATGCCCTGTTGCAACGGCAGCTGGCCCTGCTGCTGCAGCGGCGTCAGCTGCTGGATGCCCTCTCTCCCAAGCAGCTGCTGAAGCGGGGGTTTTGCCTGGTGCGTGCTGAATCCGGCGAACTCCTGCGCTCGATCCAGCAGGTGGACGTCGACCAGATGCTGGTGGTGCAGTGGTTGGATGGAGCGGCCGCAGCCCGCGTCACCGAGCGCCGCCATGAGCCCCCAGCCCCATGAGCACCCGCAAGCGTCAACCCATCACCCAGACCTCCGAGGATGTCGCCCCGGCACCGGGCGGATCGACAGCTGACGACGCAGCCTGGCTGGAAGAGACCCGGCAGATGAGTTTTGCCCAGAGCCGCACAGCGCTTGAACTCACGCTGGCAGCGCTGCAGTCGGAGGATCTGGAGGTGGAAGCCATGGCAGGCCTTTACAAGCGAGCGGTGGCCTATGCCGATCGCTGCGAGCAGGTGCTCCTTCAGGTGCAGCAGCAGGTGGAAGAACTCGATCTCAAGGCCCTGGAGGCCCAACCATGACCCCTGCCAGCAACCCAGCCGGCGAAACAAGCAACACAGGGATCACAACTCCCCTGGTGCCGTCCCCCTGGTTGCAGTGGCTTTATCTGGCCCTGGCCGTGGGCGGAGCTGTTTTCCCCTGGTTGGCCAACGCCGACTACATCCGTGAATACGGCCAAGCGTTCGATCTGACGCAGTTCATCGAATTGGCCAACGTCAATCCGGCAGCGCGTTCTCTGTCCAGGGATCTGCTGATCGGGGCATCGGCCATCACGATCTGGATCATCGTGGAGGCCCGCCGGCTGAAGATGCGAGGACTTTGGATCGTGCTGCTTGGCAGCGTGACGATCGCCTTCGCCTTCGCTGCGCCATTCTTTCTGTTTCTGAGGGAACGCCGCCTGCTGGAGATCAGCCGTGGAGCATCCACGCAGCCTTGAGCGATCAGGTGATTGGTTGAGGTCGATGAACAAGCTCACCCCCCCTAACCGAATAGCACAAAAAGACCGATTAGCAAAAAAAGGCTGACCCAGCTCAAAAAGCGGACTGATTGCAGTTCAACTCAGCACTCAGTGGGCATCGACGTCGTGAGATTCAACATCGATGGTGACATCGCTGACGTCGAGATTGGCATTGCTGAGTGGTTCAGATTGTCTGCCGCCGCCAGACCGCCGCAAGAAGCTGGCAAGATCCGAAGGCGGTCGCTCGACCAAAGGATCATTCTGGACAAAAGGATTTGACTCAGCACCGTTGTTCTCTGACAGGGGAGCGCCACACCCCGGGCATTGGCTGGTCGCCAGGCTGGTCAGACCGCAGACGGTGCAGGTGCGAACCCGTCGCCTGAGGATCTGAAAGGCCACAGCCCCTGCGCCAGCCAGAAGCAGAGGGAGCAGGAGAACCGCCAGGGTGAGGCCTCCGAGCAGATCGAGAAGGAGACGCCCCAGGGGAGTGGGAGCGGCCAGCACCAGGAGAGCAAGCAGGATCCAGAACCAAGGCAGCTGACGGGACATCAGCGCTGGAAGCGGGAATCACGCTCCAGCCAGCGCTCAAGAGCGGCGAGGGCCTCCACCCCAGCCCAGGCACATGCCAGTGCCGCCACAAGGAAGGTGGCGACGAAGCCCACCATCACCAGGACAGGAACCAGGGTCAAGGTGAAGAAGGCACCCAGTACACAGGCGCCAATGCCGGCACACAGCAGCACCACGGCTGTTGGTAGGGGGCGCAGCGTCAAGCTTGATTTGGCCACATCCATCTGCTCAGCTTGACTGATCGTCGCGCACATCCGCCAATTTTCCTACCGAAGGACGGTGCGGATCCCCGAAGCCGAAGGAGGATCAGCGTTCGTCGGAGGGAAGATCACGGCGGCTCGGTTGATCCCGCTCGAGGCCGGAGCGAAGTTCAAACCACTCGGCTGTTGGGGCCCCAGGGGTGCTCAACACAACGCTGTAAGCTACCCCAAAATAATAGATCAATCCCAACAACCAGACCCAAAGCGTCAGGACAAGCACCCCACCGATGAATCCATAGGCTTGAAATCTCGCCCCAAGCGAAACAATGCTTCGGCCAACAGCAAAGTTCAGCAAAGTGTAAGCAGCTCCCACCAGGAAGGAACCGGGCAACAGAAGCTGCCAGCTGATTCGCCAGGATGGCAAGAGGCGCAGCAGCCCAAGAGAGACCAAGGAAGCCACAAACAATGAGACAAAGAAATCAGCAAGCGGCGAGACGGGGAAAAGGTACTGGGAAGCCCAGTCAACAGGCGCAGCTGTCAATCCTCGCCAAGTCTGAAACCCTGTGAAGCGCAGGTTGACCGTGAGTTGATCTATCACAAAGAGGGCGCCCACTGCCAGCAGGAACATCGTGGCCTTGAGGCGCAAGATCAGAAAGCGCCTGAGCGCCTGTAGCACATTCTGAAACAGAGGCCTCTCCACCACTGCATCCTTGCCCTGCTGGTGCCGCTTAAAGCGGATGGACCATAGATGATCAGTCCCACGCTGCAGGCTCAGGTAGGCATTGCTCGCCGTGATCAACAACACGGCCAGACCGAGAGCACCAGCACCGCCCCGCTGCCTGTAGAGCTGCTCCAGCGTGGTTCGAACAATCTTCTGAGCTGAGCCAGGCAATACTTGAGAAGTTAGATCGAGAATCTGACCTGTCAAACCATCATCACGGCCAAGAATCCAACTCGCCAAAGAAAGAATAATCAGCAGAATGGGGAAGAAAGATTGAAGAGTATGGTAAGCAAAAGCCGCACTCAGATCGACACAGTCAAAATGATCCCAGAGTCGGCACGACCACCAGAGCCTCTGAACGAATCGCCTCAACCGTTTCGTGGCACGATCAACTTGTTGATCGAACTCCGAAGGATCCACAAGGTGTCAGCAGCTGTCATCCAGCCAGCCTAAACGATCTGACGCAAACAACCATTCGAGCCTCCTGTTTCTTGCTGCTACCCGCCCCTTCCACAGGGGCATCATCGGAATCCAAGACACAAAAAAAGCCGCCCTAGGGCGGCTTTTTTGAGCAATCAAATGTTTTTATCCTGGCATTGAGCTATTTTTGCAGGAAGCTACCCTCCAACTATCTTCGCCGCTACTGCGTTTCACATCCGAGTTCGAGATGGGTCGGAGTGGGTCCACAGTGCCATGAACACCAGGAAAGATTCTGATCGCTCTCAGGTGAATCCTGAGAACTACATAGGTAATGGTTCAAGCT
>NZ_VNWP01000012.1 GCF_014224355.1 Synechococcus sp. BSA11S | reverse complement strand
TGATCGGCGTCAGTCGGGCATTGGGGTGGCTATGCATGGGGTGTGAGGTCTTGGGATGGGCGGTGACACCCCGACCCTGGCGACCTCACACCCAATCGTCAGCTGAACAACGTGGTGGGACTACACACCTAGCGCGACGCCTGTGCTTGGTCCGCCAGCACCTTGATCAGGTCTTCCCCTGGTGGACCTCGCTGCTGACCCCGCCTCAGCCTGTCCGACGACAATCAGGTTGAGCGGTCTCGGGCGTCTCGTTGACCGCCGCTGAGGGGAGCTGCAGAACCGGGTGCCTTGCGCAGGTCCCCGACGATGCCTGCCCCTCTGACCAGCCAACAGATTGCGCTGTACATGAGCAAACGACGAACAGGCCGTCGCCAGCAGGCGGCTGCCGCAGCGGCGGGCATCTCGGTGAGCAGTGGCCGCCGGATCGAGCGTGGCGATCTCCAACCCAGGGCAGCGTCACCGCGTGGCCGTCGCCGACCCGATCCCCTCGAGACGGTGTGGGAGGCGTTGCTGATGCCCTTACTGGAGCGCCATCCAGCCCTGACACCCACCACCCTGCTGGAGCATCTCCAGGAGCGGAAGCCTGATCAGGACTGGGCGCCGCATCTGCGCACGCTGCAGCGACGGGTGCGCCAGTGGAAGGCCCTGAATGGTCCTGCTCCGGACGTGATGTTCCCGCTGGAGTATCAGCCCGGGGAGCTGGCGTTCTGTGACTTCACCAGGGTCAAGCGGGTGGCGATCACGGTGCGGGGGGAACCCTTTCCCCACCTGTTGTTTCATTACCGGCTGGCCTGGAGCGGCTGGTCGTGGGGCCAGGTGATCCAAGGCGGCGAGAGTTTCGTGGCTCTCTCGGAGGGCCTGCAGAACGCCATGGCGGCCTGTGGTGGTGTGCCGCGGGAACTGCGTACGGATCGGCTCTCGGCCGCCAGCCGCAATCGCGACGGCAGTTACGCCGCCGACATCACCGCCCGCTACCGAGCCCTTTGCGCTCACTACGGCCTGGTGGCCAGCCGCAACAACCTGGGCTGCCCCCACGAAAACGGTGTCGTGGAAGGTCCCCATGGCCATGCCAAACGGCGGCTGGAGCAGCAGTTGTTGCTACGCGGCAGCCTTGATTTCGACGACCCCACCGAGTACGGCGAACTGGTGGCGGGGGTGTTCGAGGGCCTCAACCGCTCCCGGCTGCGGCGCCACGAGCAGGAGCTGGAGCACCTGGAGCCTTTGCCGGCCTTCCGCTTTGCTGACTACGAGCTTCTGCTGGTGCGGGTGCGGCGCACCAGCACGATCGAGGTGCGGCAGGTGGTCTATTCGGTGCCGCCGTCCCTGATCGGCCAGCAGGTGAGCGTGAAACTGCACCACGACCGGCTGATCGTCCACCTGGGCTCCACGTGGGTGTGTCAGCTGCGGCGGGTCTACGGCAGCGGCAGCCACGGCCCGCGGGCCTGGTGCATCGATCTGAATCACCTGATCGATGGGCTGCGGGCCAAGCCCAGGGCCCTGCTGCACTGCCGCTACCAGCGGGAGCTGTTTCCGGGGCAGCGCTGGTGGGACTGCTGGCAGTGTCTGCTGGCTGGAGGGGATCGCGATGGCGCCGCTCGGCTGATGGTGGAAGCCCTCCATGTCGCCTGCCGGCTGGCCCCGCAGGAGCGGGAGCTCACCTTTCTGGAGCAGGGGCTGGAGCGCCAGACGCTGTCTCTATCGGCCCTGCAACAACACTTCCGCCTGCCGCCACGTCACTGCCCGAGGCGGCAAGAGATTCCTCAACACACCCTGGCCTCCTATGACCTCTTCCTTGTCCGTACCGCGGCCGGCCGCGGTGGAAGCAACACTGCCGATCCTGCTGCGGCAGCTCAAGCTGGCACGATTCCGCAGCCACTGGCAGAGTCTTGCCGCGCAGGCTGAGGCACAGGGCTGGAGCCATCCCCAGTTCCTCTACGCCCTGTGCGAGCTGGAGAGCGACCAGCGGCAGATCGCCCGCCGTGAACGCCTGCTGCGCGAGGCCCACCTGCCGTGGCAGAAAAGCCTGACGGACTACGACCACCATGGGCTGGCACCGGAGAAATGGCAGGAGCTGCAGGCCCTGAGCCTGAGCCCTGACTGGCTGCTGCGGGGTGAAAACCTGCTGATCTTTGGCCCCAGCGGCGTTGGCAAAACGCACCTGGCGGGTGGGATCACGATGGCGCTGATCGCCATGGCCCAGCCCTGCCGCTTCTTTGCCGCGACGGCCCTGGTGCAGCTGCTGCAGAAGGCCAAGGCGGTCTACGAGCTGCCGGCAATGCTGCAGAAGCTCGATCGCTACGGCCTGCTGGTGATTGACGACATCAGCTACGTCCGCCGCAGCGAACTGGAGAGCAGCGTGCTGTTCGAGCTGATCTGCCATCGCTACGAGCGCCGCTCGCTGCTGATCACCTCCAACCAGCCATTCCGGGACTGGGACGACATCTTCCCCAGCAGTTCCATGACCGTGGCGGCGGTGGACCGGCTGGTGCACCACTGCCGAATCGTGGAGATCGGCGGTGAGAGCTATCGGCAGCGGCAGGCCAAGGCAAGGCTGGCCGCGATGGACGGCTCTCTGGCCTAGCAACCGGCCAGAGGAGGGTCGGAGCAGCCATCCCGCTGGAGGGGCTCCCGCTACCGGCGGACCTTAATGTCCGCCGGCCCGTGCGGTCGCGCGGCACGGCGGGGCGACAACGATGGTCACGATGAACGTCAGGGGACCAGATCGACTGCAGCCAAAGGATTCGGAGCCTGAGAAATGATCAAGGCGAAAATGGCTGGTCTGCGACCGTGACCGGATTGTCGTCTCACGTCAAACAGTCCGCATCGGCAAAACCACTGCCGTACAGTCGATATGCAAGAAATGACGGTGTCTCAGGTCCGTCTCAAAACCGCTCAACCAGATTGTCGCGGCGTTCAACCTGATTGACACGGGGCATCAGCCTGCGCCGCGCCTACAAATGGCTGTCCCTCTGCAGTGCAGTCGGGCCCGCGGCCTGGCGGATCGACGAAGCATTCGGCGCCGCCAACGACGAACGCTCGATCCGCACGCAGCAACTGCAGTGCACGGTGGATCTGCGTTGCCACTGCCTGCACCTGCCCCACATCGCCCGTCTCCTCCCGCCCCCTTCTCCACTATTGCTCGCACCCTTGCCGCTCGGCCTTGACGCTTCCGGAAACTGGAGCCAAGCCCACCGGTGTAGAGCTACAAGTGGCAGCGGCCCGGGCTTGCGTCCCCTGTGTTGGTGTAAATCCCTGGGGACCTCAACCCCGGCGTAGCCGGGGTTGAGCGCGCACCACAGCGACCCGGCTCAGCCGCTGGCGTTGCAAGGGCTGGGCAGGCCCGTGACCCTGGTTTGAGCACTACCTCAACCAGACGAACCATGCCCAATTCCAATCGTGCCTCAACTGAGCTGGCGCCGCTACTGGATGGCAGCAGTGCCGGTGAGCTGATCCCCGAGCTGGTGCGCCACGGCCTGCAGCAGCTGATCGAGCTGGAGGTCGCTGCCGTGCTCGGCGCGGAGCGCCATGAGCGCAGCGAGGACCGGCTCGGCTACCGCAACGGCTACCGGCCGCGCACCCTGGCCACCCAGGCCGGAGACATCGACCTGCTGATCCCCAAACTGCGCACCGGTGGCTTCCTTCCCTCGATCCTCGAGCCCCGCCGCCGCGTCGATCAGGCCCTCTATGGCGTGGTGATGGAGGCCTACATCGGCGGCATCTCCACCCGCAAAGTGGACACCCTGGTGGCGGCCCTGGGCGTCCAGAGCGGTATCTCCAAATCCCAGGTGAGCCGCATCTGCCAGGAGATCGACCAGCAGGTGCAGGCCTTTCTGAACCGGCCGCTCCAGGAGTCCGGCTACGCCTACGTCTATCTCGATGCCACCCCTACCTCCACGGCCGGCTGGGCCGGGCCCTGCAGGTCTGCTCCAGGGCTGCTGTGATCGCAATGGGCGTCAATGCCGACGGCCGCCGTGAACTGCTCGGCCTGCAGGTGGGTGACAGCGAAACCGAGAGCTTCTGGAGCGCGTTCATCTCCTCTCTCAAAGAGCGAGGCCTCACTGGGGTCAAGCTGGTGATCAGTGACGCCCATGTGGGCCTGACCAAGGCGATCCGGCGGATGCTGCAGGGCTGCTGCTGGCAGCGCTGCAGGGTCCATTTCGTCAGAAACCTGCTGCAGCGGGTTCCCAAAGCCCACCAGGGGATGGTCACGGCGGCCCTGCGCTCGGTGTTCAGCCAGGAGGACGCCGTTGGCCTGGTGGAGCGCTGGGATGACCTGGCCGCCTCACTGGCCGAGCGTTTCCCCAGGGCCGCCGAGCTGATGGCTCAGGCCAAGGAGGACGTGCTGGCGTTCCGCCACTTCCCGCAGCAGCACTGGAAGAAGGTCTGGAGTACCAACCTGCTCGAGCGCGTCAATGAGGAGGTCAAACGCCGCACTCGGGTGGTTGGCATCTTCCCGAACGACGCCTCGATCACGCGCCTGGTGGGGGCGGTGCTGCTGGAGCAGGACGAGCACTGGCAGCTCGAGGGCCGGCGCATGTTCTCGGCCGAGAGCATGGCCGCGATCCCCTCGCTGGAGGAGCTGCCTGCTCAGCCTTCCCTCCAGGAAGCAGCGGCCTGAGCTCAGGCCCCAGGTGATCGCGCCGTAGCGCCCCCACAGGGCGCAGCGGCGGCGATCACCGCCCCGGGGCCGGCACAGCGGACGTCACGATCAAGATTGCAGGCATAGCCCACAACCGATCGGCAATCCAGACGAAAGACTTGACAAGTCAATCGTCTGGATTCATCGTGAAACAACGAGGTGCAAATGCGTCTCGCGAATGACAGCCCGTCATTCACCCCTGTTCACCCTCAGACCAGGGCAATCGGGCCTCGGGATTTACACCACACGAAGGGACGCGGCCCGGCCCGGCGCCCTCATCCACATCCACATCAAGTCCCTGGCCCGCTTCCGCAAAGTCGGACACCGCATCACAGGCGATTGCCAGAAGGGACGCTCCTACAGAGTCGGCTATGAAAAGTCCACGTCGCTTTGGACGACGCCACGCGCCTGCCTAATCTGGAGGTGCTGGCGGACCAGCAGATGCCCACCGTGAGCGGCTTTCTGGCCCGTGCCGTCGCTTGGTTCGATGCTCAGGACATCGATTGCCGGCGGGTGACGAACGACAAGGGGGCCTTCCTACCTCTCGGCGGCGTGCGCCAAGGCCTACCGCACTCTTCGGATCAGGAACAACCTGTCCAGGCCGTACACGCCCAGGACCAACGGCACTCAGAGAGGCTCATACAGACGCTCTGCCGAGAGCGGGCCTACCCCATGGCCTTCCAGGACTCACAGGAACGGAACCACTCGCGGCCACGTTACCTGTCGATCTATAGCCGCCTCAGGTAGCACTCGGCCTTAAGCTGGCGCTCGCCTCAGCAGCGGATCCTCGAGCTGCTCTGCCGCCCAATGTGGTGAGATACACTATCTAGACTCCATGCGACTTGCCAGTTGAGGACTTTATGCTTTTGAAGACTAGTAGTTTTGCTAGGCGCGTCAGGGCACACTGTTGCAGACTTCCAGAGCGCGATCAATCTTCATATAAACTCTCTAGTCATTGCACTGTTGCCAACCGGATTGGTATTCCCAATGCCATGGGTTATCCCCACTATCATGAGCATACTGGAAACCAACCCATCAGCCAATCAGGCATCTCTATATCTACGCAGATGGCTCTTGGCTAATATGCGTGGCCCTAGCACAGCCTCCTACGCCAAATCTTCATATTAATTCTTTGCTTATACGGTGAGTGGACTTGAGAAGCTTTGCGAATGCGGCTCAGAACTCTCAGCAGTCTTTCCAGGCTGCTCATCGATTGAAAGAGGAGCTTCAGATCAATCAAAATGATGAAACTACTCGCATCAGACTTGCTGAAATCTTGCAGCGTCAAGGCCTTTTTGATGATGCGATTGAACTCTATAGGGAGTGCCTTAGACTAAAGCCCAATTCGCCCTGGCTCTATGGAAAGATTGCTAGGGCCTGCTTTTGTAAAGACTCTATCCAGGATGCCATACTTGCCTATCAAGTTGGACTGGCATTGGCTCCTAATAACTTTGGTCTTTGTCGGGGCCTCGCACAGCTATACCGAGATGTCAATTTAGTCGAATCAGCCCGCCAACAATACAGTGAGATGCTTTCGAGGTGGCCTACAAAACCAGAGCTCCTCTACGACGTGGCTGTTTTCTGCATAGTTCAAGGTGATCTTACTAGCGCTATTACTTACTACGAGGGATTGGCGCGTGTCTCCAAGGGATCCTTTGTGCACCTGTCCAAGACTGCAGACTTTGAGCACCGATACTTAGAAGATTACGCGTCTGCACTTAAGAACTATGAGGCTGCCCTTGGTTTCAACAGTGACTATCTTGATGCCCATTCCGGTATTCTAAATGTTCTTTTTGCAGGGCATAATCTGCCAGAGGCAGAGGCAAAATCTAAATATCTGATCGAGACATTTTCATTTAGTCCCAGTGGTTTCTGCGGCTTGGCACAAGTCCATGAACAAGCGAAGAACATGAATATCGCGCTTGATTGCTGGCTTGAATGTCATAGTCGTTTTCCAGACAACCATTTTGTCCTGCGACGGCTGGCACAAATTCAGGCGCAAATGGGACTCCTTACTGAATCAAGTGATACGTACGCTTCAATATGTCAGCTTTTTCCAGCTAACCCAAGCGGTTTTGCTGGATTAGTAGATGTTGCCAAGCTGGCTCTAGACTATGATGCCGCACTATGCGCGTGCGATAGGCTAATTCGGCTGTTTCCAGCTTACATAGAAGGATATATCAAGCGTGCTCTCATCCTATTACGCTTAGACAGGCTGCAAGAAGCAGAGGCGTTTCTTCGCCAGCATTTACAACGTGAAACCGATCTGTGCACTGGCTTAAGAGTTCTTTACTCGGAGTCGCGAGACCTCAAAGGTTCGCTCTTTTACGCTGTTAAAACTTACGAGCTATCACCTTCCACTGATACTTATGCTCACGCTCTTAGCGCCGCCATTCGTTCTGGAGAGATAGAGCAAGTAGAGATGCTCTTGGACGGCTTGTGTGATGAGAACATATTTTTCTCAAGGCATCCTATCGCTGTTCTACTTAGAAAGCTTGCTCACTTCTCCAGCTTGGGCTTCATTGATCGTTCATGGGCACTGCTGCAGTCAGTCTTCTCTTTCTATAGCCGATCATGTTCTCGTCATCAACGCATATTTAAGCATGACTCAATTATCTTGACTGCTGTCTTTCTAGGCTTCCTGCGCGACTGTTTAAGGTATAAGAGGCCTGATAAGGCCAATATACTTCTTAAAGCCGCTGAATCCTTTCATGGTCTCCATGATCACCCATGGACACTCTCTTGTGCAAATTACTTGATCGGTGCGTATTACCGTGAAATTTCGGCCATGGAGACAGCAGTCTCCTACTTCGAGACGGGTCTTTCACTAAATCCAAGTAGCGACTATTTTTTGCCTCAGATTAAGCAGGCCCTTCAGAAAGAGTATAAGGAGGTCCCCGATCAGCTCTTTTCGGGTCCCACGACAGGCGCGGCGTTGATGATCATCACCTGCAGGGCAAACCTTCACAAAGCGGACTATATTCGGGAGCGCTACTACAAATCTCTAGGCATACCCTACTGTTTTGTGATTGGCGATCCGTTCTTGGTCAGGGAGTGGGTCGCCGAGGGTGATATCCTGTATGTGAAGTGTCCTGACAACTACGAGTCCCTCTCCACGAAAGTGCTCAAGGCATTTAGCTTTTTCCATGTCTGTACCGACTTTTCCGGTGTTTTGAAGCTGGACGATGATTGCGCAATTACAAGCATTAGTCGGTTCCGTGAGGTCATGCAACAGTTCTTTAATGATCCTCCTAGTGACTTTATGGGCACAATATGCGGTCCAACAGTAGGCCGCGCTTGGCACTTTGGCAAGTGCGCGGATGAAAACATCTCTCATCGGCCATACGCACTACCCCCTCAGGTAGAGTGGTGTGGGGGCGGAGAAGGGTACTACCTGTCTAAGAAAAGTCTTCGATACCTCTTCGAATACACTACAAAATATCCCGATGTATTACTTGGGCATCTCTATGAAGATGTCTTTATAGCGTTTTGTCTTTCTAGCTATGGAATTAAGCCCGTGAATTATTCACTGCCTGCAAGGGGCCTGATTCTAGTTGATTCAAGAATATCGGCCGCCTCATTGATGCAAAGTGATGCCGCTGATATTCTCATCTCGGACGGGCTGAGATACGCATCAGCCGGGCAGCATCATCTGGCGATTGTCGCTATTCAAAAGGCGCTTGCAGTTAATCCTGGCTATTCGCCTGAGGCATATACGTGCCTTGCAGATGCTTTCCATCATGAGAACCTGGATGAAGATGCTATTACTACCCTTTTGGCTGGTGTATCACGATTCCCGGGCTGTGCGTCCCTTAGACAGCGCCTGGATCAGCTAACCGCTTGAAACACCATAGATCTGATTGTGCAACTATTTGCCCTTCTCCTCTCTGGACAATCTTCTCTGCACTGTATTTGTATTCTCATCGCATGAATCATTGGGTTTATATTATTCTAGGCGCTTTCGTGCGACGGAGTCTCTTCCAGGCGCTGCGACACCTTGCCAGCAGGTGCTCTACCTGCTTCCTGCCAGCAAGAGCATGTTCTCTATCCAGTCAAGATCGTGATGCTTAATGGAATATCTTGCTGCGTCAAAATGTCAGCTTGCGGCGGTACGACAGCCTCCATATATTGACACGCGGCTGTCTTTTTCTAACATTGAAACGACGCAACCAGGACCGTCAAGATGAAGCTTATCTTTGACATTGGCGCGAACAGTGGCCATGATGCCGACTTCTATATGAAGAAGGGTTTTAAGGTCGTATCTGTGGAGGCAGATCCATATCTTTCTGATAGGCTGAAGAACCGTTTTGCCCATGAGATAGCCACTGGGCAGCTCTGCGTTGAGAATGTAGGCGTATCAGGCCAAGAGGCGACTCTTGTCTTTTATAAAAACTTCTTAAAGGATGATTGGAGCTCCTTCGACAAGAGCAGCAAAGCTACACGCTCGGCATATGAAATGATAGCTGTCAGGACAATGCCTTTAAGTCATTTTATTAACCATTATGGGCCCAGCTATTATCTTAAGATGGATATTGAGGGGTTTGAAAAAGCTGCGCTAGGTACCTTGTTCCACGTCGACAAAGCTCTTCTTCCTAGGTATTTATCCTTTGAGGCCAATCGGGATCTCCTGGAAATCTTGAACGTTGTTCATGGCATTGGATACAATCGCTTTCAGCTCGTGCGGCAAGGTGAGGGTCATCTCCAACGCCCTCCCAAGCCAGCACTTGAAGGCAGCTATCATCAAATTAAGTTTACTGGATATCATAGTGGCTGCTTTGGTAGAGAGTTGCCAGGGGAGTGGCGAGGTTTCAAGGAAATTGAAGCCACCATCCTCGTAGACATTGAGGCTGATTACCAGCGCGCTGCCCTTGCAGGGAGTAACGCACCATGGCACGATGTGCACTGCTTTGTTGGGGAGATGTGATTCAAGTATTGATTGGCAATCAGCGCCCTCAGAGAAAGCTAAACTGGCCTCAATCTGTAATGCCAGGCAATTCGATACTGGTTTACTAGAGATCATCAGCCTATTGCGCGTTGACCATTCAGCATCGCAAGTCTGGGGATCCAGATTTTCTGAGCGCCAGAAGAAGCTGTAGTCACCAGGCCAAAAGAACATCAGGAAGTTCCTGAATTTGGCCGTCCTTACATTGTCGAAAATTAACACACCTTAAACCTCGGTGATGGCGTGTATTTTTGGTTCAGATCAAATCCATGAAGCCGCTTGCAATCGCCGATCGTGCCGCACGTATGCCCAGTCGCCACGTCTGCGACCGTCTGGCATTGCTAGTGCACCCTACCGGCAGTGGGTTGACTGTTGGAAATCTGCTTGGGGCTACGCCGCGATAGTTTCATCGAGTGCCCCCTGGACAAGACAGGCTGATGGGGCTAATCTAAAAGTGCAATGGCGTAATATGGGCTGAGATCAGGCTCACTTGATTGCACACATCTCTGAGGCAAGGTCGCCAAGTCGTTAATTGCATGGCCTCTTCGCATGGTCTATATCGAGCCAGGTCGCTGGCTTCTCTTTCAAAAAGCCTCTAGAATCTTTGGTAATGCTTGCGAAGTCCTGAATGGGAATGCCCGAGGAGCCCGGCTTCGAGAACCTGATCGATATTATTCGACGGCAAGACCGCCAACTGCGAGAGTTGCAGAGTCGAATCGACGAATTTCTGCCATCTAATCGGCTAGTCCTCTGCAATCAGGTTGAAGCTGTTCGCCAGTTGAATGATCTGCTGCCCGCTCTGCCTGATGCCCTTAGTGATGGAACGCTTGATCCCATCGAGGCCTTGGCAATTGTAGACCATGTTCGCCGGGAGCCCTACTATGCGATTCTCTGCTTCAGCTGTGAACCTGCCGCTGATCTTGCATTTCAGGCCACAGCAGCTGATTTGGGCGGATCGCACGCTGTTCCAAGGATTTTAGTCCTCACCCAGTCTCTTGAGGAGCTGAGATCACTCGAATTCCTGAATCTTGATCTGAGCAGCTTTCCCACCCGATTGCTGGCTGTCGTCAGCCCGTCAGACGTGCAAAGTGGTGGCCCCTCCTCTGATGACGTGTTGCCAATGCTTCTTGAGACCTGCTCTGGTCATGCGGTGTCTCTCGACTTGCTTGTCTTATGTGACCACCTACAATCGTCAGCTGTTGAGCCACCTCAGCACCTCCTCGAGTCATGGCAGTCGCTGCTGGATGGGCTGAGCATCCCCTTCGAGCACCGGCCCCTTGCGCCGGAGGTGGCCTCGACTCTCCTCTGCCTCCGTTTACGGCCGGATACCGACTGCAGCCGTGCCGCGCTCGACGCCATCGCCGATCTCAAGCGGCTTGACCAGGATGTGGCCGACGCTCTGCCCAATGCCCCGCAGCCTCTGGCCGACCTGCTGGGTGCCACCCATCAGCAGCTGCATCGGGCCCTTGAGCGGCTTGCCATCGCCACGCGGGAGTCCTTAGAGCTGCGCCGGCAGCTCGAGCAGGCCAGCCCTGATCCAGCAACCGCCAGGGAACTGGAGGATCTCCGCGCCCAGCTGGAAGAGGCCCGCGAGGAGTCGGACCTGCTGTTGGAACAGCTCCACCAGACCCAGGAGAAGCTCGAGCACTACGTCCTGCTCTCCAGGGGCCAGCAGGGCACTGCACCCGAGCGTTCGGCTCCGCAGGGATCCGCCCCCGCCCCCTCAGTCGCCTCGCAGGCGCCCCGGCAGAAGGACGATGCGGTGAACACCAATCGCGGTCGTCTCCTCTCCTCCGCTTGATCCCCCCGCTTACCCATCCTTTTCCATGCCCCAGCGTCGCCTGCGCTCCGCCATCCGTCGTTTCTTCACGGCCCCGGCGTTCTCCCCCGATGATGCGACTGCCGCTCCATTGCCTGCACAGCCCCGGGCCCTGCTGGTGCGCATCCTCGGCAACGATCGGCCTCCCCAGCAGCCGGAAGGTGCCACCCTAGCCCAGCTGCAGTTCATCCTCGAGAACGAGCCGCCCCTGCCCGGCCTTGAGAAGCGCTGGCTGCTCAACCGCATCGTGTCCCGTGAAAGCCGTGATGCCCTCGTGGCCCTGCTGGAGAAGCATCGCCAGCGCTGGGAGGAACTGCCCTTCGAGCCCCAGGCCTACGCCGCCTGCTTCACCGACATCGGCACCGTGCCGGAGGACTATCACCCCTGGGGCCGGCAGTTCCTCCACCTCGATGCCACCGACCAGTCGGCCGTTGTGGAATACGTGGGCCGGGCCAAGAACCTTCACCTGATTCACCGCAACGGCGCCCGCAACCATGCCCTGCGCAGGGGCCTGGAGGAGGCGGAGTGGGTGTTCGCCTGGGATGGCGCCTGCCTGCTCACCGCCGAGGCCTGGGCCGTGATCCGTCCCGCCCTCGCCCTTCCCGATCTGGCCTACGTGGCCATTCCCGTTGCCCCCCTGCCCCGCGATCCCCAGGCTCTTGTCGCCGCCGAGCAGCCGCCCCTCGCCCGCGAGCTGCCGCTGCTCGGCTTCTCCCGCGCCGCTCGCCACCACTTCGATGGCCAGCTTCGCGAAGGCGCCATGGCCGAGGAGGCCCTGCTGCGCCGTCTCGGCCTCCCCGGTCCCGCCCTCGATCCGCCGGATGGCGTGTGCCCCTGGGAAGCCCTCGACGTGACCCCCGCCGCCGACCGCGCCCGGCTCGTGCAGCTGGGCTGGGCCTACCGCCTCGCCGGTGATGTCTGCCGCGATTCCCCCGGTTCCGCCGAGGAGAACCGCGCCCTGCGGCTCGAGAGCATCCGCCGCCTCACCCGCAAGACCGACATGCAGCTGATCGGCGAGGCCCTCGAGCACCAGCAGCTCCGCTGCTGGACCGCCCTCACTGCCAGCAGCACCGGCCTTGCCGGTGTGGCCGCCATCGCCGCCAACGCCCGTGCCCTGCCGCCGCCCAGCGTCACCGACAAGCCGGCGGTGCCGCCCGGCACATCTCCCAGGCACTACGTGAACGCCGTGCCCCACTGGCAGACGCTGGCCGGCAGCGAGAGCGCCCTCAGCCGCGCCGGCCTGCTCGGCCAGGACGGCCCCCTCTGCGGTGACGTGGCCCAGAGCTACGACCGGGCCCGTCTGCAGCTGATGGTCGACAGCGTCTGCGCCCTCGCCCTTGACGGCCATCTCAACGCCAACCGCGACTCGATCGAGCACGCCCACCGCCTGGTGCGCACCTGGTTCCTCGATCCCGCCACCGCAATGATCCCCGACGGCGCCTACGCCCGTCTCTCCGCCGTGGACCCCAGCCGCAACGTGCTCGATGCGGCGATTGACTTCCGCGATCTCTACCCCCTGCTCGACGCCATCACCCTGCTGCGCGGCAGCGGCCGCTTCTCCCTCGCCGAACTGCAGCAGCTCGACGAGTGGTTCGATGCCTTCCTCGCCTGGCTTGCCGGCGACAGCATCGCCTTCCTCACCGACCACAGCACCTCGCCCGCCTGCACCTGGTATCACCAGCTGATGCTGGCGATTGCCGCCTTCCGCGGCCGCCGCAACGTGGCCGCCCAGGTGCTCGACAACCTGCCCGGCCTGCTCGCCCGCCAGTTCCGCGCCGACGGTTCGCCCCTCTCCGCCCCCCCCGCCTCCGTCCTGCGCCACGAGCACCTGTTCAACCTGCAGGCCTGGGCCAACCTGGTGGTGCTCTGCTCCGCCCTCGGCCGCGATCTGCTCGCCTTCACCGACAGCCACGGCCGCTCCCTCGCCGCCGCCTTCGCCTACGCCCAGGCCCATCTGCCCGACGGCACCGGCGCCGGCAGCGACACCCACGCCCCGCGCCACTGGCTCCAGGCCATGCAGGCCATGACCCAGGCCAATGGCGCCATGGTGGCCGTGTCGTCCTCCCTCGCCTCCGCCGTGCCCCCCCTGCCCGAGGCCAGCAGCGGCATTCCCCCCTTCTGGAGCCTTTCCCGGTCGCTGCCGCCGGCCTGATGCGCTGCATCAACCTCGATCGCTGTGCCGTGATCCCACCCGGCGCTGCCTGCGCCTACAGCGCCAGCACCGGCGCCCCCATCGCCAACACCATCAACCGCCACGGGCCGCGCCTGGTGCACACACGGCCCCGGATCCCGCCCAGGCTCGACCTCACCCCGGCGCAGATCGCCGCTCTGCCGCTCCTCCCCGAGGCCCTCTACCTTGCCTGGCCCTACTGGGGCCGCGCTCACTGGGGCCACTTCCTGATCGAGGAGGCCGCCGTGCTGTGGGCCTTCCTCGGCGCCCACCGCCGCACCGGCGTGCGCACGGTGATCGTGCCCGCCTACGCCCGCGACGGGATCGAGCCGGTGCGCGAAGCGCTGGAGCAGCACCACGAGTTGCTGTTCAGCAGCGATCTCGCCGCGCCGCTGCTGGTGGAGAGGCTCTGGTCGCCCGTGCCCTCCATGCACGAGGGGGATCTGGTGGATCCCACCCACTTCGACAATGTGATCGAGGTGCTGCGTGCCCTCATCCCCGGCCTGCCGCCGCCGCACAGCGCCAACTGGCTCGATCCCTCCCTGCCGCAGCGGATCTGGCTCTCCCGCTCCTCCCTGCCCTCCCACTACCGCCGGGTGGAGGCCGAAGCCGACCTGGAGGCCGCCCTCGAGCGCCGTGGCTGGACGATCCTTCACCCCGAAGCCCTGTCCACCTCCGCCCAGCTGCGCCACCTCATCAACGCCCGCCACATCGCCGGCACCATCGGCTCCGCCTTCCACACCCTGATGTTCCTCGGCCGCGACACTCCCCTCACCGCCGAGAAGCAGGTGCGCATCCTCTCGGCCCCCCAGCTGTCCTTCCCCGAGCGCACCCTGCGCGCCCAGCTCGAGGGCCAGGCCCTGCCCCACCAGTTCCTGCACGCCCTGGAGCCGCTGGAAGCCGCCGCGGAGTCTTCTGCGCCGCCCCACCGCTGGCCCTATCGCTTCGCCACCCCGATCGAGGCCATCCTGGAATGGCTTGAGGACGACTGAGGCCGCCTGAATCTCCATGCCTGTGCGCTCATTGACGCAATCCGTACTGCGCTGGCCGGATCCTGAGCAGGTGCTGGCTCAGGCGAGCCGCTGGGCGAGCGAGCTGCAAGCCTGCCGCCCTTCCCTGCAGGCGGTGGGCGTGTTCGGCAGTTACGGCCGCGGCACGGCCGGTGTGGGCAGTGATCTCGATCTTGTACTGATCGATGCCACCGCTGCCGGTCCCCAGAATCAGCGCCTGCGTCACTGGCCCCTCGATCAGCTGCCGCTCAGCTGCGACGCCCTGGTGCTGACCCCGGCCGAATTCGACCAGCTGATGGCCTCGGGCTCCCGCATGGCCCAGGAGCTGCAGCGGGATCTGCGCTGGTTGAGCCTCAGTAGTGACATCAGTAGTGATACCGCCCCTGCAGGAACTCCACCCTTGAGTCGTGCACCAGATACACGCAGCGGTGCTCCTGGGTGATACGCCGCGACCACACTCCTGGTCCCAGGTACTTGAGAGGTTCGGGTTTGCCGATGCCGCTGAAGGGATCGCGAAGAACAGCACGCATCAGCTCCAGCAGGCGTCTGGCTGTTCTGGGTTCATGGCGCACCCAGTGCTGCAGATCCTCGAGAAACTCAGGGTGCACCACCGCCTGCCAGTCGGCAGCCATCAGACCTCCAGCCCTGCTTCCAGTTCGCACAGAGCAATCGGAGGCAGTTCCTGCTTGCGTGCCCGGCCCAGGGCCGTGAGCAGTCGCTCGGCGTTGGCCGGTGAGCGCAAAAGGTGAGCGGTTTCCAGCAGGCCGGCCAGCTCATCGGCGGCCACCAAGGCCACATCGCCACCCTTGCGGCGCCGCACCAGCACCACCTCCCGGTCCTGAACGGCTCGATCCATCAGCCCCTTAAGGCCCTCGCGCGCCTGGCTGTAGGTGGTTTCGATCGCCATGACTTGTCCAGTAGTCCTGGACAATGTTAGCGGCTCAGCCCGCCAGCGCCGCCCGCACCCTTCGCATTGCCTCGTCCACATTCGCCCGGCTGTTGAAGGCCGAGAGGCGGAAGTAGCCCTCGCCGGCGGCGCCGAAGCCGCTGCCCGGGGTGCCCACCACATGGGCCTTGTTCAGGAGGTGGTCGAAGAAGCCCCAGGAATCCATCCCCTCGGGGGCTTTCAGCCACACATAGGGGGCCTGCTCACCGCCATACACCTGCAGGCCGGCAGCGCTGAGCTCCCGGCGGATGATCGCGGCATTCTCCATGTAGAAGGCCACCAGGGCCTGCACCTGGGCCTGACCCTCCGCTGAATACCCCGCCTCGGCGCCGCGCTGAACGATGTAGCTCACGCCATTGAACTTGGTGCTCTGGCGGCGGTTCCACAGGGCCCAGAGTTCCGCCTTCTCCCCGCCTGCTGCTGTGCCCATCAGGCCGCGGGGCACCACCGTGAGGGCGCAGCGCGTGCCGGTGAAGCCGGCATTCTTGGAGAACGAGCGGAATTCGATCGCGCACTCCCGCGCCCCTTCGATCTCATAGATCGAGTGGGGCAGGTCGGGGTCCTGGATGAAGGCCTCGTAGGCCGCATCGAACAGGATCAGGGCGTCGTTGGCGCGGGCGTAGTCCACCCAGGCCTTCAGCTGTTCCTTGCTGGCCACCGCACCGGTGGGGTTGTTGGGAAAGCAGAGGTAGATCAGATCCACCGGCTCGCTGGGGATCTGGGCGCTGAAGCCGTTCTCGGCGTTGATCGGCAGATAGGTGAGGCCGCCGTACTGGCCGCTCTCATCGGCCTCACCGGTGCGGCCCGCCATCACGTTGCTGTCCACATACACCGGATACACCGGGTCGGTCACGGCGATCCGGTTGTCCGGCCCGAGGATGTCGAGGATGTTGCTGCTGTCGCACTTGGAGCCGTCGGAGACGAAGATCTCCTCAGCGCTGATGGCGCAGCCGCGGGCCTGGAAATCGTGCGTCGCGATCGCCTCGCGCAGCCACAGGTAGCCCTGCTCGGGGCCGTAGCCGTGGAAGCCTTCCGGGGTTCCCATCGCATCGATGGCCGTTTTCATCGCCTCGCGGCAGGCCTCCGGCAGCGGCTCGGTCACATCGCCGATGCCCAGGCGGATGATCGGGGCCTCAGGGTTGGCCTCGCTGAAGGCCTTCACCCGCCGGGCGATCTCCGGGAACAGGTAGCCCGCCTTGAGCTTGAGATAGTTGCCGTTGATCTGAACCATCTCGCGCGGAGCTGCTGGGACTGTTCGGATTGTCCTATGGAGCGGTGGTGGGCTGGCTGGCTTCCAGCGGCGACCGCACCCTGATGCCTGGTTTCACGGCATAGCTCCCATCCACTGGCGCGATCAGTTCCGCCCGCTCTGGCTGGAGCTGTTGCACCAGCTCATGGAAGCCGCGTGAGAGCTTCGGGGCTTTTGAGAGTTTGATTTCATACACCCGCCGGCGCTGGCCCCGCTCCAGCACCAGATCCAGTTCAGCCCCATTGCTGGTGCGCAGGAAATGGGGGCGCCAGCGTGGATGGGCAGCAATCAGCTGCTCGATCACGAAGCCCTCCCAGCTCTCGCCGGCCTGGGGGTGGGCCAGGAGGTCGTCGTAGGTCTCGATGCCGAGCAGGTTGTGCAGCAGGCCGCTATCGCGCAAATACAGCTTGGGCGAGCGCACCAGCCGCTTGCTCAGGTTCGCTTCCAGCGGCGGCAGGCGCCGCAGCATGAAGGTTTGCTCCAGCACGGCCAGCAGCTGCTGCAGCCGGGCGCTGCGTAGGTCCAGCAGCCCAGACAGTCGGCTGGCATTGAGAGTCTGGCCCTGGCTGTGGGCAAGAAGGCGCCACAGCCGCTCCATGAGTGGCAGAGGCAGCCCCAGCTCGAGGGAGGCGATATCCCGTCCCAGGAAGGTGTGGATGAAGTCCTCACGCCAGTCGATGCTGTCTTCTCCCGTGGCGGCCAGCAGGCTCTCCGGGAAGCCACCGCGCAGCCACAGCTGCTGCCAGCTGCTGGTGCCGCTCACCTCCTGCAGCAGAAATGGAGTGAGTTCCACCTGGGCGATGCGTCCTGCCAGGCTTTCGTGGCTCTGGCGCAGCAGGGGCCCGGAGGCCGAGCCCAGCAGCAGAAAGCGACCGGGCCGGCGATCCCGGTCGATCTCGGAGCGCAGCAGGCTGAAGAACTCCGGCAGTAGCTGGATTTCATCCAGACACACCAGCTGGCTGCGGTGGGCCTCGAGGAACAGCTCCGGCTCCGCCAGCTTGGCCCGATCGCCGCGGTCCTGGAGATCCAGCAGCACGCCATCGCCGCGCTCCGCCAGAAGCTTTCTGGCCAGGGTGGATTTCCCGCACTGGCGTGGCCCCAGCAGCAGGGCCGCTGGCGCCCGAGCCAGGGCCTTCGCCAGGCCCGCGGTTGCATTCCTGAATAGATAACCATGCATTTCTGCATCTTAAGCGCAGAATTGCATGGTTAATGCTTGGGTCGGGAAGTCCGGCTTTGCCTGCGTGGTCTCTGGCCTCCATACGATCAAGGCTGCACCCAGCCGCCACCCCCCGTGACCGTCGCCCCTGCGAGCGAGCCGATCGAGTGGGCACCGATCGATTTCGATCGCCTGGTGGACCCGACCATCGCCAAACCGGGCCGTTACCTCGGCAACGAGCTGGGCGTCGAGCCCCGCGACTGGCCAGCCGCCGCTGTGCGCTGGGCCCTCACCTACCCCGAGCTCTACGAGGTGGGCGCCAGCAACCTCGGCCACATCATTCTCTATTCGATCCTCAACGCCGTTCCCGGCCAGCTCTGCGACCGGGCCTACCTCCCTGCGCAGGATCTGGCCGCACGCCTGCGCGAGCGGCAGCAGGCCCTGTTCGCGGTGGAGAGCCGCCGGCCCCTGCCCGCCTTCGACATCCTCGGCTTCAGCCTCAGCTACGAGCTGGGGGCCACCAACATCCTCGAGATGCTGGATCTGGCGCGGGTGCCGATCCATGCCGCTGAACGGGGCGACCTGCCCCTGGATGATCCCGCCGCTCCGCCGCTGATCTTCGCCGGTGGCCCCACCGCCACCAGCAACCCGGAGCCCTTCGCCGCCTTCTTCGATTTCATCGCCCTCGGTGATGGCGAGGAGCTGCTGCCCGAGATCGGTCTGGTGGTGGCGGAAGCCAAGGCGGCCGGCCTCAGCCGCTCCGCCCTGCTGCGGGACCTGGCCCAGGTCCCCGGGGTCTACGTGCCTTCGCTCTATGGCCCGGGGCCCGATGGCATCAGCCTGGTGCCGCTCGTGCCCGAGGCGCCGCAGCGGGTGCTGCGTCGGGTGGCCACACCGATGCCCCACTACGGCATGGGCCTGGTGCCCCACATCGAAACCGTCCACGACCGGCTCACGATCGAGATCCGCCGTGGCTGCACCCGTGGCTGCCGCTTCTGCCAGCCCGGCATGCTCACCCGCCCGGCCCGTGATGTGGAGCCCGAGGCGGTGATCGAAGCGGTGGAAACGGGGATGGAGCGCACCGGCTACAGCGACTTCTCCCTGCTCTCGCTCAGCTGCTCCGACTACCTGGCCCTGCCGGCGGTGGGGGTGGAGCTGCGCAACCGTCTGGCCGACCAGAACGTGAGCCTCACCCTGCCCAGCCAGCGGGTGGACCGCTTCGACGACAACATCGCCCACATCCTCGGCGGCACCCGCAAGGCCGGGCTCACCTTCGCCCCGGAGGCCGGCAGTCAGCGCCTGCGCGACATCGTCAACAAGGGCCTCACCGACGCCGAGCTGCTGCGGGGCATCCGCACGGCCATGGAGAGCGGGTACCGCCGGGTCAAGCTCTATTTCATGATCGGTCTGCCAGGGGAAACCGATGCCGATGTGCTGGGCATCGCCGACACCTGCCGCTCGTTGCAGCAGCAGTGCCGTGATCTGGGCCGGCTGGAGCTGAATCTCACGATCAGCAACTTCACCCCCAAGCCCCACACCCCCTTCCAGTGGCACAGCGTGTCCACAGCGGAGTTCCGGCGGCGCCAGGAGCTGCTGCGCCGGGAGCTGCGCACCCTCAGGGGCCTCAAGACGAATTTCACCGATCCGCGCCTCTCGGCGATGGAGGACTTCGTGGGGCGCGGGGACCGCCGCCTGGCGCCGGTGATCGAAGCCGCCTGGCGCGCCGGGGCCGGCCTCGATGCCTGGTTCGAGACGATCGAGGCCACCCATGCCGCCTGGACCGGCGCCATCGAGGCGGCCGGGCTCGCTGGCCGCTACCGGGCCCTGGAGATGGGCGACTGGGGCACCACTGAATCCCTCGGGCCCGACGACCTGGCGGCCTTCTGCGCCCAGCCCCTCCCCTGGGATCACATCGACACCGGCGTCGACAAGGCCTGGCTGGCGGAGGACCTGCAGCGGGCCCTCGCCGCGGTGGTGGTGCCCGATTGCTCCTTCGAGGGCTGCAGCAGTTGCGGCGTCTGCGGGCCGGAATTCGGCCACAACGTGGTGGTGGAGGCGCCGCCGATCCCCGTGCAGCGACCCACCCGCGCTCCGGCCAGTGAACGGTTGCAGCGGCTGCGTTTCGGTTTCAGCAAAACCGGTTCCCTCGCCCTGCTCAGCCATCTCGATCTGGTGCGGCTGATGGAGCGGGCCCTGCGCCGCAGCGGCCTGCCCGTGAGCTTCACCGGTGGCTTTCATCCCCTGCCCCGCCTGCAGTTCGCCCTGGCCCTGCCCCTGGGGGTGGAAGCGAGTGGGGAGTGGTTCGACCTGGAGTTCAGCGGCCGCATTGATCCTTCCTTCGCCCTGGAGCGGTTGCAGGCCACCCTCCCCGAGGGGCTGCTGCTCGCGGGGGTGGAGGAGGTGCCGGTCCGCGCACCGAGCCTGTCCCAGGAGCTGGAGGGGGCCGAGTGGAGGATGGAGCTGCTGGTTGGAGCCGGCGTCGGCGCCCCGGGCCCGGGCGCTGAGCGCTGGGGGCCTGCCCTGGAGAGCCTGCTCACGGCGGCTGAGCTTCCCTGGCGCGACACCGACAAGAAAGGACGGCCCCGCCAGCGGGACTGCCGGCCCCTGCTCGAGGCGCTCACCCTGGTGGCCGCGTCGGATCAGTCCTGCTGCGTGGGCCTTGGGGCCCGCATCGATGCCCAGGGGCGGAGCGTGCGCCCCGAGCAGGTCTGCCTCTGGCTTCAGGAGCGGTTGGGGATTCCCCTGCGCCTCGGACGGGTGAGCCGCGACCGGCTGCGGCTGCGGCCAGCGGCTGCAGGGGCCCAGGTTGACCCGTGCTAAATTCGCCCCAAGACGGCAGTACCGTCTGTGGTTTCCCATTCTGCAGACGTCGCCCTACGGCACCTGGTTCCGTAGGAACTGTTCCGCGCTTTGGCCGGCCCCGCTCGGCAGCATCGCCGCGAATGGAGGTTGTTCCTCCTGAGGATGCTCCTCAAAAGGTTTTTCTCCTCCGTCTACGTCCTGCTGGTTCAGCAGTCGAGCAGCTTTGCGGCGCGCTCTGGCCGGCGGGTTCGTGCTTCAGGGATTCACTCCCATCCATGGCATGGCTCCACAGAGCCACCCCCTATCCTCCATGCCCCAGCAGATCGTCATCGCGGAGCAGCTGCGGATCGCCGCGGTGCTCAACGACGAACGTGTTGATGAACTGGTCGTAGCCCAGGGTCGCTATCAGATTGGCGACGTCTATCTCGGCCGTGTTGAAAATGTCCTCCCAGGGATTGATGCTGCCTTCGTCAACATCGGCGAAAGCGAGAAGAATGGCTTCATCCATGTCACCGACCTCGGCCCCCTGCGCCTGAGAAAGGGCGCCGCCGGCATCACCGAACTGCTCGAGCCCCGTCAGAAGGTGCTCGTCCAGGTGATGAAGGAGCCCACGGGCACCAAGGGCCCTCGCCTCACCGGCAACCTCACCCTGCCCGGCCGCTTCCTGGTGCTCCAGCCCCATGGCCAGGGGGTGAGCATCTCCAGGCGCATCAGCGGCGAGAACGAACGGAACCGTCTCCGGGCTCTCGGGGTGCTGATCAAGCCCCCCGGCGCCGGCCTGCTGGTGCGCACCGAAGCCGAGGGTGTCAGCGAAGATCAGCTGATCGACGACCTCGAAACCCTGCTCAGGCAGTGGGAAGGGATTCAGGAGGCCGCCGAGACCGCCACGCCGCCGGTGCTGCTCAACCGCGACGAGGACTTCATCCACAGGGTCCTTCGCGACCTCTACAGCCCCGAGGTCTGGCGGGTGGTGGTGGACACCCCCGCTGCGGTGGCCCGGGTGAATGCCTTCCTCGGCGCCGATCAGGCCAACCTGGAGGTGGAGCACCACGGTGAGGGCGCTGATGTGCTCGAGCAGTACCGGGTGAACGCCGCCATCAGCGACGCGCTCAAGCCTCGGGTGGACCTCCCCTCCGGCGGTTACGTGATCATCGAGCCCACCGAGGCGCTCACGGTGATTGACGTGAACTCCGGCTCCTTCACCCGCTCGGCCAGTTCGCGCGAAACCGTGCTCTGGACCAACTGCGAAGCCGCCGCCGAGATTGCCCGTCAACTCAAGCTGCGCAACATCGGTGGCGTGGTGATCATCGACTTCATCGACATGGAGTCGCGCCGTGATCAATTGATGCTGCTGGAGCATTTCACCCAGTCGGTTCAGGACGACGCGGCCCGTCCCCAGATCGCCCAGCTCACCGAGCTGGGTCTGGTGGAACTGACCCGCAAGCGCCAGGGCCAGAACATCTATGAACTGTTCGGTCGGGCCTGTCCCAGCTGTGGCGGCCTCGGCCATGTGGCGGTCCTGCCGGGCAAGGACACCCTGCAACCGCTGGCCTCCGTCACCGGCCTGGTGCGCTCGGCCGCCTCGGCCCGGGCTGAAGTGCCCAGCCCCAACGGAGGTGAACCCTCCACGGGGCGCCGCCGCGGCGGCCGTGGCCGCGGCGCTCGAGGCTCGAACGAAGCCAGCGAGCCCGCCGTGGCAGCCTCCCTCGCTGCCGAACCGGCGGCCGCGGCACCAGTGGCTGCAGCGGAACCTGGGCAGGGTTCGGGCGCTGATGGCGGCGGCGGCTTCAGCCGACGTCAGGATCCCGACCTGGTGGCGGTGCCGATGGACCCCGACCAGGAACTGGTCTACGGCTGGATGGGGCTCAGCCCCGCCCTGCTGCTCGATCCTCCTCCCAGCGGCGAGAATCGGGTGGTGCGGGTTGTGCGCCCAGGCGAAGACAGCGATGCCGTGCTCGAGGCGGCCCGCCAGCAGCTGGCCGCCTCCGGCTCCCGCCGCCGCCGCCGGGGTGGCCGTGGTGGGGCCTCCACCGACACCGGCTCCTCGCCCCGCCCCATTCCGGAGGCCAGCAGCTCCAGCCGCAACCTCCAGAACGACGACGCCCAGGGGGCCCTGGTGGAAATCACCCCCTTGCCCGATCAGTTCGGTGAGTCCGACGCCCCCATGACCACGGTGATCGAGTCTTCGGTGCTGCAGATTCCCGTGTCCCAGGTGTCCTCACCCGATGCAACCAGGGTGGGCCGCTCCCAGCCCCGTGGCCGCCGTGGGTTGCGGGATGAGGGCCAGGCGGTCGCCGTTGCCGAAGCTCCCATCGAGGCACCACCGGCGGCCATCCTCATCGAGGAGAACGACGGCGGCGGCGGTGAGCCCCGCCGCCGTCGTCGCCGCTCTTCCGCCACCGTCTGAGTGGCCCAGCGGGCCCTGGCCGGTGTCGACGAGGTGGGCCGTGGATCTCTCTTCGGCCCTGTCTTCGCCGCCGCTGTGGTGCTCCCCTCCCAGTCGGTGGCCCCCCTGGCGGCTGCCGGTCTCACCGACAGCAAGGCCCTGCGTCCGCGCCAGCGCCAGCGCCTGGTGCCCCTGATCACCGCCCAGGCCAGCGCCTGGGCCCTCGGCCAGGCGTCCGCCGCGGAGATCGACCGCCTCGGCATCCGGATGGCCACGGAGCTGGCCATGCTCAGGGCCCTGCAGCGGCTGCCGCTGGTCCCTGAGCTGGTGGTGGTGGATGGGGTGCTGCCGCTCCGCCTCTGGCCGGGGCGGCAGCGCACCCTCGTGCGGGGCGATCGCCGCTGCCTGGCGATTGCCGCCGCGAGTGTGCTGGCCAAGCAGGCCCGCGATGCCCTGATCGAACGCCTGGCCCATCGCTTCCCCGGCTATGGACTCGAGCGCCATGCGGGCTACGGCACGGTTCTGCACCGGGAGGCCCTGGGTCGTCTCGGCCCCAGCGGCCTGCACCGCCTGAGCTTTCTGACCCGGGTGCTCAGCGGCTCTCCCGCCAGCTGCTGAAATCCTTGAGCAGCTGCTGGCTCACCCGCGTGCGGATCCCCAGCAGGACGCCACCGAGCAGGGAGCGGCCGGTGGCTTCGAGCACCCGGGGTGCAATCAGGCGCAGCATCGGCGGCCGGCTCACGCAAACGGCCATCTGGGCCTCCCCCTCCAGCCCCGGTCCGCCCACCTCCAGCCAGGAGGTCAGATTCAGCTGGAAATCGTCCACCAGGCCGAGTCCCTCCAGGTGGCAGTCCACCGCATCCAGCTCCAGACGCCCGGGCCGCCGCTGCGCGCGCAGATGCACCACCGGCTTGACCTGCAGCTGGAACACCTGCAGCCGTGTCACGTCGTAGCGGTAGTCCCCGGGCCCGAGGCGCGTCAGCTGGCTGGGATCGAGCAGGGCCTGAATCACCCGCTCCTCGTCGTCGAGGTACGACACCAGTTCCTCAGCCCGCTCGTCGATCGGGAGGCTGAGCTGCTGGCTGGCGCTGAAGGCCAGGGTCATCGCCTCTCCTCGGTGGCCGGGGGGGGATGATCTTATCGACCGATGTTTCACCCCTTCACCATGCGTCTTGCCTTCCTCGGCCCTGCCGGCACCTACGGCGAGCAGGCGACGCGGCAGCTGGCCGCGCTGGAGGGCATCGAGGCACCGGAGTTGATGGCCCAGAGCGGCATCCGGTCCGTGGTGAAGGCCCTGGCGGACGGCCACTGCGACGCCGCTGTGGTGCCCGTGGAGAACTCGGTGGAAGGAGGCGTGACCGCCTGTCTCGATGGTCTCTGGGAGCACCCCGACCTGCGCATCCGTCGTGGTCTGGTGTTGCCGATCCGCCATGCGCTGCTGGGCTCCGGGCCGATCGAGCGCATCAGCGAAGTGCTCTCCCATCCCCAGGCCCTGGCCCAGTGCAGCCTCTGGCTGAGCGAACACCTCAGTGAGGCGCTGCAGCTGCCCACCAGCTCCACCGCCGAAGCCGCCCGGCTGGTGGCCGGCAGTCGCTTCCGGGCGGCGGTGGCCTCACCCCGGGCTGCGAAGGAGCATGGCCTCGAGGTGCTGGCCTATCCGATCAACGATGTGCCCGGCAACTGCACCCGCTTCCTGATGCTGCAGCGGCAGGTGGAGAGCCAGCCGGATGCAGCCACGCTGTGCAGCCTGGCCTTCTCCCTGCGCAGCAACAGCCCGGGTGCCCTGCTGGAGGCCCTCAGCTGCTTCGCGCGCTTGCAGCTGAACATGAGCCGGATCGAGTCACGCCCCTCCAAGCGGGAGATGGGCGAATACATCTTCTTCGTCGATCTGGAGATGCCGGCGGACTCCAGCCTGCTGGAGGAAGCGATCGAAGCCCTGCGCGGCCATTGCCAGCACCTGGCCCTGTTCGGCACCTACCCGCTCACCAACCTGTCCGAGGAGCAGTAGCGGAACACCCCGAAGCGCATCATCCCGGTGCTGAACGCCCAGTGCATCAGCAGGATCGTGGGCGCTTCCCTCAACCCCTGCAGCACGGCTGCAGGACCCAGCCTGAGGATGGCGCCGGGGCGGCGCACCCCTTCGAGGATCGAGTCAATCCAGGAGGGCAGGGTGGCCTCACTCCAGTCGGCGGTCTCCACGGCTCCGGCCCGGAGATGGGGGCTGGCTTCCAGGTTGCGGCGGAAGGAGGGGATGGACGCGAATTCCGGATGGGCCCACTGGTGCAGCAGCTGATCCATCACCCAGCGCTCCAGCCCGTTGAGCTCACCGTCGCTGGGGTCGCGTCGGTTCCAGTCGGCCACCACCATCTGCCCACCTGGGGCCAGTACCCGCAGCAGTTCATCGGCGTAGCGCTGCTTGTCGGGCATGTGCGGCCCGGCCTCCACGCTCCAGACGGCCTCGAAGCTGGCGTCCTCGAGCTCCAGGGCCAGGGCGTCCATCACCGCGAAGCGGCAGGAGAGCCCGGGGGGTGTGAGCTGCCGGGCCCGCTCCACCTGGGCGGGGCTGATGCTGATGCCGAGCACATCGAAGCCGTAGTCGCGAGCGAGGATGCGGGCGCTGCCGCCGATGCCGCACCCCACATCCAGCAGGGTGGTGCCGGGGGGCAACCGATCCAGCCCCGACCAGCGCACGAGCTCATGCACGAACTGCTCCTTGGCCGCCCTGAAATCACGGGCCACCGGGGGGTTGCCGTAGTGCCCGAGGTGCACATGCTCGCCCCAGAGGGTCTCCAGCAGCCGATCGCCGGTCCAGCGGTCGTAGGCCTCGGCCACGGTGGCCGTGCTCTGAAAGCGGCGGTCGCGGCGCTGCCACTCCCTCACAACACCAAGACCGAGCAGACCGACTCCGGCCCCCACGGCCAGAGGAGGAAGCCAGGTTGGAAGCGGCATCAGGAGGGTTCCTGCCTGGGCTCCCCCAGATCCTTGAAGGTGTCCTTGAGGACCGTGCGGGCGGCCAGCTGGCGGCGTGTCTGGTCGAGCAGGGCGAACTCCTGGCGCAGGCGTTCGGACGTGTCGGTGATCTCCAGCAGGGCCTGCTGATGATCCGCCACGGGTCCCCCCAGGTGGGAGCCGATCCAGAAGGACAGCTCGCGGGGCAGGTCGGGCAGATCAGAGGGAAGGGTGGTCGGTTTGCCGATCAGCTTGCCGGTGAGATCCACCACATCCCGCAGCGCCTGGGTGACCTGGTGCGCCAGATCCTGAAGCACGTCGTGGCTGGTGCTGGGATCGTCCTCGATCCAGCTGACCATGGCGACGCGGAACGGGGCTTCCCGGACCACCTCAAGCACCCGGAAGCGCTGCTGGCCGAGGGTGACGATGTTGCTGCGATCGTCGTCCTGGGTCTGGCACTGAAGAATTTCCGCGCAGCAGCCCACCTGGGCCATGTCCTGCTGGTTCGGGTCCCAGCGCACCACGCCGAAACGACGGTCGGTGTCCAGCACCGTCTGCAACATCATGCGGTAGCGGGGCTCGAAGATATGCAGGGGCAGCACTTCTTGCGGGAACAGCACCACATCCGGCAGGGGGAAGAGTGGGAGTTCCCTCACGGCCAGATCAGTCACGGAAGGTGTGCAGGGCGGCAAAGGGTGGTCGGGGGTGCTGGCTGGGGCGCCGAGACGTTCCAAAGAGTCTAGAAAAAAAGGACCCACCGGGAGGGTGGGTCCAGAAATTCGTCGTGTCGCGTGTGATCGAGGTTCAGAGCTTCACTTCGATGTCGACGCCACTGGGCAGATCGAGCTTCATCAGCGCGTCGATCGTCTTGGCTGAGGGGCTGTAGATGTCGATGATCCGCCGGTGGGTGCGGGTCTCGAAGTGCTCGCGTGAATCCTTGTCCACGTGGGGCGAGCGCAGCACGCAGTAAATCTTGCGCTTGGTGGGCAGGGGAATTGGACCGATGGCCGTGGCAGCCGTGTGATCGGCCGTTTCGATGATTTTTTCGCAGGAGAGATCCAGCATGCGGCGGTCAAACGCCTTGAGACGGATGCGGATCTTCTGCTGAGCGATGGCGGCTGACATGGAGAGATTCGTGGGGTCGCAGGCCCTGGTGGAGACCACGGCCGAAAAACAGGGAGACGTGAACGGGATGGCGGGAGATGGAGCCGGCCGGGGCCATGCTCACTCCCGCTGAAGACAAGCGATAGGAGCTTGGAACAACTTGTCGAGGTGCGTTTCGAAGGGCCTTCCCCATCGTGGGGGAGGCCCCTGATTCAGGGCGGCCGTTTCCGACTCAGGCGACGATCTTGGAGACCACGCCGGCACCGATGGTGCGGCCACCTTCGCGGATAGCAAAGCGCATGCCCTGCTCGATGGCCACCGGGCAGATCAGCTCAGCAGACATCTTGATGCGGTCTCCGGGCATCACCATCTCCACATTGGAGCCGTCGTCGGCCGTGAAGGCAGTGATCTGGCCGGTCACATCCGTTGTACGGATGTAGAACTGGGGACGGTACCCGGCAAAGAAAGGAGTGTGGCGACCGCCTTCTTCTTTCTTGAGGACGTAAACCTCACCTTCGAACTTGGTGTGGGGCTTGATCGAGTTGGGCTTGACCAGCACCATGCCGCGCTCGATGTCTTCCTTCTGCACGCCGCGCAGCAGCAGGCCCACGTTGTCTCCGGCCATGCCCTCGTCGAGCAGCTTGCGGAACATCTCCACGCCGGTGACGGTGGTTTCGCGGGTGTCCTTGATCCCCACGATCTGGACGGTTTCGCCCACTTTCACCTTGCCGCGCTCGATCCGGCCGGTGGCCACGGTGCCGCGTCCGGTGATCGAGAAGACGTCTTCGACAGCCATCAGGAAGGGCTTGTCGATCTCACGCTCAGGCTCGGGGATCGACTCGTCGACACCATCCATCAGGTCGAGGATCTTGTCGACCCACTCGTTCTCACCGCGGATGCCCTTGCCGCCGCCCTGGATGTGCTCAAGAGCCTTGAGGGCGGAACCGGCAATGATGGGGATGTCGTCGCCGGGGAAGTCG
The DNA here is from genome assembly GCF_014224355.1 of Synechococcus sp. BSA11S. Taxonomy (GTDB): domain Bacteria; phylum Cyanobacteriota; class Cyanobacteriia; order PCC-6307; family Cyanobiaceae; genus Regnicoccus_A. The sequence continues at coordinate 60,392 of NZ_VNWP01000012.1, read as the reverse complement.
TAGCTGCTGAGCAGCTCACGCATTTCCAGTTCGACGAGCTCGAGGATCTCCTCGTCGTCGACCATGTCCTTCTTGTTGAGGAACACCACCAGGGCAGGAACGCCCACCTGCTTGGCCAGCAGGATGTGCTCTTTGGTCTGGGCCATCGGGCCGTCGGTGGAGGCCACCACCAGGATGGCGCCGTCCATTTGGGCGGCACCGGTGATCATGTTCTTGACGTAGTCCGCGTGACCGGGACAGTCGACGTGGGCGTAGTGACGCTTGTCGGTTTCGTACTCGACGTGGGCCGTGTTGATCGTGATGCCCCGCTCCTTCTCTTCGGGAGCACCATCAATGTCGGCGTAATTCTGGGCCTTGGCCTGGCCAAGGGAGGCCAGCACATTGGTGATGGCGGCAGTGAGGGTGGTCTTGCCATGGTCAACGTGACCGATGGTGCCGATGTTGACGTGAGGTTTGTTCCTCTGAAACTTCTCGCGAGCCATTGAAGGAAAGAATCGGGGGTGGTGGTTAGGGTTGAGAGATCAGGAATTGCCCTGATTCTTGGCGATGATGGCCTCAGCAACATTGCGAGGAACTTCCTCGTAGTGGCTGAACTCCATCGAGAAAATACCCCGACCCTGGGTCATGGATCGGAGTTGAGTGGCGTAGCCGAACATTTCGGCCAGGGGCACCTTGGACTGGACTTTAGACTGTCCGTTGTCGATGGATTGCCCTTCGACCTGTCCGCGACGGGAGGAGAGGTCGCCGATGACCGATCCGAGGAAATCCTCGGGGATCTCGACCTCCACCTTCATCATCGGCTCAAGAAGTACAGGATTGCACTTCTTGACCCCGTCTTTGAAGGCCATCGAGCCCGCAATCTTGAACGCCATTTCGGAGGAGTCCACGTCGTGGTAGGACCCATCCACCATGGTGACTCGGATATCGATCATCGGGAATCCTGCAATCACGCCGGATTGACAGGTTTCCTTCATGCCGTTCTCTGCGGGGCCAATGTATTCCTTGGGTACGATGCCGCCAACAATCTTGTTGACGAACTCAAAGCCGGAACCAGGCTCGCCCGGCTCCATCTCGATCACCACATGCCCATACTGACCTTTGCCGCCGGTCTGGCGGGCGAATTTGCCTTCGCCTTTGGCACTCGCACGAATGGTTTCGCGGTAAGACACCTGCGGTGCGCCGATGTTCGCCTCCACCTTGAATTCACGCAGCATCCGATCAACCAGGATCTCCAGGTGCAGCTCACCCATGCCGGCGATCACGGTCTGGCTGGTTTCAGGGTCGGTGGACACCCGGAAGGTGGGGTCCTCTTCGGAAAGGGATTGAAGAGCCTTGGAAAGCTTCTCCATGTCGCCCTTGGTTTTGGGCTCCACCGCCACCGAAATCACCGGTTCAGGGATGTAGAGCGATTCGAGAATGATCGGGTCGCTTTCGACGCAGAGGGTGTCCCCCGTGGTGGTGTCCTTGAGGCCCAGCACAGCGCCAAGATCGCCAGCGCGTAGCTCATCCACCTCCTCGCGATCATCCGCCTTGAGCAGAATCAGGCGGGAAATGCGTTCTTTCTTGTCCTTGGTGCTGTTGAGGACGTAGCTCCCCTTCTGCAGCACCCCGGAATACATGCGCACGAAGGTGAGCTTCCCGTAGGGGTCGGCCATCACCTTGAAGGCCAGGGCGCTGAACGGGGCACTGTCGTCGCAGGGACGGTTCGACTCGGTGCCGTCGGGCAGCAGGCCGGTGATCGGCGGCACGTCGACCGGAGCGGGCAGGTAATCCACGACGGCATCCAGCACCAACTGGACCCCCTTGTTCTTGAAGGCGGAACCGCAGAGCATGGGAACGAGACCGTGCTTGACCACGCCGGTGCGGATGCCTTTGATCAGCTGGTCTTCGCTGAGTTCACCATTCTCCAGGTACTCTTCCAGCAACTCTTCGTCGGTTTCAGCCACCGACTCCATCAGCTTGCCGCGCCACTCGGCGGCTTCTTCCTTCATGGCCTCAGGAATCTCACCTTCGAGGATGTCGGTGCCGAGATCATTGGTGTAGAGAATGGCCTTGTTTCTCACCAGATCGATGATTCCCTTCAGGTCGCCTTCGGCGCCGATCGGCAGCTGCAGGGGAACGGCATTGGCCTTGAGCCGATCCTTGATCTGGGCGTAGACCTTGAGAAAATCGGCCCCGGTGCGGTCCATCTTGTTGACGAACACGATCCGGGGCACCTTGTAACGGTCAGCCTGGCGCCAGACCGTTTCAGACTGGGGCTGCACCCCACCGACTGCGCAGAACACGGCCACCACACCATCAAGCACCCGCATCGAGCGCTCCACCTCGATGGTGAAATCAACGTGACCTGGGGTGTCGATGATGTTGATGCGATGGTCGTTCCAACTGGTGGAAATGGCCGCCGCGGTGATGGTGATGCCGCGCTCACGCTCCTGGGCCATCCAGTCGGTCACTGCGGCGCCATCGTGCACCTCACCCATTTTGTGGACCACACCTGAATAGAACAGGATCCGTTCGGTCGTGGTGGTCTTGCCGGCGTCGATATGAGCGGCAATGCCGATATTTCTGACGCGTTCCAGGGGGTAGGCGCGGGCCACGGGGGAGGTCTCCGGTGTTGGATCGACGAATTTTGCGGGCGCGAGTTTAGGGGCTGGCCTGATCTGAGTGAAGGCGCCCGCCGTTCAGCCCAGAGCGGGTGCTCAGTAGCGGTAGTGGGCGAAGGCCTTGTTGGCCTCGGCCATCTTGTGGGTCTCTTCGCGTTTGCGGACAGCGCTGCCGGCTTCGTTGGAGGCGTCCATCAGTTCGCCGGCCAGTTTCTGGGCCATGCTCCGACCGTTGCGGGCCCGGGAGAAGTTGACCAGCCAGCGCAGGGCCATGGCGGTACCCCGCTCCTGACGCACCTCCATCGGCACCTGGTAGGTGGCACCGCCCACCCGGCGGGCGCGGACCTCCACCAGGGGAGTGGCATTGCGCACGGCCGTTTCGAACACCTCGAGGGGATCGCTGCCGGTGCGGTCGTTGATCAGTCCGAAGGCGTCGGAGAGAATCCGCTGTGCGGTGGACTTCTTGCCGTGCTTCATCAGCCGTGCCACGACCATCGAGGCCAGGCGGCTGTTGAACTGGGGGTCAGGAAGGATCGGGCGCTTCTCAGCAGCGTTGCGGCGGGACATAAACCTGAGGGGATCGGCGGTGCGAAGGAGAGGAGTGGAAGACGATCAGGGCTGGGATCAGCTCTTGGGAGCCTTGGCGCCGTACTTGGAGCGGCTCTGGCGACGATCCTTGACACCTGAGGTGTCGAGAGTGCCGCGGATGATGTGGTAGCGGACCCCGGGGAGGTCCTTGACGCGACCGCCACGGATCAGCACCACGGAGTGCTCCTGAAGGTTGTGACCGATCCCGGGGATGTAGGCCGTGACCTCAAAGCCGGAGGTGAGGCGCACACGGGCCACCTTGCGAAGGGCCGAATTCGGCTTCTTCGGGGTGGACGTGTACACCCGTGTGCACACCCCACGGCGCTCTGGGCAGGCGCGCAGAGCCGGGGACTTGGTCTTGCGGGTGAGGTGCTGCCGCTCGGTGCGGATCAGCTGCTGAATCGTGGGCATCGAGGGCCGGAGAATTAGGCCGGGCGTCCGGCCGTTTTCGACAATCCGTCACCTTACTTTGTCGTGGTCCCACGAACCCCTGATCGGCTGAAGGCGGCGCCGCAGGCACAGCAGCGCACTCCCTCCCCGGAGCGGATCAGAAAGCCGCCGCCGCTGAGGTCACCTCGGTAATCCAGGCTGAGACCCGCCAGCAGTGGCACCTGGGCCGCCGGGGAGTGCAGGGTGATGCCATCCGCCCGGGCCACAGGAACTCCAGCGAGGGGCCCCGGGCGGATCCGGATGACCCATTCCTCGCATCCCCCTGGCACCAGATCCAGGTGCATCAGACCGGGGGTGCCGGCCACAGCGGCCAGTCGACCGAGCTCGGCCGCCGCCGCGGATGACAGTCGCAGGGTCAGACCCTTGGGCATGGGGGCGATCTGGCGCAAGGTGACCGTGGAGGCCTCCAGCTTGCCAGCCTCTGCGCCAGGCGGTTTCAGCGCCCGGCTCGTTCCACGGCCTGCGCCTGCCCGCTGCGGGGCACGAGGCCGAGGCCGTTGTGGATCGAGGCCGCCACTCCCCGCCCCCGAACCGTCTGGGTGTTGCCCACAAACAGCCCTGTGGAGCTACCGCCATCGAGGTTGAGGGCGTCTCGCATGCCCAGTTGCCGCAACAGAACGGCGGTCTCCCGCAGGGTGGGGCCGGCGTGGCCCACCCCCTGCAGCGTCAGCAACCAGAGCTGGCGTCCATCGCTGCCGATCACGGTGCGCGGGGCGCCCTGGCCCTGAAACGCGCTGCTGAAACCTTCGGCCGTGCCGTTGAGGACGACCCGGCTGTTCAGGAGCAGCAGGGGCCCGCCCCCCATCACGAAGGCCTTCTGACCGAGCGGGTCGCTGGGCCGACTGGCGAGGTTGAGCCGGCTGGCCTCGGGCCAGGGTGGAACCACTCCGGCCCTGCCCACCACCAGGGTGTCCTCGGGTCCCAGGGGGATGCCCCGCTGCAGCTCGGCGCTTCCGAGCCGCCGCTGGACCACCCCACCCCTGATCAACACGCCCGATTCGTTGCCGCTGAGGGCCCGATAGGCCCTCCCCCAGTCGGCGGTGTAACGCGCCAGACCCCGTTTCACATAGCCGCTGTTCAGGCTGGTCAGCGGCCAGCGCTGGCCCCTGGTGTCGACCAGCTGCTCCTGCAGAACCAGCCTGCCGAAGCTGGGCAGACCGCCGGGCTGCCAGCCGATGGCGCCGCGGTTGAGGATCGGTCCCGAGAGCCACCGCCCCTCGGCCTTGAGGGCCCCCAGGGGCAGCCGCCGCACCCGATTGAAGAAGCCGCCGTTGATGGCCACCAGGGCCTGCTCCCGCTGGGCCAGGGCCGTGAGCGAGGTCAGCCCCTGCATCCCGTCAGGACGGGTGAGCAGTCGCAGGTCGAGCGGACTGGTCCTCGGGTCGAAGCGGACGCTGCTGATCAGCATGCGCCTGGCTCCCACCGGGCGAACCTGGCGATCGATGCTGACGCTGCGTGAGAGCAGGGCCTGAAGGCGTGGATCCAGGGGGGGTGGGGCCGGATCCGTCCGGGCCGTTCCCCCGGCGCTGGAACCCGGAGGGATGGCGAACACCAGCCTGTCGGGGCCGCCCAGGGTCAGGATCCTGCCACCGCCGCTCGGGCGCAGCTGCAGCCCCTCCCGGCTGGAGCTGACCGCAACGCCGAGCGCCTGCAGTTCAGCGCGCTGGTTGGCCGTGCTGCGCAGGCCCAGCAGAACCTGTCCGCCGTCCTGCCGGACCAGGGCCGCCCCATTGAGGTCCAGCACCACCCGGCGATCTGGGCCGGGGGGTGAGGCTCTCACCCGCAGCAGGCCGGGCAGGGGCATCTCCAGGAGCAGGCGGTCTCCGTCCGTCTGGATGCGGACCCCAGCCGCCTGCAGCAAGGGGGCCGCCTCCAGGGCCACCTCATCGTCGAGGCTGCGCTGAGCATTGGTGGGCACCAGCAGCTTCCGCCCGAACCACTCCAGCTCCAGGCTGCCGTCAGTGCGGGTGCTGCTGGCCACGCCCAGCTGGCCCTGCAGCACCTCAAGCGGCAGCCAGACCTGGGCGGGGTTTCCCCCCGCGGATGGGAGCCATTGCCAGTGGGCGCTCTGCTCCCGTCCATTGATCACGATCCGTTGGCCCTCCTGGCGTGGAGGGGCGGGGCTGAGGGCCAGGAGGGCCTGGGCCTGGGCTTCGGCCCTGGCGAGGGCAGTGTCGGCAGCCGGCAGCACGGCCACCAACGCCAGGCCGATCAGGCCGCTTCGAAGGGATCGGCACCGCATCAGGATTGGACCCGCATCCGTTGGTGGTGAACGCTAACGCTGATCGCACTTTCCTAGGATCACAATTCACACCCTTGCGGGAGCCGCCTTGCGTCAGGCTTCTGCGGTTTCCTGACAGGTTGTTGCCGGGCCATGCCTCTTCCTCGCCGCTCTGTTTGGCCCCATTGCGACAGTCCGGCACCTGCGGAGGTTGCGGGCGAGAAAGACGCCTGTGGCGTCGGCTTTCTGGCCCAGCTCAGCGGTGAGCCCAGCCACTGGTTGCTTGAGCAGGCCCTGCGCGGCCTGGGCTGCATGGAGCACCGCGGCGGCTGTGGCGGCGACGGTGATTCCGGCGACGGTGCCGGCGTGCTCTGCGGCATTCCCTGGAGCTACCTGGGCGAGGTCTGGCCCGAATCCTCCCTGGCACCGGCAGAGCGCCGAGGCCTGGCGATGGTCTTCCTGCCCGTGTCGGAGCCGAAACGCCAGGAGGTCAAGCGTTTGTGCGAGCAGGCGGCCGCTCAGGTGGGCCTGCGCAGTCTCGGCTGGCGCGAGGTGCCGGTGGATCCTTCCGTGCTGGGCCCCCTGGCGCTTCAGACCGTTCCACGCATCGAGCAGTGGCTGGTGGAGGGCCCCGAGCCTGGTGATGCGCTCGAATCCCTGCTCTTCCGCTGCCGTCGCCGGGCGGTCGACATGGTGCGGGCCGCCCCGGGGGGTGATCCCAACGACCTCTATTTCGCCTCCTTCAGCGGGCGCACCATCGTCTACAAGGGCATGGTGCGCTCCGAAGTGCTCGCGGGGTTCTACGCCGATCTGCGCGATCCGCGCTTCTCGGTGAGTTTCGCGGTCTATCACCGCCGCTTCAGCACCAACACCCTGCCCCGCTGGCCCCTGGCTCAGCCGATGCGGCTGCTGGGTCACAACGGCGAGATCAACACCCTGCTGGGCAACATCAACTGGGCCCAGGCGGCCGAGTCCCATCTCGATGCGGTCTGGGGCGATGCCGCCTCCGACCTCAAGCCAGTGGTCAACGCCGCCTTCAGTGATTCGGCCAACCTCGACGCCATGCTCGAGCTGATGGTGCGCAGTGGCCGGCCGATCACCGACAGCCTGCTCACGCTGGTGCCGGAAGCGTTTCATCAGCAGCCTGAGCTGGAGTCACGACCCGATGTTCAGGCCTTCTACGAATATTCCGCCTGTCTGCAGGAGCCCTGGGACGGCCCGGCCCTGCTGGTGTTCAGTGATGGCCGCAGCGTCGGCGCCACCCTCGACCGCAACGGACTGCGCCCCGCCCGCTACTGCATCACCAGCGATGGTCTGGTGGTGATGGGTTCGGAAACCGGGGTGGTGGAGATCGAGGAGAGCCGCATCGTCGAGAAGGGCCGCCTCGGCCCCGGCCAGATGCTCGCCGTGGATCTCGAGCAGGGGCGTCTGCTGAAGAACTGGCAGGTGAAGGAGGAAGTGGCCTCCCGCTACCCCTACGCCGCCTGGCTGCAGGAGTACCGCCGCAGCCTGGATCCCCAGCCCTGGCGCACGGAGCAGCAGCTCGGCGATCTCGACCTGCTGCGCCACCAGACCGCCTTCGGGTTCACGTCCGAGGATCTGGATCTGGTGATCGAGGACATGGCCGGCCAGGGCAAGGAACCCACCTACTGCATGGGCGACGACATCCCCCTGGCGGTGCTCTCCAGCAAGCCCCACCTCCTTTACGACTACTTCAAGCAGCGCTTCGCCCAGGTCACGAATCCTCCGATTGACCCGCTCCGCGAGGAGTTGGTGATGAGCCTGGAGATGCACCTGGGACGGCGCGGATCGGCCCTGCGGCCAGAGCCCTCAGCCGCCTCGGTGCTCCACCTCGCCACGCCCGTTCTCAACGAATCCGATCTGGAGGCTCTGCCCCACCAGGGCCTGGTCACCACCACCCTCACCACCCTTTACGGGCTTGATCAGGGACCAGCTGGCCTGGAGGCCGCTGTGCAGCGTCTCTGTCAGGCGGCCGAGCAGGCCGTGAAAAACGGCAGTCAGATCCTGGTGCTCTCCGACCGCACCGCCGAGGGCCTCACGGCCACCACCACCTTCATCCCGGCCCTGCTGGCGGTGGGCGCGGTCCACCAGCACCTGCTCAGGCTGGGGGTGCGCCTGCACTGCTCCCTGGTGATCGACACGGCTCAGTGCTGGAGCACCCACCACCTGGCCTGCCTGATCGGCTTCGGCGCCAGCGCCGTCTGCCCCTGGCTCACCTGGGAAACCACCCGCCACTGGCTGGCCCACCCCAAGACCCGCTCCCTGATGGAGCGGGGCAAGCTGCCGGCGATCGATGCAGCCAAGGCCCAGGCCAACGTGCGCAAGGCCCTGGAGGCCGGTCTGCGCAAGATCCTCTCCAAGATCGGCATCTCGCTGCTTGCCAGTTACCACGGCGCCCAGATCTTCGAGGCGATCGGCATCGGCGCCGATCTGATCGAGCTGGCCTTCCGCGGCACCACCAGCCGGGTGGCGGGCCTCAGCCTCCGTGATCTGGCCAACGAAACCCTGACGTTCCACGCCAAGGCCTTCCCCGAGCTCAACCGCACCAAGCTCGAGTTCATGGGCTTCGTGCAATTCCGCTCCGGCGGCGAGTTCCACCTCAACAGCCCCGAGATGGCCAAGGCCCTGCATGCGGCCGTCGCCGCCGGCCCCGGCTATGACCATTTCGCCACCTACCGCACCCTGCTGGAGCACCGCCCGGTCACGGGCCTGCGCGACCTGCTGGAGCTGCGCCCAGCTCCCACCCCGCTTCCGATCGATCAGGTGGAGAGTGTGGAGAGCATCTGCAGCCGGTTCTGCACCGGTGGCATGAGCCTGGGGGCCCTCTCCCGCGAAGCCCACGAGGTGCTGGCGGTGGCCATGAATCGCCTCGGCGGCAAGAGCAACAGCGGTGAGGGGGGAGAGGATCCTGCCCGTTACCACCCGCTGCCCGACGTCGACGCGGACGGCCGCTCAGCCACCCTGCCCACCCTGAGGGGCCTGGTGCCTGGCGACAGCGCCTGCTCGGCCATCAAGCAGGTGGCCTCGGGGCGTTTCGGCGTGACGCCGGAGTACCTGCGCAGTGGCCAGCAGCTGGAGATCAAGGTGGCCCAGGGGGCCAAGCCCGGTGAAGGAGGCCAGTTGCCAGGCCCCAAGGTGGATGCCTACATCGGCTGGCTGCGCAACAGCAAGCCCGGGGTGGCGCTGATCTCACCCCCGCCCCACCACGACATCTATTCCATTGAGGATCTGGCTCAGCTGATCCACGATCTGCACCAGGTGAATCCCGCCGCCAAGGTGTCCGTGAAGCTGGTGGCCGAGATCGGCATCGGCACCATCGCTGCCGGTGTGGCCAAGGCCAATGCCGATGTGATTCAGATCTCCGGCCACGACGGCGGCACCGGAGCCTCACCCCTGAGCTCGATCAAGCACGCGGGCAGCCCCTGGGAACTGGGCCTCTCCGAGGTCCACCGCAGCCTCCTGGAGAACGGTCTGCGCAGTCGGGTGGTGCTGCGGGCCGATGGCGGCCTCAAAACCGGCTGGGATGTGCTGATGGCGGCCCTGCTCGGCGCCGAGGAATACGGATTCGGCTCGGTGGCCATGATCGCCGAGGGCTGCATCATGGCTCGCGTCTGCCACACCAACAATTGTCCGGTGGGGGTGGCCACCCAGAAGGAGGCCCTGCGCAAGCGCTTCACCGGCCTGCCGGAGCACGTGGTCAATTTCTTCCTCTACGTGGCTGAGGAAGTGCGCCAGTTGCTGAGTGTGCTCGGGGTGGCCCGGCTGGAAGACCTGATCGGTCGGGTGGAGCTTCTTCACCCCCGGCATGTGGCCCTGGCCAAGACCAGCGCCCTTGATCTCACCTGCCTGTTGGCCCCGCTGCCCGGCTCCGACGACCGCAGCTGGCTGCACCATGACAGCCAGGCCCATGGCAATGGAGTGATCCTCGAGGATCAGCTCCTGGCTGATTCCGAGGTGCTCGCGGCCATCGAGCAGCACGGGCAGGTGACCCGCCGACTGCCGATCGTCAACACCGACCGCAGTGTGGGAGCCCGCCTCGCTGGCGAGGTGGCTGCCCGCCATGGCAACAAAGGCTTCAATGGGTGGCTCGATCTCTGCTTCGAGGGTGCCGCCGGCCAGAGTTTCGGCGCCTTCACGCTGCAGGGCATGAACCTGCGCCTTGAGGGGGATGCCAACGACTACGTCGGCAAGGGAATCAACGGCGGCCGCATCACGGTTGTGCCTTCCGCTGACACCCAGGATCCCGGCAACCAGGTCATCATGGGCAACACCTGCCTCTACGGCGCCACCGGTGGCGAGCTGTTCGCCCTCGGCCGTGCCGGTGAGCGCTTTGCTGTGCGCAACAGCGGCGCCCGCACTGTGGTGGAAGGTTGCGGCGACCACGGCTGCGAGTACATGACCGGTGGTGTGGTCGTGGTGCTCGGCAGCACCGGCCGCAACGTGGCCGCCGGCATGACCGGCGGTGTGGCCTTCCTCCTCGATGAGGAGGACGCGCTGGGAGGTCTTCTCAACCCCGAGATCGTGTCGGTCCATCCCCTGCAGACCCCTGAGCAGGAACAGCTGATCAAGCCGCTGCTGGAGGCACATCTGGAGGTCACCGGCAGCCGCAAGGCGGCTGAGATCCTGGCGAACTGGCCCCAGTGGCGCCCACGCTTCAAGGTGCTGGTGCCCCCCAGCGAGTTGGCCACGGTGGGCCTGCTGGAGCGGGAGAAGCTGGCCATGGCCACCTGAGCCAGCCCAGGATTCGATTCAGCTGTGTTGGAGGCCTCGACTCAGCTGCGCTCGAATTCGATCAGGCGAGAGAAATAGAAGGGCGCCTGGTTGAGGCTGCGCCGTTTGGGCCTGAAGCCAGCCTCGGCGGCGGCGGCCACGATCCCTTCCTCCCGCAGGGTGTAGGCCCGGGTGGTCCTGCTCGGACCCGGGAACAACTGCCCGATTGACTTGAGCAGGGCCAGCAGGGGGGTGTAGGGGGCAAAACTGACGATCAGGCGCCGTTCGGCAAGCCCGCCCAGGTGCTGCACCATCTCCTCGGCCGCAGCCTGGGGGTAGTGGATGAACACGTCCAGGCAGATCACCGTGTCGTAGCGACCCTGAAGGCTCTCGAGGTCGGAGGCGGTGAACTCCACCCGCTCGCAGGCGAGCCCGCTGGCCTCCAGACGCCGCCTGGCCTCCTCCACCATGGCTTCGGAGAGATCACTGGCGGCGATGCTGCCCGCCCCGAGCTGGGCCAGGGGCAGGCTGAGGCTGCCCACACCGCAGCCGGCATCACAGAAGCTGCGCTGCGGCAGGTCGCCCTCCTCCTGCAGCCACTCGAGCACCTGATCCACGGTCTTCTGGTGGCCCAGGCGAATGTTGCGCTGCACCTTGTTGACGTCGTCGCTGTCGCTGTAGATCCGCTTCCAGCGCTCGAAGCCCGTGCTGTTGAAGTAGTCGCGCACCTCGGCTTTCTCGGCCAGCTTGGCGCCGGTGTGGGGCGCTGGAGAGGTGGCCATGGTGGCGGTGGTAGGGGTGGGCGGATCTTAAGGAGCCGCTTCGGGCCAACGACGCCAGCGCAGGTCTCCGTCCGCCCCCACAGACCAGCGCAGGGTCTCGGCCAGGGGGCGTCCCCGCAGCAGCTGCGGCAGCGTGCGCCGCTCCCCGAGCACCCGCCGGGGCACCAGGGTGGCCGCTGCGATCGCTCGCCCCGGTTCGCCGCTCCAGCGGGCCAGCCGCGTCACCCCCTCCAGCAGGGGCAGGGTCACGCCCGCCAGGGTGCCGTCCTCCAGCCGGCAACTGCCGTCCTCCACCAGCAGTACCCGCTCATCCCAGCTGTGGCGACCCTCCTTGAGGCCGTAGGGCCCAAGCGCATCGCTCACCAGCAGCACCTGCTCGGGGGCCAGCCGTTGCAGCAGCACCGTCATCGACGGTGCCACATGGACCCCATCGGCGATCAGCCCCAGGGCCACATCACCGCGCAGCACCGCCGCCGCCACCGGACCCGGGGCTCGACGGTGCAGGTCGGCCATGGCATTGAAGGCATGGGTGAGCATGCCGACCCCCTTGGAGAAGGCCCACTCGGCCTGGGCCTCCGTTGCAGCGCTGTGACCCAGGCTCACCACGATTCCCTGTTGCCGCAAGGCGTCGATCACCGCCTCAGCCCCCTCCAGTTCGGGGGCCAGGGTCACCAGGGCGATCTCCGCTTCGAAACCCTTGATTCGCTCGTTCAGGGCCTCGAGGCTGGGGGCCGCCAGGTGGTGGGCTGGATGGGCACCGCGCCGCGCGGCGGCCAGGAACGGGCCCTCCAGGTGGGCACCCAGCAGCTGGCAGCGCCCGGGCCTGTGCTCCAGCCGGGCCTGTTGCAGGACGGCAAGGGCCTGGCGCAGGGGCTCCACGCCGCAGGTCACCAGGGTGGGGCTGATCGCCTCCACACCATCGGCCCAGAGCAGATCAAGCAGCTCCAGCAGCCGTGGCAGGTCGGCAGGCCCCAGCTCAGGAAAGGCCAGCCCCAGACCTCCATTGATCTGCAGGTCCACGCCGGCGGGGCTGAGCCAGTCTCCGCCCCAGTCGTCGCCGGCGGCGCAGCTGCCCCGCTCCAGCGGCAGCACCCGCGTGATCAGGCCCTGCGCGTCCACCCCCAGGCGCCAGCGCCGCCCGGATCCGTGACTGCAGCGCGACGTGTGGGGCAGACGGACGTTGCTGATCCAGCGCACGGGCATCGGCTCCGGGTGCGAACGGGCGAAGAGGATGCCATCCTCGCCGCATGGCCACCGGCGCTCCCTGAATTGACCCGCGAACCCATCCCCCATGCCGTTGCTGACGCCTCCCCGGCTGCGGGACCTCCCGCCGGGGGAGGGCGCGTGGCGGTGGTGATGGGCAGTGATTCCGACCTGCCCACGATGCAGCCCGCGGTGGACGTGCTCGAGGGCTTCGGGGTGAGCGTGGAGGTGCGGGTGCTCTCGGCCCACCGCACTCCCAAGGAAATGGTGGAGTTCGCCGAATCGGCCGCCAGCCGTGGGCTCAAGGTGATCGTGGCGGGGGCTGGCGGTGCCGCCCATCTCCCCGGGATGGTGGCAGCGCTCACCATCCTGCCGGTGATCGGGGTGCCGGTGGTGAGCCGGGCTCTCTCGGGGGTGGATTCACTCCATTCGATCGTGCAGATGCCGGCCGGAATCCCCGTGGCCACGGTGGCGATCGGCAATGGCACCAACGCCGGTCTGCTGGCAGCCCAGATCCTGGCCACGGCGGATCCGGCCCTGGCGGAGCGACTCAGGCAGCATCGCCTGGGGCTTCACGACCAGGTTCGCGCCAAGGATGCCCGCCTCCAGGAACTCGGCAGCGCGGCTTACCTGGACGCCATGGAGGTCTGAAGGATGGTGGAGTCAAGTTCGACAGCGGCGCCGTTGGCGCAAAGACGGCCGCCGGCGGCCCCCTGGATCTGGTGGCTGCTGCTGTTTGTCGCCGGAGCCCTGAGCCGCTGGCTCACCCGCACGGAGCTGGTGCAGGCCTGGGATGCGGGCAATTTCGTGCTGGCCCTCACCGACTTTGACCTCGATCGCCACCAACCCCACCTGCCCGGTTGTTTCTGGTGGTTGATCAGTCTAGGACGGCTGAGCCTGCCGCTCACCGGAGGCAACGGGGTGGCGGCCCTGGAGTTGGTGAACGCGCTGGTGTCGGCCGCGGCGCTGCCCTTCGGCTGGATCCTGGCCCGGCGCTGGGCAGGCCAGCGGGCCGCCTGGTGGATGGTGGTGCTGCTGTTCAGCAGCCCCCTGCTCTGGTTCTATGCCAGCCAACCCCTGAGCTACGGGACCGAACTGGGCTGGGTGATGGCGATCGCCTGCTGCGCCTGGTTCGTGGCTGAGGGCGACCGGCGTTTCGTGCTTCCCCTCGCCTTGCTGATGGCCACCGCTGGAGGCATCCGTCCCAACACCCCCCTGTTCCTCCTGCCTCTGGTGCTGGTGTGCTGCCTCAGGGGCTGGCGACGAGGAGGCCTCGAGGCCTGGAGGTTGCAGCTGGGCGTGGCGCTCGGTCTCGGGGTGCTGGTGTGGTGGGGGCAGGCCTTTCTCGAGGAGGCAGGAGGCCTGGAGCTCTACTGGTCGCAGTTGATGGCCTGGAAGCGGGCCCATACCCAGCAGGCTTCCGACCGCGGGGTGCTGGGCAATGGCTGGCTGCTGATCCGCACCGTGGCGCTCACGGCTCCGGCAGGTCTGGGCCTGGCCCTTGGAACCAGCTGGGCCGGACCGGCCGCGAAGAGCCCCGGGCCGCTCCCCCGGGAGGAGCGGCTCTGGCGGCGCTGGTTCATCGCCCTCTGGGTGCTCCCCTCGGCGTTCTATCTGCTGCTGGTGCATTTCACCCGCATGGGTCATGCCACCACGTTCCTGCCGGCGCTGCTGCTGCTGGTGGCGGCCCGCCTGGCCGAACGGGCCGACGGGAGGGGCGCCCTGCGCTGGCCCAGGCCTCTGCTGCTGGTGATGGTGCTCCAATGCGCCCTTTTCCTGCTGGTGCCAGGCGATCGCTTTCTGGAGAATCTGCGCTCCTACGATCACGACTGGGGCCTGGCCGTCCGGGCCGCGAAACGCTTTGATCCCGCCACCACCCTGGTGGTGGTCACCGGCCGCTCCAACCGCCGTCCCTACCGACTGCCCTCGGTGCACCTCCCCGCCTACGACCATGGCGAGGCTGATCTGGTGCTCGATCAGCACAAGGACAGCATTGAGGTGCGTCCACCCCTGCGGCGCGTGGTGATGATCGATCGTGGCCTCTCGGTGCAACCCGGTGATGTGCCCGGTGGGCGGGTCGAGGCCCTGATCCCGGGGTGGCTGCAGTTGATCGAGGTGCCGGTGCCCGACTCCGGCCTGGAGGTGTTCCGCCGGCAGGTGAAGCCCCTGGACCAAGCAGCCCCGAACCCGGCGGGTGAGGCTCCCTCGCCATGATCCGCCCGGCTCCATTCACCCGCTGGCAGCGGCTTGGCCTGGCCTTGCCCCTGCTGGTGCTCAATTTCTGGGTGCTGCGTCAGCTGCTGTTGCCGCTGGCCCCGTTTCCGGCGCTGTTCCTCAGTGCCGCGCTGATCGCATTTCTGCTCGACCTGCCCAGCCGCTGGCTGACGGGCCGTGGTCTGCCCCGGCCGCTGGCCCTTGCGCTGGTGCTTGGCCTCGGCCTGCTGGTGCTTGTGCTGGTGGCCCTCTGGATCATCCCCCTGCTGGTGGAGCAACTGGCTGATCTGATCACGGCGCTGCCGGGTTGGCTGGTGGAGGCGGAAACCCTGCTCAACCAGGCCCAGACCTGGGCGGTGGAGCATGGCCTGCCGGCGGATTTCGGTGATCTGAGCAGTGCCCTGCTCACCCGCTCCACCCAGTTCGCCTCACAGCTGAGCCAGAAGCTGCTGGGGCTGCTCGGAGCCACGCTCACCCTCACGATCAACACCCTGATCGTGATCGTGCTGGCCATTTTCCTGCTCCTCGGCGGCGAGTCGATCAGCCGGGGGCTGGCCCGCTGGTTGCCGGCGAGCTGGAGGGAGATGGTGCTCGGCACCGTGAACCGCACCTTCAGGGGGTATTTCGGCGGTCAGGTGATCCTGGCGCTGATCCTGAGCGCGGCCCAGATCGTTGTCTTCACCCTGCTGGGGATCCCCTATGGCGTGCTGTTCGCGGTGGCGATCGGGTTCACCACCCTGATTCCCTACGCCAGCGCCATCACGATCGTGCTGGTGAGTCTGCTGCTGGGCCTGGAGGATCTCCGCACCGCCCTGGAGGTGCTGGCGGCGGCGATCACCGTGGGTCAGGTGGTGGACCAGGTGATCCAGCCCCGGCTGATGGGTCAGATCGTGGGCCTCCAGCCCGCCTGGCTGTTGCTCAGCCTGCCTGTCGGAGCCAGGGTTGGCAGTCTGCTGGGGTTCGGTGATCTGCTGGGCCTGCTGCTGGCGGTCCCGGTGGCCAGCTGTCTGAAGGCCTTCCTCGATGAGGTGGCCCGTCGCCTGGGCCTGCCGGATCCGGAACCAGCGCCCCTGCTGGGAGCCAGCGCCCCGGCGCTCATCCCGCAGCGATCAGCCCCTGACCCTCCAGGTGGCTGATCACCTGAGCCACGTTCTCCTCAAGGCTGCCGCCGGTATCCACCCGCAGCTCGGGCGACTCAGGCGCTTCATAGGGGCTGGAGATGCCGGTGAACTCCTTGATCACACCGGCGCGGGCCTTGGCGTAGAGCCCCTTGGGATCCCGCTGCTCACAGACCGCCAGCTCGGCGGCGCAGTGGATCTCGATGAAGTCGCCAGGCTCCACCAGGGCCCGGGCCCGTTCGCGATCGGCCCGGAACGGCGACACGAAGGCCGTGAGAGTGATCACGCCGGCATCAAGGAAGAGCTTGGCCACTTCACCGATGCGCCGGATGTTCTCCTCCCTGTCGGCATCGGAGAAGCCCAGGTCCTTGCAGAGCCCGTGGCGCACGTTGTCGCCGTCGAGAACATAGGTGGCGAGACCGCGCTGGAACAGCTGCTCGTTCACGGCATTGGCCAGGGTGCTCTTCCCCGCGCCGGAGAGCCCCGTGAACCAGAGAATGGCGCTGCGGTGGCCCCGCTGGTGGGCGCGGGAGTCTCGGTTCACCGAGGCCTCATGCCAGACGACGTTGGTGGCTTTGTTCTCGGTGGGGGAGCTGGTCATCGACGGAGCGGACACAGGGATGTTGCTGAGGGGATGTTCTCACCCTCCAGCGGCAGGTGGCCTAACCGCCGGCCTGCTTCGGCCGGAAGCCCTCCGCCGTGAGGGTCTCCAGGCAGGGGGCCACCTGATCGCCCTGGAGCTGGATCACCCCATCTTTCAGGGTGCCGCCGCTGCCGGCGGTGGCCTTGAGGCGCTTGAGCAACGCCCGGCCCTCCGCCTCGCTGAGATCCAGACCGGTGATGGCCGTCACGGTCTTGCCGCCCTTGCCCGCCTTGGTGCGCTGCACCCGCACCCGTTGCTGCGGACGCGGGCTGGCCGCTGCCGCCGGGTCCTGCGGCCGGGCGGTGCTCGCCACGCTGCTGAATTCCTGCCAGCCACCCTTGCCCATGGCGCCCGTTGCCGCTACGCCTCCCATCACAGCGCACCCATGAACCAATGGATCTGCCGCCCCTCCGCTTCGAGATGCTGCGCCTGGACCTGAACCCCCGCCCGGAAGCGCCCGCCTGCATTCCGGTGCCGGGTCCCGACGCCCAGTCCCTCAGTTTCTCGATGGTGGAGGCCCCCCCCTGCCGCGATCCTGCAGCGCGTCCGCGCATCGACGAGCCCCAGGGTTGGCCGCCGCTGCCGGCCCGCTCCGCTGAAGGGGACCTCTGGACCCTGCCGCCGCCGCCGGTGCCGCCGCGGCCCGCTTCCTAGGCTGAGGCACCCCGATCGACCACCGGTGACGAGCACCCTCCCCCCGATCCCGCAGGATTCCGCTGCTCCCCCAGGCGCTGCTGCCCTGGAAAAGGAGGCTCGTCCCAATGCGCTCGGTCGATTCGGGCGCTACGGCGGCCAGTACGTGCCCGAAACCCTGATGCCCGCCCTGGCGGAACTGGAGGCGGCGGCGGCTGAGGCCTGGAAGGATCCTGCCTTCACCAGTCGCCTCGATCACCTGCTCAAAACCTATGTGGGTCGCCCCTCCCCGCTCTACGAGGCGGAGCGGCTGAGCGCCCACTACCGCCGCCCCGAAGGGGGTCCCCGCATCTGGCTGAAGCGCGAGGACCTCAACCACACGGGTGCCCACAAGATCAACAACGCGCTCGGGCAGGCCCTGCTGGCCCTGCGCATGGGCAAGCAGCGGATCATCGCCGAAACCGGCGCCGGCCAGCACGGCGTGGCCACCGCCACAGTCTGTGCCCGCTTCGGTCTGGAGTGCGTGATCTACATGGGCGCCGAGGACATGCGCCGTCAGGCCCTGAATGTGTTCCGCATGCGTCTGCTGGGGGCCACGGTGCAACCGGTCACCGCCGGCACCGCCACCCTCAAGGACGCCACCAGTGAGGCGATCCGCGACTGGGTCACCAACGTGGAGACCACCCATTACATCCTGGGGTCGGTGGCCGGACCCCACCCCTACCCGATGCTGGTGCGGGATTTTCACGCGGTGATCGGCGAGGAAACCAAGGTCCAGTGCCAGGCGGCCTTCAACCGCCTTCCCGATGTGCTGCTGGCCTGCGTGGGTGGGGGCTCCAATGCCATGGGGTTGTTCCACCCCTTTGTGAGCGACACTTCCGTCCGCCTGATCGGTGTCGAGGCCGCCGGCGACGGTGTGGCCACGGGCCGTCACGCGGCCACGATCACCGAGGGCCGCCTCGGGGTGCTGCACGGCGCCATGAGCCTGCTGCTGCAGGACGAACAGGGGCAGGTGCAGGAGGCCCACTCGATCAGCGCCGGTCTCGACTACCCGGGAGTGGGGCCCGAACACAGTTACCTGCAGGAGCTGGGCCGGGCCGAGTATGCCGCCGTCACCGACCAGGAGGCCCTCGAGGCCCTGCAACGGCTCAGCCTGCTCGAAGGGATCATCCCGGCCCTGGAGACGGCCCACGCCTTCGCCTGGCTCGAACAGCTCTGTCCCACCCTGGCGCCGGGCACCGAGCTGGTGATCAACCTCTCGGGCCGCGGCGACAAGGATGTGACCACCGTGGCTGAGCGCCTGGGGGATCAGCTGGCCGGCGGTTGATCGTGGGGGCAATTCAGACCACGGGTTCCCTGGCCTGCTCCCAGGGGAAGCGGGGAAGGCTCTGCATCGCCTGGCGCTGGCTCTCGATCCAGATTCGGTTGATCTCAGAGATTTCGCGGGCACCCCGCTCCAGCCTCTGGTGATGCGACACCGCCATGCTGTCGCGGGGGTAGAGCGCCACCTCGAAGGGCGGGCCCACGGTGAGGTTGGAGCGGCGGGTGATCACCTGCGACACCAGGCAGAGCCGTGCCGCGTCCTCCAGCGACATCCGGCAGTGCCCCACGGAATCGAGCGGTGGCTTGCCGTACTTGCTCTCGCCGATCTGCAGGAAAGGTGTTTCCGGCGTGGCCATGATCGCGTTGCCCTGGGGATAGATCAGGTAGAGGGCATGGGGCTGGCCGAGGATCTGGCCGCCGAGGATGAAGCTGGCCTCGCCGCTGGCACCCACCTGGTGCAGGGCCGAGTGGTTCTCGGTCTGCACCTCCACGCTCAGCCGGCCGATGTAGGCGGCCACCTCGAACAGGTAGCTGGCGCTGAGCAGGTCATGGTGCCTGGGGCCCGGGTCAGGGCTAGGTCTCCCCAGTCCCACCGAGGGTCGACGGGCCCGGTTCAGGTCGCGTTGGATCTGGTTGATCACAGCCTGGGTCGTGGCCAGGTTGCCTGCGGCCAGGAGCATGAACAGCCGGTCGGGAGCCGGCTCGAAGATGTGCAGCTTCCGGTAAGACGAGATGTAGTCGACACCGGCGTTGGTCCGGGAGTCGGACGCCATCACCAGGCCGTCCTGAAGCCAGAACCCGACGCAATAGGTCATGACCCAGGGGCCTCAGCTGAGAAGACGCTGCAGGCTAGAGGCCACCGAGCGCACCGCTGAGAGCGCTGTGGCATAGGCCATGCGCATCGGCCCCAGCAGAGCCACCTGGCCTTCACTCCCGTCTCCGGCGCGGTAGCTGGCCCTGACCACGGCGCAGCGGAGCAGGGCGGGATGGGGATGCTCCGCCCCGATCCAGATCCCCTCCGCCTCCTGCTTCCGCGCGGGGCGGAGCAGGCAGAGCGGCTCCTCCTCCACCAGCTGCAGCAGCGGCCTCAGATCGGAGCTGCGGCTGAATTCGGGCTGGGCCAGCAGCCCGCCCATGCCTACCACAACGGTTCCATCCCCATCCACGCCGCGGGCCTGGCGATGGCTGCGCAGGGCCTGACGCAGGAGGCCGCCACTGGTGCGCAGCTGGGAGGGGAGGCACTCCCAGCGGATCAGTCCACCTGGTGACCGTTCCAGTTCCGACTGCAGCCATCCCTCCAGGGCTGGCAGCTCCAGGCTGGCTCCAGGGGGGAGACGCAGGTTGAGGCTGCTGGCCACCAGGGCGTTCTCCACCAGCAGCACCAGCAGCCGCTCACCGTTGGGCACCAGGCGAACCGCCTGCAGGCGGGACTCGGCCCGCTGGGGTCGGCTGATCAGGCTCATCAGGCCGGTGAGATCGGCCAGTCGACGGGCCAGATGCAGCAGCAGATCATCCAGAGCCGCCCACTGCAGGCTCAGACCCAGCAATTCCCGCTGGAGCTGCAGCGCCCCGGCCCCTGGAGGGGGCAACAGAGCATCCACGTAGAGGCGGTAGCCCTGCTGGCTGGGGATGCGTCCGGCTGAGGTGTGGGGCTGCAGCAACAGGCCCCGCTGCTCAAGCGCCCCCATGGTGGAGCGCACGGTGGCGGGGCTGGCCGGCAAGCCGAAGCGACGGATCAAGGTGCTGCTTCCCACTGGCTCCACGGTGTCGACGTAGTGATGCACCGTGGCCTTCAACACCTGCTGCTGGCGGTGGGGCAGGGCGATCACATGCGGGTGTGCAGTGTGTGGAGCCGATGGTAAGGAAGAACCTCCATCGTTCAGTCGGATTGCTCGGGCTCAGCTTCAGTAGCGGGGAACCGAGGGATCCACCTCCACGCTCCAGGCCTCGATGCCCCCCTGCAGGTTGAGCACGTCGGCGTAGCCCTGGGCCTCCATCAACCAGCAGGCGAACTGCCAGCTGCGAATCCCCGCATGGCAGAGCACCACCACGGTGCGGTCCCGCTCGATCAGCTCATCGAGCCGCCCGACCCATTCGCTGGAGCTGCTCAGGGGCAGATGCAGCACCGGGTGCTGCAGGGAAGCCATGGCCAGTTCGGCCGGTTCCCGCACGTCCACCAGCAGCAGCGGTTCGCCGGCGAGCAGCCGTTGCTGCAGGTCGCCGGCACGGATGGTCTTCGGGGTCGGGGGGGGCATGAGACAGATGCTGAAGGAGTCGGGGCCGTGCCGGGGGCCTGGGGCCCTGGGGCTGTGGGGCTGTCATCCGGCGTGGTCATGGATGAAGATGACAGCAACCCCTGCGTCCGGCGCATGAAGGCTCGCCCCTTCCTGGCGGCTGTGCTGACGGCAGCCCTGCTCCTGCTCTCCCTGGGGGGAGGGTTCTGGTGGCTGGCCCTCCGTCAGAGTCCGCTGCGCCTGCAGCAGCACCCGCTCGAGCTGCCCCTGGCGGCCCGCTTCGTGCCGCGCAACGCGCTGCTCAGTCTGCACCTGCTGGTGGAGCCCGACCAGCTGGTGGCCTATGCCAGAGCTGTAGCTCCTCCGCCCCGGCGCCGGGAGGCGGCTGAACTGGTGGCCAACCTGCGGGATGGCGCCTTCGCCACCGCTGGCCTGGAGTACAGCAGCGAACTGGCCGGCTGGCTGGGCCCCGACACCAGCCTGGCGGTGATCGCTCCTGAGGGGAGCGCAGGGCCCACCGGCTGGTTGCTCGCTCTCCGTTGTCGCGAACCGGAGGGCGCCCGTCGCTTCCTGCAGCGCTTCTGGCAGTCCCGCAGCCTGGCGGGCACGGCCCTGCAGATCAGCAGTTACCGCGGCATGGGGCTGATCAGCGGCCGCGGCGCTCTGGTGGGGGAGCCCAGCCAGGCTCTGGCCACCGCCCTGATCGATGACCAGCTGGTGTTGATCGCCTCCGGCCGTGGGGTGCTCGAGCAGGCGCTCGATGTGTCACAGATCGACGAGCTCAACCAGGCTGGGCAGGACTCGCTTCAGGCTGCCGTCGGCCGGCTGGAGGGGGGGGTGGCGCTGCTCACGGCACGCCCTCAGGCCTTCAGCGACTGGCTCGGCCTGCCTTCCACCCTCGCCTCTGCTGATGGGGTTGGAGACCTGGTGGCGGCCCTGGTGCCCGATGGACGGGGCCTCCAGCTCCAGGCGCTGCTCTCCTCCCGTCTGCCCCTCCCTCGTCTGCAGCTGGATCCGATCCCCGACCTGCTCGGTGAGCTGCGCGGCCCGGTGGCGAGCCTGGCGCTGCTGCAGGATCCCGCCTCCCTGCTGGAGGATTCCGGCGACCCGGCCAGCGCTGATCTCTGGAGCTCCCTGTTGGCTCCACAGCTGCGTCGCACCCTCGCTGATCTGAGAGGACCGCTGCCATCGTTGGTGGCGGCCGCCGACCATGGCCCCTTGCTGGGCCTGCGCCGGAGGCAGGGCTGGATGCTCGCCACCGCCGCGACGGCCCTGGACACGGATGGCTTGCGCCCTGCGCTGAACGCCCAGGGCTACAGCCCGGCGCCCCTGAAGCGTGATGGCCAGACCCTGCAGGTCTGGAGCCGCCTGGAAGCCAGGCCCGGAAAAGGCGATCCCGACCGTCTGCAGGCCACGGTGGCCGGTGTCCGTTTCGATCAAGACCAGACGGCCTGGTGGGGGGATGGCCTGGCCGCCCTTGACGATCAGCTCCAAGGTCGACAGGCCCCGAAGGAGCGGATCCAGCAGCTGCAGACCCTCGGAACCAGGGAGGCTCCCCTGCAGGTGGCTCTGGCCGCCGAACCCGCCCAGGATCTGCTGGCCCCCTGGCCCCCCTGGCAGCTGCTCTCCAACCTGGTGGGCCGTCCCCTGGTGGGCGGTATCGACGGCCTGGCCTTCAGCCTGGCGATCGAATCGCCCCTGCTGGAGGATCCACCCCCCCCCTTGAGTCCGTCCTCGCTGCTCGCCCTGCGGGCGCATCTGCAGCTGGAGTGAGCCATGCCCCCCCTGTCTCTGTTGTTGCTGCGCCATGGCCTGGCCGAGGAGCGCCAGGAGCCTGCGCCGCCTGGCCGTCCGGATCGGGAGCGCCCGCTGACGACGCGGGGCCGCCGCCGCACGGCCGCGGTGGTGCGGCGGCTGCTCGAGCTGAATCTGGGCTGTGATCAGCTGCTGAGCAGCCCTCTGTTGCGGGCGTTCCAGACCGCCCTGATCGCCCGGGAAGAGGGCCTCTGCGGGGCGCTGGCGATCGCGGCTGAACTCTCCCCAGATGCCGACCCCTTGCCCCTGCTCGGGCACTGGCTGGCGGCGGATGGTCCTCTGTCTGGCGGTGGTCGCCTCGGGCTGGTGGGCCATGAACCCGACCTCAGCGTCCTGGCCGCCAGGCTCTGCGGTGCTCCCCCCGGGGCCCTGCGCCTGAAGAAAGCCGGCGTGGCTCTGCTCGAGCTGCCCTCCCCCAGCTCGGCTGGCCTGCAGCCACTGCTGGGAGGGGCCAGCCTGCAGCTGTTGCTCACGCCCCGTTCTCTGCTCACGGGCCACTGAGCGGTTGGAGGGGTGTGCCAGGGGCTGTCGGCAGGGCTACGGCAGGGGCCAGGACCTGGCCCTAGCTTCTGAGCTGCTGAACGGACGACGCCGATGGTGATGGATGCAAACCGGGTTGCCGCCCAGGCAGCGCCCGTCTTCCGTCCTGGGCTCGAGGGTGTTCCAGCGACCCAGTCGGCCATCTGCGACATCGACGGCCTCCAGGGCCTGCTCACCTACCGCGGCTATCCCCTCGAGGAACTGGCGGCCCACAGCACATTCCTCGAAACCACCCACCTGCTGATCTGGGGTGAGTTGCCCACCGTCGAGCGGTTGCAGGCCTTCAAGCACGACGTGCAGATGCACCGGCGGGTGAGCTTCCGCATCCGGGACATGATGAAGTGCTTCCCGGCCGATGGGCACCCGATGGACGCCCTGCAGTCGAGCGCAGCCTCCCTGGGATTGTTCTATTCCCGCCGGGCCCTGGATGATCCCGCTTACATCGAGGCGGCGGTGGTGCGTCTGATCGCCAAGATCCCCACCATGGTGGCTGCCTTCCAGCTGATCCGCCTGGGACAGGATCCGATCCAGCCCCGCGACGACCTGCCCTACTCCGCCAACTTCCTGTACATGCTCACCGAGCGGGAGCCCGATCCCCTGGCGGCACGGATCTTCGATGCCTGCCTGATCCTGCACGCCGAGCACAGCCTCAACGCCAGCACCTTCAGCGCCCGGGTCACCGCCAGCACGTTGACCGACCCCTATGCCGTGGTGGCCTCGGCGGTGGGCACCCTCGCCGGCCCCCTGCACGGTGGCGCCAATGAAGACGTGCTGGCCATGCTCGAGCAGATCGGCACCGAGGACCGGGTGGAGCCCTGGCTGGATCGGGCCATCGCCGAGAAGCAGAAGATCATGGGTTTCGGGCACCGGGAATACAAGGTCAAGGATCCCCGGGCCGTGATTCTCCAGGGTCTGGCCGAGCAGTTGTTCGATCGCTTCGGTTACGACGCCATGTACGACGTGGCCAGGCGAGTGGAGGAGGTGGCCGCCGATCGGCTCGGCCCCAAGGGTATCTACCCCAACGTCGATTTCTACTCCGGGCTCGTGTACCGCAAGCTGGGTATCCCGAGGGATCTGTTCACGCCGATCTTCGCGATTGCCCGGGTGGCGGGCTGGTTGGCCCACTGGAAGGAGCAGCTGGGGGCGAACCGCATCTACCGCCCCACGCAGATCTACACCGGGGAAGGGCGCAGGAGTTGGTTGCCTCAGGATGCCCGCAAGGCCCTGCCAGGCGTTTAGGTTGCCCTCACCTCAGCTCGAGATGGAGTTGTCACGGTGTTGATCGACCCGGCACCAGCCC
The DNA here is from genome assembly GCF_014224355.1 of Synechococcus sp. BSA11S. Classification (GTDB taxonomy): domain Bacteria; phylum Cyanobacteriota; class Cyanobacteriia; order PCC-6307; family Cyanobiaceae; genus Regnicoccus_A. The sequence continues at coordinate 35,994 of NZ_VNWP01000012.1, read as the reverse complement.
TTCTGACCACCGCCTGGCCTGGCCTGGCCCTGGTGGGCCCAGGCCTTGATCTTCAGTCCAGTTTCACCAGCACCCTCGAGGAGTTCGGCCTGAGCCAGGCCGCAGCCCATCTGCTCTGGCTGCCCCTGCCCATGCTGCTGGTGCTGGTGGCGGCCGTCGTCGGCGTGCTGGTCAATGTCTGGCTGGAACGCAAGATCTCGGCGGCCGTCCAGCAGCGGATCGGACCGGAGTATGCCGGCGCCCTCGGGGTGCTGCAGCCGATGGCCGACGGTCTCAAGCTGCTGTTCAAGGAAGACGTGATTCCCAAGCGGGCCGATGGCCTGCTCTTCACCCTCGGCCCGGTGCTGGTGCTGGTGCCGGTCATCCTTTCCTGGCTGGTGGTGCCCTTCGGCCAGAACCTGCTGATCAGCGATGTGGGCATCGGCGTGTTCCTCTGGATCGCCCTGAGCAGCATCCAGCCGATCGGCCTGCTGATGAGCGGCTACGCCAGCAACAACAAGTATTCCCTGCTCGGGGGGCTCAGGGCTGCGGCACAGTCGATCAGCTACGAGATTCCTCTGGCTCTGGCGGTGCTGGCGGTGGTGATGATGAGCAACTCGCTGAGCACCGTCGACATCGTCAACCAGCAGAGCGGTGCCGGGATTCTCAGCTGGAACATCTGGCGTCAGCCGGTGGGCTTTCTGATCTTCTGGATCTGTGCCCTGGCCGAATGCGAACGCCTCCCCTTCGACCTTCCGGAGGCTGAAGAGGAGCTGGTGGCCGGTTACCAGACCGAGTACGCCGGCATGAAGTTCGCCCTCTTCTACCTGGGCAGCTACATCAACCTGGTGCTCTCGGCCCTGCTGGTGGCGGTGCTCTATCTCGGCGGCTGGGGCTTCCCCCTGCCGGTGGAATGGCTGGCCGGAGCCCTCGGTCAGTCGGTGGATGCACCCCTGGTGCAGGTGATCACCGGCTCCCTCGGCATCGTGATGACTGTGCTGAAGGCCTACCTGCTGGTGTTCATCGCGATCCTGCTGCGCTGGACCCTGCCCCGGGTGCGGATCGACCAGCTCCTGGATTTTGGTTGGAAGTTCCTGCTGCCGATCGCCCTGGTCAATCTGCTGGTCACCGCCGGCCTCAAACTGGCCTTCCCGTCCTTTTTCGGCGGTTGAGCATTCAGACGGTCATCATGGGCCCAGCCAACAGCTCCAGGCCCTTCCTCCAACTCCTGTTTTCGTTCCGTTCCGACTCCCCACACCATGTTCGGATTCCTGCAAAAGGTCGGTGACTACACCAAGGACGCCGTCGGTGCGGCCAATTACATCACCCAGGGCCTCTCGGTCACCTTCGATCACCTGCGCCGCCGGCCGATCACGGTTCAGTATCCCTACGAGAAGCTGATTCCATCGGAGCGTTACCGCGGCAGAATCCACTACGAATTCGACAAGTGCATCTCCTGTGAGGTCTGCGTCCGGGTTTGCCCCATCAATCTGCCCGTGGTTGATTGGGTGATGAACAAGGAGACCAAAAAGAAAGAGCTCCGCAATTACTCCATTGACTTCGGAGTCTGCATCTTCTGTGGCAACTGTGTGGAGTATTGCCCCACCAACTGCCTCTCGATGACCGAAGAGTATGAGCTGGCGGCCTTTGACCGCCATAGCCTCAACTACGACAACGTGGCCCTTGGCCGCCTTCCCACCAGTGTCACCAGCGATCCTGCCGTGGTGCCCATGCGTGAGCTGGGCTACCTGCCCAAGGGTGAGATCGATCCCCACGGCGTTGACCCCACCAGGCCAAGGGCTGGCCAGCTCCCTGAGCAGCTGCAGGCTGAGCTGGCTGCCGCAGCGTCCCAGCCCGAGGAGAACGCCTGATGACGATCGCCTCTGTCACCCAGCTGATCTGCTTCGTCGCCCTCTCCCTCACCCTGGTGCTGGGGGCCCTGGGTGTGGTGCTTCTGCCCAACATCGTCTATTCAGCCTTCCTGCTGGCTGGTGTGTTTCTCTCAGTGGCTGGTCTTTACCTGCTCCTCAATGCCAGCTTCGTCGCCGCGGCCCAGGTGCTCGTCTACGTCGGCGCCGTGAATGTGTTGATCCTGTTTGCGATCATGCTCGTGAACAAGAAGGAAGCGATGGCCGAGATTCCCGGTCTGCTCCTGCGCCGGGTGCTCTCCGGCGCCGTCTGCCTCGGTTTGTTCCTGCTGCTGCTGCGGGTCGACCTCACCACCCCCTGGGCGGTACCAGGCCCCACCCCCCTCGGCGAGGACGCCACCACGTTGATCGGCATTCACCTCTTCAGCGACTACCTGCTGCCGTTCGAGCTGGCTTCGGTGCTGCTGCTGATGGCCATGATCGGAGCGATTGTGCTGGCCCGCCGTGACGTGTACAGCAGCGATGTGATCACCGGCGAAGCCGCCGATCAAGGGCTGATCGAGAAGGAACGCACACCCCTTCTGCTGGAGAGCCCCCCCCGCGACACCACCCTGCTGGAGAAAGTCTGACCATGCCCGCCTCCTCCATCGACATTCCGCTCGAGGCCTACCTGGTGCTGGCGGCCATTCTGTTCTGCACCGGCGTCTGGGGTCTGATCAACAGCCGCAACGCCGTGAGGGTGCTGATGAGCATCGAGCTGATGCTGAATGCCGTCAACATCAACCTGATGGCCTTTTCCAGTTACATCGATGGTCAGCAGATCCGTGGCCAGGTTTTTGCCATTTTCGTGATCACCGTGGCCGCCGCCGAAGCCGCTGTCGGTCTTGCCATTCTGCTCTCCCTCTACCGCAACCGCGAAACCGTCGATATGGAACGCTTCAACCTGTTGCGCTGGTGATCGGGCCTGCTGCTCCGGCCGTTCGGATGTTGCGCCTGATCTGATGCAGCTGCAACGGGTCTGGTTGATTGTGCGCAGCGGCAGTCAGGCTGCCCAGCGCCAGGCCAGGCGCTGCGCTGAAGATCTGCGTTCGCAGGGGGTCCATGTCACGGTGGCCACCTGTGGAGCCACCTCCAATCCTTTTCCGGGGCTGCTGGCCACCGAGCCCTGTCTTCCCGATCTCACCGTGGTCCTCGGTGGAGATGGCACCGTACTGGGGGCGGCCCGTCACCTCGGCCCCCTGGAAGTGCCGATCCTGAGCTTCAACGTGGGTGGTCATCTCGGTTTTCTCACCCATGAGCGCAAGTTGCTGGTGCTCAGCACCACCTCCTCCGAAGACAACCTCTGGCAGCGGTTGCGCGATGACCGCTTTGCGCTCGAGCGTCGAATGATGCTGGAGGCCTTTGTCGATCGCGGCGACGGGGTGCCCGAAGGGGAGGAGGCGGAGGATCCTGGCGGCTCTGGGCCTGGTTCGCTGCATCGGGCTCTCAATGACTTCTATTTCCGTCCCTGCCTCGATGAGTTCTCCCCCACCTGTGTGCTGGAGCTGGAGATCGACGGGGAAGTGGTGGACCAGTTTCGCGGCGACGGCCTGATCATCGCCACCTCCACGGGCTCCACCGGCTATGCCATGGCGGCAGGAGGCCCGATCCTCCATCCCGGAATCGACGCGATCGTGGTCAACCCGATCTGCCCGATGAGTCTCTCCAGCCGCCCGGTGGTGGTGCCGCCCCGCTCCCAGCTGGCGATCTGGCCCCTCGGTGAACCGAGCCGGCGGGTGAAGCTCTGGAAGGATGGAGCCCATGCCACGGTCATGGAGCCGGGGGATCGCTGCGTGGTGCAGCGCTCGGGCCACTGTGCGCTGATGGTGGTGCTCCAGCAGAGCCCCTCCTACTACCGCACCCTCAGCCACAAGCTGCACTGGGCCGGCGATCTCACGGCGGCTGAACCATCGGCCAACTGAGTGCCCTTGGCGCAGGGGTCAGGATGAACCAGTCCGGGTGAGCAGGTTCAGCGGTGGCTCTGGAGATCGAGCGACGTTTTCTGGTGCGGGGTTCCGGCTGGAGGGATCACATCCTCTGGGGGCAGCGTCTGCGCCAGGGGTATCTGCAGGCCTCAGCCGATGGCGTCACCGTGCGGGTTCGCCTGGAGGACGAGCCCATGGAGGCATCGGCCGGGCCGGGGAGCAGGGCCTGGCTGACGCTCAAGGCCGCCGTCACAAGGATCACCCGTGCGGAGTTTGAGTACGCGATTCCCGCTGACGATGCCAGGCAGCTTCTGGCTCTGACGACCGACAACCTGAGCAAGCAGCGCTACGGCCTGGATCTGCCCGGCGGCGACTGGGTCCTCGACGTGTTCGAGGGGGAGAACGCGCCCCTGGTTCTGGCGGAGGTGGAACTGGAGCGGGAGGACCAGCCGTTGACCGTGCCGCCCTGGTGTTTGAAGGAGATCACGGGACGGGGAGATCTCAGCAACGCCGCCTTGGCACGCTGCGCCTGGAGCCACAGGCCCCTGGCCGAACGGCAGGCCTTGCTGGATGGAGGGCTTTGTAACGACGGCGACATCGACTAGGATTTCGTTAAGGATTTCTCCTTAATTCCGTTCAGCCGCAGTTTTGCTCGTGATCGGTCTCTACGACCACCAAGGCGTGCTTCGCTTCGCAGGGCGCGATGCCGATGATTGTCTTGACTACGCCGACCTCTTCGGGCTTGGTCCAGACCGCTACAGCCTCCAATCCCTCACCACCACGGTGGAGAGGCCCAGTTTCCCGAAGACGGCTTCAGCTGCCACGCCTGCCTGATCCGGCCCAGGGGGCATCGCCGCCTGGGGTCAGCCCTCTGGGCTGGGCAGATTGCAGCAGTTGAAGCCGTCACGGCAGATCTTGCCGTTGTCCATCGCCCAGTTCAGCAGGGCCACCCTGTTCTTGGCGCCGGTCTTGGTGAAGATGTTGCTGACGTGGTTGTCCACGGTGCGCTTGCTGATCATCAGCTCCAGGGCGATTTCCTGATTGGTCAGGCCTGTGGCCACGCGCTCGATGATCTCCAGTTCACGTTCCGAAAGACTGGAGCGCAGCTGGACATGATCGTCTCGATCGGACATCCATACCCCAGGCCTCCACACCCCACTGTAAGCAGTGGCCGTTGGCGCATGATGGGGCCTGAGCGATCCCCCGTCCGTTGCTTCTGCGCCAGGCCCTGGAGACCGGTCAGTTCGCCATCACGGCCGAAGTGACCCCACCGCGGGGAGGGAATCCGCAGCGCACCCTGGCGGTGGCCTCCAAGCTGCGTGGGCTGGTCCATGCCGTCAATGTCACCGATGGAAGCAGGGCCGTGATGCGCATGAGCAGCCTGGCCCTCTGCCGGCTGCTGCTGGAGGCCGGGCTCGAGCCGGTGTTGCAGCTGGCCTGTCGCGACCGCAATCGAATTGCTCTCCAGGCCGATCTGCTCGGGGCCCATGCCCTGGGCATCCGCAATGTGCTCTGCCTGACCGGTGATCCCGTGCGTGCCGGAGATCAACCCAGCGCCCGGGCCGTCAACGAGCTGGAGGCGGTGCGCCTGCTTCAGTTGGTGGGCCAGCTCAATGGAGGCCTTGATCCCGTGGAGGGTCTTCTCCCGGATGGTCCCACAGCCCTGTTCCCCGGGGCAGCGGCTGATCCTCAGTCGGCCAGCTGGAGTGGTCTTCGGGCCAGGGTCCGGCGCAAGCACGCGGCTGGTGCCCGCTTTCTGCAGACCCAGATGGTGATGGACAGCGAGGCCCTGCGCCGCTTCTGCGGCGAGATCAGCGAGCCCCTGGGCCTGCCGGTGCTGGCCGGGGTGTTCCTGCTCAAGTCGGCGCGAAACGCGGCCTTCATCAACCGCGTGGTGCCTGGGGCCTCGATCCCCCAGCCGATCATCGACCGCCTGGCCGCTTCATCAGACCCAGCGGCTGAGGGTGTGGCGATCGCCGCTGAACAGGTGCGTGCCTACAGGGGGATTACCCAGGGGGTTCACCTGATGGCCGTGAAGGCCGAGGAGCGCATTCCCTTGATCCTGGCTGAGGCTGGCGTGTCGGCCACACCACGCAACTGCCAGGCCCAACGTCGGCCGCTGCCCCTGGCGGACCGCTGCTGAAGCGGCGGTCCGCCAGGGGCAGATGATCAGCTGTCGCCCCCGCTCAGGGCCAGATCCGTTCCCAGGAGATCGGCCATGGCCTTCTGCTGGGGGGATGGCTGCGCCACGTCCTGGCGGCGCACATCGGTGATCAGCCAATCCAGAGAGGCTTCCTGCAGGTCGAAGTGATCACCGTTGCGATCGACGCAGTAGCGGCCGAACACCAGCTTCTCGACCAGGCGCACGCCCGCACCGATGCGCGAGTATTCGAAGATGATTGAGTTGTCGATCGTGGCGCCTTCACAGATGTGGCAGCTCGGCCCGATCATGGCCGGGCCCACGATGGTCACGCCCGGATCAATGCGGGTCATTCCTCCCACGTAGATGGGACCCTTAACGGTGATCTTGTCCCAGTCGGCGGCGACGTTCAGGCCAGTGAAGATCCCTGGCCGGACTTCCCGGCCCGGTACCTGCACCTGACGTACGTTGCCTTCCAGCACGCTGCGGATCGCCTGCCAGTAATCAGGCACCTTGCCGATGTCGACCCATTCGAAGTCCATCGGCAGGGCGTAGAAGGGGGCTCCTGCAGCCACAAGCCGCGGGAAGAGGTCGGAGCCGATGTCGAAGGGGATGCCCTCGGGGACGTGATCGAGAACCTCCGGCTCGAAGATGTAGATGCCGGTGTTGATCATGTCGCTGGCGGCCTCTTCCAGGGAAGGCTTCTCCTGGAAGCTCAGCACCCGGCTGTCCTGATCGGTGACCACCACCCCGTAGCTGCTCACCTGGTCCCTGGGCACCCGCTTGGTGACCAGGGAGGCCATCGCCTTTTTCTCCTTGTGGCGCCGGACGGCCTCGGTGAGATCGAGATCGATCAGCGCGTCGCCGCAAAGCACCACGAAGGTGTCGTCAAAAAACGGCTGAAACGTCTGAATCTTCTTGATGCCACCGGCGGAACCCAGGGCGGCGCCGATCAGTTCACCATCTTCGATGCGTCCTTCGAAGCTGTAGGCGATCTCCACGCCGAAGCGCTGGCCGTCTCTGAAGTAGTTCTCAATCTCTTCGGCCAGGTGTGAAACATTCACCATGACCTCGGTGAACCCATGCTGACGGAGCAGCTCAAGCAAAAACTCCATGACGGGTTTCTGCAGGATCGGGATCATCGGCTTGGGGATCGTGTGGGTGATTGGCCTCACCCGTGTCCCCCTGCCGGCCGCGAGAATCATGGCCTTCATGGGCACCTGTCCGCTTCTGATCTGAATCTGGGCAGCTTAATGAAGACCCTCAGGCGGCCCGGACTTCCCGAGCCGGAGAGGGAGCTGGCACCAGTCTGTGAGGCAATGCTGACGGCAGCGTGCCCACGCCCTCCTGGCAGCCTTTGAGGTGCAGGGGCCCGAACAGATCGCCGTCCTGCTGCAGGTCGACCCTGCCCTGGGAGCAAAGGAAGAGCAGGGCCCAGAACACCCCCACCCGATCCCGGTCCAGATCCGGTGGGGCGGCCTCGGCCCAGGCGTCCACCAGCACCTCGAAGTTCACCCAGTCGCTGGCGGCTTGCCACTCCAGCAGGAAGTGGCTGAGGGCCGCGGTGGTCTCCGGCAGTTTCTCGCGGTGGGCGAGGGCGGCCACCTGTTCGATGGCGGCCCGCTCGCTGTAGCGACGTCCCCGGGACTTCGCCCGCCCGCTGCCTTCACCCTGCTCCAGCCGCTCGGCGATGTCCTCCAGCTGGCGGATCAGTTCGCCCAGGGTGACGGGACGCTGCAGGGGAGGTGGAGCCACGGCCCGGCGCAGCAGATGCCGCTCGGGCCTGCGCGGCAGCTGAAAGGAGAGCAGCTCGAAGACTTCCCCCGCGTCATCGTCGCCGGCGAAGCCATCCGGTTCCAGCTCCGGTTCGGGGGGCAGGGTCTGCTGCTCGAGGATCTCCGCCTTGAGGCTCACGAGCACCGATGCGGCCAGGAACGCCTCGCTGGTGGCCGCCAGGTCGCTCTCATAACTGCCTCCGTCGCCGGGCCTGCCCACCAGGCGCGGGGCCCCGATCCGCTGGCGCAGCTGGTCGAGGAAGCCATCGACCACGGCAATCACATCGACGTCCCAGGGGTCGATCTCGCCACGCTCGGCGGCATCCTGCAGCAGGCGGATCGCCAGCCTGGCGCCTGCTTCAGCCACGGTGCTTCCACTACTACCGGAAACGTACCCCGCCTGGCGGGCGACGGCCAGCGAAAGCCGGACTGAGCTTCAGGCCTGCTCGGGCTGAGGCTCAGGGGTGGGGGCTGAGCTCTCACCTGCTGCGGGCAGCAGGCTCAGCTGGGCATCGACGGTGGCCCGGTACCGCTGAACGTCTTCCTCCAGTTCGCGGATCCGCACCTGCTGGGCCTCCAGTTCGGTCTGCTCCTGCAGCTGCTCCACCTTCTTGACGACGCCGGTCCAGACGGCGAACACCCAGGCGGCGGTGGCACCGATGCCACCAACCACCAGCATCATGGCGGCGAGGGGCAGGGTGGCACTCACCCCTGGCAGGAAGCGCACCGTGGTGGGCGTGGTGTTCTCCAGGGTGAACATCACGGTGGCCAGGCCGAAGCTGAAGATCAGCAGGAAGTTCAGCTGACGCATGGTTGAGGGCGCTTGGGGCGAGGCGAGTGGGAGAGGCGGTTGTTTGAAACGCTTGGACGTGAGGGAAGTCCCCTCCAAATCCCGACTGGCTGGGAGCGTAGGCATCCCCTTGTGGTGGGGGAGGGTGACTGCTGCAACCGCAGGGTTTCGTAATCCCTTCGCTCAGGGCAACAGTGGGGCGACCAGCAGGGGCCGCTGTGCTTCCAGTCCGGGGCTGATCCAGGCCAGGGGAGGGTTCTGACGAATCAGGCCCTGGCGCCCGGCTGGAATCATCCGGGCCATCGAGGCTTCCTCACGTTGCACCAGGGCCTCGATCGAGGCCCGGTAGCTGTCGGTCATCAGGCGGGGGTAGAGGCCGATGCCGATGATCGGCACCAGCAGGCAGGAGATCACATAGATCTCCCGGGGCTCGGCATCCACCAGCTTGGTGTGGGAGACCAGCTCGGTGTTCTCCTTGCCGAAGAAGATCTCGCGCAGCATCGACAGCAGATAGATCGGCGTGAGGATCACCCCCACAGCCGCCAGGGCCGCCATCACGATGCGGAAGCTGAGTGAATAGGCCTCGCTGGTGACGAAGCCCACGAACACCATCAGCTCCGACACGAAGCCACTCATGCCCGGCAGGGCGAGGGAGGCCAGTGAGCAGACGGTCCAGAGGGCGAACATCTTGCGCATCTTCTGGCCCACACCGCCCATTTCATCGAGCTGGAGTGTGTGGGTGCGGTCGTAGGTGGCACCGACCAGGAAGAAGAGGCTGGCGCCGATCAGGCCATGGCTGACCATCTGAAGCATGGCTCCGCTGGTGCCCAGGGCGCTGAAGCTGCCGATGCCGATCAGCACGAAGCCCATGTGGCTGATCGAGCTGTAGGCGATCTTGCGCTTGAGGTTGCGCTGGGCGAAGGAGGTGAGCGCGGCGTAGATGATGTTCACCACCCCCAGCACCACCAGCAGCGGCGCGAACTGGGCGTGGGCATCGGGCAGCAGCTGCACGTTGAAGCGCAGCAGGGCGTACCCCCCCATCTTCAGCAGGATGCCGGCGAGCAGCATGTGCACCGGTGCCGTGGCTTCGCCGTGGGCGTCGGGCAGCCAGGTGTGAAGCGGCACGATCGGCAGCTTGACGCCGAAGGCGATCAGCAGGCCGGCGTAGGCCAGCAGCTGGAAGCGGGTGCCGAACTCCTTGGCCGCCAGGGTGGTGTATTCAAAGCTGGGGGTGCCCCCGCCTTGAAACCCCATGGCCAGGGCAGCCAGCAGGATGAACACCGAGCCGCCCGCGGTGTAGAGGATGAACTTGGTGGCGGCGTACTGCCGTTTTTTCGCCCCCCAGATCGCCAGCAACAGATACACCGGCAGCAGCTCCAGCTCCCAGGAGAGGAAGAACAGGAGCATGTCCTGCACTGCGAAGACGGCGATCTGACCACCGTCCATGGCCAGGATCAGGAAATAGAACAGGCGCGGCTTGAAGGTGACCGGCCAGGCCGCGAGCACCGCCAGGGCGGTGATGAAGCTGGTGAGCAGAATCAGAGGCATCGAGAGCCCATCGGCCCCCACCGACCAGGCCAGCCCCAGATCGGGCACCCACTCCACCCGCTCGATCAACTGCAGACCGGCCACTGAGGGGTCGTAGCCGTTGAGGTAGGCGCCGGCGGTGACCAGGAAGGTGATCAGGGCCACTCCCAGGGCGTACCAGCGGATCGTCTTGCCATCGCCCTGATCCGGGATGAACGGAATCAGCAGAGCCGCGGCGATCGGCAGCAGGATCGAAACGCTCAGCCAGGGGAACACGGTGGCGGATCCCATGCTCACGGCACCGAGGGCGCCCGTGGCAACAGCAGGGTCGAGCGGCACGGGGCAGGGAGCAGTTCTGGGCGGAGTGTAGAAATACCTGCCGCCCCAACCGCTCCCAGATAAGGGATGACACACACAGTGGCACCGGCTGAAGCCTGGCTCAGAAGCTGCTGAACAGCACCACCAGGGCGATCACCCCGCCGAACACGATCAGGGCATAGAACTGGGCCCGGCCGGTTTCGAAATACTTGAGGCCCTCTCCGCTGCCCAGGGTCAGGAGGCCGGTGAGGTTCACCACCCCGTCCACCACCTTGGCGTCCACCTCAAGCACCTGACGGGCCAGCTTGCGGCTGCCTTTGACGAAAATCCTGTCGTTGAGGTCGTCGAGGTACCACTTGTTGGCCAGGAAGGCGTTGAGGCTGGGGAAACGCGCAGCCACCGCGGTGGCCAGATCCAGTTTGTGGAGCGCGTAGGCCAGCCCTGCGATGGCGATCCCCGTGATCGAGACGGCCACCGAGGCCCCGGCCAGCGGAAGGAATTCAGACCAGCTGAAGTGCTCCGCCATCACGGCGGCTTCCCGGGGGTCGAGCAGGCCGGCGAAACGGCTGTGCCAGGGGGTGCCCAGCAGGCCGATCAAGGCCGACGGCACCGCCAGAACGGCCAGGGGCAGGGCCATCTGCCAGCTGGATTCATGGGGGTGGGCGGCGTGGTGGCCATGGCCGCCGTCGTGGCCTTCGGCCCCCTGAACCGGCTTGCCCGCTTCCTGCAGCAGCTGGGCCTGGAGGGCGGCATCGTTGCCCCGGAAGTCGCCTTCGAAGGTGAGGAAGTAGAGCCGGAACATGTAGAAGGCGGTCATGCCGGCGGTTAGAAAGCCCACCACCCAGAGCAACGGGTAGGTGTTGAAGGCCTGTCCGAGAATTTCGTCCTTGCTCCAGAAGCCCGCAAGGGGGGGAATGCCGCTGATCGCCACACAACCGACCAGAAAGGTGCTGCTCGTGACCGGCATGAATTGGCGAAGGCCGCCCATCAGGCGCATGTCCTGGGCCAGCACCGGCTCATGGCCCACCACGTCCTCCATGGCGTGGATCACCGAGCCGGATCCCAGGAAGAGCATCGCCTTGAAGAAGGCGTGGGTGACCAGGTGGAACATGCCGGCCACCGGAGCGCCGCAGCCCATGGCCAGCATCATGTAACCCAGCTGGCTCACGGTGCTGTACGCCAGACCCTTCTTGAGATCCATCTGGGTGAGGGCGATCGAGGCCCCGAGGAAGCAGGTGATCGTGCCCACGACGGCGATCACCAGCTGCACCTGAGGGAAGGGGGCATAGACCGGCTGCAGCCGGGCCACCAGAAAAACGCCGGCCGCCACCATCGTCGCGGCATGAATCAGGGCGGAGATCGGTGTGGGGCCCTCCATGGCGTCGGGCAGCCACACATGCAGCGGAAACTGGGCTGACTTGGCCATCGGTCCCATGAAGACCAGCAGGCAGAGCAGCACGGCTGCTGCATTGGAAAGGCTGCCGCCGGCCACGGCCTCGCTGAGCCTGGTGCCGATCTCCTCGAAACCGAAACTTCCGGTGGCCCAGAACAGGCCGAGAATGCCCAGCAGCAGGCCGAAATCGCCCACCCGGTTGACCACAAAAGCCTTCTGGGCCGCGTTGGCGGCGCCGTCTCGGTCGTACCAGAAGCCGACCAGCAGGTAGGAGCACATCCCCACCAGCTCCCAGAAGACGTAGATCTCGAGCAGGTTCGGGCTGATCACCAGGCCCAGCATCGAACTGCTGAACAGGGCCAGGTAGGTGAAAAAGCGTACGTAGCCCTTGTCATGGGCCATGTAGCCATCGGAATACACCATCACCAGCAGGGCGATGGTGGTGACCAGCGAGAGCATCACAGCCCCGAGAGCATCCACCCGGAAGCCCATCTGCAGGTTGAAAGTGCCGGCGCTGGCCCAGTTGAACAGCACTTCGATGGTGGGAGCTCCCGCCAGCTGCTCCGCCAGGATGGCAAAACTCAGCACAGCGGCCGCTCCGACGCAGCTGAGCAGCAGGATCGCCACCGGTTTTCGCAACCGGTTGACGGTTCGATTGAAACTGATCAGGCCGAGACCGGTGATGGCCGCTCCCGCCAGGGGCAGGACGGGGATCAACCAGGCAAGTTCGGCAGCCGACGTCATCCAGCTCGGGGTGCGGGCCAACGGAGTGTAAGCAGCCTCCTCCGCCGGGTTCGGGCTGTGTGTTGGACCGCGATCAGCTGCCCCGGTCCAGCGAATGGCGCACGCTCAGCCCAGCCACCGGCCGAGGGGGCCGGCCAGAAACGTGCGGGCCGCCAGCCCCAGGAAGCGATGGCTCCACCAGAACAGACCGATGGCGACGGCGATGCCCAGCTGGGCCGGCCGCAGGAATTCCCCCCAGACCAGGTGCTGGCGGCCATCAAGCACCGCCCGGAAGGGGATCACAGACGTGCTGGCGCGCAGGTCCTCGAACGCCTCCCCGAAGCGGGCCCGTAGCCGCCGGTCGCCATGCCAGACCGCGAACAGGTGGTGGCCGATCAGGCCCGCACAGGTGACCAGCATGAAACTGCTGCCGATCCAGAGCAGATGGGTGGCGCACCACAGCACCTGGCCCACGGCCTGTGGGTGGCGGCTGATGCGGATGATGCCGGTGGCGTAAAGCCGCACCTGGGGTTTCAGCAGCGCCGGGATCTCCAGCAGGTTGTAGGTGGCTGGGTACAGAAAGAAGAAGCTGATGGCTGTGCCCACCCACACGAGGGGAATCAGCCCGGGGGTGCCCTGCAGGTTCCAGAGTCGTAGCCCCTCGTAGCGGTGGGCGATGAAATAGCCCACCACCACAACGGCTGCCGGGATGCTCACTGAGGCGAACAGCAGCCGCCACACCCTGGCTCCGACGCGCTGCTCAGCCGAGACGCGCAGCGCCGCACCTCCACTGTGCAGCAGCGCGAACCCCAGCAGCAGGGCGAGCATCACCAGGCTGGAGCGGTGCTCCGGCGGGAAGGCGCCAAGGCCGGGGAGGAGGGCGAAGCAGGGCGGTGATGGGGCCAAGAAGCCGCAGCGGAAGAGGCGATTCTGGCGGAGGTGTCATTCCATCCCGGCCCGGGACCGCAGGCCCGGGTGTTCAAGGGTTTCCCCTTTAGAGTTCAACCTTCCAGCCGGAGCCAGGCCCAGAGCCCATCCCATGGCTGACCTGCCCTTCACCCTTGATCAGCTGCGCATCCTGCGCGCCATCGCCAGCGAGGGCAGCTTCAAGAAGGCTGCCGACAGCCTCTACGTCACCCAGCCAGCGGTGAGTCTGCAGATTCAGAACCTGGAGAAGCAGCTGGATGTCTCGCTGTTCGACCGGGGGGGGCGCAAGGCCCAGCTCACCGAAGCCGGCCACCTGCTGCTCAGCTACTGCGACCGGATCCTGAGCCAGTGTCAGGAGGCCTGCCGTGCCCTCGACGATCTCCACAATCTGCGCGGCGGCTCCCTGATCGTGGGGGCCAGCCAGACCACCGGCACCTATCTGATGCCCCGGATGATCGGGTTGTTCCGCCAGAAGTATCCCGACGTCTCGGTGCAGCTCCAGGTGCACAGCACGCGCCGCACCAGCTGGAGTGTGGCCAACGGTCAGATCGATCTGGCGATCATCGGCGGAGAGCTGCCCAGCGAGCTGGCCGATCTGCTCCAGGTGGTGCCCTACGCCAACGATGAACTGGCGCTTGTCCTGCCGGTGAAACACCCGCTGGCGCGCCTGCCTGAGCTGCACAAAGACGACCTCTACCGTCTGGGGTTCGTCTGCCTTGATGCCCAGTCGACCACGCGCAAGATGGTGGATCAGCTTCTGGCCCGCTCCGGTCTCGAGGTCCAGCGTCTCAAGATCGAAATGGAGCTCAATTCCTTCGAGGCGATCAAGAACGCTGTGCAGTCGGGGCTTGGGGCCGCCTTCCTGCCGGTGGTCTCGATCGAGCGCGAACTGGCCAGCGGCAGCCTGCACCGCCCGGTGGTCTCTGATCTGCTGGTGCGCCGCCAGCTCAAGCTGATCACCCACCCAGCCCGCTACTGCTCGCGGGCCTCCGAAGCCTTTCGGCGCGAGGTCCTGCCGGTGTTCGCCAGCCCCGACAGCCCGCTGCGCCAGCCCCTGGCTCGCCCTGCGGTTCCTCCCCAGGAGGTGGTGGCCCAGGCGGCGGCCTCCTGAGGGCCAGACCCGATCAGAACTGGTTGGCTTCGGGGGTGATTCCCACGGAGTCGTCGGCAGCACCGGCGATGCCCCTGGTCTGGAACTTGTTGCCGCTGATGTCGGTCTGGTAAACGCAGCGGACGATGGGTTTGTCGCGAATCGAGCCGATGTAGGCGAACGTGTTCATGCGCTGCTTGCATTGGCGCATCTGCTCGGACGTCACCGCGCCCTCCTTCTGCAGCACGCTCCAGTTCTCCCTTCTGATCACGCAGCCGGGTTGCAGGGTGGGCTGAGTCACGAAGCTGCTGCTGGGGTTCATGGTGGTGTAGAGCTCCACGTCCATCACGAAGGCGCTGGCCCCCCATTGCTTGCAGAACTCGGGATCGGGCACCGCCAGATCCAGCTGCTGGCTGCTGGCGATGTTGCCCTGGTCCCCTGGGGTGTTCGTCGAGAGGGCCGTGCCGATGCCGATGCCAACGACCAGCACACCGGCGAGCACGGCGATCGTGCCCACATTCAGCTGAATCGGACTGCCTCCAGAACCGCCGCCAGGGCTGCTCGCGCCGCCCTTGGGCCTGCCGGCGGCGGTGTAGGGATCGGGGCCACCGCGATCCATCGTTCTCCGTCCCCGGCTGGATCGCTCGTAGCTCTCGTAGGGATCACGGCCCTCAGGAGCAGGCATGCCACGGCCGTTGCCGCCACGGCCATTGCCGCTCGAACCCGCACGGCCGCGCGGGGACTCTCCACGGTCGTAGCGGGAGCGGGTCAAGACGCCTCCGGCGTTTGGGGCAGGCCCATGGAGTAGTTGAGGACCCGGGCCTCGGGGTTGTAGCGCAGCTCGCCGGCCTGGAGCAGCTGGCGGATGAAGCCCTCGAGATCGGACCCGATCCGGCGCAGGTTGTATTCGCTCAGGTCGTGGCCGGCACTGGCGGCGACCAGCTCGCGGAAGCGCTGCTGGACCTTCTCGAGAACTGGCACCTCCCAGAGGAATTCATTGTCGGGATCGAGATCCAGAGTCAGCTGGCTGGGATCAGCGATCAACTGACCGTCCTCCACACGGGCCGTGAACACCCTCACGTGGCGGGTGGTGGACTTGAGCAGGCTGGCATCGACCATGGCTGGGGATCGTGGGCAGACGGGACGCCTCACGGTCGTCGACTTTAGGAACCCTGGCGACCCCTCAGCTGCTCCCGGGGGCTCGTTGCCAGCAGCAGCCCTTTTATGGTTGCCGTTGACTTCTCAAATCCCCATGCGCGTCGCCATCGCCGGAGCAGGCCTTGCCGGTCTCTCCTGCGCCAAATACCTCAGCGATGCGGGACACACGCCCGTGGTCGTGGAGGCGCGCGACGTGCTCGGCGGCAAGGTGGCCGCCTGGCAGGACGAGGACGGTGACTGGTACGAAACCGGTCTGCACATCTTCTTCGGGGCTTATCCGAACATGCTGCAGCTCTTCGCCGAGCTGGGCATCGAAGATCGTCTGCAGTGGAAAGATCACGCGATGATCTTCAATCAGAAGGAGTCGCCAGGGAACTACAGCCGCTTCGATTTTCCCGACCTTCCCGCCCCACTCAATGGTGTGGTGGCGATCCTGGGCAACAACGACATGCTGAGCTGGCCGGAGAAGATCCGCTTCGGCCTTGGGCTTGTGCCGGCGATGCTGCGAGGCCAAGACTACGTCGAGGAGTGCGACAAGTATTCGTGGTCGGAGTGGCTTGAGCTTCATCAGATTCCCAAGCGTGTGAATGATGAAGTGTTCATTGCCATGAGTAAGGCCTTGAACTTCATCAATCCTGATGAAATCTCCAGCACGGTGATCCTCACGGCTTTGAACAGGTTCCTGCAGGAGAAGAACGGCTCCAAGATGGCGTTCCTCGACGGCAATCCACCCCAGCGGCTGTGCGAGCCGATCGTGGCCTGGATCAAGGAGCGTGGTGGTGAGGTGCATCTCAACAGTCCCCTGCGCCAGATCGAGCTGGCTGATGACGGCACCGTCTCCGGTTTCCGTCTGGCCGGCGTCCAGGGCCAGGAGCCCCGCCTTCTGCAGGCCGACGCCTATGTGAGCGCCCTGCCGGTGGATCCGTTCAAGCTGCTGCTGCCCGAGCCCTGGAAGCAGCTGCCCTTCTTCCAGAAACTGGATGGGCTGAGGGGGGTGCCCGTGATCAACATCCACCTCTGGTTCGACCGCAAGCTGACCGCGATCGATCACCTGCTGTTCAGCCGCTCCGATCTGCTCAGCGTCTATGCCGACATGAGCAACACCTGCCGGGAGTACGCCGATCCCGAGCGCTCGATGCTGGAGCTGGTCTTTGCGCCGGCCGCCGAGTGGATCGGGCGCAGCGACGAGGCGATCGTGGAGGCCACCATGGGGGAACTCCAGCGGTTGTTCCCTGAGCACTTCAGCGGCGAGGACCAGGCTCAGCTGCGCAAGGCACGGGTTGTGAAGACACCGCTCTCCGTCTACAAGACGGTGCCAGGCTGCCAGCAACTGCGACCGACGCAGGACACGCCGATCGCCAATTTCTTCATGGCCGGTGACTACACCATGCAGCGCTACCTCGCTTCGATGGAGGGGGCTGTGCTGAGCGGCAAGCTCTGCGCTGAGGCCGTGAGCCACAGCCGGGCCAAGGCTCCCCTGGCGGTGTGACGGTGCTGGCCGCCTCCCCCACGGTGCCCCGACCTTCCCTGCCGACGCTGGAGGAGGCTTACGAGGCCTGCCGCCAGGAAACCGCCCAGTGGGCCAAAACCTTCTATCTCGGCACCCTGCTGATGCCGCCGGCAAAGCGGCGGGCGATCTGGGCCATCTACGTCTGGTGCCGCCGCACCGACGAGCTGATGGACAGTCCCCAGGCCCAGGCCCTGCCGGTCGATCGTCTGGCCGAACGACTCGATCGCTGGGAGGGGCGCACCCGGGCCCTGTTCGGTGGAGAGGTGCGCGACGCACTGGATCTGGTGATGGCCGACACCCTCAGGCGCTACCCCCAGCCCCTGCAGCCCTACCTCGACATGATCGAGGGTCAGCGCATGGACCTGCAGCGGCACCGCTACGCCCGCTTCGAGGATCTGCAGCTCTATTGCTATCGGGTGGCGGGCACGGTGGGCCTGATGACCCAGGAGGTGATGGGGCTGGATCCGGCCTACACCTCAGCCCCCTGGAGCGAGCCTCCGGACACCTCCAGTGCGGCGGTGGCCCTGGGCATCGCCAATCAGCTCACCAACATCCTTCGGGATGTGGGTGAAGACCGCGGCCGCGGGCGGATCTATCTGCCCCAGGAGGATCTCAGGCGCTTCGGTTACTCCGAGGCCGATCTGCTCGCCGGCACTCTCAACGACAACTGGCGCGCCCTGATGGCCTTTCAGCTGCGGCGGGCTCGCCAGTGGTTCGCCCGCTCAGAGGCGGGGGTTCGCTGGCTCTCGGCCGATGCCCGCTGGCCGGTCTGGGCCTCCCTGAGGCTCTACCGGGGAATCCTCGATGTGATTGAGCAGCTCGACTACGACGTGTTCAGTCAACGGGCCTTTGTCCCCCGCCCCCTCAAACTGCTTGATCTCCCCTGTTCCTATGTGATGGCCCAGTCGCGCTGAGCCAGTCGATCAGAATCGGATTCACCAGCTCCGGGGCTTCGTCGTGGGGGCAATGCCCCAGCCCCGGCAGCACCCGCAGCTCACGGATGCAGGCGAACCGGTCGGACCATTGCCGGGCTTCGGCAGGGTTCTCCCAGGGGTCCAGCTCGCCCCAGATCATGCGCACCGGCAGGCTGCCAAGGCGGGGGAGGATGTCCGGTGCCAGGTGATCGTCGAACAGGTTGACGAACCCTCTGAAGCTCTCCGGGGCCCCGGGATCAGTGCTGGGCCGGAAGAGCAGCTCAACCAGGGCGTCATCCACGTTGGCGCCACTGGGGTAGGCCATGGCCAGCACCCGTCGGATGAAGCCGGGCCGGGCCAGGGTGCGGAACAACGGGGCGATCAGCCAGCGCTGGCGCACCAGCTGCTTGATCAGCGGACGGCTGGCGCGCTGGGGCCACGGCAGCAGCGCCAGCCGTTTCTCGTCGAGGGTGCGCTGGGCGCAATCGATCAGGATCACCTGGCGGGGTGCCAGGCCGCGGGCACACAGCAATTCACTGGCCCGCAGGGCCACCACACCACCGATCGAGTTGCCCACCAACTGCAGGCTGGGGGCCGGGGTCGTCGGGTCTGCGCTGGCACTGGCCAGAACCCAGGCCGCGAAGTCGGCCACCTGCTCCGCCCAGAGATCAAAGCCATAGCCGACAGCCCCGCCGGATTCGGCTTCCCCCTTCAACAGGGATCGGGGCTTGTCGCTGCAGCCGAAACCGAGCAGGTCAATGGCGAAGGTGGAGAAGTGCTCCCCGAGGGCCGGCAGGTTGTGCCGCCAATGCGCGCTGGAGGCACCGAAGCCATGGATCAGCAGCACCACTGAACCTGAATTCGAGCCGCCCAGTTCGGGGCCCTGGGCTCTGAAACCGATCGAGCGACCCTGCCAGCACCAGTGCTGGATGCCGCTGGGATCCATGCCGGTGGATTCAGCCACGCACCAGACCAGTGGGGGAGCGGACGGTGAGATCCGGGTCAGCAGGTTCGATCAGACAGCAGCCGTCTGGTTGGCCAGCAGAGACTTGAGCTTGGCCAGTTCGCCGGCCCAGCGGGGGTCGGGAGCGCCTTCGCTGATGGTGTCGCTGTGGACCACCTTGTTGACGGCCTTGCGGGACACGGTGGCGGTGGAGGCACCGGGGCGGCGGTCGGTGGAGGCACCGGCGCGGGAATCGCGACGCTCGGAGCGCTCGATGCGCAGGCTGTTGCCTCCGAAATCACGCCCGTTGAGCTGCTCGATCACCAGATCAGCGAGCTTCTCGTCGTCGACGTTGGCGAAGCCGAAGCCACGGCAGGCGCCGGTTTCCCGGTCCTGAACGGTCTTGAAGCGCACGCCTTCGCCCACGGAGGTGAACAGGGCGGTGAGCTCCTTGTCATCGAAGCTCTGCGGCAGGTTACCGACGTAAAGACGAACGCTCATGAAACGAGGGGAGGAAAGGAAGGTTTTGGACCGATGGCGGTGTGTTGATCGATGAGCAGGTTGGTCTGGAGAGCCAGTGGCTCGGAAATCCCTGGACAAAACCTCTGACGATCAGCCGATGCTTTCGGGCGGGGTCAGGCTGTGGATGGATGCCTTTTCATCTTTAAGTAAATCACGCCATGGTCCTCGTCAGCCAGAGACGTGCCTGACGGAGGGCTTCATCCCGGCCCCGCAGGCGGCCGCAGGCAGCCTCCAGGGTCAGGTGGGCCAGCAGTTCTCCCAGCTGCGGAGACGGACTCAGGCCAAGGCTGACCTGGAGCGTGTGGCCATCGATCGGGGCGCGGGGATGGAACAACGGATCCTGGGGATTGCGCCATCGCGCTAACCATTCAGCCGCCAGGTTGCCGGGAAAAAACAGCAGCAGGGCTGGTAGATCTGTCTCCAGTTGCTGGTGCAGCGTCAACCGCTGGGCTTCACTCAGATTCTCCAGTCCTACGGGGATGTCCCCAGTGCTGCCGAGCAGGCGCAGCAGCCACTGGCGCAGGCGCCCGCAGCGTTGCTGCAACTGGCGGCTGCTGCGCAGCCGCTCCAGAGCTGGCGCATCGAGCAGCCAGGCCAGCCGCGCCAGGGGCAGGGCCCGTGCGGCTTCCGTCGGGCTCAGACCCAGCTCTCGGGCCTGGGGATGGTCAAGGTTCCGGGCCCCGGCACCCGGATTCACCCCTGGTCCCCAGAGCGGCCCAGGGACGATCGGCCGCCACGGATCGAGCAGGCCAAGGGCCAGGGCCTCCTCCAGACCCGCTCCCCCGCCGGGGGCGTCGGCCAGTCGTTCCAGTTCCTGCAGGACACGCTCCGGAGCCACCTGGCTGATGCGGTCGTGGTGACAGGCGATCCAGGCTTGGGTACGTGGTTCCAGCCGAAAGCCGAGCTCGGCGGCCAGGCGCACCCCCCGCAGCATCCGCAGTGGATCGTCGAGCAGATTCGCTTCCCGCACCGCCACCAGCTCCCCCTGTATCAGATCCTCCAGGCCGCCGGTGGGATCGAGCAGCTCAGCCCCTGGCTCGAGCGGCAGGGCCAGGGCATTCAGCCTGAAATCCCGTCGCCACAGATCGCACTCCAGGCTCTCCCCCACCCGGCGGGCCAGGTCAAGGCTCCAGCCGCGGAGCACCAGCCTGGCGATGGAGCGCTCTGCATCCAGGACCACGACAGTGCCACCGTGGCGGCGGCCCAGGACCCGGCAGAGGGCGATCGCGTCCTCGGGCACCACCAGATCCAGGTCCGGCTTTGGACCGAGCCGCCCCAGCAGACCATCGCGCACGGCCCCCCCCACCAGAGCGGTGCCGCTGGGGAAGGCTTTCGGCGGCAAGGGCCAGTCTTCAACAGCCAGGGCCCGGTGCAGCACCCCACTGGCTGCGGCTTTCCGTCCCAGCCTGGAGCAGGCCCACTCCAGAATGGGGGAAGTCGAGGGCTCCGGCGGCATGTGCATCTGCGTCGACTGCCACTGGGTGGAGCGCTGTCAGGCCTATCACGCGGTGGAGCGGCAGCACGGTGTGGAGCACCTCAGCATGGAGCCGGATCTGACCCCCAAGGCCCCCCGCATTCATGTCCAGGTGATCAGCCTCGCGGGTGATCAGGTGGGGGTGGAGTGGGACGTGCGGGCCTGCGCAAGCTTCCAGTCCGACCCCGGCCGCTGGAGTCGCCTGCGCCCGGGGGAGGTGGTGCCGGCATGAGCGTTGCCGCGCCCCTGCTCCTGGCGCTGCACAGTTCCAGCGATGTCCTTGGGCTGGGGCTGGCCTCCCTGGCGACTCCCGATCCCCTCTCGCCCCAGCAGCCCCCCCGCATCACCAGCCATCCCCTGGGCCGCAGGCTCTCCAACGACCTGCTCGGCTGCGTTGAGCAACTGCTGCCGGCCCGCCGCTGGCGGGAGCTGGGGCGCCTGGCCGTGGCCACCGGCCCTGGGGGATTCACCGGCACCCGCCTGACCGTGGTCTTCGCCCGCACCCTGGCGCAGCAGCTGGCGCTGCCCCTGGATGGATTCAGCAGCTTTCTGCTGATGGCCCACCGTCTGAGTCAGCGCGGTGAGGTGGGGGAGGAACCCTTCTGGCTGTTGCAGGAGCTTCCCCGTCGCGGCATCGTGGCGGGTCGCTATGGCATGGACGCGTGGGCACTGGGGGGGATGGCCGAGAGGGAGGCCCCACGCCTGTACGGGCAGCTGGGCGATCTGCCGCCCGGCGGCGATCGGTTGGAAGTCCTGGTGGATCCAGAGGCCGACGTGGCCCAGCTGCTCCGCCTGAGTGGCCTGGCGGCGGCGGCGGGAGCGGCGGCTCCCTGGGCCTCCGTCCTGCCCATCTATCCCACCGGTCCGGTGGCGGCGGGGCCACGCTGATGCGACGGCTGTTGCTGCTCGCACTTCTGGGCGGCGGGCTGCTGCTGGTGGCCCGGGGCCTGCTGGCACCCAGTCTTGTCCGGCCCCAGTTGATCCTTGTCCTGGGGGGCGACATCGACAGGGAGAAGCTGGCCGGTCGGCTCGCCCATCGCGACGGGCTCCCTCTGCTGGTGAGCGGCGGCAGCAATCCGGAATACGCCCAGTGGCTGTTCAGCCAGGAGGGTCTCGACCGCCGCCAGTTCCGTCTGGATTACCGCGCCCGCGACACCCTCGGCAACTTCACCACGGTGGTCGATGACCTCAGGCGCCGCGGCATTCGCCATGTGCTGCTGGTCACCAGCAGCGATCACATGGACCGGGCCCTGCTGGTGGGCCGGATCGTGGCCGGCAGTCGCGGCATCCGGCTCACGCCGGTGCCGGTCTCCTGCGGGGATCGCTGCCTTCCGGAAGGGCGCCGCAAGGTCTGGGGCGATGGCCTGAGGGCCGCCGCCTGGGTGGTCACCGGTCGTGATCTGCGCGCGTGGGCGGCAGAGCAGATGGGGCCTTCCCCGGGGACAGCAGGCCCTGATCGAGGAGCCCGTTGATCTGCTCCTGGCAGGCGGCCGTGGTGGCCTGCAGGTCGATGCGGCGACGGGAGGCGGGCGGCGGGATGATCCGGCCGATGCGGATGTGGATCGGCACCAGCCGCGGCTTGCCCTGGCGCGTGCCCAGCGCCCGGTGGCTGTTGATGATGGCCACGGGCAGGAGGGGAACTCCCGCCCGCGCCGCCAGCAGCGCCGCCCCGGGCTGTGGCTGGTTGACGCGCCCGTCCGCCTGCCGGGTGCCGTCGATGAACACTCCGGTGGCCCAGCCCTCGAGCAGGCGATCGGTGGCGATGCGGATGGCCTCCCGGTCGCTGGCACCACGGGAGACGGGATAGGCGCCGCAGGCCCGGATGATGGGCCCCAGCAGGGGCACACGGAACAGTTCCGCCTTGGCCATGAAGGCCACCGGACGGCCCAGGGCATGCCCCAGCAGGGGCGGATCGAGATGGGAGCCGTGGTTGGCGACCACCACCAGGGCCCCCTCCATGGGCACATGGCCATTGCCGGTGGTGCGTCCCCGGAACAGCAGCCTGAACACCGGAAACACCAGCAGGTAGCTGATCAGCCGGTAGGTGAGGCTCGGCCTTGGGGTGAGCAGGGCCGGGGGCTCGGTGGAGCGCCTGCGACGGCGCAGACCACGGCGACGGGGGGGGATCGGTCCGCTGGCGGGGAGATCCTTGTCGGTATCACTCACAGGCCCAGGTCGGCAGCATCGCTGATCTGGGCGGTGCTCACCCCCGGCAGGCTGCGCTTGATCAGGCCGCTGAGCACGTTGCCCGGACCAATCTCCACCACGGTGTCGATCCCCTGGGCCGTCAGCTGGTCCATGGTTTCGCGCCAGCGCACGCCGCTGACCATCTGGCGGCGCAGCCGCTCCTTGAGTTCGCTCCCGCGGCTGGTGGGGGTCGGATCGGTGTTGCTCAGCACCGGGATGCTGGCGTCGGCGAACGGTACGTCTTCCAGCAGGGCGGCAAAGGCGGCAGCGGCGTCGGCCATGAACGGGGAGTGGAAGGCCCCCGAAACCGCCAGGGGGATGGCCCGCTTGCAGCGGAGCTGACCGGCCACGGCGGCCACCGCCTCCGGCGTCCCCGAGATCACCACCTGGGCCGAGCTGTTGTCGTTGGCGATCACCACACCCGCGTTGGCTTCCACCAGGGCGTCGAGTTCGCCGCGCTCGAAGCCGATCAGCGCGGTCATCGTCCCGCCACCCGCCGCGGCCATCAGTTCGCTGCGCCGGTGCATCAGTTCAAGACCCGTGCTGAAGTCGAAGACATCGGAGGCGTAGAGGGCCACCAGTTCTCCGAGGCTGTGGCCCGCCACCAGATCGGCCTGGCGGCCCTGGGCCTTGAGGCCGTCGACCAGCAGACTCTCGAGCACGAACAGGGCAGGCTGGGTGTTGCGGGTGTCGCCCAGATCAGCAGGCTCCGCCCGGGCCTCGGCCCCTTCGCCGGCACAGATCGCCAGCAGATCGCGCCCCAGCAGCGCGGAGGCTGCGGCGAATCGCTCGCGGGCACCTGGGAGCTCGAGCACACCTGTGGCCATACCGGCTTTCTGCGAGCCCTGACCGGGAAACACCCAGGCAATTCCCATGGCGACATGCACTCCAACCGGCTGGAGATTACGGCGGTGCCGTTCAGCCGGGATTCAAGGGCGTCTGGCCGCCGTCGGGGCCACCCCAGCGCAGCAGGGCGGCCCCCCAGCTGAGGCCTGCTCCGAAGCCGCTGCTGGCGATCAGATCCCCCGGGAGCACCCGTCCATCGCGCACGGCCTCATCGAGCATCAGGGGAATGGTGGCGGCGGAGGTGTTGCCGTAGTGGGCCAGGTTGCTCAGCACCCGTTCATGCGGGATGGCGAAGCGGTCAGCCACCCCATCGAGGATGCGCTGGTTGGCCTGGTGCAGCAGCAGCCAGTCGAGTTGATCAGCCGCCGTGCCGGTGCTCTCCAGCAGCTCCTGCAGCACCGC
Source organism: Synechococcus sp. BSA11S (assembly GCF_014224355.1). Taxonomy (GTDB): domain Bacteria; phylum Cyanobacteriota; class Cyanobacteriia; order PCC-6307; family Cyanobiaceae; genus Regnicoccus_A. The sequence goes on along the minus strand of NZ_VNWP01000012.1, from coordinate 11,544 downwards.
CGGCACCTCCCGCACGGCGAACTTGTAGACCTCCTGGCCATTCATGTGAATCGTCTCGAAACCGCCCTTCTGGGCCGAGTGGCCCTCCAGCAGGGGCATGTGCTCGTCCCGTTGGCGCAGGGAGAGGCAGTCGGCCCGGCGACCATCGGAATGCATCTTGAAGCCCAGCAGGCCATTGCACGACTCCTCGCAGGCTTCCACAGCCACGGCGGCGGCACCGTCACCGAAGAGCACGCAGGTGCTGCGGTCGTCCCAGTCGATCCAGCGGCTGAGCTGGTCGGCGCCGATCACCAGGGCCCGCCTCACCGTTCCTCCCCGGATGTACTGACCGGCGGTGATCAGCGCGAAGAGAAAACCGCTGCAGGCGGCGGTGAGATCAAAGGCCGCCGCCGCGCTGGCACCGATGGCCCCCTGCACTCTCGGGGCGGTGCCGAACAGATCATCCGGGCTTGAGGTGGCCAGCAGAATCAGGTCGAGGTCTTCGGGGCCCCAGCCGGCATGCTCGAGGGCGGCCTGGGCGGCGGCGGTGGCCAGGCTGGTGAGGGTTTCTCCGGGACCGGCCACCCGGCGGGCCTCGATGCCGGTCCGGCTGCGGATCCAGGCGTCGTTGGTGTCGACCCGACGACTCAGCTGTTCATTGCTGACACTGAACTTGGGAAGGGCGCTGCCGCTACCCACCAGGGCCATCCCTGCGCCCATCCGGCCGAGCGACACCGTGTCAGTCCTCAGTTGGGCTCAGTCAACCACAGGCCGTGACGGTCTCCTCCTGCGCGCTGAGCCGGTGCAGGTCGTCCATCACGCCGTGGCTGGCGGCCAGGTGGGCCAGGCGCAGGGCGCTGACCACCGAGAGCGCCTTGCTGCTGCCGTGGCCGATCACGCAGACGCCGTTCACTCCCAGCAGCAGGGCGCCGCCGTGCTCGGCGTGGTCGAGCCGTTTCTTGATCCGGACCAGGTTGCTGCGCAGGAAGGCCGAGCCGACCTTGCCACGACGACCTCGGGGCAACTCCGCCCGCAACACGTCGAGCAGCACGCTGCCCACCGATTCAAGGAACTTGAGCAGCACGTTGCCGGTGTAGCCATCGCAGACGACCACGTCGAAGGTGCCTGAGAGCACGTCGCGGCCTTCGCAGTTGCCCTTGAAGCGGATCCTGGGTTCAGCCGCCAGCAGTGGGAAGGCCCTGAGGGTGAGTTCATTGCCTTTGCATTCCTCCTCACCGATGTTCAGCAGGCCGACGCTCGGTTCGGACACGCCGAGCACATCGCGGCTGTAGATGCTCCCCAGGAGGGCGAACTGGTGCAGGTAACCCGGCTTGCAATCCATGTTGGCCCCCACGTCCAGCACCAGCACCTGCTGGGACGGATCCTTGGTGGGGAAGAGGGCTCCGATCGCTGGCCTGTCGATGCCCTTGAGGCGCCCCAGGCGAAAGATGGCGGAGGCCATCACCGCCCCGGAGTTGCCGGCTGAATAGATGGCGGTGGCTTCACCCCGCTTCACCAGGTCCATGGCCAGGTTGATGCTGGCATCGCGCTTGCGCCGCACCACCGTGGCCTCGTCGTCCATGCCCACGGAGGGGCCACTGGGCACGAGCTCGATCAGGCCCTGCTGGACGGCCTCCTGCAGCACGTCGCTCAGGCCCAGCTCAGCCAGCACCGACTCCACGGCCGCGGTTTCAGCCACGAAGCGGATGCGCACCGGCAGGATCTGCACCGCCTTGAGGCATCCTTCGAGGATCGGTCCCGGGGCGTGGTCGCCTCCCATTCCGTCAACGGCCACCCAGAGCCGATCTCCCCGCTTGATGGCGGCCAGCTCCTCCCCGCCGCTCTGCTGCAGCCTGCGCAGCGGATCGATCACCAGAGGGTTGAGGACCGACCCGGCCGTGGAGGCCATGCTGCCGGCCACTGATCCGGCGGCGGAGGCCATGCTGCCGGCCACGGACCCGGCCACCGAACCCGCTGCAGAGGCCGCCGAACTGGCCGAGGAGGAGGCCGTGCCCACGATTGTGGTGACCGCCGCGTTGCGGCGGTACCAGATCACCAGCCGCCGGATGGCCCGGCTGGGCCTGGCACGCCTGCCGGGGCGAATCTCGAACTCAGGTTCCTTCGGAGGCAACGGCTTCCACGATGCGCTGGAACAGATATCCCGTGCCGCGGGCCGTGAGGATCAGCTCGGGATTGGCAGGATCATCCTCCAATTTGGAGCGCAACCGGGAGATGTGGACATCCACCACACGGGTGTCCACATGGCGCTCGGGGGTATAGCCCCAGACCTCCTTGAGAATCTCCCCACGGCTGAAGGGCTCACCCGAACGGCTCACCAGCAGCTCCAGCAGGCTGAATTCCATGCCTGTGAGGCGAATGCGCTCCTCACCCCTGTACACCTGGCGCTTGTTGGTGTCGATGCGCAGCTCCCCCACCTGGATGACCCCGGAGTTCGGGATCCCCACGACCTGATCCTTCTCCACCCTCCGAAGCACGCAGCGGATGCGGGCCTCGAGTTCCTTCGGGCTGAAGGGCTTGACGACGTAGTCGTCGGCCCCCAGTTCAAGGCCTGTGATGCGGTCAGCCACATCACCCAGGGCCGTGAGCATCACGATCGGCACGTCCGATTCCTTGCGCAGCTCCTGGCAGACCCCATACCCATCGAGCTTGGGCATCATCACGTCGAGCACCACCAGATCTGGACTGGACTGATGGAACGCCTCGAGGGCCTCGACCCCATCGGCAGCCGTGACCACCTGGTAGCCGATCATCGACAGGCGAGTGTCGAGGATGCGCCTGATGCTGGCTTCGTCGTCGACGACCAGGATGGTCTCCTTCGCTGAGCTGGAAACCGTCATCGCGTCGCCGGCACGGTTGCAAAATCTCCGCCTACTGAAAAGGGGCGAGCACCCGCCAGTTCACCCAAAGCCACCATTCTTCACAAACCTCCTTGGGACGTTCCACCCCTTTCTACGCCTGTCAGAGCTGTGGAGCCCAGTCCCGTCAGTTTTTCGGCCGCTGTCCGGGTTGTGGCAGCTGGAACAGCCTGGTGGAGCAGAGCAACCCCGCGGCTGACGGTCGCCGTCGTCGCGCCGTACCCGTTCCCGCCGTCGGGGATCACTCCGGTCCACGGGCCCGGCGGTCCGAGCCGATCCAGTCCGTTGGCGAGCGCCCGTTGCAGCGGCTCTCCAGCGGCTTCCCTGAGCTGGATCGCGTTCTGGGCGGCGGACTCGTGCCCGGATCGCTCGTGCTTGTGGGGGGAGATCCGGGCATCGGAAAGTCGACACTGCTCCTGCAGAGCGCGCGGGCCCTCGCCGCCGACTGCTCGGTGCTCTACGTGAGTGCGGAGGAATCGGCCCAGCAGGTGAAGCTGCGCTGGCGCCGCCTGCAGCAGCCGGCGGAGGGAGGACCAGGCGAAGAAGGCCTGCAGCTTCTGGCTGAGACCGATCTGGAGCTGGTGTTGCAGGAGCTGGAAGCCCTCCGCCCGGCCGTGGCGATCATCGACAGCATCCAGGCCCTTCACGACGCCGAGCTGAACAGCGCCCCGGGCTCGGTCTCCCAGGTCCGGGAGTGCGCGGCGGCGCTGCAGCGGCTGGCCAAGCGCCAGGACATGGCCCTGCTGCTGGTGGGCCACGTCACCAAGGAGGGAATGCTGGCAGGGCCGAAGGTGCTCGAACACCTGGTGGATGCGGTGCTCACCTTCGAGGGCGATCGTTTCGCCAGCCACCGCCTGCTGCGGGCGGTCAAGAATCGCTTCGGCGCCACCCACGAGCTGGGGGTGTTCGAGATGCGTGATCGGGGCCTGGCGGAGGTGACCAATCCCAGTGAGCTTTTCCTGGGGGGGGAAGGTCCCTGCGCCGGAACCGCCACGATCGTGGCCTGCGAGGGCACCCGCCCTCTTCTGGTCGACCTGCAGGCCCTGGTCAGCACCACCAGCTATGCCAGCCCCCGGCGAACCGCCACCGGGATCGGCATCAACCGCCTCCACCAGATCCTGGCCGTGCTGGAGAAGCACATGGGCCTTCCCCTCTCCCGCTTCGACTGCTACCTGGCCGTGGCCGGTGGGCTGGAGGTGGAGGAGCCCGCCGCCGATCTGGGGGTGGCCGCCGCCGTGGTGGCCAGCTACCGCGACCTGATCCTGCCGGCCGGAACGGTGCTGGTGGGGGAACTGGGGCTGGGGGGGCAGATTCGCTCGGTGGCCCAGCTGGAGTTGCGGTTGCAGGAGGCCGCCCGGCTTGGATTCCGCCGGGCCGTTGTGCCCCGCAGCAGCGGCCTGGCTCCGGTGGCCGCGGCCCTGGGCCTCGAGCTGCTGGAGGCCGGTGGTGTGGCCGAGGCCCTGGTGGCGGCCCTGGGGGTGGATCCCTCCGCCGACTGAGACTCAGGGCCTGATCGGTTCGGGTCCCGCGCTCAGAAGTACACGTCGACAGAACCACGGCCGCTGGTCTTCAGCCAGTTCTGGGCTTCGATGTAATTGTTGGGGGCCATCCGGATCGCCTTGGTCCAGTAGTCGGCCGCCTGATCGAAGCGTCGGTCGGATTCGTCGGTATCGCCCCGCTCCTCAGCCAGGCAACCCAGATGGTGGTGGATCACGGCCATGTTGTTGAGGGCCTGGGGCATCTTGCTGTTGAGCTCCAGCACCTGCTCGTAGGTTTCGATCGCGCGCTGGTGATCACCATTGCTGGTGTACACGAGGGCCATGTTGTAGAGGATGAACGCGCGATCCAGGGGGTCGTCCTCGAGTTTGAGGGCCTCGTCATAGTTCTCGAGCGCCTCGGCGTATTCCCCATCACCCTGGGCGCTCATGCCATCGCGGTAGTAGGCGAAGGCCTCCTTCGCCCGGCGGTTGGTGGGCAGCACCTTCAGGATCAGGTCGGCCATCACCGTGAAACTCTTGTCGATGAAGTTGTCGTTGCGTTGGCTGCGGGGCACGGCGCGGCTGGCGTGATCAGTGCTCCCATCCTGACGGGTCTCCGACAGGCCAGGGACCCGGCGCCACACTCCCTACCCTTGGGGACGGAGCATCCGCCGTGACACTGACGCCTCCCCCTGCAGCGCCCAGCTCATCCGTCGAGCCCCTGCTCCTGGATGTGGAGGGCATGAAGTGCGGCGGCTGCGTGCGCGCGGTGGAGCGGCGACTGCTGGAGCAACCAGGCGTCGATCAGGCGAGCGTCAATCTGGTGACCCGCACGGCCTGGATCGGTCTGGATCCCGCCCGGGTCGGGGCGACGGAGGATCCGGCACCGGCACTGATCGCCAGCCTGCAGGCCCTGGGCTTTGAGGCCCAACGGCGCGATCAGGTGGTCGGCGACCCCAGCCAGGCCGAGCGGGACCGGCAGCGCCGCTGGCGTCAGGAATGGCGCCAGCTGATCGTGGCTCTCTGCCTGATGCTGGTGTCGGTGCTCGGCCACCTGGCCGAAGGGGGCCACCTGCCGGCCGCCCTGATGGCCCTGCCCGGTTTCCACCGGCTGGGGGATCTCGGCTTTCACGCCCTCGTGGCCAGCCTCGCCCTGCTGGGGCCGGGGCGCTCCATCCTGATCCGGGGTGTCCGCGACGCCTGGCTGCGGTCTCCCAGCATGGACACGCTGGTGGGGCTGGGCATGGGCAGCGCCTACCTGGCCAGCCTGGTGGCCTACCTGAGACCCGCTTCAGGCTGGCCCTGCTTCTTCAACGAGCCCGTGATGCTGCTGGGCTTCGTGCTGCTGGGGCGCTTCCTCGAGGAGCGTGCCCGCAACCGCACGGGCCAGGCGCTCGAGCAGCTGGTGCGCCTGCAACCCGACACCGCCCTGCTGCTGCTGGGCGAAGGACCCCCGCGGACTGTGCCCGTTGCTGGCCTGCGTCCCGGCGATCGTGTGCGCCTCCTCCCCGGCGATCGTGTTCCGGTCGATGGCGAGGTAGTGGAGGGACACTCGGCGGTGGATGTGTCCAGTCTCACGGGCGAACCCCTTCCCCTGGAGGCCGGCCCCGGCAGTGAGCTGATGGCCGGGATGCTCAACCTGCAGGCTCCCCTGGCCCTGGAGGTGCGGCGCACGGGCCCTGAATCCACCCTGGCCCGGATCATCGCCCTTGTGGAACAGGCCCAGGCCCGCAAGGCTCCGATCCAGAGCCTCGCCGATCGGGTGGCCGGCCGCTTCACCGTGGCGGTGCTGCTGCTGGCCCTGGCCACATTTCTGTTCTGGTGGCAATGGGGCACCAGGCTCTGGCCCCATGTGCTGATGGGCGTGGCCCAGCAAGCACCCCATGGTGGCCACGGAGTGCTTGGAACGTCGGCCACCAGTCCCTTCTCCCTGGCCCTGCAGCTGGCTATCGCTGTGCTGGTTGTGGCCTGCCCCTGTGCCCTCGGGCTGGCCACGCCCACGGCGATCACGGTGGGATCGGGCCAGGCGGCCCGCTCCGGCCTGTTGTTCCGAGGTGGCGACGCAATCGAGATGGCGGCACGCCTGCACAGCGTGCTCTTCGACAAGACCGGAACCCTCACCCTCGGGCGCCCCCTGGTGGTGGCTGTGCTCCCGGCAGGAGCCGGCGACCCTTCCGGGGCGGCCGGGGATGCCCTGATCCAGCTCGCGGCCAGCCTCGAGCAGCACACGCGTCACCCCCTGGCTCATGCCCTGCTGCAGGAGGCCCAGTGCCGCGGGCTGGCCCTGAAAACAGTGAGTCACAGCCGCACGGAAGTCGGATCCGGTGTGGAAGGCCGGGTCGGCGGCCAGGAGGGACTGGCGCGGGTCGGCCGCCCTGGCTGGTTGAGCCAGCAGGGTCTCGCCCTGGACTCTGATCTTGAGCAACACCTGAGCCAGCTGGAATCCGCAGGCACCACGGTGCTGGCGGTGGCCTCCCCTGGCGCCATCCTCGGGCTGGTGGCGGTGCAGGACCAGCCCCGCAACGATGCCTCCCAGGCCCTGGCGGAGCTTGCTGGCATGGGCTTGCAACTTGGGGTGCTCAGCGGTGATCGCCGCGAGCCCGTCTTGCAGCTGGGCGATCGCCTTGGACTCTCCAGCTCCGGCCTGGCCTGGGAACTGGACCCCCAGCAGAAGCTGGAGCACATCCTGCGCTGGCGTCAGCAGGGGCCTGTGGCGATGGTGGGTGACGGCATCAACGACGCCCCGGCCCTGGCGGCCGCTGATCTGGGGATCGCCGTGGGCACCGGCACCCAGATCGCCCAGGACACTGCCGGTCTGGTGATCCTCGGCGACCGGCTGGAGTCGCTGGTGGAGGCCCTGCGCCTGGCTCGCCGCACCCTGGCCAAGGTCAGGCAGAACCTGTTCTGGGCCTTCGGTTACAACCTGATCGTGCTGCCGGTCGCCGCGGGGGCGCTGCTGCCGGGCTTCGGTGTGCTGCTCTCGCCCCCGCTGGCCGCCCTGCTGATGGCCCTCAGTTCGATCACCGTTGTCGTCAACGCGTTGCTGCTCCATGGCCGTCCCTGAGCGACGAGGCCGCTTTCTGGTGCTGGAGGGCATCGATGGCTCGGGGAAATCGAGTCAGCTGGAACGACTGCGTGCCTGGCTTCCCAGCAGCGGCCTGATGCCGGCGGGCGCCCAGCTGGTGACCACCCGGGAGCCCGGTGGCACCCCCCTCGGTCAGGGCCTCAGGGAGCTGCTGCTGCACCCCCCTGAGGAGGCGGCTCCGGTGGCCACCGCCGAGCTTCTGCTCTACGCCGCCGATCGCGCTCAGCACGTGCAGAGCCTGATCCAGCCGGCCCTGGCGGCCGGACACTGGGTGCTCAGTGATCGCTTTGCCGGCTCAACGGCCGCCTACCAGGGCCATGGCCGGGGTCTGTCCCTGGCGCTGATCGACCAGCTCGAGGCCATCGCCACCGGCGGCCTCACTCCTGATCTCACCCTCTGGCTCGATCTGCCGTTGGCCCTCTCCGCCGAGCGCCGCGGCCACCGCGGTGCCGATCGGATCGAGGCAGCCGGTATGCCGTTTCTGGAGCGGGTCTCGGCCGGTTTTGCCCGTCTGGCCACCGAGCGGGGCTGGACGCGCCTGGAGGCCTCAGCAACTCCAGGTGAGCTGGAGGCGGCCATCCACGCGGTACTGCTGGAGCGCTTCCTTCTCGTGGGGCCCGGCCATCGCGATGGCTGATCTCTTCGCCGACCTGATCGGTCAGCCCACGGCGGTGGCGCTGATGCGTGCCTCGCTGGAGCGCCAGCGGCTGGCGGCCGCCTATCTGCTCACCGGGCCGGAAGGGGTGGGCAGGCGCCTGGGGGGCCTGCGCTTCCTGGAGGGCGTGCTCGCGGGGCCTGCGGGTTCGACCGCCCTGCGCCGACGCCTGATCCAGGGCAACCACCCTGACCTGCTCTGGCTGGAGCCCACTTACTCCCACCAGGGACAGCTCGTGCCGGTGAGCCAAGCGGCAGCGAAGGGGGTGAGCAGACGCGGCCTGCCGCAGATCCGGCTGGAGCAGATCCGCACCGTCGGCCCCTTCCTGGCCAGACGCGCCGTGGCTGGCCCCCGCCCGGTGGTGGTGATCGAGGCGGTGGAGCTGATGGCGGAAGGGGCGGCCAACGGTCTGCTCAAGACCCTGGAGGAGCCAGGATCAGGTCTGTTGCTGTTGCTCAGCGCCGCACCGGAGCGGCTGCTCAGCACGATCCGCTCCCGCTGCCAGCAGATCCCCTTCCGTCCCCTCGACCCCAGCGCCATGGCGCTGGTGCTGGCAGCGCAGGCTGAGCAGTCTGAAGGTGCCGCCGCTGACGACCCTCCGGAGCTGATCGAGCTGGCGGCCGGGTCTCCGGGGGCACTGCTCGAGCACCGCCGCCAGTGGTGGGCCCTGCCCAGCGGCCTGGCTTCACGCCTGGCTGCTCTGGAGGCCGACCCTCTGGAGGCCATGGGGCTGGCCCGTGACCTGAGCGAAGCGCTCGATCTGGATCAGCAGTTGTGGCTGCTGAACTGGTGGCAGCTGCGCCTCTGGCGCCAGAACCCCCAGCTGGCAGCTCAGCAACGGCTGGAGCGGCTGCGGGGCCAGCTGCGTGGATTCGTGCAGCCGCGCCTGGCCTGGGAAGTGGCCCTGCTGGAGCTGAGCGGTGTGATCAGCTGAGCCGGCACCCCGCAAGTCCAGCTGAGCTCAGGCACTCTCCAGGGCGTGGGAGGCTGCGGCCAGTTGCTCCTCCCGCAGGCTGTGGATCAGGGCTTCCTGCTGGGTCAGCTTGACGCCGGTCGGCAGTTCCAGGCAATAGCCGGCTCCATAGACGGTCTTGATGAAACGGGGTTTGCGAGGATCTGGTTCGAGCTTGGTGCGCAGGTGACGCACATGCACCCGGATGGTCTCGATGTCGTCGTCGGGTTCGTAGCCCCAGACCTCCTTGAGGATCAATGAAGGCGCCACGGTCTGGCCATGGCGCTGCAGCAGGCAGTGGAGCAATTCGAATTCCAGGTGGGTGAGGCGCACCGGTTCGTCGAACCAGATCGCCTCGAACCGCTCGGGCACCAGTGTGAGTGGCCCATAGCTGAGGATTTCGCTGTGCTTGGTGGAGAGCGGTGCCCGGTCGCTGCGGCGCAGCAAGGCCTTGACACGCACCATCAGCTCCTCGAGATCGAAAGGCTTGGTGAGGTAGTCGTCGGCGCCGGAGTTGAAGCCGCTCACCTTGTCCTTGGTGCCGCCAAGGGCCGTGATCATCAGGATGGGGATACCGGCGGTGCGCTCATCGCGCCGCAGCCGCTGGCAGAGGGTGAGGCCATCCACCTTCGGCAGCATCAGGTCGAGCAGGATCAGGTCGGGATTGGCCTGCAGGGCCATGGCCTGCCCCTTGATTCCGTCATCAGCCGTCTCCACGGTGAAGCCACCGTGCTCGAGGTGGCCGGCCACCAGCTCGCGCATGTCCCCGTCGTCCTCGATCAGCAAGATGCAGGGCTTCATGGCAGAGGCTGGAGGACACGTGACGGCAAGGCGCAGATGGCCGATACCACAAGAATGTGAGCCTTATTTTCTCCTGATCTCTGGCATTGATGCGAACTGCCTGATCGCTCCCTCGGCTGGCCTGACAACCAGAGAGCAGGCGTGGCCTGGGTTCATCCGCAAGCAGGCGGAGAAGCATCTGAATTGAATCTTCAGATTTTCTTTCGGCTTCGCTCTTGTCGTCGGCGTCCCGTTGTGACGAGTGCCATCAGGCTTGCCCCGGGCTGGGCTCGCCGGAGCAGGTGCCAGAACATTCGACCTCTTCAGGCCGTGATGAATCGTGAAAAACTCCCCGGGCAGGATTCGAACCTGCGACCAATCGGTTAACAGCCGACCGCTCTCCCGCTGAGCTACCGAGGAATGGGATCACGAGACCCTACCCGCCGGCCCTGCCGGCAGGCAAGGGGGGAAGCCGGTTCTCGATGGTCCGCCGCAGGGCTGGCCCCTGCTGCCAGGGGCCGATCAGCCCCCGCTCCATTTCGGCGGCCGCGTCGCAGTGGTCGAGCTCTTCGAGGCGATGGGTGATCCACAACGCGGTGAGAGGCCGATCAGGGCGATGGCAGAGCCGATCGATCAGCTGCAGCACCTCCCCCTGGCTTTCGGGGTCGAGCAAGGCAGTGGGCTCATCGAGCAGGAGAAGGCTCGCGTCACCGGCGAGGGCGCCGGCGATCGCCAGCCGCTGTTTCTGTCCGCCGCTGAGGGTATGAATCGGTCGCCCCTCAAATCCCCCAAGCCCCACCTGGGCCAGGGCCGCGGCCAGGCGACCCTGGCGCTGTTCCGGGGCCAGGTCCTGCGCCAGACCGAGCTGCAGATCCGTTCCGCAGCTGGGCAGCAGCAACTGGTGGTCGGGGTTCTGGAAGACCAGGGCAGGCTTGAGGGTCAACCTGACGCGGCCACTGCTGGGCTCAAGCAGGCCCGCGAGCAGGCGCAGCAGAGTGCTCTTGCCACTGCCGTTGCCGCCCACCAGCATCCAGAGGCCGGATCCTGGCAGGCGCAGGTCACAGTGATTCAGGGCCTGGCTGCCGTTGGCCCAGGTCAGACAGAGACCTTCCGCCACCAGGGCGGGGGACGACCCCGGCGGCGAGGCTCCGCCGGAGGGGCTGCCCAAGGCCATCAACCGTCGACGCTGAATCCGGGCCGCTTGCTGCCGCCGCCGACCGCCGACTTCTCATAGAGCTGAACGGCCAGGAGTTCCCCGCTGAGCAGGCTGACGCGCTTCTCCTCGGCTTTCTCACAGTGGAGCTCGAGCACCCGGGGTTGGCCGCTTTCCATGGCTGCCCTGATCTCGCTGTGGAGCGACTGGGCGTCACTGAGCTCCTTTCGCTGCACCGAGATGGGCATGGGACTGAGCTTGAGGGCGAGCTCGACGACGTACACGTTCTGCGTTTGAAGGCCAGGGCCCACTCTGGCGAACGGTCTGCCGCACCGCCGCCGGCCACCGACAGGGCTGGCTGAGTGCTTTTACTCATTTCGGGGTGTGCTCGTGGGAGAGGGCTCCCGGGGGCTGCCGGTTTTTGTAGGATGTTGGTTGTAAAGGTTCATGAAGTACCTGCATGACGATCGCTTTAGGGCGCGCGCCTGCCGCACGGGGATGGTTCGACGTCCTCGATGACTGGCTGAAGCGTGATCGCTTTGTTTTTGTCGGGTGGTCCGGTCTGCTGCTGTTCCCCACCGCCTAT
>NZ_VNWP01000011.1 GCF_014224355.1 Synechococcus sp. BSA11S | reverse complement strand
TGGCCTTCAACCTGAACGGTTTCAACTTCAACCAGTCGATCCTCGACGGCCAGGGCCGCGTGATCAACACCTGGGCTGATGTGCTGAACCGCGCTGGTCTGGGCATGGAAGTGATGCACGAGCGCAACGCTCACAACTTCCCCCTGGACCTGGCTTCTGCTGAAGCCACTCCCGTGGCGCTGACCGCTCCTGCGATCGGCTGATGCGGCCGGTGGGTCCACCCGGACCCACCACCTGCATCACCACAACGAAAGCCCCTGCTTCGGCAGGGGCTTTTTTGTGTGGATCCATCGGCCCGAAGGCCTCAGCGGTAGGGGGCCAGGCCGAAGCCCTCCGCCTCGCTGGGGCTCTGCGGGGCCGGTGTGGCCCTGCCGATCGCCGGCCCACGCCTTCCGGGAAAGCTCCCTCCCCTTTCTCCGAATTCCGCGAGGAGGGCCTGGCATCCTCCGGCGCTGCGGATGGCGGCATCGACTCGCTGCAGGGGAATGGCCTCGCCCCAGCCCGGTTGCCAGCCCCTGCTCTCCCCGAAGCCCTGGAGTCTCTGGCGGGCCTGGCTGCGGCTGATCACGCCACTGCGCAACTGGCAGGTGGTGACCGCCAGGCTGGCCAGCTGCTCACCCTGGGGCCGGTTCCGCCCCGTCCCCGCCGGGCTCCGGAAGGGGGCCGGACCTGGGAGCGCCAGGGGGTTTGGAGCTGGAAACAGCCGAGGACCGAGCGTCGGCGACTGCAGCGGTCCTGCGTATCCGCCGCCCAGCTGGGAGAGGGCGGCCATGGCGAGCTGAAGCAGAAGGTTGTTCATGGCCGGGAGGACGCTGAGGTTGGAGAGCAGTAGCGATCGAACAGCTGCAACACCTGCTCGGGTGGCAGCTGGGCTGTGTATCGGGCCTCGAGTTCAGCGAGTTGCTGCCCCCTGGGATAAGCCCTCAGCGAACGCAGGTCGTCCGGGGCGTAACTGGCCAGACTGCGGGCCATCGATCGATGGTGCTGCCGATGGGTGATGGAGCCACCGACGCAGGCCTGCATCCGATGGGTGGCCTCATGAGCCAGGGTGTTCCACACCGCCGCCGGTGAGCGGTGGGACCGGCAGATCACAATCGTGTCGTTGCCGGAGTGATACAGACCCTGGAGCCCCCGCTGGGGACAGCTGCGCTGGATCACCGTGACTCCGGCGGAGCCCAGCCGGGCTCGGAGGGTGTCGATGGCCTCCCAGGTGGTGGCGGCTGCAGGCCCCCCGGCGAAAGCCAGGGTCATGCCGAGAGCGATCAAAAAAGGTCGATGGGGGATCTCCATCCGCACAACAGCATCTCGGTGCTTTCAGCATCCTGCTGAGCCAGGGCTGATGGCATCCCCCGTTCAGGGGATCTTCACGGGCTGAAGACGCTCAGAAGCAAAGCCGTTGCGTAGGCTCCAGGTCAGAAGGACGAGGAGATGGGCAGCAGCTTCGGGCAACTCTTCAGGGTCAGCACCTTCGGCGAATCCCACGGTGGTGGTGTGGGTGTGATCGTCGACGGCTGCCCACCCCGACTCGCCCTGGACCCGGAAGCCATTCAGGCGGAGCTCGATCGCAGGAAGCCCGGCCAGAGCAGGATCACCACCCCCCGTAAGGAAGCCGACCGCGTCGAGATCCTCAGCGGGCTGCTGGACGGGGTCACCCTGGGCACGCCGATCGCCATGGTGGTGCGCAACAAGGACCAGCGCCCCGGCGATTACAGCGAGATGGCGGTGGCGTTCCGGCCCTCCCACGCCGACGCCACCTACCAGGCGAAGTACGGCATCCAGGCCCGCAGCGGCGGCGGCAGGGCCTCGGCGCGGGAAACGATCGGCCGGGTGGCGGCCGGAGCCATCGCCAAACAACTGCTGGCCAGGGCCCATGGCACCGAGGTGATCGCCTGGGTGAAGCGCATCCACACGATCGAAGCCAGCAGCATCGATCCAGCGAGCGTGACCCTCGAGGCCGTGGAGGGCAACATCGTGCGCTGCCCCGATGCCGCCTGCGCCGAGCGCATGATCGAGCGCATCGAGGCGATCGGCCGCGAGGGCGACTCCTGCGGCGGGGTGATCGAGTGCGTGGTGCGTCACGCGCCGGTGGGGCTGGGCATGCCCGTCTTCGACAAGCTGGAGGCTGATCTGGCCAAGGCCGTGATGTCGCTGCCGGCCACCAAGGGGTTCGAGATCGGCTCCGGCTTCGCCGGCACCCTGCTGCGGGGCAGCCAGCACAACGACGCCTTCCTGGCCACCGAGGATGGATCGCTGCGCACCGCCACCAACAACTCCGGCGGCATCCAGGGCGGCATCAGCAACGGCGAAACCATCGTGCTGCGGGTGGCCTTCAAGCCCACCGCCACGATCCGCAAGGCCCAGCAGACCGTGACCTCAAGCGGGGAAGCCACCGTGCTGGAGGCCAAGGGCCGCCACGACCCCTGCGTGCTGCCGCGGGCGGTGCCGATGGTGGAAGCGATGGTGGCCCTGGTGCTGGCCGACCACCTGCTGCGCCAGCAGGCTCAGTGCAGCCTCTGGTGAAAGGCTGAGGGATAGGCCTGCACCCAGCGCGTCAGTCCAGGATCCAGTGCTGGTGGTGCACCCACTACGCTGGCGACCGCGAACAGCCTGGACCCCAGGGCCAGGGCATTCCCCCCCGCCTCGAGCCAACCGCTGAGGTCAGCAACCCCAAGACCCCCGGCCGCGATGCAGAAGGGCAAGGGGCCCAGCGCCCCGGACAGGGAACTCCAGTAGGACGGCCCCAGGGCATTGGCCGGGAAGAGCTTCACTGCCGTGCAGCCCAGCCCGACCGCCTGCTGCACCTCGGTGGGGGAGAAGACCCCCGGCACCAGGGTGATCCCCAGCTGCCGGGCCGCTGCCAGCAGCTGGGGATCGAGCACGGGTGAGACCGCAAAGGAGAAACCGGCGTGATGGGCCGCCTCCAGCGCCTGAAGTGTGCGCACCGAAGCGGCCCCGAAGCGCATGGTCGGGAAGCACCGGGCCAGTTCATGGCACTCCTGGCTCCAGCCTGGCCAGGGGCTCCAGGCGATCTCCACATGGCGCAGCCCGGCCGCGTTCAGGAGCGCGATCCGGGCCTTGGCCTCCAGCGGGCGGACCGGGCGCAGCACCGCCAGCAGCGGCAGCGCCCGGAGTTCATCGAGAAGAAGCCGGGGCTCAGACGTATTCAGCCACACGGACATCGCTGCGGATCAGAAGCTCCTGGAGCTCTTCGGCATCGACGGTTTCCTTCTCCACCAGCAGCTCAGCCAGTTCATCAAGAACGGAGCGGTTCTGGACCAGCACCCATTTGGCGCGGTGGTAGGCCTCATCCACCAGCAGACCCACCTCTGAGTCGATGGTGGCGGCGGTGTCTTCGGAGAAGTCGCGCTCGGCGGCGATGTCGCGGCCGAGGAACATGCCCCCCTGCGCCCGGCCCAGGGCCACGGGGCCCAGCTTGTCGCTCATGCCGAAGCGGGTGACCATCTGACGGGCCACCCGGGCCACCTGCTGGAGGTCGTTGGAGGCTCCGGTGGTGACTTCGTCTTCGCCGTAGACGATCTCCTCGGCAACACGGCCACCGAGGGCCACGGCCATCTGGTTCTGCAGATAGGAGCGGGAATAGAGGCCTGACTCCATCCGCTCCTCACTGGGGGTGAAGAAGGTGAGGCCCCCAGCCTGACCGCGGGGAATGATGCTGATCTTCTGCACCGGGTCGTAGTCGGGCATCAGGGCGCCCACCAGGGCATGGCCGGACTCGTGATAGGCCACGAGCCGCTTGCGCTTCTCGCTCATCACCCTGTCTTTCTTCTCGGGGCCGGCCATCACCCGCTCGATCGCGTCGTTGACCTCATCCATCGAGACTTCGGTGAGCTGACGACGGGCCGCCAGGATCGCCGCTTCATTGAGCAGGTTGGCCAGATCGGCGCCGGTGAAGCCGGGGGTGCGGCGGGCCACCTTGTCGAGATCGACGTCTTTGGCCAGGGTCTTCCCGCGGGCATGGACTCCGAGGATCTGCAGACGGCCGGCATAGTCCGGACGGTCGACCACCACCTGGCGATCGAAGCGGCCCGGCCGCATCAGGGCTGAATCGAGCACATCCGGACGGTTGGTGGCCGCCACGATGATGATGCCGGTGTTGCCCTCGAAGCCGTCCATCTCGGTGAGCAGCTGGTTGAGGGTCTGCTCCCGTTCGTCGTTACCGCCACCGAGGCCCGCGCCCCGCTGACGCCCCACCGCGTCGATCTCGTCGATGAAGACGATGCAGGGAGCGCTCTTCTTGGCCTGCTCGAACAGATCGCGCACGCGGCTGGCGCCCACGCCCACGAACATCTCCACGAACTCGGAACCGGAGATGGAGAAGAAGGGTACGCCGGCCTCGCCGGCCACGGCCTTGGCGAGCAGGGTCTTGCCGGTGCCAGGAGGGCCCACCAGAAGCACACCCTTGGGGATCTTGGCGCCGACGGCCGTGAAGCGGTCAGGGTTCTTGAGGAAGTCGACCACTTCGGTGAGCTCGAGCTTGGCGCCCTCAATGCCGGCCACATCCCCGAAGGTGACCTGGGTCTGGGGCTCCATCTGAACCCGTGCCTTGCTCTTGCCGAAACTCATGGCGGGATTGCCGCCACCCCCCTGGGCGCGCCGCAGCAGGAAAAACAGTCCCCCCAGCAGCAGCAGCGGGAACAGCAGGCTGCCCACGGCCTGCTGCCAGGCGGCGGGCTCACGGTTGGGCTGGACCGCGATGTCGACGTTGTGCTCGGTGAGCAGCTTGAGCAGGTCCTTGTCGGGGGCGAGGTTGACCACGGCGCGGTTGCCATCGTTCTCGACGACCTGGGCGGTGCCGCGGTCGGGGGAGATCAGAACCCGCGAGATCTGGTTCTCCTGAACCGCCTCGACGAAGTCGCTGTAACGGAGGCTTCTGGGGGCGTTGGCCTGATCAGGGCGACCCAGGAAAGCGGAGCCCACCGCAATCACCACGATCGCCAGGAGCACATAGAGCCCTGCGTTGCGCCAGCGTTTGTTCAACCTGCGTGCTCCTGAGAGTTGAAGTAACAGAATGTTAACCGTCGCCGAGACCCGTCAGGCGGAGCGCAGCACCTCCACCACACTACGAAAGGCGAACCACTCCGGGATCTCCTCGCCGCTGCGCAGCATCTGCCGGAACTGGGTTCCGCTCAATTTCTTCACATGCAACCCCCGCGCCTGGGCGTGCTCGGCCGTCACGTAGCCCTCCTCTTCGGTGTACACCAGGTTCAGTGACGGCACCGTCTCCATGCCCAGCTCCGGCGCGTTGTCACGGGCAAAGTCCTGGGCGTCGTAGGGACCGTAGAAGTCCTCGCCGCTCAGGGAGCTCTTGCAGCCCGCCATGTCGCGGCCGATGATGAAGTGGGTGCAGCCGTAGTTCTTGCGGATGATCATGTGCTGCAGCGCCTCCCGAGGCCCCGCCATGTGCATGGCGTAGGGCAGGTAGGCCCAGCGGATGCGTGGGTTGGCCACCTCCGCCGCCAGCCGTTCGTAGGTCTGGAAGCGCACCTCACCGGCGATATCGTCCTCCTGGGTGGGACCGCAGGTGGGATGAACCAGCACCACCCCCGACTCACTGACGTTCGTGGCGTGGAGCGCGCGGGTGAACAGCTCGTAGTGGGCCCGATGAATCGGGTTGCGGCACTGGAAGGCCACCACATCCTCGCCATGGGGCAGATCGGCGCGGACCTGGGCGGGGGTGCGGCAGGGGAACACCCGCCGGGGCAGCTCAAGGCCCTGCAACGCGCCGCCCAGGTAATAGCGCCCCCGCTCAGTGGCGATCATGCGCACCGCGGGATGCTCCAGCGAGGTGGTGCCGTAGCAACCTTTGGCCTCCTTGACCTTGTCGGGCTCCCAGCGGCTCTCCACCGTGAGCACCGCCAGCTCCTGCCCCTGGTAGGTGAGCAGCAGCCTCTGCCCCACCGCCACGTCCGCCTGGTCGGTGTCGAACACGATCGGCAGCCCGAACAGCAGCCCTGAGGTGGTGCGGTATCCCGCCACCACGGCGTCGTAATCCTCCTGGTGCATGAAGCCCAGCAGCGGAGAGAAGCCGCCCACCACCAACAGCTCCACATCGCAGGCGTTGCGGTGGCTGCACTCCAGCACCCGATCCACATCTGCCGTCACCGCCTGGCGCTCGGCCTCGGAAACCATCAGGTCCACCAGCGTTCCGCCGTGGGGCGGGATCAGGCCTGTGCTGGAGCGTCCGGTGGCAGAGGCGGTGGTCATGGAGGCCTTCGGCAGGTGGCGCGATTGTTCCACACCATCGTGACTCGATGAAAAAGGGCCCCAATGGGGGCCCGGATGATGCGCCGGCGATCACGGCTGAAGGAATCGAAGGCCAGCCACGCAGGGGCCTCTGATCTCTGGTTCAGACCTGCTCGAGGCGGCCGTAGAGCTGGCCGGTGACCTTCACGTCCACGGCAGTCTTTCCGCCCATGTCGGTGTCGGAGGGCTGGACCGCTGTGAACACACCCGCGAACTCACCGGTGGCGTTGTCCACCTTGGTGATCGAGAAGCTCATCGTGCCTTTGCCCTCGATGTACTGCTTGACGTTTTCCCTGGTGAGGTCCTCGTCGTCACCGGCAGGCACCAGGCCGACAGCACTGCTGTAACCGGTGGTCAGTCCACGACCCTTGGGATCGAGGAAGTTGCTGGTGCGGTAGCTGGGGGTGCGGTAGACGCCCTCGAAATCCGTGCTGGTGCTGATGGCGGCGGCCCCACCGGCGGTGGCGAGCAACTCCTTGCTGGAGAAGGTGAAGGGCACCTCCTCCCCGCCGGGCATCAGAACGGTGATCGGCTGGAAGTCGATGCCGCCGAGCTCCTTGAAGGTGAGCGTGTCGCCGTCGATGCTGAGATCGCCGTAGACCTGATCAAGGCTGGAGGTGTAGCGGGTGAGGATCTTGCCGGCCACGAACTGGGCCTCCTGGCGCTTGTTGGCCGGCTCACCCTTCACGAACACTTCGCTGGGGTGGAGGCAGATTTCACGCAGCTGGTAGCGGCTTGAAGGATCCAGGGGGATGGATCCACGGGCCGAGTCCGGAAGGGTCGGGCAGTCGTTGGCCTTGCCGGTGTTGACGATGTCGTCGTAGGTGACATTGGCCCGTTCAACGGCTGAGGCACCGCCACCGCACGCTGTGACCAGCGTCAGGCAGAGCGCCAGCACAAGGGCCAGCAGGGGTCGAAAACGCATTGGGAGAAGCCGCACGAGCAGGGTGAAACCTTGGAGATGGGTGCGCCAGCGGCGATCCTACAGATGAAAAACCCAGGTCCCGATAGCATGTTGCGGCTCTCAACAACCCGTAGGACGGGACGCCGGATTGCAGCCATGACCACAGGTCCACACGCTCCGGCCGAGGGCCAGGATCCCCAGCAGCACCTGGACCAGCAGCACCTGGAAGCACTGATCCAGGAGGCCCATCAGCTCGCCGCACGACTGGAAGGCAACCCCGAGGAGCTGCTGACCCTGCTGCGGGAACTTGAAACCCTGCACCGCTCGATCCAGGAGGGCCCGTTCCGGCGCAGCCTCCCGGAGGACCGCCAGCAGCTTTTCGCCCTGCTCAAGGACATGGAACGCAGCGGCGGCTGGCCCTACATCCCCCGCCTGCAGCTGCGCACCTTCATGGATCTGCTGCAGCGCAACGACCGGCCAGCCCCAGAGCAAGAGCCTCCTCTGGCGGCCTGAGCGGACCCGGCAAGGCTCCGAGGGCGCTGAGCAGCTGATGGGCCACGGCGAACTTGCCGGCGGGCTGGATCCGCTGCTCGTGCTCCCCCGGGCCCAGCAACCAGCCTTCGTTGGTGGCCACCCCGAAACCGGCCCGGGGCCTGTCGATCGGATTGGCGAACAGCAGGTCACAGCCCTTGCGCTGGAGCTTGGCGCGGGCCTGGGGGAGCACATCACCTGAGTGGGCCGCGAACCCCAGGATGCGTTGACCCTTGGGGCGGCGAGCCACCAGCTGAGCGAGCAGATCCGGCACCTGCTGCCAGCCGCCGCTGAGGGTGGCGAGCAGATCCTGCTTGCCGAGCTTCTGGGTCTCGGGTGTGGCCCGGCCGTGATCGGCCACGGCAGCGGCCATGGCCACCGCATCGGCCCACGGTTGCAGGCGCTCGAGCGCCTGACCCATCTGTGCCCCGCTCTCGACGGGGTGCGTGCGCAGACCTTCCAGCAGCAGCGGATCGAGGTTGAGGGGGCCGTGCACCAGCTCGACCTCAGCGCCGCGCAGCCGGGCGGCCTGGGCCAGCAGCACCCCCATCAGGCCACTGCTGGCGTTGGTGAGGCAGCGGGCGGGATCGAGCCATTCGCGGGTGGGCCCGGCGCTGACCAGGAGCCGTTGCCCCTGCCAGTCGCGCCGAGAGCCATGCAGCCGCAGGGTTTCCAGCCCCAGCAGCAGCTGCTGCGGCTCGGCCATCCGGCCGGCGCCCTGCCGGTCGCAGGCCAGCAGGCCGGCGGCCGGGCCCAGGGGCAGCACCCGCTCGAAGCCCTGCAGCTCCTGCCAGTTGCGCCGCACCCCCGGTGAACTCCACATCGCCGTGTTCATGGCGGCGGCCGCCAGCACCGGGGCCTCCGTGGCCAGCAGGGTGCTGGCAAGCAGGGTGTCACCGGAGCCGTGAACCCAGCGGGCCAGGCTGGTGGCACTCAGGGGAGCCAGCAGCACCAGCTCAGCCCATTCAGCCAGCTCCACATGCAGGGGACGGGGCGCCCGGTGGCTCCACTGATCCTCCTCGAGGTGGCAGGGGGCCCGGCTGAGGCTGGCGAGGGCCACCGGGCTCACCAGCCGGGCGGCACTGGGGCTGAGCACGCAGCGGACCTGGGCACCGCGCTGGGCCAGGGCACTCACCAGGGCCGGCAACTTGACGGCGGCGATGCTGCCGCT
The DNA here is from genome assembly GCF_014224355.1 of Synechococcus sp. BSA11S. GTDB lineage: Bacteria > Cyanobacteriota > Cyanobacteriia > PCC-6307 > Cyanobiaceae > Regnicoccus_A. The sequence goes on along the minus strand of NZ_VNWP01000011.1, from coordinate 81,475 downwards.
GATGGCCACCAGGATCCGGCAGCCGACGAGGGGATCGTGATCAGCCCCGCCCAAGGAGGGAGGTGGGCCTGGGGGCTCACTCCTCATCGAAGGGTTCCTGATCCACCAGATGCACGTACGGGCGCGCCAGTTCCGGGCGATGGATCGCCAGGGCCCGGATCAGGTGCCAGTCCTGAAGAGCGGCGAAGGGGGTGGGGTAGTCGTCTTCATCCAGGCGCTGGGCCAGCTCGGCGATGGCCGCCTCATCGAAGGCGGCCAGCCGCTCAGGAGTGATCGGAGTTGCGGACACGGGACCAGGGGCACGAAGCACCCTTCAATTCCAGCGCATCGACCCCGCCCGTGGGCCGTGACGGGGTTGATAAGGCGGGTCAACAGCGAATCAGCGGTGATAAATTCCCTCCAGGGATATCCCTGAGGGGAATTAGCTCAGCTGGTAGAGCGCTGCGATCGCACCGCAGAGGTCAGGGGTTCGAGTCCCCTATTCTCCATCCCCTTCAACCTGACCAGCGCGCCGGGCAGGACAACTGCAGCTCCAACGATCAGACAGGGATCAGATCAGATCACATCAGTGGCCACGATGGGGTTGGTCAGGAAATTGTTCGGAGCTTAAGTATTGCCCAACACATCCATCTTCGGCTGCTGATCAAAACGGAGGCTCAAGCGCTTAGCAGGGCTGGAGCAGCCAGGGGTCTCTCCCCCATTGCCACACCATCATCGTCTCACCACACCCAGCAACACTGTTGCCGAAGCGCTCATCAGTTGTTGCACCACCGAGAGGCCGAGGATGAAGAGCACAGCCAGAAGTAGGACCTAAGTGCCAGCCTTTCCATTGCAGCGACCTCGGCAACAGGCTCAAAACAGCTGGATTGGCTTCCGGTTCACATTTTTTCTTCACAATGGCGTCGCCGCCGCGGGCCGTAGCCTGCCTCCCTGCCTGCCCTGGAAGCCAAGGATGGAGTGGACCCCCGAGGCGGAGGCCAGTCTCAAGGAAGTTCCGTTCTTCGTGCGTCCCGCCGTGCGGCGGCGGATCGAGACGCTGGCCGCCGAAGCCTCACGCTCCAGCATTGACCTCGCCTTCTACGCCGCCGCCAAGGCCCGCTTCGGGCAGACGTGAGGGTGCCTTAGCTCTTCGCGGCAGAAGGCGTCTGGAGCGGCTTGGAGCAAGCCGTGCCCACCGCTGAGGCCAGGATCAAGCCCGCCTGACCGGCCGTAAGGTAAAAGAGAGGGCAACACAGGATGCCCCATCCATGTCGCAGTCCAAGCGCGAGCAGGTGGTGAGTCACCTGCGCTACATCCGCCAGGAACTCCGGGAGATGCATCAGGGGGTCATGGAAGATGGCCTGCTGCCTGAAGCCGGTGAGGTGCGCGGCGTGATGGCCCAGATGGAGGCCCTGCTGGAGCTGCTGGAGGGCAAGGGCTCGCGCAAGAACAAGGACAGCGAGAGCTGAGCCCTGAGCCAGCACTGGCGGGGAGGCCTGAAAGGGTGTAGACCTGCGGCGGCAGGTGGCCGAGCCGGGTGATGGGGATCTCCAGCCAACGCACCTGCCCGTTCTTCCCGCGTCGAGCCCCTCGGTGATCCGCCCGCAGCAGACCCGGTTGCATCGCCAGGTGGCTCTGCTGGGCGAGCAACTGCGCAGCTGGGCTGACAACCCCTGGCGGCGGCTTTCGCTGGTGTTGATCACCGGCTTCGGCAGCTTCTTCTTCGGCGGTGCGGTGGGCATGCTCACCGGTGCCCTGGCTTACCTCGACCCCCTGGCCGCCCTGGTCTGCGTGGTGCCGATCGAGATCTCGATCCGCTGCCGCCGCTGGCTGATGCAGCGCCCCCAGGATCGCCTCACCCTGCAGCTGGTGGATGCCGGACGCATCGGCCTGCTCTACGGACTGCTGCAGGAGGGCTTCAAGCTTCTCTGAGCTCGTCGCCGCGAGCGGCCAGCAGATAGAGCAGGGCCATGCGCATCGGGATGCCATTGCGCACCTGCTCCGCCACCAGGCAGCGGTCCGGGTCATCCAGAAGATCACCGCTCATCTCCACACCCCGGTTCACCGGACCCGGATGCAGCACCGGCACCGTGGGGCCACAGAGCTCCAGGCGGGCCTGGCTGAGGCCGTAGCTGCGGTGGTAGCTCTCCAGGCTGGTGAGCAGGTGCTGGTGCATCCGCTCCCGCTGCAGGCGCAGGGTCATCACGGCATCGGCCCCCACCAGAGCGCGCTCCAGCTGGCGCTCGATCCGGATCGAGCCACGGTTCGCCACCGGGTCGCTGGCCTGGCCCGGAGGGGGAGCCGCCACGAACGCGGCGAAGGCCTCCGGCAGCAGCGTGACGGGGGCGCAGAGCACCACGTGGGCGCCGCAGGCGGTAAGGGCCCAGAGGTTGGAGCGCGCCACCCGCGAATGGAGCACATCGCCCACGATCAGGATCGTGCGGTCCTTCAGCGCCGCCGGCGTCGGCTGCTCCGGCGCGAAGTGACGGGCGAGGGTAAACAGATCGAGCAGCCCCTGGCTGGGATGGCTGTGGAGCCCATCGCCTCCGTTCAGCACCGCCACGGGGCGCCCCCCGCCCCGGCACTCACGGTCGAGGTCACGGGCCAGTGCCGCGGGAACCCCGGCGCAGCGGTGGCGCACCACCAGCACATCAGCGCCCATGGCCACGTAGGTGAGGGCGGTGTCGAGCAGGCTCTCCCCCTTGCTCAGGGAGCTCGACGAGGGGGAGAAGCTCTGCACATCCGCCGAAAGGCGACGTGCCGCCAGCTCGAAGCTGCTGCGGGTGCGGGTGCTGGACTCGAAGAACAGGCTGGTCACCTGCCGGCCCTGCAGGGCCGGCAGCTTGCGGGACCCGCTCACGGGCATCACCCGGAAGCGCTGGGCCAGCTCCAGCACAGTGGCGAAGTCCTCCAGGCTGAAGGTCGCCAGATCGATCAGGTGCCGGTGGGGCCAGCCGCTCACGCCTCGGCTCCAACCCTGGGGGCCACCGGCAGCAGCTCGGCTGTCCCGAGGGCCTCGGCGCGCGATGGGGTGCGATCCCCGCGGGCCCGGCGGCTGACACTGCGGCTGGCCTTCAGATACCAGCGCCAGGGCAGGTCCGCCCCAGGCGTGATGCCGATGCGGGTGGCCGTGACCAGGGGATCGCGGCCCTGCTGGTCCTGCTGCTGCCACCAGGCCACCAGCGCCGGGGGGCGCGGGGCCAGCCAGAGTCCGCCCGCGGGATCCACCGGTTGTCCATCGTGGCGGCGATCCAGACCGAAGCGGCGCGCCAGCAGGCCCGGGCCGGCGGCGATGCGCTCGGGCTCATCGGGCATGGCCACGGCCCTCAGCAGCACACCATTGGCCCAGTCCTCGCGGTCGGTGACCACATTCACGCAGTGATGGATGCCATGACTGACGTAAACGTAGAAGCGCCCGGGCGGGCCGAACAGCGTTTCGTTGGAGGGGGAGCGGCGCCGGTGGCCATGGCAGGCGGGCTCGCTCTGGCTGTAGGCCTCGGTTTCCACCACCAGGCCCCGGAGGAAGCGACCATCCTCACGGCGCTGCCACAGCACGCAGCCCACCAGGTCGGGGCCCACCCGATCGGCCGGGCGCGCGAAAAAGGCCGGCGTCAGGACATCGACATCCCCGGGATCTACGGCGTCAGGAGCCGCCTGACCCGCCAGAGTGGATGGTGACGACTCCTCCCTGGAGTGGTCATTGGCTCTCTTTCGCGCCCGTTTCGTGTCCAACGCACTCTCCAGCTTCAATCTCGGCACCGTGCTGCTGGCCACCAGTGGTCTGTTCTGCCTGGCCACGCTCTACTTCGGCACCAGGGGCGGCTACTACGACAGCGACGACTACGACGGCAACGGCACCGCCCACTGAGCCTCCGCCCCGCCAGCGCCGCAGGACTCAGCCCTGGCTGCGCAACTGCTCCGATTCGGGGCAGTCGTCGGCAGTTTCCAGGTCGTCGGCCTGGGCACTGCGGCTGAAGTAGGCCAGGCGGGTGCTCACCGCCCCGATCGAATCAAGGCGGACGCTCTCCTCCCAGCTGTGCAGCTCGTCATCGTCTTCGGCGTCGTAGCGCAGGGTGACCAGGTCACCGGCGATTTCGACCACCAGAGCCTGCTCGATCCAGCGCTGCTGATCCCGCAGAAACACCCAGACCGGTCGCTTCTCACTGCAGAACTGATCCAGCTTGCGGTGCAGCATGCTCAGCGCCGGCTCCAGCGGGCCGTGTCCGGGTCATGGCCCGGGTCCCTTCAATCCTAGGGATACTTCAGCAATCCGTTCGCTTCGGCCCCGTCGCCGACCTGCCTCTGGTGACGAGCTCCCCGCCCCCCACCTCCGAAGCGTCCGTCAGCCCGCTGCCGGGCCCAGCCGACAGCGTGGAAGCGATCCGCCTGCAGCTGCGCAGCTGGCCCGAGGTGGAGGCCTATCTCAAGGGCTGCAAGGGGGTGATCGTGCCCCTGGGTTCCACCGAGCAGCACGGCCCCACCGGCGCCATCGGCACCGACGCCCTCACGGCCGAGGCGGTGGCCCTGGAGGTGGGTCGCCGCACCGGTGTGCTGGTCACGCCCGCTCAGGCCTTCGGTATGGCCGAGCACCACCTGGGCTTCGCCGGCACGATCAGCCTGCAACCCTCCACGCTGCTGGCCGTGATCCACGACGTGGTGCTCTCCCTGGCCCGCCATGGTTTCGAGCGGATCTTCGTGATCAACGGCCACGGCGGCAACATCGCCACCACCCGGGCCGCCTTTGCCGAGGCCTACGCCAGCGCCGCCAGCCGAGGTCTGGCGGGAGCTCCGCGGCTGCGTTGCCAACTGGCCAACTGGTTCATGGCCGGGCCGGTGCTGCGCGAGGCCCGCGAGCGCTACGGCAAGCGGGAAGGGCACCACGCCACCCCGAGCGAGATCGCCCTGACCCTGCACCTGGAGCCGAGCCTGGTGGCCAAGCAACGGCCCCTGCCGGAGCCGGCGCCTGCCGGGCCAATCCATGGGCCCGAGGATTTCCGCCGGCGCCACCCCGACGGGCGCATGGGCTCCGACCCCTACCTCGCCAGCGCCGCAGACGGCAGCCGCTTCCTCGAACTGGCCGCCGAGGCGCTCAGCCTGGATCTGGAGGCATTTCTGAGTGAGTGAGCCACTCAGCTCCCGCGGGTGCTCCAGCTAGGTTCAACCCAGCAGAACACCGTCGCCACGATGGAAACGATCAACGCCGACGACGTGCGCAAGGTGGCCCAGCTGGCCCGGCTGGAGTTGCCTGAAGACAAGATCGCCATGTACACCGGCCAGCTGGAGCGCATCCTCGAGTACGTGGCGCACCTGGAGCAGGTGGACACCGCGGGGGTTCCGCCCACGACCCGGGCCGTGGAGGTGGTCAATGTCACCCGCGAAGACGCGGTGGATCCCACACCCGTGCGTGAGGATCTGCTGGAACTGGCACCCCAGCGCGAAGGCGACTTCTTCCGGGTTCCCCAGATCCTGGCGAGCTGACTCGCTCCGCCTTCAGCCGGCGGAAGAGCGCGGCACCGGCGACACGGCGGTGCGGTGCAACAGGGAGAGCAGATGGCGGCGGGAGCGGGCCGTGGGCATCAGCGCGGCGATCGGGCGGAGGCGGCTGCGACGGCGCTTGTGGCTGCGGATGCCCAGGAAGATGTCGTAGAGGAAGTTGATGCCGTCGTGGGGAGTTTCGAACAGTCCCAGCCGCTGGGGGGATCCCTTGGCATCCAGCAGTGGCTTGGTGGCCCGGTAGGCCGGCTGATACTCGAACCAGGGAATGGACGGCCAGAGGTGATGGATCAGATGGTAGTTCTGACCCATGATCAACCAATTCATCAGCCGGCTGGGGTAGACCCTGGCGTTATGCCAGCGGTTGCGCGATTTGAAAGGGCGGTGGGGGAGGTAATCGAAGAACAGCCCCAGGGTGACGCCAACCATCAGCGCCGGAGCGAACCAGCAGTTGAAGATGAATGGCAGAAAGTTGAATTTGAAGGCGGCCAGCACAATAGAAATGAAGATGGCGCGGGCGAGGCCCCATTCCAGTAACTCCCACTTGCGCCAGAGTCGGTGGCGAAAGAAAAAGACTTCGTGATAAAAGAAGCGCGGTGCAATCAACCAGAGCGGCCCGAAGGTGGAGACGATGTGGTCGGGATCGCGCTTCGGATCATTGACATGGGCATGATGCTGCAGATGCACCCGGGTGAACACCGGGAAGCTGAAGCCCAGCAGCAGCGCGGCCCCATGGCCCATCACCGCATTCCAGAAGCGGCTGGGGTGGGCGGCGTTATGGCAGGCGTCGTGAATCACCGTGCCTTCCAGATGCAGGGCCAGGAATCCCAGAGTCAGCAGCAACGGCAGCGGCCACTGGGGCACGAACCAGCCCCAGATGGTGAGGGCCGCCAACCCGTACCCCCCGAGGAACAGAGCAACGGTGGGGTTCCAGGCCGATGGGGGATCGAGGAATTCCTTCGGCACCGACCGCATGGAGGCGCCTGAGGGCAAAGGATCGATGGCAGGTTCCGGCGACAGGGCCAACACTTGGGTCATCGCCGCAGACCACGCCTCGACAAACGGGTTCCCACCTTACGGGCACCCGCCTGGCCGCTGCTAGGCCAGGGCCCGCCGTTCATGGGCTGGGGCCGGCAGCCCCAGGCTGCTCAGCCAGGACAAGCCCACCAGCAGGGCCGAACACCAGAGGCAGGCCTGCAGGCCGCCCACCAGGAACAGGCCTCCGGAGAGCAACGTGCCCACCAGCCGGCCGGCCGCGTTCGCCATGTAATAGAAGCCGACATTGAGGCTCACCGATTCGGCATCGGTGTAGGCCAGAACCATGTAGCTGTGAATCGAGGAATTCATCGCGAACACGGCCCCGAAGGCCGCCAGGCCCACCACCACGGCGATGCCGGGATGGCCCACCTCTCGCCACAGGCTGATGGCGATCAGGGCGGGGATGGCCGTCAGCACGGCGCTCCAGAACTGCACGGCAGACACCCCCGGGGGTGCACTCTTCCCCCAGCTGCGCCGCAGGGCCGGGGCCGAGGCCTGGACGATCCCGTAGCCGATCACCCACAGGCCCATGAAACCGCCCACCTCCCAGTACTTCCAGCCCAGGGCCGCCTGCAGGAACACCGGCAGAGCCACCACGAACCAGACATCCCGGGCACCGAACAGGAAGAAGCGAGCCAGAGACAGCACATTGATGCCCCTGGATTTCGAGAACAGCGCTCCGAAAGCAGGCTTCTCTTTCATCTTGCCGATCTCGCCAGGGAGCACCAGGGTCATCAGGAAGGAGAGAAACAGCCCGGCGGCCATGGCCCCAACGGCGGCACGGAAGCCGATCGTGGTAAGCAGCAATCCCCCCAGGAAGAAGCCCACCCCCTTGAGGGCATTCTTCGAGCCGGTGAGGATCGCCACCCACTGGAACAGCTGGTTCTCGCCCCGGCTGTGGTCGTCGGGGGTTTCCGGCACCACCGTCTTGATGGCGCTCTTGGCACTCATCTTGTTGAGGTCCTTGGCGATGCCGCTGATCGCCTGGGCCACCATCACATAGGCCACACTCCACCAGCGCGGCCAGCTGTCGGCCACCGGAATCAGCATCAGCAGGGCAGCCACCTGCATCAGCGTTCCCGCCCAGAGGGTGAGCCGCAGCCCGAAGCGGGCCCCGAGCCAGCCGCCGTAAAGGTTGGTGACGATGCCGAAGACTTCGTAGAACAGGAACAGGACGGCGATCTCCAGGGTGGAGTAGCCGAGCTGGTGGAAGTGGAACACCACCAGCATGCGCAGCGCTCCATCGGTGAGGGTGAAGGCCCAGTAGTTGGCCGTGACGACCGCGTACTGCTGCAGCGGGCTCAGCCGCCTGGGAAGGCGCCACAGGGAGGCGTTCATCGGGAGCCCCCCTCCAGCGCGGCAACATGACAGACCAGATCAGCAAGGCGGCAGCTGTAGCCCCACTCGTTGTCGTACCAGGCATAGACCCTGAGCTGGGTCCCGTTCACCACCAGGGTGGAGGGGCCATCGACGATCGAGCTGCGGCTGTCGTTGAGGTAATCGACCGACACCAGCGGCCGCTCCTCGAAGCCCAGGATTCCCTGCAGGGGGCCGGCGGCGGCGGCGGCGAAAGCCGCATTCACCTCATCGGCGCTGACGCTGTGCTCCAGCTCGAACACCGCATCGGTGAGCGAGGCATTGAGCAGCGGCACCCGGACCGCATGGCCGTTGAGCTTGCCAGCCAGCTCGGGGAAGATCAGGCCGATCGCCCGGGCTGATCCGGTGCTGGTGGGGACCAGCGACTGCAGGCAGGAGCGGGCCCGGCGCAGATCACTCTTGAAACCATCCACCACCAACTGGGTGTTGGTGATGTTGTGCAGGGTGGTGATCGAGCCGTGGCGGATGCCGAAGTTCCTGTGGACCACCTGAACCACGGGTGCCAGGCAGTTGGTGGTGCAGGAGGCGGCGGTCACCAGGCGGTGCCGGTGGGGGTCGTAGAGGTGGTGGTTGATGCCGAACACCACATTCAGGGCCTCCTCACCGGCGATCACGCCCTTCACGGGGCAGGCCACGATCACCCGTCTCAGGCCGGGCAGGGAGAAGTAGGGCTCGAGGGTTTCGGCTGTTTTGAACTTGCCGCTGCACTCGAGCACCAGGTCCACGCCGGCAACGGCCCAGGGCACGGCGGTGGGGTCGCTCTGCTGGCTGAATCCAACGGGGATGCCATCCACACTGAAGCCATGACCGCCGACCCCGCTGGCCGGGGTCTGGATGGCCCGCTGCCAGCGGCCATGCACCGAATCGAACTCCAGCAGATGGGCGGCTGAGGTGGCGTCAGCGGCCGGGTCGTTGAGCTGCACCAGCTCGATGCCGGGACGGCCCCAGAGGGCGCGGAACACCAGGCGGCCGATGCGGCCGAAGCCGTTGATGCCGATTTTCACGCCGAGGGCCGCCACTGGGAGTACTCTCCCATCAAAGGATGTTGATTGGTTTTATGGCCAGGTTAAGGGCTGGGTCGCTCGCTTCTGCCCTGGTTCATCACTTCGAGGCGCGGCGGCGGCTCAAGGCCCATGCCGGCCCGAACCGAGCTCTCGTGCTGAACCGAAATGGGAGGGTTTGAGCGTTTTCTGAGCCTCTGGGTGGCTCTGGCGATCGTGGCCGGAGTCTCCATCGGCGCCCTGGCCCCCGAGCTGGCTGAGGCTGTTGCGGCCCTGGAGGTGGCCCGCATCAACCTGCCGATCGCCCTGCTGATCTGGGGAATGATCTATCCGATGATGCTGGCGGTCGACTTCGGGGCCATCGGCGGCCTGCGGCGCCAACCCAGGGGTCTGCTGATCACCGTGGTGGTGAACTGGCTGATCAAGCCGCTCACCATGACCGCCATCGCCTGGCTGTTCATCCGCGGCCTGTTCAGCGCCTGGATCCCCGCGGCGATCGGTGATCAATACATCGCCGGCATGATTCTGCTGGGGGTGGCTCCCTGCACGGCCATGGTGTTTGTGTGGAGTCGGCTGAGTGCTGGTGATCCCAATTACACCTTGGCGCAGGTGGCGATCAACGACCTGATCATGGTGTTCGCCTTTGCGCCGATCGCAGCCCTGCTGCTGGGTGTGAGCAACGTTTTGGTCCCCTGGGACACCTTGCTCACGGCCGTGGGTCTGTTTGTGGTGGTGCCCCTGACAGCCGGTTGGCTGACGAGGCGGCTGCTGCACTCACCGGGTCGACTCAAACGCCTGGAGCAACGGCTCAAGCCGCTGGCGATTGTGAGCCTGATCGCCACGGTGCTGATGCTGTTCATGGTGCAGGCCAGGGCGATCCTGGCCGAACCGCTGGCGATCGTCCTGATTGCGATTCCGCTGATCCTGCAGACCTACCTGATTTTCTGGATCACGGCTCTGTGGATGCGCCTCTGGCGCCAACCCCGTGCCATTGCTGCTCCCGGGGCCATGATCGGGGCGTCCAATTTCTTTGAGCTGGCGGTGGCGGTGGCGATCAGCCTGTTCGGTCTCAACTCCGGCGCTGCCCTGGCCACCGTGGTGGGTGTCCTGGTGGAGGTGCCGGTGATGCTTTCCCTGGTGGCGATCGCCAACCGCAACCGGCTGCTGTTTCCCCGCTCCTGATCCATCGTTTCGAGCGACGATCGGACTCCTGCGATCAACCGTTTCAGCCAGCAAGTCCCCGATCCTCGCTGAACCAACAAATCCCGTCCATTGCTTCATGACCCGGTCAAGCCCCCGCGCCTTTTTGCCCCCAAACCCGGCCAACGGCCCTCCCGACGAACCCGGCGGCACCCTCGACAACGCCGCGGCCCGTCAGTTGCTCAAAGCCCTCGGGGATCCCCTGCGCCTGCAGGTGATCGAGGCCCTCGCCGGCGGCGAGCGCTGCGTCTGCGATCTGGTCACGGATCTGGGCCTGGCCCAGTCGAAGCTCTCCTTTCATCTCAAGGTGCTCAAGCAGGCGGGGCTGCTCGCCGATCGGCAGGAGGGGCGCTGGATCTACTACAGCCTGCGCCCCGAAGCCCTCGGCGCCCTGCAGGCCTGGCTCGCCGATCTGAGCGCCCATTGCGGCACTCCCGCCAGTCGCTGCGCCTGAAGCGGTTCAGACCCCCTTGGGCAGCACCAGCTCGATCACTGCTCCGCCATCGGGATGGTTGCGGGCCTGCACCCGGCCCCCATGGGTGAGGGCGATCTGCTGCACGATCGCCAGGCCCAGGCCACTGCCGGCCTGCTGGCTGCGCACCCGGGATGGATCGCCCCGATAGAAGCGCTCGAACAGGTGAACCAGGTCGTCCTGACTGAGTCCAGGGCCGTGGTCTCGCACCTCCAGCTCCCACCAGAGGCCGCTGCTGGCCACACCCAGCTCCACTACCCCCCCATCGGGGCTGTAGCGCAGGGCATTCTCGAACAGGTTGAGCAGGGCGCGATGCAGCCGCGAGGCATCGGCCCAGAGCAGGCAGGCCTGGCGCTGGCGGGCCATCAGCCTCACACCGCGGCTCTCGGCGAGGGGCCTGAGGCTGCTCCAGGCCTCCTCCGCCATCTCCCAGAGATCAAGCACCTCGTAGCGCCGCTCATCAAGGGGGAGACTGTTCTCCAGGCTGGAGAGTTCCAGCAGATCCCCCACCAGCTCCTGCAGCCGTTTCAGTTCCCGTTGCAGGCGCTCCACCAGCACGCCACCACTGCCGCCGGTCCCGGTGCCCACCTCCGCCGCCAGCCGCTCCCCCACCAGCAACAGGGCGGTGAGGGGAGTCTTCAGCTCATGGGCCACGTCACTCACCCAGCGACTCTGCTGATCGAGCTGGGATTCCAGCGAGCGCCTGCTGTTGATCCAGAGCGCCCCCCAGCCCTCCCCCCCCGCCAGCAGCACCCCTTCGAGCGGCTCGTTGCCTTGCCACCACTCCAGACGCTGGGGCCGACCGCGGCGGCCCACACTCAGGATCGCCTCCTCCAGCTCCGCCTGCTGGATCACGGCACGCAGGGGCTGGCCCCGCACCAGGCGATCGGCAGGAAGTTGAAGCAGCCGCTCCGCCCTGGGATTGATCGCCTGGATTCTCTGCTCCCCGTCGAGCACCAGCCATCCCTGGGGCGCCCCCTCCAGCCAGGCCAGCAGCTGCAGCCGCCCAAGCCCGGGGAGAACGGGCCGGGCGCTGGCCTCCACAGCCGCGGGAGCTGAGGACCTGCGCGGCCCGCGGAAGAGGACCCAGCCGATCAGCACGCCCAGGCCAAGGGCCAGCAGCAGCGTCATGCCCTGGAGCTCAACCGAAGCGGTAGCCGAAGCCCCTCACCGTGAGGATGTGCTCAGGAGCGGAGGGGTTGGCCTCAAGCTTCTCGCGCAGCCAGCGGATGTGCACGTCCACGGTCTTGGTGTCGACCACGTAGTCGGTGCCCCAGACCTCATCGATCAACTGGTTGCGGCTCCAGACGCGGCCGGGGTTCTGCATGAAGAACTCCACCAGCCGGTATTCCTTGGGCGAGAGATTCACCGACTCGCCGTCACGGGTGACGCGGAACTCGTCGGGATAGAGCGTCAGGCTCCGATGGTGAACGATCTGCCCGACGGGAAAGCGCTCCACCGTCTGATGGCTGCGACGCAGCAGGGCACGGCAACGGGCCACCAGTTCCCGCAGCCCGAACGGCTTGACCAGGTAATCATCGGCTCCGAGCTCGAGACCAAGCACCCGGTCCGTTTCCGTGTCGCGGGCGCTCACCATCAGGATCGGGGTTTGGGCATCCGCGCGGCGCAGGTGGCGGCACACATCCAGACCGCCCACCCCGGGCAGCATCAGATCCAGCAGCACCAGATCGAAGGCCTGGGCGCCCTGGCGCTGGGACGCTTCGATCTGCAGGATGGCCTGACGGCCATCGGAGGCGCAGGCCACATCAAACCCTTCCTGGCCCAGCGCCTCCTCCAGGGTGGTGCGGATACCGTCGTCGTCATCAACGATGAGCAGACGGGGCATGGGGTTGTCCGGGCCCGGGGACGCGACGCTCAAAACTAGGCCATCACGACGGCAGAAACCTGATGAACCCTCATCGGCGCCTGGGCAGGTGGCTGATCACCAGATGCCGCTGGGCATCGATCTGCAGCCAACCCTCATCGCGCAGCAGGCCGATCACCCGCGTGACCGTGACCCGGGTGGTGGAGAGGGCGCTGGCCAGCTCCTGGTGGGTGAGGCGCAGGTTGAGGCGCAACCCCTCCTCGCAGGCCTGGCCGTAGTCCTGGGCGAGCAGTTCCAGAAGACCACGCACCCGGTCTTCCACCCGCCGCAGCCCGAGCAAAGAGAGAAGGGTTTCCGCCTGCCGGTGGCGGCTGATCACGGCCTGCATCACCGCCATGGCCAGATGGGAAGACTGCTCGATCTCGGCACAGGAGAGGCAGAGCAGATCGGAATCGGTGAGGGTGAAGGCCTCATAGGCCTGCACGTTGGTGAGCGGCTCACCGAAGGGCTCATTCGGACCGGCCAGACCCAGCAGCAACGGATCGCCGTGGATCGTGACTGCTTCGAGTTTCACCATGCCACGCACCACCAGCCAGATGGTGTTCTTGAGCAGGGGAACGGCGCTGCCCGCGCCGATGTGCAGAAGCTGGCGCTGCCGGTAATTCGTCTCCAGCACCTCTCGGATCGCATCGCTGCGGCCGGCATCGCGAAAAGGCGTTGAAACCATGGCCGATCTCCCCTGACACCTCGGACTGTATGGACGATGACCGACAAGCCAGCAAAGGATGGATAAGGGGGCGGTTAACCTCTGGCTAAGACCCTTTTCGCAGCAAGGATCACAATGATTGGCCTCTCATGGATGGGCCTCTCATGCTGAAGTGCGGGCCTGAATTCCCGCGGAAAGGAAACCTGCCCCCCAGGGGTGGAGAGTGGGGAGGCCGAAGCCTGCCCAGCCCATGAGCCAGGACACTGACGATGTCTTTGCCTTCCTTGCCCTGATCGAGGCAGACAGGGAGCTGCGCGAAGCCCTCAATCATGTGGAAACAGCCGAGGAGGTGGCCCAGCTGGCCCAGCAACGGGGGCACGGGTTCCCGGCCGCTGCTCTGCTGGACTTGCTCAACCGCTGCAATGAAGCCCCCAAGGCCCGGCTGGGGCTGATGGATGAAAAGCTGATCCGGGTCCACCTGAAGCGCGATCAGCTGCGCTGAGCCGCCTCCGCCATGGCGCTGCATCTGCCCCCCTACCAACCGCTGCCAGCGCCCCCCGACGACCCGGACAGCCTCCTGAAGGTGACCGTGGCGGAGCTCAGGCCCACCCAGCTCTGCATCGGCCTGGCGGAAATCCGTCATCGCCAGGCCGACTTCGCCGGCGAATCCCGCAAGGAGCGTCGGCGCTACCTGCGGCGCAAGCCAGTCCCCCTGGTGCGGGCCCGCTCCGGCGCCCTGTGGATGGTCGACCGTCACCACCGACTGCGCGGACTGCTGGAGATCGATCCCGATGCCGAGGCCTTCGGCTACGTGGTGCTCCAGCTGACCAGTGATCACCCCCGGGTGGTGCTGGAGGCCCTGGCCCAGCGCGGCTGGCTCTACCTGCATGACGGCCGCGGCCAGGGCCCCTGGCCGCCGGAGCGGTTGCCCCGGACCCTGCTGGGACTCGAGGACGACCCCTACCGCAGCCTGGTCTGGAAGCTGAAGCAGGAGAAGGTGATCGAAGCGGCGCCACTGATCCCGTTCCACGAATTCCGCTGGGGAGCGTGGCTGCGCAGCCGCTGCCTGCCGCCCTTCAGCTCCCTGTGCCTGGAGCCGGCCCTGCCCGCGGCCCGGGCCCTGGCCCGCTCCGCTGCCGCCAGGCGGCTGGCCGGCTGGAAGGGCTGAGCGGGCTCACAGCGCGAATCGGCCTAGGTTGATGGGGCTTGTCCCCCTTAGCGGAGACCTCTGGTATCCCCGCTTCGATTCGGTCCAAGCGGACCATTCGGTCGCCTCCCCTGAGTTCGATCCCAGGAGTGCCATCGAATGTCCATGCCTCGACGAGGGTTCGCGCTGCCAGCGAATCCCACGGCCATCATTTATTGCGAAGGCAACTTCGGCCGGATTGATGGCAAGACCGCCAACGGTCTTGTGCGCCACTCGGAGCGCTACAGGATCCTGGCGGTGATTGACAGTCAGCTGGCCGGCGCCGATGCCGGCATGGTGCTGGATGGCGTGGCCAGGGGCATCCCCATCTGCACCGATCTGAGTGAGGCCCTGGCCCAGTCAGGGGGCAGGGCCGATCTGCTGATCGTCGGCATGGCCCCGGCCAGCGGCAGGCTCACACCGGAGCAGAAAGGTGTGTTGCTCGAAGCGATCCGCTCCGGGCTGCACCTGATCAATGGGCTGCATGAATTCCTCAACGACGCCGCCGAATTCGCTGCGGCGGCCGAGGCTCACTCGGTGACGATCAGCGATGTGCGGCGGCCGCCGAACCTCAGCGATCTGCGCATGTTCAGCGGCCGTATCTCCTCCCTGCCCTGCCGCCGCATCGCCGTGCTCGGCACCGATGGGGCGGTCGGCAAACGCACCACGGCCGTGATCCTCACCAGGGCCCTGAACGACGCCGGCATCAAGGCGGTGATGGTGGGCACCGGACAGACCGGTCTGATGCAGGGGGCCCGCTTCGGCCTCGCTCTGGATGCGATTCCCTGCCAGTACGCCTCCGGTGAGGTGGAGGCGGCGGTGGTGGAGGCCTGGGAAGCGGAGCATCCCGATGTGATCGTGATTGAAGGCCAGGGGGCCCTCAGCCATCCCGCCTATCTGAGCTCCACCTACATCCTGCGGGGGTCGCAGCCCCAGGCCGTGATCCTGCAGCACGCGCCGATGCGCCAGTGGCTGAGCGATTTCCCGGAGATTTCGATGCCGTCACCCGCCAGCGAGATCACCCTGATCGAAACCTTCGCCTCCACGCGGGTGATCGGCCTTTGCCTCAATCACGAAGGGATGCGTGAGGCTGAAATCACGGCGGCGATCGCTCTCTATGGGATCGAACTGGGGCTGCCCGCCACCGATGCGCTCATGCGCTCCCCGCAACGCCTGGTGGAGATGGTGGTCCGCGCCTTCCCCGAGCTCCAACCCACTCCCGCCCCTCTCACCTCTTGACGGCCCCGAGGCTGGAGATCCGCCTCGACAGGATTGCCCACAACGCCCGCAGCCTGGTGGATCGACTCAGCGCCAGGGGGCTGTCGCTCACGGCCGTGACCAAAGCGACCCTGGGGCTGCCTCAGGTGGCGGCGGTGCTGGCCGCGGCAGGGGTCAGCGGGATCGGCGAACCTCGCATCGAAACGCTCAGGGCGCTGCGACGCAGCGGGGTGACCCTGCCGCTGACCCTGATCCGCTCCCCCATGCCGAGCCAGGTGGCCGAGGTGGTGGCCCAGGCCGACATCAGCCTGAACACGGAGCCTGCGGTGATGGCCCTGCTCTCAGCCGAGGCGATCGCCCAGGACCATCGCCATGGCGTGGTGCTGATGGTGGAGCTGGGTGATCTGCGCGAGGGGATCATGCCGGAACACCTGGAGGGCATCGCGGGCGGCCTGCTGAGGCTGCCCGGACTGGACCTGATCGGCATCGGGGCCAACATGGCCTGCCAGAACGGCGTGGTTCCCTCGAGGGCATCGATGGCCGAGCTCTCCATGCTGGCCACGGGGCTTGAGGCGGCCTTCGGCATCGTGCTGCCGATCGTGTCGGGTGGCAACTCCGCCAATCTGACCTGGCTGTTCGCCGGGGGAGCGGTGGGCAGGATCAACAACCTCCGGCTGGGGGAAGCGATCCTGCTGGGCCGTGAACCGCTCCAGCGTCAGCCGATCCCTGGTCTGCGCACCGATGCCTTCCGGCTGGTGGCCGAGGTGATCGAATCCAACCGAAAACCCACCCTGCCCTGGGGTCGCTCCCGCCAGGGAGCCTTCGGACCACCGCCGGCACGGGTGGATCGGGGCGAGCGGTGGCGAGTGCTGCTGGCCCTCGGCCTTCAGGATGTGGATGCCGCCGGGCTGACCCTTCCCCCTGGCATGACCCTGCTGGGCGCCAGCAGTGACCACCTGGTGCTCGACACCGGCTCCATGGCCGTGGCCGTGGGGACGGAGCTCGGGTTCGAGCTCAACTACAGCGCTCTGCTGCGGGCGATGACCTCACCGTTCGTGGCCCGCAGCCTGATCGAGCCGAGGGCCGGAGCCCGTCAGGACTCGTGCTCCAACCCCCGAGGAATCCTGGCCTGAGCGGCGCCTGCCGAGGAGCGGTGCTGCTGCGTCGCGGGCTGTTGCGGTCGTGGGCTGCCATGCCGGCCAGGAAGGTCCAGAATGCTGAGGACGGTTCCAGTGGTTCATACCCTGGAGGCAAGGAGGAAAGTCCGGTGTGGTGGGGCCCTGCAGGTCCCGTCGAATCCGGCACTGTCCCGCAGCTGTGATGGGGCCCCCTTCGGAGACGCCCCTCAGTCAGAACGCTCGCCGTCTCAGTTCCCCACTCCACCGGCGCGGACCGTCCCCCTCGATGAGCAGATTCCCCAGCAGCAGCACCCTGGCCCTCTACGCCGGCCTGGCCGCTGTGGCCTTCAGTCTGGCCGGCCAGCCGGCCCAGGCCCATGGCATCGCCCATGGGGGCATCAGTTCCGGCTTTCTTCACCCCCTCACCGGCGTCGATCACCTGCTGCTGCTGATCGGTGTCGGTGCCGCCGCCTCCATCTCCTCAGCCCTGCTGGGCTGGGCGCTGGCGGGGGCCATCGCCGGTGGTGTCTTCGGGGCGATGGGAGGCAGCCTGCCCTTCGGGGAACTGCTTGCGGCCCTGGCCATCACGGCCGTGGCCGGCCTGATCCTGCGCGCTCAGGGCAGCAGCTCCCGGCTCGGCCTCTGGGGCGGCGTGATCGCCGCTGCCGTGGCGCTCCACGCCATGCTGCACGGAATTGAGGCCCCCAGTGATCACACCTCCCTCTCCTGGTGGCTGGGGGCCCTGGTCGGCTCGCTCCTGGTGAGTGGCTCCACCTTGCTGGTGCTGCGCCGCCTGCCAGGCACGTTCACCACACGGCTTGCCGTGGCACTGGCCCTCTGCGGCGGACTTGTGGCCCTCGGGCCGCTGGCCATGCTGGCGCGCTGATCGGCCAGGGCTTTCCGGTATGGCCACATCCAGGCCGGCTCGGCACCGGCCTGATCAGACCGTCGAGGTGATGCCCACCGGGGGACTTGAACCCCCACGACCGAAGCCACTGGTACCTAAAACCAGCGCGTCTACCAATTCCGCCAGGTGGGCGTGAGCTGACTGTATCGAGCGGCTCAGAATGGCCGAACCGCCGCCAAAGCCCCATGCTCGCCACCCTCGGTGGATCCCTGGCACTCCTGGCCGGACTGCTGGTGCTGCTGCTGCCCCTGCTGGTGCCCGAGCTCAGCCGCCCCCGCGACTCCGTCTGGGGTGCCCTGGTGCTGGTGCTGGGTCTGGTGCTGGTCACCAGCGCCGAGCGCCTGAGCGGGGCTCCGATGCTGGCGGTGCTCTGCGCCGGTCTGCTGATCGGTCGGCTGGGCACGGAGGTGGGTCTGGGCCGCTGGCGCCAGCTCAGCTCGGACGAACAGACGCGCCTCACCGGCCTGGAGCGCTGGCGCACCAGCCTGCAGCAACTGGCTGCCGCCCTGATCAGGCTGATCAGCCTGGCGGGAGCCAGCCTGGGGGGCCTGCTCTCCTGGCTGAAGGAGCGGCGCGAAGCCAGTGCCCGGGCCCGCGAGAGCACCAAGCGCTGGGTACGCCCCGACCCGGAAGGAGAAACCAGCGACGCCGCCGACCTCACCACAGTCGAATCGTTTGAGGAGATTGATCAACTGATTGAGCAGGCCAGCGCTGAGCCCAATCCGCAAGACGACGGGGCGAGCGATGGCGGTGAGCCAGCCGATGATGCTGAGCAGGATCAGGGAGCAGAGGAGCCTCCGGAGGAGAACCCCTGAGGGCTGGGGTCGATAATTCGCCCTTGCTGCCCCCCCAGGCGCTGTGACCGCCAGCCCGGCTTCCTACAAAGACACGCTCAACCTGCTGCAGACCCCGTTCTCGATGCGGGCGAACGCGAAAACCCGTGAACCGGAGCTGCAGGCGTTCTGGGCGGAGCTGGACCTCTACCGCCAGCTCAGCCGCGAGAATCCCGGTGAGGTGTTCACCCTTCATGACGGCCCCCCCTATGCCAACGGGGCCCTGCATGTGGGCCACGCCCTCAACAAGATCCTCAAAGACATCCTCAACAAATACGCCCTGCTGCGCGGCCGCCGTGCGCGCTTCGTGCCCGGCTGGGATTGCCACGGGCTGCCGATCGAGCTCAAGGTGCTGCAGAGCCTCTCCAGTGCCGAGCGGGCCGGGCTGACCCCGATCGACCTGCGGCGCCGGGCCCACGCCTATGCCCTCGAGCAGGTGGAGGGCCAGAAGGCAGGCTTCAGGCGCTGGGGCATCTGGGCCGACTGGGAGCAGCCCTACCTGACGCTGAACAAGGCCTACGAGGCGGCCCAGATCGGCGTGTTCGGCCGGATGGTGCTCGCTGGCCACATCTACCGGGGCCTCAAGCCGGTGCACTGGAGCCCCAGCTCCCGCACCGCCCTGGCCGAAGCGGAACTGGAATACCCCGAAGGCCACACCTCCCCCAGCGTCTATGTGGCCTTCCCGGTGGTGGCGCTGCCCGGTGGCCTGGGCGCCCGCCTCACCGCCATCGGCCTCACCAGGGCGGAAGCGGCCACCACGCCGGCGGAAGGCGCTCTGGCGGTGGCGATCTGGACCACCACGCCCTGGACCCTGCCGGCCAACCTGGCGGTGTCGGTGAACGCTTCGCTCGAGTACGCCCTCTGCCGCGTGGGCACAGACGCGCCCAACGGCTTCCGCACCAGCCGCCACCTGATCGTGGCCGCCGACCTGGTGGAGAGCCTGCGCAGCAGCCTCCAGCTGGAGCTCGAACCCCTGCTGCTCCTCCGGGGGGAGGAACTCGAAGGGGTCGAATACCGCCACCCGCTCTTCGATCGCACCAGTCCGGTGGTGATCGGCGGCGACTACATCACCACCGAAGCGGGCACCGGCCTGGTCCACACGGCTCCGGGCCATGGCGTCGACGACTTCATCACCGGCCGCAAGGCCGGCCTGCCCGTGCTCTGCCCGGTCGATGAGGCGGGCACCCTCACAGCGGAAGCCGGCCCCTTCTCGGGCCTCAACGTGCTCAAGGATGCCAACCCGGCGATCATCTCCGCGCTCGAGGCCGCCGGGGCCCTGCTGCGCCACGAGCCCTACGCGCACCGCTACCCCTACGACTGGCGCACCAGAAAACCGACGATCTTCCGCGCCACCGAGCAGTGGTTCGCCTCCGTCGAAGGCTTCCGCCAGCAGGCCCTCGACGCCATCGCCGCTGTCGACTGGCTGCCCGCCAGCGGCCGCAACCGCATCGAGGCGATGGTGCGCGAGCGCGGCGACTGGTGCATCAGCCGCCAGCGCACCTGGGGCGTGCCGATCCCCGTCTTCTACCACCGCGACACCGGTGAGACCCTGCTCAACGCCGACAGCCTCGCCCACGTGCAGGCCCTGATCGCCGACCACGGCTCGGATGTGTGGTGGGAGCGGGACGAGGCCGCGCTGCTGCCGCCGTCGCACACCGCCGAGGCGGACCAATGGCGCAAGGGCACCGACACGATGGACGTCTGGTTCGATTCCGGCTCCTCCTGGGCGGGGGTGCTGGGCGGCCTCAGTGCGGGCGAGGCTTCAGGCGATGCACCAGCGGTCGCTGGAACCGCCCCGCTGCGCTACCCCGCCGACCTCTACCTCGAGGGCTCCGACCAGCATCGGGGCTGGTTCCAGAGCAGCCTGCTCACCTCCGTGGCCGTCAACGGCCATGCCCCCTACCGGCGGGTGCTCACCCACGGCTTCACCCTCGATGAGAAGGGCCGCAAGATGAGCAAATCCCTGGGCAATGTGGTCGATCCGGCCGTGCTGGTGGAGGGCGGCAGGAACGAGAAACAGCAACCCGCCTACGGCGCCGACGTGCTGCGCCTGTGGGTGAGTTCGGTGGATTACTCCGCCGATGTTCCCCTGGGTCCGGGGATCGTCAGGCAGCTGGCCGATGTGACCCGCAAGGTGCGCAACACGGCCCGCTACCTGCTGGGTAACCTCCACGACTTCGACCCCAGGCCCGCTGGCGAAGGGGGAGATGCGGTGGCGTTCGCGGATCTGCCGCTTCTCGACCGCTGGATGCTGGAGCGCACCGCCAGCCTGATCGAGGCGGTGACCGCCGATTTCGAGCGCTTCGAGTTCTACCGCTTCTTCCAGGCGCTGCAGAACTTCTGCGTGGTGGATCTCTCGAACGTCTACCTCGACATCGCCAAGGACCGGCTCTACGTGAGCGGGTCCAGCGACTTCCGACGGCGCAGTTGCCAGACGGTGCTGGCCCTGGTGGTGGAGCGGCTGGCCGGCCTGATCGCCCCTGTGCTCTGCCACATGGCCGAGGACATCTGGCAGAACCTGCCCTATCCGGTGGCGGAGCGCTCGGTGTTCGAGCGGGGCTGGCCGGTGGCACCGCCCTCCTGGCGGGAGGCGGCCCTGGTGGAGCCCTTGCGGCCGTTGCTGGAGCTGCGCGGACTGGTGAATCGCCAGATGGAGGTTTGCCGCAGCGGCGCCGGCCTGGGGGCCTCCCTCGAGGCCCGGGTGGAGCTGGAGCTGGGGAGCGGCGAACGCTCTGCGGCCCTCAGCGCCGCCCTGGAGCTGCTGCAGAACAGCCCCCATCCCTCAGTCGACAACCTGGCCGACTGGCTGATCGTCTCGCAGCTGGAGCAGCGTGAGCCCGGAACCCCGGCCCTGAGCGATCCCCTGGCCGAAGCCAGCGAGTCGGGCATCACGGTGCGCATCGCCCGGGCTGAAGGGCAGAAGTGCGAACGCTGCTGGCACATGGAACACGACATCGGTGACCATGCCTCCCACCCCAGCCTCTGCGGCCGCTGCGTGGAAGTGCTCGAGGGCTGAGCGCGGCTCACCAGTGGGCTGGATCGAGAAAGTGCTGGGGTGCCAGAGGGCCCGCCAGCACCTGCTCGTCGGCGGGGTTCAGGGGCCCCAGCAGCAGCTCGGCCTCGCTGATCTCGGCCCCATCCGGCAGGGCACTCTGGTCGGGATCAAAGGCGGTGGGGTGGGTGACGCTGCAGGAGAACCCACGGAACACCAGCAGCTCGAAGGGCTCATGCTGCGCCCCCGGCAGGGTGCCCCGCAGGCGCAGCACCCGGTCGGCCCGGCCGCGACTGAGGGCTTCGAGCTGGGCCAGCAGGGACTGGGCCATCAGAATCCTCCAGCGACCCGCCCCTGACGGGGTAGACGCACCAGGATCCATTGCAGCAGACCCACCACATAGGCCACCAGCGCCAGGTAACCGAAGAACGCGGTGAGGGTGGGGGTGAGGTCGGCACCGAACACGAAGGCGAACACCTCCGTCGCCAACCCATGCAGGCGGCGCGGAGCCTCCAGCCAGGTCTGACAGAACGCGCTGCGGGCCACGCCCAGGCCACAGCCCAGGGCACTCAGGCCAAGCCCGGCCCCCAGCAGGCCAAAGGCCGTGAGTGCCCAGCGCCAGCTGCGCACCGCCAGGGGAAGGGCGCGCCAGGGGGGCAGATCAGCCAGCTCCTCATTCAGGTCCACCCAGAACCAGAGCGACGCCACCATCAGCAGTTTCGCCAGAATCATCAGTGGATAGGCCAGGGGCCGGGCGTCGACGAACAACAGCACCGCAATCGCCAGCAGGCTGGCCACCTTCCAGTAGATGCCCATCAGCCGCAGCAGCGCCCCTTCCCGCCGGCAGGCCGCCCAGACCAGCAGCACCAGAGGCAGGCCCAGAGTGAAGACCACCGCAAGGCGGAAGTCGAGCCACACCAGGGTGCGGTACAGCAGGTCAGGCACAGCTTGGGTACGGGAAGGCGCCATTATCCGCGCCAAGCCACACCAGTAGGTTCGGGTGATGCCTGCGCCCCCGCTGTTCTCCTGGCTCCGACGTGGTGATGAGCAGGCTTCCTGCCGCACGGCGCTCTCACGCCAGCCCTCCCTGGAGGACGCCGTCGGCGAGGTGGTTCAGCAGCTGTGTGCCCGGGAGTATCGCTCAGCTGCGCGGGGGGAAGCGGATCTGGCCCTGGTGTTCGGCTCCACCAGTTACGCCAGCGACCTGCCGCGGCTGCTACCTCTGCTGCGCTCCCGCCTGCGGGCCCGCCACTGGCTCGGCGCCGCCGGCGGGGGCGTGGTGGGCACGGGGGTCAGCGGTACCGCCCATGAAGTGGAACAGGAACCTGCCCTGAGCGTGATGCTGCTGCATCTGCCGGGGGCCGATCTGCAGCTGTTCGGGCTGGACACCGACCAGCTGCCCGATCTCGATGGAGACAGCCGCGACTGGGTGAGCTGGGTGGGAGCCGATCCGGAGCGGGCTTCCGCGATGGTGCTTCTGGTGGACCCCACCTGCCAGGCGATCAATGATCTGATCAGCGGCCTCGATTACGCCTTCCCCGGCCTGGCCAAGGTGGGGGGAATCGCTGGCCAGCACAGTGCCAACCATGGATCACTGCTGCTCGACGATCGGGTGGTGACCGGTGCCGTGGGCTGCCTGATCGGTGGCCGCTGGACCATCGATCCCTTGGTGGCACAGGGATGCCGGCCGATCGGCCCCGTGTTCGAGATCGAGCAGGCGGAGCGCAATGTGGTGCTTCAGCTCAGCCGCGGCGACCAGCAGAACACCCCGGTGAACTGTCTGCAGTCGATCCTGCAGACCCTCAACCCCACCGAGCGGGAACTGGTGCGCCACTCCCTCTTCCTCGGGGTGGCGCGCAGCAGTTTCAGCCTGGCCGACGGCGGGGACGACGGGGAGAGCACCGCTTTTCTGGTCAGGAACCTGATCGGGGTGGACCCCCGCAACGGGGCGGTGGCGGTGGCCGAGCGCCTGCGGGTGGGCCAGCAGGTGCAGTTTCAGCTGCGCGATGCCGAGGCCTCACGCCAGGAGCTGCGACAGTTGCTGCGCAACCAGGCCAGCGCCAGCGCCGCCCAGCCTCCTCTGGCTGGCCTGCTCTTCGCCTGCCTGGGGCGCGGGGTGGGGCTCTACGGCGAAGCCGACGGCGATGTGAGCATCGTCCAGCGGGAATTTCCAGGTCTGCCGATGGCCGGGGCCTTCTGCAACGGAGAGATCGGACCGGTGGGAGGCACCACCTACCTGCACGGTTACACGGCAAGCCTGGGCTTCCTGGTGCCCCGTGAGGCTGCAGGGCCGCCACCGGCAGAGGGCTGAGCGGTGGTGCGGCAGCACGTCAACCCCCTCTCCAGGGTGCACCAGAGGCCCCTGCCGTTGCCCCTCCTCCAGGAGCTGTTCGAGCGCCCGGGCCAGCCGCTCCACCTCGACATCGGCAGTGCCCGCGGGCGCTTCCTGCTGGCGATGGCTCCACTCCAGCCCTCCTGGAACTTTCTGGGGATCGAGATCCGCAGGCCTCTGGTGGAGGCCGCCGAACGCGACCGCCGGGAGCTGAGCGCGGGCAACCTGCGCTTCCTCTTCTGCAACGCCAATGTGAGCCTGCTGTGCTGGCTGGCGACCCTGCCTGCCGGACAGCTGGGGCGGGTGACGATCCAGTTTCCCGACCCCTGGTTCAAGAGCAGGCATCACAAGCGACGGGTGCTTCAGCCCGACCTGCTCCAGGCCCTGGCGGCGACCCTGCCTGAGGGGGGCGAGCTGTTTCTGCAGAGCGATGTGACGGCAGTGATCGAGCCGATGGTGGCGCTCACCGAATCCAGTGGCTGGTTCAGGCGTCCTGCGGAGGACGCACGTCCGTGGCGCGGTGACAACCCGTGGCCGGTGGCAACGGAGCGGGAGCGGCTGGTGCTCGCCCGGGGGCTGCCGGTGTACCGGGTGCTCTATCGGCGCGGGAGCAAGCCCTGCAGCCATCCGCCGCCGCCCCTGGAGCGGAGCACCGAAGCCGCCCATAATCCGTCGGCCCGTTCCGCCGGTGCCTGATGCCCAACCCCGCCACCCATGCCGCCGTCGGCTCCGCTGAGGGCGGTGGCACCGACGCCCCGGAGCACGAATCCCGGGTGCCCTGGCTGCTGCGCTGGCAGGGGCTGTTCGCCTCCTCCTCGGGCCCCCTGGCCAGGAATCTGCCCCTGCTGGCCGGGCTGGTGCTCTGCGCGCTGATGGCGGGTCTGCCACTGGTCACCCGGGCCGGGCTGAGTCTGCTGATCCTCTCCAGTGGTCTGCTCTGGCTGATCTGGGCCCTGCGCACCCCCGCCGGCCGGATCGGACCGATCAGCGGCTGGCTGCTTCTGATGCTGGGGCTGGCGGTGCTGGCCACCGGCTTCTCGCCCGTGCCCACGGCTGCGGCCAAGGGCCTGCTCAAGCTGGTCAGCTACCTGGGCGTCTATGCCCTGATGCGTCAGCTGCTCGCCACGGCGCCCGTCTGGTGGGACCGGATCGTGGCCGCCCTGCTGGGCGGGCAACTGATCACGGCGGTGATCGGCATCCGTCAGCTCTATGCCGACAGCTCGGCCCTGGCGCGCTGGTCAGACCCGAACTCGGTGGCGGAAGGGACGGTGCGGATCTACAGCACCCTCGGCAACCCGAACCTGCTCGCGGGCTACCTGCTGCCGATCCTGCCACTGGCTGCCGTGGCCATGCTGCGCTGGCGGCGGCCCATGGCCCGCCTCTATGCCCTCGCGGCGCTGCTGATCGGGGTGGCGGCCTTGATGCTCACCTACAGCCGAGGCGGCTGGCTGGGCCTCGTGGGGGCCCTCGGCAGCCTGGCCTTGCTGCTGGCCCTGCGGGCCAGTCGTCACTGGTCGCCCCTGCTCAGACGCCTGTTTCCGCTGCTGCTTCTGCTGGGCGGGGCCTTGGTGCTGGTGGTGGCCATCAGCCAGGTGGAAGCCCTGCGGGTGCGGGTGCTGAGTCTGGTGGCGGGCCGGGAAGACAGTTCCAACAACTTCCGCATCAACGTCTGGATGGCGGCTCTCCAGATGGTCCAGGACCGGCCCTGGCTGGGCATCGGGCCGGGCAACACGATCTTCAATCTGATCTATCCCCTCTACCAGCAACCGAAGTTCAACGCCCTCAGCGCCTACTCGATCCCCCTGGAGCTGGCCGTTGAGGGGGGCATTCCCGGACTGCTGGCGGGCCTTGGCCTGCTGCAGTGCAGCCTTCGCCAGGGCCTGTCCCAGCTGCGGCGTGAACATCCCCACGTCCTGCCGGCGCTCGGAGCCGTGGCAGCCATCGTTGGCCTCTGTGTCCAGGGCCTCACCGACACGATCTTCTTCCGCCCGGAGGTGCAGCTCACCGGCTGGTTCTGCCTGGCCACCCTGGCCACCCTGCCCTTGGCAGCGGATGGCTGAATCAGTCGTGCTGGCGGGTTTCGATGCCGGCCAGACCCACACCACCTGCAGGCTGGCCCAACGCCAAAGCAACGGCAGCCTGGAGGTGCTCGCCGAAGGGGAGGGCCCCGGTGTGAGCCATCTGGCCGCCGCCGCCGGTGAGGAACGCTTCAGCACCGCCCTTGGCCTCAGCCTGGAGCGGGCCCGCGCTGCCGCCATGGCCAGCCGAGGCGGGGCCCAGGCCGCGACCACTCCGCTGCAGGCGGCCGCTGTGGGTGCCAGCGGCATCGAGCAGGGCAGTGCTGTGCAACACCTCGGCACGAGGCTGGCCTGCTCCGCTCTCGGCCTGTCTCCTCAGCGGGTGCGGGTGTGCGGCGACGAGCACACGGCACGGCACGGCGCTTTCGGCGGCGGTCCAGGCATCGTGGTGATCAGCGGCACGGGCAGCATCGCCCTGGGCCGGAACGGCCAGGGGCGCGAGCACCGCTGCGGCGGCTGGGGGTGGCTGCTGGATCACTCCGGCTCGGCCTGCGACATCGGTCGTGACGCCCTGGCTCTCTCTCTGGAGATGGCCGACGGCCGCCGCCCCGACAGCAGCTTGCGCACCAACCTCTGGGCGGCCCTGGGCGAGGGGAGCGTCACACCCCAGCGGATCAAGGCGATGGTGGTGGACCCTGTCTTCGGCGCCGCCGGCTTCGGCCGCCTGGCTCCGGCGGTCAATGCCCTGGCGGAAGCGGCTGATCCCGACGCCATGGCGGTGCTGGAGCGCTCAGCGGCGGGTCTGGCGGCGCTGGTGGCTGGCGTGGCCCGAACCCTGGGCCTCGAAGACGGTGAGGTCTGTGGTCTGGGCGGAGCCCTCGAGCATCTGAGCTGGTTCGCGGGGGCGTATCAGCGCAGCCTCACGCTGGCCCTGCCGCAGGCACGGCTGGTGCCTCCCCGGGGGGATGCCTGCCAGGGGGCCCTGCAGCTGGCCGCGCAGCTGCTGGAGACCACGGCGACGCTCAGCTCCGGTTGAGATGAGCCGCGGCCAGGGCCGCCAGATGGGACGACCAGTGGTCGACGGCCTCCTGCTCGGCCGCCTCCACCATCACCCGCAGCAGCGGTTCGGTGCCGCTGGCCCTCACCAGCACCCGACCGCTGCCGGCCATGGCCGTCTCGGCCTGCTCGACGGCCTGTCGGAGGGGATCGCAGTGGTGCCACTGCTGGCGCCGGCTCCGATCGGGCACAGTGACGTTGACCAGGGCCTGGGGGTAAGGCTGAAAACTGGCTTCCATCCAGTCGGCCAGGGACCCGGCGCCGTTGTGGATCAGCGTGGCCACCTGCAAGGCGGTGAGCAGACCATCGCCGCTCATCCCGTGCCGGGCCGAGAGGATGTGACCCGACTGCTCTCCTCCCAGTCCGGCTCCGCTGGCTTCCATGGCGGCGTGCACATGCTGATCGCCCACGTCGGTGCGCTGCAGCAAGCCACCCCTGGCCTGCCAGGCCCGCTCGAAGCCCAGGTTCGACATCACGGTGGCCACCAGCAGCCGACCGGGGAGGTCGCCCGTCTCCAGCAGGGCCCCGCCCCAGAGATAGAGCACCTGATCGCCATCCACGACCCGACCCTTGCCGTCGACCGCCATCATCCGATCGGCGTCGCCGTCGAAAGCGAAGCCCATCTGGGCACCTGATTGCAGCACCGCCTGGCGAAGGGCCTCCAGATGGGTGCTGCCGCACGACACGTTGATCCGCTGCCCGTCGGGATCCCCATGCAGCACGGTCAGATCCGCCCCGAGGGCGCTGAACACCGCGGCACCACAGGCTGTGGCGGACCCCCAGCAGAGGTCGAGCACGATGCGGCAGCCGTCCAGTCGCCCCCCACCGACACTGGCGAGCAAGGCGGCGCGGTAGTCGTCGAGCAGATCCGGCCGCTGGCAGGCCGGCCCACAGCCACGGGGGCCGCTCAGCCCAGTGGCCTGGATCGTGGCGGGGAGATCGCCGCGCAGGCCCGCTTCGATCGCCTCCTGCAGCGGTCGGTCGATCTTGGCGCCACCAGGCCCGAACACCTTGATGCCGTTGTCGCCGGGAGGGTTGTGGCTGGCGGAGACCATCAGGCCGCCGGCCGCCGCGACCCGGCGGATCGTGCCGGGCACCGCGGGGGTGGGGCAGAGGCCCAGGTTCCACACCTCCCGTCCGGCGGCGGTCAGGCCGGCGGTGAGGGCAGCGGCCAGCATCGGGCCGCTGTTGCGGGAGTCCATGCCGATCAGCACCGGGCGCTCGGGAGGAAGCACCCGACCGCACCAGTAGCCCATCTGAAGGGCCAGAAGGGGCGTGATCAGGCTCCCCACCTGCCCCCTGATGCCATCGGTGCCGAAGCCGGTGCAACCCTCCCCGAGGGGGGCTCCGATCGGGGAAGAAGCTGGCTCCAGCATCTGGCGAGAAAGGAAGGGAACCAGGCTAAGCGGATCAGCAGCAGCACCCCTGGGCCTCAACGCCAGCGCCTCGGCCACCAGGCCCAGCGCAGCAGCTCGAGGACGGCCCAGAGCAGCAGACCGCCCACCAGCCAACCCGGTAGCCAGAGCAAGGGCCACAGCGGCCTGAGCAGAACCACGCCCAGGACCAGGCCAAGCACCACCAGGGCTCTGACCCTCCCGGCCGCACCGGGGAGGGTGGTCCACCGGCGGAGCCAGGGAGGTGGCGCGGGCATGACCGGCAGACGGGAACCCCAGAATGCCAAAGCCGTACCGGCGCGCTGCTGCCTGACCTTGCCCAACCCTTCCCCTGCCGGTCGCCGCGGCCCTCTGACCCTGGCCCTCACCGTGATCGGCAGCGGGGCCTTGTTGCTGCTGGGGCGACTGCTGCTGCAACAACGGCCCCTGCCCACCCCTGACACCCCTGCCCTCGACCTGGAGAGGATCCGCCGCTGGGATCCCGATCCCGAGCGGCGCCGGGAAGCCGGTCTGCTGCTGCTGCCGGCCAGCAGCAGCGAGGACCCTTCAGACCAGAGGCGGCTGCTGCGGGGGCAGGGCTGGGGGCCGGGCCCGCTGGCGGCGGTGGCGCTCAAGCGCGCGGCCCTCGCCCGCGAAGCCCAGGGGCTCGCCGCCACTCTCCAGTGGCGCGAGCTGCTGGAGCGCTTTCCCATGGCGCCTCCCAGCGCCGATGCCCTCTACGCCCTCGGCCGTGAAGACCCGCCCCAGCGTCTGGAGCTGCTGCGCCGTTTCCCGGCCCACCCGGCGGCCCTGGCCGCGGCCCTGGAACTTGGTCCACAGGCCAGCCAGCGCCAGCAGGGAGCCCTGCACCTGGCCCGCTGGGGGCCCCGCTGGCCCGGTGCCGACGCACGCCTGCGCCAGATCTGCGCAAAGCCCGCCACGGCTCTGAGTGCCGTCCAGCGGGGGACCCTTGCCGCGGGGCTGGCCAGGGTCGGGGATGGGCGCCGAGCCCTGAGCTGCCTGGGTTCCACTCGGGGGGAGCCCCCCCAGGAGCTGGAGATCGGCCGGGCCCTGCTGCGGGGTGGTCCCTCCGAGGCCAGGGCCGGGGCGGCGCGCCTGCTGGCCCTGAGCCGAGAGCGAAGCCAGCGGCCAGAGGCTCTCGAGGCCGTGCGACTGCTGGCCCAGACCCCCGCTCCCACGGTCACCCCAGCCGAGCTGAGCGAGCTGCCTGAACCCCTGCGGCTGAGTGCGCCTGCGCAGGCGCGGTTGGTGCTCGATGCCGGCGGAGACTGGCGTCCGGTGCTGCAGCGCTGGCCACGGGATCCCGCCAGCTGGGACCTGCAGTGGGACCTGACCCGGGCCGCCCTGCTCAAGGGAGAGGCCGAGCAGGCCCTGGCCCTGCTGGAGGCCCTGCCCGCCACCGCTCTGCCGCCGCCGCTGGCCGCCCGACATCTGTTCTGGCGTGGCATGGCCCAGCGCCAGCTGGGCCAGCCGTCCGCGGCCCGGCGCAGCTGGGATGCTGTGCTGCGGCGTCTGCCCTGGAGCTACTACGCCTGGCGCAGCCGGGTCCAGCTGGGCGAACAACCTGAACTCCGGCTGCGCGCCGCCGGCCCGATCGCCCTGGCGGCAGAGCCCTGGCAGCCCCTGAACAGCGGCCAGCCTGATCTCGACCGGCTCTGGCGCCTGGCTCTCCACCTGGAAGCCTGGGAGCAATGGCGTCAGGAGCGCCCCTCGGCAACCCTCACCTCGCCCGAGGAGCTGATGCTGGAGGGGCGGCTGCGGCAGGGGGTCGGGGACGACTGGACCGGCCTGGGCCAGCTGGAGCAGGCGAGCCTGCGCTGGACCGGTGGCGACTGCCAGGCCAAGCTGCCCCTGGAGCGGGCCCTGCTGCCGATCCGTCACGGCGAGGCCTTCAGCACGGCCGCGGCCCGCCACGGGCTGGATCCGACCCTGCTGCTGGCCGTGGCCAGACAGGAATCACGCTTCACCCCCGGGGTGGGATCGGTGGCGGGGGCCATCGGCCTGCTGCAACTGATGCCGGCCACGGCCGCGGAGCTGGCCGGGGGGGTGGTCAGCAAGGATCAGCTGCGCGAGCCTGCCTTCAATGCGGAGCTGGGGGCGGCGTACCTCAACCAGATGCTCGCCCTTTGGAAAGACAACCCCTTTCTGGCAATCGCCAGCTACAACGCCGGGCCGGGCGCGGTGGCCGACTGGCAGGACGGCAGGCTCCAGGCCAGCCCCGAACTCTGGGTGGAGGCGATTCCTTACCCCGAGACCCGCCTCTACGTGAAGAAGGTGCTCGGCAATCTGTGGGGCTACCAGGAACGGCCAAGGCGGAGCTGCTGAACGGGCCTCAGCGTCAGGCCGCTTGTCCCAGCAGACCCCCCAGCTGCAAGAGCCGGCCGATCCAGACACCGAGCATCACGTACCCGGAGAGGAAAAAAGCCGTGAACAGCGGCGAGGGCACCACCCTGATGCGTGTCAGATCCAGGCGGGCCAGCAGCACAGCCGTGGCCAGGATCAGCACGTCGGAGAGGGCACTGAGGTGGAGCAGGTAGAGGCCCCCGACAGTGACCAGGAGCAGGCTGACGATCAGGGTGATCACCCGGCTTGCAGCCATCAGCATCGAAAGCTGACGCAGGAGCAGGTCGGGGACCGACGCCACCACCACCACAACGGTCGCCTGCAGGCAGGCGACCGTCCAGTACAGCCCATAGACAGGATTCTGTTCGGGATTGACCAGGTCCTGGACCGGAGCATTCACCACCCAGTCAACGCCGAGATAGATGCTCACCAGCAGGAGCACGAGCAGGAACGGCGCCCGCAGGGGCAGCAGGGCGAGGCGCAGGATGCTGCCGATCACCCTGGTCATCGGGCCTCCAGCACCAGATCGATCGCGTCCAGGGGGCAGCTGGGGATGCATTGCTCGCAGACCAGACAGTGCTGGGCTGTGAATTCCAGCCGCCAGGCCGGCGGTCGACTGCGAAGGGCACCGCTGGGGCAGACGCTGGCGCAGATGCCGCAATCGACGCAGCGGCTGCGGTCGATACGGATCTCTCCCGGGGCGCGATCAAGACCCAGCCCGAGATCCTCGAGCCACTGCTCGGCCGCATCGAGCTCATCGATGTCACCTGAGAGCTCCACCACCATGGTGCCGCTCTGGTTGGGGGCGATCTGGGCCCGCAGAATCTTGGCGGCTATGTCGAAATCCACAGCCAGGCGGTAGGTGATCGGGTGATGCACCGTTTCGCGCGGGAAGTGGATGGTGAGGCGACGCTTCACCGCAGCCAGGAGTGTTGGGTCATGCTATCGAGCTCCTGACACAGAACTGCCAGAGTGCCCGTGGTTCAGGCCCCTCGATCACCACGATGACCCAGCCCGACCCAGCGGCTCCAGCCGGTCCCTCCCCCCTGGGTCGCCGCGAGAGAATGGTGCTGGCTGCCGTCGCCGCCGCCCTGGCGCTGCTGCTGTTCTGGTTGCGCGGGGGACTGCAGCCCCAGGCACCACTGGAGCAGCTGGCCCGTCGTTCGCCTGAGCTGCCCCTGGCCCTCTCCAGTGGTCGCCCCTCGATCGTGGAGTTCTACGCCGACTGGTGTGAAGCCTGCCGCTCGATGGCTCCGGCGATGGCGGCCCTGGAGAGTGAGCACCACGGCGAGCTCAATGTGGTGCTGCTGAATGTGGACAATCCGCGCTGGAGTCCTGAAATCGATCGCTACGGGGTGAACGGCATCCCCCAGCTGGAGCTGTTTGATCGCAGCGGCAGCTCGATCGGGCGCTCCCTCGGGGCCCGCAGCCGGCCCGAACTGGCTGCGATCATGACTGCCCTGATCGAGGAGACGCCCCTGCCGCTGCTGGCGGGCGTCGGCAGCCTCTCGCCCCTGGCGGGCGGCGAGGCCCAGACCCCGAGCCAGACCACCCCGGCCCAGGCCGGTCCCCGCAGCCACGGTTGAAACCACCGCCATCCACCCCTGCCCGCTGCCCCATGGACCGTTTCCGGGTCGAGCTGATCGCTGCCACCCCCAACCCCCAGCAGTGCGTCTATGCCGCCATGCATCAGGACTACAGCGAGGGATTCGTTGCCGCCGACCGGGCCGACTGGCCCGACGAACGCACGGCGGGTGAGATCTGCGTGAAGCGGCTGCTCTCGGGCGAGCGCGGCCACTACGGACCTCTGGAGCATGCCCAGATCGTGCTCAACGTGGGCTGGTTTCCCCACTCGGTGATGCAGCAGGCCCGCACCCACCGCGTCGGGGTGAGTTTCGATGTGCAGTCGATGCGCTACACCGGCGATCGCATCTGCCGCGCCGCCAACGGAGACCTGGAGCTGGAGGAGGTGTTCTACCTGCGCCCGGTGGGGTCCTACAGTGATCGCCAGGGCAAGAAATACGAGTACACAGCCGAGCAGCGAGCCCTCGACCTCGACCTCTGCCGGAAGGCGGCAGAGCGGTATCGGGATCTACTGGCGGCCGGCTTCGCCGAGGAACACGCCCGCGGCATCCTCCCTTTCGACTACCG
Organism: Synechococcus sp. BSA11S; assembly: GCF_014224355.1. Classification (GTDB taxonomy): domain Bacteria; phylum Cyanobacteriota; class Cyanobacteriia; order PCC-6307; family Cyanobiaceae; genus Regnicoccus_A. The sequence continues at coordinate 48,836 of NZ_VNWP01000011.1, read as the reverse complement.
CCAGCACTTCGTGGCGAGCTTCAGCCTGCGCGCACTGCTGCATTTTCTCGATCTGCGCGCCAAGCTGGATGCACAACTGGAGATCCGCCAGCTCTGTGATCTGATCTGGCCCCACCTGGAGTCGTGGGCTCCGCAGATCGCCACCTGGTATGGCCGTTCCCGGCTGCACAAAGCGCGCCTGGCCCCCTGACCACCTGTGCCTGCAAGACCCTCTGCAAGCCCATCGATGCCGCCGCTGCTGCTGCTCCTGCTGCTGATCGCCCCGGCCGCGCACGGCCAGACGCTGATCGATGCAGCGGGAGCGGCCGCCATTCAGGGAACCCTGCAAGGGGCCTCTGCTCCGGGATACACCAACCTGCTCAGATCCGTCGAAGGCCGGATGCTCACTCCTGGAGCAGGCGGCGGCAGCGATTCCTTCGGCATGCTCTCAGCGCCGGGCGCACGAGGTCCCCATGCGAGGAGAGGCTCTGCCCTGCAGGAGAGCGAGACCCTGTTTGTGGTCAATGGACGGGTGATTCGTCTCTGCCCGAGCGGACTGCCCTGCATCGGTCAGGTGCGCCGGGCCATGGGGCTGCCCTGAACCCGAGCTGGCCCCTCCAGTGATTCAGACCTTGGCCAGAGTGACGCGCTCCGGCTGATGCTGATATTTACCGGCACGATCCTGATAGGTGGTTTCGCAGGGATCTCCTTCGAAGAACAGCAGCTGGGTGATGCCTTCATTCGCATAGATGCGGCAGTCAGCCCCGGATGAGTTGCTGAACTCGAGGGTAAGGTGGCCCTGCCAGCCGGCCTCGGCCGGCGTGGTGTTCACGATGATGCCCAGCCGGGCATAGGTGCTCTTGCCCAGACAGATCACGGTGATCGTAGGGGGGACTTTCAGTTTCTCCAGAGCGACGCCGAGTCCATAGGAATGGGCTGGCAGGATGAAGAAATCACCGTCGTCGTCGTGGTGGAGTGGCGCGGGCTCCAGGTTGTCCGGGTTGAACCGCTTGGGGTTCATCACCGTGCCAGGCACGTGCCGGAAGATCAGGAATTCCCGAGGCGAGAGGCGCAGGTCGTAGCCGTAGGAGGAACAGCCGAAACTCAGCACCGGCCGTGAGGCGGTGTCCGGAGCCAGGTGCCTCACCAGGTCAGGTTGGAAGGGCTCGATCATCCCTTCAACAGCCCTGGCATTGATCCAGCGGTCGTTCTTCAGCATGGGGCACCCCCGCGCCGCAGCTGGGTGACCTGATCGGCCATGCCCAGCAGCTCGAGGGGGATGGCCGGACCCGTGAGGATCACATCCAGGTGGGCCGGTCGTTGCTCAAGGGTGCTGATCACCTCCCCCCCTGGGAGGTACCCCAGCTCGATCGCCAGTCCAAGTTCGTCGAGAACCATCAGATCCACCGCCGCCTCCATCAGCTGATCACGGCTGAAGGCCCACACCTCCTCCACGGCGGCGCGCACCGACACCTGCTCCCGGTCGGCAGGCTCGGTGAGACAGGAGGCCACGGCCGGGCGCAACCACTGCAGGCGGCCGCAGAGGCTGAGGCTGCGGCCAGGCCCCTGGTCGACCCCACCCTTGAGGAACTGGCTGATCAGCACCCGACTGCCCAGCCCGGCTGTGCGCAGGGCCTGGCTGAACACCCCTCCGAAACTGCCGCGGAAGGGGGCTGTGTGCACCTGAAGAAGGCCTTCGGGCCTGGCCAGCGCTGCCCGGGGGCGGGGCGGCGGCACCGGCCGGGAGGCCGGCACGGCGCGCAGGGGATGGCGCGACTCATGGGAGGCGTTGCGCAGGCTGGCCGTCATCAACACCCCAAGGGAAGCGCGGTCCTGAATGTAGCGGCGTCCGCGCCGCCAGCAAGACTTCGCCACCATCCCTAGTGCGAACGTCCGTACCACTCTCCGAGCTCCGCTCCCGCCGGGCCTGCGTTGATACTGTTGATAAGTGTCGGTCACTACAAGGCGTGCCACTGGCGATCCTTACCGTCCGTCTCACACCTGCTCCGCCGAAACATGGTTGGCGCGATGCGCGGATTCAGCCGAACCGGCGGCCCTTCGACACCGGCTCCCGTCGGGCTGGCCGCAGCCGCCAACGGCGCCCACACCCTTCTGGATGTGATGCGCGGGCTGAGCGGCTGCGTGATCGAAACCGTGGAGCGGGGCAAAACGATCTTCTTCCCAGGTGATCCGGCCGAGCGGGTCTACCTGCTGCGTCGCGGAGCGGTCCGCCTCTCGCGGGTCTATGAATCGGGCGAGGAGATCACCGTGGCCCTGCTGCGGGAAAACAGCCTGTTCGGGGTGCTCTCTCTGCTCACCGGTCAGCGGTCCGATCGCTTCTACCACGCGGTGGCCTTCACCCGGGTCGAGCTGGTGGCCGCCCCGGCCGGCTCGGTGCGGAGGGCCATCGAGCAGGACTCGAGCGTGGGGCTGCTGCTGCTGCAGGGCCTCTCCTCCCGGATCCTGCAGACCGAAACGATGATCGAGACCCTCACCCACAGGGACATGTCGTCGCGGCTGGTGAGTTTTCTGCTGGTGCTCTGCCGGGATTTCGGTGTGCCTGGCAGCGAAGGCATCACAATCGACCTGCGCCTCTCCCATCAGGCGATTGCGGAGGCGATCGGATCAACCCGGGTCACGATCACCCGCCTGCTGGGCGATCTGCGCCAGTCAGGGCTGGTGCAGATCGATCGCAAGAAGATCACGGTCTTCGATCCGGTCGCCCTCGCCAAGCGTTTCAGCTGAGCCGGTTGCCACCGCCACTGATACTGGGACCACACGCACGGCGCTGTGTCCGGCTGGCTGCTGATTCTGGCGCTCCTGGCCCTCGGAGGGGTGCTGGCCACCCTGGGCGACCGGCTCGGGAGCCGGGTCGGCAAGGCCAGGCTCAGTCTGTTCAACCTGCGGCCGCGCAACACGGCCGTGCTGATCACCGTGCTCACGGGCAGCCTGATCAGTGCCGCCTCCCTCGGCCTGATGCTGGCGGTGAGCGAACGGTTGCGCGTCGGGCTGTTCGAACTCGACGCCCTGCAGGCACGGCTGCTCGAGAGCCGCACCACCCTGCGCCGCAGTGAGAAAAATCTCCGCCTGAGCAAGCAGGAGCAGGCCCGGGTGGAGGCGGCCCTGAAGCGGGCCCGCCGCGATCGGGAGCAGACCCGCCGTCAGCTCACGGCCGCCGAGATCCAGGCGCGCCGGCTGCGCGGGGAACTGAAGCCCCTGCAGACCCAGCGACAGCAACTGCTGGCCCAGCGCAATCGACTTAACCAGGACATCCGCGCCAGGGACCAGGACATCCACAGGACCGAGACGGAACTGGCCCGGGTGCGCGGCCTGATCAGTGCCGGTGAGGCCGAGCTCAAGGGACTGGAGGAGAAACTGATCGCCCTGCGCCGCGGCGACGTGGTGCTCAGCAGCGGTCAGCCCCTGGCCACGGCCAAGGTGAAGCCCCGCAACGGGGCCGAGGCCAGGGAAGCGGTCGTGGCGCTGCTGCGTCAGGCCAATCTGAATGCCTTCCAGCGGGTTCTGCCCGGGGAAGAGCCCAACCGGCAGATCCTGCTGGTACCGCGGCAGGACATCGCCACGCTCGAAGCCCGCATCTCCCGGGGAGGACCCTGGGTGGTGAGCATCCTCTCGGCTGCCAACGTGCTGCGCGGCGAAGACCAGGTGCTGGGATTCCCCGACCTCAGGCCCAACCGCCAGGTGCTGCGCCAGGGCGATCTGATGGCGTCCACGGTGCTGGAGGGCAATGAGCGCTCCAGCGAACAGGTGCACAGCCGCCTCAATCTGCTGCTGGCGGCCTCCTTTGCGAAGGCCCAGCGCCAGGGCTCGATCGCCGATGGGGTCCAGTTCGATGTGGCCACCTTCAACCGGCTGGGGCGAGAACTGAGTGAGCGGCCCCTCGGGCAGACCGTGACCCTGGAGGCTGTGGCACTCCGCGACGCGGAAACCCCTGACCCTCTGGTGCTCGAGCTCCGCCTGGCCGCGGTCCCCAGCGAACCACGGCAGGAACGGCTGGGCCCGGGGCGGCCATGATCCGCTCGGTTCACCAGAATTCAGCCGATCTGCCGGGCGAGGGCGCTCTGGCCGGGCTCGATCCGGGTCTCAGCAAGTGTGGACTGGTGCGCACCGACAAGCTGCGGCACCAGGTGCTCGAAGCCGCGGTGATGTCGCCCGAGCAGGCCTGGGGCCGGCTGAAAGGTTGGCTGGAGCAGGGGGACGTGGTGGCGGTGATCCTCGGCAATGGCACCGGCAGCAACAGCTGGAAACGGCGGCTCGACCAATGGCCACTGCCGGTGCTGCTGGTGGAGGAGCATGGGACCACCCTGGCGGCACGCCAGCGCTTCTGGGAACTCCACCCAGCCACGGGCTGGCGCCGGTTGTTGCCCAGGGGGCTGCGCCAACCTCCCCGCGACTGGGATGATGTGGTGGCCCAGTTGCTGCTGGAGCGGTTCCTGAACCACCCCCTGGCGCCGCCCTAGAACTTGGCTCGCACGGTGAAGGCGTAGTCGCCACCGGGCTCGAGCTGGTAGTCGAGCTGGAGCAGAAAACGAAGCAGGGCATCCTGGATCAGGGCACGGCCCAGGGACGGCTCCACCGTCAGTTCTCCCCGGCCGAACGCCCAGCGAAAGGTCCAGTGGAAGCCACCGGCAGCCACCTCGCCCTCCAGCAGCTGATGGCTGAAGCTCTGATGCAGCACCCGCAGCTGGGCGGTGGTGGCGGGCAGACGGCTCACGGGATCAGGGCATGGGGCACAGTGACGCCTCCAGCGTCAGGCAGGGGTGGGCTGAAAACTGTTCAGACGGGTGCCGGCTCGCTCATACCCCCGGGTGCGGATGAGGCCGACCCCCTCGAGCACTTCGGCCAGCACCTCCTGCACCAAGGGCCGCTCAGCGGTTTCGAAGCGACCCAGCACATGGGAAATCGTACGGGCTTTGCGCAGGGCGGGATCCTGGGCCGGGGCACCGATGCCGATCCGCAGCCGGGCGAAGTCCTGGCTGCCCAGATGACTGATGGTGCTGCGCAGGCCGTTGTGGCCACCTGCACTGCCGGAGCGGCGCAGACGCAGGCGCCCCAGGGGAAGATCCATGTCGTCCACCAGCACCAGCATCTGATCGGGACGGAGTCCGAACCAGTTGAGTGTGGACCGGATCGAGCGGCCACTCTCATTCATGTAGGTGCTGGGCTTGAGCAGGCGCAGGCGAGTGGGGCCATGGCCGATCTCGGCGATGGCCCCCTGCAGCTTGCCGTTCTGCCGGAATTGGGCGCCTTCCTGCTGAGCGAGCTGATCCAGGGCCATGAAGCCCACGTTGTGGCGGGTCTGGGCGTACTTCTCGCCGGGATTGCCGAGCCCGACAAGCAGCTGCAGGTCGGCAGCGGGTTGCAGAGACAACGCTCAGCTTGACGGGGACGGAGGGTTGGGATCGCCGGCGCTGGCATCGGCAGCACCGGCTTCAGACTCAAGGCTGGTGGCGGAGACCGTTTCGGTGTCGACGGCCTTGCGGAATTCCTGCTCGAACTGGCTGGAGGCCGACTGAAACCCCTTGAGGGTGCGGCCGAGGGTGCGGCCCAGCTCAGGCAAACGCTTCGGTCCGAAGACGAGCAGGCCAATGGCGGCGATCACCGCCATCTCCGGAAGACCGATCCCGAAGAAATTCATGGAGGGGGGGTCTCAGGTGGAGGGGAGCGGTTGAGGGAGGGAACCGCCGATCAGCCCATGCCGTTCCAGTTGACGGTGATGCCGTCGAGAAGGAGCGAACGGTTGTAGAGCTGCAGGATCACCAGCAGAAAGACCAGGAACAAGGCCATGAAGACGCCCATGACCGGGGTGGTTCCCCAGCCGGGGACAACCTTGCCGTACTCGGAGTTGAGGGGGCGCAGCAGATTTCCCAGTCGGGTGCGTTGGGCCATGGCTGTGGTGTCCTCTCTGGCACATGGGATGGGGCCGTTACTGTAAGGGGCGAGGGTTCACCGGCGCAGCCCTCGCCGAGAGTTGTGACGGTCCGGTTCGCCGTTGGGCTTCGGCCGATGGCTCCGCTGCACAACCCCCTCACCGCCGCATCCCGGATCTTCTCCGGTCTGTCCCCCTCCACCACCACCCTTGAGCGAAACCTCCCCAGCCATCTCCGTGGCGATCACCGTTCTGGTGGCCCTCCTCGCCCTCACCGGCTTCGGCGTCTACACCGCCTTCGGGCCGCCCTCGAAACAGCTCACGGATCCCTTCGACGACCACGACGACTGATCCGCCAGCTGGCCAGTTGCCAAGGCCCCACGCGGGTGCGCCCTTCGGACTCTGGTGCAACGTCCTCCCCTCCGGCAGAAGAGGGGAGCGGATTCCCGAGCCCATCGAGGCGCTCCAGCACCTGCCAGTCGGCTCCCAGCTCCAGCTGGTGACGGCAGGGAGAGAGGTTCTGCACCGTCAGCCGAGCCAGACCGTCACCGCCTTCGCGCTCAAGGGAGATCAGACGCAGATCGCGGTGACCCAGCTCCAGCACTGAGCCAGGCATGACTTCTCCCGCAGAGAAGGCCGGCCGCAGCCAGCACGGCTCCCGGAAGCGGACCGCCGCAGCCGCCACACCAGCCTGACGCCAGCCCTCGCCGCAGGGCATCAGAGCCAGGCGCAGGCGCTGAGCTCCGTTGTCGGCGCCAGGATCCGGCCAGGTCGGACCGCGCAGCAGGGACACCCCCAGAGCCTCCGGACACGCTGAACCCCCCTGCGGCCCATCGAGCAGCACCGCCAATCCACCGGTGGCGGCCTGGCTCGCCACCCAGCTGATCGCCGGCACCTCCCAGCGGCTCGCTTCGCGCGCATTGGTGGCCGCAGCGGCCCGCTCGATCACACCGGCACCGGTGTCGGCGGCCCAGCGCACGGCCGGATGCTGCAGGGGCAGCTCCAGCCGCAGCAATTCATGGCGCTGGCGCCAGTCGACCCGCAGGGTGAGATCGAGCCAGGGGCAGCCGGCCCGCAGCTGCAGATCAAGGCGCAGGGCACTGGCGCCGCAGCGGCCGCGCCAGACCAGCCGGCAGCAGAGCGGACCGACTTCCGCCAGCGCCGGACCAGGTTCCCAGTCGAGGGGCAGGGGGTGCTGGCGGTAATCGTCGGCCAGATCCCAGGCATCCCAGAACTCGCCCCGATCCAGCCAACGCCGCCACTGCAGCGGTCCAGCCAGCTGTGGGCTGTGGTCGCCCCCCCAGAGTTGCTCGAGGCCCAGCGGACCGAGCTGAGCCCAGATCAGGCCATTGCCCAGCCGCCAGCGCTCGCCGGCGGCGAGGGTCTCCAGTTGCACCGGATTCTCGATCGAGTTTTCGTGGGTGGCAGGCAGAGGGTCCGGGCCGGAGCCGGAGCGGTGTCGCTGCAGCCGCAGCACCGCCACGCCGGCGGGGGAGGGCAGCTGCACCCAGTGACCTCCCGATGCGACGGGCTGAAAGGGCAGGGGCTGCTCCTCCAGGCTCCAGCGGCCCGCGGGAAAGCGCAGGGTGAGGGGGGCCGCCGGCAGGGGCTGCAGCTGGGCCCACCACCACGACTCCACCGCTCTGGAGCCCCCCTGAGCCTGAGCAACGGCACCAGCACCAGCAGGCTCCAGCCAGGCGCGCAACGATCGATCACGACAGCGGGACGCCCGGCGGCGGGACGCCCGCCACTGGGGTTCAGCCTGCTCGAACACCTCGGGAATGGAGGTGCCCGGCAGGATGTCGTGGAACTGCTGGAAGAGAAGCTCAGTCCAGCCGGAGGTCTCTGATCTCTCACCCGTGGCCCCGAGCAGGGCGCCGGCCAGGTCGGCCTCGCGCAGCAACCGCTCCAGGGTGCGGTTGTGGCGTTTCTGGTCGGGGCGGCTGGTGGCGCAACCGCGATGCAGCTCCAGGTAGAGCTCATCGCGCCAGACTGGAAGCTGACGGCTGAGGGGCTCAAGCCGCTGCAGGTAGTCGCGCAGGCTGCCGTGCCGCTGCGGAGCGGTGGCATCGTTGTTGCGCCACAGATCCAGCTGCTCCAGCATTTCGCGGGTGGGTCCGCCACCGTGGTCCCCGACCCCCGGCAGCCAGAGAGCTGTGGAGTCTCCCGTGGCCTCCTGCCACGCCAGCCGGTAGCGCTCCATGGCCAGTGGATCCCCGTCGGTGCCGATGGGGGCGGTCATCAGGGCCAGCACCTCAGCGCCACAGCGACTGCGCCAGCGGAACAAACGGTGGGGGAAGGGGGTGGTGGCGTTCCAGGCCAGCTTGTGGGTGCAGAACCAGCGCACGCCCGTGGCCGCCGCCACCGCCGGCAGGCCGGCGCTGAAGCCGAAACTGTCGGGAAGCCAGGCCAGCTGATGCTCCCACTCCGGGAAGGTCCGGCGGCTGTAGGCCTGTCCTTCCTGAAACTGCCGCAGGAGGGAGGCGGTGCCGACCAGCACGCAATCGGCTTCCACCCAGGGGCCGTTGAGCGGCTCCCAGCGGCCGGCGCGCATCGCGGCGCGGATCCGCGCGAACAGGGCGGGACGGTGCCGCTCCAGCCAGGCATACAGCGCCGGGGTGGAATGGCCGAAGTGCAGGTCGGGGTGGTGGTCGATCAGATCGAGGGCTGAGCGGAAGGTGCGTTCAGCGGCCTGCCAGGTGTCGGCCACCGGCCAGAGCCAGGCCAGGTCCAGATGGGCGTGGCCGAGCAGATGGAAGCTGCCGGCCACACCTTGGAAGGGCTGGCGCAGCTGCTCCAGCTCCAGCCGTGTGGCCGTCAGCAGACCATCAGGGTCCGACGGATCGAGGGGCTCCGCCTCGATCGCGCTGAGGATCAGGGCGCCGTCGTCGTGCAGTGGACTGCGCAGCTCCAGCTCCAGGCGCAGGGGCTGCCCCTGCCACCAGTGCTGCGGAAGAGCCCAGCGGCAGGAGCTGTCGAACAGGTCACCACGGTGAACCGTGCGGCCATCGACCCGCAGCTCGGCGGCGGTGGCCCACCAGCGCAAGGCCAACCGGGCGCGTGCCGGGGACCGGCCCCGCCAGTTGGGAGGACAGCTCAGCTCCAGCACCAGATGCTGTGTCAGCCCGCCCCGCGGCCAGGCGATCAGACCGCGGGCATGCCAGTCGGGGCGATGGAGCCGAGCCCAGGGGTCGGCCAGGGCTCCCTGCCAGGAACCATCAGGGCCACGCCGCTGCCAGACGGAGAGCAGATCGAGCCTCGAACGTGATCGAAACGTTTCAATCTCGGGGGGTTGCTGGGGGTCCAGGCCCTGCGTCATCGATCCCGGCCGTCAGTGACCCATAGGATGATGCGGCTGCCGAAGGGTCGTTCAGGCCCCACCTGGCGCCTGTCACTCCCTGTCACCCGCCGGACGGATTCATGCTCGCCCTCAAGATCTCCGTTTACTCGGTCGTTTTCTTCTTCATCGGCATCTTCGTCTTCGGCTTTCTGGCCAGTGATCCCAGCCGCACCCCCAGCCGCAAAGACCTCGAAGACTGAATCCACGCTCCGGTCGGGTGGGGTCACTGCCTCAACCCACCTGAGAGAGCCCCCCGCGCCAACCAGGGCATGGCAGGATCGGCCGCGGTCCTGGAGACGTGGTGCCCTCAGCAACGCTTATCCGATGGGCCATCGGACTCGTGGGCGCGGCAACCCTGGCAACACCGGCGGTGAGCCGGGCCAGGACCCTGGAGTCAGAGTCCACCCCAGCCATCGTCAGTGAAGCGGGAGCCGGCGCTACCGACCCGCTCGCTGCTGAAGCCCAGCACCAGGGCGCACCCGCTCAGACCCCGCCACCCCCGCAGGACCGTGCGGGGGCGGAATCCGGGCCCGTGTCCGCCGACGGCAGAGGCATTGAGACGAACTCTCTGGAAAGCAACTCGCTCAAGATCGACGAGCTGGAGACTGACTCCGGCACCGTCGAGACCAGCCCTGCTGAGCTCGAGCCCGAACCGAGCGCGAGTCCAGCCGAACCGCCCACGCCCGAGGCCGCCGGCGACGACGACGGGCTGAACTCCCCCGACAAGACTCCTCCCAAGGAACTGGAGATCAGCGCTGATCAGCAGGGGTTCGACCTGGTGATCAACCGCTATGTGGCCACCGGCAACGCCAAAGCGGTTCTGGCCGGAGGCCGGTTGATGGCGGATCGTCTCGAGTACGACACCACCACCCGCACCCTCTATGCCACGGGCAGCGTGCGCTTCTGGCGCGGCCAGCAGTACGTGCAGGCCAGCATGCTCCGCTACAGCCTGATCGAAGGGGAAGGGGAGATGGAGGACGTCTACGGCGTTCTCGATCTGGAGACCAGCCTGGAGGACCTCGACCCCGAGCAGGCCCCCTCCATCCCGCTGCCTGAGCCCGCGCCGATCGCCTGCCCGACGGTGCTGCCGGAGATTCCCGACTGGCACCCCCACCCCTGGAGCGCCACCCTCTGGGGCGGACAGATGTTCCACTCCGATTTCGGCCAGACCTTCTTCGGCCAGGGCGTCTTCCGCCCGGAGCGGGTGCTGGGCGCCGGCCTGCAGAAGCGGTTGATCAAATCCGGACCGTTCGCCCTGGAACTGGACTTCAATGCCCTCGGCCACTGGGCCTCGGCCCAGAGGGGCGGTCGCTACACAAGACCCTTCACCGCCAGCGAGGTGGCCAACCTCTCCACCTCGGCACAGACCTTCGGCGAATTCACCGCAGGCATCGGGCTGAGAGCCTGGCTGCAGCCCTGGCTCAGCCTGGGGTTCGTGCAGGGGGTGAGTCTCAACACCAACCTCAGCAACTACGAAGACACCTACCGGGAGAGGTCGGCCCGGTTTCTGAACTACCTCGGTTTTGAGATCGAGGGCTCCTTCTCGCCCCAGTGGTCGATGGTGGGCAGAATTCATCACCGCTCCGGCGCCTTCGGCACCTACAACGGTGTCCGGGAAGGCAGCAACGCCTACCTGCTCGGCCTGCGCTATCGCTTCGGAGGGGATCCGGAGCCCACGGATGATCCCCAGGCCAGCCTGCGGCCGGCCAAAGGATGTCCCAACCGCGGAGCGGAGCCGCCGGATCTCCCCCGCTCCCTGCCGGAGGCCCTCGAACAGGTGGCCATGGGCGGCGAGGCACCGGTACGGGAGCAAGAAACACCAACCCCAGACGACAGCACGGACCCACCCCAGGACGAGCGGCCCTCGTTCCGGGCCATGCGCGAGCAGGAGCAACGCCGGGCCGCCGCCGCCGCCACCATCGAGCAAAGGATCTCCGACGTACGAAAGCGCGAAGGGCTGGTGATCGAGCGTCGCGGGCAAGTGGGCGGCAACGACGACCTGACCTCCGATCAGAACAGCGACTTCGGCCCTGCAACGCCGCGCCAGGTGCGGCGCCTGCGCTCGGAGAAGAACCGCCAGGCGGTGCAGGGAACCCTCACCCACCTGCGCTATCAGGCGGCCCGGATCGTGCTCACCCCCAATGGCTGGCGCAGCGACCGCGCCAGTTTCAGCAACGACCCCTTCACGCCCTCCCAGTCGTGGATGGATGCGGATCAGGTGGTGGTCAACCAGGACACCAACGGCGACCTCCTGATCACCTCCAAGCGCAATCGGCTGATCCTCGAAGACCGTTTCGCCATTCCCGTCAGCTCACGAACCCGCATCCGCAAGCAACAGGAAGTGGAGAACCGCTGGGTTCTGGGAGTTGATCAGGACGACCGTGACGGCCTCTACGTGGGCCGGCGCCTGAAGCCGATCCGGATCGGGGAGAAAGGAACCCTGGAACTGGAGCCCCAGTTCATGCTCGAGCGCGCTTACCAGGGCACCACCGACAGCTACCCCCGCCCTGGCGGCCAGGCCGGTGGACCCTCCGTCAGCCAGGACAACACCCTGGGGGACCTCTTCGGTCTGGAGGCCAGGCTGAAGACGCCGCTGCTGGGTTTCGACGCCAGCCTGAATCTGGATGTCTCCACCTTCAATCCCGAGAACATCGCCAACGGCACCCGCAGCTGGGGCCAGTTGGACCGCAACATCACCCTGCCCCTGGTGGGCAACACCACGGCCCGTCTGTTCGGGGCCTATCGCTTCCGGATCTGGAATGGAACACTCGGTGAGCAGGACGTCTACTCGGCTTACGGCGCCTCACTGGAGAAAGACGACAACCTGCCGAACTGGGGCCGGCTGACCAACCGCTACTTCTGGCGGTTGGGCCTTGGCAACTACCAGAGCAACGAATTCCTCAACAGCGGGGAGGAATCCAGAAATTTCGCCCAGCTCTGGCGGGCCAATGCAGTGGGGTCGCTGAACAGCTCCCTCCGGCTTTGGCGAGGCAAGGCACTGCCATCCACCCCGGAGGGCGCCCTGCGCTACTCCCCCGAGCCGATCGTGCCTGGCCTGACCCTGAGCACCAATCTCTCGGGCAGTGCGGCTTACTTCGGCGACGGGTCCTACCAGAACACCTTCTCGTTCTCCGGGGGGCCCACCCTCACCCTGGGGCACTTCAACAAGCGCTTCTTTGATTTCACCCAGCTCACGATCACCGGCGGCATCACCCTCCGTGACGGCCTCAGCCCCTTCAGCTTCGACGCCGCTGTGGATCTGGGCACGGTGGGCATCGGTCTCACCCAGCAGATCGCCGGTCCGCTTCTGTTCGACGGGGGGGTTGGCATCAACGTCGATCCAGCTTCCGAGAACTACGGCGAAGTGACCGGGTCCTATGTGGAGCTGCGCTGGCAGCGCCGTTCCTATGCCTTCAGCGTTTTCTACAGCCCCTACGAGGGCATCGGCGGTGTGCGGGTGCGCCTCAACGACTTCGGCTTCAAGGGCACGGGGGTTCCGTTTGCCCCTTACCGACCGGAGCTCCGAGGGGCAACAGGACGGCGGACCCCGTTCTGAGCCTCAGCCCAGGGCGAAGGTGGCCAGATAGGGCAACCGTGCTGCCGTCCGCTGCAGCTCCTCCTCGTGGGAGAGCAGCTGGCCGGTGGCATTCCACTGGCCGCTGAGCAACATCTGTTGTGGACCAGCCGCCATGGAGAGGTCCCATCGCTGCGCTGGCTCCAGGCCCGCTGCAGGAGCCTGGCCGCGGATCTCCGCCGAAGCCAGATCGAGCAGAAAGCAGGCGGCAGGATCGGCGAGCGCCTGCTGCTGCAGCGCAAGGATCGTGGCGTGATCAGCGCTGAGGCAGGGGATCCCCAAAGCCAGGCAGTTGCCGAAGAAGATCTCGGCGAAACTCTCGCCCACCACGGCTCGGATTCCCCAGCGCATCAGGGCCTGGGGCGCATGCTCCCGGCTGGAGCCGCAGCCGAAATTTCGATTGACCACCAGGATCGTGGCCCCCTGATGCTCGGGGCGATCGAAGGGGTGGGAGCCGGCCAGCTCGAGGCGGTCGTCTGCGAAGGCCCCCTCGGCCAGCCCCTCGAAAGTGACGCACTTCAGGAAACGGGCCGGAATGATCCGGTCCGTGTCGATGTCGTCGCCGGCGACGACGACGATGCGGCCAGCGACCTCAGGGATCGGGCCGAAGGGAAAGGGCGAAGCGCTCATGGCAACGGGGATGGGGAGATGGCAACGGGCCGAGGCTCGGCCGAAGCGGACCCAGCCACGGGGTGGCTCTCCAGCAGCTCCCGCACATCGCTCACCTGGCCGGTGACGGCCGCCGCGGCCACCATCGCCGGGCTCATCAGCAGGGTACGGCCGGAGGCTGAGCCCTGGCGGCCCTTGAAATTGCGGTTGCTGGAGCTGGCGCTGATCTGGCGACCCTCGAGCCGGTCAGGGTTCATCGCCAGGCACATCGAGCAGCCGGGTTCACGCCATTCGAAGCCCGCCTTCTCGAACAGGGTGTCAAGCCCCTCGGCCTCGGCCAGGGCGGCCACCTGCTCGGAGCCGGGCACCACAAAAGCCTTGATGCCCGGGGCCACATGGCGACCAAGAGCCACCGCCGCCGCCGCTCGCAGATCACTCAGGCGGCCATTGGTGCAGCTGCCGATGAAACAGACATCCACCGGCAGTCCCAGGATCGGAGCTCCCGGCGCCAGGCCCATGTAGTGGTAGGCCTCCTCGGCGATCGGGCGCTCCTCCGCGGGCATCTGCTCGGGGGTGGGCACAGCTTCATCGACCCCGATCCCCTGACCCGGTGTGATCCCCCAGGTGATGGTGGGGGGGATCGTGGCGGCCTCAAAACGCACCTCGTCGTCGAAACGGGCGTCAGGGCCGCTGGCCAGGGCACTCCACCAGGTCACCGCCCGATCCCAGGCCGCCCCCTCCGGGGCGAAGGGCCTGCCTTTGATGTAAGCGAAGGTGGTGGCGTCGGGGTTGACGTAACCGCAGCGGGCGCCCCCCTCGATCGCCATGTTGCACAGGGTCATGCGTTCCTCCATCGAGAGGGACTCGATGCAGGATCCGGCGAATTCATAGGCGAATCCCACACCCCCCTTCACCCCCAGGCTGCGGATCACGTGGAGGATCAGGTCCTTGGCGAATACCCCCGGCTGCAGAGTGCCCTCCACCAGAATCCGGCGCACTTTCAGCTTGTTCATCGCCAGGCTCTGGCTGGCGAGCACATCGCGCACCTGGCTGGTGCCGATGCCGAAGGCGATCGCCCCGAAGGCTCCATGGGTGGAGGTGTGGGAATCACCGCAGGCGATCGTCATTCCCGGCTGACTCAGGCCCAGCTCCGGTGCAATCACGTGCACGATCCCCTGACGGCCGCTGCCGAGGGCATGGAGGGTGATGCCGTGCTCAGCGCAGTTGCGCTCCAGCGTGGCGAGCATCTCCTCAGCGAGGGGGTCGGCGAAGGGACGCGCCTGGGAGGTGGTGGGCACGATGTGATCAACCGTGGCCACGGTGCGCTCGGGATGACGCACGCCCAGTCCAAGCTCCTTCAGGGCCGCGAAGGCCTGGGGGCTGGTCACCTCATGAATCAGGTGCAGACCGATGAACAGTTGGGTGGACCCTCCAGGCAGCTCCGCCACGCGGTGCAGGTCCCAGACCTTATCGTACAGCGTGCCGGCGCTCACCGTGCCTCCGATGCCCAAGACGGACCAACCTAGGGCGCAAGGGCCAGGCCCTTCGCCTCAGTCTCCGCCAGCAGACGACGCCTGAGGCGGTTGAGGGCTTCGCCGACGCTGACCGTCTGAATCCAGTCGCGGCTGCGGCCTCCACCGAAACGCACCCCCTCACTGGTGCTGCCCCCGGGGCCCGCCAGGGCGATGTGGACCAACCCCACCGGCTTGCCGGGGCTGCCACCACCGGGGCCGGCCACGCCGGTCAGGGCCAGGGCCCAGGTGCTGCCCGTGACCCGCCGCGCCCCTTCGGCCATGGCAATCGCGACCGGATCGCTCACGGCCCCATGGGCTTCGAGCATGGCGGCAGGCACCTCCAGCAACTGCTGCTTGACGACGTTGGCGTAGGCGATCACCCCGCCGAGGAACACATCTGAAGCCCCGGGCACCGCCGTCAGTGCCGCACCCAGCCCCCCGCCCGTGCACGATTCCGCCACCGCCAGTGTCTCCGCCCGCCGCCGCAACAGCTCCAGGCAGAGAGAGGCCTGGCTGTCGTCATCGATCCCGTAGAACCAGGACCCCAGCCGCTGGATCAGCTCGGCTTCCACTGGGGCAAGAAGCTGCTCGGCCTGCTGGAGCGTGGGTGCCTGGGCCGTGATCCGCAGTTTCACCTCGCCGGTGCCGGCGTAGGGGGCCACGGTGGGGTTCTCCAGCTCCAGCAGGTCGGCCACCTGCTCGGCCAGGAGTGATTCCCCGGCGCCCCAGAAGCGCAGGATCCGGCTGGAGAACACACCCTCCACAAGCCCCTGACCCCTCAGCCAGGGCGCCGCCGTGGCGGCCCACATCGCCCGCAGCTCGGCGGGCACCCCCGGGAAGGTGAGCAGGGTGAAACCGGGCCTGGGGGTCCAGATCATGCCGGGAGCCGTGCCCACCGGGTTGGGCAACAGCTCTGCCCCCACCGGTAGGAGGGCCTGCTTGCGGTTGCTCGGCGACGGGGTCCGATCCAGGGCGGCGAATTTGGTCTGGATGTCGCCCCACACCTCGGGGCGCTCCTGGAGCGGAGTGTCGAAGGCGGCGGCCAGGGCCTCGGTGGTGAGGTCATCGGGGGTGGGACCGAGGCCGCCTGTGCAGATGAGCACACGGCAGCGGCGGGAGGCCTCCCGCACCTCGGCGATCAGGCGCTCACGGTTGTCCCCTACCACCGTCTGGCGGTAGTGGGGCAGGCCAAGGCCGGCCAGCTGCTCCGCCAGCCAGCGGGCATTGCCATTGAGGATGTTGCCCAGCAGCAGCTCCGTGCCGACGCAGAGGATTTCTGTGCAGCGGGTTTCGCGGCCCTGGACGTCGCCTCCGTGGCGGGGCCCGATCTCAGGGCTGGGGGTCACGGCCGACATCACAGGGAAATGACGGGGAGGAGTCGGTGGAGGTGGTTGAGCCGGTGGTGGGATCACTCAGCAGGTGGCGCTGGCGACGGGATCCCAGCACCGCTCCGATCAGCACGGCGGTGGCCAGGGCCAGCCAGAGGAAGCGCATTTCCACGTTGGCCGCCACCAGGGCCAGGGCAGCCAGCCACTGGGTGAAGGCATAGATCAGCAGGACCGTGCGGCGATGGCTGAAGCCGGCCCGTAGCAGGCGGTGATGAAGGTGGCGACGGTCGGGATAGAAGGGGGAATGACCTTCGCTGAGACGGCCCATGATCACCGCCGACATGTCGGCCAGGGGCAGCGACAGGATCAGCAGCGGGAACAGCAGGCTGACGGTGGTGAGGCCCTTGGCCGGGCCGACGATGCTGATCGCCGCCAGGGCGAAGCCGAGGAAATAGGACCCGCCATCGCCCATGAAGATGCGGGCGGGATTGAAATTGTGGCGGAGGAAGCCGAGGCAGGCTCCGGCCAGGGAGGCCGCCAGCAGACCGGCTGCGCTCTGCTGCAGGCTGAAACTCACCGAGAGCAGCCCGACGGCGGCAATGCCACCGACGCCGGCGGCCAGTCCATCGAGTCCATCGATCCAGTTGATGGCGTTGGTGATGCCCACCAACCAGATCACCGTGGCCAGCAGGCTGAGCCCATCGGGCAGGGGGAAGGCCAGGGACGGCAGGCCGAACAGGCCCAGCGGCAGATCGATTGCTCCGATCCGTACGCCCTCACTCCAGACCACCACGGCCACGGCTACCTGGCCGGCAAGGCGCGGCAGGGGCGGCAGGGCGAAGAGGTCATCGGCCAGACCGATCACGAAATAACAGAGTGCGCCGGCCAGGGTGGTCCAGATCAGCTGATCCCGGTCGGGAGCCACGGTGCCGAACCCTCCCAGGGCCCAGGTGATCGCCAGGGCCAGGGAAAAACCAACCACCATGCCGATGCCTCCCAGCCGCACCATCGGGATGTCGTGCTGTTTGCGCGAATCGGGTGGATCGAACAGGCCGTAGCGGAGCCCCATCCAGCGCACCAGTGGCACGATCAGCGCCGTGAGCAGGGCGGCGATCACAAAGGTCAGCAGGGCCGCGGCCAGCGGGCTGGAGGCCATCGTCACGCCCCTCGGCCCCGCATCGGGGCTCCAGGGTCGGCCAGCAGCCTGAAAAGGGAGCACGGCCCTGGGCTGGGCAACGCTGGTGGCAACGTCGCGGGGCGAGCCATGCAAGGACCGGATCGAGTAGGAAGCTTAGGCAGCCGGGGTCAGGCGGGCAGGGGTATGCGGCTGGGTGCGTAGAGCGGATGGCGCTGACAGAGCGCACGCACCCGCTCACGGCAGCGCAGCTCGATGACGCTGTCGTCGGGATGGAGCAGGCGATCAGCGATCACATCGGCCACCTCAATGAAATCCTCGGCATCAAAGCCACGGGTGGTGAGGGCGGCTGTGCCGAGGCGCAGGCCACTGGTGACGAAGGGCGATTCAGGGTCGAACGGCACGGTGTTCTTGTTGGCCGTGATGTTCACCTCACTCACCAGAAGGTCGGCCACCTTGCCGGTGAGGCCGATTGAGCGCAGATCGAGCAGCACCAGGTGATTGTCGGTGCCGCCGGAAACCACGGCGATGCCGCGCTCCTGGATCCGAGCGGCCAGGGCCTGGGCATTGCGGATCACCTGCTGGCTGTAGGCCCTGAAGGCCG
The DNA here is from genome assembly GCF_014224355.1 of Synechococcus sp. BSA11S. Lineage (GTDB taxonomy): Bacteria > Cyanobacteriota > Cyanobacteriia > PCC-6307 > Cyanobiaceae > Regnicoccus_A. Next base: position 30,866 of record NZ_VNWP01000011.1, on the reverse strand, counting down.
GCTGCAGGGCCTCGCCGAAGGCCACCGCCTTTGCCGCCACCACATGCTCCAGGGGCCCCCCCTGGCTGCCGGGGAAGACGGCCTTGTCGAAGCGCTTGCCGAACTCTGCGTCATTGCAGAGGATGAGGCCGCCGCGGGGGCCGCGCAGGGTCTTGTGGGTGGTGGTGGTGACCACATGGCAATGGGGGATGGGGCTGGGGTGGGCTCCCGTCGCCACCAGGCCGGCGATGTGGGCCATGTCGGCCAGCAGGAAGGCATCAACGGAATCGGCGATCGAGCGGAAGGCCGCGAAATCAATCGTGCGGGGATAGGCGGAGTAGCCGCAGATGATCAGCCTGGGGCGGTGCTGCTCCGCCAGAGCCCGGATGGCGTCGTAGTCGAGCTGGTGGGTGTGGGGATCGACGCCGTAATGGACGGCCTTGAACCACTTGCCAGAGACATTCACCGGTGAGCCATGGGTGAGATGGCCGCCATGGGAGAGGTCCATGCCCAGGATCGTGTCGCCGGGCTGAAGCAGGGCCAGGAACACCGCGAAGTTGGCCTGGGCGCCGCTGTGGGGCTGCACATTCGCCCAGGCGGCACCGAACAGCTGCCGGGCCCGGGCGATCGCCAGCTCCTCGATCGCGTCGACGTGCTCGCAGCCTCCGTAGTAGCGCTTGTGGGGCAGGCCTTCGGCGTACTTGTTGGTGAGCACCGACCCCTGGGCCTCCATCACGGCCCTGGAGGTGAAATTCTCGCTGGCAATCAGCTCGAGGTGACTCTGCTGTCGCTCCAGTTCCCGGCCGATCAGGGCGGCGATGGCTGGGTCACCGGCCGCCAGGGACTGGTTCAGGGGCGTACCGGTGGCATCCACCATGGCGTCGACGAAAAGGCGCGAGAAGTGCATCGTAAGAAATCACCCCGGCGCGCCCGCTGGCCCGGGTGTCCTGGCCGGCAGGGGCATCACCAGGGGGGAGCCGGGGGGATGAATTGCCAAAAAAAACCGCCCTGTACGGACGGTTGACAAGCGCGCCTGGAGAGATTCGAACTCCCGACCCTCTGATCCGTAGTCAGATGCTCTAATCCGCTGAGCTACAAGCGCCTGCGGTTTCATTCTCACCGCACGGGGGGGCCATCCGTCAACTGTCGTCCGGGCACAATCGGGCCAGCCACCGCAGACGCTGCGTCTCCCCTCCCCCATGCCGATCCGCTGGTACGGCCCCGCCGACACCTCCGATCCCACCTACCGCCACTACGAGCGGATCGTGAACCTCTGCCTCCATGGCGGCCTGTTCGCTGCCGTAAACAGTGGTCTTTGGTTCGTGCAGCGGCTGCGCCATCCCTGGCAGCATCTGAGCTGGCTGACTCTGGCCTGGGGGGCTGGCTGGCTGCTGCACCTCATCATCGTGTTGCGGTTGCGACCACAGGCCAACGGGCTGGAGCAAGGTGAAGGCTGAGCGCACACCACCCCCGTGAGCCTGACGGCAAGCGAACTCGAGGAGCTGAGCCTGGCCCTGGCGGATCGCCTCTACATCCAGGTGGCCGGCTGGCATCTCTACCTGGGTGACGCGGGTCTGGCGATGACCCTGGCGATCGAATGCTCCGCCCGGCTCGATCAGGGGCCTGGGGTCTGCGCCCGCCAGGCCCTCGAGGCGGTGCAGGTGCCGATCGGTGGAGGCTCAGGCCGCCTGCCCCTGGCCCGCCTGCTGCCCCCAGGGCAGTTGCGGGATCTCGAGGACGTGCTGGAGAACGTGGGTCGCTGAGCCGGCCCGGCTGAAGAAGCACGACAGTGCCGGCCTTGGCGTTGACCTGCGGATAAGGTCAAACCCGTTGCAGGCGTTGGATGCTGGTCATCGAGGTCACCAATGCCCGTGAGGTGGTCAGGCAGCGCATCGGCCCGCTGGGAGGTCGCCTGATCGGCAAGGTCGTCGACGCCGAGGCCCAGGTGGAGAAGGCATTGATTCAGGAACTGGAGAACGCCTTTCGGGACTTCGGCATCGAGGCGCGGATCTTCTCGGTGGATGGCCCTCAGATGCTGGGACGCAGTCACCTGGAGATCCCGGTGCAGGTGCGCGAGGAGCGACGGGTGACCATCACGAACCCCGACTGAGACGGCCAGCCATCTGTCGGGCCAGATCTCGGGCCTCCGGCACACCCGCCCAGCTCGCCAGCAGCCCGTAGAGACCCAGTCCCAGTCCGGCACTCAGACCGCACTGCAGCAGTTGGCCCAGCAGCCCGTCCGGCCAGGCCACAAGTCCTGAGAGCGCCCAGGCGGCCAGCCCCCCGGCCACGGCCGCCAGCAGCAGCAGCAGACTGTCGCGGCCCCAGACCCTCAGGGGCAGGCGTCCCAGACGTCGCTGCAGGGCCAGCAGCAAGCCGGCACAGGTGAGCAGGTTGACCCCCACTGTGGCCAGCACCAGGCCTGGAGCCCCGAAGTTGAGCCCAGGCAGCTGAAGCCCCCAGGGGCTGGGACCGCCCACCAGCACCCAGTCGAAGATCACGTTGAAGCCGATGCCGGCCATGGAGAAACGGAACGGCGTCGTGCCGTCCCCAAGGGCGTAGAACACCCGCACGAGCACGTCCCGACCCAGATAGGCCGGCATGCCCACGCCGTAGGCCATCAGCAGGCTGGCCACCAGCAGCGCCGCTCCCCTATCGAACGCCCCCCGCTCGTAGACCACAGCCACGATCGGAACGGCCAGGGCCACGAACAGGGCCCCCAGCGGCATCATGCTGGCGGTGGAGAGCATCAGGCCCTGGCGGATCCTGTCCACCAGGGCCGGGCGATCCGCCGGGGCCGTGAGTCGGGCGAAGACCGGCAGCAGCGGCACCAGCAACGCGTTGGAGAGCAGGCCGAGGGGCGTCTGCACCAGCAGGTTCGCGTAGCCCAGGCCAGCGGCGGCCCCGACGATGCCGGAGGCGAAGAACAGGTCGGTGAAGACGTTGATCTGCAGCATCCCCGAGGAGAGGGTGGCCGGGCCCATCACCTGCAGCACCTCACGCACGCCCGGGTGCTGCCAGTCCCACACCAGCTGGAAGCGATGCAGGCCCTGCTTCGCCAGGGCCGGTAACTGGATCAGCCACTGCAACACAGCCCCCAGGGTGGTGGAGGCCGCCAGCACGATCCCCCCCAGCACCGCCGTGGCCGGCAGAGCAATCGCGGCACCCAGCTGAAACCAGAGCAGGCCGATGCCGGCGATCATCGCCACGCTCGACACCAGTGGGCTCACCGAAGGCAGCCAGAAGACATCGGCCGCATTGAGAGCCCCGAAGCCCAGGCCGATCAGCCCGGCGAACAGGGCCATCGGCGCCATCCAGCGCAGCTGCACCACGGCGATGGCATGGCGCTCCGCATCCAGCCCAGGCCCCACCAGGGTGATCAGGGGATCAGCGGCAACGAGCAGCAGCACCGTCACCACCAGCAGGCCCACGCCCACAAGCGTGTTGATGGCCGCCAGCACGTGGGCGCCCTCTTGGCGGGGGCGGCGGGCCAGCACGCTGACCATGGCGCTGTGAAAGGGCCCGTTGATGCCTCCCAGCAGGATCAGCAGGAATCCCGGCAGCACATAGGCATAGTTGTACGCGTCGTAGGCGGCCCCCACCCCGAAGGCGGCGGCGATCACCTGCTGGCGCAGCAGACCCGCCACCTTGCTCAGGCCGGTCGCCACCGCCACGATCAGGGCGATGCGCCGCAGGGATTTCGCCATCCGGTCAGGCCGTCGGCCCCCATCCACCGTGGGATTCTCCACCCTGCCGCCCAAGGCCAGCCCCTGAATCGATGCCGGTCCCCCAGAACAGCCACGGCCGTGCCGGTGCCCAGGCCGACGGAACGCAGATCCTGCCGCTGCAGAACCTGGTGGAGGGCGTGCTGCTGCGGCGGTACAAGCGCTTCCTGGCGGATGTGGAACTGCCCGATGGCCAGGTGGTGACGGCCCATTGCCCCAACACCGGTCCCATGACCGGGGTTCTCCACCCGGGCGGGCGGGTGCGCCTGCGCCACGACCCCAGACCGGAACGCAAGCTGGCCTGGACCTGGGAGCAGGCCCTGGTGCCCGGCAGCGACGGTGAGCCCTGCTGGGTGGGGGTGAACACGGCCCTGCCCAACAGGCTGGTGAGGGCCACGATCGAAGCGGGCTGCCTGAAGCCATGGCTGGGACCGATCGGCTCGATCCGTGCCGAGGTGGCCTACGGCCAAGGCCGTCGCAGTCGGATCGATCTGCTCCTGAGCCCTGCAGCCGAGGCCACCGATCCGCGGCCGATCTACCTGGAGGTCAAGAACACCACCTGGAGCCGGGGGGATCTGGCCCTGTTCCCGGATACGGTCACCGAGAGGGGACAGAAGCACCTGCGCGAGCTGATGGCGGTTGGCCCCGAAGCCAGGGGCCTGCTGGTTCCCTGCCTCAGCCGCGCCGACGTCACGCGCTTCGCGCCCGGGGATTCGGCCGATCCCCGCTACGGCGAGCTGTTCCGGCAGGCCCTGGCAGCGGGAGTGGAGGTGCTACCTCTGCGCTACCGCTTCAGCGCCGAGGCCGTGACCTGGATCGGCGTGGCGGAACTGGTGCCTCAGGAGCCCGAGGCCCATCCCTGCGTGAACGGATCGGGAATTTTGTAGCGGATGCCACCAGCGGTTGGTTCCACTTCGCGCACTTTTGCCCTGTAGGAACGCTTCCGGGCGTGATCCATCACTTTCCGCAAAATTCTGTGCGACGTTCCGCTCCATGACAGTTGCTCCTCACGCCCCTGGGCGACGCCGGCCGCGGCGTCTCCAGGAGGCGAGTTTGCTTGAGGCTCCCGAACTGCTGCTCCGCAGCATCCGTGGGCTCTCCAATCCCCGCACGCTCACCTGGCTGGCCTGTGTGCCCCTGGCCCTATTCGGCCTTGGCGTATTCACGCTCTCAGCCAGGGCCGCCGAGCTGCCTGACCTGACACCAGCCTTTCTGATCAACAACCTTTTCATCTTCATCGCAGCGATCCTCGTCGTTTTCATGAACGCGGGCTTCGCCATGGTGGAATCAGGAATGTGTCGCCAGAAGAATGCCGTCAACATCCTTCTCAAGAACCTGATTGTTTTTGCGCTTGCCGCAACGGCTTACTGGTTCGTCGGGTATTCCATCATGTATGGCGATGCCGTTGTTGATGGCTGGCTGTTCTTCAAGGGCCTCTTCTTCGACCCAGCGGTAACCCCGGACATGGTCACGGAAGCCTCACTTGTTCCGACTGTCGATTTCTTCTTCCAGGTCGCCTTCGCCGCCACCGCCGCAACGATCGTTTCCGGTCTTGTTGCTGAGCGGATCAAGTTCGGTGAGTTCGTGGTGTTCTCCCTGGTGCTGGTGGGCTTCCTCTATCCCATCTCCGGATCCTGGCAGTGGAATGGAGGCTGGCTCTCCACCCTCGGTGGTGAGAACGGCGGCTTCATTGACTTTGCCGGCTCCTCGATCGTTCACTCCTTCGGTGCCTGGGCCGGCCTGGTCGGCGCCATTCTTCTCGGCCCCCGGATCGGGAAATTCGTCGGTGGCAAGACCCAGGCCCTGCCTGGCCACAGCATGGCCCTGGCCACCCTCGGCTGCCTGATTCTGTGGATCGGCTGGTATGGCTTCAACCCCGGTTCGGTGTTGGCGATGGACGAGACCGTTCCCTACGTGGCTGTCACCACCACCCTCGGTGCAGCCGGTGGTGCCATCTCAGGGACTCTGGTTTCCCAGATCCGCGGCAGCAAGCCTGATCTCACCATGACCATCAACGGCATCCTTGCCGGTCTGGTGAGCGTCACCGCCGGTTGTGATGGCTTCTCCATGGCGGGTTCCTGGGTCGCCGGCTTCATCGGTGGTGGTCTGGTGGTCTTCTCCGTGGCGATTCTCGATTCGATGAACATCGATGATCCTGTAGGCGCCTTTTCGGTACACGGCACCTGTGGCATGTGGGGAACCCTGGCCGTTGGCCTGTTCAACCAGGACAAAGGTCTGTTCTATGGCCATGGCTTAGGCCAGTTTGGCTACCAGATCGTTGGGGTTCTGGCTTACGGCATCTTTGCTGCCGTGTCATCGCTGATCCTCTGGTCGATCATCGGTTCCCTCTTCGGGGGCATCCGTGTCAGCGAGCAGGAAGAGATCGAAGGTCTCGACATCTCCGAGCACGGCATGGAGGCCTACCCCGACTTCGCCTCCACGGCAAACTGACCCCTCAGCTCTTTCAATTCCGACCCCACGGTCACCTCTGGCCCCGGTTTCGACCGGGGCTTTTTTTCGCCCGTCGATGGGCACCAGCCCATAGAGTCGGCACCTGCCTGCCCTGCGGCGACGCCATGGATACCCGCGCCTTCAAACGCTCGCTGCACCACTCCGAGCGCTACAACCGCCGCGGCTTCGGCCTCGGCGAGCAGGTGGCGGTCAGCCTGGAGCAGGCCTACCAGAGCGAACTGATCGCCACGATCCGGGAGAATGGATACGAGCTGCGGCATGGCCGCCTGACCGTTCGTCTCGCTGAGGCCTTCGGGTTCTGCTGGGGGGTGGAGCGGGCCGTGGCCATGGCCTACGAAACCCGACGTCACTACCCCAGTGAGCGGATCTGGATCACCAACGAAATCATCCACAACCCCTCGGTGAACGCCCACCTGCGCGACATGAATGTGCGCTTCATCCGTGTTGAGGAGGGAGTGAAGGACTTTTCCGAGGTGGGGACCGGTGACGTGGTGATCCTGCCGGCCTTCGGCGCCACTGTGCAGGAGATGCAGCTGCTGAACGAGCGGGGCTGCCACATCGTCGACACCACCTGCCCCTGGGTGTCGAAGGTGTGGAACACCGTGGAGAAGCACAAGAAGCACGCCTTCAGCTCGATCATCCACGGGAAGGTGAAGCACGAGGAAACCCTCGCCACCAGCTCCTTCGCCGGCACTTACCTGGTGGTTCTGGATCTGGCCGAGGCCCAGATGGTCTGCGACTACATCCTGGGCAAGGGTGATCGCCAGGCCTTCATGTCTCATTTCGCCAAAGCCTCCTCGCCCGGCTTCGATCCCGACCTCGACCTGGTTCGTGTCGGGGTGGCGAACCAGACCACGATGCTCAAGAGCGAAACCGAGGAAATCGGCCGGTTGTTCGAGCGCACCATGCTGCAGCGCTACGGCCCTGCCGAGCTCAACGACCACTTCCTGGCCTTCAACACCATCTGCGACGCCACCCAGGAGCGGCAGGACGCCATGTTCTCCCTGGTGGATGAACCGCTCGATCTGATGGTGGTCATCGGCGGCTACAACTCTTCGAACACCACACACCTGCAGGAGATCGCCATCAGCCGCGGCATCCGCTCCTTCCACATCGACACCCCCGAGCGAATCGGGCCGGGCAACCGCATCGAGCACATGCCCCTGGGGGGCGATCTGGAGCTGGTGGCGCCCTTCCTGCCGGAAGGTCCCCTGCGGGTGGGTATCACCTCCGGCGCCTCCACGCCTGACCGGGTGGTGGAGGACGTGATCCGCCACCTGATGGAACTCTGCGGCAGCTGAGCGCCGAGAAGCCCTGATCCTTCAGCACCGTTGCTGTCACAAGCGCTGCGATCGCCCGCTCAGCCCGCAGTTACATTGGTTCATCGGCTCCCGCAACCACGGGGTTCCCGCTCGGGCATCGAGGAGATCGAACAGTTTTGAGCACCGCCCTGTCCCGCGACGCCTCGACAGCTGTGGCCCCTGCCCATGATCCCGAGTCTGACCAGGGCTCCCCTGCCGCAGGCATGCCCCTGCGGCACAGCGATGATCTCCGGGTTAACCGCTACAGCAGCCGCTTCGCCGATGTGATGGAGATGCGGGCGCCGTCCCGCACCGTGGCCGATTACCTGGATCACCACGACGGTTGGTTCCGACGCTGTGCGGCGCCGATGACGGTGCAACCGCTCGGCCCCAATGGCTACGCCCTGACCCTGGGGCGCTTCGGCAATTTCGGTTTCGAGGTGGAGCCCACCATCGGCCTGGAGCTCCTGCCCCAGAGCGAAGGGGTCTACCGGATCGTCACAGCGGCGCTGAATGATCCCGACACCAACCTGCAGGAGATCTACGACGTCGAATTCAATGCCGCCCTGCAGCTCGAGGAGGCCCCTGCGGAGGCGGATCCTGACCTTGACGGCGCCGCTGAGGGCTCTCTCACCCAGGTGCGCTGGGAACTCGACCTCTGTGTCTGGATCCGGCTGCCGGCGGTGATCGGTCTGCTTCCCGACAAGCTGGTGCAATCCAGCGGCGACCATCTGCTGCGCCAGATCGTGCGACAGATCTCACGCAAGCTCACCTGGAAGGTCCAGGAAGACTTTCACGCCACCCACGAGCTGACCTGCCCGCCGCGCAGGCGGGCGCCCTTTTGAGGACCGCCTGAGCGATCCTCAGCCGCACCAGGCCTCAGCGGTTGGTCCAGATCTTGTTGAGGATCTGCATTCCGGTGACCGCCTGCCAGAGGAAGAGGGTCATCAGGGTCATGTTCAGGCCCACGTGCGCCTTGCGGGCGATCAGGTTGCCCTTGAGCATCAGCGGAGAGAGGGAAGCAGCCAAGGCGATCAGGCTGACCATGGCGATGCCCACCAGCAGATGCGGGCTCACGAACAACTTGTCGTTGTTGATGTAGGTGACGGCCATGCCGCCGAAGCTGCCCAGCACCATCACCGCCAGCACGATCGAGCCGATCTGAAAGTGGCGCTGAGCGAATTTGCCTTTGATCAGCTCCTTGCGCTGCTCCGGATCGGCGGTGCGGGTCTTCTTGGCCTTGATGCCCAGGAACAGGGCATAGCCGGAGAGAGCCAGCAACACCCACATCAGCAGTGGGTGCAGGAAATTGAGGTTGAAGGCGAGGGCGTCGGGCATGGTCACGGGGTGAGGCCGTTGGCAGCGAAACTACTGCTCGAACCCCTCCCCGCGCCGTTCAGCACAGCCAAGCGTCGGCTCAGTGCAGGAAGTGTCGGCGGCCGGTGCAGACCATGGCCAGGTCGAGCTGATCACAGGCCTGGATCGACTCCCCATCCCGCAGGCTGCCGCCCGGCTGGATCACGGCGGTGATGCCATGGGCCGCCGCCAGGCGCACGGTGTCGCCGAAGGGGAAGAAGCCATCACTGGCGAGCACCGCCCCCCGGCTGCCCTCGCCGGCCGCCTCGAGGGCCAGCCGGGCGGAGCCCACCCGGTTCATCTGACCGGCACCGATCCCCAGGCTGACCCCGCCCCGGGCGACCACGATCGCATTGGAGCGGACATGGCGCACCAGACGCCAGGCGAAGCGCAGATCATCGAGCTCAGCCGGGCTGGGCGCCCGCTGGGTGACGATCTGCCAGTCGGCTTCGCTGGCCGGACAATCGTCGAGGTCCTGGTCCAGCAGGCCACCCAGCACGGTCCGTAACTGGCGGCGGGGTGCCCGCTCGGCGGCCTCAGGCGCCAGCTCCAGCAGCCTCAGGTTGGTCTTGGCTCCCAGACGGGCCAGGGCCTCCTCGCTGTAACCAGGCGCCACGACACACTCCAGAAACAGACTGGTGAGCTGCTCGGCGCTGGGGCCATCCACCCCTGTATTGAGGGCCACGATCCCGCCGAAGGCCGAGACGGAATCCGCCGCCAGGGCCCGCTGCAGAGCCTCGGTGGCGCTACTGCCCACGGCCACCCCGCAGGGGTTGGTGTGCTTGACCACCACAGCTGCTGGTGGGACATCGGCGCCATAGCCGAACTCCCGGACGGTGGCCAGGGCGGCATCGAGATCGAGCAGGTTGTTGAAGCTGAGCTCCTTGCCCTGCAGCTGCCGGGCCCCGCCCCAGCCCGCTCCGGGTTCGCTGTACCAGGCGGCCTGCTGGTGGGGGTTCTCGCCATAGCGCAGGGACTGGCGCAAGGGCAACTCCAGCCTCAGTGGTGCCGCCTGCCCCGCCGCGGAGGGCTCCAGTCGCTCCTCCAGCCAGGCACTGATGGCACTGTCGTAGCCGGCGGTGTGGCGGAACGCCTCCAGGGCGAGCTGGCGGCGCAGGCCGGCATCGACCCGATCGGCCGCCAGGGCCGCGAGGAAGTCGCCGTACTGGCTGGGATCGGTGAGCACCGCCACATCGGCGTGGTTCTTGGCGGCGGCCCGCACCATGGCCGGACCACCGATGTCGATCGTCTCCACCGCCTTGTCCCAGGTGACGGAGGGATCAGCCACCGTTTCGCGAAAGGGATAGAGGTTCACCACCACCACATCGATGGGGGTGATCGCCTGGGCCTCAAGATCGGCCCTGTGGGCCGGATCCTCCCGGCGGGCGAGGATGCCGCCGTGGATGCGTGGATGCAGGGTCTTGACCCTGCCGCCGAGCATCTCGGGCGCTCCGGTGTGGTCGGCCACACGGGTCACGGGCAGGCCGGCGGCAGCCAGGGCGGCGGCAGTGCCACCACTGGATAGGAGGCTGTAGCCATGCCGGTGGTGCAGGGCCGTGGCGAGTTCCACCACGCCCTGCTTGTCCGACACGCTCAGCAGGGCAGTGGGGGCCATGGGGTGTCGTGAGAGCGTGCTGGCCACAACTTACGCAGCGGCCTCACCCCAACGGCCCCGGGCACCCAGCACCATGTCCCCAGCTCCGGCCCTGCCGCCGGAACCCCCCTGAACCAGGACCCAGCTCCATGACGGACGACCTTCTGATCCGCGGACCCGCCGACGCCGAGCAGCGGCTGGTGTTGCTGCATGGCTGGGGCGCCGATGCCGATGACCTGCTCGATCTGGGGGAGGAACTGGCCGGCCGTCGCACGGGTGTGGTGAGCCTGCGCGCCCCCGAACCCCATCCCTGTGGAGTGGGTCGCCAGTGGTACGACCTGCAGCAGCCCGAGTGGCCAGGACTGGCAGGGGCACGGCAGCTGCTGAAGCTGCGGCTCGAGGCCCTGGCGGAGAGCCTGCCCCTGGAGCGGACCGTTGTGCTCGGCTTCTCCCAGGGAGCTGCCATGGCCCTGGATGTGGCCAGCGACCTGCCTGTGGCAGGCGTGATCTGCTGCAGCGGCTATCCCCATCCCGGCTGGAACCCGCGCGCTCCCTTGCCTCCGATCCTGCTCACCCATGGCCGCGCGGACCCAGTGGTGCCCTATGCCGCCAGCGAGGAGCTGCAGCGCCTCTGGCGGAACGCAGGTGGGGACAGCCAGCTGCTGGGATTTCCAGGGGAGCACACCATCGACACGGCCCTGTTTCCCGCCCTGCGCAGCTTCATGGAGCAGCACTGGCCAACACCCTCAAGATGAACAAACCCCCGTCGAATCCCAGGATCCGCGGGGGTTGATCGGGTCCGTCCGGGGAGCGGAAGGCTCAGACGAAGGCGTACTCGTACTCTTCCATCTCCTCCCAGTCGTCGGAGCCGTTGGCTTCGAGGCCGGCGAAGAGACTGTCTTCACCGATCTGATCGACGATCAGGCGGAGGGAGGGAAAGAGAAAGTGGTTCTCCTCGGCGTACTGGGCGCTGAACAGGCCCTTCTCACCCCAGAAGAAGCGATCGGTGGTGTGCTCGTTGCGGCGGACGTTGAGCAGGGCGGGCGCCTCAAGGCCGGTTTCGGCGATGTAGCGGCGAGCCGCGGTGACCGGCTTGTGCTGTCCGGTTTCAAGGTGATGGGTGGGCACGTGGGCGAGCACGCGCTGACCGGCGAGACGACGGCGACTGATCCGCTTGCGCTTCTTGGACATGAAACAACTCCCGAGGGGGAGATGGAGAGGGATGGGAAGGATGGGCAGGTCTCGGTGGACGAGACAAACCGACTGAGCGCTTCAGAGGGAAGCGCAGGCACGTCCAGACATCTGGCTACCGGGAGCGGAAGTCCTGGAGCTGCTGCGGCCAGCTGCACCAAGAATCGCCAGACAGGAAGCAGCCCGGAGGCACCTCAGGGGGGCCTCCGAACAGAGGAGGAACGGGTCTCCCTCTGCTGTAGCCTCGTTTGCAGGAAAGTGCAACCGACGCGACCGCCCATCCTCCTGGTGGTCCGCTCGCGGACCGCGAAGTAGTGGTCGATACGTAAATCTTAAGGCTAATTCTCGGATTTCAACCGCAGTTCCCGGAACTTTTTTCGCAGCCTCCCCCGGCCCGTCCCCGATGCAGGTGTCGCCGCGTTTTCTGACCCTGCTGCAGTTGCAGCTTGAGCAGTTTTCTGACCGCAGCGACGTCCGCAGCCTGGTGGTGTACCTGGCGATTCCACGCGACGACGGCAAACCAGCCCTCGTGCCCATGGGCCACTGGCCTCAACAACGCAGGGTCCTGCCGGCCGTCGATGAGGACCGAAGCCTCCTGCTTCCCAGCGAGCAGCGCCGCTGGCTCCCCCTCCGCCATCAGAGCAGCCTGCTGGGCGCCCTGAGGGTCGAGCTGGCGGGGACCACCTGGCCACCCAGCCTGCATCCACGCCTCCAGGCCGTGGCCCAGGGCCTCACGGAGGCGCTGCTCCTGGATCTGGAGCACCAGCAGCTGGCCCAGCAGCTGGAGCGGCAACAGCAGCAGTTGCGCCTGTTGGTGCACCAGATGCGCAACCCACTGGCCGCATTGCGCACCTTCGCCCAGCTGCTCAAACGACGGCTGGAGGGAGATCCTGAGAAGAGCGCCCTGGTCGACAACCTGCTGGTGGAGGGGCAACAGCTCCACCGCTACATCGAAGCGATCGACGGGCTCACGGATTCCGCCGCGATCCAACCGGGGCTGTTGGCGGCAGGCCCCCTGCTGCTGCCGCCGTCCCTGAGAACAGACGACGCCACGCCGTTGGGAGAACGGGTGGAACCGCTGCTCCAGCGAGCCGCCGCCACAGCTGCCCTGCAGGGGCGCCCCTGGCTGGGCCCACAATCCCTGCCCGGCTGGCGGGGCGACAGCGCCGCGGTAGCCGAAATTCTGGCCAACCTGCTGGAGAATGCCTTCCGCTACAGCCCCGAGGGCAGCAGCGTGGGCCTGCACAGCACACTGGCCCCGAACGGCCGCCCCCGTCTCACGGTCTGGGACGACGGCGTGGCGATCGCCCCAGAAGAACGGGAGGCCATCTTCGCGCGGGGCATCCGGGGGGAGCGGGGCAAGGCCCTGCCCGGAAGTGGCCTGGGTCTGGCCCTGGCCAGAGATCTGGCCCGCAGCCTCGGCGGCGAGCTCAGCCTGCTCTGCCCCCCGAGCCTCGTCGCCAGCGACCTGCCCGACTCCGGGAACGCCTTCCTGCTCGAGCTTCCCCCCAGCGCTTAGCCGACCCCAGACACGAGCACGGTCAGGGCCAGCAGCAACAGTGTCAGGGTCTCCACCCACTCCACGCAGGCGCCGTAGGTGTCACCGCTGTGCCCCCCCAGGCGACGGCCCAGTCGGTGGGGCACCAGCCATGCCGGCAGGAGGCCCAGCCAGCCTTGCCAGGGCCAACCCATCGACGCCCCCACCAGGGTGAGGGGCACCAGCAACAGCAGTGATGGCCTGAGCTCTCGGCCGAGGCCAAGCCAGTGCCGCTTGTGGAAGGCGGCCGTGCCGGCCGGGCGCAGGTAGGGGAAGTGCTGCATCGCCAGCAACGGAGCGATGCGGCCCCACACTCCAGCCCAGACCAGGGCGAGAGCCACCAGGGGGCCGAGGTTGAGCTCCGCCATGGTGAGCAGCGCCGCCCCGCGCAGCAACAGCACCTGCACCAGCGCCAGCACCCCGCTGGCCCCGATCCGACTGTCGTCCATCGCCTCGAGGGCCCGCTCTCCGGCGGCCAGGCCATCTGCCGTGTCCATCGCCCCATCGGCATGGATCCCGCCCGTGAGCCAGAGGCCCAGGGCCAGCACGAGGGCCACCCGCGCGCCGGACGGTAACCAGGGTTCCGCCCAGCACCAGAGCAGACCCTGCAGCAAGCCCTGCAAGAGACCGATCCAGGGGGCGAATCGGGCAATCCGCTCGAAGCGTGGCTGGGGCTGGGGCCAGGCAGGCAAGACGGTGTAGAAGATCCAGGCCCCGGCCAGATCACGCAGCCAGGGGGGCGCCGCCAGAGGTCTCATCGGCCCTCTCCCTGAGCAACCTCTAGCTTCGTTGCCGAACCGTTCCCGCCGCCGTGACCCGCTCCAGCACAGCGGCCAGCCCTTTTCGGTTCGAAACCACCGCCCACTGCCCCAGAACCCAGGCCCGCTGCGGTCTGTTTCACACCCCCCACGGCTTCATCAACACGCCCCGCTTCATGCCCGTGGGCACACTGGGCACCGTCAAGGGGGTGACACCAGCCCAGTTGGCGGCCACCGGCGCCCAGATGGTGCTGGCCAACACCTATCACCTGCACCTCCAGCCGGGTGAGGCCATCGTGGCCGAAGCGGGCGGGCTGCACCGGTTCATGGGCTGGCAAGGGCCTCTGCTGACCGATTCGGGTGGATTCCAGGTGTTCAGCCTCGGGGATATCAACACCATCAGCGACGAGGGGGTGGTGTTCCGCTCGCCGAGGGACGGCTCACGCATCAGCCTCACACCCGAGCGTTCGATGCAGATCCAGATGGCGCTCGGGGCTGACGTCGCCATGGCCTTCGATCAGTGTCCGCCCTATCCCGCCAGCGAAAACGATGTGGCCGAGGCCTGCCGGCGCACTCACTCCTGGCTCGAGCGCTGCATGGCCAGCCATACGCGCAGCGACCAGGCGCTGTTCGGCATCGTTCAGGGGGGCACCTACCCCAACCTGCGCGAGCAGGCGGCGCGGACGGTGAGCGCCATGGATCTGCCCGGCATCGCCATCGGCGGCGTGAGCGTGGGGGAACCCATGGAGGCGATGCACCGGATCGTGCGTCAGGTGGCTCCGCTGCTGCCCAGGGATCGCCCCCGGTACCTGATGGGGGTCGGCAGCCTGCGGGAGATGGCCATCGCCGTGGCTCAGGGCGTCGACCTCTTCGACTGTGTGTTGCCCACCCGGCTGGGCCGGCACGGCACCGCCCTGGTGGCGGGCGAACGCTGGAACCTGCGCAACGCCCGCTTCCGCCACGACCACAGCCCACTCGATCCAAGCTGTGCCTGTGAGGCCTGCGCCGGTCACAGCCGGGCCTACCTGCACCACCTGATCCGCAGCGGTGAAATGCTGGGCCGGATCCTGCTGAGTCTGCACAATCTCACCCAGCTGATTCGTTTCAGCACGGCCATGGGCAGGGCAATCACCGACGGCTGCTTTGCAGAGGATTTCACTCCCTGGGAGCCCGGCTCCCCGGCCGCTCACACGTGGTAGCGTCCAGCCCAACGAACGATTTTGCCCTTCAGGGATGGTCTTCTCCACACTGATCACCGCCATCACCCTGGCCGAGCTGCCTGAGGCCTACCAGGCCTTCGGTCCCCTGGTCGATGTCCTGCCGATCATCCCCCTGTTCTTCCTGCTGCTGGCCTTCGTCTGGCAGGCCTCTGTCGGCTTCCGCTGAGCCTCTGAACCCAAGCCTCCGGATCTCAGCCTTCCCGCAGCACCGCCCAGGCGAAAGCGGGCAGTGCAAGCATCCGTCGCCAGCGGCTGGGTTCCTGGATCAGGCGGTACAACCATTCGATCTGCAGGGCTCCCATCCAGCTGGGAGCTCTTTTTTTCGTCCCGGCCCAGACGTCGAAGCTGCCCCCCACCCCCATCCAGAGCCCGCCCTGGCCCTGATGCAGCCGCTGGATCCAGGTCTCCTGGCGGGGGACTCCCAGCGCAGCCAGCACCAGATCCGGCTGGCTGGCCTGCAACGCCTCCTCCAGCCCCGCCCAGGCCTCAGCGGGCTGATAGCCGTGGACCGTGGCAACGAGCCTGAGTGCCGGCAGCCGCTGCAGCAGGCGCTCCCGCAGGCGCTCCATCACCGCCGGAGACGCCCCCACCAGGGCCACCCGCCAACCCCGATCGGCCGCCTCCACCAGCAGCCGATCGGCCAGCTCGATGCCGGGGCTGCGTCTCACCCGATGTCCCTGCCGCCGCAAAGCCCAGACCACCCCGGCACCATCAGGGATGACCAGTTCGGCTGCACGAATCACATCCCCGAGGGCGGGATCCTCCAGCGCCGCCATCGTCATCTCGGCGTTGAGGGTGACGATCTGACCGCCGCCGAGAGCATGGAGCGCCAGGGCGGCATCGGCCACATCCCTGCAGACGTCGACCGGCAGACTGAGCACCTTTGAGCGCAGTCCCCCGGGAGCCTGAGTTTCGGTCACCATCACGGCCAGGTCCAATCGGACCGCAGGGGAGAATCTAGGGAGAGTACCCATCTGCAGCGCAGATTCCTCCATCAACCTCGCAGCCAGGCCGACGATGACGAGCGAGTGGACGAGCGACGCAAGCGTGGAGCCACCCCTGCGGGAGCAGCTGGGACCGCTCCAGCTCAGCGACGAGGACGCCCGTAACCTGCTTCATCATCTCGATGAGCAGATCGAGCGGGTGGTGCTGGCGCGTCAGCACCCGATCACCGGACTGCTGCCTGCCAGCACCGCCAACACGGTGCACGGCAACTACGGCGATGCCTGGGTGCGGGATTGCGTCTACTCGATTCAGTGCGTCTGGGGTCTGGCCCAGGCTCACCGCCGCCTGAATGGCCCGTGCACCCGAAGCCATGAGCTGAACCAGCGGGTGCTGCAACTGATGCGTGGCCTGCTCACGGCCATGCTGCGCCAGGCCGCCAAGGTGGAGCGCTTCAAGCACAGCCTCGACCGACTCGACGCCATCCACGCCAAATTCGACACCAGCACGGGCAATCCGGTGGTGCCCGATGACGGCTGGGGACACCTCCAGCTCGACGCCACGGCCCTCTATCTGCTCCAGCTGGCCCAGCTGACCCGGGCCGGGCTGGTGGTGGTACAGAGCAGCCATGAGCGGGATTTCCTGCAGAACCTCATCTACTACGTGGCCAGGGCCTATCGCATTGCCGATTACGGCATCTGGGAGCGGGGCGACAAAGGCAACCATGGAGAACCGGAACGCAACGCCAGCTCCATCGGCCTGGTCAAGGCGGCCCTGGAGGCCCTCGAGGGCCTCGACCTCTACGGCCCCCACGGCGACGGCAGCTGCTGCCTGCACATCCCCCACCCGGCGATCGTGCGGCTGAGGCGGGCCCTCAAGGCCCTGCTGCCGCGGGAGTCGGCCAGCAAGGAGGTGGACAGCGCCTGTCTCTCGGTGATCGGCTACCCCGCCTGGGCCGTGGAGGACCCCGAGCTGGTGGAGCGCACACGCCGCAAGATCCGCCGTGACCTGGGCGGCGCCTACGGCTACAAGCGTTTTCGCCGCGACGGGCACCAGACCCTGGTGGAGGACCACGAACGCCTGCACTACGAGCCCGAGGAACTGGCTCAGTTCGAGGGCATCGAATGTGAATGGCCCCTGTTCTTCGCCTATGAGCTGGTCACGGCCTGCTGTGAGGAACGCTGGGGCGAGGCCTGGCACTGGCGGCGGCGCCTGGAAGCGGTGAGCGTGGAGATCGATGGAGTGCCCGAGCTGCCCGAGCTCTACCTGGTGCCGGCCGATGCCATCGAAGCGGAGCGGCGCCATCCCGGCACCCAGGCGCGGATCGCCAATGAGAATGTCCCCCTGCTCTGGACCCAGAGTCTGACCTGGCTGGGGGATCTGCTGCTCAACGGTCTGCTCAGCCCGGAGGACATCGATCCTTGCGGCCGGCGCCTGCCGGCTGCCCTCGGGGCCGAGCGGGTGCTCGTTGCCCTCGTGCCTGAAAACGATGCCATCGCCGCTGCACTGGAACAGGCGGGTCTGCCGGTGACCGATCCGCACGGACCGTTGCGGGTGGCCAGCTCCAGGGAGCTTGGACACCGCATGGCTTCGGTGGGCGCCAACACCAGGCTCGGTCTGAGTGGCTACCCGCCGGTGCGGATGGAGACCATGGCCACAGCCCTGCTGTACCGCAGCCCCGCCGGCAGAGGGCCGGATGGCAGCGGCGAGGAGGTGATGGCCTTTCTGCCCTCGGTGCTGGAAGAGGGAACCTTCTACCTGGCGGACGACCCGGAGCAACTGGTCGACGCGGTAACCAGTGAACTGAGGCTGCTGCAGAGGCAATGGCGGGGCGATGGCCTGCCCCTGCTGATGATCCCCCTGGCAGCCAGCCCTTTCCAGCGGGATCCCGCCGCCCTGATCCGCCTGGGTGAAACCCTTCGCAGCGGAACGGTGGAAGGAGTCCCGGTTCAGCTTGATCGCCTCGAGGGCCTGATCGATCAGGTCTGCTGGGAAGAGCTGCCACCACCCCCGGGACATGCCCCGCCGAGGCTCAGCCAGCCGGCGGCCCCGGTGCTGCGCAGCAGCACCAGCCAGAAGCCGCTGACGATCCAGCAGGAACAGGAACTGGAGGACATTGCCATTCCCGCTCTGGCGGATCTGCTCTGGCGCAGCACCTCCCTGCCCGAGCAGGCGGAGGTGCTGGAACAGCTGGTCCAGCGGCTGGGCCAGAGCGCGATCCTGCAGGGTCCAGAGAGCGCAGGGCCGTTGAAGCTTCAGGCGTTGGTGGAGGAGATCTACCGCCGGGGCCTGGTGGAGGGCGACTGGAACGTGGTGAGGCGCTGCGCCGGCCTGATGCAACTGGTGCATCCCCAGCTGGAAGATGCCCTCACCGATCTTCTGGTGCGCCAGAAACAGCTGGCAGTGGGCCGCAACTACACCCACGAATCGCTGATCAGCCAACCCCAGGGCAGCGCGATGATCGGCGCCATGATCCGCCGCTTCAGCGGAGAGGACGGCCGGGAGTGGATGCTGCAGCAGGAACTGCTGCTGGCCCTTGACGGCCTGGCCCGCTCCGAGCCGACTTTGCTCAGCGGCAGTCTGACGATCCAGCTGGGACAGCTGCTGCTTCTGCTCACCGGTGAACTGGCGGCTGAACTGGATCTCACCGCCGACGCTGCCTTCGAATCGCTCTGTGATCTGCCGCCCCACGCCATCCGGCGGCGCCTGCGCTCGGTGCTGGAGGATGTGGATCATGCTCGCGAGTCCCTGCGCCGCAAGGAACAGCTTCATCTGAGCGGGCGCGTGCGCTGGGAGGTGCCCGATCCCCTCGACGACCTGCCGCTGGGAAGTGGCTGTGGATGGATGCAGCACCGCCAGCGTCTGGGGGCCCTGCAGCGGGTGCCCCGCGATTTCTACGCCGGCATCTGGGACCTGCTCCACCATTGCCGCGGCCTGGTGATCGGCGACAAGCTGGAGCGTCGCAACCGCCTGGAGAGCGAACCCCTGCTCTCGGAGAAGACGCCCGGAGAGCGCAACTTCGCGGCCCTGGTGGATCACCTGCTCAGCAAGATCGAGGCGCCGGAATACCGCCAGCTCTGCACCGAGACCCTCCTCTCCCTCGTCGTGTTCGTGGGGGCCAACCCCCAGGTGCGCTTCGACGACTACCTGCCCCTTGACGTGGTGATCGGCCACGCGGTGAGGGTGGGCTGGCAGCTGTCCCACCCTGAACTGGCCGGCGAGGATTACGCCAAGCACAAAGCGGCAGCCTGGGATCTCTTCTACACCTCCTCACCGGCCAGCTGCCGCCGCTGGCAGATCATGGCCCTGCGTGACCTCACCGAAACCGTGGAGACCGTGGAGGTCGGGGCTCAGATCGGTGCCTCGAGGGCCATGCAGAGCGAGGGCTGATCCACCGCCAGTTCGATCAGGTTGGCCAGCATCAGCGCTCTGGAGGCCTGCTGCCCGTCGACGGCGGGCACTTCCCGGCCGCGCAGGCAGAGCAGAAAATGCTCCAGCTCGGCATAGAGCGGCTCGATCGAGGTGGTGCTCACCTCTTCGATGAAACCGTCGTTGCGGTAGAGCAGCTCGCCGTGGTCGGCCGACACCCACTCATGGGCGCGGCGATGGACATGGAGCCGGCGGTTGAGGAAGTCGGTTTCCACCAGGCTGGCGCGACAGTGGGCGCTGAGGCTGCGGATCTTGCGGTGGGCCATCTTGCTGGCCGTGAGGCTGGCGACCACACCATTGCTGAAGCCGAGGGTGGCATTGACGTAATCAATCGGGCCTTCCGCGCTGCGGCCGCCCGCCGCCGCGAGCCGCACCACGGGAGCACCGGCGAGTTCGAGCACCAGGTCGATGTCGTGAATCATCAGGTCAAGCACCACAGACACGTCGTTGGCGCGATCGGCATGGGGGCTGTGACGGCGCGCTTCGAGCACCACCACCTCCTCGTTCGCCACCACCTTGAGCAGCTCGCGGAAGGCGGGGTTGAAGCGCTCGATATGGCCCACCTGGAGCTGCCGGCTGGCCTGTTCGGCGGCCTGGATCAGTTCGCTGGCCTCCTCCTGGCTGGCGGCGATCGGCTTCTCGATCAGCACGTGCAGCCCGGCCTGGAGGCAGGCCATGCCCACCCGGTGGTGCAGCAGGGTGGGTACGGCGATACAGACCGCCTCCACCTCGGGGAGCAGGTCGTCGAAGTTCTCAAACCAGCGGCAACCGAACTGCTCAACAGCCAGCTGGCCGCGGCGCTGATCTGGATCGGCCACTCCCACCAGCTCGGCATCCCTGAGCAGACTCAGGACCCTGGCGTGGTGCCAGCCCATGTTGCCGATGCCGATGACCCCCACCTTGACCGGGGTGATGGGATCGCTGCTCATCGCCGCACCAGCACACCCGCCAACGTGAACTCCCGCCGCTCCAGTGCAGGCATTATCAATGATCACCCGCTCCGGCGGCTCCAGCCCGGAGGCTGAGCCGTCCTAGTCGGAGCCGCGTCGGGTGATCTGAACCCGCTCGATGCGGGGGCCGTCCATGGCGCTGATCTCGAACTGATGCCCTTTCCAGCGCAGGCTCTCGCCGGGTGCGGGAATGTGCTGCAACCGCTCGAGCATGAAGCCGGCCAGGGTGTGGTGGCCGTCGGCCTCCGGCAGGGAGAGGTCCAGCTGGCGGTTGAGCTCGAAAATTTCCAGATCCCCTGCCACCAGCCAGGTGTCGTCCTGAAGCCGCTGCAGGTTCTGGCGGGTCGTGACCAGATCGTCCTCATCGCCGACGATCTCGCTGGTGAGATCGGCCACAGTGACCAGACCTTCGGTGCCGCCGTGTTCATCCACCACCACCAGCAGGGGCTGACCACTGCGGATCAACGGCAGCAGCACCGCCAGGGACACGGTTTCCTGCACCCGTGCCACCGGTGTGATGTAGGGGGCCAGGGGCGTGTCGCCCTGCAGCAGCCCATGGGCGATCGGCTCGGCCAGGCGGCGCAGGTCGAGCACGCCCCGGACATCATCGAGCGACTGGCCGATGACGGGGAAGCGGGCGTGGGCAGTGGCGTGCACGGCTTCCATCATCTCGGCGAAGGTCACCTCCAGGGGAAGGGTGACCATGCCGGAGCGGGGCACCATCACCTCACGCACCTGGGTGTCCCGCAGGGAAAAGACCCCTTCGAGGATGCTGCGTTCATCCGGCAGCAGACCGGTGACGCTGTTCGATTCGATCAGTGTTTCCAGCTCGCCGGCGGAGAGGGCAGGCACCAGCTCGTCCCAGTTGCGGGGCAGGCCCAGGAGACGCAACAGGCCATTGGCACAGCGCTCAACCAGAACCAGCAGGGGAAAGAGGGTGCGGATCACCCACTCCAGCAGCGGCGCCAGCTGCAGGGCTGATCGCTCCGGTCGGTGGAGCACCCAGGCCTTGGGGGCCACACCGCCCAGCACCGTGGCCAGGGCCACCAGAGCCAGGAACACCAGCACATCGACCCAGAGGCGCTCCGCCATCGGATCGAACCGCACCGCCAGGCCGCGACCGGCCCAGCCGAGGGCCACCAGGGCCAGGGCCGCCCCCAGCTGGGTGGCGACCAGCACCCGCCGCAGGCGCTGCTGCAGTCGCTCCACCGAAAGTGCACCGGGGTGGCCATCGGCCGCGAGCACCTTGACCCGGCTGGGGCGCAGGTGAATCAGGGCGAACTCGCTGGCCGCAAAAAAGGCCAGCAACGCCAGCAGGGCCACCAGCAGAACGAGCAGGCGCATCGGAAGAAGAACAGCGAGCGGGTTGAGGTTCACTCCACGGTGACGCTCTTGGCCAGATTGCGGGGCTGATCCACATCGAGGCCACGGTGGGCAGCGATGTGATAGCTCAGCAACTGCATCGGAATCACCGTCAACAGAGGGCTGAGCAGTTCATCCACCTCCGGCACCGGCAGCAGCACATCGAAGATCTCCGTGTCGGGTCCCCGGGGAGCCACGCCGATCAGCCGCGCATCCCGGGCCTTGGCCTCCTGGGCATTGGAGAGCACCTTGTCGAACACGCTGCCTGGCACCGCGATCGACACCACAGGCACCCGTGCGTCGAGCAGGGCGATGGGCCCGTGCTTCATCTCACCGGCCGGATAGCCCTCCGCGTGGATGTAACTGATCTCCTTGAGCTTCAGGGCGCCTTCGAGGGCGATCGGGACGTTGATGCCCCGTCCCAGGAAGATCACATCCTGGGTGTCGGCAAACTGGTGGGCCAGCTCGGCGCAGAGCAGATCCTGCTCCTCGAGCAGCGTCTGCAGCTGAGCAGGAAGGGCCCGCAGTCCGGCCACGAGCTCGAGCAACTGCGCGGGGGAGCGGCTGGAGCGGCGCTCGGCGAAGGACAGGGCCAGGCCGTAGAAGGCGAGCAGCTGGCCGAGGAAAGTCTTGGTGGCAGCAACGCCCACCTCGATTCCGGCGCCGATGTCCAGCAGGTGGGGCACCAGCCGACCGAGGGAGCTTTCCTGCCGGTTGGTGATTCCCAGCAACCTCGGGGCAAAAGCCGGATCGGCGATCAGCTCCCGCCGCTGCTGCTCCATCTGCAGGGCCGCGAGAGTATCGGCGGTCTCGCCCGACTGGGTCACACCGATGGTGAGGGTGTGGGGCACCAGGGGCGGCGGCGCATAGCGGAATTCACTGGCGTAATGCACCGCCGTGGGCAGACCGGCCAGCTGCTCCAGCAGGTAGGCCCCCACCAGGGCCGCATGGCGGCTGGTGCCGCAGGCCAGAATCTGGATCCGCTCCACCCCCTCGAACAGCTGATCCTGCAGAGGCAGGGCCACCAGGGAAGGGGTGCCGGGGGCGCCGATCGACTGGGTGGGCAGATGGCGGGCGACCCAGAGCGCGGCCGTCTCGGGCTGCTCATGAATCTCCTTGTGCATGAAATGGCGGAAGCTGCGCTTGTCCGCCACGTGCTCGGTGCCCTGCAGCAAGCTGGGGGAGCGCTGCACCCGCTCGCCTTCCGCCCCGTAGAGCTCGATGCCCAGAGGGGTGAGCAGGGCCGTTTCGCCATCTTCAAGAGGAAGGATGGTGCGCGTGAAGCCCGCCAGGGCAGGCGTATCACTGGCGCAGAGGAATTCCCCCTCGCCCAGACCGATCACCAGCGGCGCCTGACGGCGGGCCACCACCACCGCTCCGGGGATCTCCGCCCAGATCACGGCCAGGGCATAAGCCCCGTGCAGCTGTGGAAGCACCTCCTGCACCGCCTGGAGCAACAGCTGGGGCGAGGCCTCAGCCCCGGCCTGGCGCAACTCCATCAGCCGGCGGGCGATCAGGTGGGGAATCACCTCGGTGTCGGTGTCCGAGCGGAACTGAACCCCCTCGGACTGCAGCGCCTCACGCAGGGGGCGGTGGTTCTCGATGATGCCGTTCTGAACCACGGCAAGGCCGCCGCTGCCATCGAGATGGGGGTGGGCGTTGCGCTCCTCCGGCTTGCCGTGGGTGGCCCAGCGGGTGTGGCCGATGCCGCAGTGGCCCACGGCTCCCAGCGCGTCGTAGCGGGCTGTGAGATTGATGAGCTTGCCTTCGGCCCTCAGGCAGGTGAGGTGACCGGATGACATGCCGCTGCCGGCGCCAGGCGCCTGGACGGTGGCGATGCCCGCGGAGTCGTAGCCGCGATACTCGAGCTGGCGCAGACCTTCCAGCAGCAGGGGGGCCGCCTCACGGGAGCCGATGACCGCAACGATGCCGCACATGGCTGAGGGGCCGGACTTCGGCTGTTTCTAAAGGATCACCGCCCGCCCGCAAACCCTGCTGGCACTGCAGCGGAAGGCCTGAGCCAGAGGTCGGGCCATGAAAAAGCCCGGCAGGGCCGGGCTCAGGGTGAGAAACAGGGGGATGGCCTCAGTAGGCCAGACCCATGCTCCGGGTGGTTTCATCTCCGAGATAGACACGGATGCTGAGGAAATCAGTGGGACAAGCGGTTTCGCAGCGCTTGCAACCCACACAGTCTTCGGTTCGGGGCGATGAGGCGATCTGGCCAGCTTTGCAGCCGTCCCAGGGAACCATCTCGAGCACGTCGAGAGGGCAGGCACGGACGCACTGGGTGCAGCCGATGCAGGTGTCGTAGATCTTGACGGAATGGGACATGCCCGGCCGGAAAGCGAACGGCGTCCGGTCAAAGTACTCAAACGGTTCGGGAGCCCACCGGCACGGGCCCCATGCCGTCATCCTTTTTCATACGGGCCGGGGGTCGGCTCAGGGCGGACCCGTAGGATGCGGCCTCCCACACACCGGCCATGTCACAGGAAGCGATCTTCGAGAAAGTCCGTTCGATCGTTGCCGAGCAGCTCAGCGTCGATGCCGCTGAAGTGAAGCCCGAGTCGAACTTCCAGAATGATCTGGGTGCCGACTCGCTCGACACGGTGGAACTGGTCATGGCCCTGGAAGAGGCCTTCGACATCGAGATTCCCGACGAGTCGGCCGAAGGAATCACCACCGTGGGTGACGCCGTGAAGTACATCCTGGACAAGCAGGCCTGAGGGTGTCGATGGTGGAGGGTCTCCGCCGTGTCGTGGTCACGGGCCTCGGCGCGGTCACACCGATCGGCAACGACGTCTCCCAGTACTGGGAGGGGTTGCGGCTCGGCAGAAACGGGGTGGCACCGATCACCCTCTTCGATGCCTCACGGCATGCCTGCAGGTTCGCGGCCGAAGTGAAGGATTTCGATCCGAGCGGAATGCTGGATCGCAAGGAGACCAAGCGCTGGGACCGTTTCTGCCAATTCGGTGTGGTGGCCTCCAAGCAGGCGGTGAATCAGGCGCGGCTTGTCTTCGACGAGAGCACCCAGCACCGCATCGGTGTGGCCATCGGCTCCGGCGTGGGCGGTCTGCTGATGATGGAAAGTCAGGCCCATGTGCTCGCCGAACGGGGTCCTGACCGGGTCAGCCCGTTCTGCGTTCCGATGATGATCCCGAACATGGCGGCCGGGCTGACCGCCATCGCCCTCGGTGCCAAGGGTCCCAGCAGCGCGGTGGCCACGGCCTGTGCAGCGGGATCCAACGCCATCGGCGATGCCTTCCGCCTGATTCAGCTCGGCCTGGCCGACGCCATGGTCTGCGGTGGAGCTGAATCGGCGATCACACCCCTTGGGGTCGCGGGCTTCGCCAGTGCCAAGGCTCTGTCCTTTCGCAACGACGACCCCGCCACCGCCAGCCGCCCCTTCGATGCGGAGCGCAATGGCTTCGTGATCGGCGAGGGCTCAGGGATTCTTGTGCTGGAAAGCCTGGAGAACGCCAGCGCCCGCGGCGTCGAGATCCTGGCCGAGGTGGTGGGCTACGGCATGACCTGCGACGCCCACCACATCACATCACCAACCCCAGGGGGCCTCGGCGGCGCCGAAGCGATGCGGCTGGCGATGGTCGATGCGGGACTGGAACCCGAGCAGGTCGACTACGTCAATGCCCACGGCACCAGCACCCAGGCCAACGACAGCAACGAAACTGCGGCGATCAAGGCGGCCCTGGGCGAGCACGCCCATCACATCCCCGTCAGTTCCACCAAGTCGATGACCGGTCACCTGCTGGGAGGGAGCGGCGGAATCGAGGCGGTGGCCGCCGTCCTGGCGATAGGCCACAACCTCGTACCACCTACCATCAATTACCAAAATCCGGATCCGGCCTGTGATCTGGATGTCGTGCCCAATCAGGCACGGGAACAGAAACTGAACGTCGTGCTCTCGAATTCGTTCGGGTTTGGCGGTCACAACGTCTGCCTCGCTTTCCGTCGGATGCGCTGAGGGCCTGGTACCACCAGCCATCCGCCGCCCGGAACGCCTCACTCTCCCAACCCCTATCCCCAACCATGGTCGCCGCCCCCACAGTGGACACCCTGTCCGTCGACAACCTCTGCGTCAACAGCATTCGCTTCCTGGCGATCGACGCGATCAACAAGTCCAACTCGGGGCACCCCGGCCTGCCGATGGGCGCGGCACCGATGGCCTATGCCCTGTGGGACAAGCACCTGCGCCACAACCCGGCCAACCCCAAGTGGTTCAACCGCGACCGCTTCGTGCTGTCCGCCGGCCACGGCTGCATGCTGCTCTATGCGCTGCTTCACCTGAGCGGGTACGACAGCGTCTCGATCGAGGACATCCAGCAGTTCCGCCAGTGGGGCTCCAAGACTCCCGGCCACCCCGAAACCTTCGAAACCCCCGGGGTTGAAGTCACCACCGGGCCCCTTGGTCAGGGAATCTCCAACGCCGTTGGTCTGGCGATCGCCGAGGCCCATCTGGCCGCGAAATTCAACCGCCCCGACGTCTCCCTGGTCGATCACCACACCTACGTGATCATGGGCGACGGCTGCCACCAGGAGGGCATCTCCGGGGAAGCCGCCTCCCTGGCCGGTCACCTGGGTCTGGGCAAGCTGATCGCCCTCTACGACGACAACCACATCACGATCGACGGCAACACCAAGGTGTCGTTCACCGAGGATGTGCTCAAGCGCTATGAGGCCTACGGCTGGCACGTGCAGCACGTGGCCGATGGCAACACCGACATCGAGGCGATCGGGAGGGCGATCGAAGCGGCGAAGGCCGTCACCGACAGGCCCAGCCTGATCAAGGTCACCACCACCATCGGCTACGGCTCCCCCAACAAAGCCGACACCGCCGGTGTGCACGGCGCGGCCCTGGGCGCCGAGGAAGCCGATCTCACCCGCAAGTCGCTGGGTTGGAGCTACGGACCGTTCGAGGTGCCCGAGGAGGCCTATGAGCATTGGCGCAAGGCGCGCGAGCGCGGGGCGGCACTGGAAGCCGAGTGGAACAACAGCCTGGCCGCCTACCGAAGCCAGCACCCCGCGGAAGCGGCTGAATTCGAGCGGATGCTGCGCGGTGAGCTGCCGCAGGGCTGGGACCGGAATCTGCCCCGTTTCACCTCCGAGGACAAGGGCCTGGCCACCCGCCAGTACTCCTACAACGTGCTCAATGCGATCGGCCCCGACCTGCCAGAGCTGATCGGCGGCTCCGCCGACCTCACCCACTCCAACCTCACCGACATCAAGGGCGAGAAGAGTTTTCAGAAGGGCAGCGAAGCCAACCGCTACCTGCACTTCGGGGTGCGCGAGCACGCCATGGCGGCGGTTCTCAATGGCATCGCCTATCACGACAGCGGCCTGATCCCCTACGGCGGCACCTTCCTGGTGTTCGCCGGCTACATGGTGGGCGCCATGCGCCTCTCGGCCCTCTCCGAGCTGGGTGTGATCTACGTGCTCACCCACGACTCGATCGGCCTCGGTGAAGACGGACCCACCCACCAGCCTGTGGAAACTCTGGCTTCGCTGCGCTCGATCCCCAACCTGCTGGTGATCCGCCCTGGCGATGGCAACGAAACCAGTGGCGCCTACCAGGTGGCCGTGACCAACCGCAAACGACCCACGGTGCTGGCCCTCAGCCGCCAGGCGATGGTCAACCAGCCCAGCTCCACTCCCGAGCATGTGGCCAAGGGTGGTTACATCCTCGAAGACAGCAACGGCAGCCCCGACCTGATCCTGATCGGCTCCGGCACCGAACTGGATCTCTGCGTCAAAGCTGCGAAGGTGTTGAGCAGCGAAGGCCACAACGTGCGTGTGGTCTCGATGCCCTGCGTGGAGCTGTTCGAAGAGCAGGCCCCCGCCTACCGCGAGTCGGTGCTGCCGGCCGCGGTGCGCAAGCGTCTGGTGGTGGAGGCCTCCGGGTCCTTCGGCTGGCACAAGTACGTCGGCCTCGACGGTGACACAGTTTCCGTCGACCGCTTCGGCGCCTCGGCTCCTGGCGCTCTCTGCCTGGAGAAGTTCGGTTTCACCGTGGAGAACGTGGTCGCCAAGGCCAAGGCGCTCTGAGCCGCACCCCTTCAGCCACCCTGGCCCCAGGGGCGATGAGCGCACCGGAACGCCTGTCGATCGTTCTGCCGACCTACAACGAACGGCAGAACGTCGGCAGGATCCTGGAGGAACTGCTGCCGCTGCAGCAGCGCTTCGATCTCGAAGTCCTCTTTGTCGACGATGACTCGGCGGATGGCACAGCCAATCTGATCAAGCGGCTGGCCCATGGCCAATCAGGAGTGCGCCTGATCCGCCGGGTGGGGCGCGCTGGCCTCGCCAGTGCCATCAAGGAAGGCATTCTCGATGCCACAGGCGATCTGATCGTGGTGATGGACTGCGATGGCCAGCACGAGCCGGCCGCCGTGGAGGCAGCGGTGGAGGCCCTGCTGAGCACGGGAAGCGATCTTGTGGTGGGCAGCCGCTTCCACCCCGACGCCGCCATTCATGGCCTGAGTGTGAAACGCACCCGCAACTCCACCTGGGCGAACACGATCGCCCGCTTCAGCCTGCCCAGCTACCGCAGGCTGACCGACTACATGAGCGGCTTCTTTGCCCTCCGGCCCGATGCCGCGTTGCCCTATGTGCGACGGGTGGATGTGAATGGATTCAAGTTTCTCTACGAGCTGCTCTCGATCTGCCGCGGGTCCCTGCGGGTGAGTGAAATTCCCCTGCGCTTCCAGGCCCGGGTGGCTGGGGATTCCAAGCTGGATCTGGCGATCGTCTGGGATCTGGGGGTCTCGATCCTGCACACCCTTCTGCTGCGCTCGATTCCCCGGCGCGCCATCAGCTTCGCCCTTGTGGGGCTCAGCGGTGTGGCGGTTCAGATGCTGGCGGGACAGGCATTGATGGGCGGAACGGGGCTGGCCTTCAAACAGGCCCTGCCGATCGCGGTGGTGGTGGCCGCGAGCTCCAACTATCTGATCAACAATGCCCTCACATTCCGCTTCCAGCGGCAGCAGGGAACGGCGCTGCTGAAGGGCCTGCTCAAGTTCCTGCTGGTGGCCTCCCTGCCGGTCCTGGCCAACGTGGGTGTGGCCTCCAGCTTCTACAACCTGGTCTCCCGCAACACTTTCCTGGCCCAACTGGCCGGCATCCTCGTGGTGTTTGTCTGGAATTACGCGGCGTCTTCGCGATTCGTGTGGAACACGCCTTAGAGGGATCACCCCAACGTGATCAGGCTCCACACCATGAAGGCATCAGACAGGGCCACACTGATGCGTTAACATGAAAATTGCAAGAGGCATGAACGCCCTTCTGGAGATCATGAGCACTTTTGCCGACAGAACAAGTCAGGCTGGGATTGAGCACTCCATGCCCCAAAGCAGTCAGCAAAACCCATCGATTTCCCTGGTGATTCCATGCTTCAACGAGGAAGATTGCCTAGAGACTCTGTTCAAAGAGATCCGCAAGCAGGCCAGATACACTCTCGAGTCAAGACCGAATCTGAAATTCGAAATTATCATCATTGATGATGGCAGCAAGGATCAGACTGTCGAAAGCGCAAAAAGGATCCTGATTCAAAGCCAAGACTGGGCCTCCGGGAAGATCATCTGCTTCTCTCGAAACTTCGGCAAAGAGTCGGCACTGCTGGCAGGACTGCACTATTGTTCAGGTGATGCATGCATCACCATTGATGCTGACTTACAAGATCCACCTGAGGTGTTTCCAGACATGATTGCCTCGTGGCTCGATGGCTATGAGATCGTCAGCGCGGTCAGAAGTGATCGCTCCAACGATAACTGGATCAAACGATTCACCGCTAAATCCTTCTATCGGATATTTCTCTCACTCTCCAAGCTTGACATTCAACTGAACGCCAGTGATTTTAGGCTTCTGGATCGAAAGGTGGTCACTGCGATCCTGGCTTGCGAAGAACGGGTGAGGTTCTCAAAAGGCTTCTTTGCCTGGGCAGGCTTTCGGAGAAAAGAGATTTATTACAAAAGACAGGAACGCTCTGCCGGCAAAGGGAAATGGAACCAATGGAAACTCTGGAACTACGCCTTGGACGGAATCTTCAGCTTCTCAACAGCACCATTGAGAATCTGGAGCTATGTCGGCCTTATCGTAACCATTGCAGCCTTTTTCGTTGGAATGACTTCGGTCGTGAGGGCGCTTCTCTTTGGAATTGAAACGCCTGGCTACACTTCCCTGTTCGCAGCTGTCACCCTTCTTGGCGGGCTCCAGTTGATCGGAATCGGGATCATTGGAGAGTATCTTGGACGCACCTACATGGAGTCAAAACGGCGACCATGGTTCATCGTGAGCGATATTTTTGAGACTTGAATACCTTTTCACGGCTGGGCAGATTCAGCGCGGTAGGCCTGTTCGCTACCGGGATCCATGCCACTATTCTTGCAGCACTCATCAGCCTTAATGTAGGCGACAGCGTTGCCAATTTCTCTGGCTTCCTGATTGCATTTATCTGTTCGTTCTTCGGTCAACAGGCGCTGTCATTCAAAGACCGGCTAGGTGTGTAGTGCCACCAGGTTGTTCCGGCTGACAGGGTGTGAGGCCGACAGGGTTGTGGTGCGACCCAACAGCCCTGGACCTCAGACCATGCATACACACCCCAATGCCCGCCTGACACCGATTGGTCAGGAACGCCTGATCCGGCAGCATCTCGATGAGGGCAGGAGCCACGTTCATCTGGCTGCGGATCACGGCATCAGTGAACGCACCGCCCGCAAGTGGCTGGCACGATTCCGTTCAGGCGGTTTGGCGGCACTGGCGGATCGACTGTTCGCCGACAATGAAGTTGTCCGGTCGCTTTGCATCAACAACTTGTTACCCATTTCAATTGACGCCTGGTAACACTGGCTTCTGCACGCTTTCACCTTCCTGCAGGCTTGGAGGCCCGGCCACCGCCAGAGCGGCCATCTCGTTCTCGATCCATTGCAGCCGGTAACCGCGCAGGCGCCGCTGCAGGGTGCGCAGGTGGCGTGGGCTGTAGCGCTCCGGGTTGTGATCGATCAGCCGCTCCAGCAGCGTCTTGGCCCTGAGCTGGGGCTCGG
>NZ_VNWP01000010.1 GCF_014224355.1 Synechococcus sp. BSA11S | reverse complement strand
GCCGGGTCCGCTTTTTGGCTGTGGACTGCTCGTAATCACCAAAACCGAACTGCTTGACGCCCATGAAGCCTGTAAACGGTTGGGATCACAAGGCCATTCTCGCGCAGGGTGGTGGGGTTTTCCAGAGTCTCCTTAATGGTGTAGCTTATGTGAATATTGTCGGCGCAGCTAATGAAGAATTCATTAAGGATCAGGGAAGCATAGACAATATTGATCAACGCATCTTCAATGCGATTCAGTCTATGGGAGTGCATACCATGCACATTACCATTCGGATTGCACCCATAGAAATCTTTGAATACCGCAACACCAGTTCTTCCTACTCATCCCAATCCTAGCTGGAAGCCTGTCGCGCATTGACTGCCAACACGCTCTCCACAGACGCCCCCAAGTCTGCCCAGATTCCAGTGGCTGCAATAGTTCTGGCTGAAAGAATGGGGCTTGCAGAAGCTCAAGTCCTTCCGTCCCCGGTAGGCGGAGCAGACCACCCTGCTGCCGCCATCACCCAGCGATTGGCTTTCGGATGACCACCAGGTGTATTTCCTGCTGGATCTGGTGGATGAGCTGGTTCTCTCACAGGTCCTGCTTCCTGCTCAGGCCAAGGATCCCCGTGGGGAGAAAGGGTTTGATCCGCGGATGCAGACGAAGTTTTCCGCGAAGCGGTTGACGATGCTTCTGCTCTACGCCTATGCGTGGGCATCGTCTCCTCCCGCCTGCCTGGCCGCAGGCCAGCGTGCCGGAGGCACTAGATCGAGCGGGCCTGCTACGAGGACCTGGCGTTCCGGGTGCTGACCGGTAACAAGTAGCCGGACCACAGCCGGATCAGTGAGTTCCGCCACCGCAATCTCGACGCGTTGAGCGATCTGTTTGTCCAGATCCTGCGGCTTTGCCAGAAGGTCGAGATCCTCGATGCCCAGGAGGATCGGCGCTATGGCAAGGGCAACCGCGGCAGTGATCTGCCCGATGAACTGCGGCGGCGTCAGGACCGGCTGGCCAGGATCCGTCAGGCCCGCCAGGAGATGGAAGCGGAAACCGCAGCAGCAACTGCGCGTCGGCGCCAGGAGGAAGCAGAAGAGGCCATGGACAAAGCCACGGCTGCCCGAGAGGCCGCTGCAGCGGCAGCGGATCTGAACCCGCTGGCGGCTGACGCCATGCCCAGGCGGGGCCTGGCCAGGAAGACTGACGGCACACCAACCAAGCCAACCCTGCGCAGTTTCACTGATCCAGAAAGTCACCTCATGACAACCGATGGCCACGTCATCCAGGGCTAAAATTGTCAGTTAGGTGTCGGTAGCGACCATCAGGTGATCGTGGCGGTGGGTGTGAGCAGATCCCTGGTATCTGGTCAGCAACGCAGAACCCAGCTTGGACTGGTCTGGAGCTACGGCCAGCGATTCTGCTGCGAGTAGCTGTTGCGTGATCAGAAATCCGGCCTCTTCAAGCTGGAGAGCCGCGGTCTGCGCGAACCGCAGCGCATTGATCGGCTGCTGGTGGTGGTGATCGCTGGGCTGGCCGGCAGTCTGCAGGGTTATGCGGTGAGCCTGGCCGGCGAACGCCGCCCCGTCGACCCCCACTGGCGGCGGGGCCTGATCTTTGTGCGGCTCGGCCTGAAGTGGCTGCAGCAGTGCGTGGCCCATACGGCCAAAGCCTTGCCGGCCTGGGCACCCATCCCACTGCGGGATCTGGGGGCCTGCATTCCCAGCCACGGCGTGCGGCGACGGCAGAAAGAGCCATGGTTCACGCACCTTGACCTGCCGCCACGGCCACGCAAGTCCCAGCCGCTGGCTGTCGCGTGACCGTCTCAGCTGAGGTGTGCCGGGCAGTCAGGCTCCTCGGTCACTTGCGCCCTTGAAAGTCCTCGTTGGAGTGGATGAAAGTGGTAGGGTGCATAGTTGATCGACGGTGCTGAGAACTGAATCCTGGCTGTAACCTCAACTGAAGAGTGAGTTGTCAAAGGGATGCCGAATCAAGGGTTCACCTTGATGTATCCACTGCAGCCAGCGTGCGCCGTACGGTCTGGGGGGAGTGAGAAACTGTTGTGAGACACTTTTCTGAACCGGGGGAGACGCACCGATGGATACTGTTCGCGAGGAAGAGCTTCAGCTGATCGACCGCTGGTGGCGGGCCGCCAGCTACCTGGCGGTGGGGATGATCTACCTGCAGGAGAATCCCCTGCTCGCTGAACCGCTGCGGCCGGAGCACATCAAGAACCGGTTGCTGGGCCACTGGGGTTCGAGTCCAGGCCAGGCCTTCATCTGGGCCCACGCCAACAGGGTGATCCGCGAGCGGGATCTGGAGATGATCTACCTCTCCGGGCCCGGCCACGGCGCCCCCGGGGTGCTGGGGCCCACCTACCTCGATGGAAGCTACAGCGAGATTTATCCCGATAAATCTCAGGATGCCGAGGGAATGCGGCGCTTCTTCAAGCAGTTTTCCTTCCCGGGCCATATCGGTTCACACTGCACCCCCGAAACTCCAGGCTCGATCCACGAAGGTGGTGAGCTGGGCTATGTGCTGTCGCACGCCTGCGGCGCGGTGTTCGACAATCCCAATCTGATCTCCCTGGCCTGCGTTGGGGACGGCGAAGCCGAAACCGGACCCCTGGCTACCTCCTGGCACATCAATAAGTTCCTCAACCCGATCAGTGATGGCGCCGTGCTGCCGGTGTTGCACCTGAACGGCTACAAGATCGCCAACCCCACCCTGCTGGCCCGCATCCCCCACGAAGAGCTGGCCAGCCTGATGCGGGGATACGGCTGGGAGCCGATCTTCGTGGAGGGCAGTGAGCCCATGGCGATGCATCGTGCCATGGCCGCCGCCATGGATCAGGCCATTGAGACGATCCAGCGGATACAGAACGAATGCCGCACATCCGCTCAGGCCCTGCGACCAGCCTGGCCCATGATCGTGCTTCGCTCCCCCAAGGGCTGGACCGGTCCGCAGGAATGCCAGGGCAAGAAACTGGAAGGCTTCTGGCGGTCTCACCAGGTGCCCCTGGCGGCGCCGAACAAGGATCCGGAACAGCTGGCCATGCTGGAGAGCTGGCTGCGGAGTTACAAGCCCGAGGAGTTGTTCGATGCCAACGGAACGCTCCTCTCCGATCTGCAGACCCTGTCCCCCCGGGGTGATCGCCGCATGGGCTCAAGCCCCCATGCCAACGGCGGCCAACTGCGCCGCAGCTTGCGGTTGGCGCCGATCGAGGCTTATGCCGTGCCGGTGGAGCAGCCGGGTCAGAAGGAGTACGAGAACACGGCCGTTCTCGGAGCCCTGCTGCGTGACACGATCGCCCGCAACCCCGACTCCCTGCGGGTGTTCGGCCCTGACGAAACCGCCTCCAACCGCCTCCAGGCGATCTATGAGGTGAGCAAGAAAGTCTGGATGGAAGACCTTCTGCCGGAAGATGCCGGTGGCGGCGAACTCGCCCGCAGCGGACGGGTGGTGGAGATGCTCTCCGAACACACCCTGGTGGGAATGATGGAGGGCTATCTGCTGACGGGACGCTATGGCTTCTTCCACACCTACGAAGCCTTTGCGCATGTGATCGCCTCGATGTTCAACCAGCACGCCAAGTGGCTGGAATCCTGCAACCTGCACGCCAAATGGCGGGCACCGATCGGTGCCTGGAACTGCCTGATTTCTTCCACCGTCTGGCGGCAGGACCACAACGGCTTCACCCACCAGGACCCGGGTTTCATCGACCTGGCCGGCAACAAGAGCGGTGAAGTGGTTCGGGTCTATCTGCCGCCTGATGCCAACTGCCTGCTGGCCGTGGCGGAGGAGGCCCTGGTGGAGCCGAACGTGTGCAACATCATCGTGTCCGACAAGCAGAAGCACCTCCAGTATCTCACCCTGGAGCAAGCCCGTGTCCATGTGGCCAAGGGCATCGGCATCGTGCGCTGGGCCAGCAACGACGACTGCGGAACTGAGCCTGATGATCCGGATGTGGTGATGGCCTGCGCCGGCGACATTCCCTCGAAGGAGACCCTGGCCGCCGTGGAGATTCTCCGCCTTGAGATTCCGCAACTCAAGATCCGGGTTGTCAATGTGGTCAAGTTGTTTGCCCTCACCCAGCCCACGGAACATCCCCATGGCTTAACGGATCGCGATTTCGATACGATCTTCACCACCGACAAGCCGGTGATCTTCAACTTCCACGGCTATCCGTGGCTGATTCACCGCCTCACTTACCGCCGAACGAACCACTCCAATTTCCACGTGCGCGGCTACAAGGAAAAGGGCAACATCAATACACCTCTCGAGCTGGCGATGAACAACCAGATCGATCGCTTCAATCTGGTGATGGATGTGATCGATCGTGTTCCGTCGCTCGGCTCCCGTGCCGCCCACCTCAAGGAACGCATGAAGGAGGCGATTCTGCGGCACCGTGAGTACGCCCATACCCACGGAATGGATGCACCGGAGGTCACCGACTGGCGTTGGACCCTGCCGGTCGCGACCTAGGCATGGCTGGCCAGATTCCTGCGGGAGATGTAGCGGTCCTGGTTCTCAATGCGGGCAGCTCCAGCCTCAAGGCTGCCGTGTTCACTCCTGATGGAGCCTGCCTCAGGCGTGATCAGCGCCCCTGGCACCCCGGCGACCAGGACGGCGACGGTGCCGCAGCGGCAATCGGTGAGGACAGTCGTGGGGTCGGCGCTTTGGAGCAGGTGATTGAAGGGTGGCTGCCCGCAGCGCTGGAGAGTCTGCAGGTCGATCTGCTTCTGGTGGCCCACCGCGTGGTTCATGGCGGCTAGCCTCGGAGGTGAGGATGTGATCGCCCTCACCGGAGGCATCGGTGAACACGACGATGCCCTGCTGGCCGAACTGGAGGAGGCAGTTGCATGCCTCATCCAGTCGTATAAAGAACTACAACTGATCGTTCTGCGGCCGCGTATGTGTTCCCTCTGTGTGACGGGGCCATCTCCCAAGGCACAATATCGTTTGGAGAAGCGAGCGATGTGTCCAACCAGCGCCGCCAAGGTGTGACAGTATTTGCGCCGATCAAGGGAAGCTCGAAGTCAAGAGGCTTCCAATAGCTATTCAGGATCAGGTGAAGCCAGGTGTTTTCACGCTTGAGCTGAATTGTGAGACCAATGCTGTGTGAGTTCTCTCCCCAGTCGGGGTTGTTGAGACGATTGCCATGCCAGGCCTTGGTGGCATCACGGATCAGAATATTCAGGCTTGTTCGTTGCTGTTCCGAGTGAAGGTCTCGTAGCAATCGGCGGCTGATCATCAGTTTCACAAAACGATGCAGATCGGCATGCTGTTCAAGCAGGGTCCAGTCGAACCAGTTCGAGGCATTATCCATCCCATAGGTGTTGTTGTTGCCATGCTGGGAGCGTCTGACCTCATCGCCCATCAGCAGCATTGGGATACCCAGAGAAAGCAGGGTGACAGCGAAGAAGTTCCGGATCTGCCGGCTGCGCAGGCTCTCCACGGCTGGATCATCGCTAGGTCCTTCCACGCCACAGTTCCAGCTACGGTTGTCGTCGCAGCCGTCGCGATTCTGTTCCCCATTGGCCTCATTATGCTTGTGGTTGTAGGAAACCAGATCGTTGAGGGTGAATCCATCGTGACAGGTCACGAAATTGATGCTCTGCTCCGCTTCCCGTTCCTTGTGTCCATAGATCTGAGGACTGCCGATCAGGCGATCAGCGAACCTGCCCAGGGACCCTGGTGCACTGCGAAAGAAGTCACGGGCATCGTCGCGAAAGCGTCCGTTCCACTCGCGCCAGCTGTCGCCGACGAAACTGCCCACCTGATAGAGCCCTGCGGCATCCCAGGCTTCAGCGATCAGTTTGGTTCCCGCCAGCAGCGGATCCGATTCGATGTCCCAGAGAACGGGGGGATTGGGAAGTACATGGCCTGCTGAATCGCGGGCGAGGATGGAGGCCAGATCAAAACGAAAGCCGTCCACATGCATCTCCGCAACCCAGTACCGGAGACTGTCAACTATCATCCGTCGCACAACAGGGTGGTTGGCATTCAAGGTATTTCCACAGCCTGAATAATCGGCGTATTGACTGCCCTCTTCCTTGAGAAGATAGTAATTTGGATTGTCGATGCCCCGGAAGCAGAAGGTGGGCCCATCCACACCTCCCTCTGCCGTGTGGTTGAACACCACATCGAGGACCACCTCAATCCCTGCACGATGCAGGGCTTTCACCATGTCCCGGAATTCATCGACAGTGGCCAGGGGGGCTTCCCCGCAGCTGTAGCCCGGATGGGGCGCGAAGAATCCCAGGGGCTGGTAGCCCCAGTAGTTCCCATGGCCTGAGGGGGCGGCCTGACGATCGAAGGCAAAAACCGGCAACAACTCCACGGCTGTGATGCCGAGATCCTGCAGATAGGGAATCTTCTCGATCAGGCCAGCATAGGTCCCCCGCCGCTCCTGGGGAATTCCGGAACTTGGATGGGCGGTGAATCCCCGCACATGCATTTCATAGATGATCGTGCGGGCACAGGGATGGCGCAGAGCCTCATCACCCTGCCAGTCGTAGGCTCCTGGGTCGACGACGACACTTTTCATGGCTCCGGATCCCTCCGGAATCGCCACAGCCCTTCCATAGGGATCGAGTAACACCCTGGAGGGATCAAAGTACAAGCCGCGCGAAGGGTCCCAGGGACCATGGACCCGGTAGCCATACACCTGACCCGCCTCCACACCGGGCACGAAGCCATGCCAATAGTGGTAAGTGCGATTGGTCAGGGGATCGAGCCTGACGACCCGGGACGGCCGCGTGTCGTTCATCCCGTCGAACAGCAGAAGGTCCACAGCCGTTGCCGTTCTCGAAAACAGGCAGAAATTGGCACCCCCCTGCTCCAACGTGGCGCCGATCGGGTGGCTGCGACCTTGGGTGGATTCATCCATGGCATCAGTCTGCACGAATCACGTGAGCACAGAGCCTTCCACGAAGGGTTGTCCTTCGTGAAGAGCCCGAAGATTTACCCCAGTGGTGCGCGAGCGATGTCCATCAGAGCTTCGTGGGTGAGAAAGGCCTGATGGGCCGTGATCAGCACATTCGGAAAGGTCAGCATTCGGGCCAGAAGATCATCCTGCAGCACGGTTCCGGAAAGATACTCGAAGAACACCCTTTCCTCCTCTTCGTAGATGTCAGGTGCAACGCCACCAAGATGACCGGATTTCAGAGCTTCGATCAAGGCCGCTGTATCGATGAGTGCCCCTCGACTCACATTCACCAGGATCACACCAGGTTTCATGCACTCGATTGTTCGCGACGAATGAATCATGTGGTGCGTTTCCGGAGTCAGCGGAATGTGGAGAGAAATTACATCGCTGAGGCTTGCCAGGGTGAGCGGTCCACGTAGGTGACCCCTTCTTGAGCTGCCCATGCCGAAGCCACGTCAAATGCGAGCAACGATTCGCCCGATCTTGCCGGTTCCTACAATTCCTACAATCTTTTTGTTCAGATCAAATCCGACCAGCCCCTGAAGTGAGAAATTCAGCTCTCTCACGCGGTTGAAAGCGCGGTGGATTCTGCGGTTCAGCGCAAGCAGCAAGGCCACAGCATGTTCCGCTATTGTGCATGAAGGGCAGATGGGAACACGGGTGACCGTGATCCCAAGACCACGGGCTGCAGAGAGATCCACATTGCTGAAACCTGTGCAGCGCAGGGCAAGCAATTCAGTGCCATGGGCGGAGAGCTGCTTCAGGCATTCCCTGTCCACGGCATCGTTGACGAACACGCAGACAGCTCGATCGCTACTGGCAGCCTTCTGTGTCTTCTTCTGCTGGGCTGGTGATTCTGAAGGATTCTGGGATTCTCATCGTCTGCCGTGGGTCAACCCACTGGCCAGAACTGCCGTGGAGACCCCTCAGTACCACCTCTCATAGAGGATCACCACAGGTCAGCACCAGCTCGAGGGCAAGATTCTCAAAGCATTGACGACACGTCCGCTCCAGCCGATCCCGCAGCAGATCCACATCCAACGCCGACAGAGCTGTGCTGGGATCGATGTACAGCACTCCCAGAACCGCCCGACCTGAGCTGAACACGGCATCGTCAACCAACCGGATGTGCTGCGATTCCAGCACCTGCCTGGCCATGGTGTGAACGGCCTGTCGGACTGTGGAATGGGCGGCCACGCCAGCCAGCTCACGCACCGCATCCCTGAGGCTCCGCAGTGGTTTCACCACCAACAACCCACACAACAGCAGGACGATCCAGGCATCACTCACCGGCACCATCCCCGCCAGAGGCGTTCCCTGCAGAAGGGGGGTGATGGCAAAGGCCATTCCCAGGCCGGCACTGAGGGCTGTCCCTACCAGCGTGGCCCGCCTTCCCATGGCCAGCAGCTGGCTTTGCCTGCCGCCGCGACGCTGGCGCCATGGAGGTGGTCGAGAATCCTGTCGATCGAGCTGATCGAGGCGAACACGAGAATTCCCTGCAGAAGGAGTGATCGACCCCCGTGTAGAGGGTTTCCAGTGCCCAGTAGCCGAAAGGATAGCGGCACTCCGGTGGTCGCAACAGCTGGCTGCTCAGCCGTGCTGCCACGAGAATCATCAGTGCATTCAACCCTGAAACCAAACCATCCAGAGCCAGAGCCAGAGCCAGAGCCAGAGCCTGGGCATTGCAGATCCAGGAGGCGATTGCTCCCGTCAGGGCCATGGTCAGGTTGATGAACACCGTGAACTGCAGACACTGCGAACTGCAGAGACCGCGATTCTTGATTCACCATGCTCGGCCTGGAGCGCTTTCCGAGCCATTCAGGCCCGTCCTACCCCTGGCTGGCACGACGGGACGTCAACAGACACTGCTGCTCACGTTCCTGCGCCCGCCTGTTGACTGAGCGCTACCCGCAGACCGGCGGAGAACAAGGCTGGGGCGTTTGCGATGGGCTCCCGCTCCGTAGTCTCAGCCACATCCCCAGGGGTTGGATGGACCTTCGCAGGGCTGAGGGCCTGATGATGGCTTTTCAGCGCGTATCTCATGATCATCAGGTTCTGCTCTACCGCATCCACTGGCCCTGAGCTTCGTGTGGCTTTCGGCCTCTTCGCCTTCCGCCCGCAGATTGTCTCAACTCGTTAAGATGCTCTAAATCCGACCGTTCTTGATCTCTTTAGGTCTATAATTTTCTAGCGTGCGTGAGTTTCGGAGATAAATGATTGAGCTTCATTCGCTTGCTCTGGCGTCCGCTCTGAGATGAGCATACTGATCAGCTACTCCAAGATCCTTGAGATCGTCGGTGACATCATCCGGGTCGAGGTACCGCCAGGTGGTCACGATGGCGAGACAGCCCCTCGCTTCAACGACCTGGCGGTGGTGCAGGGTGCGGATGGCAGGTTGTCTCTGGCCCAGGTGATCGAGCTGCGGGAGACGGTTGTGGCCCTGCAGGTGTTCCAGGGCACCAAGGGTGTCTCCACCGACTCCCAGGTGCGCTTCCTCGGACACCCGATGACCGTCACCTATTCAGGCAACATTCTGGGCCGGGTGTTCCGTGGCACGGGCGAGCCGATCGATGGCGGCCCAAGCCTTTCGGAGGATGCCTGCGTTGCGATCGGCGGCCCTTCGGTCAATCCGATGCGTCGCATCCTGGCCTCAAAGATGATCCGCACCAATGTGCCGATGATCGATATCTATAACTGCCTGGTGGAAAGTCAGAAGATTCCTATCTTCTCTGTTTCCGGTGAACCCTTTAACAACTTCCTTGCCCGGATCGGTATTCAGGCCGATGCCGACGTGGTTGTGTTCGGCGGGCTTGGGCTGATTTTCGATGATTACTATTCCTTCCGCAAGACCTTCGAGGAGGCTGGCGTCTTCCCACGTACGGTGATGTTCGTGAATCTCGCTTCCGATCCCGTTGTGGAGCGCACGTTGATTCCTGACATGGCCCTGGCGGTGGCGGAACGTTTCGCGGTGGAGGAGGGCAAGCGGGTGCTTGTGCTGCTCACGGACATGACCGCGTACGCCGATTCCCTCAAGGAGATCAGCATCGCCATGGATCAGGTGCCGGCCAACCGCGGCTACCCCGGCAACCTCTATTCCCAGCTGGCCCGTCGCTACGAGAAAGCCGCCGATTACGCCCAGGGTGGATCGGTCACCGTGCTTACGGTCACCACCATGCCCGGCGACGATGTCACCCATCCGGTTCCCGACAACACCGGCTACATCACGGAGGGCCAGTTCTACCTTCATGATGGAATGATTGATCCCTTCGGATCGTTGTCACGTCTCAAGCAGAACGTGATCGGCAAGGTGACGCGGGAAGATCACAATCAGGTGATGAACACCACCATTCGCCTCTATTCCGGTGCCAGGGATGCCCAGCAGAAGCAGGCCATGGCCTTTGAGCTCTCCGAGTTCGATACCAAACTGATCAAGTTCGGTGAGCTGTTCCGTACGCGCTTCATGGACATCAATGTGGATCTTCCCCTTGAAGCTGCTCTCGATCTGGCCTGGCAGACGATGGCGGAATGCTTCGAGCCCGAGGAGCTGCTGATGAAGCAGCCCCTCATCGACAAGTATTTCCCCAGGCAGGCGCAGAAGCCATGAGCAGGCTTTCCCTGACCAAGGCCTCGCTGACGCGCCAGAAGGGCCTGTTGAAGACCTACCACGATGTTCTTCCCTCCCTCGATCTCAAGCGGCGGCAGCTCAGTGCCGAGCGTGATCAGGCCAGCCAGTCGGTGAAGGCCCTTGTGGAGCGGCTCCGCTCCCTGGAGGACGAGGTGGGCAGGGTCTGCCCGATGCTCGCCCACCCGGAGATCCTGCTCGATGGCCTCGTCTGCCTCACCGACGTGCAGGTGGGGGAGGAGAACCTGATGGGTACCCGCCTGCCCAGGGTGGACCGGGTGAGCGTGGCGGTGGCGGATTACGGCCTGCTCTCCCTGCCCTTCTGGGTCGACCGGGTGGTGGAGTGTCTCAAGGACGCTCTGCGCACCAGGATCGAACTTCAGGTGGCTGAGCAGCGGCTCGAGCGGCTGCGGGAGGCTGAGCGCACGGTGACCCAGCGGTTCAACCTGTTCGACAAGGTGCTGATCCCCCGCACCCGCGGCACGATCAAAACGATCACGATCTACCTCGCCGACGCCGAGCGGGCCGGAGTGGTGAACTCCAAGATCGCCAAGCGCAAGAAGGAGAAGGTGCTGAGCCGATGAGCATTGTCCCCTTGGCGCGCGTCACCGTTGTCGGCCTCTCTGCCGACAAGGACAACCTGATCGATGGGCTGCAGCGGCTGGGCTGCGTGCACCTGATCCCCCTGGCGGCGCCTCCGGAAGAGGGCACCTTCGTCACGGCCCGGCCGATCGAGGAGGCGCGGCAGGCGCTGCGTTACCTGAGTGACGTGCGGCGGCGGCGCCATCAGACCCGCGTGGATGCCGACTTCGATTTCGATCGCCTCATTGCCGAGGCCCTGGCCACACGACAGCGCCAGCGGGAGGCCGAGGATCGGCTCCTGGCCCTGGAGGCCCGGCTGCGGGAGCTCGAGCCCTGGGGTGATGTGGCCCTGCCCGACCTCGATCAGCTGGGCGGACAACGCCTCTGGTTCTATCGGGTGCCCCATCCGAAGGCCAAGCCGTTCCGCGAGGCCCTGGCCAGCCTGGAGGTGCCGTTTCAGCTTCTCTACGCAAGCCCCCGCCACCTCTACTTTGCCCTGATCGCCTCTTCGGAGCCCGATCCGGAGGCCCTGCCCGTGCCCCGCTCCCATGTCGGCTCCGAGCCCACCGCCGTGGTGCGGCGGCAACTGGATGCAGCCCGCACAGCCCTCGAGGAGGTGGAGGCGGACCATGAAGCCCTGAGCCGCTGGATCTTCCTGCTGTCGCGGCACCTGGCCCGAGCCGAAGACTCCCAGGCCCGCGCCCAGGCCAGTGGCATGACTCAAGACGACGGCACCCTGCTGCAGCTCCAGGGCTGGTTGCCCAGGCGCGATCTTGCCCGTCTCGATGCGTTCGCACAGCAGCACGGTCTGGCCTTCCTGGCGGAGAAGCCCGAACCGAAGGATGCACCACCCACGCTCCTGTCCAATCCGGTCACCCTGACCGGAGGTCAGGACCTGGTGACCTTCTACGAAACCCCCGGCTATCGCGACTGGGACCCTTCGATCGTGGTCCTTTTCTCCTTTGCCATCTTCTTCGCCATGATCCTGGCCGATGCCGGCTACGCCCTTGTGCTGGCTGTGCTGGTGGGCCTGCTTTGGAAGGGGATGGGGCGCAGCCCGGGAGGGCGACACTTCCGCATCGTGGCGGTTGTGGGGCTCAGCTTTGCGCTGCTCTATGGCGTGCTGGCGGGAAGCTATTTCGGCATTGAGCCCCCGGCGGCATCGCCTCTGGCGCGGCTGAATCTCCTGAACCTGAATGACTACGACGCAATGATGAAGGTCTCGCTCGTGGTGGGCTGCCTTCACCTGCTGCTCGCCAACGGCATCGTGGCCATCCGCGGCCCTGGCGTGGCGGCCAGGGCGAAACCGATCGGCTGGATGGCGGT
Organism: Synechococcus sp. BSA11S; assembly: GCF_014224355.1. Lineage (GTDB taxonomy): Bacteria > Cyanobacteriota > Cyanobacteriia > PCC-6307 > Cyanobiaceae > Regnicoccus_A. The sequence continues at coordinate 84,693 of NZ_VNWP01000010.1, read as the reverse complement.
GATCCTTGCCGGGCTCGTGGTCTATCTCGGAGCGGGCACGGCCTGGGCGGGGAATGTGGGTGTGGGGCTGGGGGCCGGTGGGTTGCTCACCATTCTTCTGCTGAGCAGCGAGCGGCCGATCGCCCATCCGGCTGATCTGATCCTGCGTCTTGTTGATGGTCTGGGATCACTGACCAACATCTCCAAGCTGTTCGGCGATGTGATGAGCTACCTGAGGCTCTTTGCCTTGGGCTTGGCCAGCGCATCTCTGGCGGTTACGTTCAATCAACTTGCTGCGCAGATCTATCACTCAGACGTACCATTGGGTCTACCGATTGCCATTCTGATTCTGCTGCTTGGTCACGGTATCAACCTGTTGCTGGCAATCATCAGTGGATTTGTGCATGGCCTGCGCCTGAACTTCATCGAATTCTTCAATTGGAGCCTTTCCGAGGAGGGGTATCCCTTTCAACCCTTCGTTAAAAAGGAGCCTGTTTCTTGAACGACCAATTTTCTCTCCTGGTGCTTGGCTGGATCGGTATCTACGCACCGGTTGCCCTCGGCGCCATGGGAGCGGCCATCGGCTGCACCATCGCCGGCCAGGCCGCCATCGGCGCGATGATGGAAGTGAACAGTGGCTATGGGCGCTTCGTCGGTCTGTCGGCCCTGCCTTCCTCGATGTCGATCTACGGCATCGTGGTGATGTTCATTCTCAACCGCCCGGTCAGTCCTGGGAATGCCGGAGGCCTCTTCGGCATCGGCGTGCTGGCCGGGGTCGCGTTCCTGGTGGCCGCGATCTATCAGGGTCTGTGCTGTGCCTCGGCGATCGCGGGCTCGAAGTCGAAGCCTGAGATCTTCGGCCTCGCGCTTGCCCCGGCGGCGATCGTGGAGGGCTTCGCGGTGTTCGCCTTCGTGTTCGCCCTGGTGGCCGCCGGCGGCATCCCGGCCACCTAGGGCCGTTCGTTCATCTCGTCCCCCAGCCACACCGCTGCAGGAGTCATCCCATGCCCAGATCAGGATCCAGTCGCCAGGAGACCCCCGCTCAGGTGGCCGCCGGAGTGGAGCAGCTGATCGCCCGGCTGCGCGATCAGGGGGTGGAGGCGGGCCGCAGCCAGGCCGATCAGATGGTGGCGGAGGCGCGGCAGGAAGCCCAGCGCACCGTGGACCAGGCTAGGCAGCAGGCTGACCAGATCCTGGCGGAGGCCCGCCAGGAGGCCGAGAATCTGCAGACCTCCGGCCGTCACGCCCTGGAGCTGGCTCTGCGGGATGCGGTGCTGGCCATGAAGACCCGCCTGATGGAGCGCTTCCGTGGTGAGGTGAGGCAGCTGGTGGGGGAGGAGCAGCAGAAGCAGGAGATTCTCGAAAAGATGATCCTGGAGGTGGTGGGCCGGGTGCGGCCGGAGGCGGACCGCTCCGAGCAGATGGAGGTGCTGCTGCCGCTCCATGTGGCCGGCCTGGCCGAACTCAGTCAGAACCCCGAGGAGCTGGAGAAGGGGGTGCTCACCCACTTCGTACAGCTGATTTCCCGCTCCATGCTGCGGGATGGGATCAGTTTCGGTGTGGCGCGGGACGGCGAGGCGGGGATGCGTGTGCGGCTGGAGGATCGCGACGTGGTGCTGGATCTCACCGACAGGGCCGTGGCCGAGGCCATCCTCGAGCATCTGCAGCCCCGCTTCCGGGCGCTGCTGGAGGGCGTCGTGAAATGACCCCCCGGTACACCACCCTGATGGCCAGCCTGCCGCCCCTCGGCGGCCTGTTCGAGGCCCGCTCTCCGGCGATCTCCCGGCTGAAGCTGGAGAGACGGCTCACTCAGCTGGAAGACGATGACCGTCGCAGCCTTGACCTGGCCATCAGCATCCTCTCCCAGTCGATGCGGCCCCAGGATCCGGACGGCGGCCCCAGCGATGCCCGCCTGCTGGAGGAGACCCGGGCCTTCTTTTCTGAGGTCACCAATCCCCTGCTGCGTCACCTGGTGAGCCATCGCCTCGATCTGCGCACCGTGCTGGCGGCCCTGAGGCGCCGCCATCGGGGGGAGGTGGATCCGCCCCTGGGCCAGCCATGGGGATTCGGCCCCTGGGTGGCCACGATCGAGCGCCACTGGAAGGAGCCCACCTTCCGGCTGGAGGCGGTGTTTCCGTGGATCGTCGAGACCGCGCGACTGCTGGAGGCCGACGATCTGATCAACCTCGAGCGGCTCCATTTCTCGGTGATCTGGAAGGAGATCGACCGTGTGGCCCTTGGGCACCACTTCGATTTCGAAGCCGTGATGATCTATCTGGCCCGCTGGAGTCTGGTGGAGCGCTGGTGCAGCTTCGACGCCCAGGCCGCCACGGCCCGCTTCCGCCAGCTGGTGTCCGCCGGTCTCGGCACCGTCACCGAAATCCCCGCCGCCTCCTGATGAACGACTCCTTCAACTCTGCCCGTGTGGTCGCTGTTCAGGACGACCTGGTGACCATTGCCATGGCGACAACGGCGCCGCGGCCGATCCTCAAGAACGAGGTGCTCTACATCCTTCCGAAGCACAGGGAGGGGGAGCGACAGGAGCGGCTCAAGGCCGAGGTGCTGCGCGTGCATGGCAGCACCGCCGATGCCCAGGTGTTCGAGAGCACCCGGGGGGTGGGGATCGGGGATCCCGTGGAGCAGACGGGCGAGCTGCTCTCGGTGAAGCTGGGCCCTGGGCTGCTCACCCAGGTGTACGACGGTCTGCAGAACCCCCTGGCTGGCCTCGCCGCCGGCTACGGCACCTTTCTGCCCCGCGGGGCTACGGTGCCCCCCCTCGACACCGAGAAGACCTGGTCGTTTCAGCCCACGGCCCGGATGGGCGAAACCCTGCGGGCCGGCGATGTGATCGGCACGGTGCAGGAGGGGCGCTTCACCCACAAGATCATGGTGCCCTTCGACCAGTCCGGCCAGGTCACCCTGGACTGGATCCAGCAGGGTTCGTTCACGGTGGACACGGTGGTGGCCCGGGTCACCGACGCGAGCGGCCACAGCCGCTCCCTCACCCTGGCGCAGGACTGGCCGGTACGGCGGGCCCTGCCGGAGCTGCTGCTGCAGAACCGCTACTGCGAGCGGCTCTATCCCGAGGAGCCGATGATCACCACCCAGCGGATCGTCGACACCTTTCTGCCCATTGCCCGCGGTGGCACCGGCTGCATTCCCGGCCCGTTCGGTGCTGGCAAGACCGTGCTGCAGAACCTGATCTCCCGCCACTCGGATGTGGATGTGGTGCTGGTGGTGGCCTGCGGCGAGCGGGCGGGGGAGGTGGTGGAGACCATCACCGAATTCCCGAAGCTCACCGATCCCAAGACAGGGGGATCCCTGATGGATCGCACGATCATCATCTGCAACACCTCCTCGATGCCCGTGGCGGCCCGGGAGGCCTCCATTTATACCGGTCTCACCCTCGGCGAGTACTACCGCCAGATGGGCTGCAATGTGCTGCTGATCGCCGATTCCACCTCCCGCTGGGCCCAGGCCATGCGCGAGACCTCCGGCCGTCTCGAGGAGATCCCCGGCGAGGATGCCTTTCCCGCCTATCTGGATTCCTCCATCAAGGGGGTGTATGAGCGCGCCGGCATCATCCGCACCAACGACGGCAGCGTCGGCAGTCTCACGATGATCGGCACGGTGTCGCCCGCCGGCGGCAACTTCGAGGAGCCGGTGACCCAGTCGACCCTCAGCACGGTGAAGGCCTTCCTCGGCCTGAGCGCAGAGCGGGCCTACAAGCGCTGCTATCCGGCGGTGGATATCCTGCTCTCCTGGTCGCGCTATTTCGGCCAGCTGGAGGGGTGGTTCGCCAGCCATGTGGCTCCCGACTGGGTCGATCGGGTGAAGGCGATGAATGATCTTCTCCGCCGCGGCGATGCCGTCAACCAAATGATCCAGGTCACCGGTGAGGAGGGTGTCACCCTTGAGGACTTCATCCTCTACCAGAAAGCCCAGTTTCTCGACATGGTGTACCTGCAGCAGGACGCCTTTGATGACGTGGATGCCAGCTGCCCGATCGATCGGCAGAAGCGATCCTTCGAGCTGGTCTGCGCGCTGATCAACCGCAGCTACCACTTCGAAGACAAGGCGGCTGTCAGGGACTACTTCACCCGTCTGACCGGTCTGTACAGGAACCTCAACTATGCCGCGGAAGAATCACCCACCTACGCCGCCTTCCGCAAGCAGATCGACGACCTGTCCGCTGCGGCGAGCCAGCGACAGCAGCCTCTTCCAGAGACGCATCCCGTGGCAGGTTCGACAACCAAGGTCTAGAGAGCAGGGATCCTGTTCGGCTTGAGCTTACTCATTCAAGAGATCTTCTCTTGCCTTGTCCAGGTCCTTGCGTGCCGCATCGCTAACTTCTGGGTAGTGCAGGCCCAATGAATCCAGGGCTTCAACAATGGCCGCCGCAACCACCACGCGGGTGAACCATTTATTGTCAGCAGGCACAACGTACCAAGGTGCGCGCTCTGTCGCTGTGTGGCGAATGGTTTCTTCATAGGCGTTCATGTAGTCATCCCAGTAGGCGCGCTCACGGATGTCATTGGCGGAAAACTTCCAGTTCTTGTCTGGATTCTCGAGGCGTTGAAGGAAGCGCTTTTTCTGTTCTTCCTTGGAGACGTGCAGGAAGAACTTTCGAATCACGATGCCGTTGTTGGTGAGATAGCGCTCGTAGTTCCTGATGTCGCGGAAGCGATCCTTCCAGATGTCCTTGTCGACCAATGCCTTTGGCAGGGTCTGCCTGGCAAGCATTTCTGGGTGAACACGAACCACGAGGGTCTCTTCGTAGTAGCTGCGGTTGAAAATGCCAATCCTTCCCCGCTCGGGCAGCATGATGTTGCTGCGCCAGAGGTAGTCATGGTCGAGATCGACGGCTGAAGGGGCTTTGAAGGAGCTCACCTGGCAGCCCTGAGGATTTACCCCACTCATCACATGCTTGATGGTGCCGTCTTTCCCGGCTGCATCCATTGCCTGGAAGATCAGCAGCAGGGCCCAGCGATCCTGGGCATAGAGAAGGTCCTGAAACTGAGCAAGCAACTGAACGCCCATGTCAAGGGCTTCTTTGGCTTGAGACTTGTGCTCTTTGCCAAACTGAAGAGTGTTACCAGGATCAACCTGCTTCAGGTGAAACTTTTCGCCATCATCAATGCGAAAGGGTTTCGAGAACTTCTTCGCGCGTCCAATGAGATCTTGCTGTTCACTGTTGAAGATCTTGCTCATGACGACTGCCTACGACTACACTCAGCATCGGGGTCAGCGGCTGGTGCAGCCTCCTTCGGTCGCAAAACGTTGGAGGGACAGGTGACTGCCGTTGAGGTTGGGTCGTTATGGTCTCCTGCACGCCTCAACAGGCTTACCTTGAGGGCCTTCTGCCGGTTGATCAGGGAGGGGCAGCCTGGTCGCGCTGCCCGGTGCCAACTACGGAGGCGGGTGCGCCTACCTAATCGTCGCCGGACAAGCCTGAAGCGGCTGGCGGGCTACCTACTGCTGAGCGTGCTGGCCACCATCAATCCGCCCGGATTCGTGAACCACCAGCAGTCCGAATCCTTTGCCCTGCCGGAGAAGAGCGATTCTCACCAGAGCCTCGAGGCGGAACAGATCGATGTCATCAACATCAATGATTTCGCTTTCGTGAGCCTCATCAGCGTGGTACTGAGTGTGGCTGGCCCGTTCTACATCTCCGCGGTGATGGTGGTGCTGATCAGCCGTCTTCATCAGATGGAGGAACCACCGCCGCTGGGGTGGCGGGATCGCTGACCGGTTCGACCCGCTCCAGGTGCTCCAGGCCCACCTCCACCCCCATGTGCTGGTCGGGGCGTCCGGTGATCAGCAGCGAGGCCCGCTGCTGGGTGGCAATCACCCAGAGCCATTTGGTGAGGAGGCTGAGGCGGTTTTCGCTGGCGGGCATGAAGGCCAGGTGGGCCAGGCCCCACAGCAGCCAGCCGAGCGGACCGCTCACCCTCAGCCCGCGCAGGTCGGCCACGGCGCAGAGGGGGCCGATCACGGCCATGCTGCCGAAATCGCTCCAGCGGAAAGGGGCGTGGGAGCGGCCCGCCAGGCCGGCCACGATGTCGGCCGCCACCCACCCCCCCATCTGCACCGCCGGGCCCGCCATGCCCGGCAGGGCCTTGCCGTCGTCGGTGTGGCTGTAGGAGCAGAGGTCGCCCACCACCCGGATGGCGGGATGGCCAGGGAGGGAGAAATCCGGCTCGACGATCAACCGCCCGCCCCGATCGAGCGGAGCCCCGGTGCGCTCAGCCAGCAGCTTGCCCAGGTGGGAGGCGCGCACGCCGGCGGTCCAGCAGAGGGTGGCGGCCTCCAGCGTCTGCTCGCCGTCGGCGGTGCTCACCGTCACCCGGCCCGGCGCGATGGCTTTCACCCGACCCCCCAGCAGCAGCTCCACACCGCGGGAGCGCAGGTAGCGGCCGGCGGCTTCCGAGAGGCTGGGGTGCATGGCCCGCAGCAGCCTGTCGCCAGGATCCACCAACGTCACCTGGCAGTCGGCCGGATCCAGCTGCTTGAAGTCGCGCCCCACCGCGTGGCGCAGCATCTCGTTCACCGAGCCGGCCAGCTCGCAGCCCGCGGGGCCGCCCCCCACCACCACCACGGACTGCAGGAAGCGGCGGCGTTCCGGGTCGGGGGTCTGCTCGGCCTCCTCGATGGCCGTCAACAGGCGACGACGCACCTCATCGGCGTGCTCGAGGATCTTCATCGGTGGGGCGTGCTCGCGCCACTCTTCATGGCCGAAGTAGGCGCTGCCCGAGCCGGTTGCCAGGATCAGGTGATCGAAGGCCAGGCGGCGGTCATTGAACACCACCTCCTTCGCCTGTGGGTCGATGTCGATGACTTCCCCCAGCAGGATCTGGATGTTGGGGGCCTGGCCCACCATCTGGCGCAGGGGTGAGGCCACGTCGGCCTCCGCTACCAGGCCTGTGGCCACCTGGTAAAGCAGGGGTTGGAAGAGGTTGAAATTGCGCTTGTCGATCAGGGTGACGCGCACCGGCTTGCCGGTCAGGACGTGGGCGGCACGGAGGCCGGCGAAGCCGCCCCCCACGATCACCACATGGGGCAGGGGGTGCAGGGTGGCATCTGGAGGGGTGAGCTCGAGGAAAAAGCGTTCCTTGGCCATGGGCGTGAGGACTGAAGAGAGGGTGGTGGATGGTACTGAGAACGATGCTTTCAGATCGGCTCAACGACCTTGGTTTTCATAACAGTGCGGCAGAGGCCTGCTTGCATAGCGCTCACGCTAAAAACGCTCACTACATGGAACACTCTCTATCCCCAGTCTCTTCAAGACTCCTGGGTGAAGATCACTGCTCACTGATGCTGCCGGCCACCCAGAGGGTATGTCCCTAAGGGAGGTGGCCGAACACGAGCGGAGATGCTGAAAACGATCGGCTTGGTTGCTCCGAATCGTCTCCAGAGAGGTCCACCGCGGATCGCGTTGATGCTGCAACGCCTCAATGCGTTGGCGGTCCTGGCGGCTGATGCCACTCCAACGCAATAACCGATCCGCCAGGGTGGGCGGTCGGTCGTGACGCCGACGCGAGCGCCGCCCTTCCCGACGGTCGATCGCCTCAAACGGAGTCCGCTTGGCCGACGGCTGGTAGGCTACTGCTTGTAGAGATCCAAGCTCACTTCGGCCCGACCACTGGTGGCCGTGAAGGCGTTGGCGCCGGCGCTCCACACTCAGTTCCACCTTCGCTGGTCGCTCCCGGAAGGGGAAGGGTTCCGGCACGGTGGGCTGCGCCAGCAGGTCCGCAGCGACTGCAGGCCATCGATGGCCTCGGAGGAAAGGTTGATCTGAAGCAGAATCTGAGCCCTGCGGGTGCACTCCTCATCGGTGGCGTCGGTCTGCAGCAGACGCACCTGCCGCTGGGCCCATAGCAACACCTCTTCCGCCCGCTGGCGTTGCTCCCTTGAGGTCTGTGGTTCTGGGGAGGATGCCACCATGGCCGGCAAGGGGCGGCCGTCGGACGGCGTGCTGGAGGACCTTGGGCGACGCCAGGGGGCTCCAGCCTTCCGGGCAAAGCCACGTCGGACTCTGACACCAGCTCGGAGGCCACCCTCGTTCGTACTGGCTTGCCTGAAAGGGCATGGCGCCCAGGGTGCAGTCGGTTTGCTAAAGCTCTGGGCTGGATGCCGGCAAATTTGCCATGCAGCAATGAAGGATGGCTATCTCGACCTGGCGATCATCGCCATCATTGTCTATCTCTACGGTCTCGTTTCGGCACGGCTGAGGAGTTCTCCCCTGTCCGGTGCCCTCGTGTTCCTCGTTCTGGGAGTGCTGCTGGGCCCGGCCGTCCTGGGCTGGCTGAGCATCAGGCCCACATCGGAGAACCTGAAGGTGATCGCCGAGCTCACCCTGTCCCTGATCCTGTTCACTGACGCCGCCAACGCCAACCTGCCCGTGCTGCGGCGGAACACCCGCCTGCCCGTTCGGCTGCTGGCGCTCGGCCTGCCGTTGACGATCCTGCTGGGGGTCGTGGTGGGAGCCGTCCTGTTTCCCGATCTCCAGCTGGTGGAGGTGGCCATCCTTTCGGTGGTGCTGGCCCCCACCGATGCGGCCCTGGGGCAACCGGTGGTCTCCAACCCCCTGGTGCCTGCGGCGATCCGGGAAGACCTCAGCGTGGAGAGCGGCCTCAACGACGGCATCTGCGTTCCTCTGCTGCTGGCCCTGCTGGCCATGGCCGGCCAGGCTGTTCCTGGAGGCGAAACCCTCACCTTTCTGGGTGTCCTGTTTGTGCAGCAACTCGGGCTCGGCCTGCTGCTGGGGGGGACGATCACCTTGGCGGCCGTCTGGGGTCGCGACCGCTGCCGGGAGCGCCACTGGATCAGCGACGACTGGCAACCTCTGCTCGCCATCGCCCTGCCGTTCACCTGCTTCGCCGTGGCCCAGGAGCTCGGCGGCAGCGGTTTCATCGCCTGCTTCACCGGAGGTCTGCTGTACGGCGCCCTCATCGGTCGCAGCAAGGCCGAGGAGCTGGTGGCTGCCGAAGCAACGGGGGACTCCCTCTCCCTGGTGACCTGGGTGGCCTTCGGTTCCGCCTCGGCCGTGGTGGCCGTGAGCCAGCTCAGCTGGAGCACCCTGGCCTATGCCGTCCTCAGCCTCACCGTGGTGCGCATGGTGCCGGTGGCCCTGGTGATGGGCGGACTGGGCCGGGATCTGCCCACCAAGTTGTTCGTTGGCTGGTTCGGCCCCCGTGGGCTGGCGAGCATCGTCTTCGCCGTGCTGGTGCTGGATGCGGCCCTGCCCCACGGCCGACAGCTTGTGTCGGTGGTGACGTTCACGATCCTGCTGAGCATCCTGGCCCATGGTCTCAGCGCCTCCCCCCTGGCCGGCCGCTACGGCCGCTGGATGAAGGCCCACGGGGGCTGACCGGCCATGGAAGCAAGCCGAGTGCAGGGCGGCAACAGACCACTCCCTCCGCCTGCTTTGGCAGCGGCCTGGCCAAACCCTTCCTGCCTGGAGCCCGACTTCCGGGAGCATGAGCAGCGATCCGATCAGAAACCTTCTCCTCGTGATCCGCTGCTTCTCTTTTCTCAGAGATTGAGTTCTGGATTGACGGTTTCCAGGCCAGCAGAGAGTTCACGCACTGCTTTTTTCACGGTATGGAAGTTGGTCGTGGCGCTCTCGAGGCCATACCTGCGCAGCTGGTGCATCAGATGCTGGGAGGTGACCACGACGGCCAGTTTCAAGGCCCGGCCATCCAGCTCTTTACGCAACTGAGTGAGTGTTTTTGCAGCAGAATAATCAATGTCATCAATGCCGGTGGCGTCGATCACCAGGCCCTTGATCGCAGGCTGATTCTGATGAATCAGAGCCAGGATCTCCTCCTTGAAGTGATCGGCATTGGCATAGAAGAGGTTGGCTTCGAAGCGATAGGCCAGAATTCCAGGAGCGGCAAACACACCCGGCGCAATGGCCACCGTCTGCAGGTGGAATCCATCGGGACGCTCAGCATCGGGTGTCCAGAGGCAGGTGCGGGCCCGATAGGTGTGGCGCACCTGGTCGATCAGCGAGAGGATCACCGCCAGGGCGATGCCCTCCATCACCCCCACCAGCGCCACGCTGAGCACCGTGAGGGCAGCGATCACGAATTCATTTCTCTGCAATCGGTAAAGCTCAGCCATACCCCGCACGTCGATCAGTTTGATCCCGATCAGGAAGACAATTGTGGAGAGAACCACGTTGGGTAGAAGACCCAGTGGCCCTGTGAGGAACAACAGGACCAAGAGCACGACGATCCCGGTGGTCAGGTGGGTGATCTGGCTGCGCCCGCCTGCCGCATCCACCATCTCCGTTTTGGTGGGGCTGCCGTTGACCACGAAGGTGCCACTGATGCCGGCGCCTAGATTGGCGCAGGCCAGACCGATCAGATCCCGGTTCTCCACGAAGGTTTCCTGGTAGCGCTGGGCATAGGCCCGGGAGGTGGCGGCACTCTGGGCGATGATCACCAGGAAACAGGACCCGGCTGCCGCGAAGACCTTGTCGTAGCGAATCCCCTGCAGCGGCGGCAGGGACAGATGGGGAAGACCGCTGGGAACGGTTCCCACCACACCGATGCCATGGCTCTGGAAATCCAGCAGCCAGCTCGCCAGGACGGCTCCGATCACGGCGATCAGGGCCCCGGGCAGTTGTGGGGCCCATTTCTTTGCCACCAGGATCACCACGAAGACCGAGATCGCCACAAGCGTTGCTGGCCCGTTGGCCTGGCTGACGCGCTGAACCACCGACAGCACCTGTTCGAGGGCTCCGGATCCCTGTCTCGGCAGACCGATCAGCCCGCCCAATTCGCCTGCAGCCACCTGGAGGCCAATACCGGTGAGCAGGCCGATCAGGGCGCTGCGGGACAGGAAATCCGCCAGGAAGCCCAACCGGAACAGGGCGGCGAGCAGGAGCATCACTGCCACCACCAGGGCGGTGAGGGCGGTGAGGCCCACGTATTCGGGGGAGTAAGGAGCCGCCGCACCGATCAGGGTGGCCGCCAGAATCGCCGCGGTGGCTGAATCAGCTCCCACCACCAGGTGCCTGGAGGAGCCCAGGGCTGCAAAGGCCAGCACCGGCAGCAGCAGGGTGTAAAGCCCTGTGATCACAGGCGTCTGGGAGATTCGGGTGTAGCCCATCACCTCCGGTATCGCCAGGGCCGCCAGGGTGATGCCCGCGACGCCATCACGAACAAGAGTGCTGCGGGTGAGAGGGCCCAGGCTCTGGAACAGCGTTGATCGCATGCCTCGGGTCGTCATCGGGGCGTTGACTCTGAAGGCCCGCCGTGGGTCCCTGTCTTCACCAGCACCGACGCCGTGCTGCCGAGGCGGAGAATCACCGGTGGCGGCACATCCTCAACCTCGATTCTTACGGGAATTCTCTGGGCAAGGCGAATCCACTCGAAGGTTGGATTCACAGTCGGCAGCAGGAATTCGCCCGTGCTGCCATTGTCCTGGGCGATGCCCCAACCGATGCTTTCCACCTTGCCCACAAGGGGGTGGCTGGGATAGCTCATCAGGGTGACCGTGGCCTGATCTCCCGGCTGGATTCTGCCGATCCAGGTCTCACGGAAGTAGGCATCGATCCTGAAGCTGTTTCTGTCCACCAGGGCCAGGGCTGGCTGATTCGCCACCGCCTGGCTGCCCCGTTGCAGGTTGAGGTTGGTGACAAGCCCATCGACCGGGGCACGAACGGTGGTGAACTCGAGATTCAGTTCCGCGTTTCGCAGGGCGGATTTTGCCGCTCGCACCTGGGCATTCTGGTCACCCGGCGCCCCAAGTTTGGCAATGGCCTGTTGCAGGGATGCTTGTGACTGGAGCAAGGCGGATTCAGCCTGGAGAATCGCAGCCTCGGATTCTGCCACATTGCTCTGGGCCGTGAGATAGGACGCTGTCTGATCATCGTATTGCTGCCTGGTGATGGCACCGGATTTGATCAGTTGTGCTGCGCGGTCGAAATTGGCTTTGCTGTCAATCAATTGCGCATTTAGGCCGGTTAACACAGCTTTTTCTTTGGTGATCAGCGAGCGCGCTTGCTTCACATTGGCTCTGGCTGCTTCCACCTCCTTGGCCAAGGCGTTCACCTCATCGCGGGTGTTGTCGAGATCGGCCTTCGCCTGTTTCACACTGGCTTCAAACGTGCTGGGATCGATCTCAAAAAGAAGATCTCCTTTCTTTACCGGTTGGTTATCCTTGATTGGCAGGCGGATGATCGGACCGGAGATTCTGGAGGTCACCTGGATGACGGTGGCACGCACCTGGCCGTCCCGAGTCCAGGGATTGCGAATGTAATCCCCGAATTTAACCCCCAATAAGCCAAGGGCGACAACGACCACAATGGTGGTGGGGAGATGGCGGCGCAGCTTGGGGTTCATCTTCATGCTGGCACAAGAAAGATGCTGAAGATAACCGCATAGATGATGCTAAAGGCGAGAAACACAAGCAACGGGTTCTCAAAATGGTGGAACAGATCGGCTTTGCTCAGAGCAGTGGCAGTGCCCCAGGCGGCCGCCATTCCGAGCAGAACGCATAGAAATAGTGGAGCAAAGAAAACCCCACGAATTTCAGCCTCGCGAGGAGGATGGCGTTGCAACGAGAACAACAGAGTCAGCAAAAGCGTGATTGCCTCCATCTCTTCCATTCAAACCAACCGGCGATCCCCTGCAACTCGCGCATCGCCGATTCAAGACGAAAACCGCAGCCAAGCCACAGCGTCAGACGGACCATGTCGCGTTCCGTCGCTTGGTCTGGGGGGACGCCATTGAGCTGGGAGCAGCAGCCCTCGTTGATGGTCTCCACCGCCTGCAACGCAGACTCCAAGTGGAAGATAGGCGATGGCAGTACGCCGTCTTCCAAGGATTCTTGATAATCAGGAAGCGAAGCAGATGGCAGGTTGAATGAAGGGCCGTTCAGTCGTGGCGGTGTCTGGCTCCATTCATCCAGCCACAGCGATACTGATTGAACGGCATTCACCAGTTCATCTATTTGAGCCATATTTGATCTTAGCGCCTGAAGCGGCAGTTTCGCGGCCAGCGAGGCCAGCTTCGCTGGAATGTCGCGGGCCGCTTTACGATGGAAGGCCAGCCGCATCCTTTGCGGCCATCGGAGCTGGGTGTGGGCCATGTGCGTCGTCAATGCGACGATCGCATTGGTGCTGAACATCAGCCGCCGCAGCAGTCTTAGGGCCTGCCTTTCAGGAAGCCAGGAAACAGGTAGGTCTTGCGAAAATGATAAAATAGAGAATGTCACAATGACGGCGATACTGAGATTGAGAAAGTTGATGAAGTTATAGGTTTGTTGATTCTGAATGCTGCAGGCAACGATGAATAAACACATGGTGAGCATCCTCATTGGGGCATTCTTGTAGTAGTAAGTGCCAATCGCAAAGCTCGCCATAGCCAGGACGCTAGCGAGGCCGAGAAACCCTTCCAACCTGGGAAGCACAAAGACATACACCACACCAGTCGCCAGAAGAGCTTGAAGTGCCGGTGCGAACAAGATCTGCCCTCTGAGCATCGGCGTCTGGGCCATCGTCAGGCCGATGCTTGGCATCAAGGAAATGATCGTGAGTCCACTGGGAAGGCCAGGAAGGTAGATCCACAGCAGCACGGCGATCCAGATCTGTACCATCAGTCGGCTGGCCAGCCAGAGATGATCCGGATCGATCATGGCCAGCCGTGTGTCCAGGTGCGGCCGCAAGCCGGAAGAAGAGGCCTCGCCATGGCCGGAAGACAGTGGGTTCATGAGGCCCCACAGGCGATCGCTGAGCTCGTCTAGATGTTGCAAGGGCCTCCAGCTGGCCTGGAGATGGGCTCGCTCTTGCATCGAGCACTCCATCCTCTCGGGCGAGATGGCCCCCAGCAACGGTGGAGATGGCGGCAGCGATCCTGGTGATTGCCCCGCCATGGCTTCCCCCATCGCTGCGAAGCGTTGATCCACCCCCTGTCGCAGGAGGCTCACGGAAGGGTCCAACAGACGTCGTTCCCGTTCAGCCAGACCCAGACCGGCGAGCCGAACGTGGTTCAGAACCCTGGGCAGGGCCCTGAAACCCAGTGCCACATGATGCCAGCGGCGACGTTCCATCCAGATGGAGCCACTTTCCAGCGCGGCTGGCGCCACCAGGGATTCGAGTGTGGCGGCCTCGGCATCGAGTTGCCGGAGATCCTTTGCCGTCTGGGGATCGCCCGTGCTCTTGCCCGCGTAGGGGGCTAGACATGACCCCAGCAGGGAGTCAAGCCGTTGCGACATCGCCATGATGTTGGCCTGGACAGTGCCTCCCGTGCTGCCGGTGGGGATGAGAAAACCGCTGAAGGCATAAGCAAGAATTCCTGTTCCCGTTTCCTGCAGGCGCTCCATGGCGACGTTGAAGTCTGTGAGGCCATCGGGTGGTCCACCATCGATCGCGATGATGGCAGCCACAAATCCTGACACCATCCAGGCGTAGGGATAGGGGCTGCCCAGCATGCGATAGCAGCAGAATCCCTCGTACAGCGAGAGCGAAAGAAAGAACCACCAGCGGTCCTGAGGAAACAGTGCAATCAGGCTCAGGGCCACCACAGCTGCCGCGAGGGTTCCCACAATGCGCAAGATGCTTTTCAGCAGGGATTGGCCGGCGCTGTCCAGACTCAGCACCGTCACGGAGATGCCTGCCCAGAACGGCTTCTGCCAGTCCATCGACAGGGCTACCGCGTAGGCCATAACCATCGCGAGGGCAAGGCGCAGGCCGAATCGGATACGAGGGGAGAGTTTCACGCGCTTGACCGCCCCGTCGAGTTGACTTTGCAAAGAGCCTTTGCCAAATGGTAAACTACTTTGTAACCAGTGCCTGATCCATTCAGCAACATTTCTGACCAGAACAGAGAATACTGACAGGAAGGAGATAGCCCATCATATGGGTGTTTACTTTGGATCATACTCGTTTCCCCCTTAGGCCCTGCACCGAATGGGAATCACCGCGATGGGCATTGCGCTACATCATTCCCGGTTTGCAGGCATGCTTGGCCTTGACCAATACCAGAATAGCTGAGCATGGCTTGATCAAGATAGTCATGGATAACGAGGAGGGCTTTCAACTTCTAGGCTTAGAGCGATTGCGAACACCATTGGAAGGCTAACAACTGTTCCCGTTTTAGGCTTTTTGTCACCACCATGGCAGCGAGGAGGGATCAAGGCATTCTCCAGTATCACCTAACCATGGGTGAGTGTGAGACACTGAAAGACTGCATGACACTTTATTACAGTATTCAAGTACATTGCCTGTCAAGCCCGCCTCCGTTGCTAATGCAATAAGCAGGGCTGGTTTACTTCGAACAGCCTCCTCCAGAATGGCAATTGCAAGAATAAGAAGGCCATTCCTATTGGCCGTCACCTTTGGACTGGCTCTGCTGATTATCCCCGCATCCCCTGGGATCGCAAGGGTGGCGACAGAAAACGCCGCTAATGACAGTAGCAACACCCTAAAGCAGCTGGGCTTGAGCCTAATGCTGCTGTTGTTCGGTACGTTGCTGCAGATGGCGGCTACAAACATCATGCTCGCTTGGATTAACAGCCGCACGTTTCAGCGATGGTCCAAGACACGCTCAGTTCGATCGACCATCGCCATGATGCTCTCGTTGTTTGTGCTGTTTGTCACCGCCGTCTTACAAGTGTTGCTGTGGGCCCTCCTCTATGACCTGGGAGGAGCGCTGGACTCGTTTAGCGAAGCACTGTATTTCTCCCTGGTCACCTTCACGAGCCTGGGTTATGGGGATGTGACGGTAGGAGTGGATTGGCGTTTGGTGGCTGGCTGTCAGGCACTTTCCGGCCTGCTCCTTGTGGGATGCAGTACGGCACTGTTGGTGGTGGTGCTACAGCGCATCTGGTTAGCCCGACACCAAAATTACCCGAATTGAACAACTTATATCCTTGGGGCCCCCGGGGCCAGGAAATATGTCACCCCTTTCCCTCGGCATCTGGGGGCTTGAGGAGCTCAGACCAGCAGTAACAGCGCCCTCGACAAGCACTACATCATCATGACGATATTTAAGTCGTTCAGTAAGTTGTTGAAAACCATCTAACTACTATCGGAGATTCACTTTGAGCAAAGTGTACCTGCTGAGGAGCTGGCTAAATCTCGAACTGCAGGGTCTATCCCCTCATTTGGATTCTTCTTTCTCCTCACGCTGGCATCGATAAATGTAACCCTCGGGCTGATTACGAACAGCTCTGCGGTAATTATAGGCGCCATGATTGTGGCACCACTGATGAATCCGATTCTCAGTCTTTCATTTGCCACTTCAACGGGTAACTGGGCCTTGTTCTTCCGCTCAGGACTGACAACAGTGTTGGGCTCTTTTCTGGCCATTGGAGTGTCTTATCTTGTGACGGTGCTATCGCCGTGGGATGTCGCTGGCTCAGAACTTCTAAGTCGAACTCGTCCAACAATGCTGGATCTGGGGATTGCAATTGCAGCTGGATCAGCGGGTGCATTCTCATTGACAAGGATGAGTATCGCCAGCTCAATTGCGGGAGTAGCTATTGCAGTAGCTTGGGTTCCTCCCCTGTGTGTTGTGGGAATCGGGCTCGCCGGAGGAAGCACAATGACGGGTGTATTCGGCAATTTCTATGTTACAAATCTCGATGTTGCAGGCGGAGCATCCCTACTCTTTTTAGCAAACCTGATAGGTATAACGATCTCGGCCTGTTTGGTTTTTGTACTTCAGTCTTATGGCAGCTTGCGCAAGGCGCTTATGACGCTTGCTCTAGGGCTGCTCGTTGCGTTCATGCTATCTCGGCCCCTTGGGACATCGCTGCATGAATTTGCAGTGGACAACAGAGTTCAGCTCGAATTATATGGACTGCACAGAGACGGTAGATTCCGAGATATCAATCTGATTCATCGTGTTGATACCAAATTAGTTAATGGCGTAGCCTATGTGAATATTATCGGTGCAGCCAATGAGGAATTCATTAGGGATCAAGTAAACATCGGCATCCTTGATCAGCGCATCTTCAATGCGATCCAGTCTATGGGAGTTCATACCATGCACATTACCATCCGGATTGCGCCCATAGAAATCTTTGAATACCGCAATACCAGCACTTCCTATTCATACCAACCCTAGCCAGGCAGGCATTGCGGTGGGTAGGCATGGGGTGTGACGTCTTGGGCTGTTGGGTCGCACCACAACCCTGTCGGCCTCGCACCCCTTTGTCAGCCGGAGCAACCTGGTGGCACTACACATTTAGACATTTAGAGACCGCGAGGTCATGCGGTCGCTTGACAACCCCAGGGCGTTCGTCACCCTCCAGACGGTGGATCGAGGCGCGGAGAGTGTTTTGCGACATGGCGGAGTCTGCAGCGTTGCTGTCGTAGATCCACGGTCTGCGGTAATTCCTGCAGATCGAGCATCTGCCCCTGGGCGTTGCCGAAGCGAGCCAGCCACTTGTAGGCACTGTGCAGATTCCCCCCGGATTGCGCCGCAAGGGGTTTGAGGGGCACTCCCACTTCGAGGTGCTGACGGATCAGGCGTTATCGGTTGATCGGCGTCGGCTGGGCCAGTGGCTGGCTCGGCATGGCAGGTGAGATCGCCAGCTGAACATCCTGGTGGGACCACACACCTCGTTCAGTGGGAACCAGTCCTATGGCGGGGCGGTGATGGTCTGCTGAGGCCTCGGCGTTGCGGGGGTGGCTTCGACCAGTGGCACCCTGGGATCTCCCCAGCCGGTTGCCGGCAGCAGGGGTGGCGCTCCCGCGGAGGGGCGGGCGGATTGGCCTGCGCCCAACACCTGTTGCACCCAGCTGAGCATCAGACCCCGCAGCACGGCCTTGTCGGCTGCTGCTCCTGGGCGCAGGTTGAAGTGTGTGCCGCCCCCTGCCAGCACCAGCTGATGGCCGCGGCTTTCCGGCTGTGCCTGGAACGGGGTGAGGGCTTCGGGGCCAAAGGGCACCACCCAGTCCTTCGAGCCGCTCACCACGAGGGCCCGGCCATTCATGGCCTTGGAGGCCCCTTGGTCGAAGAGGAGCCGCATCGGTGGGCTCACGGCCACCACGCCGAACACCAGGGGTTCCGCCACTTTCGCCTGGTTGGCAGAGCGCAGAAAGCTGCACTGCAGCACCCAGCTCACATTCATCTCGGTATCGTTCAGATTCCCGCAGCGCTGCCCGAGCCTGGCGTCGCTTGGCTTGAGGCCAGCCAGCTGCAGCGCGGTGATCGCCCCCCAGGAGTGCCCCAGCACCACCACCTGCTCGGAGGGGATCGGGCCAAGAGCAAAGCGGTCAGCATCCACAGCTGCCAGGAGGGCGCGAACATCCAGGGGGCGCAGGCCCAGCTCCTCGGGCTCCGGTGGGGGGATGGCGCCCGAGAGCATGGCGGCCTGCTGGGCCTGGTCACTGCCGGGGTGCTCCGGCAGCAGCACCGCATAGCCATGGCTGGCGAGATGGTGCCCCCAGCCCTCGAAGTTCACGGGGGCATCCCACAGCCCGTGGGAGATGAACACCAGGCCAATGGGATGCTCCCCCTGCGGCAGCAGAGCGACGCTGCGCAGGGGGTGCTGGCGATGGGACACCGGAAGCCGCAGCTCGCGGCGCCGCACTGTGTAGCGGCCCGGCAGGTTCAGATCCGGATCGGCTCCCACAGCGGGCTGTTTCGCGAGCAGGGTCTGGGCCGGTGCCTGCTGGCGCTGCAGCCGATCGAGCGAGAACAGGGCGCGCTCCAGATCGATGGAGGCCCGCTTGCCGGGCATGGCCCGCAGCAGGGAAAGCAGCGTCACCGACCCCTCCCGCTCACTGAGGCTCAGGGCAAGGGAGAGCTTCTCCCCGCTCAGATCGGTGGGCAGACCATCGACGCGGACCAGAGCTGTGGTGGCCAGGAGGGCTTCCCGCAGCAATGGCGAGCCCACGGAGCCCTGCAGCCCCTTGGCCACGCCGGGGGGAAGCTGGATCGGGTGGTTGAACAGCCGCAGCACTTTCGGCCCGATCACGCCATCGCTGGCACGGTCGAGCTCGGCCAGGTCGCTGTGGCCAGCCAGCAGATCCCCGGCACTGCTCAGTTCATCCAGCCGCACCACCAGGTTGGCGCCGATCAGGGGCAAGCGGAGCTCGAGTTCTTCGAGGGCCACTGCCGGCTCTGCCCCCAGCAGCAACGGGGCTGCGGCCAGCAGGCTGCCGGCAAGAACCGGGAGCTGGGTGCGCCGTGGGCCGCGGCGGAAACGATCCATCGGGCTGGAGAAGAACAAGAGAACTTCCGCGACCGTGACGATCAGTGCCGGCCACCTGATGAAAGTGTATGAAGCCCGGTTCCATCAGGCCGCAGGGCGTCAGTCTTGGCGACCGAAGGATGAACGGTCCATGGCTCATGGCAGTTGCAGCGCGTCTGGGGTGCGCGGATCTGGAGCAGTGGATTTCCAGTGGACATCAGCTATGGTCATCCATATTATTGTGCGAAATCACCTCCCCAAGATGCTCCCCGAGATGACTGTTGCGAGGTGATTGGTTGGGATCACTGCTCAAATGAAGGCTCATCCAGGCTACCTTCGGTATTGCGTTGGGACAATGAGCTCAACAACTTTTTTGTCTGAGACGGCTTGGCGTGAGAACAGTCGATCTTCACTCCAGGGCTCTGTCTGCTGGTTTCCACTGCCTCGCTTTCGCGAGCTCTCTCTGGAGTGTTCTCCCAGCCCCGGCTGCCTCTGCGGCTGAAGAGCCTTCCGGAGCTGCTGCTCGATCTCGCCGAACGCTGCCTGAGCCAGTCCTGCCCTTTGCCCGTGGCCAACCTGCTGGGGGAGGGGGAGGCAGTGGTGACGGCCATCCCGCAGCCCGCCCAGCAGCTGGCGCTCTGGCTGCGGCTGGCCCTTTTGCAAGGGCGCCATGGCTTCAGCAACCTGGCCGGTCGCGCCGTGGCGGAGAGCGAACAGCTGCAACGGGCCGCAGCGGAGCGGGCCACGTCCTTTCCGCTTCCCGAGCAGAAGCTCCAGGGCCGGGTGGGCCTGGCGGTGAGTGCCGCCACCTATGAGGAAACTACGGCCAATGCGGTGGCCAGCTTCGATCTCTACAAGCCATGGCCCCGCAACGACTTCGAGGCCGATCTGTTTGCCTCGATCAACTACGACAGCTCTAGGGACTTCAACCTCACCTGGCCGATCAGCCAGGGGTTCGCGGTTTACCGGCATCGCCTGGACCGGCGCAATTTTCTGTTCATCGATCAGCTGTCGCGGTGAACGACAGCACGTTCTCGACCCAGGACGACGACGATGATGTCTCCGTTCTGTTCAGCACGCTGTTTGGCTACGGAATAACTTCTGGCAAGGGGCGGATCCGAGCTCATTCCAGGCCGTGCAGCTCGGCGTGGGGCCACGCTATGACTATGCAGAAATCAACCTGACCAGGCAACACGATCAGGTGGATCCCATCGCTACCTTAGTGTACCGGAGTCGTGATGTTCCCATCGGTCCTGCCCCGTGGGGCCAGGTATTCGCGCTGGCCACCCCTGTGAATTCCTTCGATGAAGCCTTCCTCTGGTCGTCAACCCGGTTGGATTGGTCGATCACCAGGCCATGGATGTGGACGAACCGTCTTTCGCTGCGGTGCCGATCACTGTCGTTCGAAGCAGGTTTCAAGCGGCTGAATGTGATCCTGTCCACGGGCCTCACCTGCAAGTTCTGAATGCCCTTCCCCCTTCCCCCTGGACCGGCGGCTCTGAAGCGAAAGCTGCTGGTGTGCCTGCTGCCTGCTCTGGGCTGCCTGTTGGTTGTGCTGACCGGCCTGCTGCCGGTGCAGGCTCAGTTTCTTCCTGCGCTTGAGGCCTCGGCGACACAAGTGACTTCGGCTCAGTTTCTGCCTGTCTTTTCCCAGGGAAACGTGGAATTGTCTCCCGTGTTTCTTGATGGCCGGATCATCGGAACGGTTTCGGGATTCATTGATTTCAAGAAATCGGGAGCGCCCGCAGGGGATGATGCTGCCTATACGGCTTCCGAGCGTGCCCATGTGATTCATAGCCGGCTTCAGAAGATTCTCTCCTCGATGACGGCATACACATCGAGATCGTTGTCCGAGCCCATGGATCAACAGCGTGATCCCACTGTCTTCAAGCTTCGTAACCTCCTGGCCCGAAACCTGCATACCTTCGTGCGACAGGTGGGTTCCCGCTATGAGGTGTTCCTCGTATTCCCCCGGTCCGATCCCCCCGAGCTGGTCTTCACGGTCACGCCTGCCGATGTGGCCAGGATTCGGTTGGACAGCTCCGAGCCTGCCTCCATTGCCCGGCGTGTCGCCAGCGGGGTGCGGAAGAGTCTTCTGGATGCCTGGGAGGAACGCCAGCCCCCCGCCCTCTGGCAAGCGGCCCGTCGGGGTGGGCTTGGCCTTCTCCTGCTCTTCCTGGCGAGCGCCGTTGGCGTTGTCATTCAGAAGCGTCTGTATGGGGCTTACCAGGCGCTGACCACCAGGCTTCGCCAGGTGGTCCAGGAGGAGCACTCCCCGGATCGGGGCTCCTCATCCCGAGAGAGCAAGAGCAACATCCTGCAGGTCCAGAGGCGGCTGAGCGTGCGGATGACCCTGCGGCAGCGTCTCAGTCTGATCTCCTTCTACCGCTCCTTCCTGTTCTGGGGGCAGTGCCTGCTCTGGTCCTGCGGCATTGCCTGGCTGGCGGGCCTCTTCTACTGGAGCCGGCCCTTCAGCAACTGGGTCTTCGGTATTTCCGTGCGCGGGCTGTTCTCGACGGGGCGTGCATTTGCCCCCGAGAACCAGGGATGGGCGCCCCTGGATTGGGTCATGACCCTGGGGAAGGAAGCCACGATCGGCATTCCGCTGCTGATTCTCTTCCTGGCGATGTTGACCAGAATCTCGATCAAAGCCGGGAACGTCTTCTCTGACCGGTATGTGAATCGCTGGGCACACCTTCAGGACGACACGCGGGCCAGGTTAAGGGGGCCGACGTTGTCCCGTGCGCTGAGGGCGTGGGTGCGCGTCGGCGTCTATCTCCTCCTCGGCATGGTGATCTTCTATCAGTTGCATCAACTGGGAGCGTTGACCCAGGCCGTGGCAATTTTGCTGGGTTTTCTGAGCTTTGCCCTGTCGTTGGCTTCGCAGAATCTGCTCAAGGATCTGATCAGTGGGCTGATGATCCTGATCGAAGACCAGTTCGCGGTCGGGGATGTTGTGTCCATCGGCGACCAGAGCGGCCTGGTGGAGAGCGTGGGTCTGCGCGTCACCCAGTTGCGCAACCTCGATGGGGAATTGATCACCATCCCGAATGGCACCATTGACACGGTGCGCAATCTCTCCAGCAGCTGGTCACGTGTGAACTATGCCCTCACCGTGTCAATCGCAGCGGATGTGGATGCGGTCATGGCCCTGATGGAATCTGTGGCTCAGGATCTTTACCACGAGCCTGCTTGGGCCGACCGCATTCTCGAGCCTCCGGAGATGCTCGGTATCGATGAGATTGCCCACAGCGGCGTGCTCATCCGCATCCTGATCAAGACCCAACCCCTGCAGCAGTGGCCTGTGGGCCGCGAATACCGCCGCCGCCTGAAGCAGGCTCTCGATGCCTCCGGCATCGCTGTGGGGGTTCCACGGCTCGATCTTGTGGGCCCTGCCCTGCCCCGCACCCCAGCCCCATGACCGCTTTGACTCGATGGTCAAGCGAGTGCTGTGCAGCCGCCGCGGGTGGGGCCGGTGCACAGCACCATCACAGAGAGAGGAGATGGTGCGCCAGGACAATCGGATGCCCATAGCACTCCTGCCTGGACTGAGGCGGCTTCGCGCCTACCAACCGACCAGGCTGCGGGGTGATCTGCTGGCCGGCGCCAGCACCATCCCCGGGCTGGTGCTCTACCGCTACGACGCGCCCCTTTGCTTCGCCAACTCCGAGGACTTCCGTCGCCGCGCCCTGATCGACATCACCGCCGCCGATGTGCTGCAGGAGTTTCACGACGAACTTACGGCGAAGGGCATCGTCTTCGGCATGGCCAAGGTCAAGCATGATCTCTATCAACAACTCAGCAAGGCTGGCGTTGTGGGACGGATCGGAGCCGAGCGAATCTTTCCCACTTTGCAGAAGGCCATTGCTGCGTTCCGGTTGGAACAACCGGCTCAGACAGCACCTTCATCAATCTCATACAAGGCATGAACCTCATGAATGAATGATGGTCCGGGCCGTCGCAGATTCATTCTTTCGAGAGGTCACTCCTGTGGAAAACCAGGCCCAGCGGCAGCTCCTCAGCCAGCAAAAACCTCGATCAGGCGCGCCTCAGGAGATTCCCGGCCTTGAGGCCATAGTCCGTGGCCACCGGCACGCTGAGGTCTTCCGCCATGGCGAAACCCACCCCTTCCACCAGGGGCCAGCCCACTCGCTGGGTGAACTGGAGGAACAGCCCATGGTCCTGGGCGATGAGGCTGTCGCGACTGCCGCCCAGCGCCGTGTAGAGGCGCTGTTGCATCTCGAAACCCTCGCGCCCGCCGCTCAGGGGCTGCCAGAGCCCGTCGATGATCTGAAGCGCTGCGGCCGGGAACGCTCCAGCGACTTGGGTGGTAAGCCTTTTGATGCGGATCCTTTGTCCGTAACTTCCACCGAGCTCCGTTCGCAAGAGCGGCCTTAGCTCAATGCCGCCCGCGCCGCCCTCAAGCCGCCGTCTCGGTCTCGCCCACCACAGGTGCAAGGTGCTCGGGTGGCCGTTCCGGATGCTTTCTTCTGCGCTGTGCGGGGTGGATGGAGGGCATGGGATCAGCCGGGGCGGTTCAAGCGCTTCAGTCGCAAGGCGCTCACTGAGGCGATGGCTTCGAAGTCGGCGTCGAAGCTCACCACCACGGCGTCGTGATGCATCGCCACGGCAGCCACCAGGAGATCAAGGCTGAACACGGTGCGGCCAGCCTGGCGGCAGGCCTGGCCCAGGGCGATCGCCCGTTGCCATAGATCCTTTGGCGTGGGCAGGCAGGGCAAGACGTCGAACTGGGCCTCCAGCAAGCGAGATTCCTCCGGCCGGGCGGAACGGAGCACCTCAAAGAGCACCGGTTCAGCCAGGTGGGCTGCGGGATCCAGCACGTAGGGGGCGATGAACTGCTTGAGCGGGGCCGGGCTGCGGGCGCGGGTGAAGTCGATCCAGAGGCTGGTGTCGAGCAGCAGCGTCACGAGGCGGTCTGCTGATCACGCTGGCGCTCACGCTCCTGGTCGGCTTCGTAGCTCTCCAACTCCACGCCCCATTCGCCGCTGAGGAAGCGCTGGGCGATCTGGGCACGCCGCCGCTGCTGCAACGCCTCCTCCATCAGGCGGCGGATCGCGGGGCCCTTCTTGCGCTCGCCCGTGAGATCCAGGATTTCGGCCATCTCCGTTTCGGAAAGTTCAACGGTGACTTTCATGATTCACGCCTCCTGGAGTCTGATTCTAAAGACGGCAAGGCGGGTCTGGCCGACGGATCGTGAGTCCATCAACACCGGGAGGCTCCAGAGCATGGAACACACCCCACCTGAGCAGCCGCCAGGAGTGCGCTGACGATCTGGCCCCTGCTCCAACACTCTCAACGGATCACTGGCTTCCCGGGCGTGTGACACCTTGTCGTGAACCGTCGCCGTCCATTGGCACCGCCCTGGGTGCCCCGGAACCATCGGGAAGCCCCACTGGAACCCTGGCCCCAGGTGCCAGCGTCAGCAGCTCCGACAACACACCCCACGATCCAAGCCCGGTGGCCTCGTCGCCGGGCTTCGCTGTGTCAGCAACCGCTGGGGGTACAGATCGCTTACCCCAACGGTCAGTCACACGTCCGGCGATCATGGGCAGAAGATGGGCCTCCAGCCCAAATATTCGGCGAGGGCCTTGACGTCAGGACTTTGGTGCATCAAAAAGCCCCAGGCATTCGCCCGGGGCATCGATGTCAGATCGGACCTGGAGAGAATTCAGTTCTTGACGACGCTCTTGAACACGACATTGGCATTGTAAGTGCAGACGAAGGCCTGAGTGTTGGTGCTTGATGCGTCATATTGCCCGTACACCTTGTAGGTACCATTTGACTGACGACTTGGCTCATTGCTGGTGATGTAGCGGGGGCTTTGCTTGAACTTCTCAGCCGCCATGCCGGTGCAGTAGCGCGCCATGTCCTCCACCTTCACGCGCTCCTTGGCAGAGCCGCCACTGTCACCACTGGGGCGCTTGTCACTGGTCATCTTCACGCCGTCGAACTCGCGGTGCTGGTTGAACTCGCAGTAGAAGAACAGCGCTTCACTTCCTTCGGCGGGAGTCTGTCCGTAGACGCGGTAACTGTTTCCCTGTCGCTCGACCGGCAGCGTGCTGATGTCATGCGGGCTCACCCTGTACTTGGCCGCCACTTCGCCTTGGCAGTAACGCATCATGCTTGCGACTTCGATGTTGGGTCGGCTCTCCTTTGCCTCTACCGATAGGCCAAGGCCGGAGGTGCCCAGGAGGAGCGCGGAGGCGAGCAGGAATGCCGGACGACGCATGACTGTTGGTAGTGGAAGTCATATTGGGAGTTGCTGCCTCACGGCTTGGCCCCACCCGGTGTGCCAGTTCAGGCCATCCAAGTCAGCGGGAAGCCACGGTCGACCGGGCCTTGCCCCGATGAACTCCTGTTGCCCAGGGGGATCCCAGAGGCTGCAAGCACCTCCTATCAGGATGCGGATCGCCTTGGCTCATCCCCAGATGGATCCTGCTGACTTCAATTCAGCCCTGCAGGTGCATGCGTTGCCCCCCGCCTACGACTTTTCTGCCGACGTGCATCGAGCGCAGCAGGCACTTCCAGGCAGCCTCGATGCCCTGGAAGCCTTCCGCCGTGTCCTGCCGGCGCTCTTCCTGCCCTGCGCAGCAGATCCCAGCCGCGACGGCCTCGCCTCCATGGTCCGCTCCCAGCCCGAAAGCTTCGATCTGACGGACAACGCCAGCAATGAGCAGGTGCGAGCGGTGATCACCGCCGGACTGGTGGCCGATCCCGATCTGTCGGTTCAGATGCTGCCGGCGGACGAGGAACCCAAGGCAGCCGACGGCACACGCCTCTTTCCGCCGGAATACGGTGAAACGGTGGATGACTACTGGATCTGGACGATTCGCTGCCAAGGCTTCTTCCCAGGTCCTCTCTGGCTGCTGATCCGCCGCGATGGCAGCAAGCAGCCGTATTCCTATGGGTTCATCTGAGGGGTCGTCCGATCCCGCTCTTCTTCGAGCAACAGAAGCCCCGCCCCAGCGCCGGCACCGCCAGGAAGATCAAGCGTTGGCCCGCCTTGAGCGCGTGGGCGGCTCGTGAGGCCGTGCCGGGACCATCGCCTCCGCAGACCACCACCCTTCGCCGGCTGCTCATGACACCTCCGGAGTGTCAGCTCAGCTGACGGGCCAGATCCTCGGTCCAACCCTGACAGCGGCGGGTGAGCTGCTCGCCAGGAGCGATCATGCCCTGGTGCAGCTGGCACATGAGGCAGGCCTTGGGGCTGCAGGCGGTGACCAGCACGTCCTGATCGAGGTAAGGCCAGTCCTCCACAGAGTCGGAACGGGAAGGCACAGGGCTGGAGAGCGGGGCCCGCACCACGGCAAAGCACGAAATCGAACATCCGTACCAGTGCCTGTTTGATTGGTTGACACCCTCCCGCCCCGGCTTCCTCGGTGGCAGCGGCGCTCCTCAGGCCGCCAAGGGAGCATCGGCATCGCTGCCGATCTCCAGCTCTTCCCACACCTCGCGGTAGGCCGCGGTCTGAATACCGCTCCA
The DNA here is from genome assembly GCF_014224355.1 of Synechococcus sp. BSA11S. Classification (GTDB taxonomy): domain Bacteria; phylum Cyanobacteriota; class Cyanobacteriia; order PCC-6307; family Cyanobiaceae; genus Regnicoccus_A. Next base: position 58,056 of record NZ_VNWP01000010.1, on the reverse strand, counting down.
GGGATTGCAGGCCGGGTGGCAGCGCGCCACCAGCCGCGCCAGGTCCTTTCGGCTTCTGGGCATGGCGTTCAGGCCCAGGACAGCCAGGGCTGCCCAATGTTCCGTTGTCGGTCCCATGGTTGCCATTGATCAATTGTGGGACACGGATGCTCGCGCCTGCTGCGACTGACGCCAGCGCGGTGGCCAGTCGTGGAAAGGATCTTCATGGCGCCCTCACGGATCGTCTGGTTTGGCCAACTGATCTCCTCGACGCAGTGGGCATGGAGGGATGCAGGTTTGAGTCCCAGGCACCGCCATGAACGGCGATCACCTGCCCGATGCACCAGGACCGCCCCAGCTCAACCACCACCACATCACCGCACCTCGGTCACCCCACAGGGGATCCGCTCCCGCAAGGGGGCAACGGCAGGATGCTCGGTGAACGGCCCGTACCCCGGATTGGGGTCACCTCTAAAGCAGGTTCAGTGTTCTCGATCCGTGGCTTCAGGGCTTCACTGGTCCTGCCGCTTTCCGGCTCTGCAGTTGCCGGAGCCGTTGCTCCTGGCTCCGCTTCACGCAGTTCCGCATCTTCTCCCGGGCGCGCCAGCACTGATCCATGGTCTCCACCCAGCGCCGCTGCTCCTCCACCAGAGCCTCGCGCTGGGTGTTCGTGATGGAAGCCGCATCCTGCAGGCGGCGGAAGCCGGCGCGCAGTTCATCGTCAAGGGCGGTGAGTTCGGCGTCGCGGCAGATCAGCACGGTGGCGGCGCTGCCTGAGGGGTGGCAGTGGATCGTTTCTCCGTCGAATGAGTCGGGTGGTGGCGGGATCGCTCCTGCCGGGAGCGTCCCCAGCACCGAGGCGGCGACGAGCGGGACTGCCCTCATCCACGGCCAGACCGTGCCAGCCCGATCAGGGCTTGCATCCCTGGCGATCCGTGACCGGTCAGGCCAGGCCGCGACTGGGACCGAACACCCTGGTGGCCGGCAGCAGGCCGGGGCAGGGCCGACGATCCGTGGCCCCCAACGAGCCACGGGGCAACACCGCCCCACACCGGAGCCGCTGGTCAGATCCCCTGGGGAGTGCATCGACATCAGAAACCCCCAGGCTCACGGACCGGCTTCTCCCAGTACACGTTGATCACATAGCCGGGGCGCTTGAAGGAGGGGCCTGCACCCTCCCGGTTGGTGCGTTCGTAGGTCTTGCCCTCCTCGGCGGCAGGGAAGGCAAACGCGTAATGGTTGAAATCGTTGATGTAAACGTTCCCCTGCATCTGGGACCAGGTACAGCTCCCTTTGAGCATGTCGCCATTGCTGCGAACCATCTCGCAATACGCCTTGGCGGAGTCCGCCAGGGCCGCTGTGGCCATGGCGCTGGCGGCGATGGCCACAGCGGTGATTGTGGTGCGGATCATTGGTTGCGGTGCTTGTTCTTTGAGCCGGGAAACGGTAGTCCTGGACAACCAGCGACCGCTGAATCCGGTTCACGGCATCCGTCGAAATCCATTTGTAGGCACTGCGGCGGCCGATCGCCAAGATTCTCGCCGCTCAGCTCCAAGCCATGAGCCCCTGTGAACTGGGTCCCAACGCGGAACCAGCCCCAACGGGTTGCTTTGAGGAATCGCTGCGACTCCACACCTCTCCAGCACGACGCCGGTGGGGTGTCAGCCATGAAGAAGGGCGCCCCGAGTCGAGCGCCCTTGGGCCGGTTGCCGGGTTGTGGATCTACACCGTCCGGGTCGAGGCCTCTGATTCATTCATAGATCCGCTGGCCCGCCTTGTCAGTACGGCAAGCCGATCACGGCTGCAAGGCAGCAAGCTCGACCAGGAAGGCCTTGCTCACCACTGGGGGCCGCAGGCTGCCCAGCCGGCCTTGCGTTTCTCACCCCAGAGCCTGATGGCCTCCTCGCGGCTGTACTCCCGGCGGTGCTTGAGCAGCGGGATGAGCTCTCCGGGTAACAGCTCACCGCTGACCACCTCGAGCCTCTGACTCCAGCGGTCATAGCGGATCGGCCGGAAGTGCAGCACCTGGCGGCCGTCGCTGAGCCAGCCCTCCTGGGGCGAAAGCGGAGGACGTTTGCTGGTGGCCATGCCCTGCTCATGCCACCTCCGGTGCCCAGCACCGTTGGCGCACCAGTCGTCTGGCTCTGCTCACCTCCCTGGCTGTGCTGCTGGTGGCCTGATCCTGCTGCCCTTGGGGTTGAGGCTGCTGTAGGGGGCGGCCGGCGTTGCAGGGAAGTGCCTTGGCGGATGATCCGGCAGCGGCGATTGTGCCGATCGGGGTGCCGTTGATGGCAGGCCCCGGCACGATCTCACTGGTGGTTGCGGAAGCTCCCGACGCCTGGACCGGGCGACTGCTGGTGAGCCTGGTGATCGGCGCCATGGCCATGGGGCTCTACCTGTTCCTGCAGCTCACGCCGCGGCTGCGGGGCTGGCTTGGTCAGACCCGCGAACGGGTGCTGCCGCGCTTGTTGGGTCTGTGGATCACTGCGGTGGTGGTGCAGCTTCTGGTGAACGGGCTGAAGGACTGTTTCCCGATCCTGGCCTGAGAGAGACCGGGAAGGGCAGAGAATGAGCCTGGCCAGTTCCTGATCTCTCCTCAACGCCATGCCTGCTGAAGTGGTGATCGAGGGGACAACGCTGCGATTGGCAAGGCGAAGCGATGTCGCCGTTGCGCAGCGTGTGGCGGCCCATTTCCAGCGCCGCATCGCTGAGGACGACTGGCGCCCCTACCGGAGCAGAGAGGATGCGGTGCGGGCCTGGACCCGGCTGGGGGGCATCCGCCTCCAGGTGATGGAGGCGCTGAGCCTGCTGAGCGAGGCCTGAACCTCGGCTGTGCCCACAGCACCAGGGCATCACGGGCACGCAGGGCAGCAGCCCGGTGGGCAGGACACTGCTGGCGTCGGCGGCCAGCAGCGGCACCGGCAATCGCGTGATGACCAGTGCCGATGGCCTCAACTGGGCGGTGCGCAGTTGTGCGACCGATCTGGGCTGGCGCTCGATCGCCTGGTCGCCGCAGGGGGGGGGGCAGTTCATGGCGGTACGCAACAGCGGCTCTGGCAAGCGGGTGATGGTGAGCCCCTGAACCATGACCACCAGCCCCACACCCCTGCCAGCGATCGGTGTGCGCTGCCGACTGATCCCTGAGGGGAGCCAGGGGGCCGGAGCCCCCAAGGTGAGCTCAGGCCTGGACCAGCTGCAGCGCTGCAGTGGGCTCGGCTTCGATGTGGGCGATCTCAGCCTCCTGCTGGGCCTGCAGGGTGATCTCCTCTTCTCCATAGGGCTGCTCGATCCAGGTGCGGCGCAGCGACGGGACCGATCCCAGTGGAGGCCCGACGCCAGAAGGGCCTCAGACTGGAGAGGCCTGGAGCAAGCCCCCTTCAGCATTCGATTCCGCTCAAGGGAGCCGATCGGTGAGCTGCTGCAAACGCCCGGTGGCCTGTGTGGCCTCCTGCAGGAGTTCGTCCCAGTCGTCGGGTGGATGGCCGCTGGCCAGCATGGACTGGAACACCCGGTAGGCGTCGGTCTTGCTGCCGTAGGCCCGCTTGGTGCTGATGTCGTTCACCCAGCCCAGCACGATCAGCCGTGAGCGGGTGTGAAAACGGAAGAACAGCCGGTACTGCTGAAAGAACTTGGCCCGTCGCCAATGGCGATGTTCAGCCCCGAGGGTGGACCCCTGCTGGTATTCCTTGCGGTTGGGGTCCTGGGGAATGTCCTGGAACATCAGGCGGGCGATGGCCGCCAGGCGCTTGCTCGCGTTCTTGCTGCCATACCCCTGGGGGTCCTTGCGGCGCAGCGACTCCACCTCAGTGATCAACGCCTCCAGCTGATCGAGAAACAACGGGTGCGCATAGAGCCTCCACCCGTTGATCACCGCGGGCGATCCTGCCGCTGTGCCCACCGTCAGGCGGGCTCGTCGTCTGGCAGTGCTTCATCGAGATCCACCTCGATGGCACCCACCAGATCCTGCAGGCGCTGAACCAGATCCGCGCCGATGGGCTGCAGCCGCTCGGGATGGCTGGCGATGTCCCGCTCCAGGAGCGCAAGGAACGGAGCCAGGGCCGGATCCTCTTCTGCTGGTTCGGTGCTGACGCGCTGCAACACCACCTCGCCGTTGGCGCGGAAGGCGTAGCGGATGCGGTCGCGCTTGCGCAAGCCAAGGGCCCGCCGCACGGGTTGCGGCACGGTGGTCTGATAGCGATCCGTGAGCGCCGATTCCACCTCCTCCTGCGGAGAGCTCACGGCGGTACCGGGCGCATGAGAGGAGGAGAGAACAGCCATCAGGCCAACCGCTGAAGCCATGCCAATGGTAATGCATGTGCATTGCCTTGGCGAGGCGACTCTGGCAACGGCTCAGCGCGCCCGCTGAAAGGCGTAGCTGTCCATGGCGATCACGTGGTCGCGGATGCCGCGATGGATCGCTCGAGCACTGGACCCTTCTCCGGCTGCACCGAGAGCGTTGAACAGGGGCAGCAGGTGCTCGTCGCGGGGATGGGACCGCTCAGCATCGGGATGGCGCTGGCGGTAGTGCAGCAGCGCCTCCACATGGCCACAGCTCAACTGCGCGTCGACCCAGTCGGAGAAGCGCTGGGCGTAACTGGTGTCGACGGCACCGCCGCGGCTGGCCTGCTGCCAGTCGCGCAGGTTGTGGGTGATGTTGCCGGAGGCGACGATCAGCCAGCCCTGCTGGGCCAGGGGCGCCAGGGCCTGGCCCACGCGGTAGGCATGTTCCGGCCCGCCCTGGTGCTGGATCGAGAGTGGCACCACGGGCACATCCGCCGCGGGGAACAGGTAGCGCAACGGCACCCAGGCCCCATGGTCCAGTCCGCGCTGCGGGTCAGTGCTCACTGGCAGCCCTGCGGCCTTCAGGGCCTCCACCACCTGCTGGGCGGCCTGGGGGCTGCCGCTGGCGGGGTACTGGATGGCGTAGAGAGCCGGATCAAAGCCGCCGAAATCGTGGATGGTGTCCAGCTGGCTGGCCGTGCCGACGGTGGCCAGCTCCGTTTCCCAGTGGGGACTGATCACCAGCACCGCCTGGGGCCGCTGCAGGGTCGTGGCGAACTCGGCCAGCGCCGCCCCGGCGGCTCCGGGCTGCAGGGCAAACATCGGTGAGCCATGGGCCACGAACAACACCGAGGCAGAGGTGGTCACGCCGCTCCTTGCACAACAGGGCAGTCTGGGGGCCAGAACGGGGCGCAGCGGATCAGCCGGCGCACCCCAACATTGATGCGATCCATGGTCGCGGTTGTGCCATTCGATGCCTGCCGCAGTGGCTTTGGGCTGGGGCGGAAAGGACCGGCCGGATCAGGCTGTTGGCCAGCGATTTCAGCCAACGCCATGCTCCGGATCCACGGCAACCGCGACAGCCTGCTGGCAGCCCTGGCCGCCCACTGGGCCGACCAGCAGCTGCAGATTCCGACGATGCTCAAGCCCGTGGTGCAGCCGATCCGCCGCCAGCCTCGGCCGATGCGCTGAACTCACTGTGAGCCTCACGGCAAGGCCCCTCCAGAGGCAGCGCCTCCTGAGGAGATCGGTTCGGTCCGTGACGTGCTGGGACCACTGACCGACGGATGCGGTGGGTTTGGGATGGCCAGCTGGCGAACTTCGCTCCAATCGGCGGACGCCCCCCGCTCAAGGAAGGGGGCCGTAGCCCCCTGCTGCTCAGAGCACCTGCACCCTGCCCTGGCAGCCGAGAACCCTCCGCTGATTGGCGGCCATGATCAGGGCCTCCTCAAGGGCCATGAAGTGGGGCTCGCCGGCGGCATCCAGGAGATGCACCGAGATGATGCGGATCGGGCACGAGCAGCTGAGGGGAATTGCGGCCATGGCTGAGCTGGCGAACGACGCCGCCCCTGAGCCCCGGCGCAGCCAGCGCCGCGCAAGCCGGGGCAGGCCGGGTGGCGTGAACGCCAGACCCCAGGGTCTGCCCTCGAAAAGCAGGCTCAACCCCCATCCGCCTCGGGCTCGGGCGCGTCCGGGCAGACCAGATCGGCGGCTTCGCGGGCATCGCTGAGCACCTGGAGAAGCACCCGCGGGGAAGCCTTGAGCAGCTCCACCCAGTGGCCCAGATAGGCAGCGTGATTGGCCATGGCACTGCCGATCTCCAGGCGATCGCCCACTAGCACCGCCCCCAGCTCGGCCACCAGCTCTTCACGGGCATAGGCCTTGCCGCCATCGCCCTCAGCCCCCATGCCACCGGAGAGATCCCTGGCCAGCCGGGAGCTGTGGCCCGAGGAGTGGATCGCCTCATGGGCCCAGGTGGCATAGAGGGCCGCTGCCGAATGGAAAGCGGCGCGATCCGGCAGCTGGATTCGATCAGGACCCGGCAGATAACAGGCCCGATCGCCGCCATAGCTCACCGGAACCGGCCAGCTGCTGAGCACGGCCTCAGCCGCCGCCAGCCGCTCGGGCTCAGGCCGCTGGATCACCCCCTCGGCCTGGCGGCGCTTCTGGATGAGCCCTTCCAGGGCCTCGCCCTCCAGATCGGCGGCATTGAAGACCGCCACCGGCCGGTAGCTCACCCAGCTGCGCCCAGCCTTAGCCACTTCCTGGCCAGCACTCCCACTCCCGCTCGTGCCAACCGCATCGGCCGGAGCAGCCTCGGCCAGCCGGCCTTCTCCACGCTGATGCACCTGGGGCCGCAGCACATGCACGGCCTTGCTGCCCTTGCGGGGGTAGATTCTGAGCGCCTTGGCCTCGGCAAAGCCGCACCAATAGGGCAGGGCTGAACCCCGCAGGTGCATGCCCAGGGTGAGCAGCACCGGATTGGCACCGCGGTAGCGCCGGCCGGAGAGCAGATTCACGTGGTGCCCGCCAGCGGCGGCATCCCACTCGCGCCGCCAGGGGGTGGTGCCCGCCTCCAGCAGGGCGACCAGGGAGGCCACCAGCTTCTCTTCGGACGAGACCTTGGGGCCGGGAGTGCCTTTCGGTGTTGAGGTGGATCGGGATGTGGAAGCAACAGCCACGGGTGGCAAGCGCAGGACCGCAAGCGCCAGCGCGGCCAGCGTCAGGGGCCGGCCGCAGCGCTTACAGAAACCAATGCCCCCAGGCGTCTCATCTCCTGCGGCGGGCCGGCTTGCAACGCTCTTGCGCGGCCGCTCAAGCTGAGGAGTCCTGCGCGCCCAACCCTTCAAAGATTAAGCCGCTCCGTGCCCTGGCCTCCATCGCGTCGAGCCAGCTGCCCATCAGTTCAACCTCACCACGCCTTTGACGTGCCTGGCATCGAGGCTCTTCTCCAGCAGCTCCCGGGGATCGCAGCGTGGGGGCGCCATCCTTCAGATCACCTCAGGATTCCCACCGCTGACGGTCCTGACGGGGTGACGGTGCATGGCGCCAGGGTGTGCGGCGAGGATCCTGGGCAGAGTGGGCGCTGCAGGCCCCGATCATCCCGGCGTCCCCCCCCCCCCTGATGCCCCGCTCCTCTGCCCTGGATGCCAAGACCCTGCTGGCCCTCGGGCCGGAGCGCCTCGCCGAGCTGCTGCTGGAGCTGGCCGCCAGCGATCCGGCGATCAAGCGGCAGATCAAGCTGGCCGTGGCCTCCTCCTCCAGCCCCCAGCAGGCCGCCGCCCAGGTGCGGCAGCGGCTGGTCACGATCGGCCGTTCCAGGCGTTTCCTCGAGCGCGAGCAGCGCCAGCTGATCCGCAAGGACCTCACAGCCCAGCTCGACGCCATCACCGGGCCGATCGCCCAGGGCGATGCCGCTGCCGCCCTGGAGTTGCTCTGGCAGTTCCTGGAGCTGGGGGACAACGTGCTCGGCCGCTGCGATGACAGCAGCGGCCTGATCGGCGACATCTTCCGCGACGCCATCCGCCAGCTGGGCCCGATCGCCACGGCCGCCAGACCCGAGCCGCTGGCCCTGGCGGAGCAGGTGTTCGAGGCCTTCTGCCACAACGGCTATGGGGTGTTCGACGACGTGATCCAGCAGCTGGCCGAGACCCTCGGCCCGGTGGGACTGGCAGCGCTCAAGCAGCGCTTCCAGCAGCTGGGCGAGCAGCCGGTGCCGGTCCCGCCCCGAGAGGAGAGCTCTCGCCAGTGGACCGTGAAGCTGGGGCTGCAGGCCGTGGCGGAAGCCAGCGGCGATGTGGATGGCTTCATCGCCCAGTACACCCCGGAGCAGCAGCGCTTTCCCCGCATCGCCGCCGAGATCGCCCAGCGCCTGCTGGCCGCTGGCCGCGCCGAGGACGCCCTGGGCTTCCTCACCAGGGCCACCCCCGATCGCTCGCGCTGGCCCGAGATGACCTGGGAGCACACCCACATCGCCGCGCTGCAGGCGCTGGGACGCACAGAGGAGGCCCAGGCGGCCCGCTGGAACTGCTTCGAGCGCTGCCTCGACGGCACCCTGCTGCGCGCCTACCTCGATCAGCTGCCGGCCTTCGAGGACGTGGAGGCCGAGCAGCGGGCGATCGCCCATGCCCTGGCCTATCCGAGCCTCACCCAGAGCCTCTGTTTCCTGCTCAGCTGGCCCTCGGCCCTGGCGCACACCGCCGAGCTCGTGGTGAAGCGGCGCAGCGAACTGGAGGGCGCCCAGTACGGGGTGATGGGGGCGGCGGCCGAGAAGCTGAGCAAGGACCACCCCCTGGCGGCCACGCTGGCGCTGCGGTCGATGGTCGACTTCAGCCTCGCCGAGGCCCGCTCCAGCCGTTACGGCCATGCGGCCCGCCACCTGCAGACCTGCGCGCTGCTCAGCCAACGCATCGACGGCTGGGGCGACATCCCCAGCCACCAGGACTACCTGGCCGCCATCCGCTCGGGCCATGGCCGCAAGAGCGCCTTCTGGCAGCGGATGCGGGAGCTGAGGCAGAGCTGATTCAGTTGCTCTCCTGTGGCGACGGGAGGCCGCTGTCGGCTTGAGATCGCTCGGCATGGCGACCTTGCTCAAGCCGCTCCGCGAGCCAGACCTTGATGATCGACTGGCGGGTCACGCCGAGCCGAGTGGCTTCATGGTCGAGCTGCTCCACCATCCAGAGGGGGAAATCCACGTTCACGCGCTTCTGCTGCAGACGGGATCGACGGGCACCGTCGAGATCGAGCGCCTCCACCACGGACTCGCCGGCATCGAAGCGCCGATCGAATTCAGAGCTGTTCATAGAGCTGGACCTCCTCCAGGCGGGAGCGACGGACGGAAATGAGACGGATCGTCTGGCCGCGATAGGTGATGACGGCCGACCAGTGCTTGCGGTGGATCCGGCCGATCACGAGGAACCGCGGCTCATCGGTGGTTCGGGCTGGGATCTCCAGCAGGGCGGGATCGCTCCAGAGGGCTTGAGCATCGAGGAAATCGATGCCGTGCTTGGCCTGGTTGGCCGCGCTCTTGAGCGGGTCGAACTCAAAGTCCATGCAGTGCAGATTTTATACCTTTTCCGCTCTTCGGTGGTGCTCGTGGTCATGCCGCCACCCGTTGGTGCTGCACCAGGAAGGCCTCAATCCAGTCGTGATGACGCTTCTGGAGGATCCGATCGGCGATGGAGGTGGCCTCCTCCGGCACCTGGAACCGCTTGCGGAAGGCCTTGGTGAAGCCTTCCAGCACCGGCCTGGGCAGGCCGCGCAGGGAGGCCAGGATCTGGCGGATGACGGCCGGGTCGAGCGGCGTGAGGCCAGGGTCGTCGCTGGCGCTTGGGGCAGCAGACGAGGGGCTGCGATGGATCGATCGCATGCCGTTGCTTGCACTTGCAGTCCGAGGAGCGCTGCTCTCCCCTGTCGACTGGGTGACCTCCCGTTGCTGCTTGTCGTAGAGGGCAAGGCCGAAGGGGTTCCCGAAGGTCATCAGCGCCCGCTTCATGGCGTCGGTCTCGGCCTCCTTGAGGGCGGATTCATGGGCCTGGCCCAGGGCGGCGTCGATGCCGTGGCCAGCACCGCAACCCTCCCGGATCACCGCTGCTGCACTGGTGGGGCCGCCGACGGTGACGCGGACACGGGCGGTGTAGTGACGCCCCAGCCGGTCCTCTGGTCCCGCCCAATGGTGCGCTCAGCCTGGCTGACGCAGCGGACCTCGATGGTTTCCCGCTGCCAGCCATCGAACCCGAAGATCCGATTGGCTTCTGCGATCACTTGCCATCCCTCCAGATAGGAGACCTTGGAGCTGCCCTGCTCGCGCTGACGCACCTTGGCGCGATCGAGGGGGGCAGACAGGGAAGCGATCTGCTCGGAGAAGAAGGTGCACGGCATGGCTTCGATGGGGGGTGAGGGGGAACAGGGACCGGAATCAGTGGGTGGAGGTTTGAGGCGGCAGTGGCTCGATCAGCCCCCAGCAGGGCGGCTCGCTGCAGTGGATGTGATCGGGCGAAGGCCGGCGGCCGGGCTTGCGGGTGATCGGCACCACCCAGCTGGCCAGCCGTGTGGACCAGATGTGGCCCCTGCCCCGTCAGTGGATGCGCCAGGAGCGGCGGGAGACGAGCTGGGCGCCGGGGATGAGGTGGCCGGCCTTGAGGGCCTCCTTGATGGCGGTCTTGTCCGGCTGGCTGGGAGAAGCGGGTGGCGGTGGGCTGCGGGCGGGTGAGCACCAGCACCAGCGATTCCTCCAGGGCATCGGCCCGGCCGGCATCGGAGCGCGATAGCTCGGTGAGCCGCTTGGCCTGCTGCTGGCGGTAGGCGGCCTGGCCGCGCAGGTGCTCGATCACCCAGCAAGTGGCGTCGGCCTTGGCAGCGAGGGCCGCTTTGTTGCCCTCTTCGGCCAATAGGGCGGCCTCCAGCTCGGCGAGGGCCTGGGCGCTGGTGTCGTGGTCATCGGCTTCCAGCTGTTCGGCGAGCAGGCCGATGGCGGTGGTGAGCTCCTGGGCCTCAATACCCAGCTGCCAGAGGGAAGCAGATTGGCCAGGCGCACCTTGCGGTGCGACGCGCTGCAGCGAGCAGACCGGACCTGCTGCTTCTGCAGCGGAGGTAGGGACAGAGGAGACCTCGGTGGGGATAGGGGTGAGAACGGGCATCGCAGTGCGTGGGGAATGGATCGGCGGGCGCCCATGGGCGCGGGAGCCTCAGGAGCAGGTGGATGCAGCGGGCACGGCCCAGAGACCGGCGGATGGACTGACCTCCACAACGGCGAGCGGAACCGGGGACCGGGTGGCCATGCGGCGGGCCTGCCGCACCAGTGACGCGGTGCCGGAGCCGCCGGGAAAGGCCACAACCAGCAGTGAGGTGGAGACGACCGGGGAGGAATGGGCCAGGGCCTCGGCAACGGCCAGCCCAGCTGATGGGCAGCCCGGGCGATGGCGGCATCGGCCCCGTGGGCACCGCCATGGAGCAGCAGATGGACAGGCCGACCGCCGCTGCGGGCCAGCAGCTCTGCGGCTACCCGCTGGTGGGGCCAGGCCAGATCACGGCCGCCGCCGGCTGCGATCACAAGGCAGCGGGCGGGGCCTGAGCCCTGCCCGGATGAATGACAAACAACCATGGAATCAGTTGCCTTGAGGGACAACTGATCGGGGCATCATGCTGCTGGTGAGAGTGCGGCGGTGATGGCGAGATCAGGGGATGACGTTGCCGCAGGCGATGGGCTCGGGGCCTTTGGCGCAGCCCCTGTTCTACCAGTACAAGTGCACCCATGGGCGTGCAGAGCCGCTGTGGGGCAAAGGATCTGCACAAAGCGGAGTCACGCGAAGGGGGGCGACTCGCTGAGTATCAGGACAGCTAGATCCGGGCCCAATCGACCGGCGCCCGCGCAGACGCGCGAGCCAACCTGGGACATCCCTCCCTCCCCCCTGCCCGCCACCCCCAGCACCGGCTTCGGAGCCCTGGGGTGCCTGCTCCGGCCTCAGTCAGTGCCTGAATTCAGATCGGGGGTTAGGCAGAGTGATCAAGTGATCAGAGTGGTTCGGTGCCTTCACTAAGGATCGCCAGATAGGCGTCATAGGCGAACAGCCGATTTCGATGCCCTCCAGTGATTTCCCGGGCGATGCCGAGGCCCACCAGGGTTTCGATTGCCTTGCTTGCTGGCTGTTGGAGCACTCAGACCGCTCAACTCCCTGAGCTGGTTGATGCTGGTGAGCGGTCGTCGGCGCAGGGTTCTGTAGCACAGCTGCACACTCACCCCGGAGCGGCCGAGCCCCATCAGTCGTGCCTCATCGACGCGGAACAGCTCCAGCAACCGCTGGGCCTTCGCCACGGCGCCCGATGCCGTGCTCTCGACCCCCTCGAGAAAAAAATCGATCCATGTCTCCCAGTCGCCGTTCTGACGCACGCCGTCCAGCAGCTCGTAGTAGCGGCTTCGGTGCTGCTTGAAGAACAGGCTCAGGTAGAGCAGCGGTTGCCCCAGCACGCCTGCCTCAATCAGCATCAGCACGATCAGCAGCCGGCCAAGGCGGCCGTTGCCGTCGAGGAACGGGTGGATCGTCTCGAACTGCACGTGGGCCAGGGCGGCGCGCACCAGCACCGGCAGGGCGTGCTCGCCCTCGGGCCCGCCATGAATGAACTGCTCCAACGCGGCCATGCAGTCCTCCACCAACCCCGGTGGCGGAGGCACGAAGCTGGCGTTGCCCGGCCGGGTGCCGCCGATCCAGTGGGCCAGCAGCCGGGCGTGGATTTCCCGCAGCAGCCGTGAGGACAGCGGGAATCCTTCCGCATGCCTGGTCAGGCCGTGCTCCAGCGTTTTGCTTGTTGAGAAGTCAGACAGTGCAATGAGACTGGATGATTCATGGTTCAGCCTTCCAGGCTGATGATGCGGGTTCGATTCCCGCCGCCCGCTTCCTGTCTCAACCCCACGTCGCCTCGATCAGATGGGGCGACAGCAGCAGCATCAGGCTGCGGCCCCTGAGGGGGGCCTCGGAGGCCCCCCAGGCTGAGGGGCGCTCGGCCAGCCCGTCGCCCTCCGCCTGGCCGGTGTCGATCACCAGCTGCCAGCCCCCAGCGGCCTCGGGCAGCTGGAAGGTCATCGGCTGGTAGTAGGCGTTCATGCCGCACCAGAGCAGGGGGCCATGGCGCAAGTCGTGCAGGCTCCAGGCCAGGCTGTGGGACCAGCTGCCCCAGTCGGGCTGGAGAAGTTTCACCCCGTGCCATTCGCGCCAGATCAGGTCCCGCTCGCCGGGCCTGGATGGTGGGGCGTCGGCATGGGGGATCTCGGGATTGAGCAGGCCGTCCAGCCGGCGACGCAGCCGCACCAGGCGGGTCACGAACCGTCGCAGGCTCCGGTCGTCCTCATCGGGGCGCCAGTGCATCCAGCCCAGAGGGTTGTTCTGGCACCAGGTGTTGTTGTTCCCCCCCTGGCTGCGGCGCACCTCATCGCCCATCAGCAGCATCGGCACTCCCGGCGCCAGCAGCAGGGTGGTCAGCAGGTTGCGGATCTGGCGGTTGCGCAGCGCGTTGACATCAGGATCGCTGCAGGGCCCCTCCACCCCGTGGTTCCAGCTGTTGTTGTGGTTGTCGCCGTCGCGGTTGTCCTCGCCGTTGGCCAGGTTGTGCTTGCCGTCATAGCTGACCAGATCGGCCAGGGTGAAGCCGTCGTGGGCGGTGATGAAGGTGATGCTCCGCCCCGCCGTGGCCGGTCGTCCGCCGTAGAGATCGGGGCTGCCGGAGAGCCGCTGGGCCAGTGACCAGCTGCAGTGGTCGTCCCCTTTCCAGAAGCGGCGCACGTCGTCGCGGAAGCGGCCGTTCCAGGTGCCCATGCGACGCGCCGGGAAATCCTGGAGCCGGTAGAGACCGCCGCAGTCCCAGGGTTCACTCACCAGCTTGAGGTCGCTGAGCTCGGGGTCGGCCTCGATCTCCTCGAACAGGGGCGGTTTGTCGAGGGGCGCCAGCTCCTCGCCGCGGCTGAGGGCGATGCCGAGATCGAAGCGGAAGCCGTCGATGCCCAGTTCCAGGGCCCAGCACCGCATCGACTCCAGCAGCAGCCGCCGCACCAGGGGGCGGTTGGCGGCGATGGTGTTGCCGCAGCCGGTGACATCGAGGTAGTCGCCCCTGCCGTTCTGGTGGTAGTAAAGACGGTCCGCCAGCCCGCGCCAGCTCAGGGTCGGTCCGTCCTGGTTGCCTTCGCTGGTGTGGTTGTAGACCACGTCGAGCAGCACCTCCATGCCGGCCTGGTGGCAGGCGGTGACCAGCTGCCGCACCTGCTGGCGGCCTTGCAGCGGGTCGTTTCCCACCAGGTAGCCCTGGTGGGGGGCCATCCAGCTCAGGGGGCTGTAGCCCCAGTAGTTCTGGCGGCCGTGGGGAGCGTCCTGGGGATCGAAGGCCATCACCGGCAGCAGCTCCAGGGCGGTGACGCCCAGGCTTCTGAGGTAGGGCAGGGAGTCGATCAGGCCCAGCAGGCTGCCCTGGTGATCCGAGGCCACGGGGCTGCCCAGGCCCCGGCTTAGCCCGCCCACGTGCAGCTCGTAGATCACCGTGTTCTGCCAGCTGTGGCGGGGCCTCGGCGCGGCCACGAAATCGAAGCGATCCCGCTCCGTGACCACACCCTTCAGGCAGCTGGCGGTGTTGGGGATGGCGCCGATGGCGTCACCGCGGCGGTAGACGTCCCAGCCGCTGATCGCCCTGGCGCAGGGATCGAGCAGCACTTTCGACGGATTGAAGCCATGGCCGCCGGGCATCAGAGGCCCATAGACGCGGTAGCCGTAGCAGGTGCCGGCGCCGATCCCCTCCACTTCCACATGCCAGTGGTCGCCAGAGCGATGGTGCAGATCGAGGGGGATGATCCGGAAGGGCTCAGGCGAGCTGCCGCGGGCGAACAGCAGCAGCTCCACCCGGGTGGCCGATGGGGCCACCAGGGAGAAATTCACCCCCCTGGCGGTGAGCGCAGCCCCGAGGGGCCAGGGATGTCCGAGCAGGATCGAAGACAAGGACCCGGGTCACCTGACGTTTCAAACTAGTGCTGTGCAGGGGCGATGGTCCTCGGGAGGCGGCCATGCCGGCGGAGGACAGCGGCGAGATGACCCTGGAGGTCGGCCGGCCGCCCACGCCCGTGCTGACGGGCCTTTGGGTGTTCGCCCCCAACCGCGACACCCTGGGGGGAACCTCCTGGCTGCTGGCGCCCCGGGGCCGGGCACCGCTGCTGATCGATGCACCGGCGTACACGGCCGCCAACCTTGAAGCACTGCGCAGGGCCGGAGCCGGAACGATCCTGCTCACCAGCCGAGAGGGCCATGGCCGCTGCCGCCGCTGGCAGGAGGCGCTGGGCTGGCCGGTGCGGCTCCAGGAACAGGAGGCCTACCTGTTGCCGGGCGTGGCGGATCTCTGCCCCTTCGGCGAGGCGATCGACCTTGGTGAAGGGGTGCGGGCGCTCTGGACACCGGGACCCACCCCGGGGGCCTGTGTGGTCCATGCCGCCGGGGAGATGGACGTGCTGTTCTGCGGCCGTCTGCTGGTGCCGACCGCACCGGGTGAGGCCCGTCCACTGCGCACGGCCCGCACCTTTCACTGGGCCCGGCAGGGGCGCAGCCTCGACGCTTTGCGCCGCTGGCTGCCTTCCGGTTCCCCCCGCTGGATCGCCACGGGAGCGGGTCTGGGGGCTCTGCAGGGGGAGAAGCTGATCGAAGGAGGCCGCGCTCTGCTGGATGGCCTGCTGGATCGTCCCTGAGGCTCCGCTGGGCGGCCAATGGGGGCCGGAATGGGTGCGATCGGAGCGGATTCGGCCCCGAACCGTTGTTCAGGCGTGGTTTCTGGTTGCCCAGACCGTCCTTCCCCCATACGATTGGCGCGCTCTACCGTTCCGGCGCAGGCGAGAGGGTGTTTTTCCGCTCCGCCCAGCTCCCGCACTCTCCTGAAGTTTTCGCCTCCGATGAACAAAGCTGATCTCGTCAACCTCGTTGCGGTCCGCACCGAATTGACCAAGACCGAAGTGTCCAAGGTCGTCGATGCCGCGATCGACACCATCGTCGACTCCGTCGTCGAAGGCAAGAAGGTGTCGATCCTTGGCTTCGGTTCCTTCGAGGCCCGCGAGCGCTCCGCCCGTCAGGGCCTCAACCCCAAGACCGGGGAAAAGATCAAGATCCCGGCCAAGCGCGTGCCGGCCTTCACCGCCGGCAAGCAGTTCAAGGACAAGGTCCAGAGCTGAGCCCTGGGGCTCCCCCTCCCCGCCCATCTCGAGCGACTGATCGAGGCGGCTGATCTGCACCGGCTTGAGGGAGCCACCGGGCGTTTCGCCCCCTCCCCGAGCGGTCCGCTTCACCTGGGCAACCTGCGCACGGCCCTGTTGGCCTGGCTGCAGGCCCGCCTGAGTGGAGGTCGCTTTCTGCTTCGCCACGACGACCTTGACCGCCCCCGCCAGCGTGCCGGGGCCATCGAGGCGATCGAGGCCGACCTGCGTTGGCTGGGGCTCACCTGGGATGGTCCGGCCCTGCGCCAGAGCGAGCGCACCGGGCTCTACGCCACAGTCCTTTCCGCCTTGCGCCGCGGCGGAGCCCTCTATCCCTGCCGCTGCAGCCGCCGGATGCTGGCCCATCTCTCGGCGCCCCATGGGGGCTGGCCTCTCTACCCCGGCACCTGCCGGGATGGGGTCCAGGGGTGGGGGGTTCAGCAGGGGCGGCTGCCCAGCTGGAGGCTGAAGCTGGAGCCCGGCCCCTTGCGCTGGCAGGAGAGGATCGGGGCGGAGGGCTGTCTGGAGTCGGCCACGGAGGTGGGCGATGTGGTGCTGCGCCGCGCCGATGGCTTCCTGGCGTACCACCTGACTTCGGCGGTGGATGACCTGCTGCTGGCCGTGACCACGGTGGTGCGGGGTTCCGACCTGTGGCGCTCCACGGCCCCGCAGGTGGCGGTCAGTGAGCGGCTGGGGCGGCCGTTCGCCACAACCTGGCATGTGCCCCTCTGGCTGGATGAGGCCGGAGAGCGCCTGGCCAAGCGTGGGGGAGCGCAGGGCCTGGATCCCCTGCGTCAGGAGGGTCTTGACGCGGCGGCAGTGATCGGGCGGATGGCCTCCAGCCTGGAGCTGGTGCCCTCGGGCAGCCGCCTGAGCGCCCAGGAACTGCTGCAGGAGCTCGACCTGGACCGCCTCGAGGCGCAGCTGCGACAGACGGGCTGAGGCCTGGGCACTCTTAAGGAAGGTTTCGGGATCAAAGGCGCAGAGTTCTGACCAGACTGGACAGCAACGACTACGAGCCAGTCTTTGTGTCCAGCTCCACCCCGAATCGTCCTGTCAGTGAGCGGGGACCCACGTACGTGGTGGTGTCTTTCCCCACAGCCCCTTTTGCCGCTCCTGAATCGAGCGAACCCTGTTCCTTCACTCACGTTCTCACCCATCCGGCCCGCACTGCCTGTTCAGTGAGGGGTTCCGAACAGACCTCCCTCAGGAGCTGCAACCATTGCGGTGGCAGCGGGGTTCTGCGGCTGGGCGGACACCGCTTCCGGACCTGCCTCGATTGTCTGGGCCAGGGCAGCCTTGCCGATCATGGAGTCGCCCCCCACGACATCAGCGCTGCTTGAGTTTTTTCTGGCGCCAGATGAAGAAGGCGGCGGTGGCCACCACCACGCCAAGGGGGATGGCCGTGAGCAGCAGCAGGATGACGGCGGTCCAGTCGGTGTACATGACTGCTCGAAGGAACAGATCCCATCATCCCAGCCCCCCGGGCGCCGTCACGATGGGGTTGCCTTGGCTGAGCTTCTCCTTCAGCAGATGCGGGGCAACATCTCTCCACGGCCCGGCTCCAGGGGGCGGCGCACCCCCAGGGCGGTCTCCAGCAGCAACGCCTGGCCCTCGATCCGGCCGATGATTGCGGCGCTGGGGTTTTCCTGGCGCAGCAGCTCCAGGGCCGTCGGCGCCTGAGGGGCGGGCAGCACCAGCACGAAGCGTCCCTCGTTGGCCATGGTGAGCGGATCGAGCCCCAGCAGCTCGCAGGCCGCGGCCACTGCGGGGTGGATCGGCACCACAGGCTCATGCACCAGGCCCCCCAGCCCAGCCCCGCGGCAGAGCTCGTGCAGGGCGGCCGCCAGCCCACCGCGGGTGAGATCGCGCAGGGCATGAAGCTCGAGGCCGGCGTCCAGCAGGGCCTGGACACTGCCGTGCAGCGGGGCCAGATCGCTCACCAGGGGAGTGCTGAACCCCAGCTCCTGGCGGGCGGCCAGGATCGCCACCCCGTGCCGGCCCAGGTCGCCACTCACCAGGATCGCGTCGCCGCTGCGGATGGCGGCTGGCCCGATCGCCAGCCCGGGGGGAATGCGGCCGATGCCGGCTGTGGTCATGAACAGACCATCGGCCTTGCCGCGCTCCACCACCTTGGTGTCGCCCGTGACGATCGCCACGCCGCAGCGGGCGGCGGCGGCGGCGGCTGACCTCAGCAACCGGCCAAGGGTGTCCAAGGACAGGCCCTCCTCCAGGATCAGACCGAGGCTCAGCGCGAGGGGTGTGGCCCCCAGCATCGCCAGGTCGTTGACGGTGCCGATCACGGCCAACGCGCCGATGTCGCCGCCGGGAAACTCCAGGGGCCGCACCACATGGCCATCGGTGCTGAAGGCCAGTTGACCGGCCTCCGAGCTCAGGGTGGCGGCATCGAGCAGCACGCCGCCACCGGTGCCGAGGGCGGGCAGGATCACCCGCTCCAGCAGCTGCTGGCTGAGCAGGCCACCGCCCCCGTGGCCGAGCAGGACAGCCGGGCCGTCATCGGGGCTGATGGGACAGGGGAACTCCAGCGGGGTGTCCATGGTTCAGGCCCGGGTGCGGTAGCGCCAGTAGGCCGCGCAGGCCCCCTCGGACGACACCATCGGGGCCCCCAGCGGCCGCTCAGGGCTGCAGCCCCGGCCGAAGCGGGGACAGGCATCGGGGCGGGCCAGGCCCTGCAGCACCTGGCCGCTGATGCAATCCTTGGCGCCGGAGTCCGGATCCGGCCGGGGGACGGGCGGGAAACGGTGTTCCGCATCGAGGGCGTCGTAGGGGCGGCGCAGGCGCAGGCCGCTGCCGGGCAGCACCCCCAGGCCGCGCCAGTGCTGATCACTGATGGCGAAGACCTGCTCGATCAGGGCGCGGGCTGTGGCGTTGCCCTCGCCAGCGCCGGCCCGGGGGTAGGCGTCCTCCACCCGCCCCTCGCCCCGCTCCAGCTGGCGCACGGCCCGCAGCATCCCCTCCAGCAGATCGATGGGCTCGAAGCCGGTGATCACGATCGGCAGCCGGTGACGTGCCGCGATCGGCTCGTACTCCTGGCGGCCCATCACGGTGCAGACATGACCGGCCGCCAGAAAGCCCTGAACCCGGCAGTGGGGAGCGGCCAGGATCGCCTCCATCGCCGGCGGCACGCGCACGTGCGCCACGAGCAGGCTGAGGTTCTGAGTGCCGCTGCTCAAGGCCTGGTGGGCGAGCAGGGCCGTGGCCGGGGCGGTGGTCTCGAAGCCCACGGCGAAGAACACCACCTGCCGCTCGGGATGGGCCCTCGCCAGGGCCAGGGCATCGAGGGGGGCGGTCACCAGGCGCACATCGGCCCCGGCGGCGCGAGCCTGGAGCAGGTGGTCGGGGCCGCTGCCGGGCACCCGCAGCATGTCGCCGTAGGAGCAGAGGATCACCTCCGGCAGGGACGCCAGCTGCAGGGCCCGGTCGATCGTCTCGGCCGCGGTGACGCAGACCGGGCAGCCGGGGCCATGGATCAGCTCCAGCTGCCTGGGGATCAGCTGATCAAGGCCGTGGCGCAGGATCGCGTGGGTCTGGCCGCCGCAGACCTCCATCAGCGTCCAGCTGCGGCTGATCTCGTTGTGCAGCGCGTCGAGCAGGTGGTGCACCGGTGCGCTCGCGCTTGACGAGGGGCAGGTGCTCATGGATCCCAGGCCATGCCCAGGGGTTCAACGGAGATGGCCCGCAGGTACTGGGCCCGCTCGTAGCTGGCGGGGTCGGGGCAGCGGCGCTGGCTCATGCAGCCCAGCAGCTCCCGGGCGGAACCATGGCCATGCTCCTCCAGCCAGTGGCTCAACTCGGTGCGGAGGGTGTGGAGGTGCTGCGGCCCATGGCGCAGCAGCGACGAGACCACCAGCGTTGCCCTGGCGCCCACCATCAGCATTCGCACCACATCGGTGCCATGGCTGATGCCGCCGCTGGCGCCGAACTCGAGGGGCACCCGGCCGTGCAGGAGGGCGATCCAGCGCAGGGGTAGCCGCTGATCCGCCGCTGAGCTCAGCAGCAGGTTCGAGCAGGCCTCCAGGGTCTCGATGTCGATGTCGGGCTGGTAGAAGCGGTTGAACAGCACCAGGGCGCGGGCGCCGGCGGCCTGCAGCGCGTGGGCCAGGTGGCTGAGATTGGTGTAGTAGGGGCTGAGCTTCACCGCCACCGGCAGGCGCGTGGCCGCGCAGACGCTCCGCACGATCGCCACCTGGGCCGCCTCCATGGCGTTGGCGTCGAGGCTGCTGTCGGTGGGGACCGCATAGAGGTTGAGCTCGATCGCGGCGGCACCGGCCTGTTCCACGGCCCGGGCGATCGCTTCCCAGTGGCCCTCCTCCGTGCCGTTGAGGCTGGCGATGATCGGGATGTCGACCTGCCGGCAGGCGGTTTCGATTTCGTGGAGGTAGCCCTCGATTCCGAGGTGGCGCGGCTCGAGGCTGGGCTGGTAGCTGAGGGCTTCGGGGTAGCTCTCGCTGCCCAGGTGCCGGTGGTGGTCCCAGTCCTGCCAGTCGCGCTCGATCTGCTCCAGGAAGAGGGAGTGGAGCACCACCGCGGCGGCGCCGGCCTCGGCCAGGCGGGGGATCCGATCAGGGTCAGCGCTGAGGGGGGCGGCCGCCCCCACCACCAGCGGCGAGTCCAGGGTCAGGCCGAGGTAGTCGATGCTGAGGTCGGGTCCGCTCATGGCTCCGCCATCCGCTGATAGCGCTCCCAGTGCTGGCGCGCCTCCTGCTGGGCCTGACGGGTGAGGTCCCGTGCCTGCTGCGGATGGCTGTAGGTCAGCATCCGGAAGCGGTTCTCGCTGGCCATCGCCTCCGCCATCGGCAGCGATGGGGCCCGCGAATCCAGGACCAGGGGGTTCTCACCCCGCTCGGCCCGGCGCGGGTCGTGGCGGTAGAGCAGCCACCGCCCCGACTCCACCGCCCGCTTCTGCTGCGTCATGCCCTGGGCCATGTCGATGCCGTGGGCGATGCAGTGGGAGTAGGCCAGGATCAGGGAGGGTCCCGGGAAGGATTCCGCCTCCAGAAACGCCCTGAGGGTGTGCTCGTCGCGGGCCCCCATCGCCACGCTGGCCACGTAGACGTGGCCGTACGACATCGCCATCAGCCCCAGGTCCTTCTTGGCGCTGGTCTTGCCCCCGCTGGCGAACTTGGCCACGGCCCCCCGGGGGGTGGCCTTCGACATCTGGCCGCCGGTGTTGGAGTACACCTCGGTGTCGAGCACCAGGATGTTCACGTCGGCGCCGCTGGCCAGCACGTGGTCGATGCCGGCCGAGCCGATGTCGTAGGCCCAGCCGTCGCCGCCGATCAGCCAGACACTGCGCCTGACCAGATCGTCGGTGATGGAGAGCAGGGCGCGGGCGGCTTCCGCCCGGGGATATCTCCCGTTGGACGACTGCGCTTCCTCCAGGCGCCGCTCCAGCAGCGTCCGCAGCTCAACCACCCGCAGCCGCTGCTCGTGCAGGCCCGCCTCATCGCTCTGATCCGCCCCGATCAGGGCCTCCGCCAGAGGCTCCGGAAGCCAGGCTTCAGCGGTGGGGCCGGCGAGCTCCAGCAGCCGTTGCTGGGCGATGGCACGGCGCTGGTCGAAGGCGAGGCGGAAGCCGAGGCCGAATTCGGCGTTGTCTTCGAACAGGGAGTTGCTCCAGGCGGGGCCGCGGCCCTCGCCATTGGCGCTCCAGGGGGTGGTGGGCAGGTTGCCGCCGTAGATCGAGGAGCAGCCGGTGGCGTTGGCCACCACCATGCGGTCGCCGAACAGCTGGGTGGCGAGCTTGATGTAAGGGGTCTCGCCGCAGCCTGCGCAGGCGCCTGAGAATTCGAACAGGGGCTCCTGCAGCTGCTGCTGGCGGATGTGGCGGAGGTCGAGGTCCCGCCGGTCGGGGCTGGGCAGCCCCAGGGCGTAGTCCCAGTGGCGGCGGAGCCTCTGCCGCAGGGGACGCTGGGGGGCCATGTTGATCGCCTTCCGCCGGGGCTCGGTGCGGTCGCGGGCCGGGCAGACCTCCACGCAGAGGCTGCAGCCGGTGCAGTCTTCGCCGGCCACCTGCAGGGTGAAGCTGAGGCCGCTCCAGTGGGGGTCGCGGGCGGCCGTGCTCGCGAAGCCCTCGGGCGCGTCCGCCAGGGCCGACGGCTCCACCACGTTGGCCCGGATCGCGGCGTGGGGACAGACCATCACGCACTTGCCGCACTGCACGCAGAGGTCGGCTTCCCACACCGGGACCGATTCGGCGATGTTGCGCTTCTCCCAGCGGGCTGTCCCGCAGGGGAAGGTGCCATCCGGAGGAAGGGCACTGACGGGCAGGCGATCCCCCTGGCGTGCCAGCTGCGGCGCGATCAGCTCATGAACCCATGCCGGCGCTGAGACCAGGGGGTCCGGCAGTGCCTCCTGCTCGGTCCCTGCCGCGCTCTCGCCCACCGCACCGATCGGCACCGGCCGCAGGCGGCTCAGGGCCGTGCCCACGGCCGCCAGGTTGCTGCGCACCACCCGCTCGCCCTTGCCGCCGTAGCTGTGGCGGATCGCGCCGCGGATCGCCTCGAGGGCCTGCTCCAACGGCAGCACCCCGGCGGCGGCGAAGAAGGCCACCTGCATCACGGTGTTGATGCGCCCGCCCAGACCGAGCTCCCTGGCGATCGCCGAGGCCTCGATCGCCAGCACCCTGAGATCGCGCTCGACGATCCGCTCCTGCACCGCCCGGGGCAGCCGTGCCCAAACCTGCTCCGCTGGCCAGGGACTGTTCAGCAGCAGGGTGGCCCCGGGCAGGGCTTCGGCCAGCAGATCGAAGCGCTCGAGGAAGTCCCAGTGGTGGCAGGCCACCAGGCGGGCCTGGCGCACCAGGTGGGTGGAGCGGATCGGCTCCGGCCCGAAGCGCAGGTGGGAGACCGTGACCGCCCCCGATTTCTTGGAGTCGTAGACGAAATAGCCCTGGGCGTGGAGCGCGGTGGCCGCCCCGATGATCTTGACGGTGGACTTGCTGGCCCCCACCGTGCCATCGGAGCCGAGGCCGTAGAGGATCGCGGCGAAGGGCGCACCGGGGTCATCGCCCGCTTCCCGCTCCTCCTCCAGCGGCAGCGAGCGGTGGGTCACGTCGTCGTCGATGCCGACGCTGAAGGGGTTGGGGGTGCCGGGTCGCTCCAGAGCCGCGAACACGGCCCGCACCATGGCTGGGGTGAATTCCTTGGAGGCCAGGCCGTAGCGGCCGCCCAGCAGGCGCGGCAGGGAGGAGCCGGTCCAGCCCTCGCGCACGGCATTGGAGACATCGAGGTAGAGGGGTTCGCCGCCGCTGCCCGGCTCCTTGCAGCGATCGAGCACCGCGATCGCCCGGGTCGTGGCCGGCAGGGCCCGCAGCAGGCGCGTGCCATCGAACGGCCGGTAGAGCCGCACTTTCAGCACCCCCACCCGGGCGCCGCCGGCCGTGAGCGCGTCGACGGTTTCGTGGGCTGTTTCGCAGCCCGAGCCCATCAGCACCAGCACACGCTCGGCCTGCGGGTGGCCGTGGTACTCGAAGAGCTGATAGGCGCGGCCACTGAGGCCGGCGAAGGCATCCATCGCGTCCTGCACCAGCTGGGGTGCGGCGTCGTGGAAGGGGTTGGCGGCCTCGCGGGCCTGGAAGGCCACATCCGGGTTCTGGCTGGTGCCCCGGATCACCGGGTGATCGGGGCTCAGCCCACGCCCGCGGTGGGCGGCGATCAGTTCCTCGGGGATCAGCGCGCGCAGCAGGTCATCGTCGATCAGCTCCACCGTCTGCAGTTCGTGGGAGGTGCGGAAGCCGTCGAAGAAGTGCACCACCGGCAGACGGCTGCGCAGGCTGGCCAGGCTGGCGATGGCGGCGAAATCACCGGCCTCCTGCACCGAGGCCGAGCAGAGCAGGGCGCAGCCCGTGCCGCGTACGGCCATCACGTCGCTGTGGTCCCCGAAGATCGAGAGGGCCTGGCCGGCGAGCGCGCGGGAGGCCACATGCACCACCGTGGAGGTGAGTTCCCCGGCGATCTTGTAGAGGTTGGGGAGCATCAGCAGCAACCCCTGGGAGGCGGTGAAGGTGGTGGTGAGCACCCCGGCCTGCAGGGCGCCGTGCAGCACCCCCGCGGCCCCGCCCTCGCTCTGCATCTCCACCACCCGGGGCACCGTTCCCCAGAGGTTGGGGCGGCCCTCGGAGGCCCAGCTGTCGGCCCATTCCCCCATCGGCGAGGCCGGTGTGATCGGGTAGATCGCCATCACCTCATGGAGCCGGTAGGCGACGCGCGCCACCGCTTCGTTGCCATCCAGGGTCGCCCGGGTCATGCGCTCACTCGCTTCATGGCGGAAACCTCCTCAGGGGTGGACGATGCTCAGGGCGAAGCCCACGTGCACCAGCAGCCGGTCGCCGATCACCGCTTCGGGCACGCAGGCCAGGCTCACCTCGCGGCGCACGCCCGAGAACTCCACCAGGCCCATGCGCCAGAGGGCGGGGTCCTCCTGGGGGCGATCCGCGGGGTGGCGATCCTCGATCCGGATCAGCTCTCCCGCCATGGCCAGACACATCGGAACCTCCCTGACGCCAGCGCGGCCCTGCCGTGCCTGCCCTGGTTCTAGCCAGAGCGTCCGAGGCTGACCGCCACCAGCTGACCCAGGGCGAGGCCGCCGTCGTTGCAGGGAATCCGCCGGGGCCAGAGCGGCTCGATGCCCACCCGCCGCAGGCCCTCCACCGTCAGGCGAAGCAGCAGGCGGTTCTGGAAGCAGCCACCGCCCAGCAGCAGCCGCTCAAGATCGAGCCTCTGCGCCAGGGCCACCAGGGCTTCGGCGAGGGCGTGGTGGAAGCCCAGGGCGATGGCCTCCGCTTCCACGCCCCGGCGCCGGTCGTCGAGCAGATCCTGGAGCAGGGGCTGCCAGTCGATCAGCCAGGGCCTGGTGGCGGTGCGCAGGGGCAGGGCGTAGGGCCTCCGGGCGCTGGCGGCGGCCTGGCTGGCGGAGGCCTCCAGGCGCAGGGCCGCCTGGCCCTCGAAGCTGCAGCGCTGCTGCAGGCCCAGCAACGAGGCCACCGCATCGAACAGACGACCCACGCTGGAGCAGAACGGGCTCTGCAGCTCCTGCTCCAGCATCCGCGTCAGCACCTGGCGTTCGCCGGCTGTGAAGGCTTCGAGCGGTGCCAGCCCCGCCGCCTGATCCAGCCCCTCCGATCCGCCGACGGCGAAGAGCAGCCCCAGGGCCGCCCGCCGCGGCTCCCGCAGCGCCCGCCCCGCCCCAGGCAGGGGAAAGGGCCTCAGTCGCGCCCCCGCGCAGAAGCCGTTCTGCTCGAGCCGCAGCACCTCTCCGCCCCAGAGGGTGCCGTCGCTGCCCTGACCGGCCCCGTCCCAGGCGGCTCCCGCCTGGGGCGGGGTGAGGCCATGCTCCGCCAGGCAGGCCAGCAGGTGGGCGTGGTGGTGCTGAACCGCCAGCGGCGCGGCGCGGCCGTTGGTGCTCGCCAGCTCAAGGCCGATGCGGCGGGAGCGGTAGCCGGGGTGCTGGTCGACCGCGTAGCTGGCCGGATCGAGACCGTGACGCGCCAGGGCGGCCTTCAGGCTGCGTCGGTAGTGGCGCTCACCGGCCTCCGTGTCGAGATCACCGAGGTGGGGACCCAGCAGGGCCCGCCGGCCCCAGCCGTAGGCGAGAGCGCTCTTGAGCTGCCCGCCCAGCGCCAGTGCGGCGGTGGGGCCTGGCAGGTCCACGGCAGTGGGCGCGTAGCCACGGGCGTGGCGCAGCAGCATCGGCTCGCCGCAGACCACCTGGGCAACGGAGTCATCCACCGGATTGAGGATGGCGCGGTCGTGCACGAGGAACCCATCGGCCAGGCCCGCCAGCTCCTGCCGGGCGGTGGTTTCGTCGTGGCAGAGCGGTTTCCCCGAGCGGTTGCCGCTGGTGGCGACCAGCGGTTCCCCCAGCAACTCCAGAAGCAGCAGATGCAGGGGGCTGGAGGGCAGCATCACCCCCAGCCAGGGATTGCCGGGGGCCACGGCGTCGCAGACCCCGGCCTCTCCGCGGCGGCGCAGCAGCACGATCGGTGCCGCCGGTGAGTCGAGCAGCTGCGCTTCCTCCCGGCTCAGCTGGCAATGGCGCCGCACCCAGGCCAGGTCCGGAGCCATCACCGCCAGAGGTTTCTCGGGGCGGCCCTTGCGCCGCCGCAGCTCGCTCACCGCCGCCTGGGACCTGGCCCGCACCAGCAGCTGGAAGCCACCGACGCCCTTGAGGCCCGCGATCTGATTTCGGTTCAAGGCGGCTGCGGCCGCCTGCAGGCATGGGCTGGCGCCTCCGGGAGAGGGCTGGCGGGGGTCGGTGATCTGCTCCCCCGCCGCGTTCCACCAGCTCAGCCGCGGTCCGCAGCGGGGGCAGGCGACCGTCTGGGCGTGGCAGCGGCGATCGCCTGGATCGTCGTACTCCTTCTGGCAGGCGGGGCAGAGCGGAAACGCCGCCAGGCTGGTGTGCACCCGCTCAAAGGGCAGCGCTCCCACCAGGCTGTAGCGAGGGCCGCACTGGACGCAGCTGATGAAGGCATGGCCGCAGCGACGGTTGGTGGGGTCGCGCAGTTCGGCGCGGCAGGCCGGGCAGGGGGCCAGATCCGGCTGGATCAGGGCCCAGCGCACCGAGGGTTCATGGCTCTGGCCTGCCGGAGCCTCGATCAGCGCGGGCTTGATCCCGAAGCCCCTCTCCCCCTCCTGAAGGGGTAGCCCCAGGCGGTGGATCCGGTCGATGCGGCCGTTGGCAGGCAGCTGCCGTTGCAGCCGCTGCAGCAGGGTGTCGAGCGCTTGAGTGGGCCCTTGCAGCTCCAGCAGCACCCCGCAGCCGGTGTTGCGCACCCAGCCCGAGAGGCCCAGCTCCCGTGCCAGCCGCATCACCAGCGGCCGGAAGCCCACCCCCTGCACCAGCCCCTCGATCTCCAGCCGCAGGCGGCTGATCACACCGGCATCCCCTGGCGCTGGTGGCTCAGCCAGTGCAGCAACGGCTCCATGCCGGCGCCCGTGCGCGCCGAGACCTCGAAGATCCGCGCCTGGGGCGCCACCCCGGCCAGGTTCGCCAGCGCCTGGGGACGATCGAAGCCCACGGCTTCAGCGAGGTCAACCTTGCTGATCACCACCGCATCGGCCGACTGGAACAGAGCCGGGTACTTGAGCGGTTTGTCTTCGCCTTCCGTCACCGAGAGCAGCGCCAGCCGCTGGCGCTCCCCCAGATCGAAGGCGGTGGGGCAGACCAGATTGCCCACGTTCTCGATCAGCAGCAATTCCATGCCTGTGGTGTCGAGCTGATCGAAGGCCCGCCCCACCAGCGACGCCTCCAGGTGGCAGAGGTCGCCGGTCTGGATCTGCACGGCGCGGGCGCCTGAAGCCTGCAGGCGGCGGGCGTCGTTGTCGGTGGCCAGATCACCCACGATCACCCCCACCGGGCCATGGTCCCACTGACGGGCGAGGCGCTCGAGCAGGGCCGTCTTGCCGGCGCCGGGACCCGAGAGCACGTTCAGCACCAGCAGACCGGCGGAGGCGAAGCGCTCGCGGTTGCGCTCGGCGTTGGTGTCGTTCCGCTCCAGCAGGCTGTGGCGGAGCTTGAGGGTGCGGGTGGGCTGGCCGCAGGAGCATTGGGAGCACATGGCGGAGCCGGGGGCGGTGCTCTCAGTCTGAGGACTGGATCGGGGACAGGCCAGGTGGCTGTCGTGGAGGACCGCATCCGCCTCAAATCCCTGGTGCGCTTCCTTGTTGGTGAGTGGCGATTCCTTCCTTTGAGACGGGCCGGTTGAGCACTCTGGTGGCCACTCAGGAGCGGTGCCTTGATGCTGCTGCCGGCAACTTGGTGGATGATCTCAGCTGAACCTGAGCCAAGCCCATGTCGCCGTAGCCCTGACCACCCTCTGGCCTCTTGAGGTGTCCAATCCCATGAACCCGTACTTCATTGTTGATACGGCCAAATCGTTCGAGAAGGCAAGCGCCGATCTTCAGCTTGCTGTGGCAGCGGATGGGTTCAGTGTGTTGGTTGTGCTGGATCTCGGCGACAGCCTGCGCAGTAAAGGCATCAGCCTTGCCGAGCAATGCCGGGTATTTGATGTGTGCAATCCCCAGCAAGCGGCCAAGGTGTTGATGAGCGACATGAAGCTGAACATGGCACTTCCCTGCCGGATCTCCGTCTACAGCGAAGCTGGCCAGACCCGGATCGGCATGATCCGGTCGGAGGGCATGCTTCGCAATCTGTCCTCAGAGCCAGACTTGATGGAGGTGGCACAAGAGGTTGAATCCTCGGCTGCAAGAATCAGCCAGGCAGCAGCGCTGAACAGCCTGGTGTGACTTCAAATCCAAAGCCCTCTCTCTTCACTGTCTGGCGAGTACGCAACAGCCCTTTCGGCCATCCTGCACGAGCGTGCCAGAAATAGGGTTTCATTTCTACTGCTGACCGCGTTTCCTTCCCGCATGGATCGCCTCCTTCACGACACCTCGAGGCCGATCAGCTCCAGCTCCCGCCCCGCCAGCACCTCAGCGGCCGGGGCCCCGCAGTGCGGACAGACCAGGATCAGATCTTCCGGCTCGAACGGCGCGCCACAGGGCCCGCAGCGGCAGCGGCTGGGCACCACCTCCAGCTCCAGTTGTGCGCCGCTGGCCATCCCTTCGGCCATCACCACCTCGAAGGCGAAGCGGAGCGCCTCGGGATCCACTCCGGAGAGCCGTCCCACCCGCAGCCGCATGGCGTGAATCCGGCGGGCCCCCTGGGCCGCCGCCGCCGCCAGGGCGATCCGGCGCAGCTCCTCCATCAGGGCCAGCTCATGCATCGCCGCACCAGCGCCCCACCGCCGCCAGGGCTTCGGGCAGCAGGGCGGCGGTGGCGGCGCTGAGGCCCGTGCCCATCTCGCAGCTGTGGGCCCGCAGCAGCAGCTGCCAGGCGGGCGGGGTGCGGCCGTAGAGGCTGCCGGCCAGTTGCAGCAGGGCGCCGGGGCTGGCGTGGTGGCTCAGGCGTTCGGCGCCGGCCGCCTTGGCCCCATCCGCTGGAGTGTCCAGTTGCTCGAGCCGCCAGCCCGGGTCTGGGCAGGCCGGCGCCAGGGCCGCGTCCACGAACAGCACCCGTTTCGCCTCCGCCACCATCGCTGCCAGCTCAGGGGTGAGCTGGGTGATGGCCAGCACCGTGAGCCCCGGCCGGCTCCAGCCCTCCACCCGCTCGGCGATGGCGAGGCCCACGCCGTCGTCCTGGCGCAGGCCATTGCCCCAGCCGATCAGCAGATCGGCTCGCTGCTGCCGTGCACCTGGGCTCAATCCCGCCACCGTTCGCGCAAGACCTCTCCTTCGGGTCCGATCAGCTGCACGTGCAACGGCATCTGGCCGGCGGCGTGGGTGGAGCAGGAGAGGCAGGGATCGAAGCAGCGGATGCCCGCCTCCACCCGGTTGAGCAGCCCCTCGGCGATCTCCGGCAGCTGGTCGCCGGGGCCCGCTTCAGCTGGACCCGCCTGGATGTGCTGGCGGGCGATCTGGGTGATCGTGCGGTTCATCGCCCGGTTGTTCTGGCCGGTGGCGATGATCAGATTCACCGCCTCGATCAGACCGCCTGAATCGACGCGGTAGTGGTGGAAGAGGGTGCCGCGGGGCGCTTCACTCACGCCCACCGCCTCGCGGGCATTCACCCCGGCGTGGGCGCGCACATGGGTGTCGCTCAGTGCGGGGTCATCAAGCAGCGCCTCGATCGCCTCCAGGGCAGCAAGGATCTCGATCAGCCGGGCCAGGTGGTAGTGAAAGGAGCTGGTGACCACCCGGCCGCCGCGCTGGCGCAGCTCCAGCAGCTCCCGGTCGGCCCGCTCGTGGCCGATCCGCTCGCAGACGTTCAGGCGCGCCAGGGGGCCGACCCGGTAGCTGCCGGCCTCCGGGCCCAGCGGCTTGTGGTAGGGGAATTTCAGGTAGGTCCAGGGTTCCACGGCCTCGGCCAGCAGGTTGTCCAGCTGCTCCGGGCTGAGCCCATCGGAGGGAAGATCACGGCCCACCGGTGCCCCCGTGCTGTCGATCAGGCGCAGCTGGCCGCCGTAGTGCTCCCAGCGGTCGTCTGGCCCCACCAGCGCCAGGAACAGGGAGGGGAAGTCGCCGAAGTCGCCGGCCTCGGCGGCCAGCGGTCCATCCAGCAGGCG
This sequence comes from Synechococcus sp. BSA11S, assembly GCF_014224355.1. GTDB lineage: Bacteria > Cyanobacteriota > Cyanobacteriia > PCC-6307 > Cyanobiaceae > Regnicoccus_A. Next base: position 28,000 of record NZ_VNWP01000010.1, on the reverse strand, counting down.
CTTGAACAGCTCGAGGGCGCCCTGGGTGGTGGCGACGGCCTCGCTCAGGCGGGAGCGGATCCAGTCGCGGTCGTCTGGCTGCATGGAGCTGCGCACGCCACCGGGCACCGCCCAGGCCGGGTGGATCTTGCGCCCCCCCAACCGCTCGATCACCGCCTGGCCGAACTGGCGCAGGCGGATGCCGCCACGGGCCAGCTCGGGATCGGCGGCGATCAGCCCGAAGACATTGCGCTGGGCGGGGTCGCTGTCCCAGCCGAGCAGGAAATCGGGGCTGCTGAGGTGAAAGAAGGAAAGTGCATGCGACTGGATGATCTGGGCCAGGTTCATCAGCCGCCGCAGCCGCTCGGCCGCCGGCGGGATCGAGACCGCCAGCAGCTGGTCGCCGGTCTTGGCGGCGGCCAGCAGGTGACTCACCGGGCAGATGCCGCAGATCCGTGCCGTGATCGCCGCCATTTCGCTGAAGGGGCGCCCGACGCAGAAGGCCTCGAAGCCTCGGAATTCGCCCACGTGGAAGTGGGCGGTGCTCACAGCGCCGCTGGCGTCGAGGTGGATCGAAATCTTGGCGTGGCCCTCGATGCGGGTGACCGGATCGATCAGGATGGTGCGGGTCATGGTTCAGCCGAAGCGGATCATCTCCGCCCCCTCCATCTGTGGCTGCTCGCCCCGCAGCAGGGCTTCCAGCACGGCGCGGATGCGCTCGGCGGGTGGGGGGCAACCCGGCAGGAACAGGTCCACCGGCACCAGCTCATGCACCGGCAGCACCCGCTCCAGCAGCTCCGGCACCAGGCCCGGAGCGTGGGGCCACCGGGCCGAGCCGTCGGCCAGCTCCAGGTAGGAGCGATCCAGCACCGCCGCCGGGCCAGCGAGCGGGTTGCGCAGGCCGGGCACGTTGGCGGTCACGGCGCAGTCGCCGAACGACACCAGCAGGCGGCTGCGCCGCCGCACCTGGCGGATCAGGTCGAGGTTCTCGCTGGTGCCCACGCCCCCCTCCACCAGGGCCACATCCACGGCTTCGGGGTAGGTCTTGATGTCGGAGGCGATCGGTGAGAAGACCATCTCGATCTGGGGGGCGAGCTCGATCAGCCACTCGTCGAGGTCGAGGAACGACATGTGGCAGCCGGAGCAGCCCGCCAGCCAGACGGTGGCCAGACGCAGCTTCGCGGGCTGGCTCATGGGGCCTCCTGCCGGGCGCGGCGGGCCTGCAGCAGGGCTGCGAGGCGGCTGGGGTCCTCGTGTTTCTCCGCCACGCTGTCGCCCTTGTGGAACAGGGCGCCGGTGGGGCAGACCATCACGCACTTGCCGCAGTCGGTGCAGGCATCCACGGCGCCCCAGGGCTGATCGAGCCCGGCGATGATCCGGCAGTGCTCCCCCCGCCAGGCCATGTCCCAGACGTGGGCGCCCTCCACCTCGTCGCAGACGCGGACGCAGCGGCTGCAGAGGATGCAGCGGTTGTGGTCGAGCCCGAAGCGCTGGTGGGAGAGATCCACCGGACGATCGGGGAAGCGGTAGGGCAGGCGGGCGTGGTCCATGCCCACGTCCACGGCGCGGTCCTGCAGTTCGCAATGGCCGTTGGCCACGCACACGGCGCAGACGTGGTTGCCCTCGGTGAACAGCAGCTCGATCACCGTTCGCCGGATCTCCCTGAGGCGTGGTGTGGCGGTGTGGACCACCATGCCCTCGCTCACCGGGGTGATGCAGGCGGGCTGGAGCTTGTTGCTGCCCTCGATCTCCACCAGGCAGAGCCTGCAGGCGGCCACGGGCGAGAGCCCCTCCAGGTGGCAGAGGGTGGGGATGGCCACGCCGGCGTCGCGGGCGGCCTCGAGCACGGTGGTGCCCTCGCCGCTGGCCACATCGCGGCCGTCGATGCGCAGCGTGCGCACGCTCATGGGGCCTCCAGCCGGGCGAGGTAGTCGCCGCGGAAGTAGCGCAGGGTGCTCAGCATCGGCTTGGGTGCGCTCTGCCCCAGGCCGCAGAGGCTGGTGTCCATCACCATCGCGCCGAGCGTTTCGAGCTGATCGAGGTCGGCGCGGCTGGCGCTGCCGGCGAGGATCCGCTCCAGCAGGCCGTGGAGCTGCACGGTGCCGGCGCGGCAGGGCACGCACTTGCCGCACGACTCCTCGCGACAGAAGGCCATGAAATAGGCCGCCAGGGCCACCATGTCGGTGCTCTGATCCAGCACCACCATGCCGCCGGAGCCCATGATCGTGCCCAGGGCCTGGAGGCTTTCGTAATCGAGGGGTGTGTCGAGCCGATCGGCGGGCACGCAGCCCCCCGAGGGGCCGCCGGTCTGCACCGCCTTGACGGCCGATCCCTCCGGGGCCCCCTCTCCCATCTCCAGCACGACCGTGGTCAGGCTGGTGCCCATCGGCACCTCCACCAGGCCGCCGCGGCGCACGTGGCCGGTGAGGCTGAACACCTTGGTGCCGGCGCTGCCGGCGGTGCCGATGGCGGCGAACCAGTCGGCGCCTTCCCGCAGGATCGGCGCCACATTGGCCAAGGTTTCGACGTTGTTGATCAGGGTGGGCTTCCCGCCCACGCCCCGCTCAGCGGGGTAGGGGGGCCTGGGGCGCGGCGTTCCGCGTTTGCCTTCGATCGAGGCGATCAGCGCCGTTTCCTCGCCGCAGACATAAGCACCGGCCCCCACCCGCAGCTCCACGCTGAACCCGAAGCCCGTGCCGAACAGTGCCGGCCCGAGACGGCCGCGGCGGACGGCCTGATCGATCGCCAGGCGCAGCCGCTCGATCGCCAGGGCGTACTCGGCGCGGATGTAGATGAATCCATGATCGGCCCCCACCGCATAAGCGGCGATCGCCATCCCCTCCAGCACCCGATGGGGATCGCCCTCCAGCACGGCCCGGTCCATGAAGGCGCCGGGATCGCCTTCATCGGCGTTGCAGACCACCACCTTGCGGGCCCCGGGCATGCGGGCCACGGTGGCCCATTTCAGACCGGTGGGATAGCCGGCGCCGCCACGGCCGCGCAGGCCGCTGCGCTGCAGTTCCGTCAGCACCCGCTCCGGGCTCCAGCCCTGCAGCACCCGCTCCAGCTGGCCGTAGGCCCCCACGGCGATCGCCTGCTCCAGGTCGGTGGGATCGATCAGGCCGCAGTGCTCCAGCACGATCCGCCGTTGCCGCTGGAAGAACGGCGCCCTGAGATCCAGGCGCTCGCCCCTGGCGGGGGCCCACTCCAGCGGCGTCGCCTGGTCAGAGCCCTGATGCAGCCGCCGGGCCAGAGCGGCCACCAGGGTTTCGGCGTCCTGCGGGCCCACACCGGCATAGAGATCGCCATCGGGATCGAGGGCCAGCAGGGGGCCCTGGCTGCAGGGGCCAAGACAGCCCACCGGGCGCAGCTGGATCCGATCACCCAGTTCAGCTCTGGAGATGGCCGTTTCGAGGGCCCCGATCAAGGCACCGGAGCCCCTGGCCAGGCAGCCGGCCGAGGCGCAGCAGCGCAGGCCGTTCATGGCTCCAGCTCCTGCAGCCAGCGGCGCAGGCCATCGCTGCTCTGCTGGCGGCCGACGGTTCCATCGATCAGCACGAGGGGCGCGTCGCTGCAGGTGCCCAGGCAGCGCACCTCCGAGAGGCTGACCCAGCCATCGCCGCGGCGGTCGCCCATCTGAAGCCCCAGGCTCTCCTCCATGGCTTCGATCAGGGCCGAGGCCCCCTGGATCTGGCAGGCGGTGCCGGTGCAGACCACGCAGCGGTGGCGGGCCGGTGGCTGGAACCGGAAGAGGTGATAGAAGCTGGCTGTTCCCTTGACCCGGCTGAGGGGGAGCTTCAGGCGCGTCGCCACGTGGCGGAGCAGGGGATCGCTCAGATAGCTGTAGAGATTCTGGGACTGGTGCAGAATCTCGATCAGGCTGTCAGGGCTTCGGTGGTGCCGAAGAAGTACCGCCTCGAGCGCCATGAATGACTCGGGTTTCGTGGGCACTGGCATGGCGATGCCGTTTCACCTAGTCATCACCGTAGGGATCCAGTGAAGCCTGAGCGTCCTCGCAGGGATTTCTTTGGGATTCCATACGGATTTTCCGCTGGGGAGGCAGCTCTAGCTCTGATGCTTCTGCAGGGCCAGGCTTATCCCATTGGCCTTGGAAGAGGACAGTCGACTATTTTCTCTCCCTTCCAATCAGTGAAAACAGTTTCGCTAAGGTAGTGACGAGGTGTTTGAAGCATGGTCCGCCAGGCCTCAGAGGCGTCAATCAGATTGTAGCGATCTGGATAAAGTTCTTGCAGTAATTGTTGCACCATTGGATAATAGTCTGAATTTATGCCGGGGAAGACATGATGTTCGGTATGATATGAAAAGTTAAAGTGGAGTTTGTCGATGAAGGCTGGGACCCGTAGGGAGAGGCTGTTGGCCAGGGGGTCGTTCACAGGGGTGAGACTTGAGATCATGTGGTTGGTGTAGATATAAAACATGACTCCTGCGTAGCCGATCCAGATCGGAAGAAGATATCCAAGGATTAACCCAATTGGATTAAAGCCGATGTAGGCGATAATTGAGAAGTGAAGCGCTGCGATTGCAAGAAGTTCGTAGGTAATATTTCTGCGTTCCTTCGGACTGACCTTGAAAGCGGCAGGCGGGTGCTGGGCTGAGCCGTCCACGAACAGCAAGACGGAGCTGAGATTGCGAAAGGCGTGGATTCCCCACGCCTGCGTCATGCCGATCGTGAGAAAAACGGGGTTGACATCCGAGGAAGGGACAAACAGATTCTGAATCCACTTTCCCCAGCTGAAGGGCTGGCTGTGCAGATAGTTTCGATCGGGATCCTGGAGGGAGTTGGTCTTTCGGTGATGTTCGCGGTTGTGGACCGCCTTCCACATGGTGGGTGGCATCCAAAGCAGGGTGAGGCCTGCTAAGAACAAGGGCCGTTTGATGAGTGGATGTCTGATGGCGCTGGAATGCATCAGATCGTGCGTGCTGAATAGCAGAACGACCACGCTGTTGCCCATCGCCAGGGCAAACGGCAAATAAAGCCAGAGCCACTGCCAGTTCCACTGGTCAAGCTGCCGGGCCATGGTCCAGCCCAGGATGAGGATGGCCAGATTGATCAGGAGGATCCAGGCCTTGCTGCGATCAGGAAGAAAGGCTTGGGGGGGGAGAAGGGGGCGAAGTGTTGCCACATAGTCGGCTTGGGGCAAAAGCTTCTTTTGGCTTATAGCCTGCATCGAGATCGTTGAAATGGTGAAAAAATCAAACACAAAGACAGAACGTCTTTGTGTTTGCCTGGGCGGGATCAGCTAGGAAAGAATTCCTGAATCTTGCGATCAACTGATTGGAGTCTGGCGATAGCCGGGGTTGCTTTTATCGATGACAGGGCAACCATTGCTGATGATGAAAGCAGGGGAAGCGCCTCATGGGGATACTTTCAGGGCGCAGAACTCGTATGACTTCCCTGGTGGCGTCGTGCAAAGTGGAATCACAGACAATCTGCATCCTAGTGGACCACTGCCTGAGCCGCGCCAGCCGACCTTGGAGGGGGGGGATTGCGCGATGTTTCACATGTGATTCTTCCTTGGAAGCTCGTGGCGTCGTCGATCAGTGCCATCGGCCGCCGACGTCTTGTCTTTAGGTGCTGGGTCCTGATGGCATCAGGACACCGTTTGAGGCCTATCGCCTGTCATGGCCCGCCACTGCGCCTGCAGGCTATGGGGAAGTGGCCGTGGCTTGTAGTCGCGCGGGTCGGGTGGGCCGTGGCGCAGCACGGCATTCACTACCGTGGCGTAATGGCGGCTGTTGTTGACCGCCCCGTGGGGGACGCCAGGGGGGATGCGCACCAGCATCGGTTCGTCTTCCCGCAGGGGAATGAGCACGAGCCGGCCGCCCTCCAGCACCACCAACTCGAGGGAGCCGCGCAGCAGGATCAGTTGATCGGTCTGGCGGCGGTGGCAGAAGATCGAGACGGGCTGATGGGGGGCGAGATCGGCGATCAGGGTTTCGTCGCTGGGCTGGGCCTCGCTGAAGAGTGCATTGCCTGAGGAGGTGCGCTCCAACGGCAACAGTTCGACGCGTCGTGTGAGGGCCATGGCGGCGGAGCTCACGGATTCAGTGGATTTATCAAGATTGTTGACAAATCGCTGGTTCGGTCGGCGCTGCTGCTACCGAATCGCTGCGAGGTCAGGGAATGCTGGTGAGGCTTCTGGCGCGCCAGAGGCTGGGGGATGGGGGAACGGGCCGTGCTGGATTCGAACCAGCGACCGTGCGATTAGAAGTCGCATGCTCTATCCAGCTGAGCTAACGGCCCACCCGTGCAGCCTAGATTGGGAGGCTGCGCAACTTGCTCGATGGCGGCCTCCCGGCTCAGTGATGCCCAGAAACAGGAGCTGGTTCGGCGGTGGAGGGCTGGTGAATCCAGCGCGGCCCTCGCTGATGCCTTCGGCTGCAGCCCCAACACCGTGACCCGGGTGGTGAAGGGCGCCCTCGCGCCCGAGCTCTACGAGCAGCTCAAGAGGGAGCGAGGCCGCCCGGTGGCCCAGCTGGAGGCTTCCCTCGAGGCGCTCACCCCGGTGGCCGCTGCGGCGCCGGACGAGGATTCCGATCAGGACCGCGACGACGGTGCCCCCGAGGTCGATGAGGAGGCTGAACGCCCTGGCGTGCTGGCGATCGATGACGCCGATGACTTCGGGGATGACGGCGAGGGCGACGAGGAGAGCGACGCTGACGACAGCGATGGCGACGACACCGACGCTGAAGGGAATGTGTTCACGATGGTGCCGGTGGTTGCGGGCGCCAACCTCGGCGCAGGGGTTGAGCAGCGGCCCGCTGTGGTCTGCCAGCCGCTGGAGAGCGCACCCCTGCCCGACAGCCTCTACATGCTCGTCGACAAGACCGTGGAGCTCCAGGCCCGCCCCCTCAGTGACTTCCCCGAGCTGGGTGCCCTCCCCGACGAGGAGCAGGCCCGCCACGCCCTGGTGGTGTTTGCCAATCCCCGCCAGGCCAAGCGCCAGTGCGGCCGCAGCCAGCGGGTGATCAAGATGCCCGACAGCCAGGTGATCCAGCGCACGGCCACCTACCTGGTGGGGAAGGGCATCACCCGGGTGGTGCTGGAAGGGGCGCTCTACGCACTCCCCGGCGGCTGATCCCGGCGGGGCAGCAGCAGGGCAGTGGCAGAACCGCCGCTGATCACCCCCGCCGCCAGGGCCAGCCCCACCAGGAAGCCGCTGGGCAGGGGGGCGCTGCGGCCGATGCCGAGCCGCAGAGTGGGGCGCTCCTCCAGGTTCTGGGCGCCGAGGCAGAGGATCAGCAGGAGCAGAACCCCGCCGCCAAGGCTGGTGAGCAACAGGCGCAGGCGCAGCAGCATGGCCGGGGCGATGGGACTGGGGGGCAGCTCGTCCTTCAGCATGGTCCATCCCCCGCTGGGGTTGCTCACTCCGGCCGGTGGAGCAGGGCGTAGAGGCTGCGGCGCGAGAGGCCGGTCTCAGCGGCCAGCTGGCGGGCTGCATCACTGGCGCTCAGGCCTGATGCCACCTTCTCGCGCAGCTCCAGGGTCAGCTCGGCGTCGCTGCGAACAGGTGGTTCCTCAGGGGCGGCACCGCCCAGCACAAGGGTGCACTCCCCCCGGGGCGGCACCCTGCGGAAGTGCTCAAGGGCCGCGCTCACGCTGGGACCGATCTGCTGCTCGTGCCGTTTGGTGAGTTCCCGCGCCACCTGCAGGGGACGGTCGCCCAGGGTGCTGTGCAGGTCTTCGAGCAGCTCGATCAACCGGTGCGGTGCTTCGAACAGCACCAGCGTGCGCGGTTCGCCGGCCAGCTCCTGGAGCCGCTGGCGGCGAAGACTCACCTTGGCCGGCAGGAACCCCTCGAAGCAGAAGCGGCCACTGGGCAGGCCGCTGCTCACCAGGGCGGTGGTCACGGCGCAGGGGCCGGGCACGCAGATCACCGGATGGCCGCCGGCTCGGGCGGCTGCCACCAGCGCCTCGCCCGGATCGGAGATGCCCGGCAGGCCCGCATCACTGATCACCGCCAGGCTTTCCCCGGCGGCCAGGGCGGCCAGCAGCTCGGGGATGCGGGCGGTCTGGTTGTGCTGGTGAAAGCTGAGCAGGCGGCAGCGGATGCCCAGGCCGGCCAGCAGCTGACCGCTGTGGCGGGTGTCTTCACAGGCGATGCGGTCGACGCCCTCCAGCACCCGGCGGGCCCGGGGAGAGAGGTCCCCCAGGTTGCCGATCGGTGTCCCCACCAGGTACAGCACCCCGGCGGCGGGTTCGCTGGCTTGCTCCACAATGCGGCTCTGAACGTGTCCCTGGCCCCGCCCATGATGGCTGCCCCCTCCCTGCCCGCCGGCGTCGACGTGGAGGAGTTGCTGGCGCTGCTGCGTCAGCTGAGCTGGGACTCGGCCGCGATTCTGCGGGCCTACGCTCGCGGCGAGCAGCCACCCTTCGGCTACGACGCGGCCCTGAGCGTGGATGAGGGCGGCGAGGGTCCGGTGACGGCGGCCGATCTGGCGGTGAACCAGCACCTGCTCGACGGCCTTGCCCAGGCCTTTCCCAACGCCCCCTGGACCCTGCTCAGCGAGGAGACGGCCAAGGACCAGCTCAGGGCAGGGCTGCCTCTGGAGGCCGAGTGGCTGTGGATCCTCGATCCGCTCGATGGCACCAAGGACTTCATCCAGGGCACGGGCGAGTACGCGGTGCATCTGGCCCTGGTGCATCGGGGGCAGCCCGTCCTGGGCGTGGTGCTGCTCCCCGAGAAGGAGGAGCTGTGGTTCGGTCTGGTGGGGACGGCCGCCGAGGGATTGATCGGCGGCGCCTGGCGGGAGAACCCTTCAGGGGAGAGGTTTGCGCCCCAGCTGAGCGAGCGGCGCGAACCTCGCGAGCTGGTGCTGGTGGCCAGCCGCAACCACCGTGACCAGCGGCTGGAGCAGCTGGTGCAGGCCCTGGAGCTGGGCCCCTCGCTGGCGGTGGGCAGCGTGGGCTGCAAGGTGGCCACGATCCTGCGCGGTGAAACCGACCTGTACCTCTCCCTCTCCGGCCGCAGTGCCCCCAAGGACTGGGACATGGCGGCGCCTGAGGCGGTGCTGCGAGCGGCGGGCGGGGCCTTCAGCCATGCCGATGGCCGACCCCTTCACTACAACAATGGCGATGGACTGCAGGCGGGCTGTCTGATCGCCAGCCATGGTCTGGCCCACAGGGAACTGTGCGAGCGGGCGGCCGCCGCCCTGGCGCGCATCGATCCGGGTTTCATGCTCTGAGGGCTTCCGGTCCCAGCCGCCTGGGGGCCTGCTTGAAGCCCTTCGGGCCGCTCGCTGGCCTCGGGTTTGCCTCAGATCTTCGATGTTTGATCCTGACCTTGAGGTCCTTCAGGCCCAGCAGATTCTCAACGACTTTCTGGCTGAGCAGGGTCAGCCGGCGTTTGTGGATCCGGCCCTGAGCGGGAACTTCCTGGTGGGGGAGGAGATCACCGGCACCGAGGGCAACGACACCCTCACCGGCACCGAGGGCGACGACACGATCCGTGGCCTTGGCGGTGAGGATCTGCTGCTGGGCCGTCAGCTTGATGATGTGCTGCGGGGCAACGCCGGCAGCGACACCCTGCGCGGTGGATCCGGCTTTGATTCCCTCTCCGGAGGCAAGAACAACGACTGGCTCTTCGGTGGTGAGGGTGATGATTTTCTCAACGGCAACCGCGACGATGATCGCCTCTTCGGTGGCCCGGGAGGTGATCGTTTCGCCCTCTCCCGCGGCAACGACCGCATCGAGGATTTCAATGCGGCTGAGGGCGACAAGGTGCTGATCTACAACGTCGGTCCCTATGACAACGTGATCACCTACGAGCAGGTGGCCGATGGCGTGGAGATCAGCCGCTTTGAAATTCTCACCGACAGTCAGGGTCGCCCCGTGCTCGATGAGGATGGATTCCGACAGATCGGTCCTGAAATCGGAGCGACCACGATCGTTGGTGCTGATGTGTTTGTGTGGGATCCCAACATTGAGCGGGAGCTGGGCGATCCTGCCTTCGATCCCACGCTGCAGATTCTGACGGTGGGGAACAACCTGTTTCAGCTCTGATCGCTCATCCCAGACATTGTTACCAGGCTTGTTTCAGGCCTGGGGTGGAGGGCAGGGTGATCCAGGGCATGTCCCTGAATCCCCCCCACCTTCCTTGGCTGTGATCAGGCCACCGGCACCTGCTCCTGGGCCACGCCGCGCAGGGTGAGGTTGATGCGGCCGCGGTTGTCGATTTCGCGCACGCGCACGGTCACGGCATCGCCCACCTTGACCACGTCTTCCACCTTCTCGACCCGTGCTTCCGAGAGCTGGGAGATGTGGATCATGCCTTCCTTGCCGGGGAGGATCTCGACGAAGGCGCCGATCGGAATGATCCGGGTGACGGAGCCGTTGAACATCTCCCCTTCGCTGACGCGACGGGTGAGGCCCTCGATGATCCGCTGGGCTTCCTCGGCCGCGGCACCGTCGTGGCTGGCGATCGTGACGATACCGCCGTCTTCGATGTCGATCTTGGTGTTGGTGCGCTCGGTGATGCCCTTGATCGTGCGGCCGCCGGGGCCGATCACGGTGCCGATCAGTTCCGGGTCGATGCGGAAGCTGAGCAGGCGTGGGGCGTGGGGGGAGAGCACATCGCGGGGCTTGCCGATCGCCTCGAGCATCTTCTCGAGGATGTGCAGCCGGGCCGGGCGGGCCTGGTTGACGGCCTCGGCCACGGTGCTGACCGCCAGACCGCTGATCTTCATGTCCATCTGCAGGGCGGTGATGCCCTTCTCGGTGCCGGCCACCTTGAAGTCCATGTCACCGAGAAAGTCTTCGATGCCCTGGATGTCGGTGAGGATGCGCACCTGATCGCCCTCCTTGATCAGGCCCATGGCGGCACCGCTCACGGGAGCCTTGAGGGGCACGCCGGCATCCATCAGGGCCAGGGTGCTGCCGCAGACCGAGCCCATCGAGGTGGAGCCGTTGGAGCTGAGGCATTCCGAGACCACGCGCAGCACGTAGGGGAAGCTCTCCTTGGGAGGGAGCACGGGCACGATCGCCCGTTCGGCCAGGGCACCGTGGCCAACCTCACGGCGGCCGGGGGAGCGCATCGGCCGGGTTTCGCCCACCGAATAAGGGGGGAAGTTGTAGTGGTGGAGGTAGGTCTTCTCACCGATGGGGTTGAGGTCATCCATCTCCTGGGCATCGCTGGGGGTGCCGAGGGTGGCGGTGGAGAGCACCTGGGTGAGCCCGCGCTGGAACAGGCCGGAGCCATGCACCCGCTTGGGCAGCACGCCCACGGCGGCGCTGATCGGGCGCACTTCATCGAGGTTGCGGCCATCGACCCGCTTGCCATCGCTGACGATCTGGGCGCGCATCAGCTTCTTGGTGATGCCCTTGTAGGTGTTCCCCAGGGCCTTGCCGGCGGCGGCCACGCGGATCGGGTCGTCGTCGGAGAGGGCGGCGATCTTCTCGGCCACACCCGCCTTGATCCCGTCGAGTTGGGCGTCGCGCTCGGCCTTGGTGAGGCTGAACTGCTTGAGCACCTCACCGATGCCAGCGCCACATTCCTGCTCCAGGAAGGCCGGCAGGGCAGGGTCCTGAACCTGGGGTTCGGGGAACACCTGCTCGATGCCGAGGTCGGCGAGAAGCTTCTGCTGGGCCTTGATCAGCTCGCCCACGGCTTCGTAGCCGAAGTCGATCGCCTCGATCACATCCTGCTCGGGCAACTGGTTGGCGCCCGCTTCCACCATCACCACACCGGCGGGGGTACCGGCCACCACCAGATCCAGCTCGCTGCGCTCGATCTCGCGGTAGCTGGGGTTGAGCACGAAGTCGTCGCCGAGCAGGCCCACGCGCACGGCCGCCATCGGGCCCTGGAAGGGAATCTTCGCCAGCAGGGTGGCGATCGAAGCGCCGGTGACAGCCAGCACATCGGGCGGCACCCGTTCATCCAGCGACAGGCAGGTGGCCACCACCTGCAGGTCGTCGCGCAGCCAGGAGGGGAACAGGGGCCGCAGGGGGCGGTCGATCAGGCGGGTGGTGAGGATCGCGCGCTCGGGGGGGCGGCCTTCGCGGCGGAAGAAGCTGCCCGGGATGCGGCCGGCGGCGTAGAGGCGCTCCTCGTAATCACAGGTGAGGGGGAGGAAGTCGATTCCTTCGCGACCCTTGGAGCGGGTGGCCGTGACCAGCACGGCGGTGTCCCCGCATTCGATCAATACTGAGCCACCCGCCTGGGGGGCATACAACCCTGTGGTCAGCCGGATCTCCCGACCATCGAAGGAGACCGTCTGAATCTGTCCTGGCACGTCGGTTTATGTCCGTTTTGTATCACGTACCATCCTCGCATTCGGGCCTGCAGGGGTGGCGCGCGCAAAAAAGGGTGGCCACTGGCCACCCGGAGCAGGCCGTTGGTGGGTGGCCTACCAGCTCGACTTGACCACGCCGGGCAGCAAGCCCTTGTGGGCGCGCTCGCGCAGCTGGTTGCGGCAGAGGCCGAAATCTCTGTAGAAGCCGCGGGGCTTGCCGGTGGCCCAGCAACGGTTGCGCACGCGGGAGGGGGCGCTGTTGCGGGGCAGATTCTGGATCTGGCGGTGGATCTCCAGCCGCTGCATCGGATCGGCGGCCGATTCGAAGGCAGCCTTGAGGGCAGCGCGCTTGACGGCGAAGCGTTCCACAATTTTCTTGCGCTTGACGTCGCGCGCAATCATCGACTTCTTCGCCATGCGGCTGCTGCAGCTCTTTCAGTGAAGAGCAAGCTTACCGTGTGGCTGATCGCCCAGCCCGCCGGCCGCTTGGGCCATGGTCTGGATGGCTGGGGCAGAGATCGGCCAGGGGGCAGCCCGCGCACAGGGGCTTGCGGGCATTGCAGACGGCGCGCCCATGGAAGATCAGCCGGATCGAGAAGTTCTCCCACTCCGGCTGCGGCACGAGCTTCATCAGCTCCGGCTCGATCCGGCGTGGTTCGCTCTCTCGCGTCAGCCCGAGCCTGTTGCTCAGCCGACGCACATGGGTGTCGACCGTGACGCCGGCGTTGATGCCGAAAGCATGGGCCAGCACGACGTTGGCGGTCTTGCGCGCCACCCCGGGGAGCTCCAGCAGTTCCTCCATCGACGCCGGCACCGCGCCGCCGTGGCGCTCGATCAACAACTGGGAGGCGGCCACGATGTTCTTCGCCTTGTTGCGGAAGAAGCCGGTGGATTTCACATAGGGCTCCACCTCAGCGGAGCTCACTGCGGCGGCCGCGGTGGCATCGGGGAAGCGCTCGAACAGGGCCGGGGTGACCAGATTGACCCGCTCATCGGTGCACTGGGCCGAGAGCATCGTGGCCACCAGCAGCTCCCAGGCGGTGCGCCAGTTCAGGGAGCAGGTGGCGTGGGGGTAGTGGAGGGCCAGGCGCTCCAGGATCAGCGGCGTCCGCTGCCGGGCCGTGGCCAAACGGGGCACCTCAGTGGCCGAGCAGCTGCTGCACCACCGAGAGCTGGCTGGTGTCCTTGACGATCAGCACCACGCTCAGCCCCACCAGCAGCAGAAAGCCCGACTGCATGAAGGCCAGCTGCAGGCGGTCGGGCAGGGGCCGGCCGCGCAGCCCCTCGAGCAGAAGCAGAACGAACTGGCCGCCATCGAGCAGGGGAAGGGGCAGGGCGTTGAGCACCGCCAGGTTGATCGAGATCAGCGCGGCGAACACGAACAGGCTGCCGCCGCCCTGGCGGGCCAGGCTGGCGCCCATCTCCACGATCTTCACCGGTCCCGACACCTGGGGAGCGGTTTCCCCGAAGTGGGTGACCAGGGCCACGAAGCCATCGACAGTGCGCCGGATCAGCTGCACGAAGACGCGGTTGGTCTGACCGAGCAGCTCCAGGGGCCCTTTGGCGGGGCGGAACACCTCGCTGCCGTTGGGCTGGAGCTGGGCGCCGATGCGGCCGAGGCCGTCGCGATCGGAGGGGGTGAGCCGCAGGCTGACGGTCTGACCAGCCCGGTCGGCCTCGATCTGCAGGGTGCGCTCGGGTGCCCCCTGGATGTCGGCCACCAGATCCACAACGGCCTTGGAGCCGCCGCCCACGGGCACACCGCCGAGGCTGAGGATGCGATCACCGGCCATCAGGCCCGAGGTGGCGGCGGGCTGGCCAGGCTGCACCGCCGCCACCAGCACGCCGGGGGTGGCACTGAAGCCGGCGGGAATGCCCACCACCAACCCCTGACCGAAGAGCACGGCCCAGGCCAGCAGCAGGTTGGCGATCACCCCGGCCGCGATCACCAGGGCCCGCTGGGGCAGGGGTCGGTTGCGCAGGAGGTCGGGATCATCGCTGGGGATGTCGCTGTCCTCGTCGTCGTCGGGGAAGGCCACGTAGCCGCCGAGGGGGATCGCCCGCAGGGCGAACTGCACGCCGCGGCGCTGGCGCTGCAGCAGGGCCGGGCCGAAGCCGATCGAGAAGCCGCTGACGCGGATGCCCTGCCAGGTGGCAGCGAAGAAGTGGCCGGCTTCGTGCACCACGATCAGGGCCGCCAGGATCGCCAGTGCCGAGAGAACACCCATTCAGGCTGTGTTGCGCAGGGCACCCATTCTGGGGGGTTCAGCCCTGGGGCGTTCCTTTCAGGGTTCCGGCACGAGGCGATCGGCACCCATGTAGGGCACCAGGGCCTGCGGCAGGAGCACGCTGCCGTCGGCCTGCTGGCCGGTTTCGAGCAGGGCGGCCATGGTGCGCCCCACCGCCAGGCCGCTGCCGTTGAGGGTGTGCAGCAGGCGGGTTTTCTTGCCGTCCTTGAAGCGGATCGAGGCGCGGCGCGCCTGGAACTCGCCGCAGGTGCTGCAGCTGGAGATTTCGCGGTAGGTGCCGGCGCCGGGAAGCCACACCTCCAGATCGAACGTGCGTGCGGCCGAAAAGCCCAGATCACCGCAACAGAGATCGATCACCCGGTAGGGCAGCTCCAGGGCCTTCAGCACAGCTTCGGCGTCGGCGGTGAGCTGGGCGTGGGCCGCTTCGGATTCGTCGGGGTGGCATAACCAGTAGAGCTCCACCTTGTTGAACTGGTGCAGACGGATCAGGCCGCGGGTGTCACGGCCGTAGGAGCCGGCTTCCCGGCGGAAGCAGGGGGTGTAGGCGGCGTAGCGCAGGGGCAGCTGCTCGGAGGGAATCAGCTCGTCGCGGTGGAACGAGGTGATCGGCACCTCGGCGGTGGGGGTGAGCCAGAGGTCGTCGCCAGAGCAGTGGAAGCTCTCCTCGGCGAACTTGGGCAACTGGCCGGAGGCGGTGAGGCTGGCGCTGTTCACCAGAATCGGTGGCAGCACCTCACGGTAGCCGCGGCGGGTGTGCTGATCGAGCATGAAGCTGATCAGGGCCCGCTCCAGCCGTGCCCCCTGGCCGAGCAGGGTCACGAAACGGCTCTGGGCGATGCGCACCGAGCGCTCCGTGTCGATCAGACCGAGGCGTTCGGCGATCTGCCAGTGCTCCTCGAGGGGTGGCTCCCCGGCCACCGGCTCCCGGGGGGTGCCCCAGCGACGCCGCTCCACGTTCTCGGTTTCACCGGCGCCGTCAGGGCAGAGGGGGGAGGGCAGGTTGGGGAAGGCGAGCAGCTGATCGCGCAGGCGGGCTTCGAGGGATTTCTCCTCCTCCTCCAGCACCGTCACCTGCTGCTTGATGGTGTTGCCCCGATCGCGCAGGGCCTGCACCTCGGGGCTGTGGGGCGCCTCACCGGCGCGGATGCGTTCACCCACCTGACGGCCAATGCGGTTGCCCTCGGCCTGCAGATCGCTGCGCTGCTGCTCGAGATCACGCTCCTGGCGCGCGATCATCTGCAGGCCCGTGAGATCGAGAGCGATGCCGCGGCGCCCCAGCTGCTCGACGATCAGCTCGGGATTCTCGCGCAGCAGGCGCTGATCCAGCACGGCTCCAGGTGCAAGGGCGCGTGCAGCCTACGGAGCGGCGACAACTGTCTCAGCACATTCCCCTTGTTCTTTTCATGACAGTGGTCATGCCAGTGAATGGTTTAATTGGCTCGGTGATTTGTCTTCGCAGCGGCCTTGTCCATCAAAATTCCATTTCTGAACGCTCCAATTGTGGTTGGGGCCGCTATTACGTTGGTGCCGATGGCCTTCATGCCTGCACAGGCGCTCACCTACACCTTCCAGAACGCCACCTTCCCCACCCCCGTAGGCCAGATCAGCGGATCTTTCGATTATACCCCCACCTCGGGCGTCACCAATTTCTCCAGCATCACCGTCAGCGCGTGGATCCAGGGTACCCAAGCCCAGTCTGCAACGTACGACGCAAACGCCCAACGGCTGGAATTCTCCAGAGTTGGCTCAAGCCAAAATGATAGGCAGTTTTTCCGAATTAGCGGCCTCGCCCTGACGAACCCCACCGTGTCGCTCAATGGACTGCCAACCCAACTGGTGAGGTGCACTCGCAGCAATTGCGAGGGGAGACCTCCTCGGACGCAAAGCTTCAATGTGACGTTCAGTGGGAATGCCGAGCTCACCGCGGTTCCCGCCGGCTCGGCGGCAGCGGGTCTACTGCCTCTCGCTGCGCTGCTCGCCCGCGGCCGGAGTCGCTACACCGCCAAGGCATAGCGACTCCGGCCCGGCCGGGCGGGCTCAGAGCACCTGCACCACTTCGTTCACCTCCGGAATCGCCTCGCGCAGCTTGCGCTCGATGCCCATCTTCAGGGTCATGGTGCTGCTGGGGCAGCTGCCGCAGGCGCCCTGCAGGCGCACTTTCACCGTGGGACCGTCGATCTCGACGATCTCGACGTTGCCGCCATCGGCCATCAAGTAGGGGCGCAGCTCATCGAGGACGCGCTCGACGTTCTCGATCGTGAGGGCGCGGGGGTCGTTGATGGCTTCGGCGCTGGAGCTGGTGTCTGTTGTGGCGGTGTCGGTGCTCATGGACGTGGGGATCTTTTCAAAGACTTTAAGAAGCCACCGGCATGACCTGCCTCGGTTTCTGGTCAGACGATCTGCACGGTGGACCCGTTGGCGGCCAGCTGGCGATCGACGCTCAGCAACAGCAGGGGTTCCAGACGGCTCTGGGCGATCAGCAGCCGATCGAATGGATCGCGGTGACCGAGAACGGTCTCCAGTTCGGCCACGGCCAGCAGATGGGCGTTGCTCAGGGCCAGCCAGCGAAAGCCCTGCTGGGGAATCGCCTGCTCCGGACGGACCAGATCCACTGAGAGACGTCCGAGCCCCTGTTTGATGGCGATCTCCCAGAGCGATGCCTGGCTGACGAACATCGTGTTGGCCGGGTCCCTCACCAAGGGAAACAGAGCGGCTGGAAGACGCGGGTCAACGGTGAGCCATCACAAGACCAGATGGGTGTCCAGCAACAGCCGCGCCATCGCTCAGCTCGCGAGGCTGTCGAACAGCTCCTCGAGGGGTGGTCGAAATCGTCGGCCAGCGTGATCGCACCGGCCAGAGCGCCGGGTGGCGCCACCCCCTGGCTGGGGGGCCTCCAGGGAACCAGCCGGGCGATCGGCACGCCGGAGCGGGCGATCACCAAGTCGTGGCCGGCCTCCAAGTCGTGGAGCAGGCGCGACAGCTGGCTCTTGGCCTGGTGCACATTCACCTGTTGGGTGCCGGCCGGCTCTGAACCGGCTGGCTCCGAGCTGGCTGGCTCAGAACGGGTCTTGGGGAGGGGCGATCCCATCTCAGCGAGACTGGACCAAGATTGACCCTGGTTTGATCCGAAACGCCTGCCTAGGATCTCCTGAACTTTCGGCAGCCTTCAGGGGTTGTCGGGCCTACGACGCGCATGACCGACGTTCCCGTTCAGCGGATCCGCAATTTCTGCATCATTGCCCACATCGACCACGGCAAGTCGACCCTGGCCGACCGGTTGCTGCAGGACACCGGAACGGTGGCGGCGCGCGACATGCAGGCCCAGTTCCTCGACAACATGGAGCTGGAGCGGGAGCGGGGGATCACGATCAAGCTCCAGGCCGCGCGGATGGAATACACCGCGGCCGATGGCCAGACCTACATCCTCAACCTGATCGACACCCCCGGCCATGTGGATTTCTCCTATGAGGTGAGCCGCAGCCTGCAGGCCTGTGAGGGGGCCTTGCTGGTGGTGGATGCCAGCCAGGGGGTGGAGGCGCAGACGCTGGCGAATGTGTATCTGGCGCTGGAGAATGATCTGGAGATCATTCCGGTGCTCAACAAGATCGATCTGCCCGGCGCCGATCCCGAGCGGATCAAGGAGGAGATCGAGGCGATCATCGGGCTGGACACCTCAAAGGCGATCGATTGCTCGGCCAAGACGGGGCTGGGCATTCCTGAAATTCTCGAAGCGATCGTGGAGCGGGTGCCGCCGCCGCCCGACCGCGTGAATGAGCAGCTGCGCGCCCTGATCTTCGATTCCTACTACGACGCTTACCGGGGCGTGATCGTGTACTTCCGGGTGATCAGCGGCCAGGTGGGGCGCAAGGACAAGGTGCTGCTGATGGCCAGCAAGACCAGCTATGAGCTGGATGAGGTGGGGGTGATGGCGCCGGACCAGCGTCAGGTGGAGAGCCTGCATGCCGGCGAGGTGGGTTATCTCTCTGCCTCGATCAAGGCCGTGGCCGATGCACGGGTGGGCGACACGATCACCCTGGTGGCCGATCCGGTGAGCGAGCCGCTGCCGGGGTACACCGAGGCCAAACCGATGGTGTTCTGTGGCCTGTTCCCCACCGATGCGGATCAGTACCCCGACCTGCGCGAGGCGCTCAACAAGCTCAAGCTCTCCGATGCGGCACTGAACTACGAGCCGGAGACCAGCAGCGCCATGGGCTTCGGCTTCCGCTGTGGCTTCCTGGGCCTGCTGCACATGGAAATTGTGCAGGAGCGGTTGGAGCGGGAGTACAACCTCGATCTGATTGTGACCGCCCCCTCGGTGATCTATCGAGTGAACATGCTCGACGGCAGCATCTTGATGGTGGACAATCCCGCCACGCTGCCGGATCCGCAGAAGCGTGAATCGATCGAAGAGCCCTATGTGAAGCTCGAGATCTACACCCCCAACACCTTCAACGGCACCCTGATGGAGTTGTGTCAGGAGCGGCGGGGTGAGTTCATCGACATGAAGTTCATCACCACCGATCGGGTGACACTGCACTACGAGATGCCGCTGGCCGAAGTGGTGACCGACTTCTTCGATCAGATGAAGAGCCGTACCAAGGGCTATGCCTCGATGGAGTACAGCCTGATCGGCTACCGGCGCAATGAGCTGGTGCGCCTCGATGTGCTGATCAACAGCGAGAAGGCCGATCCGCTCACCACGATCGTGCACCGCGACAAGGCCTACAACGTGGGCAAGAGCCTGGTGGAGAAACTGAAGGAGCTGATTCCGCGCCAGCAGTTCAAGATTCCAATCCAGGCCTCGATCGGCAGCCGCATCATCGCCAGCGAAAGCATCAGCGCCATCCGCAAGGACGTGCTGGCCAAGTGCTACGGCGGCGACATCTCCCGCAAGAAAAAGCTGCTGAAAAAACAGGCCAAAGGCAAGAAGCGCATGAAGGCGATGGGCAAGGTGGATGTGCCCCAGGAAGCCTTCATGGCGGTGCTGAAGTTGAATCAGTAGGGCTGTCGCTCAATCCGTGAGACAGGCCAGATCGAGCGCAGCGGGAAGGCCAGGCAGCGGCTGCTGGAGCTTGCGAAGAAGCCGCTGATCCGCCGTGATCAGGGTGGCCCGTGTCTGTTCGGGTTCGGCCAGGGCCACGTAAAGGCAGTCATAGGCGGGGTGATCAAGCTCCAGGCACCAGTGCGCGGCACGAGCCAGCAGCGCGGTGGATGGGATCAGGCGGCTGAACGGTTTGGCGGCGCGGTTCGCCAACACCTGGAACTGTTCGGAGCTGATCGCCCCCAGCCGAAGACTTTTCCAGCCCGCGTTCAGCAGTTCCACCAGCACCAGGTCGGGTGCCAGTCGCAGGGTGGCGGGTCCGCCGTCGAGCAACCGGGCGGCCTGCTCGGAGCCCGGCACGGCGGCAAACCAGGCGAAGGCCACCGAAGCGTCCACTACCCAGGGGCCGGATTCAGCGGCCATCCCGGTCCTCGCGGATCAGGGCCGCCACATCAAGGTTGCGGCCCGCAGGCGGTGTGGTGGCCCGCAGGCGAGCCAGCTCGCCTTTGAGGGCGTCGTCCTGCCGGGCCGCGGCGGTGAGGAGGTCGCGAAGGCTCTGCTCTAGGGAGAGGCCCTGAGCCCGGGCCCGGGCCCTGAGCGCGGCCACCACCTGATCATCCAGCTGCCGGATCAGGAGCTGCGCCATGGCGCCTTAAGGATTGCTATCAATTCATGATAACGATGTTCTGAATCAGTAGAGCTGGCGGTGGCGCGGGGGTGGTCCGATCTGGGTCTCCGAGCCGCCCATGGGGACCAGCCGGCGTGAGCGTTCCCGCTCGATCAGGGCCTTGAGGGCCTCGCGGATCAGCTGGGTGCTCTCCTTGATGCCGCTGAGTTTTCCGGCCTGAGCGAGCAGATCGTCGTCGAGGGTGAGGGTGGTGCGCATGCCCGATTCAGCCGCCGAGACGTGGGACTTAAACCCTGACAGCCCGGGCCGAGCGATGTCGTTACGGTGAGGTTCACGAGGGGGAAGCTTCATGACGCTGGCCCAGCCACTCCCATCTGCGGCCCTGCAACCGCTGCAGCTGCCCTGGGATCTACGGCTCAACCCCGATCAGTTCGAGCTGGTGTGCCAGGCCAATCCCGATGCGGTACTCGAACTGATGGCCGATGGCCGCCTCATTGCCATGACCCCCACCGGCAGCGAAGCCGGCGCCCGCAACCAGGCCCTTGGGGCGTTGCTCTGGTGGGCGGTTCGCCGGAGTGGCCTGCCCATGAAAGCGTTCGACAGCTCCAGCGGATTTCGCCTGCCCGATGGCTCGGTGCTGAGCCCCGATGCCTCGCTGGTGCATCTGGATCGGTGGCAGGCGCTCACCCCCGAGCAGCGCCGTGGCTCTGCGCCCCTCTGCCCCGATCTGGTGGTGGAACTGGCCAGCGCGTTAGGCGAAGGGCCCCGTGGCGTCAGTGCGCCCCCAGAAGATGGACGCCTACCAGGCCAATGGGGCGCAGCTGGGCTGGTTGTTGCTGCCCGAGGAGAGGGCGGTGGAGATCTGGCGCGCGGGGGCCGCCTCCACCCCTGAGCGCCTCAACGACGCCAAGGAGCTGGATGGAGGAGATCTGTTCCCTGCCCTGGTGCTGGATCTGGCTCCGATCTGGGACGTCTGAGCAGGGCCTGTTCCATGCCACAGCGATCATCGAGTGGGTCCGTGCTGCGCTGGCCCAGTTCCAGGCAGCGATCTGGATCTGCTGCTGGTGCTGCGGCAGTGCGAGCTGCCGATCTGGGAACGCCTGCGCCCCTGGGACACGGCCGATCTTCCGCTGGCCACCGATCTGCTCGTCTACAGCCGCCGGGAGTGGGAGAGCCTCCCCCAGTGGAACCCGAAGCTGGCGGCAACGCTGAATCAGTAGGCCAGGCGACGCGGGATGGCTTCGAGCTGGGGCTCAGAACCACCGAGTGCGGCAAGCCGGCGGGCGCTTTCTCGTTGCACGAGGGCTTTGAGCGCTTCGCGGACCAGCTGGGTGCGCTCACTGATGCCGCTGATCAGCTGAGCCTGCTTGAGGAGGTCGTCGTCGAGATTGAGAGTGGTGCGCATGCCACATATTGATGCGCAGCTCTGAGTCCATGCAACGTTTGTTGAAGCCAGCGCCCAGCCCCGCCTGAACCGGGGAGCACCACGCCCCCGGCTGGGAACGCTTGGGGGATCGTGGATTGAGGAGTCCGCCGATGGCGGTTCCATGGACGGTGAGAAGCTGTAGGGCCCTGGGGATCTGGCGCAGACAGGCGCCGGAGGGTGAGCAGGGTTTTCTGCTGCCGCTGGCGTTCGGGGTGTCGCTGGTGTTGATGCTGAGTGCGCTGTCGGTGCAGACGGTTGCGCTGCAGGGCAGCCGGCTGGCGGCGGCGGAGCTGGAGCAGCGGCGGCTGGAGGACGCCCTGGCGTCGGCGGCGGAGCAGGTGGCGAGCAGCTTGAGCGGTGAGCACGCCTGCCTGTTGCCCCTGGCCTCCAGTGCCTGGATTGCGCCGGTGCCCGGTTGCGGGGCAGGGCTTGATCCAGCGCCTCTGCTGAGCGGACGGGTGGGAGAGAGCGACTACCGGCTGGTGTCGTGGACACCTGGGGTGCCGGGCGTCACAGGCCATCCGGGTGAACTGCGGCTGGAACTGAGCGATGGGGCTGTGCAGCGGTTGTATGCGCTGGAGCTGGCGGGGGAGGCCCCACAGCCCCTGCGCGTGGCGGGTCTGCGGGGGATGGGGCGATGACGCTGGTGGAGGTGATGGTGTCGTCGGTGGTGTTCGCCCTGGCGGCGAACGGTTCAGTGCAGCTGTGGGGATCGGCCCTGGCCTGGAACCATCGCGCCCAGCAACGGCAGGAGCTCCTGCGCCAGATCGACATGGAGCTGTTGCAGCGGGAGCGGGCGATGCGCCTGGCGGCCGCTGCGCAAGTGGAGGCGGCGGGGGCCGCAGGAGCGGAGGTGCCGATGAGCTGCGCCAATGCGGCGGAATGGATGGGCTTGCAGCTGAGCACCGCCCGTTCCTCCCTGCCTGCGGGGATCGTGCTGACGCCAGAATCGGCTGAGACGGAAGGAGCCGGTGCCCTCTGGTTGACGGCGACGGCCGATGGCATCGAGCGCAAACGCCTGTTCGCTCCGGCGGCCCATGGCCTGTGCAGGCCATGACCAGGCGATTCAACGGGTCAAGGGTCGCCGCTCAGGGCTTTTCCCTCACCGAGCTGCTGGTGGGGGTGTCGGTGCTGCTGGTGCTGGCAGGGCTGGCGATTCAGGCCGGGGGCGAATCGATGGCGCGGCAGCGGCTTGAGGTGGCCACCCGGCGGCTGGTGCTGGGGATCGAGCGGGGCCGTGCGGAGGCGGAACGGCTGGGACGCCCCTGTGGCCTGAGCCTTGCACCAGGAGGCTGGCAGGCCCCATCCAGTGGATCGCTGATCGGTTGCGAGCGGGCGGCGATGGCCCTGGGGGAAGGGGTGGAGAACGGCTCGATCGAGCTGAACCACAACCTCCCAGACACCCTGCGCTTCAGCAGCAACGGCCTGGTGCTGGACGGGGGCACGGTGGTGCTCACCAGTGCCGGCACCGAGCTGCGCCGCTGCCTGGTGATGGCCCTGCCCCTGGGAGTGGTGCGCCTCGGCCGCTATGGCGGCGCTGCCGGCGGCCGCCCCGACAGCACGGCCTGCAGCCCTGACCCAACCCTTTGACGCTGATGACGATCACCACGGTTCAGAGAACGCTTCGGCAGCGCAACGCAGGTTTCGGGCTGGTGGAGTTGCTGCTGGCCATGGCCCTGGGCCTGCTGGTCTGCGGTGTGGTGGTGCAGGCGCTGCTGGGGGAGGGGCGCAACGCGCGGCAGTTCTCCCGGCTGGTGCGGGAGCGCAGCTACCAGCGGCGTGCCCTGGCCCTGATCCGGGCTGATCTGGAGGGGGCGACGGACGTGGTGAATGAGCCGGCCTCGCTACCGGTGAGCTGCGGAACCTCCGGACGGCGGGTGGTGCTGCAACTCCAGCGCCAGGGCCAGCTGATCACCTATTCGGTGGGGGCGCCACCGAGCGGGATCTGGCGCGGCCAGGTGCTGGTGCGCTGCGGACCGGCCTACGGACTGGAAGGGCGCATCGAAGACGGCACGACAGCGCAGAGCCGCGTGGTGCTCGATGGCCTGGCGGCCCAGCCCAATGCCTGGACGGGTTGTGGCGGCTTGAGCGGTGCCCAGGAGATGAACAGCTCCTCAGGCTTGCCTTTCTCCGCCTGCCTGGATCCAGCGACCCAGCTGGTGGCCATGCGGCTGGAGCAGAGTTTCGCCGACGGCGGCGGTCCGCTGCAGCGGGTGCGCAGTGAGCTGGTGGCTGGGGCGGGTTGAGGGTTGAGGGTTGAGGCAGAGCCACTGTTCGACACTTGATCCATCGCCACGGGAGTTGAACGATCAACTGACAGGAGACAGAAAATCTGTCCCAGAATCGTCAGGAAAAGCTCCTAATTTCTGAAGCCTTGGCAAGGTATTGCCATAACAATCGTCTCTGGGCTTTCGCGGAAAACGTGGTAGTGTTGTTGATCCTTTGATGGGCTCTTGCGTTGAACCCCTGACGGTGTCTGCGGTCTGATGCAGGCCGCTCTGCAAGCAGAGGACCCCATCCCAGAAGATGATGCGCAATGCAGCACTAAATCCCCAATGCGGCTGTGATGCTCTGGGCTAGAAGTCCTGTCTTCGGTGTTAAGTATTTGAGGCGACATCCGATCCACTGCTTAGCCAATAGGAAGCAAGAAGTTGCTGCTGGCGCTACTCAGACGGGTCCCGACGAATCAGGCATGACCCAGATCGCCTGCCTCATTTCCTCTGGGATGCCGGCCGCAGCTTTCCAGGAGCACAACCAACCGCGAGGCAAGCGATGTGGCTGAAGCCGGCATCGTTCCGTTCAGGTGATTAGTGAATTCAAAAGAGAGAGGAATCGCCGATAACTTGTGGGGTTGGGCCCCAGGTCAGTTGGAATGCAGCCGACGACTGGTACAAGAACGTCTGTATGGTCTTGAACGACGTTGCTGCTCCGGCACCCCCAGCCGCTGTTCTGGGGTTGAAGACCACAAATTGGGTTCCCTAGATTGCCAACGATGCTGAAGTGACGTCAGGGACGGTCTGAACCCGTCCCCTTAGTCCTGCTCTCACCAGATCTTCTTTTCACCGCCCCAGGTGTGTTCAAGTGCCGAAGGAGGGATGATGGAAGGGCAGATCAACCGTGCGCTGCCGGTAATCCCCCTCAAGATCGAATGTCTTCACTCCGCTCCCTTGGGCTTAGCCCTGCGCCTGGGCTCACTCAGATATGTCAGTGAGGCCAGGTTTGTGCGTTCGCGACCCTCCAGCAACAGCTATGTCCTGATGGCAGCTGATAGCTCCCTGAGCGAGCGCCTTCCAATGCATCGGATCAAGGACTGGGTGGAGTCGCTCGGGCAGCCGATTCCGCCAGGACGATTCGGGGCCAGGGACCTGATGGCCATCTTGTTGCGCCAGAGGCGGGTTACAGCAACACTCAATCCTGTCGATGGGGCCTTTCTGTGCCCGGTGGGCCAATGAAGCCAAACCTCCCCAGTGCGTCATTGCGTCGCCGCTTGCAGACCAGCAGCCTGCTGGCGGTGCTTGCCGGTCTTGCCCTTTTGGTTCTGGTGCAGCGTGAATTGCTGAGTCGATCTCGAGCCCAGCGCCTTCAAAAGGCTGCTGACCTGGTCCGTCAGGACCTGGCGGAGCTCTCCCCCAGTGCTGGCCCTGCGGAATTCCAGTCCAAGCTGGATGAGGTCTTGTCTCCAGGCCGGCTGCTGTGGCTGGAGCTGAAGCCGGGGCGTCCCTATCGCTGGCCTCGCCCCAACGCCAGGGTTCCTCTTCCGGTGCCACTGCCGGAGCTGGTGGGTAAAGCCGAAAAGCGGTGCCCTGTGGGCACCCCCTTGGTGAGCTTGTCTGTCGGCAAGAGCCAGTTTCTGTGCAGCAGCAAGGCGCTCAGTTTCTCTGGGCGGCCTGCATCCTTGGTGGTGGTGGAAGACATCACGGCCGATGAGGAGCGTCTCAACACTGTGCTGTTGCTGCTGTTGGCCTCTGCAGGGCTTGCGTCCCTGCTCACAAGCGCCTTGCTGCGGTTGGTGTTTCATCGCACGTTGCTGCCGCTGGATCAGCTCAGCACCCAGCTGAGACGGATCGATGTCGAGCGGTTGGAGCAGGCACGGCTGTCCGCCAGTGGGCAGCCGCAGGAACTGCAGCCGATCGTGGCGTCCTTCAACGCCTTGCTGGATCGCTTGGCTGCTGGACGCAAGCGGCAGCAGGCCTTCGTGGATGGGGTGGCCCACGAACTGCGCACACCGATCACCCTGATCAGCGGCTATGCGCAGAGCTTGAAGCGCCAGGGCAGTCGCCTTGACGGCGGCCTCGAACTGGATCTGATTGTGCGCGAAGCCAGGCGAATGGGCCGGCTGGTGAGCGAGTTGCTCGACATCGCCCGAGAGGAGGCCGGTCGCCTTCGGCTAGTCCGCGATCAACTCGATCTCGACGATGCCCTGCTGGTGGCTTTCGAGCGACTTGAGCCCCTGGCCGATGCACGCCTGCGGCTTCGCGCCCCGGGTGAAGGATCACCTCCGCTCGGCCTGGGCGACAGCGAGAGGCTTCAGGAGTGCCTCACCAACCTGGTGGAGAACGCTCTCAAGTACACGCCGCAGGGCACCCCGATCGAGCTGTTCAGCTCCACCACTGCGAGCAAGGCGGTGTTGCACGTGCTCGACCACGGCCTCGGTGTACCCCTAACGGAGCGGGAGCGCATCTTCGAGCATTTCGTTCGGGGCTCCTCTGAAGCCAATGCCAGCGGAAGCGGAATCGGCCTTGCGATGGTGCGGCTGCTGATGCGCCGCATGGGTGGTGAGGTGCGGTTGTTGGACGCCCCCGGTGGCGGGGCCGACTTCCAGCTGGTACTGGAGCGGGTGCAGTTGAGTTCTTCTACTTGCTCTTCACCAGTGTAGAGCCGACAACGTGCACGGTCTGCATCCGGGTGGGCTCGCCGGGACGCTCGAACTTCTTGTGAAGGTAGAGGATGTAAACATTGAGCAGCTTGGCAAGGTGCTTGTTCGAAGACGATCTGGTTGAGGTGTCGCGCTGCTCTAACAACCCACCGGCTGACGAGTCGACATCTATCCCGCTCGGCTCCAGGCCAAGTGTGCAGTGGCATAGGGAGGTGCTCATGCTTCCACGTCTCGGCGGTGGTACGTCTTGACACTTCAATGACAGAAAGCAGAAATGCTGAGATTCTTCTGAAAGTATGATGAGGCCACTTGCAGGTTTTCTCAGGATAAGCCTGCTACAGGCTGCGGATCCATTCCAGTGCAACAGGTTATGGGGGCGAAGAGTGCGCTAACTGCCGAATTGACATGGCTTCATGGATCGTTCACCACGGTTGACATGGCTGGCCTGAGAGAAGAAGCTATTCAATGAAACAGGCGTTGCCATCAGTGACGTCTTTCTCTGTCCATTAATCTGGCTAACATCATGAACAAGAAGATGCAGCTTCTGTTGCTTTCTCAAAGGCGTCGGCGTCATGCTCTGTCCGACGGATTCACCTTGGTAGAGTTGATGATCGTGGTAGCCGTTGTCGGTATCTTGGCTGCTGTTGCCCTGCCCCAGTACCTTAGGGCTCGAGATGCCGCTCAGGCTGGTGCTCTAGTCGGAGAGGCAATTGGGCTTGGCAAGGAATGTGCAGTTATTGCCGCCTCGGACATTGCAGCCGGAATAACTGCGACCGCAGCCTCCGCCAGTGTGCAAAATAATTGTGATGCCGCAGGTGGCGGTGGAACTGTTGTGGCCACGATGCCTTCAGGAACGATGCCAACTGGAATTCGCTGCCTAGACCAGACGTCAGTTGATGGCAATACAGTTGCCACGATTACGATTGGCGCCGCTGGAGCTTTGAGTTGCGCCTTCAGCTAGGCGACAAGTGTGTTGTCTCTCATTCTTCTCAACTATAGTTGTAGAAAACCTCTCTTCATCCAGCGGCTTTGCTGTTGGATGTTTTTTTTGTTGTAAGAGGGCTGCGCGGAGCTCCGGTTTTCGACTTGGTGGTTCCTGCTGCGCCTCCAGGCGTTGGCTTCAAGTTATGGGTTGTGGAGACTATTGGTTCAGTCTATTATGCATTTGTTCCCATTTAAGATAGCAAATTTATATTTTTGATTGGGCGGTGATCGGTCGGATTTGACTCCTGCTCCTCGTAACGGTAATTCTACTGCCAAGTTTCTTTCTGCTTGTGATCAACGCTGGCGGCATAGACGGCTGGTCCTCAATAGCGTTCTTGTCTGTGTCTTGCTGGAGTCTGACTTTTCTGGCGTTAAGTCCTAAAAGTTCTTTTCTGGTTGCAGGGATTGCGACACGCTTGGTTGGCAGAGCTAGGGAGCCTCTGGAAAACCCCACCACCCTGCGCGAGAATGGCCTTGTGATCCCAACCGTTTACAGGCTTCATGGGCGTCAAGCAGTTCGGTTTTGGTGATTACGAGCAGTCCACAGCCAAAAAGCGGACCCGGC
>NZ_VNWP01000001.1 GCF_014224355.1 Synechococcus sp. BSA11S | reverse complement strand
ACTCACCTGAACATCCATTGAGCTGATCACCCGTGAAAGTGCTCCGCTCAAAACTCAGGCAAGCTCCTGATGCTTGTTTCTTTTGACGGGACCTCACACCTTTGCTGCTATCTCGTCTGACACCTCTAATCTCAACCCGCTAACGCCTCCCTTGCAGGAGCCCATCTCGCGCATCAAGCTCATCGGCATCTGACGCAGCAAAAGCGTCAGTTCCTAAACTTTTGAGTTGTCCAGGTGCGCCCCCTCAAAAGCCTCTCGGCTCTCGGGGTGGCTCGCGGGTGGTCTCCCATCCGCTTTGGAAACTTACAACACCGGCCGTCGGCTCTCGCCTACTCCTCTGTTGCAAGCCCTGCAGCGTTCACCTTCCGGCTCACGCGCAGTCCAAAAACATACCACACTCCCTCCCGGCTCAGCGGTCAGTCAGTCTCAAGAGCCAACGGTGAGATGCCCAGTTGCCGCGTCCTTCCTATGGTTTCGCTGGCACCGACCCCGTTTGAGAGGAGCCCAGGCTTGGCCACACATTTCAGCCAGGAGAGGCTGCGGGTCCGCCCCAGCTCCCGTGAGGAAGCAGTTGTAGCCAGTGCCCGGGAGAAGTTCGAGCGCACCCTGGTCTCGGTTCAGGGATCCGTGGTGGGATCCGTGGCCGCCCTGGGGCATCCCCGCAGCCACGACTCCCTCAACTACGGCGAGGTGTTCCTGCGCGACAACGTGCCGGTGATGATTCACCTGCTGCTGGAGGGACGTTTTGAAATCGTTCGTCACTTTCTGAGCGTCTGCCTCGACCTGCAGAGCAGCACGTACCAGACCCGGGGGGTCTTCCCCACCAGTTTCATCGAGCAGAACGGCCAGCTCCTGGCCGACTACGGCCAGCGCTCGATCGGACGGATCACGTCGGTGGACGCCAGCCTGTGGTGGCCGATCCTCTGCTGGTATTACGTCAAGCGAAGCAAGGATTGGGAGTTCGGGGCCAGTCAGAAGGTGCAGCGGGGGGTGCAGCTGCTACTCGATCTGGTGATGCACCCCACCTTCGAGGGAACACCGGTGCTGTTCGTTCCAGACTGCTCCTTCATGATCGACCGTCCGATGGACGTCTGGGGGGGGCCCCTGGAGGTGGAGGTGATCCTGTTCGGTTGCCTGCGCAGCTGCGGCCATCTGATGGAGATCGCCCGCCGTGACCGAAGCAGCCGCTTGCTGGAGCAACGGCTCGAGCTCACCCGCCAGTGGATCCACGACCTCCGATCCTTTCTGCTCAAGCATTACTGGGTCACCAGCAAGACGATGCAGGTTCTGCGCCGCCGCCCCACCGAGCAGTACGGCGACCATCAGCACGAGAACGAGTTCAATGTGCAGCCCCAGGTGATCCCCGACTGGCTGCAGGACTGGCTGGAGAACCGTGGTGGCTACCTGATTGGCAACATCCGCACCGGCCGACCCGATTTCCGCTTCTACACCCTCGGAAATTCCCTGGCCTGCCTGTTCGGCTTGCTCACGGCGCCGCAACAGCGGGGCCTGTTCCGCCTGGTCTTGCACAACCGCAGCGATCTGATGGCGCAGATGCCGATGCGAATCTGCCATCCGCCCATGGAAGCCACCGAGTGGATGAACAAGACCGGCTCAGATCCCAAAAACTGGCCCTGGAGCTATCACAACGGAGGGCACTGGCCCAGTCTGCTCTGGTACTTCGGCGGGGCGATCCTTCAGCATGAGCAGTGCCATCCTCAGGCGGACGTGTTGTTGATGGGTCAGGTCAAGGCCATGCTCGAGGAGTGCTACTGGTCGCAGCTGAATCAGTTGCCGCGGCAGCAGTGGGCCGAGTATTTCGATGGGCCCACCGGTACCTGGGTGGGCCAGCAGTCACGCACCTACCAGACCTGGACAATTGTGGGCTTTCTTCTTCTGCACCACCTGCTGCGGGTCAAGCCTGCCGACGTCTCCCTGCTCGCGATTGACGGGCTGCCATGAAAAAAGCCGCCGATGGAACGGCGGCTTTTGGGTCTCCAGGACGTTGGATCAGAACAGACCGAGAGTGAGTGATTTGTCGATCGGCAGAGCAGCGCCGATGCCCAGATAAATGGTGAACACCGTTCCGAACAGGAAAGCGGCCATGGCCACAGGGCGGCGGAACGGATTCTGGAACTTGTTGAAGCTCTCGATGAAGGGGATGAGCATCAAGCCCAGGGGGACCATCGTCTGCAGGGCAATGCCGAGAAGCTTGTTGGGAACAACCCGCAGGATCTGGAAGACCGGGTAGAGGTACCACTCAGGCAGGATCTCCAGGGGCGTGGCGAAGGGGTCAGCCTTGTCACCGAGCATGGCAGGATCGAGAACAGCCAGTCCCACCACCATGGCGATGGTTCCGAGGATCACCACCGGGAAGATGTAGAGGAGATCGTTGGGCCAGGCAGGCTCTCCGTAGTAGTTGTGGCCCATGCCCTTGGCGAGCTTGGCGCGCAGGCTGGGGTCGCTGAGATCAGGCTTCTTGAGGATGTGCATCGCAGGCACCAGGTGTGGGGTAAGAGAAGAGGGAAGGCAAAAAGAAATGGATCGCGGAGTGCCCGCTGATCACAAAGGACCCGAGATGCCTTGCTTGCGGATCATCAGGAAGTGCATGAGCATGAACACAGCCAGCAACCAGGGCATCACAAAGGTATGCAGGCTGTAGAAGCGGGTGAGGGTGGCCTGTCCAACGCTTTCGCCGCCTCGAAGGAGTTCGACCATGAAGTCGCCCACAACGGGAACCGCTGCCGGAACACCCGAGACGATCTTGACGGCCCAGTATCCGACCTGATCCCAGGGGAGGGAGTAACCGGTGACACCGAAGGAGACAGTGATCACGGCCATCACCACACCGGTGACCCAGGTGAGTTCACGGGGACGCTTGAAGCCACCGGTGAGGTACACACGGAACACGTGCAGGATCAGCATCAGGACCATCATGCTCGCGCTCCAACGGTGCACGGAGCGGATCAGCCAGCCGAAACTGACATCGGTCATGAGGTACTGAACCGAGGAATAGGCCTCGGCCACAGTGGGCTTGTAGTAGAAGGTCATCGCAAACCCAGTGGCGAACTGGATCAGGAAGCACACCAGTGTGATGCCGCCGAGGCAATAAAAGATGTTGACGTGGGGCGGCACGTACTTCGAGGAGATGTCGTCCGCAATCGCCTGGAGTTCCAGGCGCTCCTCGAACCAGTCGAAAACGGGAGACGACTTGGCGGCGGGAGACGAGTTCGCCATGCAGTGCTGGGTTGGGGTTGCGAGAGTCTACCGATACCCGCGCTTCGGTCGTGATCGCCATCCCGTCCCTGGCCCCGGCGCCATGAGCGCGCTGAAGCCCCGCTCCTTCCGCAGGATCCTCCGGCGGGCCAGGGCCCTGGCCGTGGCCCTGCTGCTCTGCGCAGGATTGTGGCTGAGGCCGGGCCCGGCCCTGGCCCTCAACGATGCCCAGCAGCTGGTGGTGGCGGCGTGGCGTCTGGTGAACCAGAGCTACGTCGACCCCACACGATTTGAAACTGTTCATTGGCGGAGGCTGCGCCAGAAGGCCCTGGAACATCCGATCGAGACCAGCGCCGAGGCCTATGACGCCATTGCCGCCATGCTCGAGCCCCTCGGCGATCCCTACACCCGTGTGCTGCGCCCAGACGACTACAGAGCACTGCGTGCCACCACGGAGGGAAGCGTCAGCGGCGTCGGCCTGCAGCTCAGCCTTGGAGGGGACGGGCAGGGGATCGTGGTGATCGCGCCGCTGGATGGATCGCCGGCCGCCGCCGCCGGCATCAGCTCGGGCAGCGAACTGCTGGAAGTGGAGGGAGAGGCCTGCCGCCGCCTGGGGCTGGAGGCCACGGCCGCGCAGCTGAGGGGGCCGGCAGGAACCAGCGTGCTGGTGCGGATCCGCCCCCCCGGCCCGTCCGCTGAGCCCCTACAGATGCTGCTGAAGCGTCAGCGGGTGGAGCTGCAACCTGTGCGTTCCCGGCTGGTGGAGAGGGACGGTCACCGCCTTGGCCTGCTGCGCATCAACCAGTTCAGTGAGCCGGTTCCCGCAGGAGTGCGTCAGGCCCTCGAGCAGTTCGGCACCAGCGGCGTGGAAGGGGTGATTCTCGATCTGCGCAACAACTCAGGCGGCCTTGTCGAGGGGGGGGTGGCCGTGGCCAGTGCCTTCCTCGACGCCGAGCCCATCGTCGAGACCGTCAACCGTGAAGGACTGAGCGAGCGCAGGCAGGCCGCGATCGGGCAGCTGTTCTCCGGCCCGATGGTCACCCTGGTGAATGGCGGCACCGCCAGCGCCAGTGAGATCCTGGCGGGCGCCCTCCAGGACGACGGGCGCTCACCTCTGCTGGGGAGTCGCACCTTCGGCAAGGGGCTGATTCAGACACTGATCAACCTGGGGGACGGCAGCGGCCTGGCCGTGACGGTGGCCCGCTACGTGACACCCAGCGGCCGCGACATCCAGCACCAGGGCATCGAACCCGACCTGGAGCTGCCCCAGCCGGAGCCTCTCAATCCAGGAGGGGAGGACGACAGCTGGCTGGAGCTGGCCGCCGAGCAACTGGTGCAGGACCTCATCTCGCCATGAGCGGCCGCACCTACCACGATCCCCTGCACGGGGCGATCCGGCTGGAGGCCAGCCTGCCGGCCGAGTCTCTGGCCATGGAGCTGATCGAGACCGCCCCCTTCCAGCGACTGCGCCGGATCCGGCAGCTGGGGCCGGCGTTCCTCACCTTCCACGGCGCCGAGTCCAGCCGCTTCACCCACTCCCTGGGGGTGCTGCACCTGGCCAGGCTCGCCCTCCGCCAGCTGGCGCGTCAGGCCCCCCAGCTGGCAGAGGATCAGGGGGTCCTCTACGCCGCGGCCCTGCTTCACGACGTGGGGCACGCCCCGCTCAGCCACTCCGGTGAGGAGATGTATGGACTGCGCCACGAAACCTGGTCGGCCCGGCTGGTGCGGGAACACCCGGCCCTGCGGCAGATCCTGGAGCGCCATGCCTGCGGCAGCGCCGATGCGGTGGCTGACCTGCTCGAGCATGGGGTCCACCGTCACCCCGCGCTGGCCTCACTGGTGAGCGGCCAGCTGGATTGCGACCGGCTCGACTATCTGCTGCGTGACAGCCACAGCACCGGTGCCAGCTATGGCCAGCTGGATCTCGAGAGGATCCTGGGCGCCCTGACCCTGGCACCCGACGGCAGCCTGGCACTGCACCCTAAGGGGCTGATGGCCGTGGAGCACTACCTGGTGGTGCGCAGCCTGATGTACCGCAGCCTTTACAACCACCGGCTGAATGTGGTCTGCAACTGGTTGCTGTCCCAGACGATCCAAAGGGCCCGCACCCTCGGACGGGAGGGGGGGGTGAGCGCCGATGCCGTGATGGCGGTCTGGCTGTGGCGCCCTGACAGCCTCGATCTGGAGACCTACCTGGCCAACGACGACCTGCGCACCGGCTACCACCTGATGCGCTGGCGGGAGGACGGACCGCCGGAGCTGCAGGAGCTCTGCGGGCGCCTGCTGGACCGCCGCCTGCTCAAGGCCAGCGATGTGAGCCACCTCGGGGCCGGTGAACGGCTGGAGCTGCTTGCCCTCGCCCAGACGCTCAGCAAGGCCGCCGGACTCAGTGCCAGCCTGTGCTGTGCCCTTCAACAGCGCCAGAACCGTGGTTATCACCCTTACAAAGGTGGCCTGCGGCTCTGGGATGGGGAATCGCTGGCGGCCCTGGAGGACTGCTCCCCCCTGGTGGCCAGCCTGGTGAAGCCGGTGGAGCTGGCCTGGTTGATCCACCCTGCGGAGGTGAGCGAGCCCCTGCGTGAGCGGCTCCGCGCCCTGGGGGGGAACCGCCGTGGTGCTGCCTAAGTTGGGCGCCTCCGCATGCGGCGATGGCTGCCGATTTCGTGCCGGCTGCCCGCAGCGGCCTTCCCCATCAATTGATGCTGCCGGCACAGGGCCCCGAAACCGCTCCCGTGCCGGAGCAGGTGAATCATGGACTCGAGGGCGTGATCGGCAGCGGAGCGCTGCTGCTTCAGAGCGGCGACTGGCTGCTCACGGTGACTGACCTTCGTGCCCTGGAACGTCAGCTGGCCGCTCACCAGCTGGAACTGGTGGGGGTGGAAGGGGTCCAGCCCCTCACCCTGGTCGCTGCCGCGGCGATCGGGCTCACCACCCGCCTGCACCTGAACGCCGCCGCTGAGCCCACCCCGAAACCCCTGGCGAGCAGTGATCTGGTGATCCAGCGGGGCACTCTGCGCTCCGGTGACCATCTTCAGGTGGAGGGCACGGCCCTGGTGCTCGGGGACGTCAACCCAGGGGCCCGGGTCAGTGCCGGCGGCGATGTGCTGGTGTGGGGCCGGCTGCGGGGCGTGGCCCATGCCGGTTGCCATGGTGATTCAGGCGCCAGGATCGTGGCCCTGCAGCTGCGGCCCCTGCAGCTGCGGATCGCCGAAGTGATCGCCAGGGGACCGGAGGACTCCCCGCCTCCAGGCTTCTGCGAGCAGGCCCGCTTGGTTGATGGGCTGATCCGCATCGATCCCGCCGAGCCGAGCTGGCCCCCCTTCAGCAGTTGATCAGGCCCCTACGGGTGTCACAGTCAGCAGCTCCGCAAAGGCCGGCTCCTGAACCATGGGCTGGCCGGAGTTCGGGGCCATAATCTCTGGCATGTCTGGCATTCCCGTGACGAGCGCACAGAACCGCACGATTCTGATCTGTTCCGGCAAAGGGGGCGTCGGAAAAACCACCCTCACGGCCAATCTGGGCATTGCCCTGGCCAAGCAGGGGGCCCGCACCGCCGTGCTGGATGCCGACTTCGGCCTTCGCAACCTTGATCTCCTGCTGGGCCTGGAGAACCGGATCGTCTACACCGCCCAGGAGGTGCTTGCAGGCAGTTGCCGTCTGGAACAGGCGCTGGTCAAGCACAAGCAGGAGCCCAACCTCTCCCTGCTCCCGGCCGGCAACCCACGCATGCTCGAGTGGCTCACCCCCGACGACATGAAGAAGATCGTGGGGCTTCTGGCCGAGCAATTCGACTACGTCCTGATCGATTGTCCTGCAGGCATCGAGGACGGCTTCAAGAATGCCGCTGCAGCCTGCCGGGAAGCCCTGGTGGTGACCACCCCGGAGGTGTCGGCGGTGAGGGATGCGGATCGGGTGATCGGTCTGCTGCAGACCCGTGAGATCAAGCCGATCCAGCTGGTGCTCAACAGGGTGAGGCCCCGGATGATGGCCAACCAGGAGATGCTCTCGGTGAGCGATGTCACCGACATTCTTGCCCTGCCCCTGCTCGGCCTTGTTCTGGAAGACGACCAGGTGATCGTCTCCACCAACCGCGGCGAGCCGCTCACCCTCAACGGCACCCGTTCCCCGGCAGGGCAGGCTTACACCAATGTCGCCCGACGCCTGCGTGGC
Source organism: Synechococcus sp. BSA11S (assembly GCF_014224355.1). Classification (GTDB taxonomy): domain Bacteria; phylum Cyanobacteriota; class Cyanobacteriia; order PCC-6307; family Cyanobiaceae; genus Regnicoccus_A. Next base: position 318,696 of record NZ_VNWP01000001.1, on the reverse strand, counting down.
GAGGAGGTGCCCCTGACCGACCCCACCAAGGAAGGCAAGAGCCTGCGCGCCAAGCTGGGGCGCCTGATGCACACCAAAATCTTCTGAGCTGCGATGACTTTGCGCGATTTCATCGACAGGCTGCTGGGGCGTCAACCCGCAAGCGCAGGCATGGCCCGCGAAAGGCTGCAGCTCGTGCTCGCCCACGACCGCAGCGACCTCAATCCCGAATTGCTGGAGCAGATGCGTCGGGAAATCCTTGAGGTGGTCTCCCGTTATGTCGAGATCGACGTGGAGGAAGGGGACGTGAGCCTCGAAACCGAAGACCGCGTCACGGCGCTGGTGGCCAATCTGCCGATCAAACGAGCCCGCCCTAATCCGCCTGCTCCCGGCAACGACCCCACCATGGCCACCGCCTGATCCTGGTTGGAGGCCTTCGGCAGGACCAGGGATGGACAGATGGGGAACCCTGGAACGCGAACCTCTGAGGGTTGGCCCATGTCCATGGTCGATCTTTCCCCCACTCCTGCCGAAATGCGGGTGCTCATCTGGCTGTCACGTGGCCTGAGCAACAAAGCGATTGCGACCCAGCTCGTGCTGAGCCCCAGGACCGTGGAGAGCCATGTTTCCAGCCTGCTGGCAAAGGCGGGCTGCAGCAATCGATCCCAGCTTCTGCTCTGGGCACAGGCGAACGATAAGCTCAGCCCCGTGCCGGCTTAGCTCAGCGGTAGAGCAGCGCTTTTGTAAAGCGAAGGTCATCGGTTCAAATCCGTTAGCCGGCTTGCTGCCAACACCCCATTCCCCTCCCTTTCCTCACCCCTGCGCTGTTGATCGAGGCCCTGGTCCTGGTGACGGCCCTGGCGGGTTTTCTTGGGGTTCTGCTGCGCCGCAACCTCTTTCTCAAGGTGTTGGCGCTTGATGTGATGAGCACCGGAGTGATCGGGTTCTTCGTGCTGCTGGCCGCCCGCAGTGGCCTGCGCACGCCGATCCTGGAGACCAGCCCCGAGGTCGTGCAGCCGGTGTCGCCCTTTGCCGACCCGGTACCCCAGGCGGTGATCCTCACGGCAATCGTGATCGGATTTTCTGTTCAGGCCCTGCTGCTGGTGGTGATCACCCATCTCGCCCGCCGGGAGCCCACTCTGCAGGTCGATGCCATGGAGGAGCCCACTGAAGGATGAATGCGCTCCTCATCGGCTGGTTGCTGCTGCCCTTCCTGCTGGCCTTCAGCTCGGCTCTCCGGCCGAAACTCGGCTGGTGGATGGCCCTGATCTGCTGCACGGCCACCCTGGTCGTGGGCCTGGCGCTCGGCTTTGCTCCCGAGGCGATTCGGATCCAGCTGGTGGGGCCCTTTGGTGTGTCCCTGCTGCTGGATGGTTTCCTCACCCCCTTCCTGGTGCTCAATGCCCTCGTGGGTGCTGCCGTTCTGCTCGATCGTGGCCAGAGCCAGGAGGACCCCAGCTTCTGCCTGCTGTTGATGGCCCTGCATGGGTCGATCAATTCCGCCCTCGTCTGCCACGACCTGATCAGCCTCTATGTGGCTCTGGAAGTGGTGAGCCTGTGCGCGTTCCTGCTGATCGCCGACCGCCACAGGGTCCAATCACTCTGGATTGCCCTGCGCTACCTGCTGGTGGGGAGCACAGCCCTGCTCTTCTATCTGATCGGCTGCGCCCAGATCCATGCCAGCCATGGCTCCTTTGGCTTTGAGGGGGTCCGTGGAGCCACGGCCGGCCCGCTGGCGCTTCTCCTGGTGGGACTGCTGACGAAGTCGGGGTTGTTCATCTCGGGGCTGTGGCTGCCGAGAACCCACGCCGAGGCGCCGGCCCAGGTGTCGGCACTGCTCTCGGGGGTGGTGATCACCGCTGGGGCGGCGCCCTTGATGAGGCTGGCCCAGGCAAGCTCGGCGATCGGCTCGGTGGTGCTCTGGCTGGGTCTGGCCAGCACGGGCTTTGCGGTGGTCTTCGCCTTGCTCGAGCCCGATGTGAAACGACTGCTGGCCTGGAGCACGGTGTCGCAGGTCGGGTTGGTGGTGCTCTCGCCGCTGACCGCCGGCCTGTTCGCTCTGGGCCATGGGATCGCCAAAGCCTGCTTGTTTCTGCTGGCACGCCACTTTCCAAGCCGCCGTCTGGAAGATTGGGAGGAGATGCCCCTGCCGTTTTCGGTGGCACTGCCGATGCGGCTGGCGGCCCTTTCGATCGCCGGCTGTCCTCTGCTGGTGGGCTATCTGGCCAAGGAGCGACTGCAGCTGGAGCTGGGTCCCCTGCCGGCCCTGCTGGTCACGGTGTTCTCGGTGGGCACAGCCGCCGTCTACACCCGGCTGTGGGCCAGCCCGATCCAGCGGGTGCCTTCAGGCTGGACCTGGCCGGTTTCCTGGGGGGTGACACTGCTGGTGGCCGGCCTGGTGTTGAGCAACGGCCTGCCCCTGATGGGTCACGACAGCCTCCCTTGGCTGGCCAGCCTGAAACCGGCGTCCCTGGGGAAATCGCTGGGGGTGCTGCTGGCCGGCTGGGCAGTTCACCGGCTGATCCAGCCCTTTCGAGCGCAGCTTCGCTTGCCGGACGTTGAACGCTTCGACGACCTGATCGGCAGCATGGGCATCATGGGCACAGCCATTGTGGTGATGCTCTTGTGGTGACAAGCCACCTGTTGAGGCTGCGCCGAGCAGCCAGCTGGGGGCTGACCACCGGATTCCGGCTGGGGCTCTGGCTCCTGCTCACCGCGGATTTCGGCCGTTTCAATCTGATCGTCGGTCTGGCCCTGGCTGTGGCACTGCCGAGGGCACGCTCAAGGCTGGCGAGCCCGTCGCTGCTGCTGCGCTCCCTCTGGGCCGTCCTGCTCTCGATCCCTCAGGCTTACTCCGAAGCCGTTTCCATGATGCTCAGGCCCCATCGGGTGGAGCGGCTCACCAGTCTTGGGGGCTCAGGCAGCTCCTCCTCGCTGGTGGTGTTCCTTGAGGTGTTCAGGATCACGCTCACCCCCCTCACGATCGCCTTGGGCCGGCGGCCCGATGGCAGCTACCTGGTGCATGAACTGGGACGGAGGCGGGGGGGATGACCCTGCTGGTCTACGGGATGGTGATGGCCCTGGTGATCCCAGTGCTGGTGGTGCTTCGCAATCCCGATCTCTGGCACCGCCTCGCGGCCTTCGCCAGCATTTCCACCAAGATCTCCATCCTGCTGCTGGTGTTCGATGTGGTGCGCGGGGATCGGATGATCGGCGTGGTGGGGGTGATCGTGCTGAGCGTCGGCAATGCAGGGGTGATGCTGCTGGCCAACCTGCTGCGCGAGATGGAGCCATGACCATCGACCCCAGCCTGATCCGCCTCTTCAGCGCTGTGCTCCTGATCAGCGGACTGGCGTTCTGGCTGGTGGGAACCTGGCCACTGCTTGGCCGCTCCAGCTACCTGGCCAAGCTGCACGGCCTCTCGGTGTCCGACACCCTCGGCTCGGCTCTGATGCTGCTGGGCCTGCTGCCGCTTCGCCCGGCGGAATGGCCTGTGCTCAGTCTTGCCCTGTTCTCCCTGGTGATCTGGAACACCCTGTTCGGCTACGTGCTGGGGTTCTGCTCCCGCCGCAGCACGGCACCCCTGGAGGCCATGGAGCCACCACCATGAGCGCCCCCCTGGATCTGGGCGGAAACCTGGCTCAGCTGATCCCGATCGCAGGCCTGCTGCCCCTGACCGCCATCCTGATGGTGTTGCAGCGCAATCCCTACCAGACGCTGGTTCTGCGCGGAATTATCGGCGCGATCGCCACCCTTCTCTATGCCCTGCTGGGGGCCGCCGATGTGGCCCTCACCGAAGCGCTGGTGGGCACCCTGCTCTCCACCACCCTTTATGCCATCGCCCTTCGCTCCTCGATGGTGTTTCGTCTGGCCATCGTTGGTGACGACCTGCTGGAGAGTGACCAACGGGCCCTGCTCGAGCAGTGGCTCCAGCAGGCCTTCCTCCGCCTCGAGGTGGTCGACGACGCCAGGGCCGGCGATCCCCACGGCCAGCTCGCGCCCGACGGGCAACTCCGGATCAGGTCGCAACGGCTGCTGGAGCAGTTGCATCACCTTGAGGGCGCCAGAGCCTGGCTTCAGGCCGGCGGAACGATCGGTCCCCTCAGCCGAAGCACACCAGCAGGAGCACAGCCGTGATGACCATGCTCCATGTTCTCGCCGCCGGCCTGCTCTGCGCACTGCCCTTGCTGGATCAGGCCTTCACGCTTCCAACAGCTGCCTCGATCGTGGAGTCGATCGCCAGGGACACAGCCGTGCCCAATGTGGTGTCGGGGATCATTCTCGACACCCGGCTCTACGACACCGTGGGTGAGGTGGTGGTGTTCAGCCTTGCAGCCCTGGGGGTGAAGCGGCTGCTGAGCGGTGAAGCACCAGCCCGCACGATCCTGGCCATGGAGGATGCTCCCTCCCTTGTGCTCTGCCAACTCGGGGCCACCGTCTGCGCCTTGGTGGCGGTTGAACTGGCCCTGCGCGGTCACCTCTCACCCGGGGGAGGATTCGGAGCCGGGGTGGCCGGAGGCACTGCCATCGGCCTTCTGGTGATCAGCGGCTCAGCCGAGCGCACAGCGATGTTCTACAAGCGCTACCGCGCCGAAACCTGGGAGAAGGTGGCGGTGATCGTCTTCCTGATCCTGGCTCAGTTGAGTCTCACGGGCCTGGCTCCACCGGCCGGTGCCTTCGGCAGCCTGGCCAGCGGAGGATGGATTCCCCTGCTCAACATCCTCGTGGCCATCAAGGTGACCCTGGGATCCTGGGCCATTCTTCAACTCTTCGTTCGCTACCGCGGCCTGCTCTGAACCCGGCAGGCCGCTCAGGGGCGACGACCGGCCAGCAGGAAAGCAAGAACCGCTATCCCTGCCCAGCCCCATCCGTGCAGACCGGCCTCTGGCATGGCCCAGCCCAGCCAGGGCTCGATCAGGCTGTGGGAAAACCCAAGTGTGGCCAACACGGCCAGCACGAGCCAGAGCATCGCGGCCTCATCGAAAGGGGAGATCCGGCATCACAGCACCGGAGCGCAACACCTGCCAATCACCCGACGGCCTCCAGGCCAACACCGTGCTGGCCTGACCTGCGGGGCGGAGCCAGGGGACAGGCGCCAGCCGAGGCACCTGGGGGAACATCGCTGCCGCCTCCGCAGCTGTGAGGCAGGGAGGATCTCCGGAGCGGTTGGCGCTGGTGGTGGCCAGGGGCCCGGTTCGGCGCAGCAGGTCGAGGGCCTGTTCGCAGGCGGGGATGCGCAGGCCAAGCCTGGCTTCGGCCGCCACCACACCAGGCTGCAGGGCCGCCACCACAGCCCCCCGGGCGGGGAGCACCAGGGTGAGGGCCCCGGGCCAGCAGCGCTCAGCCACCTCAAGCCACTGCGGCAGGGGCGGCAACTCAAGGGCGGCCCACAAGGGTTCAGGCTCGGCGCCCATCAGGATCAGCGGCTTGCTGCTGGGTCGCGTCTTGAGGGACCAGATCTGGCGTGCCGCTTCGGGACGTGCCGCCAGGGCCGGCAGTGTGTCGGTGGGGAAGAGGGCCGGACCGCCCGAGAGGATCCACCCGGCCAGTCGGGCCGGAGGAAGATCCCCAGCCGGGCTATCAGAAGAAGGTGGCTGGGAGGATCGGTCCATGATCAGGGTCTCCGGGCCTGGGCGAAGCGCCTTCGCCCTTCCAGGTCGTGATGGCAGATCACCTCCACCAGCCCAGCAGAGCCCAGCAGCTCAGCCACCGGATCCGACTGATCGTGATGGTGCTCCAGCAGCAGCAAGCCGCCGGGAGCCAGTGCCTCCGTGGCCCCACTGACCAGGTTCCGGATCGCCTCCAGCCCGTCAGGGCCTCCATCAAGGGCCAGAATCGGCTCATGCTCGCGCACCACCGGATCGAGCTGGGCGAGAACAGCCGTGGGAATGTAAGGGGGGTTGCTCACCACCAGATCCAGCGAACCCCAGCAGTGGCGCAGGGGCTCCCACCAACTGCCCAGTTGAAGCTCGACCCGCTCACCCACCCCTGCTCTCTGAAGGTTGCTGGAGGCCTGGGCCAGGGCCGGCCCGGAGCAATCCACCGCCAGGCCACGGGCCTGAGGGACAGCCACAGCCAGAGCGAGGGCCAGGCAGCCGGAGCCTGTTCCCAGATCAGCCCAGGTCAGTGGTCCGCTGGCCCTGCCGGGCATGGACCTGGCCAGGTCGATGGCCAGGTCTGCCAACACCTCGGTCTCCTGGCGGGGAATCAGCACGGCCTCGGAGACGGCCAGCGAGAACTGCCGCCACGGGCAAACGCCCACCAGGTACTGGAGTGGGGTATGCGACTCGAGATGCAGGCGCCACAACCGTGTGAGCTCACTCAGCTCAGCATCCAACGGCAGTGGCGCGCAGGGATCGAGCCAAACTCTCTGCAGCTGGGTCCAGCGCAGTCCGGCGCCCAGGTCGAGCAGCCAGTCGAGGTCGGCCGAGCGGCCCCCTTCGCGCAACCGCTGCTGGCGCCAGGCCAGCAGCTCGGAGCCGAGGAGGCGCGTGCCTGCGGCCTGAGGCGTTGGGCCCATGGAAGCGGGCGGTGAGGCAGGGGTGGATTGGGGCCAGGAACGGGGCATGGGGCAAACCTAGGCAGGGGCCTCCCCGGCGGGACGCCACCGAAGACCTGGCTCAGCCCGCACCCGCCCCGACAACTCCAACTGCAGCAGTTGGGTGGCCAACTCAGCGCCGGAACGCCCCAGAGCGACTGTGAGCTGCTCGAGCGAGGCACCCTGCCCCAGAGCGGCGAGCAGGACCTGATCCCCGGCCACAACCCCTGCGGCTGGAGGGGAGATGGGCCTGGTGGTGGTGACAGCGTCAGCTGGATCCAGGGGTCCAGGGCCCAGCTGGGCGATCAGATCGGAGGCCGCCAGCAGTGGGCTCGCCCCCTGGGCCAGCAGGCGATTGCTGCCAAGGGCCGATCGCTTGCCAGTGTCAGCTGGAACCACCCAGAGCGGCAGCCCCTGCTCCCAGGCCAGCGCAGCGGAATGCAGGGCACCACTGGCCTCGGGGCACTCCACCACCACGACCGCCTGAGCCAGAGCCACCTGAAGCCTGTTGCGGGCGGCGAAATGGCCACGACGCACGAGGGTCCCCCTGGGATGCTCGCTCAGGAGCAGACCGCTGCGGGCCACGGCGGCCTGCAAGCTGTGGTGATGGCGGGGATAGACGCGATCCAGGGGAGTGCCCAGCACCCCGATGGGCCTTCCACCCCGCCCGAGGCAACCGCGGTGAACCGCCGCGTCGATGCCTTCCGCCAGGCCGCTGACCACAGGCCAGCCGGCCTCGGCCAGGGCCGCGCCCAGCGCCTCGGCCATGCGTTGCCCATGGGGGGATGGGCGCCGGGTGCCGACGACGGCAATCGACTGCCGGCGCCGCAAGGGAGCCCAAAGGGATCCGCGCCCGGCCCAGTGCAGGGCCAGCGGCGGCCGCGCCAGCGCCTCCAGGGAGGCTGGTCGTGCTGGGTCCCCAGGCACCAGCACCGGCCCGGGCGCCTGGGACGACCAGCCGCCCGGGCCCATGGGATCCGCTCCCCAGCTCTGGCGATGAACCTCAATGCTGGCAAGAACCCCAGCCCCGAAGCCATTCAGCCTGGCCAGCTGGCTGCTGGGGGTCTGCCAGGCCGCCGCTAAACAGCCGCAGCCCTTCTCGAGTTCCCGCAGACGGCGCCAACCCAGGCCCGGGCAGGCACTCCAGAGCAACCACCACTGCCGCTGCTCAGCCCAATCACGACCTCCGGCCGGAGCCGGAGAGAGCTGCGGCCGCGAGGGAAGATCTGCCGCCGCCCCGCCGGCACCACGGGGCGAGACACCCGCAAAAGTCACCGACACCACCTCGCCCATGGCCAGCCCGCTCAGTACACACGTACTAGCACGGCTCCCTGGGCCCGGCCAGCAGCCGCTGCAGGGCCCGCTCAAACTCAGGCGGGTAGCGCCGCACCGGGCGAAGCCCCTCACCCGCCCCCAGGCGCCGCACGAGGACCAGCTCCACATGGGCCTCCGCTGCCAGCCCACCACCTCCGAGCAGAAAACGGCTGATCCAGGGCAGCCGCAGCCCGCGGCGAGGCATCGCCACACTGCGCAGCTCGACCACTTCGCCATGACCCACGGCCCGGCGGTAGTCGATCTGAAGGGTCACCACCGGAAGCTCCAGGCCCTGGGCGGAGAGACTGGCGTAGGGCAGCCCCGACGCCGCGAGGGCCTCAACCCGGGCCTCCTCCAGCCAGGCGAGATAGGCGCCATGCCACATCACGCCCCCGTGGTCGGTGTGCTGGGGAAGCACCCTGCGCCGCAGCACCCAGCTGCTCTTCCCCCCTTGCCACTCCATTACAGCCTCTGCCATCACCCTTCGAGCAGTCAGATCCAGGCCATAGGCTGCCCCACACTCGCGACAGCCTCGTGTTCCGCAATCTGCTGATCGCCGATTCCGGCAAAGGCCACGTCGAAGAAATGGTGCGCATGCTGCGCGACCTGCCGGCATTCCGTCAGGCCCGACTCAACCTGCTGCACGTGGTTCCCGAGCAAGCCGGTGACGATTTTCAGGAGCACTGGCAGAAAGCCGCTGGCATCGTGGCTGATGCCATCCAGCGCCTTGGCCTCGATCCGGCCGACGTCAACGCCATCATCCGTCAGGGCGACACCAAGCAGACTGTGCTCAAGGTGGCCGACGAGCTCGATGCCGATCTGATCCTGATGGGATCCCGGGGGCTTGGGCGCCTGCAGTCGATCCTGGCCAACAGCTCCAGCCAGTACGTCTTCCAGCTTTCGACGCGACCGATGCTGCTGGTGCGCGACGACCTCTACGTGCGCCACGTGAACCGGGTGATGGTGGCCCTTGATGGCACCGGCGTGGGCGACGACGCCCTGAGGATCGCCTGCGAACTGGTGCGTGAAATCCCCGGTGGCACCCTCACGGGCGTGCACATCTCCCGCCAGGACATCCAACCCAGCCGCGGCGGCAAAAGCCCTGCCGACATGGTGATCGAGAAGGCGGTGCAGCGGGCCCGATCCCTGGGCGTGGACCTCAAGGGGGTGCATGGCACCGGTGATGTGGGCCGCGGAGTCTGCGCCACCGCCGAAGAGCTCAAGGCCGACCTGCTGGTGATCGCCTCCCAGGATCGAAGGCCGCTGGTGGCCAAGAGCCTGGTGGACATCGACCGGCTGCTGGGCAGCTCCGTGAGCGACTACATCCGTGTCCATGCTCCTGCTCCGGTGCTGCTGGTGCGCGAACCCGAAGCAGGCCGTTGAGTTTGGCCCCAAGCAGGCCGCATCCTGCCGCAGATTTCGTGACCCCCTTGAATGACAAAAAATCCTCGGCTGATGCATCCCTCGAGGGGCTACTGCAACCGAGGAGGGGCGCCAAGTGGCTGTTCAGGCCTGATTCAACCTTGTTGCCGGCTATTCGTTTGGATATAGAGAACGATCAGGAACACCGCAGGAACCAGCACGAACATGAGGCTGGCCACAAAACCCAGATCATTGGTTTCCATGGGAGCTCTCGAGCGGGTTGAAAATGACTTGAAGCGACCGTATCACCCACCAGCCGGGCCTTCCGCCGCCGCTTCATCGGCCGTAGCGGTTGGCTGCTCGGCTTCGGGTTCGGGTTCGGCCATGGCGGGCTCCGCAGACACGGGCCAGGCAGTGGGGCCGGCAGCCAGGGGTTGCTCACGTGCCGCAGCCAGCACCGCCTCACGATCAGAGAGACCCGCCTGGGGCCTGGTGAGGACCACCAGGGAACGCTGCACCAGGGCCTGACAGGCCAGGCGCCACCCCTCGGGGCGCCGGCGAAGCTTGCGTTCCTCCACGGGAGTGCGGGGGCTCAACGCGCCTGGAGAGGCCTCAGCCACCACGTCGACAAAGCACGTGATGCACTGGCCGCATCCACCGCAATTGCCGAGCTGCCCCTTGAGCCCATAGAGCTCCAAGCCCTCTCGAAGGGCCACCTCCCGCAGGTTTTCGCCGGGGTAGCACTCCACATCACGGCCCTCACGGACGAAGCGGATCACGGGCATGGGAACAGGCGCGGAAGCCTCCATTCTGGGGCGTGGACGTTGAGTTTTGTAAATAGCTGCCGCTCCAAACGGCCGGATACCGCGTCACGGCTCGTTTCAGCTCCTGCGCAACGGTCCCGCAGGCCAGGGGAACCCCTTACGATCCCCAACACGGAACGATCCTTTTGATCGTCCGCTGTTTGCCATGGCGTCCAGCTGTGGCAAACAGCTGTTAGTTACCCCGGACCTGACCCCCATGGGATTGCCCTGGTATCGGGTGCACACGGTCGTGATCAACGACCCGGGCCGCTTGCTGGCCGTGCACCTCATGCACACCGCTTTGGTCGCCGGCTGGGCCGGCTCCATGGCGCTCTATGAGCTCGCCATTTTTGATCCATCCGACCCGGTGCTCAACCCCATGTGGCGCCAGGGCATGTTCGTCATGCCGTTCATGGCCCGCCTGGGTGTGACCGGCAGCTGGGGCGGCTGGAGCATCACCGGAGAAACGGGCGTCGACCCCGGCTTCTGGAGCTTCGAAGGCGTAGCCGCCGCACACATCATTTTCAGTGGACTGCTCTTCCTGGCCGCCATCTGGCACTGGACCTACTGGGATCTCGAGATCTGGCAGGATCCACGCACTGGAGAACCTGCCCTTGATCTGCCCAAGATCTTCGGCATTCACCTGTTGCTCGCCGGTCTTGGCTGCTTCGGGTTCGGAGCGTTTCACCTCACAGGTGTCTTCGGTCCGGGGATGTGGGTCTCCGACCCCTACGGCCTCACCGGACACATCGAGAAAGTGCAGCCCTCCTGGGGGCCTGAAGGATTCAACCCCTTCAACCCTGGAGGCATCGTGGCTCACCACATCGCCGCCGGCATCGTGGGCATCATCGCCGGCATCTTCCACATCACCACCCGTCCTCCCGAGCGCCTCTACAAGGCCCTGAGGATGGGCAACATCGAAACAGTGCTGGCCAGCGCCATCGCCGCCGTTTTCTTTGCGGCCTTCATCGTGGCCGGCACCATGTGGTACGGCTCGGCGGCCACCCCGATCGAACTGTTCGGCCCCACCCGCTACCAGTGGGATCAGGGGTACTTCCGCACTGAAATCAACCGCCGCGTTCAGACAGCCCTCGAGAACGGCTCCACGGCCGAGCAGGCCTATGGCGCCATTCCTGAGAAGCTGGCCTTCTTTGACTACGTCGGCAACAGCCCGGCCAAGGGAGGTCTGTTCCGGGTCGGTCCGATGGTGAACGGCGATGGCCTGCCCACCAGCTGGCTGGGTCACATCAGCTTCACCGACAGTGAGGGGCGCAACCTCCAGGTGCGCCGCCTCCCCAACTTCTTCGAGAACTTCCCTGTCGTTCTCGAAGACGACCAGGGAATCGTCAGAGCTGACATCCCCTTCCGACGCGCCGAAGCCCGCTACTCCTTCGAGCAGACCGGAGTGACGGCCACCATCTACGGCGGCGCTCTCAACGGCCAGACCTTCACTGAGCCTTCTGCTGTCAAGAAGCTGGCTCGCAAGGCCCAGTTGGGTGAGGCGTTCGAATTCGATCGCGAGACCTACCACTCCGACGGCACCTTCCGCAGCTCACCCCGCGGTTGGTTCACCTTCGGCCACGCCACCTTCGCCCTGCTTTTCTTCTTCGGTCATATCTGGCACGGCGCCCGCACCCTCTACCGGGATGTGTTCGCCGGCATCGATCCCGACCTCGGTGAGCAGGTTGAATTCGGTCTCTTCCAGAAACTTGGAGACCGCACCACCCGGCGTCTACCCGAGGGTTACATCCCACCCGCTGGCACCAAGCTCAGCTGATCGCCCCCACTCAGGAGATTCTCCATGGAGAGCTTCGCTTACATCCTCATCCTCACCCTGGCGATCGCCACCCTCTTCTTTGCGATCGCCTTCCGCGATCCCCCGAAGATCGGCAAGTGAGAGTCAGAGCCCCCCGGGGCTGAAGACACACCAAGCCCCCGCCCCCTGCGGGGGCTTTTTCATGCCCAGGCTCTTGACCAACAACTGTCAGGCCCTACCCGCCTCCCGCCGTTGCAGTGGGACGAGCAAGGGATCGCGCTGTGGTGGCCTCAGCACGGAACTCATCACGTCTGACTTCTCAATTGGGGCACGACTGTCTACACTTGCTCTATCCAATCCGCGTGGGTCATCAAGGGATGCAATGTCCCTCCTGCCAACACACCGACAGTCGGGTGCTGGAATCCCGCTCCGCGGACGGCGGTCGCAGCGTGCGTCGGCGCCGTGAGTGCCTCCATTGCGACTTTCGTTTCACCACCTATGAACGGGTGGAAACAGTTCCGATCACGGTGGTCAAACGCACCGGCTCCCGCGAAATCTTCAACCGCAGCAAACTCCTGCACGGCCTGGTGCGAGCCTGTGAGAAAACCGGACTCGAACCGGCACGGCTGGAATCCGTGGTCGACGAGATCGAGCTGCAGCTGCAGCAACAGCGGCATGGCCGGGAGGTGAGTAGCGCGGAGATCGGTGAACTGGTCCTGCAGCAGCTCAGCGAGATCAGCGAGGTGGCCTACGTGCGTTTCGCTTCGGTGTACAGGCAGTTTCAGGGAATCAGCGATTTCGTGGCCACCCTGGAATCACTCACCCGTCGGCCGGCCCACAAACGCCCGGACGGTGCCCTGGCAGCCGTGAGCTGAAGCCGCCCCCTGGCCATCCAGGGATTTGGCGGTGGCACCCAGATTTGTATGATCATGGATTGCGTGCGGCTGTCGGCGGGCAGGCACGTCCATCCCTTCGCTCTGCCCCGGGCAGACCGCCAACCCTTTCATGACCGTGACCCCTTCCGAGATCAGCAGCACCGAGGCCGAACTGGATCCGACGAGCAAGGCCTCGGCTGATCTGGATCCGACGAGCGAGGCCCCGGATGAGCTGAACCTCGACATTCCGGAAGAGGTCCCCACAGCTGACGACCCGAGCAGCCGTGCCGCGAACCGCGACACCGACGGTGCGGGCTTCACCCTCGAGGAGTTCGCCTCCCTTCTCAGCAAGTACGACTACAACTTCAAGCCCGGTGACGTGGTGAACGGCACCGTGTTCGCCATGGAGCCCAAGGGCGCCATGATCGACATCGGCGCCAAGACGGCTGCCTTCATGCCCCTGCAGGAGGTGTCGATCAACCGGGTCGAGAACCTCTCCGACGTGCTGGAGCCGGGTGAGATCCGTGAGTTCTTCATCCTCAGCGAGGAAAACGAAGACGGGCAGCTCACCCTTTCGATCCGGCGGATCGAGTACCAGCGGGCCTGGGAGCGGGTGCGCCAGCTGCAGAAGGAAGACGCCACCATCTACAGCGAAGTGTTCGCCACCAACCGAGGTGGTGCCCTGGTGCGGGTGGAGGGTCTGCGCGGCTTCATTCCAGGCAGCCACATCAGCACCCGCAAGCCCAAGGAAGATCTGGTCGCCGATTTCCTCCCCCTCAAGTTCCTGGAAGTGGACGAGGAGCGCAACCGCCTGGTGCTGAGCCATCGCCGCGCCCTGGTGGAGCGCAAGATGAATCGCCTGGAGGTGGGCGAGGTCGTGATCGGCACGGTGCGGGGCATCAAGCCCTATGGCGCCTTCATCGACATCGGCGGCGTCAGCGGCCTGCTGCACATCTCCGAGATCAGCCACGAGCACATCGAGACCCCCCACACGGTGCTCAACGTCAACGATCAGATGAAGGTGATGATCATCGACCTCGACGCCGAGCGGGGCCGCATCTCCCTCTCCACCAAGGCTCTCGAACCGGAACCCGGCGACATGCTCACCGATCCCCAGAAGGTCTTCGAGAAGGCCGAGGAGATGGCCGCCCGCTACAAGCAGATGCTGCTGGAGCAGGCCGAGGAGAACGAACCGATGGGCGTCACCCTCGACTGAGCGGCATACCCTGGGGCGCCTGCACCGATCCGATGGTTCAACTGCTGCTGCGCGGTCAGCCCATCGGGTCAGTGGAGGCGATTCTCTTCGACAAGGACGGCACCCTCAGCCTCAGCGAGCCGGGCCTGCTGGCCCTCAGCCGTGCCCGGATCCAGGCCTGTCTGGAGCATGTTCCACCCTCAGACCACCTCCAGTTTCAGAGCCTGCTGGAGCGTGCCTACGGCCTCGAGGGTGATCAGCTCCACCCAGGAGGGACCACGGCAGTGGCCTGCCGCAGCCACAATCTGATCTCCACCGCCACAGTCTTCTGTCAGGTGGGCCTGGGTTGGCCTGAGGCCCTCGCCCGCAGTGAATCCGTTTTTGCTGCCGTCGATCACAAGCCCCTGCTGCATCCGGAGAACAGCCCAGGCGAGGGGCTCCTGGCACCGCTCACCCAGGGACTGCGCCCCTTGCTGGTGTCCCTGCACCGATCGGGCGTGCAGCTGGCTGTGATCAGCAACGACGACAGCGAAGGCATCCAGCGGTTCCTGAGCGGCCACGGACTTGCTGGCCTGTTCCAGGACCACTGGAGTGCCGACATGCGTCCCGGAAAGCCGGATCCGGAGGCCGTTCACGGGCTCTGCTCCAGGTTGGGGGTGAGCCCCTCCGCCTGTGGCCTGATCGGTGATGCCAGCAGTGATCTGCACATGGCTGAGCAGGCGGGAGTGGCCCTGACGCTGGGGTACAGCGCCGGCTGGAGCAGCCGGCCGCCGCTGCCGGATCATCTGCCCCAGATTGATCACTGGCACGAGCTGCAGGTGGCTGGGGCCCCGCAGTGACACCTGCACAGGAACCGGACGATAAGCTCAGCCATCCTGAGGTCGGTGCAAACCGGGATGAGCCGCTACGTCTTCACGTCTGAATCTGTCACCGAGGGCCATCCCGACAAGATCTGTGATCAGATCAGCGATGCCGTTCTCGATGCCCTGCTGAGCGCCGACCCCGCCAGCCGCGTGGCCTGCGAAACCGTCGTCAACACTGGCCTGTGCCTCGTCACCGGTGAGGTCAGCACCACGGCCCGCGTGGACATCACCACCCTGGTGCGGAGCGTGATCGAAACGATCGGCTACAGCGGGGCCAAAGCCGGTGGATTTGATTCCAACAGCTGTGCGGTGCTCACCGCCCTCGACCAGCAGTCGCCTGATATCGCCCAGGGCGTGAATGAGGCTGAGGACCACAACGGCGATCCCCTCGACCTGGTGGGTGCTGGAGATCAGGGCATCATGTTCGGCTTCGCCTGCGACGAAACACCTGAGCTGATGCCCCTGCCGATCAGCCTGGCCCATCGCCTGGCCCGCAGGCTGGCCCGTGTGCGGCACGACAACACGCTTCCCTACCTGCTGCCCGACGGCAAGACCCAGGTCAGCGTGGTCTATGAGAACGAGCGCCCGGTGGCCATCGACACCCTGCTGATCTCCACCCAGCACCTGGCCGAGATCGACGGCATCAGTGATGAGGATGGACTCCGCCGGCGCATCGCCGACGACCTCTGGGCCCATGTGGTGCTGCCGGCCACCGCTGACCTGCCGCTTCAACCCGAGCGCGGGAGCGTGCGTTTTCTCGTCAATCCCACCGGAAAGTTCGTGGTGGGCGGGCCCCAGGGTGATGCGGGCCTGACAGGGCGCAAGATCATCGTCGACACCTACGGCGGTTCGGCACGCCATGGTGGTGGAGCCTTTTCCGGAAAGGACCCGACCAAGGTCGACCGTTCCGCGGCCTACGCAGCCCGCCACGTGGCCAAGAGCCTGGTGGCCGCCAACCTCGCCCGCCGGGTGGAGGTTCAGCTCAGCTACGCGATCGGTGTGGCCAGGCCCGTGAGCATTCTGGTGCAGAGTTTCGGCACCGGCAGAATCAGCGATGACGACCTCACCGCCCTGGTCCAGGAACACTTCGACCTGCGGCCCGGGGCGATCATCGAAAGCTTCGGTCTGCGCGATCTGCCGCGACAGCGGGGCGGTCGCTTCTACCAGGACGTGGCCTCCTACGGCCATTTCGGTCGCCCTGACCTGAACCTTCCCTGGGAGGACGTGAGCGAAGCCGCAGCCCGCCTGCAACAGGCCACGGCCGATCGTGTTCCCGTGGGCCAGCCCGCCGCCTGACCCCCGTGGCCAGCGCGCTGGCGGCAGGGGTCGATCTGGGCAGCAGCGGCATCCGCCTCGTGCTCATCGATCCCCAGGGGCAGCTGCTCGATGAGCGGGCCACGGCCTATCCCAGCAGCTTCGAAGACCCGCTTGGCTGGCGGCAGGGCCTTGCCGGCCTCCTTCAGCAGTTGCCGGCCAGCCTGAGAAAGCGGTTGGGCGCCATCAGCCTCGACGGCACCTCCGGAACCCTGCTGGCCTGCCGCTCCGACGGTGCCCCCCTGGGCCCTGCCCTGGCCTACGGCCATGCCTGTCCCGAGCAGGCAGAGACGTTGGCAGAGCTGGTGCCTCCCGGCTGCCCCGCCGCCAGTGTGAGCGGCAGCCTGGCCCGGGCCCTGCATTTGCTCGCTTCCCTCACTGGGGCCACGCCTGGCCCAGGCCTGCTTCTGCGCCACCAGGCCGACTGGCTGATGGGCTGGTTGCTGGGGGACTGGCGCTGGGGCGAAGAAGGCAACAACCTTCGGCTGGGCTGGGATCTCAGGCGGCAAAGCTGGACGGGAAAACTCCCCCGGCAGCCCTGGGCAGCGGCGTTGCCGCAGGTCGTGCCCAGCGGCCAGGTGCTGGGTTCACTGGCTCCCGCCGTGGCCTCTGAACTGAGGCTGCCCAGCTCCTGCCTGGTGGTGGCCGGCAGCACCGATGCCAACGCCGCCGTACTGGCAGCCGATCCCGCTGCCGGCGAAGGCATCACGGTACTGGGCACCACCCTGGTGCTCAAACAATTCGTGGAGGCACCAATCGAAACCCCGGGCCTGAGCTGTCATCGGCTGGGGGGGCGTTGGCTGGTAGGCGGTGCCTCCAATGCCGGCGGTGGGGTGCTGCGCCGCTTCTTCAGCGATGCCGAACTGGAGCGGCTCAGTCGTCAGATCGACCCCAGCAGACCAAGCGGCCTGAATTACCTTCCGTTGCCCGGCAGGGGAGAGCGTTTCCCCCACGACGATCCGGACCTGCTGCCGATCCTTGAGCCCAGGCCGGTGAGCGACGTGCTCTTCCTGCAAGGGCTGCTGGAAGGGCTGGCCCGCATCGAAGCCCGGGGGTGGAAGCGGCTGGGTGCGTCGGGAGCGCCAGCGCTTCAGCGGGTGATCAGCCTGGGAGGTGGCGCCCGCAATCCCCAGTGGCGGCAGTTACGCCAGCAGGCGATCGGCCTGCCGGTGCTGAACCGACCGGGCCTGGCGCCGGCCCTGGGCATGGCACGGCTGGCCCTCGGCGCCCTGATGACAACGAGCCCACCGCCGAAGATGGACGGGTCCGCCCCTCCCTCACCCGCCAGACCATGAACGAACGCCTGCGCACCGTCATCTCCATGGCCCTGTTCGTGATCCTGGCCGGCTATGTCGGCTTCAGTGCCATCCGGCTGGGCCTGCTGCTCTGGCAGCGGTTCACGCTGGCCTGAGCCGCTTCTCCGCCACAATCAGCCTCTCCCTCTGCTTAGCCGCCATGGCCAGCGATCCCCTCACCGAAGCCGTCAGCGACCGGATCTGCCGGCACATGAACAAGGACCACGGCGAAGCGGTTCTGGCCTACGCCCGCCACTACGGCGGGGCCCAGCAGGCCACCGCCGCCAGGATGCTGCGCGTCAACCCCGAGGCGATGGAGCTGGAGGTGGATGGCGGGAACCTGTCGGTGCCCTTTGACCACCTGCTCACCGACAGCGAGGACGCCCACCGCACCCTGGTGGCGATGCTCAAGGCCCTGCCCGAGTCCTGAGCCGATTCCGGGGATCAGAGCCGGCTCCTTGGCAGCTGGGAACACTTCTCAGCAACGTTGCTGGCCGTTGTGCCAGGGGGAGGTCTCCATGGTCCAGGCCCTGTTGAGGGGATGTCTTGAGCTGATCACCCAGGCCACATGCCCACTCTGCGGCCGCCTGAACGAGCCAGGGTCCAGGCCTGCGAGCGACCGGCAGGAGCCATGCCAGGCCTGCCGGCTTGAGCTGGATCTCGAGGCCAACACTGGCTTGTGCGGATCCGAGCCACTGCCCTGGTGGGCCCTTGGGCTTTATCAGGGACCCTTGCGCAACCTGCTGCTGCGTCAGCGGCGCAACCCCAGCGACCAGGCGATCCCCTGCCTGGCCAGGGCCCTGGCGAGGACCCTTCCTGCACAGCTGCGGGAGTTGAGCATCGTGGCGATCCCCAGCTGGAAACAACGGGCCAACCCGCTGCCCCAGCTGATCTGCCAGGGACTGAGCCTGCCTCGCCTGGCTCCCCTGGAGCGCAGCCGAGCCACTCTTGGTCAGCACCACCTCAACCGCCGACTGCGGGCTCTGAACCAGGAAGGTGCCTTCCGGGTGATTCCCTCCGGACTCTCCCCCAGCCGGCGATCACGCCAGGGACTGCTGCTGGTGGACGACATCCTCACCACAGGAGCCACGGCCAAGACGGCTGCCGCCGCCCTGGAGGAGGCCGGTTACCCGGTGATGGGGCTGCTCTGCCTGGCCCGGACCCCCGCTCCAGGCAGTGATCTAAGATCCAGCGGTGCTGCCAAGCGGCCAGCCGGGATAGCTCAGTTGGTAGAGCAGGCGACTGAAAATCGCCGTGTCCCCAGTTCAAATCTGGGTCCTGGCATCTTTTTCTGAAGCTCCTGTTGCAGGGCTCAAGACCATCCCCGGGGATACCACCCCGAGCGGCCCGTCTGAAGACGTGATGAGAACTCCTCCCGATCGCCCGGCGAACCAGCAGTTCAGCAATGCAGACAGCTACGGCATGGCCTTCGATGAGGCCTGGGCGCGGATCGGAACCCTCGACCCAGAGGATCCAACCGCCCGGGAAGCGGCTCTCGAGGGTGTGATCAGCGCCTTGAGCGACCACCCCTTCGCCCTGAGCCAACCGGAACTGGTGCGCCAGGTGGCGGAATTCCGCCTGCGCCTGCTCCAGCGCTGAAGGCTGGACCGCCCCATAGGATTTGGCCCATGACCAGCTCCCTGCCCCGCCTGGTCCGGATGCTGAGCGCCGGGTTCAGCAACCAGGACCAGGCTTTCGAGAATCCCCCCATTTACGCCCACATCCTGGTGCGCTTCCGGCCGCTGCAGCAGCTGGATCCAGGATCCCTGCTGCTGGAGCAGTCGTACGCCTTTGCTCCCGGCCAGCCGTACAGGATCCGGGTGCTCCGGGCCGCGTGTGCCGAGGATGGCAGCCTGCGCATTCAGAACCACGCCATCCACGACGAGCGGCGGTTCTGGGGAGCTGTGGAGGATCCAGAGCGGATGGCCCAGATCCAACCCGAGGATCTGCGTCTGCTGGAAGGGTGCACCTATGTGGTGCGCGAGCAGGGAGAAGGCTTCGTCGGGGAAGTGGAACCCGGCTGCCGCTGCCTGGTGGAGCGCAAGGGGGCCACGGCCTACCTGGTGAGCAGTTTCGAGCTCGACGGGCAGTCAATGCGCACGATCGACCGGGGCCACGACCCGGCCACCCACGACCAGCTCTGGGGATCTCTGGCGGGGCCGTTCGAGTTTCAGCGTACCGACGACTTCAGTGCTGAAATTCCAGGCGCCTGGCTGGAGCGATGGGCGAGCTGATCGGACCCGGCTCCAGGCCCGCTCAACAAAAGGAAATGAAGCTGCCTCAATCAATTAAACCCAAACAGTGAGGCTCTGTAAGGTCTTTTGTCTCTAGGGGTTTGTGCTCACCAGGGATGCTTAGGTTCGTCGCCACCTCACCCACGACCCCATGGCCCTGCCCCTGCTTGATCTCAAACCCGTCACCCTGAATGCACGCGTCGCCAGCCTGGCCGTCGGCGACGAAGAAGAGCCACGCCGCACACCTGAAGGGGTGAGGCGCAGCCCCCAGGCCATGGATGAGCTGATTGAAAGGGCCTACCGCCAGATTTACTTCCATGCCTTCAAAGTCGATCGGGAGCCCAGGCTGGAATCGCAGCTGCGTCGAGGTCAGATCAGCACCAAGCAATTCATCCGGGGCCTGCTGCTTTCAGACAAGTTTCGCAGGGATTTCTATCGCTGTAACAGCAACTATGATGTTGTGGAGCAGGTGGTAGGCCGTATACTTGGCAGGCCGGTGCATGGCAGTCGCGAACGGATTGCTTTCTCGATTCTGATCGCCGCCGAAGGATTCCCGAGTTTTGTCGATGCCCTGCTCGACTCCGCTGAATACATCGACACCTTCGGCGAAGACGAGGTTCCCTACCAGCGCTCCCGCGTCCTACCCGGACGCAGCCCTGGGGAGATGCCCTTCAACCAGCAGGCTCCCCTCTATTCCTCCTACTGGCGCGACATCAGCGGCTCCCTGGCTCCAGCCGGCCCGTTCAGCGGAGGCAACCAGCTGGAGCGTGGTCTGCGCTCGGCCGCTTGGGTCGATGGGACAACCGCCGAAGCAGGCCAAGGCGATCTGGCTGGGGCTTGCAGCCATCGGTGGACTCGAGCTCCTGCGGATTCTGATCACCACCGCAGCTGCCATGCTCAGCACAGGCTCTGCGGGCTGAGGGAGCCGGGCCAGCCGAAGCCTTCATGGGCAGCCGTGGCGGCCTGAATCAGGCGATCAGTTCATCCATGAAGGGCTGCTCGCCCTCCTCGGGGAAAACGGACTCCGATACGAACTCACCTGGGGAGGGGGCCGCATCGCCCAAGACCCGCAGGGGCCTGACCGGGTCGCCGGGCTGGGCTGAAGCCGCTGGGCCCTGGCGAGACTGCTCCAGCAGAGCTTCCAGTCGGCTGAGTCGATCATCGGTCTGCTCAAGCAGATCCATGACAGCGGCCGAATCAACACCCTCCTGGTCACGCCCAGCCAGCAGGTGGGCCTGGTGCTCCTCCAACCGCCCCAGACGTTCCTCCAACTCCAGGAGGCGCAGGGTGAGGGTTTCGCTGAGCTCACCAAGGGCCTTGAGCTGGACGCCGAAGCGAAGCGGCCAGGCTTCGGAATCAGGTGCCGATGTCATGGGTCAGGCAAGGACCGCGATGGCCGGATGCTATCGGTATCTTCTCCAGGCGCCAGGGGCCGAGTTTGTAACGATTCCGAAAACCCTTGGTGAGAGCGGAAGAGCCCCCATAGGATCCGGCTTGCAGACAGCATCGTCGGGGACGCTGTGGCCTGTGTTCAGCCTCCCTCGATGACCCCCGACTCCCTCACATCTCCCTTCACTTCCCGGCCTGCACGCCCATGACACTCGTCTGTGCTGCCTACCTGGGCATCGATCGCTTCGAGAACGCCCGCGACAAGGACAACTGGTCGAACGCCACCGAAGCCGACACCGCTGGCCTGATCCGCTCGGTCTACCAACAGGTGCTCGGCTACCAATATGTGATGAAGAGCGAGCGGCTCGAGGGTCCCGAGTCGCTGTTTCGCCGTGGCTACCTCAGCGTGCGTGAGTTCGTGCGCCAGGTTGCCAAGAGCAATCTCTACAGGCAGCGTTTCTTCGAGAACAGCAATCCCTACCGATTCATCGAACTGAACCACAAGCATCTGCTCGGCCGGGCACCCCAGAACAAGGCCGAGATGCTGCACCACTTCACGATCCTGCAGAACGCAGGATTTGACGCCGAGATTGATTCCTACATCGACAGCCCCGAGTATCAGGATCGCTTCGGCGAAGAGCAGGTGCCCTACATGCACGGCTGGAACTACTCCGTCGGCCAGCAGGGTCTCCAGTTCTCCTACCTGCTGCAGCTGACCCGTGGCGCCGCGGCGTCGATCAAGGGCGACATCGCCAAGAACCTGTCACGCCTCAACCCCTCGGTTCACAAAGAGGCTCCGATCCCCGTGGTGAGCCCCAACGCCAAGGGCTCCGCCTTCCGCTCGGTCGAGTCCGACGGTGTGACGCGCATGGGGGTGGGCGCCGGTGAGCAGGGCCGGACCTACCGGGTCGAAATCTCGGGATTCAACAACTACCGCCTGCACAAGCGCAGCAACCGGGTGAGATTCATCCCCTTTGCCAAGCTGCTCGACTATCAGCGCCAGATCCAGCGTGAAGGCGGCCGCATCGCCAGCGTCAGCCCCGTCAACTGACTCCTCCTCAACCCCACACCCCCATCGTTCCTCCCCCGTCATGAAGGTCTCTGCAGGCACCCGCGGCAGCAGCTTCAGCAGCAACCGCCAAGTCACGATTCAAGTCACCGGACTGGCCAACAACGCCTATGTGCGCAGCTCCGATTGCACCATGCAGGTTCCCTACACCCGCATGAACGAAACCATGCGGCTCGTTCATCGCCTGGGTGGAACCATCACCGGCGTGAATGTGAGCGGCTCCGGCGACAACTCAGACTCCTGAGCGCAAGGCAGACCTGATCCAGCTGCAGCCCCCTCAACGTGGGGGCTTTTTTCATGGCCGCTACCCTCCTGAATCTGACTGTTCAGCCCGTACACAAGTGTCCCCTGCCGGGGCTGCGCCAAAGCCGAGACCGCCTCTGCGAGCCTGAGCCCCCCCCCGGGGGGCAGAACCGTCGTCAAGGGGATGACCGTTTGTGAATCATCGAGCAAGTCGACGGCCCAAGGGTTAAAAATACTCATGTCCAGTCGAGGGCTTTCTGGTCATCGGTCGGTGCAGCCGGTTTTGCCGGTGAGCACCAGATACCCACCCCTTGGCTCGCGAGTTCGCCTTGGGCGCTCTCGCTCTGGAATACCCAACTCCCGACCCCCACCCGTCGAGAACAGGAGCTTTATTTACATGTTCGACGCCTTCACCAAGGTCGTTGCTCAGGCTGATGCCCGCGGCGAATTCCTCAGCTCTGCCCAGATCGATGCCTTGGCGTCGGTCGTCGCAGACAGCAACAAGCGGATGGATGCCGTCAACCGGATCACCTCCAACGCTTCCATGATCGTTGCCAATGCAGCCCGCGATCTGTTCGCTCAGCAACCGGCGCTGATCGCACCCGGGGGCAACGCTTACACAAGCCGCAGGATGGCCGCATGCCTACGTGACATGGAGATCATCCTCCGCTACATCACGTATTCCATTTTCACCGGAGACACATCCATTCTCGAAGATCGTTGCCTCAACGGCCTGCGGGAAACCTATCTTGCCCTTGGCACTCCTGGCGCTTCTGTCGCCGAAGGTGTACGCAAAATGAAGGATGCCTCCATTGCCATCGTCAACGATCGCGGCGGCATCACATCGGGCGATTGCAGCAATTTGATCTCCGAAATCGGCACCTACTTTGATCGCGCCGCCGCCGCCGTGGCCTGATCAGCATTCCCTTTCAGGACAATCCTTCCGCTCCCCCCTTCACCCATGTCGAAGACTCCGCTGACCGAGGCTGTCGCAGCTGCCGACTCCCAAGGCCGCTTTCTCAGCAACACCGAAATCAATGCCGCCTTCGGACGCTTCACTCGAGCCAAGTCGGCTCTTGAGGCTGCTAAAGGATTGACAGCCAAAGCAGACACCCTTGTGAATGGCGCCGCGCAAGCCGTCTACAGCAAGTTCCCCTACACCACCCAGATGCAGGGGCCCACGTACGCTGCCGACCAACGCGGGAAGGACAAGTGCGCCCGTGATATCGGTTACTACCTGCGCATGGTCACCTACTGTCTTGTGGCTGGTGGCACCGGTCCAATGGACGAATACCTTATCGCTGGCATCGATGAGATCAACCGTACCTTTGAACTTTCTCCCTCCTGGTACGTGGAGGCCCTGAGCTACATCAAGGCCAACCACGGCATGAGTGGAGAGCCTGGAACCGAGGCGAACAACTACATCGACTATGCCATCAACGCGCTTGTCTGAAGCAGGCAAGGCGACCTGAGATCGCCAGTTTTCAATGATGCTGGCCTCCTTCGGGGGGCCTTCTTTATGTTTGGGCTAGCCAATTGGGATCACTTCACAGCCACAGCTTTTACCCTCTGTTCAAGGAACCTCGATCCGCGAGCAGGGGAAGTGACGATTGGTGTGGATCCCTTCCTCCCTCCCGCACAGGCCCATTGATCCAGGGGATGATTTCGTTCAAGCTATCAAGTCACCATGGCACTGCCTTTGCTTTCTGTTAAGCCGCTCACCATGAATGCGCGGGTCGCCAGCTTCACCCTGGCCGGCGAGGAAGGCAGTCGGCAGTCTCAGTCGGCTGCGCGCAGCATCAACGGGACCTGCGATCGACGTGACCTGGATATCCAAATCGAGCAGGCCTATCGACAGATCTACTTCCACGCCTTCAAGGTGGACCGCGATCCCATGCTCGAATCCCAGTTGCGCGAGGGTCAGATCACCATGAGGGACTTCGTGCGTGGCCTGCTGTTGTCGCAGAAGTTCCGCGACGACTTCTACCGCTGCAACAGCAACTATCGGATGGTCGAGCAGACCATCGGCCGGGTGCTTGGAAGGCCCGTCTACGGCGAGCGGGAACGCATCGCCTATTCGATTCTGATCGCCCAGGGTGGCCTGGCTTCCCTGGTGGATACACTCCTGGAGTCTGAGGAGTACATGCAAAACTTTGGCTACGATACAGTACCCTTCCAGCGGTCCCGTGTTCTGCCTGGACAGGCGGTGGGCACGATGCCCTTCAACCAGCAAGCGCCCCGCTATCAGGCCTACTGGCGGGACAGCATCGCCAAGCGAACTCCCGCACAATCGATGCTGTGGCAGAACAGCACCATGGGTCAACGGCCTGCCTGGCTGGCCAATGCCCCTGCTCCATGGGCCCGCAAGCTCTGGTTGAACACCGTTGCTGCGGGGGGCTTCGTAATCACTGGACTGGTGCTTTGGATCGCCATCTCCATGCTCAGCACTGCTGGACGGGGCTAGTGTTCAAGAGGTTGGGAATGGTCCGAGTTCCTGGAAAAAACGCTAAGGGGAAGGGGGAGCACACCACAGGGAGAGATTGTCATGAGTGATTCTTTTCAAAGATTTCTCACCATGCTGAAGTCAGCATATGGTCAGCATGACATTCTCGTTGACGAAGGGCAAACTGATCTACGCCTAAACCTTCTCCCCGAGACCATTGATCTATGGGGAGCCACTTACTCTCAGGCAGACAATACAGACAACAATCTTCTACTTGCCTGCTCCAGTTCAAGCGGACCCATTGAGGATACGACATTGACCTGGGTTGTCGGATCCGCAATCCGCCATGTTCATGTTAGCAGTGAGGATGAGTGTTGGCAGCTCTTTCATGCGCTCGGGCTGCGACCTAACTTGGCAGATGCGATCGTCCGTCATTGTCCTGGCATAGCAAATGGAGCCATCTGGGCCTTGTATAATGAACGACATGGACATCTAGTCGCAACTCCTGTGGTCTCTGCAGGGTTGGGACGTGAGGCAATGGCCAGATTCTCCTCGATCTCCTCATGAAGGCAAAATCATCGATGCTGCAGAAGTGATGGCGAAAAACTTGCCTGAGATGATTGCAGGGGCTCGCATCCTTGGTCTTGCTCATGACAAGTCCCTCCCGGCGAATGTTCGTGCAATTTTCCGGCATGCTGATGATGAGAGCAGGCCTTTGACCACAAAGGAATTCGATGAGATTTGCCAGTTCTCCTCCATTGATTCCGAACCCCTACGCCTGCTTCAAGAGAACGCCTCACAAGTAGTAGCAGATGTCAAGAGAAGATTGGTGGCAGAGGATCCTGGCCTGATCAAGCCCGGTGGATCACTTTTCCCGGAAAGTCGCTCCGAGGCATGCTGGCGCGACTGCTGGCATTTTCTCCGCATTGCCATCTATGCCGTGGCCGCTGATCGGCAATCGTTCACGCACCCACCAGGAGTCAGCGGCTTGCGTGAACTTTATCGAGAACTGGCCGTTCCTATCGACAGCATGGCGAAGGCTTTATGCTACCTGCGTGAAGTCTCATCTATTCACTACGGATCGCTCGGCGGAAGCAAGGATACCTGGCGCCTTGAAATGGTCATTCGCCATCTGGAGGAGATGATCAGGGAGTTCTCCTGCCAAGCTGGAGAGGTAGGAGCCCCTGTTCTGTGATGTTTTATTTCTCCATCGTGGAGCGCACTCTTCCTAGGGGGTCCACAGGGCTCCCCAGCAGTAACCTGAACTGGGAGAGTTCCATCTTTGCAGATTGTTTCTAAGTATTCGTAGGCCTCGTGCATAGCGCATCGCAATCCTCCTTAGTGCCTGGTTGGCTTCCTCCGGAATCCAAACTCCCTTCCAACCAGGCCATCGGTCGTGCTTTCGACGCTAGAGGAGCTGATTGGCGTGAGCTGGATCTCGGTGCTACTGATCTCACAGAAGCACGCCTTTGTCGTGTCGATTTAAGGGGAACGAATCTGAGTAGATGCACACTCGATGGAGCCGATCTGCGACTGGCTCGATATGACGGCATGACCATCTGGCCAGACAACTACGAGTTTCGAGGTTCCGGTGCAGTAGGACCCAAGGCCAAGTTAAGCGGCCACTTTCTCAATAGCGCCGATCTTTCCGGCATGGACCTGAGCGGCTCCCTATTGATGGGTGCATACCTCAGCGGTGCAGATCTCAGCGGTGCTTGCCTCAGAGGAGTGCGCCTGGCAGGAGCAGATCTGCGTCATGCTGTGCTGCGCGGTGCTCTTTGCGAAGGGGTGCGTTTCTCAGGTTGCCAGCTGGATTATGCCGATTTTCGCGGGGCGAATCTGACCGATGCTGACCTTTCCGCAGCCGAATCGATCCGTGGTTCCGACTTCACGAGCTCATCAGGGCTGGACTCTATTCGAGAGACCTTGATCGGACGGCCGTTCCAGGAGCTGGACTGTTGGAACCCGCTCACTCGCCGTACGACCCGCGACAGCCTGATGACCTAAACATTGCCGCCTGCATGTATGGACCATCACCCTCCCACAGACCATGTCAAGGTCGGCGTGGTTCTCCTGAACCTCGGAGGCCCTGAGCGGATCGAGGATGTCGCCCCGTTCCTCTACAACCTGTTCTCCGATCCGGAGATCATCCGACTGCCGACCCCGGTGTTGCAGAAGCCCCTCGCTTGGCTGATCAGCAGCCTGCGCAGCAACAAGTCCAAGGAGGCTTACCGCTCCATCGGCGGCGGGTCCCCCCTGCGCCGCATCACCGAGCAGCAGGCCCGCGAACTGCAGAGCGAACTGCGGGGGCGAGGCATCGAGGCCACCAGCTACGTAGCCATGCGTTATTGGCATCCATTCACCGAGTCGGCCGTGGCCGATATCAAAGCGGACGGGATAGATCAGGTGGTGGTGTTGCCTCTCTACCCCCACTTTTCGATCAGCACAAGCGGATCCAGCTTTCGAGAACTGCAGCGCCTGCGCCTGGCCGATCCAGGCTTCGCAAAGCTTCCGATTCACTGCATCCGCGGTTACTACGACGACCCCGGCTACCTAGGGGCCATGGCCGAACTGATCTCTCGGGAGATTCAGGCCTGTCCCGAGCCCGGCAGCGCCCATGTGTTCTTCAGCGCCCATGGCGTGCCCAAGAGCTACGTGGAAGAGGCGGGCGACCCCTATCAGAACGAGATCGAGACCTGCGCCCGCCTGATCATGGAAAGACTGGCCGGCGACCTGGGCCACTCCAACCCCTACACCCTGGCCTACCAGAGCCGTGTGGGCCCAGTGGAGTGGCTGAAGCCATACACCGATGAAGCCCTACATGAGCTTGGTGAAGCAGGCGTGAAGGATCTGGTGGTGGTGCCTATCAGCTTCGTGAGCGAGCACATCGAGACTCTCGAGGAAATCGACATCGAATACCGGGAGATCGCCACACAGGTCGGCATCCTTAACTTCCGCCGTGTACCGGCCCTCGACACCACCCCCTCCTTCATCCACGGCTTGGCCGATCTGGTACAGCAAGCCCTGGCCGGACCGGAGATAAACCTTGACCAGGCAGCCACACTTCCCACCAAGGTGAAGCTGTATCCACAGGACAGGTGGGCCTGGGGCTGGAACAACAGATCGGAAGTGTGGAACGGGCGGCTTGCTATGCTGGGATTCTTGGCAATCCTGATGGAATTATTGAGCGGCAATGGACCTCTCCACGCCATCAGACTGCTTTGAGGTAGGGCATCACTACTCTCAATTTTAACTACATAGTTTAGCTTTATTAAGAACTCAGTGGGAGCCTGCAATGGTGTTTCACCATAGCAGGGTCACTCAGGTTCTGCGTTCACAATGGCTTTTGGTCCCGCCTCGCTCCTCGGCGTCGAACGGTTTGACAGCCAGGACCCACTTGAACTGCTACCAAACGATACGGACGCCAAGAAAGAGCAGCTCATCCGTGCCGTGTACCGGCAGGTTCTCGGAAACTCCTATGTGATGGAAAGCGAGCAGCAGCTGGTCCCCGAATCCCAGTTCAAGCTGGGGGAGCTGAGCCTGCGCGAGTTCGTACGCAGCGTTGCCAAAAGTGACCTGTATCGTGCTCGTTTTTTTGATTCCTGCCCTCGCTACCGCTACATCGAGCTGGCCTTCCGCCACCTCCTGGGTCGGGCCCCAGCCGACTTTGCCGAGATGCGCGTCCATGCCGAACTTCTCGATAGCAAAGGATATGAAGCGGATATCGACAGTTTCATAGATTCAACGGAGTATCAGGACACCTTCGGTGAGTGGACAGCCCCCTACCACCGTGGCTGGAAGACCGAAAGCTGCAAAACCATGCAGGAATTCACTTGGAGCTTCCAACTGCTCCGTGGTGCCAGCAGCAGTAGCTTCAAAGGCAATCTTTCCGGCAAGGCAGCACGACTAGGTGGCAATGTCTATGTGAATCGCCCACTCCCAGTCGTCCCTCCCTCCTCCACGGATACACAAGGATGGAGCTTCAGGCCTTCTGCCAATTTCCAA
Source organism: Synechococcus sp. BSA11S (assembly GCF_014224355.1). GTDB lineage: Bacteria > Cyanobacteriota > Cyanobacteriia > PCC-6307 > Cyanobiaceae > Regnicoccus_A. The sequence continues at coordinate 290,019 of NZ_VNWP01000001.1, read as the reverse complement.
GACGCCGCAACGCGACTGGGCGTCGGCGCCGGCCAGGAGGGTCGTATCTATCGGGTTGAGGTAACGGCCTACAGGGCCAACTCAATTCGGCCGATTTCACGCTACAAAAAGTCCAATCGGACTTATTTCGTCCCCTTTAACAAACTGTCCCAAACCTATAAGGAAATTCACCGTGAAGGAGGGGTGATTGCCAGTATCACTCCGGCCTAATTAACGGACTACTTTGTTTTCTCTTTGCCGACTCCCTCGCCACTGCAAAACCATGTCTTCCCAGTCCGTAGCCCTGAGCTTTGGTGCCACCACTCTCCTCGATGCACCTGCTTCTTACAAGCCCGGCGCCGATGAGACGAGCCTCAACCTCGTGATCAGCGCCTCTTACCGGCATGTGTTCGGCAACACCATGCCCATGGAAAGCGAGCGTCTTGACGCTGCCGAATCGCAACTACGCAACGGCACAATCTCCGTACGCGATTTTGTCCGCTGCCTGGCCAAGTCACCCTTCTATCGTGCACGCTTTTACGAAGCAGTTACGCCTCACCGTTCGGTTGAACTGGCCATCAAGCACCTGCTGGGGCGTCCTCCCATCGACGAAGCTGAGGTGGGCACGCACGTAGCGATAGTCGCCAAAGAAGGCTTCGAAGCGGATGTCGACGCCCTGATCGATTCCGACGAGTACGCCTCGGCCTTCGGAGAACACACGGCACCGCATATCCGTTCCTGGAACAGCCCAGAAGGGGCAGCACAGTCGTCCTTCAATCGCATCGCCGCGCTGGAGCAGAACTTCGCGGGCAGCGATAACGCAATGGGGTCACGTAGCCAGTTGCTGACCAGCCTCGCCATGGGACAGCCAATCACCATTCGTCTGCCTGCACATGCTTACCTTACCCAGTCCGGAACAAGCCTTTCTGGCTCGGGTATGAGCAGACGAGGAGCCTTCGCTCCTGTGCGCCGCAACAGCAGCGATGGCGGTGATAGCACAAGCCTGAGAGGTGATCTGTATGTGGGCTTCGGTCTTGGCCAGCGCAGTCAGGAGGTCTTCCAGCGTTGCCAGGGAGACACTGCCGACCAGATCCAGGCACTGATCCGTGCCACCTACCGGCAGGTGATGGGTAACCCTCACCTGATGGAAAGCGAGCGCGTGCTCACCTCAGAAAGCAAGTTCATCGAGGGTTATCTGAGCACCCGTGAGTTCGTGCGTTCCATTGCCTGCTCCCAGGAATACCGTCGCCGCTTTTTTGAATCCAACGCTCCCTATCGTTTCGTAGAGCTCAACTTCAAGCACCTGCTCGGCCGCGCACCAAACTCCCAGGCGGAAGTGAGTGAACACATCCGTCTGCTGGCTGAAAAAGGCTATGAGGCAGACATCAGCAGCTACCTCGATAGCACCGAATATCAGACGTACTTCGGTGAAGATACAGTTCCCTTCCCCCGTATCCAGACGGAGAATGGCCGCGACCAGATCGGATTTAATCGCCACCTGTCTCTGGTGGCAGGATATTCAAGCAGTGACACCATTCAGAATTCCTCAAGTCTGGTGAATTCACTGGCGGCCAAAGCGCTCCCTGCCGGATGGAGCAACACAACCGTGCGGATCAATCGCTCGAGTGTCTTCAGTGGCTCTGTCGATCCCACCACAAAAAGGTATCGGATCGTTGTACAAGCGCAACCAGCTGGAGGGCGCCAGCGCACCCCGAATGCCAGCTATCTGGTATCCGGCAAGGACATGACGACCCAGCTGGGTTATATCCATCGCCGTGGAGGCCGAATTGTCTCAATCACGGAAGTGGCCTGATCCAAGCAGGGGGCGTCTGCCCGGCTGGCTCGCTGAGCAACCTGTCCATTCCTTTCTCTCCCCTGACTTCAACTGTTTTCTCTTTGCCATGCCAGTGATCACCAGACAAGCAACAACCTCAGTTCAAGATTATGCCCATGCACGGATGGTGCTGCGCTCCGCCTACCGCCAGGTCTTCGGCAATGCCCATCTGATGGATGAGGAGCTGGTATCAACTGCTGAAAGTCTCTTCCTCCAAGGGGACCTCGCAGTCCAGGGACTGGTTGCAGCCTTGGCCTGCTCAGACACCTACCGCCGACTCTTCCTCGACAAGAATGGGCCCTACCGCTTTGTGGAGCTCAATTTCAAGCATCTGCTGGGAAGGGCTCCCCGCGATCAGGCCGAAGTGAGCGAACATGTTCAACGCTTAGCCAACGAGGGCTATGAAGCCGAGATCGCCAGCTATGTTTACTCCCCGGAATACATAGGAGCCTTCGGCTTCGACACGGTGCCTTACTGGCGCACAACTCATACCCAAACCGGGGAAAGCAACCTCACCTATACGCGTTCATTAAAACTCAAGGGGGGAGAAGCTTCCTTTGACGGTAGCTCCTCTTCCAAGCTTCAGGTCAGTCTTGCCACAGGTGACGCCCCTTCCGTTGCCGTTCGCGGCGGCAGAGGCGGCAGCACGAACCGGAATGACAGACGCTTTCGGATCAACTGGACTACCGCCTCGCCTAGCGGACTCAACCGCAGGGCTGTGCAGGTCTCCATTGTTCCGTTTAGCAGTCTCACTTCAACGCTGCAAAGCCTGCAGCGACGTGGAGGTTCCATTGTATCTGTTACAAATGATTAAATGACAACCCCCGTCTCTGGTTAAAATAGATGGTGGCGGTGGCTCTCTGCCCAAGTGCCATGTGAGCATGCAGCTCCGAATCACGCCACCTTCCCCCCATTGGTGCGCTCAACCTTCTCGTATGGAACAGCAGTTGAATCGCCAGTCAGCCCCTGTAGAGCGACAACCCTCTCACCAAGGTTCTGCCATTGACATGATGATTCATAGCCTGGTGAGCATGGTCCAGGCAGGCAGACCAAAACCTTCCGCAAGTCATGGATCGGGTCTCCTTGTTCATGACCATTGAGCGTTTTTTAACTCGATCGCAAGGCCAGTGGCGGTCGATGCGTTCAGCCCATTCGCTTGCCTTTCGACAGTTTGAAGATGTCCTCAGTCATATCGATATTGTACTGTTATCGGCAGACCATCCAGATGTAAGCGACATCCTAATCCGAGAATCCATAGACCCCGCCACTATCTTCTCTCCATTCCAGATGTCATGGGAGGCAGAATCGGATTGGGAACCAGACGACCCTTCCGCTAAATCCAAGGGCTCCTGCATTCTGATTCCCATCCCTGAAAATGATAGGGCTGGAAAGCTGGTCCGTAGCGTTGGCTATGCTGAAACAGAGAGCGCGGCTTCAACCTATCACTTTCTTGACGATGATACCTTCGTCCTCCACACTGCTTATGGCCAATCCATTGCCGAAGAACGAATCTGGTTTATATCCGAACACGTCCGCTGTCGCTCCTCAGTTCTGCGTACATCAGCCGGGTCTGGAGTGCTGCAAACATCCTTTGCTTCTGAGGTAAGGCGGATAGCAACAGAATGATGGATGCCAAACAAGCTGTCCACTTCGTAAAGACTCTCTCAGGCCGATTTAGCAATCATGAACAGGCCCAAGCAGAGCCTACAAAGTTTTCCCACATCAATATTTTTTTTAGGCCCCTTGCTTGGAATCTTTTTCAGGGCCCCTGGTTCTACTCCGAGCAAAGCTACGATTACGATCCTTGGAGGCCATACCGACAAGGGATTCATCACATGGTGGTATCCGCCGATCATATTCTCATGCTCAATTATGGGCTCCGCAACGGCTTACGTTGTGCTGGCGGTGGTTCAAAACCCGATCTCTTGAATGGGTTAGAACGGAAGGATCTGCTGCCTCGACCCGGCTGCGCGATGGAATTCCGTGCCACGACTAACGATCGTTACTGCGGTGAAGTCGAGCCGGGCTGCCAATGCCTTATTCCGCGAGGAGGTCAAATGACCTATCTTGTGAGTGAAGTTGAGTTTGATGATCACCATTGGATCAGCAGAGATCTCGGCTTCGACCCTGCCACCCATACCTATCGCTGGGGCTCCGAACATGGACCACTCCGCTTTAAGCGGCTGGAACGTTACGCTGATCATCTCGGCGCTGACTGGCTGAGAGACAATCAAGCTGCTCAAATCGAAACGGCATGAGCAGTCACAGCCCAGAAAAGCAACTTCAATCCTGGATTCGCTCCCATCACTTGATCTGCAATGGCACAGACTTCATTTTTGAAACGGTTGATCAAAGCTTGATTGATCGATTTGAATCGTGCTTGACAGCACTTGGTGGACAGGTCCTGTCTGTCAAGGATGTTGGCCAATGGCCTATGGGCCCACGCCGGAGCTTCAAAATCCTCAGAGCCGTTGCGAGAGTCCCACGGCCTATTTGCAATGAAACTGTCAGCTACTGGGCAAACCATGGAAGCAACAGAACCCGCTATTCAGAGATCAGCCAGTAGCGCACGGACTTGCTTTCTTTTGCTTTCTACGTAGAGATCAGGATCAGGACTCAGGATCATCTCCGCTAAGCCGGAAACGCCATTGACGGATCCCTGCAAGACTAATTCCTGTATAGCCATCAAGGCAGCATATCTACACTCCCAACTGGCTTCCTCCTGCGCATCCATCAAATCTGGCAGACGTGATGACAGACGTTCAGGATTTAAACGCAACAATGAGAGAATAGCGGCAGGACGGGACTTCACAAATTGTGGCCTGCGATTTTGAATGGCGTTTTCACAAAGGTCCTCCACTCTATCCTGCGCATCTCCCCAGCTTGCAATCCGCCCAAACAGCCGCAGGAAGAAATAGTGAGCTCCATAATCGTTATGAGCTTCCTCCAGCCAACGCTGCTCTAGGAGAGGCCAGAGTGACGCCCCAGGATGAGTGCTCATGGCTTGAAGAGCAAGATAGCAACGACTGAAGTCGGTACCAAACAACTCATTGATCAGAAAGGATATCTCTGGTACTTCGTCATAGTGATGAACAACCTGGACACCTTCCGGCTGATCCAAGAGCAGCCTATCCAGCGTTTCCAGAAGTGACAGGCCCTGATGAAGTGGCTCAGCTTCCGGCCAAAGCAGCCGAAGGGCTCGAAGCCGAAAGACTGAGGAGACTGGCGCCTGCAGAACCTGGGGAAGCAGCTCTGCGGCCCTGGAATTGATGACATCCTGGATCGCCGACTGTCGATCCATCTGGTTGGCAAGAAACAAGTGCTCTGCCAGCTCACTGACTCTCTCATGGCTTCCCGAGAGGGTGGCGACTGCCGCCAGAGCAGCCCCACGCACTCCTGGTACTTCATCATCCTGAAGGAGTTCGATCGCCGGAAGGGCCTCCATCACCCCTAAGCCGGCCAGACTCTGAGCCAGTATGCGCCGGTTCTGCCCGGCATCTGCCAACAACATGATCATCTGGCTCAGGATGCGTGGATCCTGGCAACCCAATTGTTGCAGGGCCCACGCTGCATTTTCTACCAGATAGTGATCCTCACTCAGGAGACATCTGCCAATGCTGGTGAGGGCATCCTTACAGCCAAGGCGCGCCAGCACCTCCACCGCCTTACGCCTGGCCAGTCGAGTGGGTTGGCTGTCGTCGTTGTCATCAAGTAGGCTCAGTAGTGCCTGCTCGGAACGCTGACCGGGAAAATTGATCATGTGGGCTGCCGCCATGTAGCGATCGCTGCTTGACTCAAGCTGCTCCACCGGCAAGGCAAGAATGCGCAATGCCTCATCGTGACTGAGGCCGGGATGGAGGTTGTTGAAGCGACCGGAATCGCCCATCATCGTCACCCAGATCTAGCGATACTCCATTGTCCCATTTACGCGTTCCCTTTCCCCGGTTTGTCCCCTAACGAAGAGTGTTGTATACGATCATTGCGAAAGGAGGAACCAACGAGACTTTTCGGCATAATGCGATCCTCTCGCACAACATACTATGGGACCATCTCTCACCGACGCACTCGTCGTCACCGTGGCCTATCCGCAGACTCCCCAACGCCTCTCCAGCAGAGTCCTGAGGATTCCACTGCAAAGCCTCAGCAGCATGATGAATGGCCTCCACCAGCAAGGTGCCGTCGTCACCCATGTGGGCGCATCCATCGCCGAACATTCGGACTCTGCTCCCACAGCCGCAGAGAACACCTCGGAGGACAGGCCATCACGTAAACGTGCCAGCAACAAGAAGGGGTGAGGGGGCGCTTCAAGCGAGCCCCTGGCCACTCACTAGCCCTGTGCAGGATCAAGCAGCAGCTCGAAGACACCATCGGCAGGTCGGCCCGCCTTCAGGGCTTGCCAGTTGATGGACGCAAGAAAAGCATCGGCATCCACCGTCTCCACGATGTCAACCCCCCAGGCGCCCAGCTCCAGTGGAGATCCGGGTGCAGATGGCATGTCCTTGCGGCCGCCCAGAGCCAGAATCGTATGGTTCGTATCGTGGCCATGGTGCTGCCGCAGCAAGGCCCAGCCCTTCAAGAGTTCCCTGGCCAGCGCCGTCGAGTCTGCTGGGCTCTCGATCCTGATCAACCAGTGAGGATGGGACAGAGCCTCGGCCTTGGTGATGCTGGAGCAGTGAAGCGGCAGCCCCTCAGCCAGTTGTTGGGCATCCCATGGCGGCACAGATCCACTCTGAACCTGCAGGTTGTGGGACAGCAGAAATGTGGTCATGGGAGTGCTTGGAAGCTTGACATGTTACTTGCCACGTCACCAGTCACCACTATGGCTTCCATGCTGAGACAATGACCCATGCTCCCCCCAGAAGCCTTGAGCAGTGAGCCCACCGGCGTTCCAGCCACACCTCCAGCCGTCTTCCTCAGCGAGTCAGAGGCCTCCCTGCTGGCCGCAGATCTCAAGAAGCAACTTCGTTCAGGTGAACGCCCCCAAGGCGACGAGATTCTGATCGAAAAAATGGTGGCAGGGCTGGGAGATCCACGTGGCCTGATGCGTCTCACATTCGCCGAAAGCCTTGGTGCGATCGGCACAGCAGCCGTACCGGCTCTCTGCCACGCACTGCGCACCCATGAGAATGTGACAGTTCGCCGTGCAGCCGCGAAAACCCTCACTCTGATCGCTGATCCTGAAGCTCTGCCTGTTCTGGTTGATGCCCTGCTGAACGATGGGGATCCAGTGGTGCAGGGATCGGCTGTCGGCGCAATGGCCGCCACCGGAGAGTGTGCCGTGGATGCGCTCATTGCCGTTCTCTCCAGCAGCGAGAGTAGCTCCATGCATCTGGGCCTGGCCGGTTGGGGGCTTGCCTTCGTTGGCGCCCAGGCACCCGCTGCCCTGCGACGCGCCGCACGGTCCTCCCACACCGAGGTGAGGATCGCAGCCATTGCTGCTCTTGGTGAGCAAATTCAGTCTCTCAATGACCAGGAAGCCCGAGAGCTGGTGATCGAGGCTCTTGGCGATTCCGCTGAACTCGTACGAGCCGAAGCCGTCATCCTGCTCGGGAAACTCCACGAGCCGACCTGGGCAACTCCTTTACTGAAACCCTTGCTCGATGACAACTCGGCTCAGGTGCGCAAGAACACGGCCCTCTCTCTGATGAAACTAGGGGCGATTGACGCCCTACCAGATCTGGAGTCAGCTGCAGGCAGCGAAACCAGCCCTGAAGTGAAACCCATCCTGAACCTCTCTATTCAGCAACTGAGGCAGCATCAAGAGGACAGCAAGGAAGGCTGACGCCCACGCAGATCCTCAACCCTTACCAATGCGGAGGACACAGACTCCCGTACATACGCGTCGGTGTCCTCACAGGCTGCCAACTGGGCCAGGCAGATCGAAACATCGGGATGATCGATGTTGGCGAGGGCATTCACCGCTGCCACAGCTTGAGCCTCGTTACTTCCCCGGCAGACTTGGATCAACAGCGGAAGGGCCTGTTCCCCCACCTGGCCGAGGGCCATCACTGCCGCAATGGCCACCACGGGGGACTCGTCATCCAGAGCGGTCTTGAGGACAGCCATGGCTTCGCTGGGGAATTGAAGGCCGGGGAGATTCGAGGCGATCTGGGCATAGGCCTTCACGCAACTGGCGCGAACGGTGCCATCGCGGCTTGACTGAAATTTCTGTGCCAGCGGCAGCATCGCCTTCTCCCCGAAAGCACCCAGGGCTCGCACGGCGGCCCGCCGTCGAACAACGTCCTCATGATCGAGCAGGAGGATAAGACGCGGCAGGGAAGCCTCGGAGTGGTGGCGGACCATGGCCAGGAAGGCCTCGGTCTGCACGTAGGGATTGGGATGCGCGAGATCGACGAACAGCTGATCAAGAGCGGTGGCGCTGGTGGCAGGAGCCATCAAGAGGAGGCGTTGGGAGGAAGGAGTAGCCATAAACAGAAAAAAAGGGAGGCCCAAAGGCCTCCCCACTGCAGATCAGACCGACCTCAGGAGAGGGAGTTGATGGCGTAATCCAGGTAGCTCTTGAACTCGTTGAGAGCCTGGGGGCTCATGTCGCGGGGGGAGCAGGCGCGGTCACGGGTGTAGGTGAGTGCCTCCACGTAGGCCGAGGTGGGCAGGTTGAGGGTGCGGTACACCTCACGAGCTCCTGCGATGCCCCACTCGTCGAGGGGGCCGGTGCCGCCCACCACGAGGCAGTAGTTGATCAGGCGCAGGTAGTGGCCCAGATCGCGGTAGCACTTGTCGACCTTGGTCTGGGTGCTGCCAGCTTCGCCTTGCTGCTTGAGGTAGGGGTACTTCTTGAAGCAGGCATCGCCGGCTTCACGGGTAACTTTTTCCCAACCATTCGCCAGCTTCTCAGCGGCTTCCAAGCGGGCCGCGGCGCGCTGGATGTTGCCCTGAACGGCCTCGAGGTCGTTCTGGCTGGGGAAGCGACCGGCGGCGTCAGCGGCGGTCACAACGGTGGTGACAACTGATTTCATCGAATGTTTCCTGTGTTGGAGGGTGAAAAAGTGAAAATGGACAACTCAGCCGATCAGGCGAGTGCGCTGGCCACGCGGTCAAAGTAGGAAGCAGCTTCGGCCACCAAGGCGGAGCAGTCACCCTGGACTGTTTCCATCTTGCGGAAACGGGTCTCGTCAGGATTGGTGCCGGTGGTATTGGTCTCGTTGATGTGGGCGGTGGAGGATGCCTTCATGATGGACACGGCACGAGCAGCCGACTGCAGAGGCACGCCCAGAGCGATGTAGGTCTCCTTGAGGCCGTTCAGGCAGCGGTCATCCAGCACAGACGGATCACCAGCCAAGAGTGCATAGCTGATGTAGCGCAGCACGATCTCTCCATCGCGGAGGCAAGCGGCCATGCGACGGTTGGGATAGCAGTTACCACCAGCCTGGATCAGACCGGTGTTCTCACAGATCATGCCAGTGACAGCATCAGAAACGATGCAGGAGGCATTGGAGGTGATGGCGTTAACGGCGTCAAGCCTCTTGTTGCCCTCGGCAACGTAATTGCGAAGTGTCGCCAGTTCGCCACTACCAATGGCAGTGTTTTTGGCGTCAGCACTGATAACTGTGCGAGAAAAGGCGTCGAGCATGGGGACAAACCCGGACTAGGGAAAATGTTGGAAGAAGCTTCGTGCATTACTCAAACGGCTCTGATTGCTACAGGAGAAATCAGGAAACCATTGATCGCGCTAGTCCCGAGGACCGAAGCTCCATGAAGTTACCCGGAGACCCTGGCACCCCCCCCCCTATAAACGCGTCACGCAAGATTTCGTGACGCGAACCAGGCCGGCCATGCGCGCGATGGTGGCAGCCGACAAGACCCCACGCAGGAACAGGGGTCCCCAGAGTCATGACCCTGGTGCCGGGAAGAAGCAGGCCCTCACCGAAGAGCGTATTTCACATTTTCTTCTGCTTCGGATGGCGGCGGCGGGTGATCTGGCGCGCTGGTCATGGCACGCGTCAGCCGGCTTCGTACCCTGATCGGCAGGACTGCGCCACTCCATGTCAGAACCCAGCCTTCAGGAACTGAACGACTCCATCGAGGTCCTTGCCGCCTACAGGGATCGCCTAGTGGCTGATGTCACGGCCATGGGCCAGCGTCTCAAGCTCCCCCAGAAGAAGGTGGATGCCACCCTCGCCTCCCACGCCGAACTGCAGCGCATCGAGGCCGTCCTGACACAACTGCTCAGCCAACGGGACACCAGCTCTTCCACCTGATCCAACCCTGGGCTCAGCCGGCGGTGGCTGGATCAGTCGCGACACATCGCCACCGATTGTTTTCAAGAGTTTCCTTAAGGCCCTCCGGCTGATGGACGTATTCAGGGGGTGGGCACTTGTAGCGTTCAAGACTGCCCTCTTCCGCCTCCCTCCCCATGCCTGTCGCACTTGCTTCCCAATTGAGGGAGGGAACCAAAAAAGCCCACACGATGGCCGAGAACACCGGTTTTGTGAGCTGCTTCCTCAAGGGGGTGGTGGACAAGGCCAGCTACCGCACCCTGGTGGCCGACCTCTGGTATGTGTACAGCGCCATGGAAGAGGCGATCGGCAAGCTCACCTCTCATCCAGTGGTCGGGCCGATCGCCTTCGCCGAGCTCAACCGCCGCGAGGCCCTTGAGCAGGATCTCACCTTTTACTACGGAGGCGACTGGCGCCAGAAGATCCAGGCCACACCTGGAGCTCAGTCCTATGTGGCCCGTCTGCATCAGGTGGCCAAGGACGCCCCAGAGCTGCTGGTGGGCCATCACTACACCCGCTACATCGGCGATCTCTCCGGCGGCATCATTCTCAAGAACATCGCCCAGAAGGCGATGAACCTGAGCGAGCACGACGGCCTGCGCTTCTACGAGTTCGACGCCATCGCCGACGAGAAGGCGTTCAAGACCACCTACCGCGCCACCCTCGACGCACTGCCGATCGACCAGGCCACCGCTGATCGCATCGTGGCCGAGGCCAACGAGGCCTTCCACTGCAACATGAGGATGTTCCAGGAACTGGAAGGCAACCTGGTGGCGGCCATCGGAAAGGTGCTCTTCGGCTTCCTCACCCGTCGCCAGCGGGCCGGCAGCACCGAGGCTGTCGCCGCCTGATTCGATGCAGACCGCACCACCGTTGACCATGGCGGAGTTCCTGGCCGCCAGTGCCGGTACCTGGTTGACGCGCCGCGCCGTTCACCATCTCGATCATCAGGACGATGAAGCCGGCGATTCCAACCTCACAATCGAGCCATTCGAGGCCTCCGATGCGGTGGTTCAGCGGGTCTGCGACAGCCTTGGGCTGGCCTCAGCCCAAGTGGCGGGCGGAGCTCGCTTCTGGTGGGAAAGCAACCTCAAGGAGGGGAGCCGCAGTGACGAGCAGGCGGCCGTGCTGGTCGATGTGGTGGATGACCAGAATCCCCGCCAGGGATTTCTACTGCGCGACAAGGGCTACATCGAGAAGCAGCCGGTGATGAGCACCTACTCCTTTGCCGATGACGGCCTGTTGACGATTACCACCCGCTATGACACAAATGTCGGCGTGGAGCGTTGCTGGTTTGTGACCGAGGGGGTACGAATCCGTGTCAGCAGTGTGCAGTTTCTCGATGGCGTCAGCATGACAACCTATTGCACAGAGCTGCGCTGCCCCAGCACCGATCAGCTGGAAGCCATGTCTGCTAACGCCCAGAGTCGTTTCCACCTCTCCACCCCAGCGACTGGCCACTGAGGCCTGATCCTCCCCATGTTCGACTCCTTCCTCGATGAGCTCCATGCCGGGATCAAAGCCAGGGGGGCAGAGGCTCTGTCGATCCCGGACGGCTTGGCGGAATGCCGCTCTGCCAAAGGCAACAGCGTCATCCGCAGCTGGCTGTGGCACTTGCCCGGCATCCGCCGCTGGCGGGTGACCCGGCTCGATGCAGGGGACAGTCTGCAGGTGCTCAACTCAGTGGCCTATCCCGCCTTCAGCCGCGACCAGCCTCTGCTGGGGATCGATCTGCTCTGGTTCGGCACACGCCAGAAACTGGTGGCCGTGCTCGATTTCCAGCCCCTGCTTCAGACCCCGGACTATCTGGATCGGCACCTCCAGGGGCTGCATCGATTGCACGACCGGTTTCCTGATCTCAGTGGCGAGGAGACCATGCGCTCCTATGACCCGCACCAGTACTTCTCCCCCTGGCTGCTGTTCTGCCGGGGGAACGCTGAACAGGCTCAGGGAGCCTTGCCCGAAGCGTTCGGTGCCTTTCTCTCCCAGTACTGGGCCCTGCACGACAGCCCCGCCACCGGCCTTTCCCTGGAGCCTGAGGAGGTAGCCCGTCTGCAGAACGCTTACGACATCTACAGCGCCGAACGTGATCCAGCTCACGGTCTGTTCACCAGCCATTTCGGCAAGGCCTGGTCGGACCGTTTCCTGCATGAGTTTCTATTCCCCGGGAGCAGCCAGGCACCCGATCCGACCCCCGAGCTAGCCCCATGACTCCTTCCTTGCCGACCCACCCGTGCAGCCTTGATCCAGTCACCCTGCCCGGATGGAGATGGGGGCCTTTCCTGGATCACGCCGTGGAGGCCCTTCAGCCTCTGCGGCCTGAGGCCTACCCGATCGAGCCCCGTTTTCTGCGGCGTGAAGGTGTCACCGGTTCCAAAGCCCACCCCGTCGCTGTGACAACGTCCACCTGGGCGTGCAGAACTGACAAGCTCCGGCAGGTTCGGGCCGCGTGCGTGGAGGCCGGGGTGGCCGCCTCGGTGCTGAATTTCGTGGCCAATCCCTCCAGCAACTTCGATCTTCCCTTCTTCGGAGCCGATCTGGTCACTCTGCCCTCGGGCCATCTGATCGCGCTGGATCTTCAACCCGCACTCAAAAAGGATCAGGCCCACACCATGCAAGTCTGGGAGCGTCTGGTGCCGCTGTGGGAGAACTGGACGAAGCTTCTGCCTTCAGGGGGGCCGATTCCATCGGAAGCGGAGCCCTACTTCTCTCCAGGGTTCCTATGGACGCGCCTTCCCCTCGGCGAGCAAGGAGATGAGCTGATCCGCTCAGCCGTTTTTCCGGCCTTCGTGGCCTACTTCGATCTCTATCTCCAGCTGGTGGCGGAAGCCACTCCTGTGGAGGAGAAGCGCTGCGAAGAACTGCTGGCAGGCCAGCAGCGCTATGTGGCCTACCGGGCCGAGAAGGACCCAGCACGGGGCATGCTCACCCGTTTCCACGGGGCCGAGTGGACTGAGGCCTACATCCACGGGGTGCTCTTCGACCTCTGAGGTCAGCCCTGCCGGCAGAAAGGGGCGGCCGTGTCAGCCCCCACATCCCACCCATGCGATTGCGGGATCGTTTGTCTGGTTCGGGCTCGATCGCTCAATGGCTGCATCCCCGTAGCCCTATCACCGGGACAGGACTTCACTTCGGGCATGCTCCTTGGCCTGATGCACCACCGCCAGGGCATGCCATGAGCCTGTTCGCGGGTCAGGCCACTCCTCGCACCGAAGGGTGCTGGATCATGCGGAGTGGCGGCGAAATCAACTTGGCCGAAGCGCAGCTGCCTGCTCGCCATTCGCGCTTACGCCGGCAGCTCTCGCCTTTGATCAGGATGCTCATGCTGCGGTCCACCAATCGGCAGGCCGGAGCCACCGGCATAGCGCTGACGGGGAGGACGTTGTCTCACTCGCTCAAAGGCTGGTTACTGGGCACCAGCAGGGATTTCCGTCATCAGGAGTGGTGTGAGTGATCAGTGGTGTCCAATCGCACCATCAATCTTCGATTCGATAGACACTGAACTCCTTGGTGAAAGACCTGTCTTCGCTGGCTCCGGTTCCTGCAGGGCCCAAGGTCACCTGAAACCACCATTGGCGACAGTCATCGCTGCGCTGCTTCACCTTATAGCTCCGCATCTCCTGGTCCTTGAGGGCCAGAACGAGGGCGTCGCCACTGCAACCTGGACAGGTCACCTGAAGTTCCTCAAGTCCCTCCGCAGTGATCCGGTAGCTGGGCATTGGAACGGCACACCTCATTCCATCTTCTCAAGTGAGGCCGGCCAGCAAACCACCTGCATGGAGACGAACAGTAGCCTTCGCCACACGACCTCAACAACTCTAAGCTAAACTTTACGAAATGCAACAGTCGCGTGACCTCCTCTCCAGACCTGGCCTCGCTTTACCAGCTGCTGGCCAAGAAGCAGCGTCCCATCCTGCCCTCAGGTGAGCAAAGGGCCATCCTGGGCTGTGGCTACGTGGGTGAAGCGGTCGCCAAGACCTGGAGGCAGCAGGGACATGAACTCTGGGGAACCACAACCCGTCATGAACGCTTGATCGAATTGGCTGAATTTGTTGATGCGCCAGTTGTTTTTGATTCCACGGACTCCAGCAGCAACCTGGATTTTACCAGAAATCTTGATGGAATACTGGTGTCCTTCGCGCCCTCAAAGAGTGCTCATGTTGACATTAACCAATATCAGGAAACATTCCTTGGAGGCCTGGAATTATTGATTGATTCGATAAAGCATCGTTTAAGTGAAACACCACTTCAGTTGGTTCACTTGAGCAGTTGCGGCGTTTATGGAAATCGGCGCGGAGCAATGACCGACGAGACTGACCAGCTCGACTGTCTTCACCCCGTCAATGAGGTCCTGGCAGGAGCTGAAGAGATGATTCAATCGGTCCGCTCAGAGACAGTCAACGTCTGCATTCTACGACTGGGCGGCATCTATGGTCCCGGTCGTGATATTCCTGGTATACTTCTTTCAGCAGCAGGCAGCACGATTCAGCGCAATGGCCAGAATGTGCCGTGCTGGGTCCATCTTGATGATATTGTTCGTGGAATAAATTTTGCTTTCGAGCACAAACTCAACGAAATTTACAATTTGGTGAATGATACTCAGTACACCGGTCAGGAACTTACCGATCGCTTGTGCGAACGGGCTGGCCTGCCTACAGCAAAATGGCTGTCGGTGGACACGACCGATCGAGTACTCAATGCGAGAGTGAGTAATGCCAAACTCAAGCGACTCGGCTTCACGTTGACTCAACCCTCCATGGTGGGCTGATAACGCCATTCAACCCAACGAGTCAGCTGATCCATCTCATCGTATTCAATGATCAGATGCACAAAGATCCTGGCACTTAACAAGCAGCCAAAATTCAGGGAAGCTCTGATCAAGACGCCTTAATCCGAATAATCTAGTCTCATTCTCATCAATGAGACGATACTGAGCAGATTTCGCCCACTTTTCGCTCAGAGAAGCCCTTGAAAAGACTTCAGGCAGTTCCCACCATTCGTTTTGGCTTGATTTCTGGATGATTATCGGTCTTTAGACACACTATACCCTTGCTTTACGCTGAGGAAGCTCTGATCAAGACGGCTTAATCCAAAAAACCTAGTCTCATTCTCGTCAATGAGACGATACTTAGCAGAATTTGACCCCCCATTCGCTCACAGCAGTCCTTGCAGAGACGTTCAGGCAGTTTTCACCATGCATTTTGCCTTGATTTCTGGACGATTGTCGACCTTTAAGACACACTAAACCCTTGTACTGCGCTGGATCAGGTATTCGCTCCCGTACCATCCAGAGGTTTGCCAGGGCAAAGAGCAACTTCAGCTTGAGGTCGTTCTTGCGGATGCCTCGGTAGAAGACCTTCCGGAATCCGAACTGACATTTAATGATCCGAAAGGGATGCTCTACTTTGGCGCGGAAGTGGGCTTTCGCCGTCTCAATCAGATCCAGAAGCCTGCCCTCTGATGTCTCTGGAAGCACTCTGCGCTGGCCGGGCTTCATGGCAATTCTGAACTCAGCCTCGCAGTTCTGGAAGTCGTTTCGTTTCTCGATGCCGATGTGGCCTGCATCGCCGTAGATGAGGCGTTCATCCCCATGGAGCCGTTCAGCTGCTGTGTTCAGCTCATGAACATTGGCGGCGGTGCTCTCAACAGAGTGGACCAGGCCAGATGCGGCATCAACTCCGATGTGGCAGCGCATTCCAAAGAACCACTGCTTACCCTTGGCCACTGAGTGCATGTCAGGATCCCTCTCCTTGGCCTTGTTCTTGGTGGAGCTGGGGGCATTGATGATCGTGGCATCAAGGATCGTTCCTTCCCTCAGCATCACTCCTCTCTCGCTAAGCATCTGGTTCACACCCTCAAGAATCTGCTCCGCGATCCGGTGCTCTTCCAGCAGATGGCGAAAGTTGAGAATCGTCGTCTCATCAGGGATCCGGCCATCCATCGTCTCGATCCCTGCGAAGCGGCGGAAGCAGGGCGTATCGATCAGCATCTCCTCCATCAATGGATCTGAAAGCGTGAACCACTGCTGCAGCAGGTGGATCCGCAACACCACCTCCAAAGGAATCGGCGGACGGCCTCCTTTGCTGGACGGCTTGTGATACACGGGCTCGATCAAGGCCAGAAACGCTTCCCAGGGAACTGTGGCCTCCATCTCATCCAAGAAGCGCTGGCGACGCGTCCTCTTTTTGGCGTAGATCTGCTCGTAGTCCGTGAAGCCCAGCTGGAGGGGGGCGGCCATCCGTTCCAGTCTCAGTCTTGGATCTGGACTGATTTTAGCGGGTTTTTCAGGTGTTCCTCAGATCAAATGGTCCATGAAGAAAACTTCCTGGCACGCTGCACAGTAGATTGTCAGCAAAATAGCCGTTAACATCATGCTTTTGAAAGTTTCTGGCAGCGAACCCCGCGGTCGCACGTTTTGAAGGCGTGTGCTCAGTCCATTTGCCGGGTCGTAATTCCTGCTCCATTCCAGGCCAACCTGCTATTGCCTAACATAGATCTTGCTGAGAATCTGGTTCGTCCCGAACGGGATCTATGCAAGCTCTCTAGCAGCCAAAGGGTGTCGCGGCCAATGATTAAAGGTTCCTACCACGGTTATCCTGCCATTGATAGAGAGCAATGATCATGGATCGGGAGCAGGAGGTGAAAAATTAACTTCATGGCCTGCACGTCCAGCCCTTCCGTCCATTTCCAGACTTGACTGATCAGCTGCATCTTGAAAATGCCAATAGCTGTTGCCTAGATTATAGTTATGCCTATGCAATGGAAACTTGCGTTCCCTGTTTGAAGCAAATCGCAAGCCAGTTCCAGGCCAAAAGTCCCGTGTCGGCATCTGAAAAACTTATCGCATACATTGTTGACCCAGCTGGATCTGATTCTCCACGGGCCAGATCTATTCCAGCGCTCTCTCGGCCGTACCAGGTCGTCACCCCCTGCCAGTCGCCATCAATGCTGGCTCGCATCAGATCCCACTGACGATCAGCTCCTGTGTTGCTCTGGCTGGTCGTGCTTGCCATGGTGCTCAGTCCAGAATCCGGATCGTCATCGCCTGATTCTCTCAGGTCGAAGAAACGACCAGCTAAAAGTAGACCTTTTGGAGGTGAAGTTCGGCGGCACCGGCTCGGGGTGGCGAAGCTGCTTCTCATGTCTGAGCAGGGGAGAAGCCCCTTGTTCAGACTAGCGTGGAGTTCCCGTAGACGCCGTTCTGAAAGAGCTGAGTGGCGCCCACCCGCTGGTGGACGGAGACAAGAGCGATGATCTCGTTGCAGTGGCACGGATTCAGCGCAGGGTGCGACTACTGCACTAGATGATCACCTGATCGCTGATATGCAAGGCAATTCAAGAGGAGATTCTGGCCATTTCACCTGTAAGGGATAGACCTTGTAGGCAAGGCAAAAGACCAATGTTTAGCCAAGAATGTACCCACAATACCAAGCAGCAATTTTGGACGAAGTACCGTTCTCCACTGTATTTTCTGCATTTACGTCTTCACATCAATGGTGATCTGCACCCTCTCCCGATAGGCGTTGAAGCAGTGGCCCTCGGTGGTGATCCGCAGGGCGGTGCCCTCCCTGAGAGCACAGTTGAGGCGGAACATAAGGGGCACGTAGCTGGCGGCGAGGCTCACCGATGAGATCCCCTCGAAGCAGGCGTCTGGTGACCCATTGGCTGGGAGGGTGAGCATGGGCCTCGAAGAGCCTGGATACCGGGGGTTTCTGCCAAGACCCAGCGCTAAAGAAACGATCCCGCCGCCGGAGTGCTCATCAGGACATGGGGAGATGGGGCCCATCGGATGGATGCAATGGCAACATCAATGGTTCCCCTATGCACCGTGCGGGCCATGGCTGGCACTGCTGATCTGGATTCCGCCATGGCCACAGCCGGCGAACCCATCTCTGAGCAGGAAGCGTTGCAGCGCCTGCGCCAGAGCGAGGATCAATCCGATTCGTACTACGCCGCCTGGTGGCTGGGCCGAATGCGCAGCCGCCATCCAGAGACGGTGCCCCTGCTTCGAGCGGCCTTGCGTCGGCGCCAGCCCCGTGCGCTTTCGTCCGGTGTGGAAGAGAACGCCGTGGCCCGCAATGCTGCCCGGGCGCTGGGGAAGCTGGGGGATCCACAGGCAATCCCCGATCTGCTTGCTGCCCTTGAGGACGAGGACGACGGGCTGAGGGAAGCGGCGGCGCGAGCTCTTGGGGAACTCCGTGCAAGCGAGGCCGTTTCGCCAATCTGTGCCCGCCTGGCCAGCGATCAGGCCGGGCAACCCCTTCCCAACAGCCTGAGGTTACGAGAACCCTGCGAGGCCCTGATCGAGGCCCTGGGGGACATCGGCGTAGCCGCTGCCGATGTGGTGGCCGCGATCCAGCCTTTCGCCACCCACGAGCGGCCCCTGATCCGCAGCGCCGCCGCGCGGGCCCTGTTCCAGCTCACACAGGATCGGCGCTGGGGACAAAACCTGATCGAACTGCTTGAACATCCCCTGCTGCAGGTCCGACGTTCCGCCCTGATGGACCTGGGCGCCGTGGGTTGGCGAGCGGCGCTCGAGCCGATCCGGGACACCCTTGCGGAAAACAGCCTCAAACTGATCGCCCTGAGGGGGCTGGTGGAACGGGGCCAAGCCCCCCCTGACACCGAGACTGTGCTCAGGGTGATGGACGACTTGCTTTGAGTAAGACAGCAGACGATGGGCTGGGCTTGATCAGGCCCTGGATCAGAGCCGTGGAGCGCGCCGACAGCGCGGATGGGTTGCAGAAGGCGACCGAAAATCTGGCTGGAGCCCTCGCTGCTCTGGCGAAGGCAGATCATCAGGGTGAATCGCCCTGCGATCCCGAGGGCCTAGACGCGATTGATTGCCTGCTCCAAGTGCTTGGATTCAACAATCCTGGCGCCGCTGTGGCGGCTGTGGATGGGGTGATCGCGATCGGCCCCCCTGCTGTGGAGCCGCTACTGGGCAGCCTCGATCAACGGAACTACGGAGCCCGGGCCTGGGCGGTGCGTGCCCTTGCAGGGATCGGCGACGTGCGTGGACTCGACCTCCTCGAGAGCGCCCTTTCCTCAGATATCGGACCCAGCGTGCGGCGAGCCGCGGCCCGGGGCCTGGGTCAGCTCCGCCTCGAGGCCCTGCCCCAGATCGAGCAAATCAACGTAAGGCAACGTTGCCTCGACGCCCTTCTGGGCGGTGGCGGCGATGGCGAATGGGTGGTCCGCTACGCCGTGGCGGTGGGACTGGAGCGACTACTGCTCGGCATGGGCAGGGCAGAGCCAGGGCATCGCTCCGGACTGCAGGCCCTGCAGGAGCTGGCCGGCGAGCCCGGGGACGACACCCCGGTGGTGCGACTGCGGGCCGGACTGGCCCTGAGCCGCCTCACTGGCGGGGCGGGGTGCTGATGGAACGTTCCCGTCTGTTGTTCGTCTGCCTGGGCAATATCTGCCGCTCCCCCGCCGCAGAAGGGGTGTTTCTGCACCACCTGCAGCTGCAAGGTCTGGAACAGTCCTTCAGTGTCGATTCGGCCGGCACGGGCAACTGGCATGCCGGTCAGCCGGCCGATGCGCGCATGCGAGCCGCGGCTACCGGGCGCGGCATCCACCTGCCCAGCCGTGCCCGCCAGATCGTGGTAGCCGATCTTGATCAGTTCGATCACATACTCACCATGGATGACGACAACCTGGCGGCGGTCCAGGCCATGACCCGGGGCCGTAGATCCTGGGCCCAGATCAGGCCGATCACCCAGCACTGCCGCTTGCACAGGGTCCGTGAGGTACCGGATCCCTACTACGGCGGCGCCGATGGCTTCGATGAGGTGCTGGACCTGCTCGAGGATGCCTGCACGGGCCTGCTCGACGACCTGCTGGCCACCGGCACACCCTGGAAGCCATCGGAACAATGAGCCGACGGCAGGCTGGAAGCCCACAGGAGAAGGCGGCGACACTCAGGCTGCTGCGCCATTCTCCGGTGCTGGCCAGGCCTCCTCTGGAATGCGCTCCCTGAATAGATCCACCAGGGTCGTGATCACCTCCTCGATGGCCAAGCCATCGGTGATCAGCTCCACCGCATCCTCGGCCTGGAGCAGGGGGGCCACCTCCCGGGTGGAATCCTGACGGTCCCGCTCTGCGATCAGTGCCTCCAGCTCCACCAGGGGCGGCACGGCGAACCCCCGCTGCTCCAGATCCTGGGCCCGGCGGCGGGCCCGCTCCGCCACCGTGGCGGTGAGAAACACCTTGAGATCCGCATCGGGGAAGACGGCAGTACCGATGTCGCGACCCTCAGCCACCAGTCGTCCCCTGGCGCCCAGAGCCCTCTGCTGCTGGGTGAGGGCCTCCCGGACGCAGGCATGGGCCGCCACCAGGGAGACCTGGGCCGTCACATCGGGATGGCGAATCGCCTCGCTCACATCGTGGCCATTCAGAGTCACCCGTTGGATGCCGCTGGCCACCGTATCGAGGCTGAGCTCCAGCCCCTCGAGGAGAGGCGCCACCTGGGCTGCCTCAGCTGGATTCGCCCCTTGGCGCAGCACCCACCAGGTCACGGCCCGGTACATGGCTCCGGTGTCGAGGTAGATGAGGCCGAGGCGTTGGGCCAGGGCCCGGGTGACGGTGCTCTTGCCAGCCCCGGCAGGGCCATCGATGGCGACGATCGGAGGACGGTTCATGAGAACAAGGTGATCAATCAGGCGGCTTGGACCGCAGCGAACCGCGGCCGCCAGCAGCAGGGGCCCCTGGGGTGAGGTGGAAGGATCCAGGGGGCGCAGCCGCAGGGCTTCCACCATCTCCACATACTCCACCGTCAGGTCGGCTCGCTCCAGCTCAGATCGCACCAGCTGCATCAGGCGGGCAGGATCACGCTCCCCCGCCCGCCAGGCCTGTTCTCCCCAGGCGAGCGCTGCCGGCAGACCAACCGCCTGCATTCGGTCGCTCCCGCTGAGATAACGGTTGCGTGAGCTGGCGGCCAGTCCATCGGGTTCCCGCCAGGTGGCACAACCCTGAACCCGAACCGGCAGGGCCAGATCCGCCACGATCCGCCTGAGGATCACCAGTTGCTGCCAGTCCTTCTCCCCGAGAAACAGTCGATCAGGTTGCACCAGGGCAAGCAGCCGGGCCACCACCGTGGCCACCCCTTCGAAATGACCCGCTCTGGTGCGGGCGCAGAGCCCCTGTAGCAGGGCAGGTGGAGGCAGCACCCTGGTGAGTTCGGGATCACCACCGGGGAACAACTCCTGCACATCCGGGGCGAACAGGGCGATGGCGCCTGCTTCAGCGGCGAGAGCGGCATCGGAGCCCAGATCCCGTGGATACCGCGCGAAGTCTTCCCCGGGGCCGAACTGAAGGGGATTGACGAACACGCTCACCAGCACCCGTGGCGGCAACCCTGACGGGGAGAGGGGGGCAGCGGCCCTCTCGATCAGTCGACGGTGTCCCTGATGAAGGGCACCCATGGTGGGCACGAAGTGAAGCGCTCTCGCAGGCCGCTGCCCCGCGGGCCTGCACCAGCGCCGCAACTCATCACAGGTGTGCAGCAGCTGCATGGAAGCGCAGAACGAAGGCCCACCCGGCAGATTGCCGGATGGGCCGATCATCGGAATGGAAGCTGGGGGCTTCAGGCCTTACTGGACCACTTCCAGGCGAACCTGCGCAATGCCGCTCGAGACAAGACCGAGTCGCTGGGCAGCCCCATGGGCCAGATCGATGATCCGGTTGCCGTGGAAGGGACCACGATCGTTGATGCGCACGATGGCGCTGCGACCATTCCAGAGGTTGGTGACTTTCACCTTGGTGCCGAAAGGCAGGGTGCGGTGGGCTGCCGTCATGGTGCCGGGTCGGAACACCTCGCCATTGGCGGTGCGGTTGCCGAAGAAACCAGGGCCATACCAGCTGGCTTCACCGGTGCCGGCCAGTTTGAAGCGACGCGGCGTGGGGGCTGGAGCCGTGGGCTCGGGCTGGGCTTCGGCGGCCGGCGCCTCGCTTTCCTGTTGACGAATGGCAACCGGTTCAGTCGGCTGACCCTGCTTGGAGGGTTCAGCGGCCGGTGCAGTGTCGGCCGGACGGGCCATGGCGACGCGGGAATCAGATTCCGTACGGGCCGACTCGGCCAGAACAGGAACGGCTACGCCGCTGCCGGAAAGCAGGAGGGCAAGTGCCCCCAGGGGAAAAGTGCGACGCATAACAGACGAAACTCAACGCAACGAAGCAGCGGCCTTCCGTTTGAAGACTCGTGGCTGGGTTGATCGCGCTAACGATTGAAGAAGATGAAAGCGCAGATCCTGCGAAAAAGTTCCTGATCAAAAATCACGACCTCGGAAACCTACAGGAAGTCCCTGGAGATGTGATGAGCAGATTGGGGAGAAGAATCGATCAGGAAGAGTCATCAACGGCGACATCGCAGTCAGCCGCAGTGCAGCGAACGAATCAGGGCGCCGGCACTGATCAGTGACGCCAATCGGATGCATCAGCGCAACTGATCAATTCTTGTGACAGTCGAGCAGGCGACTCCCGATCGAGCGCCCCTTCGCGGCGGTGCTGGCCGTGATCACCCCTTGACCCGCTGGCATCGGAGGATCAGCGGTGATCTGGATCCGCCCAGCAGGAGCAACGCCATGGATTACCGCGCCGCCGGAGTGGATGTGGCCGCAGGCAGGGCCTTCGTCGAGCGGATCCGCTCCAGCGTCGAGAGCACACGGCGCCCTGAGGTGCTCGGCGGCCTCGGAGGATTCGGAGGGCTGTGCCGGTTGCCGCAGGGCTTGCGGCGCCCCCTGCTGGTGGCCGGCAGCGATGGGGTCGGGACCAAGCTCGAGCTGGCCCAGGCCCACGGCCACCACCACGCCGTCGGCATCGACCTGGTGGCGATGTGCGTCAACGACGTGATCACCAGCGGAGCGGAACCACTCTTCTTCCTGGATTACATCGCCACCGGCAAGCTCGCTCCCGAGGCCATGGCGCTGGTGGTGGAGGGGATCGCCGACGGCTGCCGCCGGAGCGGCTGCGCCCTGCTTGGCGGCGAAACGGCGGAAATGCCGGGCTTCTACAGCCCAGGCCGCTACGACCTGGCAGGTTTCTGTGTGGCCGTGGTGGAGGAGGAGGAGCTGATCGATGGCCACCGGGTACGACCTGGTGACCGGATCCTGGCCGTGGCCAGCAGTGGGGTTCACAGCAATGGGTTCAGCCTGGTGAGACGGATCCTGGAGAGCACCGGCAGCGGTGAGACCGCCCGCTTGCCAGACGGTGGTCCTCCGGTGATCCAGGCCCTGCTGGAACCCACCCGCCTGTATGGATCCCTGGTGAAGGCCCTGCAGGAAGCGGCTATCCCTCTTCATGCCATGGCCCACATCACCGGCGGAGGATTGCCCGAGAACCTCCCCCGCTGCCTGCCGCCTGGAACCCATGGCCGGATCGAGACCACCAGCTGGGAGCGGCCGGAGCTGTTCCGCTGGCTCCAGGTCGCAGGCGAGGTCCCGGAAGCGGATCTCTGGAACACCTTCAACCTGGGCGTCGGCTTCTGCCTCGTGGTGCCGGAGTCTGCTGTGTCCCGCACCCTCGACGTTTGCAGGCAGCACTCCTACCAGGCCTGGCCCCTGGGAGTGGTGGAGCCGGGCGATGCTGGTGTGGAACCCCTGGCGGGTTTGCCGTACTGACCAGCCCATCCACCGTCCTGGCAGATTGCAAGGGCCTGCTCGGCGCCTGATCGCCGGCGGCGCACCCGAAAATCCATACGCTTCTACCCATGCACAGCTCCGGCAGCCGCACCACCCGACGGCGCAGTTCAGCGGGGCCTCAGCCCGCCGCTCCACCCCGGCGGCTCAACGCTCCTCCCCAGACCCGTTCAGGAGCCAGCAGACCCACCTATCTCACCCTTCGCGACCATGGGAAGGTCTACGTGGCTGACCTTCCCCGCCTCTCCGATGGCCAGCTCTCACGGGTGGCGAAGGAGGCTCAGGGAGTGCTGGAGAGTCTCAACCGCCGCCTCGAGGAACTCGATCAGCTGACCAGCCTCCAGCCGATCGAGCAGGAGACCCAGATCAGAGCCAGCACCAAACGGAGTGTCACCGAGCGCTTCCTTCAGGCCATCGAAGACGAGCAGTGCGACAGGCGCAACAATCCAGCCCTGCGAGCGGCCGCAGGGGAGTCGCTGGCGCGGGCCTTCCTGGAAATCTCCCGGCATCGCCTGCCGGGAGCCACATTCGACTCCCTGCTGCAGGAAGCCCTTACCGCCTGTGATGCCCCCATGCCCAGGCAGGCCGACCAGGGCAGCGAGGCCAGCGCCATAACCAACCCCACGGATCCCCTGGCCGGGAGGCCTGCTCAGGTGATACGGCTTCCGACGGCCGACGTTCTGCCCGTGGTGCTCTCTCCCGACCCCTCCAGCCCCCCGGCCGACGCGGACTCCCCCTGAGCGTTCAATCACTCAGGAAGGGATTCGCCGGCATCCTCACCGGCAGGGCCAGGGCCTGGCGATCGAGGGCAGCGCGTTCAGCGTCGTCCATCTGCCAGCTCAGGGCCCCCGCCGCGGCCTCCGCCTGCTCAGGTGTGCGAAGGCCTGGGATCGGCATCGCCCCATGGGCCCGGCACCAGTTCAGGGCCACCTGACTCACCGGCACCCCACGGTCATCCGCGATTCCCCGCATCAGCACCAACAAGGATTCGATCCGGGGCCGAAGTCGACGGAACAGCAGCCCCCGGGCTCCTTTGGGACCCTCCGTCCCCGCGCAGCTCCGGTCGCTGAGCAGTCCGAGGGCGAGTGGGCTGTAGGCAATCAGGTCCACCCCCAGATCCCGGCAACACGCCGCCAGATCCCCGCTGGTCACAGCCTCTGGCGCCAGCAGCGACACCTGCACCTGAAGGCTGGCCAGGCGCACCCCCCGATCGGCCAGTCGCCGCTGCACCTGCGCCAGACGACGAGGCCCCATGTTCGAGACCCCCAGGCTGGCCACATCCCCGGCCACCACCCGATCCGCCAGTCCATCCAGCAGGGGGCCCTCCTGCCAGGGGGCATAACGGGCCGTGCTCCAGTGGAGCTGCACCCGATCAAGCTGGCCACCCAACCGCTGGCGGGAGGACTGGAAGGCGCGGTCATAGCCACGGCGACCCAGCCGCCAGGGGAACGGGGCCAGCTTGGTGGCCACACACAGCTGATGGCGCCGCTCCTGAGGCATGGCGTTCAGGAATCGACCGAGCAGTTGCTCGCTGCGGCCCGTGAAACGGCCGGTGCCATAGGAATCGGCCGTGTCGAAGAAATGAAGTCCCAGGGCCACCGCCCTCCGGAAGGTGGCCTCAAGAGACGCGTCATGGAGCTCGGGCCGGTAGCCCCAGAGGAACTGGTTTCCCCAGGCCCAGGTGCCCACGCCGATCGAGACGGACTGCGCCATGGGACTCTCCGGGCTGCAAGCGACCTCGCCATGATCGGAGCATGACCTCCCCATCCCCCTCGACCCAGACGCAACCTGAGCCGCAGGCCCAGACCCCCCCGGGGAGGGAGGCACCCGGCTCGAAGCCGGCCGGTGACCCGGTGCTCTGCCATCACTGTGGCCGCACCGCCAGCAATGGCATCAGCTGCCAGGGCTATTGCGTGGCCGACTCGGACTACTGAACACGGCCACGTCACTCCCCACCCTTCCGAACACCCTGCAGCTCCAGAATGGGAGCCCTGCACGCGGGACCTCCTTGGCCGACACCACCAGTTCCAAGCCGCTCAAGTGCCAGCCCCGCCCCAGGACAGGCTTCCGCCAGCTGGCGCCACTGCTGGCCGGGGCCCTGCTCAGCCTGCTTCCCCAAGGGGGCGATCTGCTGGCGGCCGAGAACCCCCCCGTTGACTTCGGCCGGGTGCAACGCGCCACCCGGACCTGCCAGCGCAACCTCTCCGACGCCAGCCCCGGACCCTGCTCAGAGCTGCGCTTCGAGCAGAACCGGGAAGGACTGCTCAACATCCGCTTCGTCGGCCCCGGCAGTGGCGAGATCACCAGCAACCTGGTCACCTTCGTGGGGGTGGTCAAGGATGGGGCGGCCGGCCTGAACTGCCGCGAAGGACGCTGCCGCCTGGATGGCCCCCTCAGCACCGAGGTCACCAGCGTCAGTGAACTGGGCTTCGACCAGCGTGGGTTGCCCACCGGCCTGCCCAGCGCCTGGCCCGCCGATGGCACCTGCAAGGTCGAGAAGCACGACGTGCACTGCGAAGCCAGGGCTCTCTCGGGCGAGCGCTGGTCGGCCAGAGCTGAACTGTGAACGACCCCCTAGCGGAATGCCGTCGGGATCGGAATCAGAGGCGGCACCCAGATTCGAACTGGGGATAAAGGATTTGCAATCCTCTGCCTTACCACTTGGCCATGCCGCCATTCCAGGGGTGAACCCCGGAACTGCGGATCGTATCAGCCGTTCACAGCCTGCCCGGCTGCTGCTGCTCAGCAATGGCCATGGGGAGGATCTGATCGCCCTGCGCATCGGGCGAGCCCTGCGCGAACGACGTCCGGCGATGCAGCTGTGCGCCCTGCCCCTTGTGGGGGAGGGGGAGGTCTACCGGAAGGCTGAACAGGACGGCTGGTTGCAGCAGGTGGGACCACGCCAGCGGTTGCCCAGCGGTGGCTTCAGCAACCAGAGTCTTCCCGCTCTGCTCCACGACCTGAGGGCGGGACTGCCCGCTCTGAGCTGGCGCCAGTGGCAGCTGGTGCGCCGCTGGGGCGATGCAGGCGATCCGATTCTGGCGGTGGGGGATCTGCTGCCCCTGCTGCTGGCCTGGGGCAGCGGCGCACCCTATGGCTTCCTGGGAACACCCAAGAGCGATTACACCTGGCGCAGCGGTCCTGATCGCGACCCCCTGGCCGATCGCTACCACCGGTGCAAGGGAAGCGAATGGGATCCGTGGGAATGGGCGCTGATGGCTGATCGCCGCGCCAAGCTGGTGGCGGTCCGTGATGGTCTGACGGCCAGGGGACTGAGACGCCGGGGGGTGGCGGCTCTTGCACCAGGCAACCCGATGATGGACGGGCTTGATCCGGCTCCTCTGCCTGAGCCGTTACGGCAGCGGAGGAGAATCGTGCTGCTCTGCGGCAGCCGCCTGCCGGAGGCCCTCGGCAATGCCCGGCGGCTGCTGGAAGGCCTGGCCTGTTTGCCAACCCTGGAGCCGCAGGTGGTGCTCTGCCCCACCGGCTCCCGCCCCAGTCGCCAGGATCTCGATCCACTCCTGCGCGCCCAGGGTTACACCCAGGTGCCGATCACGCCTGGTTGCGGCGCCAGCGCGGCCTGGGGTCTCCAGCAAAGGCTTGTGCTGCTCGGGCAGGGCTGCTTCGAGAGCTGGGCCGGTTGGGGGGAGGTGGGCCTGGCCACGGCTGGAACCGCCACCGAACAACTGGTGGGGCTCGGGGTGCCCGTGCTCTCGATGCCGGGCCCAGGTCCTCAGTTCAAGCGCGGTTTTGCCCGCCGGCAGAGCCGGCTTCTGGGGGGGGGCGTTCGGGTCTGTACCTCACCCCTGGAGCTGGCTGGTGAATTGGATCGGCTGCTCAAAGATGCCCAGTTGCGCCGCCAGCGCGGTTGCATCGGCCGGCGGCGGATGGGGGACGCCGGCGGCAGCGAACGGCTGGCGGCCCTTGTGGATTGGAAGCTGCTGTCACAGCCCCAGGGATGATGGAACTTCCCACCATCCAGGCTCACCCCCATGCCAGCTCCCATCGACCGGGCTTACGCCACCGTCACCGGTCAGCTGGCCACCCTGCTGGGGGTCAGCATCGCCGCGGCCCGCCGCCGGGTCGACCAGCAGGCCGCGCGGGAAGGGACCCGGGAGACAGGCGGGCGCGTCGCCATCGCTGAGCGCATGATCCAGGAATCCCAGGGGGCAGCCAGGACTCAGGGCCAACTGCTGGATGCACTCCTGGTCGCCGAAGACGACGAGAGCGGCTTCATCCTCGAGGACTGATCGCCGCTGCCCTTCTGAGCCGGGGGTCAGGGACCTTCAGCGGGACGAAGAGGAATGCTCGAACACCGAGCCGAAACGGCTGCGATCGAGCTCGGCGAAGACCGGCAGGCAGGCAAAACAGCGCTGGGCCAGCTCGAGGCGCTCCTCCCGTTCGAGGATGGAAGCCAAGGCCTGGCGAGCGCCGAGCAGATAACGCACGTCGTTGGCCGCATAGGCCAGCTGGGCTTCTCCCAGGTCCTCGACCCGGCCCCAGTCGCTGCTCTGGGACTGCTTGTCGAGCTCCACACCCACCAATTCCTGCACCACCTCCTTCAGCCCGTGGCGGGAGCTGTAGGTGCGGGCCAGGCGGCTGGCCACCTTGGTGCAGAACACCGGAGCCACGGCGATGCCGAGGCCTTCCCCCAGGGCCGCCAGATCGAAGCGGGCGAAATGGAACACCTTCTCGATCGCCGGGCTTTCCATCAACTCCTGCAAACGCGGCGCCTGCCGCTGGCCCCGAGCGATGCGGATGCAGCAGACGTTGTCGAGGTGGTCGGCGATCTGAACCAGGCAGAGGCGATCCCGCCCATGAACCAGACCCATCGCCTCGGTGTCCACCGCCAGGGCGGGGGCCTGAGCGAGCAGCCCGTGCCATTCAGGGTCGAGATCCCCGTCGAAGACGGCAAACCGGTGAGGGGCGGAGCCGGGAGTCGAGGACATCAGGGCAGAAGCAAACGACGCCATCGTGCCGAAAGGGGGAGAATGAGTCGCTTCCGTCCTGCATTGCCCGCGTGCCTTCGACCCTGTCCCCTGCCCTGGGGTCCACCCTGCTGCTGACCCTGCTGCTGGCCATCGGCCTGGTCTTCTTCCTGCGGGCCGCAAGCAAGGACCGCACCACGGTGGTGGAGGTGCAATCCCCGAGGCCGGCCCTGGAGGTGCTCGACGGCCTCAGCCAGTGGCTGAGGCAACGGGGCTGGCAGGCCGAAGCGGGGGATGCCGAGCGGCGGGTGCTGCGCTTTCGTGGCCAGGTGGGGGCCAGCGGCACCCTGGCCCTGCTGCTGACGCTGCTGGGTACGGTCGGAGCGGCCTGCCTGGGCCTGGTGCTCCGCCAGCTGCTGCCGATGCTGGGCTGGTGGCCGCTGCTGCTGGCCCTGCTCGGGCCTCTCGCGGGACTGATCTACCGCAAGCGGGCCGCTCGTCAGGAACTGGTGGAACTGCGCCTGATCAGCGCCGACGACGCCTCCCTCAGCCAACTGCAGTTGAGGGCTCACCGCGACGAGCTGATTGCCCTGGAACTGGAACTGGGACCAAGGCTGCAGCTGGCCAGTGACGGCACCCTGCTCAGTTCACCCATCTGACCCCCAGGCCATGCGACTCCTCCCGAAGGCTCCAGCCCGACGCCCATTCCGGGCACGACCAAGGTCCCTGGGCCTGGCCCTGCTGGGGCTGGGACTTGTGCTGGTGCTGGGCAGCGCCGCTGAAGCCCCGGCACGTCTGGCCATTGACCCGCTCACCGGCCCACGCTCACCCCTGAGCAAGGACTGGATCGGCCGCAGATCCCTGGCGTCTGGCACGCCGATCCTGGTGATGGCAGGCCACGCCGATTCCCAGGGAATGGAAGGGTCCGGCACCAGTGGTGAAGCGGTGGATCGCTTCGGAGCCCGGCCGATGCAGCCTGGCATCCGCGACGAGCTCTACTGGAATCTGCGCACCGCCGAGCGGGTCGTGGCGATCGGCCGCCGGCGCGGTCTGCCGATCCGCCTCTACGTCCCTTCGCAGCGCACCATCGCCGACGGCGATGATCCCCGCACCAACTGGAGTGTGGGCAAGGCCCATGTGCGCCGCGGTGGGTACGCCATGGAGATCCATTACGACGCCTACGGACCCGACGGCTTCGGCTCGGGGCTGATCCCGCCGCTGCATCAGGCTCCCACCCTGCTCGACGAAAGCCTGGCGGCCTCCTTCGGGGCTTTTCCCTTCGCGTTCAGAGGCGGCCTTGGTGCGCCCCGCCGCGGCATTGCCATCCTCGAGATCGGCAAGCTGGAGAGTCCGTTGGAATCGGCTCTGAGGGATCCCCGCAGCCGGGATTCAGCCCTCAACGCCATCGCCGAGCGGGTGGTTCTGGCCCTGGAGCAGGGCCTCAGCCCCCGACCGACGACTCTGCCGGCCACCTCCCTCGGTAACCCGGCAACAACCCGCCCCTGAGCAACTGCGGGCGGCACCTGGCCAGGGCCAGGGATTCAGCCAAAGGCACCCCGGGCCCGACAGAGGTCCTCCAGAGCGGCATCTCCGAACCAGTCCTGGGGCTTGGTGAACACCTCCGTGACCAGGGCCTCGCGACTGCCGGGCTCGGGGCCGTAGCCGTATTCCCAGCGCACCAGCGGCGGCAGCGACATCAGGATCGATTCCGTGCGGCCGTTGGTCTGGAGGCCGAAGATCGTGCCGCGATCGAACACCAGGTTGAACTCCACATAACGGCCACGGCGATAGAGCTGGAACTGGCGTTCCCGCTCCCCGTACGGGGTGCCGTGCCGCTTCTCCACGATCGGCACATAGCTGGGCAGAAAGGCGTTGCCACAGGCGCTCGCCAGCTGGAACAACTGCTCCCAGCTGTGGGGGACCGGGCCGGTGGCTGCGGCCATGGCCGCAGCACGACCGCTGGGATCCTGCCCCTTGTAGAGGGCTCCACCGTGGTCCTGGTAGTCGTAGAAGATGCCGCCCACTCCCCGGGTTTCACCGCGGTGCTTGAGGAAGAAGTATTCGTCGCACCAGGGCTTGAACACCGGATACAGCGTGGGATCGACACTGTCACAGGCCCCCTTCAAGGTGTGGTGAAAGTGACGGGCATCCGCGAGAAAGGGGTAGTAGGGCGTGAGGTCGGCGCCGCCGCCGAACCACCACACCGGCCCCGCCTCGAAATAGCGGTAGTTGAGGTGCACCGTGGGCACGTAGGGGCTGCGGGGATGGAGCACCATCGAGGTGCCGGTGGCGAACCAGCGCTGGCCGGCGGCTTCCGGCCGCTGGCTGAGGATTGATGGAGGGAGCTGGTCACCCTCCACCTCGGAGAAATTCACGCCGCCCTGCTCGAAGACCCGCCCGGCCTTCATCACCCGCGAGCGACCTCCGCCCCCCTCCGGCCGCTCCCAGCTCTCCTCCTGGAACACCCCCTCGCCATCAAGGGCCTGCAGGCCCGTGCAGATGCTGTCCTGCAGGCCCATCAGCAGGGCGCGGGCACGGGCGCGGGAATCGGCCGGGGGGCGCTGCAGGGGCTCTGGCACTTCCCGGCCCTGCTCCCCACCGGCCACACCCGTCTGTCCCTGCTCCACCACTGAGGATCACGCCCCGCCGGACGTCCGAAACCTCTCCACCATTCCAGCCAGCCGAACCGGCGCACAAGCCTTCGAGAGCCTCTGTCATGGGGGCGGCCCCTAGGATCGTCCCTGATGCCGGCACCCATGGATGGCCACCGCTGAACAGGCCCTTGCCGCCCTTGAGCCCCTCTGCGATGCGGGCACGGGGCAGAGTCTGCTCGAACTGGGCTGGATCCAGCAGGTGCGTCCCCAGGGAAGCCGTGTGGTCTTCAGCCTGGCCCTGCCGGGCTATGCCACCAGCCAGCGGGAGCGCATCGCCGCCGAAGCCCGCGCGGCGCTGATGGCGCTCGAGAGCATCGAGGAAGTGCAGATCGAGCTGGCCCAGCCCAGCGGAGGCGGGCGGCCTGAGGGGTCACCGATCGGTGGCGCGGGCCACGGCCCCGGTGGCGGCGGCAACCTGCCCGAGCGCCAGGGCATCCCCGGCGTGGGCCGGATCATCGCCGTGAGCAGTGGCAAGGGAGGCGTGGGCAAAAGCACCGTGGCGGTGAACCTGGCCTGCGCCCTGGCCCAGAGCGGTCTTCGGGTGGGTCTGCTGGATGCCGACATCTACGGCCCGAACGCCCCGACCATGCTCGGGGTGGCCGACCGCACCCCGGAGGTGCGCGGCAGCGGCAACGAGCAGGTGCTGGTGCCGATCGAGACCTGCGGCATCGGCATGGTGTCGATGGGCCTGCTGATCCAGGAGAACCAACCGGTGGTGTGGCGGGGCCCGATGCTCAACGGCATCATCCGTCAGTTTCTTTACCAGGCCGACTGGGGGGAGCGCGACGTGCTGGTGGTGGACCTGCCACCCGGCACCGGCGATGCCCAGCTCACGCTCGCCCAGGCGGTGCCGATGGCCGGCGTGGTGATCGTGACCACACCCCAGCGGGTCTCCCTGCAGGACGCCCGCCGCGGCCTGGCGATGTTCCTGCAGATGGGTGTTCCCGTGCTGGGCGTTGTCGAGAACATGAGCACCTTCATCCCCCCCGACAGGCCCGAGGCCAGTTACGCCATCTTCGGCAGTGGCGGTGGGGCCACCCTGGCCGCCGAAGCCAACGTGCCCCTGCTGGCCGAGCTGCCCCTCGAGATGGCCGTGGTGGATGGGGGTGACCAGGGCAGGCCGGTGGTGATCGCTCGACCCGAGTCGGCCACTGCCCGCGCCTTCCAGTCCCTGGCCCAGCGGATCACCAGCCTCAGCCTGGCCGCCGCCTGATCACGATGGCCTGGCTGGGCACCCGGCGCAGCATGTTCTCGACGGCGCGGCCGTCCCGGCGGCGGCCTCTCGAGGGGGTGGATCTGGTGCTGTGGGGCATTCCCCTGGCCATGGTGGCAGTGGCCGGCCTCCTGATCGCCAGCACCCAGCGCCAGGCCCCCTATGCCGTCTGGTACCAGCACTGGATCACCGCGGCGGTGGGCCTGGGCCTCGCCCTCGTGCTGGCCCGGATCCCGCTGGAGCGTTACCAGCCGTTCCGCTGGCTGATCTATGGGGTCATGGTGGCGAGCCTTGTGGCAGTACGGGTGGTGGGGGTGAGCGCCCTCGGTGCCCAGAGCTGGATCAACATCGCCGGCTTCAACGTGCAGCCCTCGGAATTCGCCAAGGTGGCCGCGATCCTGCTGCTGGCTGGGGTGCTCGCCCGCCATCCTGTGGAGCGTCCGGTGGATCTGATCCGCCCCGTGGCGATGATCAGCGTGCCCTGGCTGCTGGTGTTCGTCCAGCCCGACCTGGGCACCTCCCTGGTGTTCGGCGCCTTGCTGCTGGTGATGATGTTCTGGTCGGGGATGCCCGGGGCCTGGCTGCTGCTCCTGCTCTCGCCACTGGTCACAGCGATCCTCGCCGGCACCATTCCCTGGGCGCTGGTGGCCTGGATCCCCGCCATGGGCCTGCTGGCCTGGCGCAGCCTCCCCTGGAAGGCCCAGGCGGCTTCCCTCACCGTTCTGATTCAGGGGGTGTTCGCCCTGGGCACCCCCTGGCTTTGGTCCCACGGCCTCAAGGAGCACCAGCGAGCGCGGCTGACCATGTTTCTCGATCCTTCCCAGGATCCCCTCGGAGGTGGCTACCACCTCCTGCAGAGCACGGTGGGCATCGGCTCGGGGGGGCTCTGGGGCACCGGCCTGATGCAGGGTCATCTCACCCTGCTGCGCTTCATCCCTGAGCAGCACACCGATTTCATCTTCAGTGCCCTGGGGGAGGAAACCGGTTTCATCGGCTCGATGTTGGTGGTGGTGGGCTTCGTGGTGCTGATGTGGCGCCTCCTCCAGATCGCCGGGGGGGCACGCAACGATTACGAATCCCTGGTGGTTGTGGGCATCGGGGCGATGCTGATGTTCCAGGTGGTGGTGAACATCAACATGACCATCGGCCTGGGCCCGATCACCGGCATTCCCCTGCCCTGGCTGAGTTACGGGCGCTCGGCGATGCTCGTCAACTTCATCTCCCTGGGGCTGTGCGCCTCGGTGTCCCGCCATGGCCGAGCGCCCCATCGGCGATGGTGAGCCTGGCCGTCCTGCAGGCCAGGCTGTCGCAGGGAGTCCCGCCGGGCCGCAGCGATGACGACACGGTGCGGCGCCAGTGGTGGGCCGCGCTGGCCACCCTGCAGGACGATTTCCTGCTTCCGTTGCAACCGCTGCGGGGCGTCTGGCTGGCCTCACCGCTGCCGGCCCTCTACGAGCCCGCGCTGCTGGAGCAGTTGCAGGGCTGGGTGTGGGCTCCGGCTCAGATCGGCACTGGCCTGCGCCCATCAGGTCCCTTGCTGCCCGGAGCGGAATCCGCAGCGAAACCAGGCCCCCCCGGCGGCGCCAACCCCTACGAACGCCTGGCCCTGGAGCCCGAAGACGGCACAGACCCCCTGCTCGTACTGATCACGCCCCAGCTGCAGCTGGCCATGGCCCTCGAAGGCAGCCCACAGCAGCGGCGGCTGGTGCTTCGCTTCGATCCCACCACCCTCTCGGAAACCCTGGCTCTGGTGGATGAGCGCCTGAGGGCCACGGACCCCCGGTCGGCCCTGCGCTTGCGCAAGGCCCTCCAGGAGCTCGGCCCCCTGCGCAGCGAGGAGAGCACAGCACTGCGCTTCTGGCCGAGGCTGGCTGAGCGGCTGGCGGCGATGGCCCCGAGCCTGACTCTGCAGCCCCTGGTGCAGGGTCAGGAAGACGACCGGGCGGTGAGCAACGGGGAACTGGCCCTGCTGGAGGCCCTCACCCACGAGGTGCGCACGCCCCTGGCCACGATCCGCACCCTGATCCGCTCGGTGCTGCGGCGCACCGACCTGCCGCCTGTGGTTCGCCAACGGCTGGAGCAGATCGACGGGGAATGCAGCGAACAGATCGACCGTTTCGGCCTGATCTTCCATGCCGCCGAGCTGCAGCGGCGGCCACGGCCCCACCAGACCCTGGCCCGCACCGACCTGGCCGAGCTGTTGCAAGGGTTCGAAGAGCTCTGGCAACGGCAGCTGAGGCGCCGTGGACTGAAACTGGAGCTGGCGATCAGCGGCCAGCTGCCACCGGTGCTGAGCGACCCGAACCGGCTCGAGACGATGCTTGGGGGGCTGGTGGATCGCTTCATCCGCAGTCTGCCCTCGGGCAGCACGGTGCTGATCCGCCTGCAACCCGCAGGCTCGCGCCTGAAGCTGCAGCTGCGCTGCACCGAACCGCCCGGGGGCGCAACGACCTTGGCCAGCACACCCGAAGAAGACACGGCCGACGATGTTGGTCCGGTGCTGCGCTGGAATCCCCTCACGGGCAGCCTGCAACTGAGCCGCCAGGCCACCCAGCGCCTCTTCCACAGCCTGGGAGGACGTTTCACGGAACGGGCCGGCCAGGGTCTGACCGTGTTCTTTCCCGTGGCGGGGGGTGAAACCGTCCACGACACAGACGTTTGTTGACGGGTGTGAAGAGAGCGGGGCAGCAGCCAGGGGGGCCAAGATTGCAGTGCTAGCTTCCAGCCGACATGGTCCGCCGACTCCCCGACGGGTCCGCCGACTCAACACCCCCAACAGCCATGACAGCAACGGCGCTGAGCGGTCAACTTCCCAAGTCCATCGGCAGCACGGGCGGTCTGCTCAACTCCGCCGAAACCGAGGAGAAGTACGCCATCACCTGGACCAGCGCCAAGGGCCAGGTGTTTGAGCTTCCCACCGGTGGAGCTGCAGAGATGAACGAAGGCGAGAACATCATGTACTTCTCCCGCAAGGAGCAGTGCCTTGCCCTCGGTACCCAGCTGCGTACCAAGTTCAAGCCACGCATCGAGGATTTCAAGATCTACCGCATCTTCCCCGGCGGTGATACCGAATACCTGCACCCCAAAGATGGTGTCTTCCCCGAGAAAGTGAACGAAGGTCGTCCGATCGTGGGTCACAACCCCCGCAGCATCGGAGAGAACCCCGATCCCTCCACCCTCAAGTTCTCCGGCCGCAACACCTTCGATTCCTGAATTCCGGGCCTGGGTGCGCTTCTTGATCCATCCTGGAATCTCCTTGGGGGATCGGCCCTCTGGCCTGATTCCTCCAACCCTTAGAAAGGCGGGGCCGGGTGCCCCGTTTTTTTTGTCTGCCCGTTGCTGTGATGCCCTTCCCCGATCGCAACGCATTCCTTGCCCAGGCGGCGGACGGCAACGACAGCACCTTCATCCCTCTCTGGAAGCGCTGGCCTGCTGATCTGGAAACCCCTCTCACCACCTGGCTGAAGGTGGGGGCCTCCAGCAGCCATGGCGTGCTGCTGGAGTCGGTGGAGGGGGGCGAGCGGCTGGGGCGCTGGAGCGTCGTGGTGTCCGATCCGGTCTGGACTTTCACCGCCCGCGGAGACAGCGGACAGCAGTGCTGGCGCGATGGCCGCCAGACGCAGTTTCAAGGGAATCCCTTCGAGCTGCTGGCTGGCTGCCTGGCCTCGATCCATCCCACGGTCATCCCCGGGTTGCCACCCCTGGGGCAACTGTTCGGTTTCTGGGGCTATGAGCTGATCCGCTGGATCGAGCCCAGCGTGCCGGTCCATCCCAGTGATCCCGAGGGCCCTCCCGACGGCTGCTGGATGCTGGCCGACAGCCTGCTGGTATTCGACCAGGTGAAGCGACAGATCACGGCCGTGGCCTATGCCGACCTCAGCACTGGGGCCGATCCCCTGGCGGCCTACGCTGAGGCCGCCGCCAGGATTCAGTCGCTTGAGGAGCGCATGCACGGCCCCCTGCCGGCTGGCGTCACACCCCTGCAGTGGGAGGCTGAGCCCGAGCAGGACCTGGACACCCGCAGCAACCGAACCCAGGCCGATTTCGAGGCGGCGGTGGTGGCCGCCCGGGAGCACATCGCCGCGGGTGACGTGTTCCAACTGGTGCTCAGCCAACGGCTGGAGACGCGCATCCATCGGGATCCCTTCGAGCTGTACCGCAGCCTGCGGATGGTGAACCCATCGCCCTACATGGCTTTCTTCAACTTCGGCGGCTGGTATCTGATCGGCTCGAGCCCGGAGGTGATGGTGAAGGCCGAACCGGTGACCGGCGGCATCCAGGCTTCACTGCGCCCGATCGCCGGCACTCGCCCCCGCGGAGCCGACGAGGCCGAGGACCTGGCTCTGGAGCAGGAGCTGCTGTCCGACCCCAAGGAGCGCGCCGAGCACGTGATGCTGGTGGACCTGGGTCGCAACGACCTGGGCCGGGTCTGCAGGCCGGGCAGTGTCCGGGTCACCGAGCTGATGGTTGTCGAGCGTTACTCCCACGTGATGCACATCGTCAGTCAGGTGGAGGGCCTGCTCGATCCCAACCAGGACGTCTGGGATCTGCTCAAGGCCGCCTTCCCCGCCGGAACAGTCAGCGGCGCGCCCAAGATCCGGGCCATGCAGCTCATCCACGCCCACGAACCGGATGCCCGCGGCCCCTATTCCGGGGTCTACGGAGCGGTGGATCTGGCCGGCGCCCTCAACACCGCCATCACGATCCGCACCATGGTGGTGCTCCCCGACGGCGCAGGTGGCTGGCGGGTGCAGGTGCAGGCCGGCGCAGGACTGGTGGCCGACTCCCAGCCGGCCGCCGAATACCAGGAAACCCTGAACAAGGCCCGCGGCCTGCTCAAGGCTCTGGCCTGCCTGCAGGGAAGCGGTTCATGAACGATCGTCTCCTGCTCAAGGGCTTCGAGGTGGAACTGTTCACCGGCAGGGCCGACGGCACGGTGGTGGGCGTGGCGGAGCAGGCCGCCACCGATCTGGAGGGCTTCGTCACCGAACCCGACCACCGCAACCTCGAGTACATCACCTCGCCGGATGCCGACTACGGCCACCAGCTGGAGCTGCTGCTGGAGCCCCGCAGACGCCTGCGCCGCTGGCTGAACGAGCGGAGCCTGACGCTGCTCCCAGGCAGCACCCTCAGCCGCGGGGACAGCCGGCGCTTCGAGCGCTCCGATCCCACCAACCCCTACCACGGCTACATCGAGGCCACCTACGGCACCCGGGTGGTGACCGCCAGTGTGCACATCAACCTGGGGCTCACCGAGATGGACGGCCTGTTCGCCGGCTGTCGGCTGTTGCGCTGCGAGGGGGCCCTGCTGCTGGCCCTCAGTGCCAGCTCACCCTTCCTCGATGGGGTCGTCACCGGTGCCCACTCCCAGCGCTGGCTGCAGTTTCCGCTCACGCCGGCCAGGGTGCCGCTGTTTCTCGATCATCAGCACTACATCCAGTGGATGGAGGCCCAGCTGGCCGCCGGGTCCATGCGCAACGTGCGTCATCTCTGGACCTCCGTGCGACCCAATGGGGAGAATCGACCCCACGACCTCAACCGGCTGGAGATCCGGATCTGTGATCTGATCAGCCAACCGCGCCAGCTCCTGGCCGTCACCGTGTTCGCGGAACTGCGCCTGCTCCAGATGCTGGAGAATCCTGCGGCCCACGATCCTCTGCTGGCCAGCTCACTGGGGCCGGATCGGCTGGCCCAGCTTGCCGACCGCAACGACCGTGCCGCCGCCCGCCTGAGCCTGAAGGCCACGCTCAGCGACTGGCGCTCGGGGGAAGAGATCGAGGCCGCCAGCTGGATTCAACGGGAGCTCGATGGGATGGCACCCCTCGCCGCCGAGCTCGGCCTGAGCCCCTGGCTTGAGCCGCTCCAGTTGATCCTGGGACAGGGCAATGAAGCGATGCGCTGGCTGGAGAGGCACGCCCAAGGCCTGCCTCTGGCTGAGATCCTCTCGGATGAAGCCGAGGCCATGCAGCTGGCGGAAGCGGAACCAGCACCACGCAACACGGCGACTTCTCACCCTTTGGGATGATCATGGAGCCTTCCTCGCCTGCGTCGGCCCCCATGCGGCAGCCCCTGTCCGCCCCATCAGCCGTTCTCGCCCAGGCTTCCCAGGCCGTGCCAACGGCTCCATCTCCCCGTGTCACCAGGCTGCTGGGAGAGCGGCTGGAGCTGGTCGAAGACCTGTGGCGAACAGTTCTGCGCAGCGAATGTCCGCCCGATCAGTCCGAGAGGTTGCTGCGCCTCAAGCGGCTGAGTGACCCGACGGAGGCCGCCGATGGAACTCTGGATACCACCGCGGCCATCGTCCAGCTGATCAGGGAGATGGACCTCTCGGAGGCGATCGCGGCCGCCCGCGCCTTCTCCCTGTACTTCCAGCTGGTGAACATCCTCGAGCAGCACATCGAGGAAGACAGCTATCTCGCCAGCCTGCAGGAGACCGCCCCTCCCACCAGCCCCGATCCCTTCGCGCCCCCGCTCGCCAGTCAGACCGATCCCGCCACCTTCCGGGAGCTGTTCACGCGGCTGCGGGGACTGAACGTTCCTCCGGCCCAGATCGAGAACCTGCTGCGGGAACTCGACATCCGCCTGGTGTTCACGGCACACCCCACGGAGATCGTGCGCCATACCGTGCGTCACAAACAGCGGCGCGTGGCGGCACTGATTCATCGCCTTCAGCAGGACAGTCCCACCGAACTGCAGGACGAACGCAGCCTCAGGCTGCAGCTGGAGGAGGAGATCCGGCTCTGGTGGCGCACCGACGAGCTGCACCAGTTCAAACCCTCGGTGCTCGACGAGGTGGACTACGCGCTCCACTACTTCCAGCAGGTGCTCTTCGATGCGATGCCGCTGTTGCGCCAGCGCATCATCAATGCCCTCAGCGGCAGCTACCCGGACGTGGTGGCGCCGCGGGATGCCTTCTGCACCTTCGGCTCCTGGGTGGGCTCCGACCGCGATGGCAACCCTTCCGTCACCCCCGACATCACCTGGCGTACCGCCTGCTATCAGCGTCAGCTGATGATCGAGCGCTACATCACGGCGGTGCAGGGCCTGCGCGACCAGCTGAGCATCTCGATGCAGTGGTCCCAGGTGAGCGCCCCCCTGCTCGAGTCTCTGGAGATGGACCGCCTGCGGTTCCCCGAGATCTACGAGGAGCGGGCGGCCCGTTACCGGCTCGAGCCCTACCGCCTCAAGCTCAGCTACATCGTGGAGCGGTTGCGCCTGACCCATCAGCGCAACCAGCAGCTGGCCGAAGCCGGCTGGGAATCCCCCTGCGACAACGCCGGGCCGGCTGTGCTGATCACAGGCACCGGGCCGATGGCCGCCGCCCCGCCCGAACTGCACTACGGCTCGGTGAACGAGCTGCGCCAGGACCTGGAACTGCTGCGCGACAGCCTCGAGACCACAGGCCTGAGCTGTGCACCCCTGCAGACCCTGCTCAGCCAGGTCCACATCTTCGCCTTCTGCCTGGCCAGTCTCGACATCCGCCAGGAGAGCACCCGCCACAGCGATGCGCTCGACGAACTGACCCGCTACCTGCAACTGCCCGTCCCCTACGGGGACATGGACGAGGAACAGCGGGTGCAGTGGCTGCTCCAGGAACTGCAGACCCGGCGGCCGCTGCTGCCCCCAGCCGCCCGCTGGAGCCCCGCGACCGACGAAACCTTCGCTGTGTTCCGCATGCTGCAGCGGCTGCAGGAGGAATTCGGCCCGCGCATCTGCCGCAGCTACATCATCTCGATGGCGCACACGGTCTCCGATCTGCTCGAAGTGATGCTGCTGGCCAAGGAGGCCGGTCTGGTGGACCCCAAGGCCGTGCAGACCCAGCTGCTGGTGGTGCCCCTGTTCGAGACGGTGGAGGATCTGCAGCGCGCCCCGGCGGTGATGCAACGCCTGTTCAGCGAACCCTTCTACCGAACCCTGCTGGCCAGCAGCTCCGAATCCGACAAGCCCCTTCAGGAGGTGATGCTCGGCTATTCCGACAGCAACAAGGACTCGGGGTTCCTCTCCAGCAACTGGGAAATTCACAAGGCCCAGATCGCCCTGCAGCGGCTGGCCTGCGAGCACGATGTGGCCCTGTGCATTTTCCACGGCCGTGGTGGCTCGGTGGGACGGGGGGGCGGACCGGCCTACCAGGCGATCCTGGCCCAGCCCAGTGGCACCCTCAACGGCCGCATCAAGATCACCGAGCAGGGGGAAGTGCTGGCCTCCAAGTACTCCCTGCCTGAACTGGCGCTCTACAACCTCGAAACGGTGACCACAGCCGTGCTGCAGAACAGCCTGGTGAGCACCAGCGTCGATGACACCCCCACCTGGAACGAGTTGATGGGCCGCCTGGCGGCCCGCTCCAGGGTTCATTACCGCCGGCTGGTGCATGAAAACCCCGACCTGGTGGCGTTCTTCCAGCAGGTCACGCCGATCGAGGAGATCAGCAAGCTGCAGATCTCCAGCCGCCCCGCCCGCCGCAAGAGTGGCGCCAAGGACCTCTCCAGCCTCCGGGCGATCCCCTGGGTGTTCGGCTGGACCCAGAGCCGTTTCCTTCTGCCCAGCTGGTTCGGTGTTGGGGCGGCCCTGGAGGAGGAACTGACCGAGGACCCCGGACAGCTGGAGTTGCTGCGGCTGCTGTACCAGCGCTGGCCCTTCTTCCGGATGCTGATCTCGAAGGTGGAGATGACCCTCTCCAAGGTGGATCTCGACCTGGCCCACCACTATGTGCAGGCCCTGGGGCGCCCCAGCCACCGCGAGGCCTTCGAGGGGATCTTCGAAGTGATCGCTGCCGAATTCGTGCTCACCCGGGATCTGGTGCTGATGATCTCGGGCCACACCCGCCTGCTCGATGGGGATCCGGCCCTGCAGCTCTCCGTCGAGCTGCGGAACCAGACGATCGTGCCCCTGGGGTATCTGCAGGTGGCCCTGCTGCGGCGTCTGCGCGATCAGAACCGACAGCCCCCCATGAGCGAAGCCAGCAGCGGGGAAGGCCAGGATGGACGCACCTACAGCCGCAGCGAACTGCTGCGCGGAGCTCTGCTCACCATCAACGGCATCGCCGCGGGCATGCGCAACACCGGTTGAGCCGCGCTTGATTCCCTTCCGCAGTCAACCGCCCGCCCCACGGCTTCCCGAGGGCTACCGAACGGAGGTCGAGGCCCCTGAGCCCGGGGAGTTGAACCTGTTGCTGGTGGACTGCGGCGAGACGCCACGGGATGAAGCCCGCCTGGCTCTGGTGCTGGAACGCAGCGCCTGGCAGCTGTGCGTGCGCAATCCTCAGGGACGGTTGGTGGGTTTCGTGAGGGCCACCAGCGATCAGGCCCTCAACGCCAACCTCTGGGATCTCTCGGCCTGCCCTCTGGATCCCCAGCAGTCGACGGTGCTGGCGGTGCTGGTGCACGGCGCCCTGAGCCGCCTGCGCCGTGAGCTCAGCGGTTGCAGCATTTCGGTGGCAGCCCCGCCTGAGGCGCTCTCAGCACTTCAGCAGCACGGGTTCATGGTGGATCCAGGCGGAATCCGCGCCATGGGACTGGTGCTGGAGAAGGGCCGTGAGCAGCAGCTGGGGGAGCCGAGTGAAGCGAGCATGGAGGGACTCGAACCCCCGACATTCAGAACCGGAATCTGACGCTCTATCCAACTGAGCTACATGCCCGAGCGGGGAGGTCATCCCTGTCCCGGTGGTCGTAGCTTACCCGCACGTCGCTCCTGACCCATTCGGCTGCACCGCCTGGAGCTGCTTGATTTTCGCAACTACGCCCAGCTCTCGATCGAGCTCGCTGCCCCGCGTCTGCTGGTGATCGGTGCCAACGGAGAAGGCAAGTCGAATCTGCTTGAAGCGGTGGAGCTGCTCGGCAGCCTGCGCTCCCACCGCAGCGGTCACGACCGCGACATGGTCCGTCACGGCCAGAGCCGGGCGCTGGTGCGCGGCTGGTGCGGCGACGGCCAAGGCCATGGACTCGGTGCTCCGGGGTCTTCGCTCGATCAGCTGGAGCTGGAACTGCGGCGCCAGGGAGGGCGTCTGGCCCGCCGCAACGGCAAGGCTCTCGACCGTCAGCTCGATCTGGTGGGCCCCCTGCGGTGCGTGGGCTTCAGTGCCCTCGATCTGGAGCTGGTGCGGGGGGAGCCCTCCCAGCGGCGCCAGTGGCTCGACAGGGTGGTGCTGCAGCTGGAGCCGGTGTACGCAGAGCTGCTGGCTCGCTACGGCCGGCTTCTGCGCCAGCGCAGCCAGTTGCTGCGCCGGGGCGTGAGCCAGGGGGAGCAGCAGCTGCAGTCACTGCTCGACGCCTTCGATCAGCAGATGGCCCTGATCGGCACGCGGCTGCATCGACGTCGCCGCCGCGCCCTGGTTCGCCTGCAACCGCTGGCCGCAGCCTGGCAGGAACGGCTCAGTGGTGGCCGTGAGCGGCTGGAGTTGCGCTACCAGGCGGGCAGTCGCCTGGAGGGGGAGGAAGCGGAGGCCCCCTGGCGGGAGGCGCTGCTGGAGCAACTGAGAAGGCAGCGCCCGCAGGAACGGCGGCTGGGGGCCTGCCAGGTGGGTCCCCACCGCGATGAGGTGGCGATGCTGCTGGGGGAGGAGCCGGCTCGCCGGTTCGGATCCGCCGGTCAGCAGCGCACCCTGGTGCTGGCCCTGAAGCTGGCAGAACTGGAGCTGGTGCAGCAGCTCTGGGGTGAGCCACCGCTGCTTCTGCTCG
Organism: Synechococcus sp. BSA11S; assembly: GCF_014224355.1. Classification (GTDB taxonomy): domain Bacteria; phylum Cyanobacteriota; class Cyanobacteriia; order PCC-6307; family Cyanobiaceae; genus Regnicoccus_A. The sequence goes on along the minus strand of NZ_VNWP01000001.1, from coordinate 246,864 downwards.
ACGATGTGCTCGCGGAGCTGGACCCGAGGCGGCAGGAGCTGCTACTGGAGATGGTGGGAACAGGCCACCAGTGCCTGGTGAGCGCCACCCATCTGGCTTCGTTCAGCGCCACCTGGCAGGGGGGCGACTCCCAGGTGGTGCGGATCAGCCGGGGGGAGCTGGTGGATTCCCCGACCAATCGGTAAGAAATCTGAAGGGATGCGTAGGATGGCGATCTCTTTGGCTGCATTCGATGACCCAGAGCCTGCCCTGCCTCCACCCCAACCCGGGATGGAGTGGAGCCCAAAGCCCCCAGAGCCTTCAAGCCCAACCCCCCACGACCAGCGACATGGTGGGGAAACACTGCATCCTCGAGCTTTACGACTGCGATTCAGGGAAGCTCGACGATGAAGCTTTTCTCAGGGACGCCATCACGACTGCAGCGAAACGTGCCGGCGCCACCCTGCTCAATCTGATCACCCACCGCTTCGAACCGCAGGGGGTCACGGGCCTGGCTCTACTGGCCGAGTCCCATATCTCGATCCACACCTGGCCCGAATCGGGGTATGCAGCGGTGGATGTCTTCACCTGCGGCGACCACACCATGCCTGAGCGGGCCTGCCAGGTGCTGGGGGAAGAGCTGGAGGCATCCAGCTGCAACCTCAAGAGCTTCCGCCGGGAAACTCCTGAAGCGATCAGCGACCAGGCCCGGGAACCGTTGGATCTGGCCGCCTGAAACCATCTGAGGTCAGCGGATCGGGGGCCGCTGGCTGCAGACCGTGCTCGCGGTTGAGCTTGCCGCTGATCAGCCCTTCGAGATCAAGGCTCACGGCCACAAAACCGAGGGCCCTGAACGCTTCCACCAGCTCCTGACGTGGCAGCCAGCTGAACAGGTCATCGAGCTGGGCAGCTGGAATTTCCAGACGGGCTGTCGCTCCCTGGCAGCGCACCCGCAACTGCTCCAGTCCGCGCCTGCGCAGCCAGTCTTCGGCCGCGGCCACCCGCTGCAGCCGCGACGCCGTGACCGGCTCGCCATAGGGAAAGCGCGAAGCCAGGCAGGGCTGGGCCGGCTTGTCCCACCAGGGGAACCCCAGCGCCCGGGAGATCTGACGGACGGCGGCCTTGTCGATGCCCTGTTCGGCCAGGGGCGAAACCACCCCCCGCTCGCGGGCGGCCCGGATGCCCGGACGGTGATCGCCGAGGTCGTCGAGGTTCACCCCATCCAGCACCTGAATCCCACCGGCTGAGAGGGAGGCCAGCAGCCCATGCAATTCCCGCTTGCAGGCATAACAGCGGTCGATCGGGTTGCTGCTGTAAGCGGGATCCTCCAGTTCACGGGTGGCCACTTCACGGTGGCGGATGCCCATCCAGGCCGCCTGGGAGCGGGCCTCGCGCAGCAGATGGGGGGCCAGGGCAGGCGAGACCCCCGTAACGGCTTCGGCATCAGCCCCCAGCTGCTCGGCGGAGATGGCCGCCACCAGGGCACTGTCGACGCCACCTGAGTAAGCCACCAGTGTGGAGCCCAGCGCCTTGATGCTCTGGCGCAGGCCGGCGAGAGCCTGCTCCAGAGGCGGTGGCAGACATTCCACCAACGGGTGCAGGGCCGGGGAGCTCATCGCCTGGGGCAGAGGTCGTTAAGATCCAACCGTAGAAGGCCAGCCCATGGCACCGACCTCCAGCGCGGCCTCCGGTGCACCGTCCCGCGCCATCGGCATCCGCACCGCCGCCGGCGGTCATGAGCGCAGCCATGGCCAGTTGCACGTCTACGACGGTGACGGCAAGGGCAAGAGTCAGGCGGCCCTGGGGGTGGTGCTGCGCACCATCGGCCTGGGAATCTGCGAACGCAGGCGCACCCGGGTGCTGCTGCTGCGCTTCCTCAAGGGCCCAGGCCGCGCCTACGACGAGGACGCCGCGATCGAGGCGCTGCAGCAGGGATTTCCCCACCTGATCGATCAGGTACGCACGGGCCGTGGCGACCACTTCGGCGCTGAGGAGGCCACCCGCTTCGATCGCCAGGAGGCGCAGCGCGGCTGGGACATCGCGCGAGGTGCGATCGCCAGCGCGCTCTATTCCGTGGTGGTGCTCGACGAACTGAGTCCGGTGCTCGACCTGGGGCTCCTGGAGGTGGAGGAGGTGGTGCGCACCCTGGCGGCCAAACCGGCCGGCATGGAGGTGATCGTGACCGGTCGGGGTGCGCCGCGATCGCTGGTGCAACTGGCCGACCTGCACTCGGAGATGCGGGCCCACCGGCGTGAAGCCAACGACAGCGCCGGCATCGCCGGCATCGAGATCTACACCGGTGAGGGCAAGGGGAAATCCACCAGTGCCCTGGGCAAGGCTCTGCAGGCGATCGGTCGCGGCATCAGCCAGGACAAGAGCCATCGGGTCCTGATTCTGCAATGGCTCAAGGGGGGCAGCGGCTACACCGAAGACGCGGCAATCGCTGCCCTGCGTGAAAGTTACCCGCACCTGGTGGATCATCTCCGATCCGGCCGTGACGCCATCGTCTGGAGGGGTCAACAGCAGCCGATTGACTATGTGGAAGCCGAGCGAGCCTGGGAAATCGCCCGGGCCGCCATCTCCAGCGGACTTTACAAAACAGTGATCCTCGATGAGCTCAATCCCACCGTTGACCTGGAACTGCTGCCCGTCGAACCGATCATGCAGACGCTGCTTCGCAAACCCTCTGAAACGGAGGTGATCATCACGGGGCGCTGCAAGAATCCCCCCGCTTATTTCGATCTGGCCAGTGTGCACTCCGAGATGGTGTGCCACAAGCACTACGCCGAGCGGGGGGTCGACCTCAAGCGAGGGGTGGATTACTGAGCGAAGCGGACGACTGAGACCACCACCCCATGGGTGCCCGCCGGCCCCAGCTGAACCGATCCGGTTCAGTAGATCGGCACGGCAGGATCCACCTCCTGGCTCCAGGCCTGGATGCCTCCACTCACGTTGACCCCTTCGATGCCGTGGCGCCCCAGGGCCAGCAGAGCCTTGGCACTGCGGCCACCCAGCTTGCAGTGCACGTAGAGCCGCTTGCCCTCGGCCATCCGGCGCACGTCATCGATCGCCTCGCCACTTTCGATCCGATCGAGGGGCATCAGCACCGAGCCGGGGATCACCGCGATGTCGGCTTCGGGGGGGTTGCGCACATCGAGCAGCAGGATGTCCTCCAGCTGGCCGTCGATCACGGTCTTGAGCTCAGCCACGGTGATGCTCGGGACGCTGGCCGCTTCCTCCTGTCCGGGAGCCGTGCCGCCCACACCGCAGAACTGCTGGTAATCGATCAGCCTGTCGATCACCGGCCGCTCGGGATTGGGGCGCAGCTTCAGCTCCCGGAATTTCATGGCGAGGGCATCAAACAGGAGCAGGCGGCCGCTGAGGGTGGTGCCGATGCCGGTGATGATCTTGACGGCCTCGGTGGCCTGGATCACGCCGATGATGCCAGGAAGCACTCCCACCACACCGCCCTCGGCGCAGGAGGGGACCATGCCCGGCGGCGGCGGTTCGGGGAAGAGATCGCGGTAATTGGGGCTTTCGGCATTCAGGTTGAACACGGTGGCCTGGCCCTCGAAGCGGAAGATCGAGCCGTACACGTTGGGCTTGTCCAGCAGCACGCAGGCGTCGTTGACCAGGTAGCGGGTGGGGAAGTTGTCGGTGCCGTCGCAGACCAGGTCGTAGGGCTCGATGATCGCCAGGGCGTTCTCACTGGTGAGAGCCGTTTCGTAGAGGTCCACCTGGCAGTGGGGATTGATCTCATGGATCCGCGCCTTGGCCGACTCGATCTTTGGCTTGCCCACCCAGCTGGTGCCGTGGATCACCTGACGCTGGAGATTGGAGTGGTCCACCACGTCGAAGTCGACGATGCCGATCCGGCCCACGCCGGCGGCCGCCAGATAGAGCAGGAGCGGGGAGCCGAGGCCGCCGGTGCCCACGCACAGCACTGAGGCCGCCTTGAGGCGCTTCTGTCCATCAATCCCCACTTCCGGCAGGATCAGATGACGGGAGAAGCGCGCCACCTCATCGGGACTGAGCTGAACACCGCTGATGTCGGGGGGAAGCATGGGCGAGAAGGCCAAGGGCCGCAGAAGGGACCGCGCGGGGCAGCCCTCTCCCTACTCTCCCAAATCCTCGCCCCCCCGTGATGGCCGGACATCCGGCGTGACCAGATCCAGTTCCCGGGCAGTCGGCAGGGCCCGAGGAGCCGCCGGCGGCTCCTCCAGCCACCAGGCCCTCAGCTCGCCCGAGGCGCCGAGAATCAGCATCAGGGCCGGGGGGAAGGCCCAGGCGCGGTCTGTGGTCGAAGGAATCGCTTCCGAACCCGGATGGCTGTGGGCCGTGCCGAGCACCTGCCAACGCCGGAGTCGACCCCATTTCTGCGCCAGCAGTTGCTCCCGGGGGTCGATGGCGAAACGCTCATGGCGCTGCTCAGGGCGCGACCAGACGTTCAGGCAAGGCCAGATGGCATGAATCCGTGATGCAGCGTCAGCCGGCGCCGGCGCCCTTCCACGGGTGGGCTCGCCGAGCAGCAGCGCACATCCCTCCTGGGGCGCCGCGGCAGTCAGCACCGCCCGCAGAACGGTCAGCTGATGCGAATCAACCAGAAGCCGCGCTGGCCAGCCGCTGTCCATGCCGATACCTTGAGCCCTTGACTCTCACACCATCGCCCCCCCTTTGATGAGCGACGCAACCACCGAACAGGAGCCGACGACCACCGAGGGCGGCACCACATGGGCGGAGAGCGAAGCTGGCGCCAATTTCAGTGAGCGCTACGGCGAGATCCTCTCCAAGGTCAACCAGACTCTGGATCAGGTGGACTGGTCCCAGGTCAGCCGGATCGGCAAGGGTGTCGGCATCCTGCTGGTGGTGATCGTGGCCCAGGTGTTGATCAAGGGCGTGCTCGACACCATCAACCTGCTGCCGGTGGTGCCGGGTCTGCTGGAGCTGCTGGGCCTGGTGGTGGTCGGCCAGTGGAGCTGGAAGAACCTCAGCACCAGTGAAAAGCGCTCCGCAGTGGTCTCCCGTCTGCAGTCCGTGCGACAGGAGTACCTCGGCTGAAGCCCCCGGCTCAGCCCACCAGCTCGGTGATCAGGGACTGGGCCTGACCCCAGTAGCCACCACCGAACAGATTGGCGTGGTTGAGCAGGTGATAGAGGTCATAGAGCTTCTGCCGAAGGCGGTGACCGTCGGGCCTGGGCCATTCCCGCTCGTAACCCCTGAAGAAAGCAGCCGGGAAGCCACCGAAGAGATGGGCCATCGCCAGATCCACTTCCCGGTCACCCCTGTAGACGGCTGGATCGAACAGAGCCACCCCAGCTGAGCCCGGGGAGGCTGAGCTGGAGGACAAGCCGGCGGCATTGCCTCCCCAGAGATCTCCGTGCACCAGGCAGGGAACGGCTCCATGGCCGTTCAACCACTGCGGAGTGCACTCCAGCAGCCGCTGGCTGCCAGGCAGCGACCGGCCCGATCGCTCCGCGAGCGTCAGCTGGGGGCCCAGTCGCTGTTGGGCGAAGAACAGACCCCAATCGGGGTTCCAGCGGTTGGCCTGAAGCGCGCTGCCGATGTAGTTGTCGCGCGGCCAACCGAAACCGGCGCCCCCCTCGGAGGCCGTGCGGCGATGCAGCCGCGCCAGCCCCGCCCCTGCGGCAGCCCAGACCTGCTCAGATCCGCCTGCGCGCAGATCCAGCCACTCCATCACCAGCAGGGCCTGGGAACCAGCCAGGGCGCAGTGCAGGGGCCTGGGCACCACCAGCTCCGGGCCTGCGGCCGCGGCCAGCGCCATCAGCCCCTCCTGCTCCGCCTCCAGCACGGGCAGGAGATCGGCCTGGTTCGTTTTGGCGAACAGGCGGCCGCCATTGGCGAGATCCAGGGCCCAGGCCCTGTGGCTGCAGCCACCTCCCACAGGGCGGCACCGTTCCACGTCCTGGCCCAGGGTCTCCTCCAGCCAACGCACCCAGGGTTCACGCATCGCGGGCCATGCCGGGCCTGCCAGCATGCCGGCTGCCCCTGTCGCCCATCGCTTGGCCGTCAGCCCTTCTCCCCTGGATTCCTCCATCAAGGCCGTGCAGGTGCTGGATGTGGCGGTGATCGGCGGCGGCATCGCCGGGCTGACCGCCGCCGCCCTGCTGGCCCGGGAAGGGCTCTCGGTGCAGCTGCTGGAGGCCCACAGCCAGAGCGGAGGCTGCGCCGGCACCTTTCGCCGAGGCCCCTATGTCTTCGATGTGGGAGCCACTCAGGTGGCGGGGCTGGAACCCGGCGGCATTCATGAACGTCTGTTCCGCCATCTGGGGGTCGAGCCGCCGCTGGCCAACCCGCTCGATCCAGGCTGTGTGGTGGATCTGGGCGACGGCCAGCCTCCCATCAGGCTCTGGAGGGATCCCGAACGCTGGCGCCGGGAGAGGCAGCGCCAGTTCCCCGGCAGCGAACCCTTCTGGACCCTGTGCGCCACCCTGCATGATGCCAACTGGTCGTTTGCCCGGCGCGATCCGGTGCTGCCTCCCCGCAGCCTCTGGGATCTGAGGCAGTTGCTGGGGGCACTGAGGCCCGCCAATCTCGCCAGTTCGGCGCTCGCCTTCGCCAGCGTGGCCGACCTGCTGCGCCTGAGCGGCTGCGCGGGGGATCGTCGCCTGCGGCGTTTCCTCGATCTGCAGCTCCGCCTCTATTCCCAGGAACCGGCGGCGGGCACAGCCGCCCTCTACGGCGCCAGTGTGCTGACCATGGCTCAGGCCCCCCTGGGCCTGTGGCACCTCCAGGGTTCGATGCAGGCCCTGAGCACAAGCCTTGAAACCGCCCTGCGCGCCCATGGCGGCCACCTGCGCCTGGGCCATCGGGCGTTGAGTCTGCAGCGGGCGGAAACGGAGGGCGGCTCTGGCTCCGAGGCGGACCCCAGCCCGAAGCTCTGGAGCGTGGGCGGACAGGGGCCAGGTCGGCGCCCCTTCAGCGTCTCCTGCCGGGATGTGGTGGTGGCCCTGCCTCCCCAGAGCCTGGCCGATCTGCTGGGAGAGGCCATGCCTGACGCCTACCGCCGCCGGATCAACGGCTTCCCAGACCCCAGCGGGGCCCTGGTGTTCTATGGGGCCGTCGAACGGGCTCTGCTGCCAGCGGAGTGTCCGGCCCACCTGCAGATCGACTGGGATGATCCCGGTTCGCTCTTCCTGTCGGTGAGCCGGGAAGGTGACGGGCGGGCGCCGGCAGGGCAGGCCACGGTGATCGCCAGCGTCTTCACGCCCGCTCGCCCCTGGCTGGCCCTGGAGAGAAAGGCCTACAACCAGGCCAAGGGGAAGGCCATGGGCCTGATCCAGGCCGGTCTGGAGCGGAACCTGGGGGTGAGCGCGACAGCCTGGCGCCACGCGGAATTGGCGACACCCCGGGGATTTGCCCATTGGACCGGGCGGCCCTTCGGCTTCGTGGGGGGGCTTGGCCAGCATCCCTCCCGCTTCGGGCCGTTCGGCCTGGCCAGCCGCACCCCCCTGCCGGGGCTCTGGCTCTGCGGCGACAGCATCCACCCCGGGGAAGGCACCGCAGGTGTGAGTCTCTCGGCGTTGATGGCCTGCAGGCAACTGCTGCAGGGACGGGGCAGGAACCTGCGCGTCCCCTGAAGCCCTGGCCCTGGCTCCCGGGCCGGTGGCTCAGAGAAACTCAGGTCTGAGATCGCGGCAGCCCTCCAGTTCCCGGAGCAGCCCGACCCAGTCGTCCCGCAGAAGCAGTTCTTCAAGGCCGTCGAGGGCCAGCCGGTACTGCCCCAGGGCTTCTGCCAAGGCCTTGCGGTTGCTGCGCGCCATCAGAGCGCCCAGCTCCGGGTTGCCGCCGCCCACCCGGGTGGTGTCGGCGAAGCCACTGGAGGCCAGGGCACGCACCAGTTGCGGCAGCCCTTCAGCAGGCGGCACCTCAGCCCCCCGCTCCGCCGCCCGCAGCAGGGCCGCGCCCACCAACACAGGCAGGTGGGAGATCAGGGCCACAGCCCGGTCGTGGGAATGGGCGTCGCATTCCAGCCAATGGCCCCCGAGGGCGCCCGCCAGGGCGCGCATCTGCCCGAGCGCTTCACGGTCGGTGTGGGTCGTGGGGGTGGCCACCCAGGGGCGGCCGCGGAACAGGTTGGGCAGGCCGGCCTCGACCCCGGCCTCGGCGGTGCCAGCCATCGGATGGGTTGCCACGAAGCGGGGAACCAGCGGCTCCCAGGCCGCCAGCACCGGCGCCTTCACCGAGGCCAGATCCGCGATCACCGCCCCCGGCGGCAGAGCCGCCAGCAGGTCCCGGGAGGGCTCAAGCAACTGGTCGAGCGGCAAGGCCAGCAGCACCAGCGCGCAGTCTGTGAGCACCGCTGGATCGGTGCTCACCTGGCGGGCCAGGCCCCGCTGCCGGGCCCGCTCCGCCGTGGCCTGGCGATGAACCAGCCCACGCACATCAAGGCCCAGAGCCATCAGGTCCAGCCCGATCGAGCCGCCGATCAGCCCGAGACCCACCACCCCCACCGGTCGCTCACGCCAGAGGGTTGTCATCACTGGTACGGGCCCACTCGCCCCACCTTCCTACGATTCCGCGATGTTGGAAGCCCGCGCCCACCAGCAGCTCAAACAGCTCCTGCATCAGGAGGGGGGCATCCGCTGGCCTCACCATCTGACCATGAGCCGGCTGGTGGCGCGCAGTCTGCGGCGCAGCGATCACACCCTCGTGCGCCTGGCCCCGGGCAGTGACCCCGACTGGCTGGTGGGGCTGCTGGTGCCCCTGGCCCTGAGCGAGGCTCCTCTCGCCCTGGTGGCGAGTGATCCGCTGCGGCGCCGCCTCCAGCAGGTGGAGATGCCAAGGCTGAGGGCCGTGGGCCTGCACCTCCCCTGCTGGGAAGGGCCCACCGCTGCACCAGCGGAATCCCTTCTCTGGCTGCTCAGCCACGCTGAACTGGAACGGGCCTGGCGCAGGAATGAGCTGGGGGAGCGGCAGCTGGTCGTGCCGGAGGCCGAACGGCTGCACCATCAGCTGCGCCAGTCCCTGGATCGCTCCCTCGACAACAGCGACTGGGAGCGTCTGCGACGGGTTCTTCCCAGTGCCGAACCCAGCCTGCTGACCCTGCATGAACGCATGAGCCGGCGGATCTTCGCCCATCCGCCCACACCCTCGGGTCTGGTGCCGATCAGCCCCGAAGAGGAAGCCCCCCTCCGGCATCTGCTGGCGTTGCTCGGGCCTCTGCCGGAACCCTGGGAACTCTGGAGGGCCGCCGCCGGACCCAGCTGGACCAGCTGGGCCAGCGTGGACCGGGACCTGTTGCAGTGGCAGTTGCACCGCCAGCCCCTGGAGCCCCTGGAGGCCATGGATGGCCTGCTGCACAACCGCGGCGCCGTGCTGGTGGGCCAGTTCGGGCGCAGCGACAGCCTGGCGGGCATCACTCCGCAGGTGAGCGTGAACCTGGCGGATCCGCCCCTCTGCGACCCTTTGCCGCTCTATGCGCCCCTGGGGCAACCCTTCCCCAACAGCCCCCACTTCGGCACCCATCTGCTCGATCACTGCAGACGGCTCGTGCTCGGCCAGAGCGGACTGACGATCGTGCTGGTGGACGAGCTTCCCCAGCGGCTCAGCCTCGCCAGCGCCCTGGCGGCGGAATTCGGCCGCAGGGTGGGCCACGAGACCACGGCCCCCGAGAGCAATGGAGTGATCTGTTGCGGCTGGGTGTGGTGGCTGGAGCACCAGGGGCGCCTGCCGCTGCCCCGTCAGGTGATCGTCGGACCTCTGCCGATCGCCAGTCTCGAAGATCCCCTCACGGAGGCCCGGGTCACCCGGCTGCGCCAGGCCGGCCACGACTGGTTCAGAGAGCTGCTGCTGCCGGAGGCCATGACCCGTCTGCAGCTGGCACTGGCTGGGCTGCGTCGGGGCGGCGGGCGGCTGGCGGTGCTGGACGGACGCCTGCGCAGCCGCAGCTGGGGGCAGCAGGTGCTCAGCGCTCTTGAACCATGGGTGGCCCTGCAGCGTCTGCTGCCGCCGTGAGGACAGCAGGGCTGAAGAGGTCGAGGAGCAGCCCGTAGCCTGGTGGCCGCCAGGATGACGCCGAGAAGCATGGGAGAGGCCAGACGTCGCACGGAGCAGGGATTGCCACCCCGAGGGCCACAGAACAAGCCCGGCGCTGCTCAGGAGAGCTCCCCCCGGCTGGCCCCCTGGCTTCCGCTGACCCGCCGCCAGGCCGACCGTTTCGTTGAGGTGTCCACCCGGGGGGCCTGGGTGGGGATCGCGGCTCTGGTGCTGTTCTGGGTGACGGTGCGATTCATCGGACCGGCCGCCGGCTGGTGGACCCTCGCCGACTGATCGGGTGCGCCTTTGCCCACAGAGCCTCAAGAGCTGGCAGAAAGTGGAAGAAAACCTTAGGATCGCTCAAACTACAGAGCTGGCCGATGTTTCCCCGCCTCGCTGAGCAGTACCGCTCCGTGGTGCTGGATCTGGTGATGAGCCTGCAGGCCCTGGCCAGCAGCCTGCAGCGAAAGGGCCTTGTGGCCACCTGCTATGTCTGCGGTGATGGCCGTGATGGCCATGGAGCGTCCTTCGTGGCCGACCTCGGGGATGCCCACATGGTCCGCTTTCTTGTCTCCGATTTCGGCATCAGCTGGGTTGAATCGCGCAACGGCTGCGAACTGGTGAAGCTGGAAGGTGCCGAGGCCATCCAGGAACTGCAGCGGGTGGCCACGTTTCTGCAAGAGTCCCAGCCTGTTGCGGCAAGCCCTGACACCAGCGAACCGCCCCAAGCCAAGAAGCTTGGGGCTCCTCTGAGCTGATCAAGAGATCCAGCTCACCGTCAGGCCGTTCAGCGGGAGGCAGCCTCAAGCACAGAACCACCGGCTGGGGCCTTCGGCTCGCCTGCTCCACTGGAAGTCGCCAGCTTGGCGGCAGCCTCCGCCAGCGGTTTCATCGAATTGGCGGTGACATCAGCTCCCTCCGTGAGCTTCTGCCGGACCTCCGCCTCGATCTGTTCCTTTTGCGTGGCGTTCTGCTCCAGCCAGGTGATGGTGTTGTCACGCCCCTGTCCGATGTTGTCGCCGCCATAGCTGTACCAGGCTCCCTTGCGGATCACCACACCGGTTTCCTCGGCCAGGTCGAGGACGCAGCCCAGGGTGCTGATGCCACGGCCAAAGAGAATGTCGAATTCGGCAATGCGAAACGGGGGAGCCACCTTGTTCTTGGCCACCTTCACCTTGGCGCGGATGCCGTATTCCTCCGTGCCGCGCTTGAGGGTCTGGATGCGACGGATGTCGAGCCGCACGGAGGCATAGAACTTGAGAGCGTTGCCACCGGTGGTGGTTTCAGGATTGCCATAGGTGACGCCGATCTTCTGACGCAGCTGGTTGAGGAAGATCACCGTGCAGCCCGACTTGCCGATGTTGCCGGTGATCTTGCGCATCGCCTGGCTCATCAGTCGGGCCTGGCTGCCGACAGCCAGGTCGCCCATCTCCCCCTCAATCTCGGCGCGGGGGGTCAGGGCCGCCACCGAGTCGACCACGACGATATCGACCGCAGCGGAACGCACCAGCTGATCAACGATCTCCAGGGCCATCTCACCGGTGTCGGGCTGCGACACCAGCAGATTCTCCACATCGACGCCGAGGGCGGCGGCATAGACCGGATCGAGCGCATGCTCGGCATCCACGAAAGCGGCCACCCCGCCGCGGCGCTGGGCCTCGGCGATGGCATGGAGGGTGAGGGTGGTCTTGCCGGAACTCTCCGGCCCGTACACCTCCACCACCCGCCCTTTGGGATAGCCGCCACCAAGGGCGAGATCCAGGGTGAGCGCCCCGGTGGACATCGTTTCCACCCGCATCCGGGACGCATCCCCCAGGCGCATGATCGAGCCCTTGCCGAAGTTCCGCTCGATCTGGCCCAGCACCAGGTTGAGGGCCTTGTCGCGCTCGGCGGCACCGGCGGCGCCCGAGGATGTCGCGGCGCTCGCGGAACGGGGCTGGGCGGACCTGAGATCGGTGCTCTTGGGGTCGGCAGGCATGGTCAGTGGAGGATGAAGGAACAGGCCGGAAAGGGACGGACCCTGAAGGGGATGTCGTCCTGCGGCCTCACAGCTACAGGTGCCACCAAAGCCGTCGGATGTATCAGGGCGACGACCCGTACGCCCCGAGATTAGTACAGGCGTACGCTAACGGGTCAGGGCCACTCCGCCAAGGGGGCGGCGAAGGCCGTCGGTTCCAGCACCGTCAGGCCCTCGGGCAGATCGGCCAGATCCCGGGGGCCGAGATAGCCCCAGCTCACGAGAAAGCAACGCACGGCCTCGAGGCCTGCGGTGGCCCGAACGGCCTCGAGGGTGGCTCGGCGGTCTTCGATGAACCAGAGCGGACGCTGCAGGGCAAGCAGGCGCAGCAGCACCTCGGGCTTGGTGCCGTCCTCGTGGCCGAAGGTTTGCAGGGGGACAAGGTCCTGGGCCGCCAGCAGCTCCCTGGCGAAGTCGCCGCCCTTGGTGGTGAGCACGGCCCAGTCGGCCCTCTCCGCCGCCAGGGCCCGCAGCCGTTGCGGCACTCCTGGATAAGGCCGGTGCAACGCCAGCCAGTGGGAGCGATCCGCATGGATCGCCTCCCGGCGCACATCCTCGAGCGTGGACTGCAGGATCGGCGGGCTCCAGCCCCAGTGGGCCAGGGCCAGAGGCAGGGCCTGGTCGTAAGCGACGCCAGGGGCACTGAGGGCGCTGGGATGGCGGGCGAGCTCCGCGGCCACCAGCACCATCTCCCACCCCTTGTGGATCAGCGGGCGCAGCCGGGCGAAGGCGGCGGGAGCCTGCTCGGGAAGGGGCAGATCCGGAGACAGCCTCAGGGCCGCCTGGCGGGCCGCCCACCAGTACTCCGCCATGCCGTCGACGAGTACGCCGTCGAAGTCGAACACCAGCAGAGGGCCGGGGGCCACACAGAAATCTCTCAGAACTGGGCCGCTAGGATTCGAACCTAGGAATGGCGGGACCAAAACCCGCTGCCTTACCACTTGGCGACGGCCCAACGCTCCAGCAGCGACCTACCGATCGAGGGGATCCAAGCGGATGGATCTCGAGAGGAAGGGGCTTGGCCGGTTGCCTTGTTAGTTACCCACAGCGGGCCGTCCTTCGTCAATCTCTCCGGACCGGTGGGGAACCCGGTGCACCAGGGCCGGGACTGTCAGGGGGGAAAGACCCGAAGCCGCTGCTGGTCGCCGCTGCCGAACTCGGCACTGCGCAGGCCGTAGCCGTTCACCTGATCGGCCTGGATGCGGCGCACCGATGGGCTGCGCGGCAACAGCTCCACCGGCCGCCCCTGGGGAAGCACCACCTGCTCCACCGCCAGACGGCATTCCTCCATGGCGCCATGGGCGTCGTCAGGAGCGCTGGCACGACCAGTGGACGGGGGAACCCCATCACCCCCGCGACGGCGCAGCAGCCGCTCAACGCCCCGCTGGATCTGGGGGAGGGTGTCGGCCTTGATCACCAGGATCGGCACATGGCGCTCGAGGGCCTGGCTGCGCACCTGTGGATCACGGCCCAGCTGCTGGCGCAGGCTGAGAACCGCGTCGGCCTCCTCCACCTGGCTGGCGCGCTGGACGGGCAGCTGACGGCTGCGCACCACCTGCTCCAGCAGCTGGGGGCTGACCCCGCAGCAGTAGAGGCGCAGGGGCGCCGCGGCCGTGGTGGGAGAGACCGTCCGGCGATGGGGCGGGGGCAGCGAAGGATCGGGAAGGGGCACCGGCGCCAGGACCGGGCGGAGGGAGGGCGGGGTGGCGACCGGGGCCAGGCCCCGCCGGGGCATCCGGGGGGAGGGCGGGGCAGGCTCGGGATCATTGAGGCGCAGGCGACCGTCGCTGTCCAACTCGCGGATCTGGGGGCGCACGGGCTGACCCCGCAGTTGCTGATCAACGGTACGGGCCACGTCGGCATGAACCGACCAGCGGTGGCGGCTGTGCATCTCCACCGCCAGGGGGAAGGTGGGCTCGGCGCAACGCTCCAGAACAGTCTTCTGGGAGCCGCGGCGGCGGGCCTCTTCATCGCCAAGGGTGACCGACTGGATGCCTCCGATCAGATCGGCGAGCGTGGGGTTCTTGATCAGGTTGGCCAGCTCGTTGCCGTGGGCCGTAGCCACCAGCATCACGCCCCGCTCGGCAATGGTGCGGGCGGCCTGGGCCTCGAGTTCGGTGCCGATCTCATCGATCACGATCACCTCGGGCATGTGGTTCTCCACCGCCTCGATCATCACCTGATGCTGCTGCTCAGGACGCGCCACCTGCATCCGCCGGGCACGGCCGATGGCGGGATGGGGGATGTCACCGTCACCGGCGATCTCGTTGCTGGTGTCGATCACCACCACCCGCCGTTCCAGGTCGTCGGCCAGCACCCGGGCGATCTCCCTCAGGGCCGTGGTCTTGCCGACGCCGGGGCGCCCCATCAGCAGCAGCGACTGGCCGCTGTCAAGCAGGTCGCGCACCATCGCCACCGTGCCGAACACAGCCCGACCCACCCTGCAGGTGAGCCCGACCACCTCACCGGCTCGGTTCCGGATGGCGCTGATGCGGTGCAGGGTGCGCTCGATCCCAGCCCGGTTGTCGCCGCCGAAGGCCCCGAGCCGCTGGACCACGGCCGCCAGATCGGCCCGATCGATCGGTCGCTGATCCAGCACGCTGGCCCGTCCGGGGTAGCGAGCCTCAGGAGCTCGGCCCAGATCCAGCACCACCTCCAGCAACTGCTCCCTGCTGCCCAGGCTGGCCAGAGCCTCCCCGACCCGATCGGGAAGCACCTCCAGCAGGCGGTCGAGATCGTCGGTGATCCCCTGGGGGGTGATCGGGAGGGGATCCGAGGGACGACCGGCGACACTTGAACTGGGCATGGACGGGGGCCCTCTGCACTGCCGTTCTAGCCGTCGGCGACCAGCCAGGGAGAGACGAGCTCCCGGGCCAGCCCCAGGCCCCGGGGCCAGAGGTCTGGATCGTCAAGCACACGCCGGCCATGGCGCGCCGCCTCCTGGACCAGAGGGGCGAGCCTTCGGCGGGCCAGACCACCGAAGGCCACGCCTGCGGCTGTCGCCCGGCCAGCACGGGTGCCCCCACTGCGCTGGCGCAGCAGCGGCAGGCTGCGTTCATTGGTACCACCCGCCAGTTGCAGGGGTCCCGGGGGAGCAAGCGGGCGCACGGCGACCAGCAGATTGACGGCGGCATGGGCGGTGCCGTGACCCACGTCTCCGCTCATCGGGCGGCCATCGAGTTGCCAGAGGGGGCGCATCTGATGGCGGCGCAGCAGGGCGAACCGCTGCCAGAGCTCCCGGGCCAGGCGAGCGGGGGTGGCGTCGGCGCCGGCATCAGCGCTGGTGGCACCGGCGCCTGCCTCCAGTCCACAACTCACAGCCAGCCGCCGCAGGGGCAGTCCCGAGGCCACCACCTGCTCCAGTCGCCTGGCGAAGGCGTCTCCCCGACCCAGGCGGGTGTGGATCTCCACCGCGTCCGGGCGCAGACGCGCCAGCAGGGCCGGCACCTCCCGGGCCTCCAGCCCATGGCTCCGGGGCTCAATCAATCCCAGGGGGCAGGCAGGGATGCAGCGGCCACAGCCATAACAGCGCTCCGCGATCACGCCCGAGCCGGACGGAATCGCCTCGGCAGGGCAGACGCGGGCGCAAGGCCTGGGGCAGTCGGCTGGACAGCGGCTGGGATCGAACCAGGCCTTGCGGAAATGGGGATCTTCCCCGTCGCTGAGGCTGAGCATCAGCCAGGGGGGGACCATCTCCGGACATTGGCACCGGGCCCAGCGCAGGCCGCGCCTGGCGGCCGCCACCACCGCCTCATCGGCGGCCACATCGATGCAGTGGACCCCCGCAAGGGCATAAAGCCCACAGAGATCTTCGATGGCGGCGAGATCCTGGTTGCTGGCCCCGCAGATCAGCTTGACCCAGCGACCGCAGGCCAGGGCCTGCTCAGGCCGCAACCATCTGCTCCAGCGGCCTCCAGCGAAGGCTGCGGGCGCCGCCCAGCTCCGCCACGATCTTCAGCCTGGGCTCACGGCGGGTGAGCGTGCACAACGATTGCAGCTCAGCAGACGAGAGCACCTGCGCTTCGAGCAACCACAGGACCATCGGCTTGATGCCCTCCAGCAGGGATCCGAGCTGGGGCATCACCCTCTGCACCTCTCCCACGGCAGCCCCACGGCCGACGCTGTGGTGACCCAGATGGGGGGGGCGCACGCCGTGGCTCTGGAACAGAAAGGCCTCCGGATCGCCCAGTCCACGGGCCGAGGTGATCTGGGCGCCGTAGCCGGCGGCGCGCAGACGCCGCAGCAGCCTGGTCTCGGCGCCGCCTTCAAGGGGTGCATAGAGGGCCAGGGCTCCGGCCTGCTCAAGGTCCTGACGGAAGCGACGTCCGGAGAGCAGCAGAGGCATGGGGCGGCACCAGAACTGGTGGCGGCAGTCTGGCAGGGAGTGTCGGGGGTGGGTGAAGGCCGTGGGGTATGTTGGTTGCTTGTGCAACTGATCTGCGCCCGACCGCTAGCCGGGCCTCCGGAGCTGTGCACGGGATCGTCGCTGGCGACGGTCTCTTCTGGCCAGTGCGGCCAGGCTTGCCGGATTGCTCCGCGCAACGCCACAGCCGCCGGGATACTGCCGCCTTGCCCAGCAGGTGCGGACAAGTCCCAGCCAACTGTTTCGCCAACCGCTAGCCCACCCGAAACCGCTCAGGAAGATCTGCCTTCCAGCGGCTCCGGAGCCAGGTTCCTGGCCCAGCGCGTCTGCCCGATTCAGTCCCGAGTGGTTCGCACCCTGCGTGCGTGCCGCTGTCCCGCTGGCGTTTCTCCCTCCTATGTCCTTCGGCATCCTTGGGAAGAAACTGGGCATGTCCCAGTACTTCGACCCCAACGGCAAATCCATCCCGGTCACCGTGATCGAGGCGGGCCCCTGCCGCATCACTCAACTCAAGACTCCCGCCACTGACGGCTACACCGCCGCGCAGATCGGTTTTGGCGAGGTCCGCGAGAAGCTCGTCAACAAGCCTGCTGCCGGCCACCTGGCCAAGTCGGGCGATGAGCTGCTCCGCCATCTCCAGGAGTACCGGCTCGACTCCCTTGATGGGCTTGAGCTGGGGGCTTCCATCACGGTCGAGGCCTTCGAAGCCGGACAGAAGGTGGACGTCAGTGGCGACACCGTCGGCCGGGGTTTCTCCGGCTATCAGAAGCGTCATGGCTTCAGCCGGGGTCCGATGACCCACGGCTCCAAGAATCACCGCGAGCCTGGGTCCACCGGTGCCGGCACCACTCCAGGGCGTGTCTATCCGGGCAAGCGCATGGCGGGCCGCTACGGCGGCAAGCAGATCACCACCCGTGGCCTCACCATCCTCAAGGTGGATCAGGACCGCAATCTGCTGGTGGTGAAAGGTTCGGTGCCCGGCAAGCCCGGCACCCTGCTCAGCATCCGCCCCGCCTTGCGGGTCGGCGCCAAGGCCGCGAACTGAGGAGAAATCAGATGGTGAATTGTGTTGTTCGCGATTGGCAGGGCAAGGAGGCCGGCGAGGCCAGCCTTGACCTGAAGGTCGCCAAGAAATCCTCCGCTGCCGACCTGGTGCACAGGGCGGTGGTGCGTCAGCTGGCCAACGCCCGTCAGGGCACCGCCAGTACCCTCACCCGCGCGGAAGTCCGCGGTGGCGGCCGCAAGCCCTACAAGCAGAAGGGCACGGGCCGGGCCCGTCAGGGCTCGATCCGCACCCCGCTGCGTCCCGGTGGTGGTGTGATCTTCGGGCCCAAGCCCCGGAGTTACAGCCTGGCGATGAACCGCAAGGAACGTCGCCTGGCCCTGCGCACGGCCCTGCTCAGCCGTGCTGCCGACATCCTCGTGGTCAAAGGCTTCGCAACCGATCTCAAGGTTCCGAAGACCAAGGAGATCGTGGACGCGCTTGAGCGCTGGGATGTGCCGGCCGGCAGGAAGGTCCTTCTGGTGCTTGATGCCCCGAGCGATGTGGTGCGCCGCTCGGTGCGCAACCTCGAGAAGGTGAAGCTGATCGCCGCGGATCAGCTCAATGTGTTCGACCTGCTCCACGCCAATGTGCTGGTGTTGAGCGAAGAGGCACTGGCCAAGATTCAGGAGATCTACGGCGATGACTGAGCGTTTCAATGGCCGGCTCGCGGATGTGATCCGCCGGCCGCTGATTACTGAAAAAGCCACCCGAGCCCTGGAACTCAACCAGTACACGTTCGAGGTGGACCCCAGGGCAGCCAAACCCGACATCAAGGCCGCTGTCGAACATCTGTTCGACGTGCATGTGATCGGGGTGAGCACCATGAATCCTCCGCGCAGAAGCCGGCGGGTCGGTCGCTTCGCCGGCAAGCGCGCCCAGGTGAAGAAAGCCGTGGTGCGCCTCGCCGCCGGCGATGCCATCCAGTTGTTCCCAGAGGCCTGAGGGGTCTGAATCGTTATGGCAATCCGCAACTACCGCCCCTACACCCCCGGCACTCGCGGCCGCTCTTCCAGCGACTTCAGTGAAGTCACGGAGCGACGCCCCGAGCGCACGCTTGTGGTGGCCAAACACCGTCAGAAAGGCCGCAACAATCGCGGTGTGATCACCTGCCGCCACCGCGGCGGTGGCCACAAGCGCCTCTACCGCCTGGTCGACTTCCGTCGCGACAAGACCGGCGTGGTCGCCCGGGTGGCCGCCATCCACTACGACCCCCACCGCAATGCGCGGCTGGCGCTGCTCTTCTACTCCGATGGAGAGAAGCGCTACATCCTGGCTCCTGCCGGCATCACCGTGGGGCAGATGGTCGTCTCCGGCCCCGACGCCCCGATTGAAGTGGGGAATGCCCTGCCGCTCTCGGCCATTCCCCTCGGCTCCAGCGTCCACAACGTCGAGCTCTATGCCGGCCGTGGTGGCCAGATGGTCCGCACCGCCGGTGCCAGCGCCCAGGTGATGGCCAAGGAAGGCGACTATGTCGCCCTCAAGCTCCCCTCCACCGAGGTAAGGCTGGTGCGTCGCGAGTGCTTCGCCACCCTCGGCGAAGTGGGCAATGCCGAAGTGCGCAACGCCAGCCTCGGCAAGGCGGGTCGCACCCGCTGGCTGGGCCGCCGCCCGCAGGTTCGCGGCAGCGTGATGAACCCCTGCGATCACCCCCATGGAGGTGGCGAAGGTCGGGCACCGATCGGCCGCTCCGGCCCAGTCACCCCCTGGGGAAAACCCGCCCTGGGCCTGAAAACCCGCAAGCGCAACAAGCCAAGCAACCGGTTTGTGCTGCGGAAGCGTCGCCGCACCTCCAAGCGGAGCCGTGGCGGACGGGATTCCTGATGCTCAACACCGTTCTGCTGTCTGCCTGATTCGCTATGGGACGTTCACTCAAAAAAGGACCCTTTGTCGCCGACCATCTGCTGCGCAAGATCGAAGCGCAGAACAGTGCTGGCGACAAAACCGTGATCAAGACCTGGTCGCGGGCCTCCACAATCCTGCCGATGATGATCGGCCACACCATTGCCGTCCACAACGGCAAAAGCCATGTGCCGGTCTACGTGACCGAGCAGATGGTGGGCCACAAGCTGGGGGAATTCGCCCCCACCCGCACCTTCCGGGGCCACATCAAAGACAAGAAAGGTGCCCGTTAAGGAGCGATTCACCATGGCCAACACCACCACCCCCAGCCAAGAAGCCCGCGCCCACGGCCGCTACATCCGCGGTTCCGTCTCCAAGGTGCGCCGGGTTCTCGATCAGATCCGCGGCCGCACCTATCGCGAGGCGCTGATCCTGCTCGAGTTCATGCCCTACCGCTCCACCGGCCCCATCACCAAGGTGCTGCGATCGGCGGTGGCGAACGCGGAGCACAACATGGGCCTCGATCCCACCACCCTGGTGATCAGCACCGCCAGCGCCGACATGGGTCCGTCCCTGAAGCGCTTCCGGCCACGGGCCCAGGGCCGTGCCTACGCCATCAAAAAGCAAACCTGCCACATCAGCATTGCTGTGGCTCCTTCCGCCTGACCCCCGAGGACACCGCCCGATGGGACACAAGATCCATCCAACCGGCCTGCGCCTGGGGATCACCCAGGACCACCGCTCCCGTTGGTACGCCCCCAGCAAGACCTATCCGACCCTCCTCCAGGAGGACGACCGGATTCGCCGCTTCATCCACAAGAAGTACGCGTCCGCCGGCATCAGTGATGTGCTGATCGCCCGCAAGGCCGACCAGCTGGAGGTGGAGCTCAAGACAGCCCGACCCGGAGTGCTGGTGGGGCGCCAGGGAAGCGGCATCGAGGATCTGCGCGCCGGCATTCAGAAAACTGTCGGTGACCGCAACCGCCAGGTGCGCATCAACGTGGTGGAGGTGGAGCGAGTCGATGCCGACGCCTTCCTGCTGGCCGAATACATCGCCCAGCAGCTGGAGAAGCGGGTGGCCTTTCGCCGGGTCATGCGCATGACCGTGCAGCGGGCCCAGCGGGCCGGCGTGCTCGGCCTGAAAATCCAGGTGAGCGGGCGCCTCAATGGCGCCGAGATCGCCCGGACCGAATGGACCCGGGAAGGCCGGGTTCCGCTGCACACCCTGCGCGCCGACATCGACTACGCCACCAAGGTGGCGTCCACCACCTACGGGGTGCTGGGCATCAAGGTGTGGGTGTTCAAAGGTGAAGTGCTTCCTGGTCAGCAGGAAAAACTCCCCGTCGGGGCAGCACCACGGCGCCGCGCCAACCGGCGGCCCCAACAGTTCGAAGACCGCTCCAACGAGGAGTGAGCAGGAAGCCTGAACCATGCTGAGTCCACGTCGCGTCAAATTCCGCAAACAGCAGCGAGGCCGCATGTGCGGTGTCGCCAGCCGGGGCAACACCATTGCCTTCGGTCAGTTTGCGCTGCAGGCCCAGGAATGCGGGTGGATCACCTCCCGCCAGATTGAGGCCAGCCGCCGGGCCATGACCCGCTACGTCAAGCGGGGCGGGAAGATCTGGATCCGGATCTTCCCCGACAAGCCCGTCACCATGCGCCCCGCCGAAACCCGCATGGGCTCCGGTAAGGGCAACCCCGAGTTCTGGGTGGCCGTGATCAAACCAGGTCGCATCCTCTTCGAGATGGGCGGTGCCGAAATCACCGAAACCATCGCCAAGGAGGCCATGCGCCTGGCCCAGTACAAGCTGCCCATCAAGACCAAGTTCCTGGCCCTTGACGAGCAGGTGAGTGCGGTCGAACCGGAGATCACCGTCCCTGTGGAGTCCTGAACCCATGGCCCGTCCTGACATCGCCGAGGTGCACAAGCTCACCGACGCCGAAATCAGCGAACAGATCAACAGCACCCGCCGTGATCTCTTCGATCTGCGCTTCCAGCAGGCCACCCGCCGTCTGGAACATCCTCACCGCTTCAAGCAGAGCCGCATCAAGCTGGCCCAGCTGCTGACGGTGCAGAAGGAGCGTCAGAGCTCCACCCCCTCCGCCTCCTGATCCCCCACACCACCCATGGCACTCAAGGAAAGGGTCGGCGTCGTCGTCAGCGACAAGATGGACAAAACGGTGGTGGTGGCGGTGGAGAACCGCTTCCCCCATCCCATCTACCAGAAGACCGTCAGCCGCACCGCCCGTTACAAAGCCCACGACGAGGACAACCGTTGTCGCGTGGGTGATCGGGTCCGCATCACAGAAACCCGTCCCCTCAGCCGCACCAAGCGCTGGGCCGTGGCCGAGATTTTCACCACATCCGGCGCGAGCTGAGGAGATCCCACCATGATTCAGCAGGAAACCTTCCTCAATGTCGCTGACAACAGCGGCGCCAAGCGCATCCAGTGCATCAGGGTGCTGGGCACCAACCGTCGCTATGCCCACGTGGGGGATGTGATCGTGGCTGCCGTCAAGGACGCCATGCCCAACATGGGGGTGAAGAAGTCGGATGTGGTCAAGGCCGTGGTGGTCCGCACCAGGGCCACCCTGCGCCGTGACACCGGCAATGCCATCCGTTTCGATGACAACGCCGCCGTCATCCTCGGCACCGACAACAACCCCAAAGGCACCCGGGTGTTCGGCCCTGTGGCCCGGGAACTGCGGGAGCGCAACTTCACCAAAATCGTGTCTCTCGCCCCGGAGGTGATCTGAGATGGCCACAGCCACACCAAAAACCAGGCCCCTCCAGCGGGTCAAGATGCGCATCCGCAAAGGCGACACCGTCAAGGTGATCGCCGGTAAGGACAAGGGTAAGACCGGGGAGGTCCTGCGCACCCTTCCCAACGAGAACCGTGTTGTGGTGCAGGGAATCAACCTGCGCACCCGTCACATGAAGCCCACCCAGGAAGGCGAATCCGGCCGGATCCTCACCGAAGAGGCTTCCATCCATGCCTCCAACGTGATGGTGTTCTCCACCGCCAACAACGTCCCCAGCCGGGTGGAGCTTGTCGTCGAGGCCGACGGCACCAAGAAGCGCCGCCTCAAGAAGACGGGTGAAGTTCTTGCCTGACGGCAAGCACGTCCGCTCCCACCGCTGAACGAACCCTGTCCGCTTTCTGACAACGCCCAGAAGCGCATCCCCCCATCCCCGCCATGTCACTCAAACAGCGCTATCGGGAGACGATCCTGCCCAAGTTGCTCAAGGATCTCACCCTCTCGAACGTCCATGAAGTCCCCAAGGTGGTGAAAGTCACCATCAACCGGGGACTCGGCGAAGCCGCCCAGAACGCCAAGGCTCTTGAAGCCTCCATCAGCGAACTGGCCACCATCACCGGTCAGAAGGTTGTGGTAACGCGCGCCAAGAAAGCCATCGCCGGCTTCAAGATTCGCCAAGGCATGCCGATCGGCGTGGCCGTCACCCTTCGCGGGGATCGGATGTATGCCTTCCTGGAGCGGCTGATCAACCTGGCCCTGCCCCGCATCCGCGACTTCCGTGGCGTCAGCCCGAAAAGCTTCGACGGACGTGGCAACTACACCCTGGGGGTGCGGGAGCAAATCATCTTCCCCGAAATCTCCTACGACAAAATCGACGCCATCCGTGGCATGGACATCACCATCGTGACCAGCGCCCGCAACGACGAAGAGGGCCGGGCCCTCCTCCGCGAGATGGGAATGCCGTTCCGCAGCAACTGAGCCCCCTCTTCGGATCCCAACCATGGCTAATCACGACCCGATTTCCGACATGCTCACCCGCATCCGCAATGCGAGTGAGAAGAAGCACCAGACCACCAAGGTGCCTGCTTCACGCCTCTCCCACAGCATCGCCAAGGTGCTGCAGCATGAAGGCTTCATTGCCCAGATCAGCGAGGAGGGAGAAGGCGTTGAACGCTTTCTTGTTCTTGAGCTGAAATACAGCGGCAAGCACCGTCAGCCCACCATCCGCTCGGTGCAGCGGGTGAGCAAGCCAGGTCTGCGCATCTACAAGAACACCCGCCAGCTTCCCAAGGTCCTTGGCGGCCTGGGTGTGGCGATCATCTCCACCTCCAGAGGGGTGATGAGCGACCGCGATGCCCGCAAGCAGGGCGTTGGCGGCGAAGTGCTTTGCTACATCTATTGATCAGGGAGTCGATCCATGTCTCGTATTGGTAAATCGCCGATCCCCGTTCCCGACAAGGTGAATGTCACCCTGGCGGGTCTGGCGGTAACGGTCAAAGGTCCCAAGGGTGAGCTCAGCCGCACCCTCCCCGATGGGGTGGCGGTCAGCCAGCAGGACAACACCCTGGTGGTCACCCCCTCCAACGGAAGCCGCCGCTCCAGGGAACGTCACGGCCTCTGCCGCACCCTCGTCGCCAACATGGTGGAGGGCGTCAGTCAGGGGTTCACCCGCAAGCTCGAGATCGTGGGAGTGGGCTACCGCGCCCAGGTCCAGGGACGCAAGCTGGTGGTCAGTGCGGGCTACAGCCACCCGGTGGAGGTGACTCCCCCGGAGGGCGTCAGCTTCACGGTGGAGGGCACCACCCAGGTGATGGTGTCCGGAGCCGACAAGGAGCTTGTGGGCAATGAAGCCGCCAAGATCCGCGCCATCCGTCCTCCTGAGCCCTACAAGGGCAAGGGCATCAAGTACGCGGGTGAGCGCATCCTGCGCAAGGCCGGCAAGTCCGGTAAGAAATGAGGCCTGCCTGAGCGTTCCCACCCTGTACTGCCATGTCCACCCTTTCCAGAAAACAGCAGACCCAGAAGCGTCACCGCCGTCTGCGTCGCCATCTCAACGGAACCGCCGATCGTCCTCGCCTGGCCGTGTTCCGCTCCAACAACCACATCTACGCCCAGGTCATCGACGACGCGGCCCAGGCCACCCTCTGTGCAGCCTCGACCCTCGACAAGGATCTGCGCACCAGCCTCGAGTCGAGTGCCACCCGCGACGCCTCCGTCGCCGTGGGCCAGCTGCTGGCCACCCGCGCCATTGCCAAGGGAATCCAGCAGGTGGTCTTCGACCGCGGTGGCAACCTGTACCACGGCCGGGTCAAGGCCCTCGCCGATGCCGCCCGGGAAGCGGGCCTTCAGTTCTGAACCGCCTCCAACCATGACCGAAACCAACGAACAGACCAAATCCAGCGACGTGCCATCCGCGGCCGTCGGAGTTCCCGCTGCTGCCGAAGCTCAGCAGGAACGCCGAGGTGGCGGCAACCGTGGTGGCGGTGGTGGTGACCGCCGTGGCGGCGGCGGACGCCGGGGCGACAACCGCCGCGGCCAGGAGCGCGACTCCGAATGGCAGGAGCGGGTGGTGCAGATCCGCCGTGTCTCCAAGACCGTCAAAGGCGGCAAGAAGATGAGCTTTCGCGCCATCGTCGTGGTCGGTAACGAACGCGGCCAGGTGGGTGTGGGCGTCGGCAAGGCGGGTGATGTGATCGGCGCCGTGCGCAAGGGCGTCGCCGATGGGAAGAAGCACCTGGTGAAGGTTCCCCTGACCCGCACCAGCTCCATCCCCACCGACGGCCATGGCGTCGACGGTGCCGCCAGCATCCTGATGCGCCCGGCGGCCCCAGGCACCGGCGTGATCGCGGGCGGCTCGATCCGTACCGTGCTCGAGCTGGCCGGGATCAAGAATGTGCTGGCCAAACGCCTGGGCAGCAAGACTCCCCTCAACAATGCCCGCGCCACCATTCAGGCGCTGCAGTCTCTGCGCACCCACAAGGAGACGGCCAAGGAACGGGGCATCTCCCTCGAGCAGATCTACTCCTGAGCCCCATGACCCTCTCTCTCAGCACCCTCACCCCCCAGACCGGTGCCCGTCGTCGCAAACTGCGCAAAGGCCGCGGCATCGCCGCCGGCCAGGGCGCCAGCTGCGGGTTCGGCATGCGCGGCCAGAAGTCCCGCTCGGGCCGACCCACCCGTCCAGGCTTTGAAGGCGGCCAGATGCCTCTCTACCGCAGGATTCCGAAGCTCAAGCATTTCCCCCTGGTCAACCCCCGGCACTTCACCGTGCTGAACGTGGCCAAGCTCTCTGGGCTCAAGGCCGGCAGCACCGTCAACCTCGACACCCTCGTGGCTTCCGGTCTGGTCACCAGCCCCAAGCATCCGCTGAAAATCCTCGGCAGCGGTGATCTGGATGTGAAGCTGACTGTCGAGGCGGCCGCCTTCACCGCCTCGGCTCGCGCCAAGATCGAGGCAGCAGGTGGCAGCTGCGAGCTGATCGACTGATCGGTCACGGTCCGCCCCCTGCTCTTCAGGGGTGCGCCGGGCAACCAGCCGCCTGCCGCCGCCCCTTGGCCGTGCAGGCGGCTTTGCCATAGCAGCTCCCGTTTCGCAAGCCCGTCCCTCATCCCTTCTCGCCATGCTCGTCAGCCGGGGCCGCAACCCCAGTGCCGCGGAAATCCTCACCCAGGTGGTCCAGTCCAAGGGACTGAGGGATCGGGTCCTCACCACCCTTGGCTTGCTGTTGCTTGTGCGTCTGGGGATCTACATCCCCGTGCCGGGCATCGATCGGGTGGCCTTTCAGCAGTTCATTCAGCAGGGTGGCCAGCTGATCGGCTTCCTCGACATCTTCACCGGCGGAGGGATCTCCACCCTCGGGGTGTTCGCCCTCGGGATCCTGCCGTTCATCAACGCATCGATCATCCTGCAGCTGCTTACAGCCGCCCTGCCCCAACTGGAGGATCTCCAGAAGAACGAAGGGGAAGCCGGGAGACGCAAGATCGCCCAGATCACCCGTTATGTGGCCCTGGGCTGGGGCCTTCTTCAGAGCACCGTCTTTGCCCTGATCCTTCGCCAGTACGCCCTCCCCGGCA
Organism: Synechococcus sp. BSA11S; assembly: GCF_014224355.1. Taxonomy (GTDB): domain Bacteria; phylum Cyanobacteriota; class Cyanobacteriia; order PCC-6307; family Cyanobiaceae; genus Regnicoccus_A. Next base: position 220,792 of record NZ_VNWP01000001.1, on the reverse strand, counting down.
TTCCGGTACCGGTGTTCGTGATCCAGACCACCCTGGCGCTCGTCACCGGCGCGATGGTGGTGATGTGGATCAGTGAAGTGATCACCGAGCGGGGGATCGGCCAAGGCGCCTCGCTGGTGATCTTCGTGAACATCGTGGCCACCCTGCCGAGGGCGCTCGGCTCCACCGTGAAGCTCGCCGAGAGTGGTGACCGGGCCACCATCGGCGGCATCGTGGTGCTCGTCCTGATCTTCCTGGTCACGATCGTGGGGATCATCTTCGTGCAGGAGGGCAGCCGGCGCATCCCGATCGTGAGCGCCAAGCGTCAGGCAGGCCAGGCGGCTCTCGCCAGTCGCCAGAGCTACCTGCCGCTCAAGCTGAACGCCGGTGGCGTGATGCCCATCATCTTCGCTTCCGCTGTCGTCTTCCTGCCCCTGACCATCGCCAACATCACCAGGGCTCCCTGGCTGATCCAGCTGGCCGGTTACCTCAACCCCAACAGCAGCACCCCCTGGCTCTATGCCCTGATCTTCTTTGCGCTGATCTGTGGCTTCTCCCTCTTCTATGCCTCGCTCACGATCAATCCGATCGACATCGCCACCAACCTCAAGCGAGGGGGTGTGGCCATTCCCGGTGTCAGGCCAGGCTCCGCCACCGCCCAGTACCTCAGCGGTGTGCAGAACCGACTGACCCTGCTGGGTGGTCTCTTCCTGGGGGCGGTGGCGATCATTCCCTCCGCCGTGGAAGGAGCCACCCAGGTGCGCACCTTCCAGGGTCTGGGTGCCACCTCCCTGCTGATTCTGGTCGGTGTCGCCATCGACACCGCCAAACAGGTGCAGACCTACGTGATCTCCCAGCGCTATGAGGGCATGGTGCGGGAGTGATCTCCTCCAGCCCCTGGCCGCCATTCCCAGACGCCCTCACCCGTCATGTCCGACCGTCTTCTCTTCCTCGGCCCCCCCGGCGCCGGCAAGGGCACCCAGGCCCAGCAGCTGGCCGAAGGTCGCCAGCTGCTCCACCTCTCCACAGGCGACCTGCTGCGGGCGGAAGTGCAGGCGGGAACGGAGCTGGGAGCCGAAGCCCAGGCCGTGATGTCACGGGGTGAGCTGGTGAGCGACGCACTTGTGCTGGCGATCGTGCGGGCCCGCCTGCTCGGCCATGACGGTGGCTGGCTGCTGGATGGCTTTCCCCGCAACCTGGCCCAGGCCGAAGCCCTCGGCGAGCTGCTCGACGAACTGCAGAAGCCGATCCAGCACGTGATCCTGCTCCAGCTCGACGACGGAATCCTTCTGCAGCGCCTGCTCAGCCGAGGCCGCGAGGACGACAACGAAGCGGTGATCCGCCACCGTCTGGAGGTCTATCGTGAGCAGACCGCGCCCTTGATCGCCTTCTACCGCAACCTGGGCCTGATCCGGGAGGTGGAGGCCGAAGGATCGGTGGAGGCGGTGGCCTCCAGAATCAGCAGCATCCTGGGTTGACCCTTGTGATACGGTAGCTGTTTGCAAAATGGAGAGCCGCCGCCCATGAAGGTGCGTGCCTCAGTCAAGAAGATGTGTGAGAAGTGCCGAGTGATTCGTCGCCACGGCCGGGTGATGGTGATCTGCACCAACCCCAAGCACAAGCAACGTCAGGGCTGACCTGAGCCGAGCTCTTCTTTCCCAGTGCCCCTTCGGGCACACCGCCCTGCCTTCAACGGCCGGGCTCCCTCTGCCCTACTGAATCGTTTTCTTCGTGGCTCGGATTGCCGGTGTCGATATCCCTCGTGACAAGAGGGTCGAGATTTCTCTCACGTACGTCTACGGGATCGGGCTCACCCGTGCCCAGAAAATCCTGGCCAAAGCCGGCGTCAACCCCGACACCCGCGTCAAGGACCTCGAAGACGCTGATGTCCAGAAACTGCGGGCTGCCACCGAAAGTTTCACCCTCGAGGGCGACCTGCGTCGTCAGGAGGGCATGGCCCTCAAGCGCCTCCAGGACATCGGCTGCCTGAGGGGTCGCCGTCACCGTATGGGCCTGCCCGTGCGTGGCCAACGCACCCGCACCAATGCCCGTACCCGCCGCGGCGCCCGCAAGACCGTGGCCGGCAAGAAGAAGTAACTCTCCCGTCCGACCCCACCACGGCGGTCAGATCCCTCACCACCTCACCCCACCAGGCCCCCGTCCATGGCGAAGCCAGCCAAGAAAACCGGCGCAAAAAAGACCAAGCGCAACGTGCCCAACGGCGTGGCACACATCCAGAGCACCTTCAACAACACGATCGTGTCGATCACCGACACCGCCGGTGAGGTGATCTCCTGGTCGTCGGCCGGGGCCAGCGGCTTCAAGGGAGCCCGCAAGGGCACCCCCTTCGCCGCCCAGACGGCTGCCGAGGCCGCCGGCCGCCGGGCCCTGGAGCAAGGCATGCGCCAGATCGAAGTACTGGTCCGTGGCCCCGGCTCCGGGCGTGAAACCGCCATCCGTGCCCTGCAGGTGGCCGGACTCGAGATCACCCTGATCCGGGATGTCACCCCCCTGCCCCACAACGGCTGCCGCCGCTCCAAGCGTCGCCGGGTCTGAATCCCCGCTTCCAACCGCCTCCCGGCGTTCCTCCTCACCACCATCAGGCCGTGCATCAGTATCAGATCGATCGGGTCGAGCATTCCATCGCCGACGACCGCTCCCAGACCGGTGTGTTCGTGATCGGGCCTCTCGACCGCGGCCAAGCCATCACCCTGGGGAACGCCCTGCGCCGGGTTCTGATGGGCGGCATGGAAGGCAGTGCCATCACTGCCGTGCGCATCGCCGGGGTCAACCATGAGTACGCCACCATCCCCGGCGTTCGTGAAGACGTCCTCGACATCCTGCTGAACTGCAAGGAAGTCGTGGTCAACAGCCGAAACCGCGACCTCGAGATCGGCCGCTTGGTGGTCAATGGTCCAGCCAGCGTCTCGGCAGGTGATCTTCAGTTCTCCTCCCAGGTTCAGGTGATTGATTTCGATCGCCCGATCGCCACTGTGGCCGAAGGTCACTCCCTGGAGCTTGAGGTGCACGTGGAGCGTGGGGTCGGCTACCGGCCGGTGGATCGCCACCATGAAGACACCAGCGCCATCGACCTGCTGCAGATCGATGCCGTGTTCATGCCCGTTCGACGGGTGAACTACACGGTCGACGAAACAGCTGTTGGCGAAGGCGGTTCGGCCCGGGAACGCCTGCGCCTGGAGATCGTCACCAGTGGCTCGATCACTCCCGATGACGCCATGGCCCAGGCGGCCAATCAGCTGATTGCCCTGTTCCAGCCCCTGGCCAGCCTGACCATGGTCGAGGAGCCTGGCCTCGAGCCAGAGCCATCGGCTGAAAGCCAGATCCCCCTGGAGGAGCTGAACCTCTCGGTGCGGGCCTACAACTGCCTCAAGCGTGCGCAGGTCAATTCGGTCTCCGACCTGATGGGCTTCAGCTACGAGGACCTCCTCGAGATCAAGAACTTCGGCTCCAAATCGGCTGATGAGGTGATCGAAGCGCTGGAGCGCATCGGCATCTCCCTGCCCCAGAGCCGGACCACTGCCTGAGCGGCACCGTTTCCTCCCTTTTCCTTTCCTCTCCCGGAACCATGCGACACCAGTGCCGCGTCCCCCTGCTCGGACGTCCCGCCGACCAACGCAAAGCCCTCCTGCGGGGCCTCACCACCCAGTTGATCCGCGAGGGCCGTGTCACCACCACCAAGGCTCGCGCCAAGGCCCTGCGTGATGAGGCGGAGCGGATGATCACCCTGGCCAAGGACGGCAGCCTGGCCGCCCGTCGGCGGGCCATTGGCTACATCTTCGACAAGCAGCTGGTTCACTCCCTGTTTGACAAGGCGCAGGAGCGCTACGGCGAGCGCAGCGGCGGCTACACCCGGATCATCCGTACTGTCCCCCGCCGGGGTGACAACGCCGAAATGGCCATCATCGAGCTGGTCTGACGCCCCACGACTTCGCTCCAGCATCCCTGTTGTCCACGCATGAGGGGATTCGTCGAATCGCCCTCTGTCTGCAGTACGAGGGGTATCCCTTCTGTGGATGGCAGCGCCAGCCGGGGCAGCTGAGTGTGCAGGAGACCCTGGAGCAGGCCCTGGCCCACCTTGATCCGCACCGGCCGATGCGGGCCATGGCCGCCGGACGGACCGACAGCGGAGTGCATGCGGCCGGCCAGGTGGTGCATTTTGAGGCGAGCGGACCGATCCCCGCCCAGCGCTGGGCCGCGGCCATCAACGGCCGGCTGCCCGCCTCCATCCGGGTGAGGGCGGCCGCAGTGGTTCCCTCCAGCTGGCACGCCTGTTTCTCCGCCAGTTACCGCCGCTACCGCTACACCCTCTACAACGGCCGCAGGCCCAACCTGTTCCTCTCCCCCTGGAGCTGGCACCGCTACCAGAGGCGTCTGAACGAGGGCGCGATGGCCCGGGCACTGCGTGGGTTGCTCGGCACCCATGATTTCAGCGCCTACCAGCGGGCCGGCAGCCGCCGCCCCCACGCCCGCACCAAGGTGCAGGCCGTGAGTCTGGAACGTGACGGCGACCTGGTCGTGGCCGAGATCCAGGCCAGCGGTTTTGTGTACGGCATGGTGCGCCTGATCATGGGCCAGTTGGTGGCCGTGGGTGAGGAGCGCTTGAGTCCGGACGGATTTGAGAACCGCTGGCGGCGGCGTGCCCGCTCGGAGGTGAAAGAGGCGGCCCCAGCCCACGGGCTCTGCCTGCTGCGGGTTGGCTATCCCACATCCCCTTTTCCGCTGTCAGCCTGGTATGATTGCCAACCGCGGCTCTGGCTGGAATGCCAGGATCCGCCGGAGCTTCCTTCCCTGAGCCCACCCCCGCTGTCTGACAGCAACGAGGCGTGCTCGCCACTGGATACGTCCAGCGGAGTCCCGGAGACGGGCCAATGGGCCAAGGTTTAGGCTCAGGAACTGCGCGTCACGCCGCTGGAGCCTCTCCGCCGGCACGGCTCTTCCACCCCTGTCCAGCCCCATCCTTCGGGATGGTGCCTTACTCCGATCCGGCCTGCCGGTGCGATGAACAAGACCTCCGTTCCCTCTCTCGATTCCCTCGACCGCCAGTGGTATCTGGTGGATGCCGAGAATCAGACCCTCGGCCGTCTGGCCAGTGAGGTGGCCAGCGTGCTGCGTGGCAAGAACAAACCCACCTTCACCCCCCACCTGGACACCGGTGACTTCGTGGTCATCATCAATGCCGACAAGATCCGCATCAGCGGCAACAAGGCCAGCCAGAAGATCTACCGCCGTCACTCCGGCCGTCCTGGCGGGATGAAGACTGAAACCTTCTCCGCTCTTCAGGCGCGCCTGCCCGAGCGGATTGTCGAGAAGGCCATCAAGGGCATGCTTCCCCACAACGCCCTCGGCCGACAGTTGTTCCGCAAGCTGAAGGTGTACAAGGGTGCCGAGCACCCCCACGCCGCCCAGCAGCCTCAGGTTCTGTCCCTCGATCCTTCCGCCACCGCCCAATGAGCACCGCTTCCAACCGCGTCGTCTACTGGGGCACAGGTCGTCGTAAGACGGCCGTAGCCCGTGTGCGTGTCGTTCCCGGCACAGGCTCGATCACGATCAACGGCCGCCCCGGCGACAACTACCTGAACTACAATCCCAGTTACCTCAGCGCGGTCAAGTCGCCGCTCGACACCCTGGGGCTCTCCGCCGAGTACGACCTGCTGGTCAACGTCAAAGGCGGCGGGCTCACCGGCCAGGCCGATGCGATCAAGCAGGGCGCTGCCCGCGCCCTCTGCGAGCTCTCCCCCGACAACCGCAAACCCCTCAAGACCGAAGGTCACCTCAGCCGTGATCCCCGGGCCAAGGAGCGTCGCAAGTACGGACTGAAGAAAGCCCGTAAAGCGCCCCAGTTCTCCAAGCGCTGATCCTTTCCCTCTCCATTCAGCCCACCCAGCCATGCCCAAGGCCGACATCCATCCCACCTGGTTTCCCGATGCCAAGGTGATCTGCAACGGAGAGGTGGTGATGACCACCGGCTCCACGCAGCCCGAGCTTCACGTGGACGTGTGGAGTGGCAACCATCCCTTCTACACCGGCACACAGAAGATCCTCGACACCGAGGGGCGCGTGGACCGCTTCATGCGCAAGTACGGCATGGGCAGTACCGAGAGCGCCAACACCAAGCCCAGCAGCGAAGAAGCGAAGGGCGAGGCCGAGGCCTGATTCCCGCTGGTTTGTTCGCTTTGGAAGCCGGACGCCCACGGGTGTCCGGCTTTGTGCTGTCTGGTCCCCGCTCCCATGGATCCATCCCTGCTGCGTCAGCGCCTTGAGGCTGCCGATCGCACCTTCCACGTGCTGGAACGTCAGCTGGCCGATCCTGCCGTGGCGGCCGACCCCGGCGAATTGCGTCGGCTCTCCAAGGAACGGGCCCGGCTGGAACCGCTGGCCACGGGCCTCAGCCACCTGCACAGCCTCCAGGGCCAGCTGGAGGACAGCCGTCAGCTGGCCCGCCAGAGCAAGGGGGACCCTGAGATGGATGCCCTGATCCAGGAGGAACTCAGGGAGCTGGGGGGTCAGATCGACGAGCTCGAGCAGCAGCTCACCCTTGCCCTGCTCCCCAGGGACCCCCGCGATGAACGCAGCGTGATGCTGGAAATCCGCGCCGGCACCGGGGGGGATGAAGCCGCTCTGTGGGCGGGCGATCTGGCACGGATGTACGAACGCTTTGCCCAGACCCTGGGCTGGAGGGTGCAGCCGCTGAGTGCCTCCGAATCCGACCTGGGCGGCTTCAAGGAACTGATCCTGGCCATCCGCGGAGAGGGGGTCTACAGCCAGCTCAAGTACGAAGCAGGCGTGCATCGGGTCCAGCGGGTGCCCGCGACAGAGTCCCAGGGACGGGTGCACACCTCCACCGCAACCGTGGCGGTGATGCCGGAGGCCGATCCGGTGGAAGTCGAGCTCGATCCGGGCGACCTCGAGATCAGTACGGCCCGCTCAGGCGGCGCCGGCGGGCAGAACGTCAACAAGGTGGAAACAGCCGTGGATCTGCTGCACAAACCCACTGGCATCAGGGTCTTCTGCACCCAGGAGCGCTCACAGTTGCAGAACCGTGAGCGTGCCCTGGAGATCCTGCGGGCGAAGCTTCTGGAGCGGGAACTGGCAGAGGCCGCCGCCGCCGAGAGTTCCGCCCGCCGTGCCCAGGTGGGCAGCGGAGAGCGCAGCGAAAAGATCCGCACCTACAACGCCAAGGACAACCGGGTCACCGATCACCGGCTGGGCCGCAACTTCGCCCTCGAACCGGTGCTGCAGGGGCAGCTCGCCGACGTGATCGGCGCCTGCGTGGCGCAAGAACAGAAGATCCAGCTGGAGCAGCTGGCTGAGGAGGGCTCAGGCTGAGGCGGGTTTGTTCGAAAGAGCCCTCTCAGGCCCCGATCACATACTTGGCCCACTCCTGACGGCCCGAGCGGATGTGGCGGGTCGCCTCGAAATACAGGGTGCTCACGGGCCGGCGGGGCACCCGGGCCAGGGGCATGGCCGCCTCACGGGGGGTGCGACTTCCCTTGCGCACATTGCAGCGGAGACAGGCCGTGGTGACGTTCTCCCAGGTGTCCATGCCGCCGCGGCTACGGGGGATCACATGGTCGATCGACAGGAGCTCCCCCTGATAGCCGCAGTACTGACAGCTGTGGCCGTCGCGCTGGAAGATGTTGCGGCGAGTGAGCGGCAACTGCTTGTAGGGGACCCGCACGAACTGCCTCAGGCGGATCACCGAAGGCAGCAGCATCTCTCCGCGGATGGGATGCATGGGGTCGTGCTCGAGGCCCTCGGCCTTCCCTTTGAGCAGCATCACCGTGGCGCGGCGCCAGCTGGTGATGTTCAGAGGCTCATAAGACGCATTCAGGACCAGAACCTGGCTCACCGCGCATGGTCCATGGGAGGGGTGCCAGCTCCCCAGATGGCCGGCATGCTAACGGGTCTCAACCATCTGGCACGAGATTGGTCGTACGGTTCACAACCCAGCGACCTCTGCTGTGATGCCCGTTCGTGAAGGCACCGATGCCCCAGCCCAGCCAGCGACCGCCCCTTGAGGATGCCCAGCCGTTCACGGCCCCAGCCCCAGGGCTGCATCCTCGGCAGAGGGCCTGGGTGGAGGTGGATGAGGGAGCCATTGAGCGCAATGCCCGGGCGTTGAGTCGCTGGCTCGCTCCGGGATCATCCCTGATGGCCGTGGTCAAGGCCGATGGCTACGGCCATGGCGCGGCCCCGGTGGCGCGAGCCGCCCTGGACGGCGGCGCCACATCGCTGGGGGTGGCCACCTTGCAGGAAGGCATCGAGCTGCGCCAGGCGGGCCTGGAGGTGCCGCTGCTGGTGATGGGGAACCTGATCAACCCGGATGAGCTGCGCAGCTGCCTCGACTGGGAGCTGATGCCCACCATCAGCGGCATGCGCGAAGCCCTCCTCTGCCAGAACCTGGCCAGAGGCAGTGGCCGTTCCATGGCGCTTCAGCTCAAGGTCGACACCGGCATGGCGCGGCTCGGGGTGGACTGGAGCGATGGGGTCAGGTTGCTGAAGGCCCTCCATGAACTGGACGCGGTGAACGTGGCGGGGGTCTACTCCCACCTGGCCGATGCCGATGCCCCCCACCAGGACCCTGATGGCCTCACGGGGCTCCAGCAGGATCGCTTCGAGAAGGTGCTGCGTGGCGCCAGAGAGCTGGGGCTCAACACCGGCAGCCGTCATCTGGCCAATTCCGCCGGCACCCTGAGCAGCCACCGGCTCCACTACGACCTGGTGCGCGTCGGCCTGGCCCTCTACGGCCAGTCGCCGGCTCCCCACCTGAGTGCCCGCGTGCCGCTGCAGCCCGCCATGAGCGTGCGGGCCAGGGTCTGCCTGATCCGCGAGGTGCCCGCGGGGGTGGGAGTCAGCTACGGCCATCAATACCGCACCCGCCGAGCCAGCCGTCTGGCGGTGGTCACGATCGGGTATGCCGATGGGGTTCCCAGGCTGCTCAGCAACCGGCTGGAGGTGCTCTTCGCCGGGCGCAGGCTGACCCAGGTGGGGGCCATCACCATGGATCAGCTGCTGATCGATGCCACCGACGCTCCCCAGCTGGAGGTGGGCTCCGTGGTCACCCTGCTGGGGGAGGACGGCGGCGAGCGCATCGGGCCCCAGGAGTGGGCGCAGGCCAGTGGCACCATCCCCTGGGAAATTCTCTGCGGCTTCAAGCACCGCCTGCCCCGCTTGCGCAGCGACAAAGCCGAACGCGATCGCTGATAAGCTCAGCGGGCCCCCTGGAGAGGTGGCTGAGTGGTTGAAAGCGGCTCCCTGCTAAGGAGTTACAGGAGGCAACTTCTGTCGAGGGTTCGAATCCCTCCCTCTCCGTTTCAAGGTCCTGCCCCCGGCGGCCTTACCCTCCCATCCCCGCTTGCCCGGCAGGCGGCGCTCAGCTCAGCGCACTGACCTGGCTGAGAGCTTGGCTCAGTTCGGGCAGAAGCTCCTGATCGCAAGCCCGCTCCGTCCCTTCACTGAAGATCACCAGCAGGAAGGGGGCCCGTCCCTCGCTCTCCACGTAGGCCGCGTCGTGGCGGGCCTGGCTCATCCAGCCTGCCTTGCTCCACAGCCGTGCGCCGGCGGAGAGGCCTGCGCCGATGAAGCCGTCCACCTGATTTTCAGGATCCGCCGCCAGCAGCTCGGGATCGAGCGAGCGGGCCAGCAGGTCCCGCATCCGGGCGCAGGCAGGGGGGGACACGAGCCCCCCGGCCATGATCAGGTGCAGCAGCCGGGCGGTGGCATCGGTGCTGAGGCGGTTGCGGTTCTCCAGCGCCGGTCCGTAGAACTGCCGCTCCCGTCCATAGGGGCCATCCCCCCAGGTTTTCTGGCAGACGTTGCACCCATCGAACTCCGGCCAGCCCAGGGAGGCGAACCACTGATTCACCAGCTGGCGGCGCTCGATCCAGGCCTGCAGCGGCCGCTCCGGCAGGTCGGGGCCGCTGGTGGTGCCCGTGAGCCAGTCCACCAGCACGGCGGTGGCGTCGTTGCTGGAATCACGGATCATGTCTGCCATCGCCCGGCGCAGCTCAGCCCCGTCTTCCAGCAGCTGACGCTGCAGCCAGGCTTCGGTGGCAGCCAGATAGAAGAGCTTGACCACGCTGGCGGGATAGCGGGCCCGGGACCCTGCCCAGGAGGCCCCTGCCGGGTGCTGCAGCCAGGGACCTGACGTCTCGGTGACCTCAGCTGCACCGATCAGGCTGCGCGGATAGCGCAACCAGGTGATCGAAACCTGGGAGGTGAGACCAGGGCGGCCCTGGAGCTCCAGGGCATGGAGGTGGTCCTCGAGGATCGCGCCCATCGCCGCATCAAGGCTGTAGAACGCCATCGGTACCGTCAGCTGCCATGGAGAGCGTAGGAACCGAGACGAGCCTGGCTGGGCTGCTCCCCGGCCGCTGCTGGCGGCTGACGGCCGACATCGATGGGCATGCCCGCTCCAGCGGCCCTGGACTGGCCACCCAGGCCCGTCGCGGCCGCGCGCTGCAGCTGCTCGCCCAGCGGGAGGGGAGCCGGGTGCGGGCTCGCCTGCTGGAGGATGGCTACCCCTGCTGGCTGGAGATCAGTGACCTGCTGGAGCGGGCCGTCCCAACCCTGCCCCGCCGGCCCCACCCCCTGGGGTCAAGCCGCATCAGTGCCCGCTTGCCGGCGGTGCTGGCCTTTGCCGAGAAAGCCCGCCAACAGCCCAACCATTACCTCTGGGGGGGCACACTCGGCCCCGACTACGATTGTTCCGGCTTCGTGCAGAGCGCGTTTGCCAGCGAAGGGATCTGGATCCCCCGCGACGCCTACCAGCAGGAGCGGTTCTGTCAGCCGGTGGCGGTCCGCCCTGGGGTCTTCGCGCTGCTGCGGCCGGGGGATCTGATCTTCTTCGGCCGTCCCCAGCGCTGCACCCATGTGGGGCTGTATCTGGGCACGGGGCGCTACCTGCACAGCTCGGGCCGGGAGCATGGCCGCGATGGTCTTGGTGTCGACCAGCTCAGCCCGGAAGCCGACCACCCCGTGTCGCGGCATTACCGCAGAGAACTGCGCGGGGCCGGGCGGGTGGTGCGCAGCCATGACGGCACCACCCTGCCCTGACCAGGGGCTCCCGTAGGTTGCATGCCGATGCAGCACCGGCCGTCATGAATGCGTCGCGCGGACCCGAGCTCTCGGTGGTGATCCCCCTCTACAACGAGGAGGACAGCCTCGGTCCGCTGGTGGAGCAGGTGCTCGCCAGTCTGAGGCCCCTCGGTCGCCGCTTCGAGCTGGTGCTGGTCGACGACGGCTCCAGTGATGGGACCGCGGCGCGGCTGGAGGCGCTTGCCGCAGGGACCCCTGAGCTGGTGGCGGTGCTGCTGCGCCGCAACTACGGCCAGACCGCCGCCATGGCCGCCGGCTTTGATGCCAGCCACGGCGCGGTGATTGTCACCCTCGACGGCGACCTGCAGAACGATCCCGCCGACATCCCCCTGTTGCTGGAACGCCTGGAGGAGGGCTACGACCTGGTGAGCGGCTGGCGTCACCAGCGGCAGGATGCAGCCATCCAGCGCCTGCTGCCCTCCAAGATCGCGAACCGGCTGATCGCCCGCGTCACCGGGGTGCGGCTTCACGATTACGGCTGCTCCCTCAAGGCCTACCGACGCGAAGTGGTGGCGGACATGAACCTCTACGGAGAACTGCATCGCTTCCTGCCGGCGCTGGCCTTCATCGAGGGGGCGCGCATCACCGAGGTGAAGGTGAACCACCACGCCCGCCGCTTCGGCCAGAGCAAGTACGGAATCGATCGCACGTTCCGGGTGCTGATGGATCTGCTCACGGTCTGGTTCATGAAGCGCTTCCTGACCCGTCCGATGCATGTGTTCGGCTTCGGTGGGCTGGCCTGCCTGGCGATTGGCCTTGTGCTGGGGGTTGTGCTGCTCGGTGAGAAGATCTTCCTCAATGCCGACGTGGGCGCCCGGCCTCTGCTGATGGTGGCGGTGTTGGCGATCGTGGCCGGCATCCAGCTGTTCTGCTTCGGGCTGCTGGCGGAATTGCAGATGCGCACATACCACGAGAGTCAGGGCCGGCCGATCTACCGGGTGCGGGCCACATTGCGCGGCAGCCTGGCGGGTTGAGGCCCCGGGGCCGCAGCGGCTGGCCGACCCCGGAAGGCCGCGATCCCCTCGGCGGCCAGGGCAGCCACCCGAGGGTCGGGATCGAAGCGGGCCCGCCGAAGCAGCGGCAAGCTGGCCCGATCGCCCCAGGCCAGGCAGGTGCTCATGGCGGCCAGGCGCTTCCCGTCGCTGCTGGAAGCAGCGGCACGAAGTGCTGAGAGAAGCTGCTGCCGCCCACGGGGATCCAGGAGTCGTCCTGAGCCGGGAGCCGCCAGCTCGAGCAGCCCTGGTGCCAACGCGGGCAGGGGAGCCTGCCGCCGCTCCTCCACGTCAAAGGGAGCGACAGGGGGCTCCACCTGCTCCACCTGGGTGGCCTGGGCTCGGTTGAGAGCGGCGACAGCCCTGCCGTCACTGAAGGGCAGCAGGGGGTGCCTGCGACGCCGAAGCAGCCAGAACGCCAGCAGGAGAGCGGCGGCTGCGGGGAGGACCTGCTGCATCGGATTGAACTTTTATGTCGCAACGACAGGCCGACAAGGCCTGCCCCGCAGTGATCTTTACAGTACCGGCGGTTGCTGTATTGGCCCGCGCCATGACTGGAGAATTCGCCGCCGCCTGGCTGCCGTCCATCCTTGTTCCCTTCGTTGGAATCCTTGGCCCTGCCATGGCCATGGCCCTGTTGTTCAACGTGATCGAAGCCCGCGACTGATATCAACGATCCTGTGCGGCTCGATTCACCCCTGCGACCCTGCTGCGTTCGTTCCTTCTTCTTCTCTTCTCCATGACCGTGCAACCCGTCGCCGACCCCACCGTCGGCAATCTGGCCACCCCCGTCAACAGCAGCTACTTCACCAAGGCCTTCCTCAACGCTCTGCCGGCCTATCGGCCCTCACTGTCTCCCAACCGCCGGGGCCTTGAGGTCGGAATGGCCCATGGCTTCCTGCTGTACGGCCCGTTTGCCATGACGGGGCCCCTCCGCAACACCGATTACGCCAGCACCTCGGGCCTTCTCGCTGCCATCGGACTGGTCACGATCCTCACGGTCTGTCTCTCGATCTACGGCACCGCCGGCACAGGCCCCAGCGTGCAGCCGCCCGACGTCACGATCGACAACCCTCCCGCTGATCTGTTCACCAAAGCGGGCTGGGCCGAATTCGCCAGCGGTTTCTGGCTGGGTGGCTGTGGTGGCGCAGCCTTCGCCTGGTTCCTGGCCGGGTCGCCTCTGATCTCCCCGCTGGTCGACCTCTCCGGCATCGGCTGAGCCAACCGCCGCAGGGCCTGAATCAACCGCTCACGTGGTGAGTCGGTTGTGTTGTGCCAAGCCCCGCTCCGGCGGGGTTTTTTCATGGCACGAGGTCAGCCCCCGGGACTGAGGAGCCCCAGATCGATGGTCAGGACAGGCAGACTCCCCGGGCGTGCTGCGAGCAGCCCTTTCGATGTCGGTCTCCGATCCTTTCCTGCGCCGGCCGGTGCTCACCCTGGTGGTGAGCCTGCTGATCGTGATGGCGGGCCTGCTCAGCCTTCCCGGCCTGCAGGTGGAGAACCTGCCCCCGATCGCTCCTGTGCGGGTGAACGTGCGCGCCAGTTATCCAGGGGGTGGGGCTCTGGCTGTGGAGCAGGGGGTCACCACCCCACTGGAGCGGCAGCTGAATGGGCTGGAACGGCTGGAGAGCATCCGCTCCACCAGTTCCGCCAACGGCAGTTCGATCACCCTCACGTTCGAGGGGGGCAATCCTGAGCTCAACCAGATCAATGCCCAGAACGAAGCCGTTCTGGTGAATCGCCGGCTGCCGCCCGAGGTGGCCCGTCTGGGTGTTCAGGTGCGTCGCAGCTCCGACGACCTGCTGATGGTGGTGAGCTTCAGCACCCCGAGGGGAATGTACAGCGATGCCTTCCTCAGCGGCTGGCTCGACCAGCGCCTGAGGGATGAGCTTCAGCGTGTGCCCGGGGTGGGCAATGTGGCGGTCGCGGGCGGCAGTGAACTGGCCTTCCGGGTCTGGCTCGATCCCGTGGCTCTGGAGCAGCGCAACCTCACCATCACCGACATCGAAGACGCCCTGGAGGAGCAGAACGTTCTTGCCGCCCTGGGCCAGGTGGGCGATGCACCCAGCCCACCCGGTCAGGAGATCACCCTGCCCCTGGAGATGGAAGGGCGACTGCGCAGCGCCAGTGAACTGGAGGGTCTGGTGATCAGCCGAGCCGGCAATGGCGGCGTGGTGCAGCTGAAAGACGTGGGGCGGGTCGTCCTCGATGAGGAAAGCTTCGAGAGCACGGCCATGAACCTGGCTGGGCAGCCCACCCTGGCAGTGCTGATCTTCCAGCGCGACGGCAGCAACGCCCTTGAGGTGAGCAAGGCGGTCAACGCAGCGCTGACCCGGCTGGAGCCCGAGTTCCCGCTGGGGGTGGAGCTGCAGCGCATCGTTGATGTGGCCGACAGCGTGCGGGAAAGCATCCAGCTCACCTGGAGGAGCCTGCGGGATGCGGTGCTGCTGGTGCTGCTGGTGCTGCTGATGGCCCTGGGCAACAGCCGCCTGGCGGCCATCACCGCCGTCGCGGTTCCCGTGGCTCTGGTGGGGAGCTTCACGGTGCTGCGCCTGACGGACAGCTCGATCAACACCCTCAGCCTGTTCGGCATGGTGCTGGCCACGGGCCTGGTGGTGGATGACGCGATCGTGGTCAGCGAAGACATCGGCCGCCGCCTTGAAGCGGGTGAACCACCCGGGCGAGCGGCCCACAACGCCATGCAGGAGCTGGGGAGTGCCGTGATCGCCACCTCGCTGGTGCTGGTGGTGGTGTTCCTGCCGGTGCTGGCGATGCCCGGCAGTGTGGGCCGCCTCTACCAACCGATCGCGATCACGATCAGCGCCACGATCCTCTTTTCCACCATCAACGCCCTCACCTTCACGCCTGTGGCCTCCAGCTGGCTGCTGCAGCACGGCTGGAAGGAACCGCGATGGATGCGCCGGCTGCTGGATCGGCCGCAGCGCTGGATCCACCGACTCGGCGAGCAGTACGGCCGGTCCCTGGATCGCAGCTTTCGCTGGAGGCGGCGCATCCTGCTGGGGCTGCTGGGTGGTCTGATCCTGGCGGCCTGGGGACTGGGGCAACTGCCCACGGCCTTCGTTCCGCAGGAAGACGACAGTCAGATCCGCGGGGTGGTGGTGCTGCCCGGAGGAGCTTCAATTCAGCGCACCGAAGCCGTGATGGAGCAGGTGCGGGAGCAGGTGGCCAGTGAACCTCTGGTTCGGGTGGGCAACTTCTACTCCGGTCGTTCCTTCGGAGACAGCGCCCCGAACCGGGGCATCTTCTTTCTGCGCCTGAAACCGCTCGAGCAGCGCGGATCGCGAGCGGATGACAGCAACACCGCGGTGGCGGAGCGGCTCTCCAAACAACTGCGCAGCCGGATCAGCGAAGCCACCGTGCTGGTGAGCGTGCCACCGGTGGTGCGGGGCTTCAGCAGTGAGGGGGGGCTGGAGCTGGAGTTGCTGGATCTCAGTGGCGGCAGGCTCAGCCTGAGCGATTTCGAGCAAGCCACCCGTGACTTCATCGCCGCAGCCACGGCCACGGGCGACTTCGAGCGGGTGAGCACACGGTTCAGTGCCGATTCGCCTCAGTTGCGGCTCGAGCCCAACCGTCTGCGCATGGCCTCCCTGGGGGTGGACCTCGACGAGGTGGTCGACACCCTTGGTGCCAGTTTCGGCAGCAGCTATGTGAACGACACCTTCGAAGGGGAGCGGGTGAGACGAGTGGTGGTGCAACTGGATGGAGCCCATCGGCGCACAGCTGAGGACGTGCTGGCCCTCCAGGTGCGCAGCCGGGAGGGAAACCTGATTCCACTGCGGGAACTGATGACCCTGCGCCAGGACAGTGGCCCGACGGTGATCAACCACAGCCGCCTGGTGCGTGCGATCACCGTTCGGGCCCTGCCCAGAGCAGGGCTGAGCACCGGGCAGGCGATCCAACGACTGGAGGAGGTGAAGCAGGAGCTGGCCAATCCGGTGATCGCCCTGGAGTGGGTGGGGCTGGCCAAGGAGGAACGCCAGGCCGGGGGTCGCACCTGGCAGCTGTTCGCCCTGGGGATGGCGGTGGTGTTCCTGGTGCTCGCCGGCCTCTACGAAAGCTTTCTCGATCCGTTGATCATCCTGATCACGGTGCCGCTGGCTCTGCTGGGTGCTCTGCTGGGCCTGGCCTCGCGAGGCCTCTTTCTCGATATCTACGCCCAGGTGGGGATGCTCGTGCTGGTGAGCCTGGCCGCCAAGAACGGCATCCTGATCGTTGAATTCGCCAACCAGCGGCTGAAGGAGGGACTGGGTCTGCGGGAAGCCGTGGAGGAAGCCGCCATCAGCCGCCTGCGACCGATCCTGCTCACGGCGCTCTCCTCCCTGGCGGGATTTCTGCCGCTGCTGCTGGCCACAGGGGCGGGGGCCGCCAGCCGGATCAGCATCGGCACCGTGGTGTTCTTCGGGCTGCTGGTGTCGACGGGGCTGACGCTGTTCGTGGTGCCTGTGGTGTATCTGGAGATCAAACTTCTGGAGGGTCGCCGCTGGTGGCCCCAGCCGAAGAAGCCATGAAAAAACCCCCGGAGAATCTCCGGGGGTTGGTGTTGGAGGTACGTCCCTCGGGGTGACTGAGCTGATCCTGGGATCAGCCGAACTTGCCTGAAGTGGAAGCGATCAGGAAAGCACCGTAGGTGAGGATGTAGCCCACGGTGAAGTGAGCCAGACCGACCACACGGGCCTGCACGATCGACAGAGCCACGGGCTTGTCGCGCCAGCCAACCAGGTTGGCCAGGGGGGTGCGCTGGTGCGCCCAGACGATGGTTTCAATCAGCTCCTGCCAGTAACCACGCCAGGAGATGAGGAACATGAAACCGGTGGCCCACACCAGATGACCGAAGAGGAACATCCAGGCCCAGACGGCCAGGTTGTTCGAGCCGAACGGGTTGTAGCCGTTGATCAGCTGGGAGCTGTTCAGCCAGAGGTAGTCGCGGAACCAACCCATCAGGTAGGTGCTGGATTCGTTGAACTGGGCCACGTTGCCCTGCCAGATGGCAAGGTGCTTCCAGTGCCAGTAGAAGGTGACCCAACCCACGGTGTTCAGGGCCCAGAACACCGACAGGTAGAAGGCGTCCCAGGCTGAGATGTCGCAGGTGCCGCCACGGCCGGGGCCGTCGCAGGGGAAGGAGTAGCCGAAGTCCTTCTTGTCGGGCATCAGCTTGGAACCCCGGGCATCCAGGGCACCCTTCACCAGGATCAGCGTGGTGGTGTGCAGTCCAAGGGCGATGGCGTGGTGGACAAGGAAGTCACCAGGGCCGATCTGCAGGAACACATCGGTGTTGCCGTTGATGGCATCCAACCAGAAGTGTTCACCGGGGATGTTGGCCGAAGCCAGGCTGGCGGCACTGGCCGGATTGGAGAGCAGCACGTCGAAGCCATAGATGGCCTTGCCACTCGCAGCCTGAACAAACTGCGCGAAGACCGGCTCCACCAGAATCTGCTTCTCGGGGGTACCGAAGGCCACGACCACATCGTTGTGGACGTAGAGACCAAGGGTGTGGAACCCGAGGAACAGGGAAACCCAGCTCAGGTGGCTGATGATCGCTTCTTTGTGCTCGAGCATCCGGGCCAGAACGTTGTTCTTGTTGGCTTCGGGGTCGTAGTCACGGATGAAGAAGATCGCACCGTGGGCGAAGGCACCGCACATCAGGAAGATGGCGATGTACTGGTGGTGGGTGTAGAGGGCAGCTTGTGTTGTGTAGTCCTTGGCGATGAACGCATAGGACGGCAGCGCATACATGTGCTGCGCCACGAGGCTGGTGATCACCCCCAGGCTGGCCAGAGCCAGACCCAGTTGGAAGTGCAGGGAATTGTTGACTGTGTCATAGAGACCCTTGTGACCTGCACCGAGCGCACCACCGAAAGGGGTGCCCTTGGGAGGATTGTGGGCCTCCAGAATCTCCCGGATCGAGTGGCCGATCCCGAAGTTGGTGCGGTACATGTGGCCGGCGATCACGAAGATCACGC
Source organism: Synechococcus sp. BSA11S (assembly GCF_014224355.1). GTDB lineage: Bacteria > Cyanobacteriota > Cyanobacteriia > PCC-6307 > Cyanobiaceae > Regnicoccus_A. The sequence continues at coordinate 202,722 of NZ_VNWP01000001.1, read as the reverse complement.
CAATCGCCAGATGGTGGTGGGCGATGTCGGTCAGCCAGAGCGCCTCGGTCTGGGGGTGAAAACCACCCAGGAATGTGAGGATCGCTGTACCGGAGCCCTCGGAGGTGCCGAACACCTGGTTGAGGGTGTCTGGATTCTCGGCGTAAACGCCCCAGTTGCCGGTGAAGAACGGAGCCAGACCGGCGGGGTGCGGCAGCACGTTCAGGAAGTTGTCCCAACCGACGTGCTGGCCACGGGCTTCAGGGATGGCCACGTGAACCAGGTGACCGGTCCAGGCGATGGAGCTGAAGCCGAAGAGGACGGCGAGGTGGTGGTTGAGGCGGGACTCAGCGTTCTTGAACCAGGCCAGGGAAGGCCGGAACTTGGGCTGAAGGTGGAGCCAGCCGGCGAAGAGTGCCCAAGCCGACAGGATCATCATGAAGATGGAACCCTGATACAGCTCGGCATTGGTCTTCATGCCGATGGTGTACCACCAGTGGTAAAGACCGGAATACGCAATGTTGACCGGGGAGGTGGCTCCCGCCTGGGTGAAGGCGGTGATGGCCCCCTGGCCGAAGTGCGGATCCCAGATCGCATGAGCGATGGGACGGACGTGCAGTGGATCGGCGACCCACTGTTCGAAGTTGCCCTGCCAGGCGATATGGAACAGGTTGCCCGAAACCCAGAGGCCGATGATCGCCAGGTGACCGAAATGGGTGGAGAAGAGCTTTTGGTAAAGCTTCTCCTCCGTCATCCCGTCATGGCTCTCGAAGTCGTGAGCCGTGGCGATGCCGTACCAGATACGGCGGGTTGTCGGGTCCTGTGCCAGACCCTGGCTGAACGAAGGAAATTTCGTTGCCATGTGGAAAGGTCAGGTGTGAGGTCAGCCGACCGCGACAAGTCGGGCCAGGAAGAACGCCCAGGTGGTAGCGATACCCCCCAGGAGATAGTGGGCTACGCCAACGGCGCGTCCCTGAACGATGCTCAGCGCACGGGGCTGGATGGCAGGAGCCACCCTCAGCTTGTTGTGAGCCCAGACGATGGACTCAATCAGCTCCTGCCAGTAGCCACGGCCGCTGAACAGGAACATCAGGCTGAACGCCCAGACGAAGTGGGCACCGAGGAACATCAGGCCGTAAGCACTGGATGATGAGCCGTAGCTGTTGATCACCTGTGCAGCCTGAGCCCAGAGGAAATCACGCAGCCAGCCATTGATGGTGATGGCGCTCTGCGCAAAGTTTCCATTGGTGATGTGCTGGACGCTGCCGTCCGCATTCACGGTTCCCCAGACATCGCTCTGCATCTTCCAGCTGAAGTGGAAGATCACAATGGACAGGGAGTTGTACATCCAGAAGAGGCCGAGGAACACGTGGTCCCAAGCCGACACCTGGCAGGTACCGCCACGACCGGGGCCGTCGCAGGGGAAGCGGAAGCCCAGGTTCGCCTTGTCGGGGATGAGCCTGGAGCTGCGGCTGTAGAGCACGCCCTTCAGCAGGATCAGCACGGTGACGTGGATCGTGAAGGCGTGGATGTGGTGGACCATGAAGTCGGCCGTTCCCAGGGGGATCGGACCGGCAGCCACCTTGCCGCCGACGGCGACGACGGCACCGTTGAACACTTCGCTCACCCCGGCCAGCGCATTGGGTGCGGTGGAACCGGCGGCAGAGGCGTGGAGACCCTGGATCCACTGAGCGAACACAGGCCTCAGCTGAATGGTGGTGTCGCTGAACATGTCCTGGGGACGGCCCAGGGCACGCATGGTGTCGTTGTGGATGTAAAGGCCGAAGCTGTGGAAGCCAAGGAAAATGCACACCCAGTTGAGGTGGCTGATCAGGGCATCACGGGCTTTGAGCACACGATCCAGCACGTTGTCGACGTGCTGGGCCGGGTCGTAATCGCGGATGAGTGCGATGGCGGCGTGGGCACCGGCACCAACAATGATGAAACCGCCGATCCACATATGGTGCGTGAAGATCGAAAGCTGCGTTGGGTAGTCGATACCGATGTAGGGATAGGGCGGCATCGCATACATGTGATGCGCCACGATGATGCTCAGTGAACCGAGCAGGGCCAGGTTCACGGCCAACTGGGCATGCCAGGAGGTGGTCATGAACTCAAACAGGCCATCGTGACCCTTCGGAGCCGGGAACAGCAGGGGATCACCCTTCTGGCCTTCCAGGATCTCCTTGAGGCTGTGACCGATGCCCCAGTTGGTGCGGTACTGGTGACCGGCCACGATGAACAGCACCGCGATCGCCAGATGGTGATGGGCGATGTCGGTCATCCAGAGGCTGCCGGTGACAGGATTGAGCCCACCCTTGAAGGTGAGGAAATCGCTGTAGGCGGCCCAGTTGCCGGTGAAGAAGGCGGAGAGGCCCGCGCCGAATCCCGGATACAGCTGGGTCAGCAGATCCAGGTTGAGGAATTCGTGGGGCAGGGGGATGTCCGCCACCGAAGCGATGGTCTTGCCGTCGAGCACCAGCGGATTGCCGGCGTCGATGGCATCCATCAACTGCGTGGTGGGCAGGGACACGTGCAGCAGGTGCCCGGTCCAGGACAGGGAGCCCAGGCCCAGCAGGCCAGCCAGGTGGTGGTTGAGCATGGACTCAACGTTCTGGAACCACTCGAGCTTGGGAGCTGCCTTGTGATAGTGGAAGACGCCGGCATTCAGCATCAGGCCAGCCATCACCAAGGCGCCGATGGCCGTGCAGAGGAGCTGGAACTCGCTGGTGAATCCCCAGGCTCTCCACACGTGGAAGAGACCTGACGTGATCTGGATGCCGTGGAAACCGGCCCCCACATCACCATTGAGAATTTCCTGACCGAAGATCGGCCAGACCACCTGAGCACTCGGTTTGACGTGCAGGGGGTCGGCCAGCCAGCCGGTGTAGTTGGAGAAGCGGGCACCGTGGTAGAAGGCGCCGCTCAGCCAGATGAAAATGACGGCCAGATGGCCGAAGTGAGCGCTGAAGATCTTCCGGGAGACTTCTTCGAGATCGCTCGTGTGGCTGTCGAAGTCGTGAGCGTTGGCGTGGAGGTTCCAAACCCAGGTGGTGGTTTTGGGACCTTTGGCGAGGGTGCGATCGAAGTGGCCGGGCTTGCCGAACAGTTCGAAGGTGGCCGGGTTGTTCACCTGGTCCACCTGGGCCTTCGCCGTTTTCCCACGCTCTGGTGGGCTGATGGTCATCGAGACGTTCCTCGAGGGACGGAGTCGAGGTGGAGGTCCACCCCTCCGGACCGGGCCGAAAGGCCTGGCCGGTGGGCCTCACGGTTCGCGACCAAGGCCGCTGGAACCATGGGCACCAGTGCGGAGAGGATCCGGAAAAGACCGAAACCCACTGCCGCAACTGGAGCTGGGGCCCCTATGAGGGGACCGCTGGCGGAAGTATAAGGGCGAGTTTCAAGCCTCTTGGGGGGTAAGTAACAAAGGTTCAATCCGGCGCCACCCCAGTCAGGAACAGGGCTCTGCCCTGGGCTCCCTATCACTCAATGGCAGCGTGATGACGCGCTTTCTTTATCTAATTCCCAGAAGATCTGGGGATAAATTCAGCATCATTTTTTACGGATCCGTGGCCCGCTGGGCAAACTGACTCCATGGCCCCGGCACCAAGGCCGTGGCCTGACGTCCATCAGGAGCAATGCGGATGCTGGCGGCGGGGCTTCGAAGCCTGGGAGCGGTGTTGCTCTGCCTGGCGGTGCTGCTGAGCGGGGGCTGGAGCCTCCGGCCCAGGCCAGAGTCGCCACCATCCGCCGGCAGCAGCCCCTCCGGCAGGCTGCGGGAGGTCCCGCCGCCCAAGGCCAGCCAGGCCTTGCGCCTTCGGCTGGCGGAGCATCAGCCCCGGCTGAGGGTTCTGGCTCCGGCCGACGACGCCGTGCTTCCGGCAGGCCCCTGGTCACTGCAGCTCGAGCTGGAGGACTGGCCACTGACCGATGCAGGCTCACTGGGGCTTGGCGCTCACCTGGTGGTGCAACTGGATGACCAGGAACCGATCCGCCTGGGGACCGACCCCGCCCAGGGAGCCGAGGAAACAGCTCCCATCGAGCGAGCGAGGGCGACAACGCTCAGCACGATGATGCCCCCGCTCGCTCCAGGCAGCCATCGCCTCACGGTGTACGCCGCCCAACCCTGGGGAGAGGCCGTGAAGGATCCCGGGGCGTCGAGCCAGATCCGCCTGCATGGCCTGGCCGCCAACCCTCTCAGCCAGCCGCGCAGGGGGACGCCCCAGCTGGTGAGCAGCACGCCCACCGATCTGATCCACCGCGAACCGGTGCTGATCGACTGGCTGCTGATCGACGCGCCCCTGCAGAGCTTCGATGGGGCGGGGCCCCGTTGGCGGCTGCGGGTGACCCTCAATGGCGACAGCTTCCTGGTCGATCGGCAGTCGCCGCTCTGGCTTTCCGGCCTGCGCCCGGGCAGCAACCCCCTGCAGCTGGAGCTGCTCGACGGGCTGGGCGAGCCCCTCAACCCGCCCTTCAACAGCCGGGTGCAGGACCTGGTGATGCTCCCCGGTGCCCCACGCCCCTGGCAGACGGCTGCGCTCGCCGCTGAGGATCTGGAGCGTCTGCTCGGTGAGCGATCGATTGAGGCTGAGAGCGAGGTTGAGCCGGAACCGGAACCAGAACAGGAACCGGAGTCGGAGTCGGAGTCAAGGCTGTATCCCGAACCTGAGGCGCCAGCCCGGGCATCGCCTGAATCCGAGGCTCTCGAGGCTTCGCTTCAGCCCGAGCCGGAGCCTGGTGCAGCGGACGCGCCAGAGCCAGAGGAGGCTGTGGCACCTGGGCCAGTGAGCGCACCTCAGGCTTCCTCCGTGGAAGCGCCGGAAGGAGGGGAGCCTGAGGAGGCTTCAGAGCAACCGATGACAGAGCCTCCAGCGGCAGCTTCAGTGCAGCCCGGCAGTCCTGGGGATGAAGGGGATGGGAGCTCCGCCGCCCAGGGTCTTGGACGGCTGCGTGCCAGGTTCGGGGGATGAGTGATTCCCTCTGTTGGGGACTGGCCCTGAGCAGGGCCGGTGCCCCCGTGCTCGAGCGGCTCGATCAGGCCGGCCTGCTGGGGGGGCGGCTCGAACCTGAAGGCTCGGCATCCGAGCTGCTCAGCCGCCACTGGGCCCAGGCGACTGCCTTCGTGGTGGTGGGGGCCTGTGGCGCCGTGACCCGGCTGGTGGCGCCTCTGCTGGTGGGCAAGCACCAGGACCCTGCCGTGGTGGTGGTGGATCCCCAGGGACGCTTCGCCGTCCCGCTGCTGGGGGGGCATGCGGCGGGAGCCGAGCAGCTCAGCCAGCGGGTGGCCGCCCTGCTCGGGGGGGAAGCGGTGCTCACGGGCGCCAGCAGTGGCAGCGGCAGCCTGGCCCTCGACGGCTTCGGGGTGGCCTGGGGCTGGCGGAAGGGTCTGGGTGACTGGGACACCCTGATGAAAGCCGCGGCCAGGGGCGCGCCGATCGCCATGCACCAGGAGAGCGGCTGCCCTGACTGGCAGGAGCTTGAGGCCGCCTCAGCGCTGCTGCCGCCGGCGGCGGAACGGCTGCCCGAGGGGGGTGCACCGCTGTCGCTGGTGATCAGCCCGCGCCAGGGGCCCGGCTGCCGCTGGCATCCTCCCAGCCTCTGGCTGGGCCTGGGCTGTGAGCGCCACACCAGCCTCAACCTGCTGGAGCGGTTGGTGGAGAGGGCCCTGGATGAGGCGCAACTGGCCCCGCAAGCCGTGGCCGGGCTGGCGAGCATCGACCGCAAGGGCGATGAACCGGCGCTGCTGGAGCTGGCCGGGCGCCATCGGTGGCCGCTGCGGCTGTTCAGCTCCGAGGCCCTGGCGCCGGTGGCCGTGCCCACCCCGTCGGAGGCGGTGCTCAGGGAAATGGGGACCGCCAGCGTGGCCGAGGCGGCCGCCCTGCTGGCGGCAGCCCCCCAGTCGGCCCTGTTGCTGCCGAAGCGCATCGAACGGGCCCGCCAGGGGGAGCGGGGGGCCGCCACCCTGGCGGTGGCACAGGCTCGAAGGCAATGGGCCCCGCAGCGGGGAAAAATCCATCTGGTGGGCAGCGGCCCGGGCCAGCTCGATCTGCTCACCCCCGAGGCTCGCCTCGCCCTGGCCGAGAGCACGGTCTGGGTGGGTTACACCCTCTACCTCGATCTGCTGGAGCCCCTTAGGCGGCCCGACCAACTGCGCCGTGACGGCCAGCTCACCCAGGAGCGGGACCGCTGCCGGCTGGCCCTGGAGCTGGCGGATGCCGGACTGAACGTGGCCCTGGTGTCGTCGGGCGACAGCGGCATCTACGGCATGGCGGGGCTGGCCCTGGAGCTCTGGCTGGAGCGGGCGCCGGAGAACAGGCCGGCCTTCGCGGTGCATCCCGGCCTCTCTGCCCTGCAGGTGGCCGCTGCCAGGGCCGGAGCGCCGCTGATGCACGATTTCTGCACGATCAGCCTGAGCGACCGCCTCACCCCCTGGCCGACGATTGAGAAACGGTTGAAGGCCGCCGCCAGCGGTGATTTCGTGGTGGCGCTCTACAACCCCCGCTCCCAGGGCCGTGACTGGCAGCTGGGCCGGGCCCGGGACCTGCTGCTGGAGGGGCGCAGCGCCGAAACGCCCGTGGTGCTGGCACGGCAGCTGGGCCGGGCGGAGGAAAGCGTGCAGCTGCACACCCTCGGAGGGCTGCCGCTCGAGCAGGTGGACATGCTCAGCCTGGTGCTGGTGGGCAACAGCAGCACCCGCAGCCGGGATGGGGTGATGGTGACTCCCCGGGGCTACCCGGGGGCCGAATTGAGCTGAGGGTCACGGAGCAGCGCGGACCCCAGGGGCTCAGCAATCGGGATGACAGGATTCGAACCTGCGGCCCCTTCGTCCCGAACGAAGTGCGCTACCAAGCTGCGCCACATCCCGCTTCAGGCAGTTTACGGGATCGCCACAGAGCGGGTTTCTAGACTCCAGGCCACAGGATCCCGGCAGTGATGGCCCCCGACGCTCTGCTCAAGCCCGATTGGTTGCGCGTCAAGGCCCCCCAGCGGGAGCGGATCGGTGCGGTTGCTGACCTCCTGGTGGACCTGAAGCTGAACACGGTCTGCCAGGAGGCCAGCTGTCCGAACATCGGAGAGTGCTTTGCCGGTGGCACGGCCACCTTTCTGATCATGGGGCCCGGCTGCACAAGGGCCTGCCCCTACTGCGACATCGACTTCGACAAGAGCGTGCGCGCCCTCGACCCCAGCGAGCCTGAGCGGCTGGGGGAGGCGGTGGGCCGCATGGGGCTCTCCCATGTGGTGATCACCTCGGTGAACCGTGACGACCTGGCGGACGGTGGCGCCAGCCAGTTCGTGGCCTGCATGGCCGCCGTGCGCCGCCGCTCACCCGGCACCAGCATCGAGCTGCTGATCCCGGATTTCTGCGGCAACTGGCAGGCCCTGGCCGCTGTGATGGAGGGATCTCCGGAGGTGTTGAACCACAACATCGAAACCGTGCCGCGGCTCTACCGGCAGGTGCGGCCCCAGGGCCGTTATCGCCGCTCACTGGAGTTGCTGCAGCGGGTGCGCCAGGACTGGCCGCGCACCTACACCAAATCCGGGTTGATGGTGGGGCTGGGGGAGGCCGACAGCGAGGTGCTGGATGTGCTGCGAGACCTGCGGGCCCACCAGGTCGACATCGTGACCATCGGCCAGTACCTCTCGCCCGGACCGAAGCACCTGCCGGTGCAGCGCTTCGTGACCCCGGGGCAATTCGACGGCTTCAGAGCCACCGGTGAGGGGGAGCTGGGATTTCTGCAGGTGGTGAGCAGCCCCCTCACCCGCAGCAGCTACCACGCCGGTGAGGTGCAGCGGTTGATGCGGCAGCATCCCCGCTGAGGCCTTCCTCACCTGAGCCCAGGCGGCGGCGGCGAAGCCTCCAGATCAAGCCGGCCACCGGCCGGCAGCGGCAGGCGCAGCCGATGGGCATGCAGCCGGTAGCCGCCATCACCCGGAAGGGCGCCAGGCTTTGGAGTCCCACCAGGTCCATAGAGGGGATCCCCCAGCAGGGGGACCCCTGCGCTGGCCAGGTGGATGCGGATCTGATGGGGACGTCCCGTGCGAATCGTCACTTCCACCAGGTGTCCCTCCGGCCGGCGCTCCAGCAGGCGCAGCTCACTCCAGGCGGGCAGGGCCTCAGGGTCGTCGGGATCGGTGGCAACGGCCCAGATCAGGCCGATCCGGGGATGGGGACGCCGCCCGATCGGGGTGGTGATCGCCAGGGTCTCCCCCGGAGTCAGGGGGAGAGCAGCCGGCACCGTCAGGGCCCGATACACCTTGCGGCAGGAGGCGGGAGCCTGCGCGGACTGGGTTTCGGACTGGCCCTGGAGCTGGGCCGTGCTCTCGCGCAGCCTGGCACTCAGCCAGGCGCGGCTCCCGGTCCGGCGAGCACAGACCAGCAGCCCCGAGGTGTGGCGCCCGAGTCGGTGCACCGGCCGCGGCAACTCCCCGGGGGGCTTGCCGGCTCGTGGGCCCTCCGCCGCGAACCTTCGCTCCAGCAGGCCCAGCAGGGTGTGCTCCAGAAAGCCCCCGGCAGGGAGAACGGGCAGGCCGCTGGGTTTGTCGATCACATAGAGATCCCCGTCGTCGTGGATCACCCGCCAACAGGCCGGCACCGCTTCCTCCCGCCAGGGGGGACGCTGCCACTGGAGACGGTCTCCTGCCCTGAGCAACCGATCGCCGTCAAGCCGGCGGCCGTTGCACAGAATCTCGCCCGCCCCCAGGCGCTGTCTCCAGAGGGGGGCATCGGAATGGCGGTGGCGCTCCGCCAGGAACGCGCTGATCAGGATCGGTGCCTGGGCGGGGGGAACCCGGTCGCTGTAGGTCCAGCCCCGGTTGAGCCGGGCCGGCACCCAGCCAGGCGGCAGGGACTCAGTCAACCAGACCGTTCTCGAGGGCGTAGCGGACCAGTTCGGTGCGGCTGGTGGTGCCGGTCTTGGTGAACAGGCGGCTCACATATTTCTCGACATTGCGGATGGAGGTTTCGAGGCGGCGGGCGATTTCCTTGTTCATCAGACCCTCAGCCACCAGCTGGAGCACGCTCGCTTCGCGGGGGGTGAAGGAATGGCTGGCCGGTGTGACACTCTTGCGGGCACCCGTCTGCTGAAGAAGGGAGCGGATCTCGGTGATCTGCAGCGCCATCTGGCCGATGTCGGCATCGGCGTAGCGGGCCGCCTCAGCCAGCAGCCGCTCCTGGCGCCGCACGACGTTGCGAACCCGCGCCACCAGCTCATCGGGGTCGAAGGGCTTGGGGATGTAGTCGTCGACTCCGGCCTGGAAGCCCTCGATCCGATCGGCCGTCATCCCCTTGGCGGTGAGGAAGATCACCGGGGTGCCCCCCAGTCGCTCGTCGGCCCTCAGGCGCTTGAGCAGACCGTAGCCATCCAGGCGCGGCATCATCACATCGCTGATCACCAGGTCGGGGATCAGCTCCTGGGCGGCGGTCCAGCCCTCTTCCCCGTCGTTGGCGGTGCTGACGTCAAAGCCCTCGTCCTCGAGGTAAGCCTGCACGGCGGTGCGCAGCCCCGGTTCATCGTCGACCAGCAGCAACCGGGCCGGTGCGGGCGGGGCCACCGCCTCTTCGCCGGGGCTCTCCCCGTCCGGCCTGGAGAGGGACTCGTTCTGGCTCATGACCCGGCTGGCAACAGGAGGGAATCTATCCAGGCCGGTCTGGCGGCCCCGCAGGGGGACCCCTCCCGTGAAGAAGAGATCGTCAGAGGTTGCTCGCCGGCACCACCTGCTCCCGCTCCATTCGGGTGCCGCTGTAGCCCAACTCACGGGCCAGGCTGCGCAGGCTGTTGGGGTCCTTGCCGGCCTGCTCGGGGAAGCAGGTGGCCCACCAGACCAGATGGTCGATGCGGTTGGCGGTCGTGACCACTCCACCGGGATTGAGTTCCCGCAGGATCAGGCTGCGGCCGTCGTTGGTGACCCTCAGCGGAGCCGTGGGAGAGCACTGGACCGTCTCGGAGCGCACCTTGACGTCGTTGGGCAGCTCCTCCCAGACCTTGATCCGCCAGACCTGCGGCTGGACAGGATCGGCGGTGATGCCGAAGACTCCCAGGGCCTGCTTGCCGTCGGCGATGTCCCGCTCCAGGAGGAGGGCCAGCCCTGCCGGGCGATTCTGATCGGGGCGCAGGAAAACGCTCTGGGCAAGGGCTGCGGGCCTCCAGGCAAGGGAGATCAGGGCTCCCGCCAGGGCCAGCGGGGACCAGCGCCGACATCGTGGGGGGGAAGCCATGGGCAGGATCGACGGGCCGGGACTTGCCAGCATGGAACGGTTTCGTGGGGATGGGAAGCCGGGATGACCACCATCCCCTACCTGGATCACCAGGCCACCACGCCCTGTGATCCCTCCGTGGTGGCTGCCATGGCGCCCTTCTGGAGCGAGCTGTTCGCCAACCCCTCCAGCCGCCTGCACCGCCCGGGACTGGAAGCGGCCGCTGCGGTGGAACTGTCCCGCTCCCGCCTGGCCGCCGAACTGGGTGTGGCCCCAGAGCAGGTGGTCTTCACCAGCGGGGCCACGGAGGCCAACAACCTGGCCATCAAGGGAGTGGCTGAATCCCGCCAGAGCCGGGGCCGGCATCTGCTCACCCTGGCCACGGAGCACCGGGCGGTGCTCGAACCCCTGCGCTATCTCGCTGGTCATGGCTTCGAACTCACCGTTCTGCCGGTGCAACCCGATGGCCTGGTCGACCTGAATCGATTCAGCGAGGCCCTCCGCGATGACACCGTGCTGGTGAGCGTGATGGCGGCCAACAATGAGATCGGCGTGCTTCAGCCCCTTGCCGGGATCGGGGCCCTCTGCCGGGACCGTGGGATCGCCTTCCACTGCGATGGCGCCCAGATTTTCGGAAACCGCCTGCTCCGCCCCGGCGAGCTGGGCATCGACCTGTTCAGCCTCAGCGGGCACAAGATCTATGGCCCCAAGGGCATCGGGGCCCTGGTGGTGGCCCCGGGGACCAACCCGGCACCTCAGCAGCATGGCGGTGGCCAGGAGGGGGGCCTGCGGGGCGGCACCCTCGCAGTCCCGCTGATCGCAGGGCTGGCGCGGGCGGCGGAGCTCGCCGGCCACGACCTGCAGGAGCGGCAGCAGCGCCTGAGCAGGCTGCGGGATCGGCTGCTGGCTGGTCTGGTGAGCCTGGGGGGGGTGACGGTGAACGGCAGCCTGGAGCATCGTCTGGCCCACAACCTCAACGTGGCGCTGGAGGGGGTGGATGGCAACCAGCTGCACAGGTCGCTGAGGAGGCATCTGGCAGTGAGCGGAGGCTCGGCCTGCAGCAGCGGCAGCCCCTCCCACGTGCTGGCGGCCCTGGGGCTGAGCCCAGGGGAAGCGGCAGCCTCGATCCGCTTCGGGCTCGGACGCTCCACCACGCTCGAGGAGATCAACCAGGCCGTGGAGGTGGTGGCGGCGGTACTTCAAGAACTTCGGGGCTGACCAAAATCATGGCCGCCCGTGCCATCTTTGCTCTGTCTTAACCAGGTGTTGGTCAATCCTTGAGCGATGACACCTCCGACAGACAACCAGTCGCGCTCAGTGCCATGACGAACCGTGCGTCTGCCCTGGCCAAGGGGGGCCCGATCCCCCAGCCACCGGGAACAGAATCCCTGCGGCAGCGGCGGGAGCGCTTCCTTGCCCTCACGATCGATCGACTGCTGGGAGCCCTGGGCGTGGCCCTGATGCTCTCGGCGGCCGGCCGGATCGCCGGCATCGGAGGCAGTCGACCCACGGTGGTGCAAGCCGTGGTGGCAGGGCTGGGACTGCTGCTGCTCACGGCCGGCTGGCGCCGATGCGGCCGCCTGCTGGTGGGATGGACGGCCACCCCCGGGGGGCAACGGCGCCTCGGACGCCTGCTGGGCTGGTTCCCCTTCGGAGCCATGGCCCTGTTCGCCACTTACCGGCTGGGGGTGACCGACGTGGATGGCTACAAGGTGCTTGTCTCGGAAGGGAGCGTGGTGGAGTGGCTCACCTTCCTGTTCTTTCTCGCCGCCGGGGCGCTCTTCCTGCTCACCGGGCGGGTGGAATGGGGGCCCTCCAGGGGCATGGGGCGCCGGGGCATCGGTGGCCTTTTCCTCGCCCTGGGCGTGGTCAGCCTGCTGATCGGCTTCGAGGAGATGAGCTGGGGGCAGATCATCTTCAACTGGGAGACCCCTGAGCTGTTCGTCACCACCAATGCCCAGAAGGAAACGAACCTGCACAACCTGGTGTTGATTCACAACCGGATCTGGACCATCACTGCGGCGGTTTGTGTGGGGATGACCCTGCTGGTGGGAGTCCGCTGGGCCCTGGAGGCCAAGGGGCGCCTGATCCCCCGCTCCCTGGCTGATGCGGTGCTGCCGCACGTCACGCTGCTGGGCTACTTCCTGTTTGCAGCCCTTCTCTACGTTCCGGTGGTGCTGCTCAAGCACGGTGTGTTCATACCGGTGCTGGTGACCCGCGACCAGGAGGTTGCCGAATGCCTCTTCTCTCTGGGTGTGCTGCTGCACGCCGGACGCTGTTACCTCCTCTGGGCCAACCCCGATCCAAGCCCCCTCAACCCGGCAGCAGCACCCGGCTGAGCAGCACGAACCCCGCCACCCCGGCAAGCGCCAGCAGAAACTGCGCCACACGGCTCACGAGGATTCCGGTGACCACGGCCAGTCCCACCAGCAGGGACCGACGCAGCCGAAGCAGGCCAAGGGGCCCGAGCGAGCTGGGGGCCGTGAGCAGCTCCCCCAGGGAGGCCCCAAGCAACGGTCCGACCAGAGCTCCGAGCAGCGGTCCACCGACCGGCAGCGCCGGCAACAGCCCCAGCAGGCCGAACAGCAAGCCAAGCCCCGCCCCCACATAGGCCCATCGTGTGGCCTGCAGCCTGGCCGCCCCGAGGGTCACGCCAAGCACATCCGCTCCCCAGCCCAGCAGCAGGATCAGGGCGGCCAGCAGGAACTCCGGCCAGGCGGCGGCCCAGCCCTCGGCCCAGACCCAGAGCGCAGCCCCCAGAGGCAGAAATGCGAGCCCAGGCAGCACAGGCAGGAGCGTGCCTGGGATCGCCATCAACTGGATGATGAAGGCAAGCCACCAGAGCAGGTCAGCGCGATCCATCAGCGGTCCCCGGGGGATGGGTCCGCCGAACGACGCCGGGCCAGCCTGAACTTCGCGGAACGGCTGCGGGGATTCCGCTCCGACTCCTGCTCATCGGCCACAACGGGCTTGCGGGTCAGACGCTCGAGACGGTCATCGCTCAGAAACGCCGCCTTGACCCGCCTGTCCTCGAGGGAATGGAAGCTGATCACGCCGAACAATCCGCCTGGTTGCAGCCAGGCCGGGGCGTTCTGCAGCAGATGCTCAAGCACCACCAGTTCGTCATTCACGGCGATGCGCAGGGCCTGAAAGGTGCGGGTGGCGGCATGGATGCGGCCATGGCGGACCTTGGGTGGGTAGCAGCCTGCCACCAGGTACGCCAGTTCAGCGGTGCCACGGCTTGAGCCATGCCACGGACGGGCTTCGACGATACGGCGCGCAATCCGGCGCGAGAGTCTTTCCTCCCCATAGGCGTAGATCAGATCGGCCAGCTCCTTCTCCTCCAGCCGGTCGATCAGTTCGGCGGCCGTCTCACCGCAGGTGGTGTCCATGCGCATGTCGAGGGGGCCATCCGAGCGAAAACTGAAACCACGCTCAGGCCGGTCCAGCTGGGGGCTGCTCACTCCCAGATCGGCCAGCACCCCCACCAGGGGCCCACTGGGGGTGTAACCGGCGAAGTTGCCGGGCACCAGGCTGACCCGCTCGGCAAAGGGCTCCAGGCGCCGGGCCGCAGCGGCGAGGGCCGCAGGATCCTGGTCGAGACCGATCAGGCGCAGGCCGGGATGGGCGCCAAGCAACAGGGCACTGTGCCCGCCGCCTCCCACGGTGGCATCGAGCAGCGTTCCCTCGCTCGGCAGGGCTGCGAAGGCAGCCACCACGGCGGCGGCGAGAACCGGCTGGTGGTCGAACGTCTGCTGCATGGGTTCCTTCCTAAGATCCGCGCGTTCGCCTTCGAGTCCACGGGCCCATGACGCAACTGGAAACGCGCACGGAGCCGATGGTGGTCAACTTCGGGCCGCACCACCCTTCCATGCATGGGGTGTTGCGCCTGGTGGTGACCCTCGATGGTGAAGACGTGGTGGATTGCGAGCCGGTGATCGGCTACCTGCACCGCGGCATGGAGAAGATCGCCGAGAACCGCACGAGCGTGATGTTCGTGCCTTATGTGAGCCGCTGGGACTATGCGGCGGGGATGTTCAACGAGGCGATCACGGTGAACGCCCCCGAGAAGCTCGCCAGCATCCAGGTGCCGAAGCGCGCCAGCTACATCCGGGTGTTGATGCTGGAGCTGAACCGCATCGCCAACCACCTGCTATGGCTTGGCCCGTTCCTGGCGGACGTGGGCGCCCAGACGCCGTTCTTCTACATCTTCCGCGAGCGGGAGATGATCTACGACCTCTGGGAAGCGGCCACCGGCCAGCGGCTGATCAACAACAACTATTTCCGCATCGGTGGCGTTGCTGCCGATCTGCCCTATGGCTGGCTGGAGAAATGCCTCGACTTCTGCGACTGGTTCGGCCCGAAGATTGATGAATACGAGAAGCTGATCACCAACAACCCGATCTTCAAGCGCCGCATCGAGGGCCTGGGGGTGATCAGTCGTGAGATGGCGATCAACTGGAGTCTGTCCGGCCCAATGTTGCGCGCTTCCGGCGTCCCCTGGGATCTCCGCAAAGTTGACAAGTACGAGTGCTACGACGACTTCGAGTGGGACGTGGCCAGCGAGAAGGAAGGCGACTGCTATGCCCGCTACCGGGTGCGCATCGAAGAAATGCGCCAGTCGCTCAAGATCCTGCGCCAGGCCTGCAAGGCCATCCCCGGCGGCCCCACCGAGAACCTCGAAGCCCACCGCCTGAACGAAGGCAAGAAGAGTGACTGGTATGGCTTTGATTATCAGTACGTCGCCAAGAAGGTGGCCCCCACCTTCAAGATCCCCGGCGGTGAGCTCTACGCCCGGGTGGAATCAGGCAAGGGTGAACTCGGTGTGTTCATCATGGGCAATGATGATGTCACTCCGTGGCGCTGGAAGATCCGCGCAGCTGACTTCAACAACCTTCAGATCCTCCCCCACATCCTCACCGGAGCCAAGGTGGCCGACATCATGGCGATTCTCGGCTCGATCGATGTGATCATGGGCTCGGTCGACCGCTGAGCTCCTTCCTCGCCCGGCTTCGCCACGCCGGTGTTCTGCTGCCGGCGAGCCTGACCGGATACCTGTGGCTGAAGGCGGGCAATTCAGACCTGCCGGGATTCAGCTGTCCCCTGAGGGCCCTCACGGGCATCCCCTGCCCCAGCTGCTTCCTCACCCGTGCCACCTGCGCCAGCCTGCGTGGTAACTGGTCAGAAGCCATCGCCCTGCATGCGTTCGGCCCCCTGGCGGCGGCCGCCCTGGTGCTGTGGTCAGTCGAGGCCATCCGCCAGCACCGGCTGGTTCCCCGCGGCCTGAAGGGCTGGCAGGTCGCCACGACCACGGCGGCCTTGCTGACGTACTGGGGCCTGCGTCTGCTCCTCCACTACGGACTCGGCATCACCGCCTTCCCCTCTGGATGACCCAACGGTGCAAGCATGGCGGCATGCCCTCCTCCAGCTGGCTGCAGCTGCGCCGGACCGTGCGTTTCGGCGATACCGATGCCGCTGGTGTGATGCATTTTCACCAGCTTCTGCGCTGGTGCCATGAGGCCTATGAAGAGAGCCTTGAAACGTTCGGAATTCCAGCCGCGGCAATCTTTCCCACACCTCTCCGGACGGCCCCCACCCGTGACAGCATCGACTCAAGCCCGGTGCGGACAGCCCTGCCGATCGTGCACTGCCAGGCCGATTTCAAGGCCCCTCTGGTGTGTGGCGACCAACTGACGATCACCCTCAGCCCCCAGCGGCTCGATGCCGGATGTTTTGAAGTGGGCTACAGCTTCAGGCGTCGGGAAGTGGCCAGCGGCCCTGCGGGCCTCGCCCTGACACGCCATGTGGCCATCGACCCGGTCAGCCGCCGCCGCTGCGATCTGCCCAAGGCGATCGGCAGCTGGCTGGAGGCATCGGCTGAAGCGATGCCCTGACGGCAGCGATCAAACTGGAGCACTTGGCGTCCGAAGCGAGGCGCGCTCAAAAGGTTGAAAGTGGCTGATCGGCTCGCCCAAAAAGCGGCAGACGTCAGGGAGCGGAACGATCTCCGAGAGGATCCAATCAGAGGGTCGGTGCCCGACGGGAGACGGCCCAGAGCAAGGCAGCCAGCTGCAGGGGAAGAAGGCTGGCCAGAAGGGTGAGGGGGTGAAAGCCATCTTCCACAGCCACCCCCGCCAGGGAGAAGCTCACCATGGCCGCCAGGCCGATCAGCAGGGTCAGGCCGAGGCGACCGGAGAGTCCGGGAGCGCGCAGGTTCAGGACTCCAGCTCCAGCCCGGGGTGGCGTGAGGCCGCGGCCAGTCATCAGAACCACTCCTTCTTGGCGTCGATGTACGTGGCCTTGAACTCCTCGGGGGTCTTGGTGAGGTAGATGATTCCCTCCACCAGGCCGATCACCCCCATCACGAATCCCCCAAGGCCACAGGTGACCAGGGTGATCACCAGCATGATCACGCCCGGGGTGGTGTAGCCGAGCACGAACTTGTGGATCCCGAACGCACCGAGGAAGATCGCCAGCAGCCCCGCGGCCAGTTTCTTGTTGGAGAGTTCCGGGTCAGCAGACGAGGTCATCCAGTGGGCGCGACTGACCAGCTCTAGCCGACTTCTGCGGCAGCGTCATCGGCTCGGGGGCCTCCGTCACAGGACTGATGCAGCCACTGGCGCCAGCGCCTCCGCTCCCACTTGCCCAGGGCGTTGGGGGCCAGATCAGGGCAGGCCAGCCAGTGCTGAGGCCGCTGGGCGGGAGGAAGCCGCTGAGCCAGGCTGCGGCAACGGGCGATCAGCCCGTCGACAGATCCGATCGCAGGCCCGTCGGCCCCATCGGCCTCGGCATGGCGCACCAGCGCCAGCAGGCGCTGACCCCAGAGGGGATCAGGGCTGGCGATCAGCAGGAGATGCGCCAGGGGCAGGTCCTCCGCCCTGGCCCAGCCCAGCAGGCGAGCCTCCACCTGCTCGGGGAACACCGTTTCGCCGCCGCTGCTGATCGCCCCATCCAGCCGCCCGAGGATCTCCAGGCCAGCGGGACCGAGGCGGGCCCCATCGCCACTGCGCCACCAGCCCCCTCCACGCTCCAGGGGCTCGAGCTGGCCGGCCTGAAAGCTCCCCGGGCTCAGACGCGGTGTCCGCACCATCAACGCCCCGCCTGGATCGATCCGCAGCTCCACATCGGCAAGCGCCTGACCGGAACCTGACGCCCCCGCAAGGAAGCGATCGGGAGACAAGGCCGTCACCATCGCGGCGGTTTCCGTGGCGCCGTAACAGGGCGCCAGAGGGATCTCAGCGGCCCGGGCCCGCTCGGCCAAGCTGGCGGAGAGGGCACCGCCACCGATCCACACCAGTGCGCAGCGCCGCAGCCAGGCGCAGCCTTCCGGCACAGCCAGCAGCCGCTCCAGCTGGGTCGGCACCAGGGAGAGCAGCGCCCGGCTGGCGGCGGGGAGGGGAATCGTCGCCGCCAGCTCACTGGGCTTACGCATCAGCTCCGGAGGCAACCAACGCCAGGGCGTCCCCCAGAGCCGGCTTCTCACCAGGGGCAACAGGCCACTGACGTGATGCAGGGGGAGGGGATCGAGCTGAAGGGTCGCTGACGGATCAAGCCCGATCGATTGCAGCCACAGGCCGGTGGCGGCAGCCGAGGCCTCCAGATGGGCAAGGGGCTGCAGGCACCAGCGGCGGCCTCCGGCACTGCCGCCGCTGCCCACCACCACCGAGGGCACCCCCGTGGCTGATCCAGCCACAGCCTCGCTGAGCAGCTCCTGCTCCTGAGCCGAGCAGAGGCCCACCAGGCGACCCTCACGCCAGGCCTGCTCGAGCTGAGCCACCAGCCGATCAGCCGGGACGGCACTGGTGAGCAGCAAGGGGGAGGGCATCGGCACGCTCCCAGGCCTATCCCTGACGGCTGCGGCGAGCGGTGATCCCCGCCTCCGCGGCCGTGACGCCGGCCAGAAGCAGCAGTCCGAGCAGACCGACCAACTGCTGCCGGGGGTCCGGCTGCGCGCCTAGATCGGCCCCATCCGTTTGGCCCAGCACCAGCCCGAGCCCGAACCAGCCGGTGCTCAGGGCCGAGGTGATCCAGTAGGCCCGCCAGCGCCGTTGGTAGATGTAGCCAGTGCCGAGGCCGGGGACGAGGTTGAGGACCACGGCCACCCAGGGAGCCGAGGCCGCCAGGGTGTCCTGCTTGCTGAGACTCATCGTGGGGGGGGAACGGTTGATCCCGACTCTGGCGGCTCTGCCCGGCTCTCTGCGGCCGCGGCCCAGACCCGCTCAGGGTCGTGACTGGCCAGATCACCGCTGGGGCCCCAGCCCGGGGCCAGGCCCGGCGCCGCGGGAGTGGGTCCCAGAATCTGCAGGGCCGCCAGGTGATGCAGCCAGCGTCTGCCGATGCCCGTTTCGAAGCCGGTGCTGAGCATCAGCCGGGGCACCCCTCCCCGCAGTTGCGCCAGCAGGGGTCGGGGGTCTCCCTCCTGGGACGGCCGTCGCACCTGCCAGCCGCGCCAGCTCCGTCCCCGAACCGGATCCTGCACCAGCGACTCGTCAAGGGCCACAGGCACGGCCGGCGGACCAGCGGCCAGGGCGAGGAGACCGGCGTGATCGGCGGGATCCAGCGGTTGCTCGAGCCATGCCAGCCGGGGATCCCCGGCCAGCCGTGCCGCCCAGGCTGCGGCTGTGCCGCGTCCCCAGCCCCCATTGGCATCCAGCCGAAGCCGAGCTCCTGGCGGCAAGCGCTCCAGCAGCTGCTCCAGCAGCTGGCGCTCCTGGAGGTCGTCGCTGACCGCCACCTTCCATTTCAGCGTGAGGGGACCACCTCCATCCTGCCCTTGCCAGCTGAGGGGGTGATCGCCCAGGGTCCGCTCCAGGGCCATCAGCGCCGCAGGCCCTGCCGGCAGCAACTGCGCAGAGGCCGGCGGCGGCAACCACCCCCCGACGGCGCCCCCCACCACCCCCTGAATTTCGCCGAGGGCGGCCCCAAGCGCGAAGGCCAGGGTCGCCGGCAGGGATGGAAGGCAAGCCTCCAGTTCGGGGTGCTCGATCTCGGGCCCCAAAGCGCTGATGGCCTCGGCCAGCCGAGCCAGCTCACGCCCGGAAGCCTCGGGTTCAGCCGCCAAGGGGAGCGGGGACGCCTCCCCCCAGCCCTGATCGGCCCATGCCCCGGAGGCTCCATCTCGCCGGCTCTGCAGCTCGAGCCGCAGCAGCCAGCCCCGCTTGCGGCGCAGCCTGCCCTGGGCGGTGACCAGGGGAGCGGCGAGAGCCAGATCGAAGGGCTGCCAGTGCAGGCCGAGCCTCACCGAAAAGGCACCCAGGGGGCAATCGCCAGCCCCAGGGCCAGCCCCAGGCCGTTGAGAGCCTGAAAGCGCAGGGCCAGGAACTTGCTGCCGACAATCCGATCGGGTGGGTCGTGGTGCTCCCGCAGCAGCTGGATCAGGGCCCGGGCCGGCGGCAGGCCCACCAACCCCAGCAGGGCGGTGAGGGGCCAGCTTCCCAGCAGCACCGGGGCCCACTGCAGAGCCAGGGCCATGGCGATGAACCAGGGCACCAGGGCCGCCGCGGAGGCGGTGCCCAGCTTCACCACCGGGGATCGCTTGCCGTGGCTGGCATCCTGTTCCACCTGATGGAAGTGGGAGCAGAACAGGACCAGGGTGGTGGCCACCGCCGGTCCACTGCCGAGCAGCAGGGCCGTCTTCCAGGGAATGGGGCCGGCCAGGGCGCTGGCTGCGCTGGGCGCCAGCGCCAGCAGAGCGGCGGCGGTGGCCAGAGGCCCGAAGGCCAGCCAGCAGAGCGGTTCACCGAGGCCGCGGTAACCCAGCCGCAGGGGGGGACCCTGGTAGGCGTAGCCCAGGCCGCAGCACCCCACCACCAGCCCCAGCACCAGAGGGGTGCTCCTTGCCGCCACCAGGGCGAACAACCCCAGCCCCAGCACCAGGCAGCCATTGGCGAGCTGGGCCACCCGGTCGCGGCGGCCCGTGAGGTTCACCAGCGAATGGGGTTTTCCGAGCCGATCCACCCCTGTGTCGGCATCGAAGACGTCGTTGGACAGGTTCTCCCAGCCCAGCAGCAGCACGGCCGCCAGCAGGAAGGCCAGCAGCTGATCCAGGCGTGGGGGCTCCCCCTGGCCGGCCCACCAGCCGGCGGCCAGCAGCACCGGCATCACCGCCACCGAATACATCGGCCATTTGATCGCCGCCTTCCAGAGGCGGCGGCGGGCTGGGTCGCCGGCGGAGTCCCCGCCGGCGTAACGGCTTGCGACGACCTGGGGGTCGGACATGGGCTGCGGGGACGGCGGACCTGGAAGCACCCATACATTTGAGCAGCTTCCCTGGCCCCTGCCGCTGTCGTCCTGGTGCAGGTCGTTCCCTCCTTCACCGATCTGCTCGCCGCCGCTGCCCAGGGGGCGCGGCAGCTGGAGGAGGAGGGTGTGCTCAGCCTGGCCCTGCCGCTGCCCTGCCGCGATCCCCTGGCGCTGCTCCCCCACCTCGACGACGGGGAACGCTTCCGCTTTCTCTGGGATGGGGCGCCCGGACTCTGCCTGGCGGCCAGCGGCACCACCCACCGCCTGGACTTGAGCGGGCCGAGGCGCTTCGAGCTGGCCCGGCGCTTCAGCACCATGAGCCTCAGCCGACTGGGGCAACAGCCCCAGTCTGTCCCGGCCCTGGCCAGGCCACGGGTGCTGTTGGCCTTCTCCTTTTTCGACAGCCCCCTTCAGGAAGCCAGCGGCGCTGTCCCGGGCGTGCAGGCTGTGCTTCCCCGCTGGCAGCTGAGTCGCCAGGGGCGCCACTGCTGGCTGCGGCTGCAGCGCTGCCTGGGAGGAGACGTCACCCCCCGGGGGGTGGCCGAGGAGCTCTGGGAACGCGCCCAGATCCTCAGCCGTCTGCCGGCCTGCAGGCAGGAAGCACCCAGCGGAGCCAGTGGGGTGGGCATCACCAACCGCTCCTGCTGGGAAGCCGATTACCGCGAAGCGGTGCGCCAGGCCCTTGGCCTGGTGGAAGCCGGAGCCCTGCGCAAACTGGTGGTGGCCGTGCGCCAGCAGGTGGGGCTGGATCAGCCGCTCGACCCCCTGGAGCTGCTGGCACGCCTGCGACGGCACCAGCCGGGCAGCTGTCGCTTCCTCTGGCAACAGCGCCCCGACGACGCCCTGATCGGTGCCTCCCCCGAGCGTCTGCTGGCGGTGCGCCAGGGACAGCTGCGCTGCGATGCCCTGGCCGGCACGGCCCCCCTCGGGCAACCGGCCGGGCGCCTCACCCAGTCGACCAAGGATCGCCATGAGCACGAACTGGTGGTGGAGGCGATCACCCAGGTGCTGGCGGAAGCGGGGCTGAGTCCCCGGCGCCCCCGCCATCCCCGGCTGGCCCGCCACGGGAGGCTGGTGCATCTGCACACTCCGATCACAGCCGCCCTGGCGGAGCATCAGCCCCTGGCCCTGGCGGAGGCCCTGCACCCCACCCCGGCCGTGGCCGGGCTGCCACGGCGGGAGGCGATGGCCTGGTTGCGCAGCCTCGAACCCTTCGAGCGGGGTCACTACGCCGCCCCGATCGGCTGGATCGACAGTGCCGGCGACGCCGAGTTGCGGGTGGCGATTCGCAGCGGCCGCCTGCACGGCAACCAGCTGGAGCTCACCGCCGGGGCAGGGCTGGTGCGGGGTTCCGAGCCGGAGCGGGAGCTCCAGGAAGTGGCCCTGAAACTGGGGGTGCTGCAGCAGCAGCTCAACCTCAGCACCTTCCGGTCATCCCGCAACAGCCAGGCCGCCGGCCAACCAGCGGCGATCGAACCCACCCTGCACTGATCGGCCATGGCGCCCTCCGTCGCCATGGCGCTGATCCTGGGCAGCCTGGTGGCCCTGGCCGTGCTGCTGCGCCGCTGGCTGGGTCGCGGGCGGCTCTATCGCATCATTTTCGAGGCCGACACTCCCGCCGGCAAAGGCTTCGACGTGGTGCTGCTGCTGGCGATCGTCGCCAGTGTTCTCTCCGTGGTGCTGGAGAGCGATCCGCGGCTGAGGGTGCGCTACATGGTCCCCTTCGGGATCCTGGAATGGGGCTTCACCCTGTTGTTCGGCCTGGAATACGTGTTGCGGCTGCTCTGCGTGGGGCAGCCGCTTCGCTATGCCACCAGCTTCTATGGCGTGGTGGATCTGGTGGCGATCCTTCCCACGTTCCTGGGACTGATCCTGCCGGGCTCCCAATCGTTCCTGGTGGTGCGGATCCTGCGGCTGCTGCGCGTCTTCAGGATTCTCAAGCTGGGGGAATACCTCAAGGAATCGGAGCTGCTCTGGCAGGCTCTGGTGGCCAGCCGGCGAAAGATCCTGGTCTTCCTGCTCACCATCATCACCCTGGTGATTGTGATCGGGGCCCTGATGTTTCTGATCGAGGGTGAAGCGGGTGGCTTCGTGAGCATTCCCGTGGGGATCTACTGGGCCGTGGTCACGATCACCACGGTGGGCTATGGCGATGTGGCACCAGTGACTCCTCTGGGACGGTTCGTGGCCTCCGCCGTGATGCTGCTGGGCTACAGCATCATCGCTGTGCCCACCGGCATCCTCAGTGTCGGCCTGCGGGACGCCCATCGTCAGCGGCGTCAGTCGGGCCGTGTCTGCCGTCGCTGCGATTGCACGGACCACGACAGCGATGCGCGCTTCTGCAAATCCTGCGGGGCGGGACTCTGATCCTGCTCAACGCCGACCCTTGGAGCCTCAGCTCGCCAGCAGTGCCTCGATGGTCAGATCCGCCAGGGGGACGCCGCCCAGCCGCTCGATCTCGCGCACGCCCGTGGGGCTGGTGACATTGATCTCGCTGAGGCGATCGCCGATCACGTCGATGCCCACGAAGAACAGCCCGGCGGCCCGCAGGGCCGGGGCAAGCTCGGCGCAGATGCGGCGCTCGGGATCGGTGAGGGCGGTGGCCTCCGGCTCCCCCCCCACCGCCAGATTGCTGCGGAACTCTCCTGGCGAGGGGCGGCGGTTCACGGCGCCGAGCGGTTCGCCGTTCACCAGCAGGATGCGCTTGTCGCCCGCCACCACCTGGGGCAGAAAAGCCTGGGCCATCACCGGCAACTGTCCCTGGTTCGTGACCAGCTCCAGCAGGGCCCGCAATCCCGGCGCTCGCGCTTCGGTGCGTACCACCCCCTGCCCCGCTCGCCCACCCAGAGGCTTGAGCACCACCTCGCCGTACTCGGCGGTGAAGGCCGAAAGCTGCTCGATGTTGCCGCTCACGAGGGTGGGCGCCATCAGATGGCTGAAGCGCAAGGCCCCCAGCTTCTCGTTCCAGGCCCGCAGGGAGGCCGGCCGGTTGAGCACACGCACCCCCCGGGGCTCCGCCAGCTCCAGCAGATGGGTGGCATAGAGGTAGGCCTCATCCACGGGCGGATCCTTGCGCATCCACACCCAGGGGAAAACCTCGAGGGGCACCCGCTGGGGTTCGCCCAGTTCCACCCAGGGCTCGGGGATCTCCCAACCTTCCGCCGTGGGGCGGATCTCCGCCAGACGGGCGGGCTGGGTCAGAACCGTGGGACGCTGGCCCGGTTCGGTGGCGTCGGCTCTCTCGCCTTCCACCGCCAGGTCGGCCAGGGAGCAGATCCAGACCTGATGGCCGGCCCGCTGGGCCGCCTGCATCAGAGCCACGCTCGAATCCTTCCCGGGGCGCAGACGCTGGATCGGGTCAAGAACGAAGAGGTGGGAACGGCTGGTGGCGTCCGCGCTGGTCGGCACCCTCAGGCCCCTTGCAGCAGCGGATCGAGCCGGCCGGACCGCTCGAGCGCATGGAGTTCATCGCAGCCGCCGATCCCCAGATCGTCGATGAAGATCTGGGGCAGGCTGGAGCGGCCTTCGGCCCGCTGGGCCATGGCAGCGCGTGCCGCCTGATCGCCATCGATCACATATTCCTTATAGGCCACGCCCTTGCGATCCAGCAGAGCCTTGGCCCGGATGCAGAAGGGGCAGAACCGCCACGTGTAGATCTCGACCTTCGCCGCATTGTTCACCAAAATCACCCAGGTGCATGGCCGTGGCGGGATCCTAGAAGCCTCTGCGGGAGCCCAGCCCCGCTGATACGGTCGTGAAAACCGTTGAGCTGCAGCCGGTGCTCGATCTCACCGATTTCAAACGCGACCTCTCCGAGCTCACCGACCGCCTGGGCCATGCCCAGGACTGTCTTTGACGTACCGGCCCTGAACGCCCGCCAGCAGGACCTCGAGCAGCTGGCCTCCCAGCCCGGCTTCTGGGACGACCAGCAGCAGGCCCAGAAACTGATGCGCCAGCTCGATGAGGTGAAGGCACAGCTGGAGCAGCTGCAGCGGTGGCAAACAGCCGTCGACGATGCCCGCGCCACCCTGGAGCTGTACGACCTGGAGCCTGACGAGGAGCTGCTGGGCGAAGCCAATGGCGGCCTACAGACCCTGAAGGGGGATCTCGACCGCTGGGAGCTGGAGCGGCTGCTGAGCGGCCCCTACGACAAGGAGGGTGCGGTGATCTCGATCAACGCCGGCGCCGGCGGCACCGACGCCCAGGACTGGGCCCTGATGCTGATGCGCATGTACACCCGCTGGGCCGAGGACCACGGCATGGCGGTGAGCGTGGACGAACTCTCGGAAGGGGAGGAAGCAGGCATCAAGAGCTGCACGATCGAGATCGACGGCCGCTATGCCTACGGCTACCTGCGCAACGAGAAGGGCACCCACCGGTTGGTGCGCATCTCCCCCTTCAACGCCAACGACAAGCGCCAGACCAGCTTCGCCGGCGTGGAGGTGATGCCCAAGATCGAGGAGGAGGTGAAGCTCGACATCCCCGACAAGGATCTGGAGATCACCACCTCCCGTTCAGGGGGCGCCGGCGGCCAGAACGTGAACAAGGTGGAAACCGCGGTGCGCATCCTGCACATCCCCACCGGCCTGTTCGTGCGCTGCACCCAGGAGCGGTCCCAGCTGCAGAACAAGGAGAAGGCGATGGCCCTGCTGATGGCCAAGCTGCTGGTGATCGCCCAGGAACAGCGGGCGGCCGAGATCGCCGACATCCGCGGCGACATCGTGGAGGCGGCCTGGGGCAACCAGATCCGCAACTACGTGTTCCACCCTTATCAGATGGTGAAAGACCTGCGCACAGCGGAGGAAACCACCGATGTGCAGGGGGTGATGGACGGCGACCTCGATCCCTTCATTCAGGCCCTGCTGCGCCAGGGTGTGGAGATCGCCGCCGATGTGGCCGCCTGAGCCCTGACGATCCCCTGATGACTGACAGCAGCCTCCCTGAGAGCAACCAACCCGAGGCGGTCCTGCCGGAAGCCGCCGACATGGAGCCAGCGCCGGCGACCAGCCCACCGCCCAGCTTCGTGAAGCTGGCCATGCGCAACATGGTGCGCAAGGGCCGCCAGAGCCTGCTCCACTTCGGCCTGACCGCGGTGGGTTTCAGCGCCGTTCTGCTGCTGCTGGCCTGGTTCGGCCGCCCCAGCCTGCCCCAGTGACGGAGGTCCGCCCTGGCCTCGACCTGGCTTTCAGCTGCGACCCTGGGCTGAGCACCCGGCTGCTGCAGGCGGCAGGGCCCCTGGCCGACCCCATCATGGCAGAGCAGCATTGGCACGATCAGCTCGGCGCCTGGCTGGAGCAGATGCAGGCCGAGTTGCCGGCGGCCCTGCGGGCGTCTGTCTACAGCCTGGGGCTGAGCCTGGTGGGTGACGGGGAGATGGCCGAACTCAACGCTGGCTGGCGGGGCCAGCCAGGCCCCACCGATGTGCTGGCCTTCGCCGCCCAGGATGAAGCCCTGGAGGGGGCAGCGGCGATGCCGATGCCCGCGGTCCCGGAGACCGGACAGCCGCAGCCCCTGGAGCTGGGCGACATCGTGATTTCCCTGGAAACGGCCGCCCGGCAGGCCGAGGCGGCGCGCCAGGGCCTGACCCGGGAGCTCTGCTGGCTGGCGTGCCACGGCCTGCTCCACCTGCTGGGCTGGGATCACCCCGACGACCCAAGCCTGGAGGCCATGCTGCGCCGTCAGGACCAGCTGCTGGGCCGCTGCTCCGGTCGCGACGGCGGCGACCCCCCTGGACGACAGCGGTAACGTTCAGCCGAGAAGCACGCAGCAGCGGAACCCAAGGAGGCGGCAGCATGGCCAATCCGGTCCCCCTCGAACCGGTTCCCCTTGTGCTGGCGGATCCCATGAGCAGCGACTCTCCCCGCAGGGGGCGGACCCAAAGGACCGGGGCATGGCGGGTGGCCAGTGACCTGCCCCTGAGCTTTCGCTATGCGGCCCAGGGGCTGGCCTATGGCTTCGCCAGCCAGCGCAACTTCCGCATCCATGCGATCACCGGGGCCTGCGTCTTTGCCCTGGGGGTGTGGCTGCAGCTGAGCACGGAGCAGCTGGCCCTGCTGGTGCTCACCGTGGCCGCCGTGCTGGTGCTGGAATTGATCAACACGGCGATCGAGTCGGTGGTGGACCTGGCGATCGGCCGCCGTTTCCACCCCTTGGCGCGCATCGCCAAGGACTGCGCGGCAGCGGCCGTGCTGGTGGCCGCCCTGGCCTCGCTGCTGATCGCCCTGCTGCTGTTGCTGCCCCCCCTGCTGCTGCGCCTGGGCGTTTGAATGGAGGCCTGGCGGCTGGCCTGATGCTCCTGGTTCTCGACAACTACGACAGCTTCACCTTCAACCTGGTTCAGTACCTCGGCGAGCTGGCGGCAGACCACCCGATCGCCGCCGACCTGCGGGTGGTTCGCAACGACGCCCTGAACGTGGACCAGATCAGAGCCCTGCAACCGGCCGCGATCCTGATCTCGCCAGGCCCCGGTGACCCCGATCAGGCGGGCGTGTGCCTGGAGGTGCTGCGGGAGCTGGGGCCGACCGTGCCGACCCTGGGGGTCTGCCTGGGCCACCAGTGCCTGGCCCAGGTGTTCGGGGGTCGGGTGGTGCGGGCGGCGGAGCTGATGCACGGCAAGACATCACCGGTGCTGCATGCAGGCCAGGGGGTCTTCGCGGGCCTGCCCAGCCCGCTCACGGCCACCCGCTATCACAGCCTGATCGCGGAGCGCGCCAGCCTGCCCGATGTGCTCGAGATCAGTGCCTGGCTGGAGGACGGCACGATCATGGGCCTGCGCCACCGCCAGTTCCCCCTGGAGGGAGTCCAGTTCCATCCGGAGAGCGTGCTCACCCAGGACGGGCACCGACTGCTGGCCAACTTCCTGGTGCAGGCAGCCCAGCACCCACCGGCCAACGCCAGACCGCTCACCGGAACCCCTTCCTGAAAGCAGCCGGAGCATCGCTGCTAGGTTCGCGCCACAATCGGCGCCTGCGGGGCGCACCACCAGGCATGGCCTCCGCATCAGGGCAACGGCACCACGGAGCCTCCCCCAACGGGAACAGGTCCCTGAGCCATCTGGCTTCGGCCCTGGGGGCGGCGGCTCTGGTGTCCGGCGTGAGCCTCGGAGTTCCTGGCGCCGGCCAGGCTGCCGGGGGCGTCACAGTCACCAGCTTTGGCCACAGCGCCCTGCTGATCAGGGGTGGTGGCGCCACTGTGCTGGTCAACCCCTTCAAGGCCGTGGGTTGCGCTGCCGGCCTGGCTGAGCCCCGGGTGCGCGCCGATGTGATCCTGGCCAGCAGCCGGCTGCTGGATGAGGGCGCCCCCGTGGCCTCCGGCCGGATGCTGGTCACCCCCGGCTCCTACCGGGTGGCGGGCCTGAAGCTGGAGGGGGCAGCCATCCCCCACGACCGCATCGGCGGACGGCGCTTCGGCCAGGCCACCCTCTGGCGCTGGAAGCAGGGGGGGCTCGAGATCGCCCACCTGGGCGGCACGGCTTCGGCTTTGCGCCCCGAAGACCGGGTGCTGATCGGCAAGCCCGATGTGCTGATCATCGGTGTGGGCGGCGGCGCCAAGGTCTACGACGGCGCCGAGGCGGCAGCGGTGGTGAGGGAGCTCGAACCCCGGCGGGTGATTCCAGTGCAATACGTGAGTGGAAGCGCACCCAGCGGCTGTGACCAGGGCAACATCGAGCCCTTCCTCGAAGCGATGAGCGGCACGCCGGTGCAACGGGTGGGACGCACGGTCAGCTTCGGTTCCCCACTGAACGATGGCCCCCTGATCAAGGTGATGCGCTGAGGCCCTTCAGCGGCGTTTCTCGATTCGGCGATACTCCTGCCAGAAGCGGTCCATCTGCTCGCGGGTGCCCAGGCTCACCCGCAGGGCCCCATCGATCAGGGGCTTGCCGGACATGGAGCGCACCAGGATGCCCGCCTGGCGCAGCTCAGCCTCCACGGCCGCCGCCGAACGGGAGGGCCATACCAGCAGGTAATTGCCACCAGCCGCGTGGTGGCGCACACCGGCGGCCTGAAGTTGCTCCAGCAGCCAGTCGCGGGCCAGCAGCACCTCAGCCACATAGGCCTCCACATAGGCCTGATCCGCCAGGGCGGCGCGGGCGGCCGTCACCGCAAAGCTGTTGATGTCGTAAGGGCCGGTGACGCGGCCCACCCGGTCCACCAGGGCCGGAGCGCCGATCGCGAAGCCGATGCGCAGACCTGCCAGGCCTGCGGTCTTGGCCAGGGAGCGCAGCACCAGCAGGTTCGGGTGGGCCGCGAACGGGTCGACGGCAGCCTCTGGTCCGGCCACCGCTGAGCTCAGCAACGGAGGTATCACGCTATCGCCGGTGAAGGCCTCATACAACTCATCCACCACCACCAGGGTGCGGGGCGCGGCGGCCACCAGCTCCAGGATCCGCTCCGGAGCCAGGCGGGTGCCGGTGGGGTTGTTGGGGTTGCAGAGCAGCAGGAGGCGCGGAGGGTGCCAGTCGCCGCTGGGTTCACCGGCAGCAGCGGGACCGAGCAGCGCCGCGCGGATCTCCTCGAGGGGAAAGCTGTAGTCGGGCAACCGGTAGGGGATCGCCTCGATCGTCATGCCCTGCATGCGGGCGCAGGGGCTGTAGTAGCCGAAGGTGGGGCTGGTGGTGAGCAATCGGTCGCCCGGGGCGCCATAGGAGTGGAACACCGCATGCAGGGCGGCATCGACACCGTTGAACAGGCCGATGTGGGCCGGGCTCAGGCCCATTCCCCCCAGCGAGGCCACCACCGCCTCACGCAGACCGTCGTATTCGGGATAGATGGCGTAGTGATCGGCGGGGATGGCACGGACCGCCTCCACCACCAGCGGGCTGGGGCCCACGGTGTTCTCGTTGAAATCCAGCCGCAGGAGACCCCGGCGTCCCTCCAGGGGGGCGCTGTAGGCCACCAGGCCTTCCACTTCGGGGCGGGCCAGGGGAGCCGCCGCCCACTCCGGCAACCGGGCTTCGCTCACATCCGCTCCAGCGTCGGAATCCCCAGCAGGCCCAGACCCAGGCGCAGGGTGTCGGCGCTGAGACGGCAGAGGGCCAGACGTGAGCCCCGGGCCGGTTCATCAGCCTTGAGCACCGGCACCTGGTCGTAGAAGCGGTTGAACGCCTGGGAGAGCTCGAACAGGTAAGAGCAGAGCCGGTTGGGCAGCAATTCCTCCTCCACCTCGGCAATCACCGTATCCAGCGCCAGCAGCTGACGCGCCAGGGCCCATTCCTGGGGTTCACTGAACACAAGGGGATCAGGGAAAACCCCAGCTTCATCCCCTTCACCGGCACCCACGCCACCCCTGCGGGCGATGCCTGCGATCCGCACCAGGGCGTAAAGCAGATAGGGGGCCGTGTTGCCGCTCAGGGCGAGCATGCGATCAAAACTGAACTGGTAGTTGGTGATCCGGTTGGTGCTCAGATCGGCGTACTTCACGGCGGCGATGCCCACGGTGGACGACACCAGCTGGATGAACGCCTCCTCCTCCTGGCGCTCCTCCTCCGCCAGACGGCGGCGCAGATCGACTTCGGAGCGCTCCACCGCCTCATCCAGCAAATCTTTGAGCCGCACTGTGTCGCCGGAGCGGGTCTTGAGCTTCTTGCCGTCGTCCCCCTGCACCAGACCGAAGGGCACATGCTCCAGCCGCCCTCCCGCGGGCACCCAGCCGGCACGGCGCGCCACCTGAAACACAGCGGCGAAGTGGCTGGCCTGGCCTGCATCGGTCACGTAGATCAACCGGCGGGCACCATCCCCCTCTGGCGGCCCCGCAAAGCGGTACCGCAGGGCCGCCAGATCAGTGGTGGCGTAGTTGAAGCCGCCGTCGCTCTTGCGCACGATCAGCGGCAGCGGCTTGCCGTCCTTGCCGCTCACCCCCTCAAGGAACACACAGCCGGCGCCGGCATCGCTGACCAGCAGCCCACAGGCCTCCAGATCGGCCACCACCGACTCCAGATAGGGGTTGTAGAACGACTCGCCCCGCTCGCTCAGGCGGATGTCGAGGCGGTCATAGATCTGCTGGAATTCACGCCGCGACTGCTCACACAGCAGTTGCCAGGCTCGGCGAGTCACCGGATCGCCGCTCTGCAGCTTCACCACCTCCTCGCGGGAGGTGGCCTGGAAGGCTTCATCGGCATCGAAGCGTGCCTTGGCCTGGCGGTAGAAGGCCACCAGATCGCCCAGATCCACCGCATCGGCGGTGGTGAGCGCCTCAGGAGCCACCTGTTTGAGGTGGGTGATCAGCATGCCGAACTGGGTGCCCCAATCGCCCACATGGTTGAGACGCAGCACCGGATGGCCGCGGAACTCCAGCACCCGCGCCAGGGCGTCGCCAATGATGGTGGAGCGCAGGTGCCCCACATGCATCTCCTTGGCGATGTTGGGGCTGGAGAAATCGATGACCGTCGGGGTCAGGGTCGTCACCGGCGGCACCCCCAGGCGTGCATCTCCCAGACGGGAGCGCAGCTCCTCCGCCAGCCGCCGGGGCCGCAGGGTGAGGTTGATGAAGCCTGGGCCGGCGATCTGGGCGGGTTCGCAGAGCGCCGTGAAGGCCGGATCGGCGGCCAGCTGATCCACGATCGCACCGGCAATGGCCCGGGGGGGCTGCTTCAGGCGACGGGCCAGGGAGAGGGCACCATTGGCCTGGAAATCTCCGAACTCCGGCTGGCTGGCCGGCGCCAGCTGGGGATCAAGCGGGGCACCGGCCTCAAACGCAGCGGCCACCTCCTGTGGAAAGGCCCGCTCCAGGGCCGCGCGCAGCTGGGCGTCGAGGGCGTGGGCGATGCGAAGCATGGGTGGCGGGTGCGGCCGGCGTGCCGCGGGGAGGGGACAGGTTCAGCTCCGATCATCCCCCGTGGGGGTCGGCGCTCAGCCGCTGGGTCCGCTCTGGGGACTCAGCCCCAGCTCCCGCTCCATGCCCGCGAGCACCACGTCGGCCACCAGCTGGATGCGGTAGCGGCAGGCCTGGGTGACGCTGCAATCGAAGCTGCCGTGCTCCCAGTACTTGTTGCTGGCGGCACCGCCACCGCAGAGGCCGAAGTAGGCGCAGTCGTGGCGGCAGAGATCCACGCCGGAGGCGATCCCACGCCACACCTTCTGGAACTTGTCGGTGTCCATCGACGCTTCCAGGCTGCCCTGCAGCACGTTGCCGAAGATGAAATCGCCGTAGTCGGCAGTAGCCACCGCCAGCAATTCCGGATCGAAGCTGGAGAAGTTGCCCCGTGCATCCACGTTGACGATCGCGAAGGGGGTGTTCATGTCGGTGCTCTCCATCCGGCCCTCGCCACAGGCCAGGCTGGTGATGCCATCGAACTCGCGCAGGTGCAGCCGGCCGGGCTCAGCGCGGGTCCGCTGCCAGAAACGCTCCAGAAACGCAGTGTAGCGGCGCTCGCCATCGGGACGCTCGAGGGTGGAGCGAAGATTTTCCCCCTCGGTTTCCTCCATGTTGAAGGCCACGTCGGCGATGCCGGCACCGGTGAAGAAGTCGTAGAGGGCGTCGGCCTGATCAAGGGCGTCGGCGGTGAGCACGCAGATCACCTGGAAGGGGATGCCGCGGCGCTGCAGGGCGGCAATGCCGCGCATCACGGCCCCATGGGTGGGCAGGCCCGTGCGGGTGCGGCGATGGGCGTCGTGCAGGGATGCCGGTCCATCCATGCTCACGCCCACGTGGATGCCGTTGCGCTCGAAGCAGTCGCACCAGGCGTCGTCGATCACCACCGCATTGGTCTGCAGCGACTGCACGATCGTGGACGGAGGCAGTTCGTGACGCTCCAGGGCCAGACGGATCCGCTTGGAGGCCTCGTCGTAGAAGGCGATCGGCATGGTGAGCGGCTCGCCCGCATGCCAGAGGAGGGTGAAGCCGCCCTCCAGGAACGGACTCTCCAGCACCCGCTCCAGGGCCGCGTCCAGGATCTCCAGTGGCAGCCGGGCGCGGTCGTCGCGGCTGGGCAGATAGCAGTAGTCGCAGTCGAGGTTGCAGAAGGGGGTGGGCTGCACCACCAGCAGCCGCAGCGGGCCGGCCTTGGCCGTGGCGGGCTCGCGGGTCACCAGTAATTACGCCAGCCGCCGTTGCGGAAACCGCCATTACGGAAGCCACCGTTGCGGAATCCACCGTTGAAGAAGCCGCCGTTGCGGAATCCACCGTTGTAGAAGCCACCGTTGCGGAATCCACCATTCCCCCAACCGACCCTTGGCCCGTTGAGAAACACCCGCGCCAGCCTGCCGTCAGCACTGGCCCCATCCCCCCCGACTTCCGCGTCGTCGTGTTCCCGAATGGCGGCAGCGATGCGGCGCAGGCGCCCCTCGATGGCATCGGACTGGCGAGGCTGATCACCGGCTGAGGTTGCTGAGCCCGAAGCCGCAAGGGCTCGGGCCACCCCAGGATCAAGGGGCAAGGAGGCAGCCAACAAAAGGATGCCGAAAAGCCTGGAGCGGGTGAAGAAGGCCATCGGAGCAGGGGTGGAAGCGGGGTATGGAGAGACAACGACGCGCCGGCGTGGGCTGCCTCAAGGCATCAGGGAGCCGTAGGCCTGATGGGGGGCGCCCCCGCCTGGGCTGGCAGCGGGCGCAGGGCCTCCACCCCGAGCAGCACCGCCTCGAAATAGTTGCGGATCTGCTCAGGGGAGCGGTTGAGGGCACTGCCGGGTCCCACCCAGCGATCGATGGCGGTCACCGCCTCGGACTGGCCGTCGAGGTATCCCTGCAGCAAGCGTGCGATCGCCAGGTTCACCAGGTTGCGGAAGGCGGAGTCGTTCTCTGGCACCAGGCAGGCCACGGCATAGCGCTCGTAGGGCTCAGAGGGGGTCTGAACCAGAGCTGTGCCCTTCCCGCCGGCGCCCAGGCCGGCCAGGAGAGTGCTGTCACCGATCACCCCATCCACCGAGCCAGCGCGAAGGGCCTCCACAGCCTGGGAGAGATCCCTGAAACCCACGGGCCGGGCGGCCGGCTGGATGCCCCGCAGTTCCGTTTCCGCCAGGGAGTTGGCGACAACACCGATGCGCTGACCCGCCAGCGCCTGGGGCGATCCATCCAGACGGCCGGCAGGCGCCAGCAGCCGCAGACCGGAAAGACCGAACGGCAGTGAATAGTCGAGCGTGATGTCCCGCTCCCAGGTGAAGGGCACGCCACAGGCCAGATCTGCCTGGCCAGCGACGAGACGCTGGCCCAGTTCGGCCGGGTCAGCCACCGCATCGAAGCGGAGCCGCACCGGCCGGCCCACGGCCATGGCCAGCTCGGCTGCAATCCTCTTGGCCACCTCCATCCCATAGCCCACCGGCTGCCCCTGGTCGTCGAGGGAGAGCATCGGTGCCTGATCTGGATCTCCCACCAGCACCAGTTCACCACTGCGGGCAACCCGATCAATGACACCGTCCGCACGAGCGCCGGCAGCTGGCAGCAGCCCCGCCAGCAGGGCCACCCCTCCTGGCAGCAGCCAGCGAGCAAAGCGGGAACGAAACAGGCTCAGCACGGGAGCTTGCCAGGCAGACCAGCTTCAATCTGGCCACGGCGAGTGGATTTGACCAGTGCCCTGGTTGACGGGGGCACCCGGCAGAAGCCCACGCCACTAGGAGAGGCCCTGAGCGAGGCCAGTGCAGCACAGGGATCAGGGCAGGCGACAGGCTGCATTGGAGCGGTCACCCGTTCAAGCGTATAGAATGGTTTCAAATGCGAGGGTGAAGAATTCGTGACGCAACAACTCCAACAAAGAAATCAACATCCTCCCGATCAATCCACAACTGAGCAGTCATTGCAGACCAATACATCTAAAGAAACTACCCCACAGGACTCGCCCGACGCAGCTCCGTTCAAGATCGGCGAGAGCAAATTTGTTCTTGTTTACCACAGATCTCCATACGAAGAAAAGATCGACGCCGACGGCAATCGCCAGTGGGTGGACCAGAAAAGCCCGAATGGGGTCATTCCAACCCTGCGCAATCTCTTTCAGGAGGAACGATCCGGCACATGGATCTCCTGGCGTGAAGATGCCAGCGCTTTCCACACCCCCGACGAACGGCTGAGCCTCACTTCCCCCAGTCCCTTCACTCTGCGGCGGCTTCCCCTCACGCCGGAGCAGATCTCCAGCTTCTACCACGTCACCTCCAAGGAATCGTTCTGGCCGATCCTGCACAGCTTCCCAGGACTGTTCAGCGTCGACAATTCAGACTGGGCCACCTTCGAGGAGGTGAACCGTTCCTTTGCCCGTGCCGCCTGCGAAGAAGCGGCCCATGGCGCCACCATCTGGATCCACGATTACAACCTCTGGCTCACCCCAGCCCTGATTCGCAAGCACCGAAAGGACGTCCGGATCGCTTTCTTTCATCACACGCCCTTCCCCTCGAGTGATGTCTTCAGCATCCTTCCATGGCGGGATGAAATCCTCGACAGCCTGCTCAGCTGTGACCTGGTGGGTTTCCACATTCCCCGCTACGCCAACAACTTCGCCCGCAGCGCCATCAATCTGCGCGGGGTCAAAGGCGGCGATCCAGTGCCCGTGGCCAAGAAGTTCCGCCTCCATGGCAGCGCACTCTCTGAACCCACCGAGGTGCCCTGGCTCGA
Organism: Synechococcus sp. BSA11S; assembly: GCF_014224355.1. Classification (GTDB taxonomy): domain Bacteria; phylum Cyanobacteriota; class Cyanobacteriia; order PCC-6307; family Cyanobiaceae; genus Regnicoccus_A. The sequence goes on along the minus strand of NZ_VNWP01000001.1, from coordinate 167,772 downwards.
TCACCCGGACCGCCGGGTTCACATCCAGGCCTCCCCGGTCGGCACCTCCCCTGAGCTGATCCGTGAACTGGTTCATACTCCGGCGGTGCAGGCCATGGCCAGCCAGATCGCGGAGCAGCACGAGGGGCGCAAGTTGATTCTCTCGGCCTCCAGGGTCGATTACACCAAGGGCAATGAGGAAATGCTGCTGGCCTACGAGCGTCTGCTCGAGCAGCAGCCCCGCTGGCAGGGTGGCGTGGAACTGTTTCTCGGTTGCGTTGCTGCCGCCAGCGGCATGCGCATCTACGAAGACATCCAGCGTTCGGTGGAAGAGATCGTGGGGCGCATCAATGGCCGCTTCGGACGCATCGACTGGACGCCGGTTCGCCTCTCCACCCGCCGCACCTCCTACGAGGAGCTGATGGGCTGGTTCAGCCAGGCCGATGTCTGCTGGATCACCCCGCTTCGGGACGGCCTCAACCTGGTGGCCAAGGAATACGTGGCAGCCCGCCAGGGCCTGGGCGGCGTGCTGGTGCTCTCCGAATTCACCGGTGCCTCCGTCGAACTCGAAGACGCGGTTCTCACCAATCCCTATTCCCATCGCAGCATGGATGAGGCCATCAGCGCCGCCCTGGACATGCCCCAGGAGGAGCAGGTGCGCCGGATGGCCTCGATGACCCTGGCCGTGGATGAATTCACGGTGCAGCACTGGGCGGAGCAGCAACTGGGCACCCTCCGGGCTCTTTGAGCCCTCACCAGGGGCTTCAGCCATTGGCAGACCATCCTGACCAGGCCTAGACCCGAAACGAAGCCCAGCCGTGGCCACCGATGTCGATCGAGACGGAGCACTGGTGGAGAGGCTGCGTGATCTATCAGCTGATGCCGCGCACGTTCGCGGATGCCAACGGCGATGGAGTCGGTGATCTGGAGGGAATCACCAGACGCCTCCCCTACCTGCAATGGCTGGGGGTGGATGCGATCTGGCTGACGCCCATCTACCCCTCTCCCCTGAGGGACGGTGGCTACGACATCACCGATTTCACGGCCATCCATCCCGATCTGGGCAGCATGGACGACCTGGCACGGCTGCTGGAGGAGGCCCACGGCCAAGGCATCAGGGTTCTGCTCGACCTGGTGCTCAACCACACCAGCGTGCTCCATCCCTGGTTTCAGCGGGCCCGTTGGTCACCCACCGGGAGCAGCGAGCGTGACTTCTACGTGTGGCGCGACGACGACAGCGGCTACCCCGAGGCCCAGGTGCTGTTCCGCCACTTCGAGAGCTCCAACTGGCAGTGGGATTCGGTGGCCGGCCAGTACTACCTGCACCGCTTCCTGCATCACCAGCCCGACCTCAACTACGACAATCCCGCGGTTCAGCAAGCAATGCTGGAGGTGGTCGATTTCTGGGTCGACCGTGGCGTCGACGGCTTTCGCCTGGATGCGGTGCCGTTCCTGCATGAACGGGAGGGCACCCGCTGTGAGGGATTGCCCGAAACCCATGCCTTCCTGAAGCGGCTGCGCGCCCGGGTGGATGCCTCCGGACGCGACCTGCTCCTGATCGCCGAGGCCATTCAGCCGGTGAAGGAGTCGGCACCCTATCTGGCAGACGACGAACTGCACGCCGCCTTTGATTTCGCCCTCACCGCACACCTCTTCGCCGCCGTGGCCCAGGGACGCTGCGACAAGCTTCAGGAGTGTCTGCAGCACGCCCAGGAGATGGTGCCCGGCAGCCGCTGGGCCCTGCCACTGCGCAACCACGACGAACTCTGGCTCGGCGACGGCCACCTGGTGGAAGACGCGGTGGTTCAGGCGGTGATGACCGGTTTCCCCGAGGCCAGGGAGCACTGGTTGAACTGGGGCGTCAACCGCCGCCTGGCCCCCCTGCTCAACGGCGACCCCCGGCCGAACACCCTGTTGCACGGATTGCTGTACAGCCTGCCCGGCATTCCCTGCCTCTACTACGGGGACGAGCTGGGAATGGGCGACTGGCCGGGCCTGCGGGACCGGGATGCCAACCGCACCCCGATGGCCTGGACCCGCGAACGCAACGGCGGCTTCTCCACCGCCCCCGACCCCCTGCTGGTGCTGCCGCCGATCACCTCCCCCGGTTACGACTACCGGGTCGTGAATGTGGAGGTGCAACAGCAGCTGTCGGGCTCCCTGCTGAACTGGCACCACCGCATGCTCACCTGTCGGCGGTTGCTGCCTGCCCTGCGCCAGGGCAGCTTCGAGTTGCTCCAGAGCGCCCATCCCAGCGTGCTCTGCTATGCCCGCCGCAGCGAAGGCATGACCGTGGTGGTGGCGGCAAACCTGGCGGCCACGGGAGCCTCAAGCCGTCTCGACCTGGGCCAGTGGCATGGCAGCCGCATGCGCGACACCCTCTGGGGCTGCGAGTTTCCCCCCGCCAGCGACGCCTGGTTCGTTTACCTGCAGGCCTACGGATTCTTCTGGTGGCTGGTGGGCGAGGACCTCAGTGAGGACAACTCCTGATCCAGCAGGGCCTCCACCAGCGGCCGCAAACGCTCGGCTTCGGCCTGATCCACGAATGCCAGGCGGCAACGCCGGGCCAGCAGATCATCGGCCGTCCGGGCCCACTCGTGGCGCACCGCATGGCGCACCTCCGCGGCAGTCAGCGGGATCACCGGGCTGAGGGGTTCGAGCTCTTGCGGGCCGGCGGCACAGGCCAGCACCGCCTCCGTTTCCAGGCCGTGGCCCGTCAGCAGGTGCTCCAGCAACGCCGTCTCCCCGCAGGGCAGGCGCTGGGGCAGCTCGGCCCGCAGTCGGCTGAGGCCGGCCACAGTGGCCGCGCCACTGGCGGCCGCCCCATGGATCGGCACGGCAGCGGCCTGCTCCGAGGGAACTGGCAGGGGCACCCCCAGCTGCTGAGCCACGGCCTGGAGCCCGTCGAAGGCCATCGGGCGGCAGGTGGTCCACTTGCCGCCCATCACGCTGATCAGACCGCAGGGGAGTGTCTCCACCCGGTGCTCACGCACCACGGTGGCCGTCCCGCCACTGGCGGACTCCTCCTCCCCCGTGGGCAGGAGCAGGGGGCGACCACCGGCCCAGCGGCTGCTCACCAGCGGTTCCCCATGGCCCGGGAACCAGCGGCGCACATGGTCAAGCAGGTAATGCTCCTCGGCCTCGCTGGGACGCTCGGCCTCGGCGGAGCCACAGGGGGTGTCCGTGGTGCCCACCAGGGTGCGGCCATAAAACGGCAGCACGAACAGCACCCGGCCGTCGTCGGTGGAGGGGATCAGCAACCCCGTCCCCCCGGGGCAGAGGTCGGCGGCCAGCACCAGGTGCACCCCGCGGCTCACCTGCAGGGAGGGCGGCAGGTCGGGCTGGGCCAACTGACGGATCCGATCGGCCCCGATCCCCGTGGCATTGAGCACCACCCGGGCCTCCAGCCGGCGCCGCTGGCCTGTGGCCTGGTCGTGAAGCACGGCGCCGCTGAGCCGATCACCCTGGCGCAGCAGCTCCACCACTTCCGTTCGCGTGAAGACCTCGGCCCCCAGGTGGGCGGCGGTCCGCACCATCAGCAGGTTCAGTCGCGCGTCATCGAACTGGCCATCGCCATAGGCCACACCGACGTGGCCGGCGGACAGTTCCGGCAGCAGCTCCTGGACCGCCTGGCGGCCCAGCCAGCGGCTGGAGCCGATGCCGGCCCGCCCCGCCAACCGGTCGTAGACCGCCAGTCCGAGGCCGTAGTAGGCCTGCTGAAGCAGACCATCACTGGGGAGCAACAACTCCAGCCGCCGCGCCAGGAACGGCACGGCCTCCAGCCAGTGGCCCCGCTCAGCGAGGGCTTCGCGCACCAGCTGGAGCTGACGCCAGTCGAGCCGACGGAAGGCCAGCTCCAGGTAGCGAACCCCTCCATGCAGGAGCTTGGTGCTGCGGCTGCTGGTGCCGATGGCGATGTCGCCAGCCTCCACCAGGACCACGCTCAGCCCCCGCCGTGCCGCTTCCATGGCAATGCTGGCGCCGGTGGCGCCGGCGCCGATCACCAGCAGATCCACGCTCATCAATCAGTTCGACTCAGCTGCGCCCACACTGGCGGTCTGAGGATGCCAGTGCAGGCTGCGCTCCACCGCCGAGTGCCATCGGGCCCGCCAACGCTGCCGCGACGGCCCGTCGATTCGAGGCGAGAAACGCTGGGGTGCCGGCTCATCAGCCAGCCGCGACCAGCTGGAGAGATCGGGCAGCACACCCGCCTGGACACCCGCCAGCAGAGCCACCCCGCGGCTGGTGCTCTCCAGATCGGCACGACGCAGCACCGGCAACCCCGTGGCATCGGCCTGAGCCTGCAGCAGGAGGTCAGCGGCCGCAGCGCCTCCATCGGCCGCCAGTTCCAGCAGGGGCTGGCCGCGGGCCTCCTCCGCCAGCTCCACCAGGGTGGCCACCGCCAGGGCGATCCCCTCCAGGGCCGCCCGGGCGATCTGGGCCGGCCCGCTGTCGCGCGTGAGACCGATCAGCAGGCCCCGGGCCGTGGGGTCCCAGTGGGGCGTTCCCCAGCCTGTGAAGGCGGGAACCAGCATCACCCCCCCACTGCTGTCGCAGCGGGCCGCCAGCTCGTTCACCTGGTCGGAGCGCTCGATCAGCCCAAGGCCATCACGCAGCCACTGGATGGCGGTGCCGGCGTTGAACAGACTCCCCTCCAGGCAGTAAGTGGGCCGGCCGGCGGCATCACTCCAGCCCACGGTGCTCAGCAGGCCCGCGCTGGAGCGGTGAATCGTGGCCCCCGTGTTGATCACCAGGAAGGCTCCCGTGCCGTAGGTGCACTTGCCTTCACCTGCAGCCAGGCAGCCCTGCCCGAGGGTGGCCGCCTGCTGGTCCCCCAGCATGGCGGTGATCGGAACGCCCGCAAAAGGCAAGCCGTCCGCGATGGTGCCGAAGGCGCCGCAACTGGGCAGCAGCTCCGGCAACGCCGAGGGCGGCACGCCCAGGGCAGCGCTCAGGTCAGGGTCCCAGCAGAGCTTCTCCAGGTCCATCAGCAGCGTGCGGCTGGCATTGCTGCACTCGGTGGCATGGCGCCCCCCCGCACTGAGCTTCTGCAGCAACCAGCTGTCGACCGTGCCGAAGCAGAGCTGACCATCGGCCGCCGCCGCGGCCACGGCGGGCACCTCCCGCAGCAGCCAGGCGATCTTGCTGGCGCTGAAGTAGGGATCCACCAGCAATCCGGTGCGGGCCCGCAACAAGGGCTCCAGCCCGGCCCGCTTCCACTCCTCGCAAACAGCTGCGGTGCGACCGTCCTGCCACACGATCGCCGGCGCCAGCGGCTCACCGCCACCACGCCGCCAGAGCACGGTGGTTTCGCGCTGGTTGGTGATGCCGCAGGCCGCCACCGCCCGGCGCTGCTCGGGGCTCAGGGCCTGCTCGAGCTGCAGGAGGGCCTGCAGCTGGCTGTGCCAGATGGCCTCGGCCGACTGCTCCACCCAGCCATTGGCCGGGTAGTGACTCTCCAGTGGCACGGATCGGCTCAGCAACCGGCGGCCTTCCAGGTCGTGGATGGCGGCGCGGGAGCTGGTGGTGCCCTGATCGATGCTCAACAACAGGGGGGAGAGCATGGGGGAACCGCTTTTGCTTGTGCTAGCGCTGGAGGAGGCATGCCAGGCGCAAGCGATGGGATTTGCAACGGCAGCAACCTCATCACCGGCCTGGGTCGCCGATGCGGTGGTGTATCAGATCTTTCCCGATCGCTTCCGCCGCAGTGGGCAGGTGGCGGCCCAGGACGGGCTTGAGCTGATGCCCTGGGGCAGCGATCCGGCCCTGCAGGGGTTCCAGGGCGGGGATCTCTACGGAGTGATCGAGGCCCTCGACCACCTCCAGGACCTGGGGATCACCTGCCTGTCACTGAATCCAGTGTTCGCCTCAGCCGCCAATCACCGTTACCACGCCTACGACTACCTGCAGGTGGATCCCCTGCTGGGCGGCAACGATGCCCTGAACGCCCTGATCGAGGCCGTCCACCAGCGCGGCATGCGGCTGATCCTCGATGGGGTGTTCAACCATTGCGGCCGGGGCTTCTGGGCCTTTCACCATCTGCTGGAAAACGGGGAGGCGTCTCCTTACCGTCACTGGTTTCACGTCGAGCAGTGGCCGCTGAACCCCTATCCGACGGCGGGGCAGAGCTGTGGCTATCACTGCTGGTGGAATGATCCGGCCCTGCCGAAATTCCGCCACGACCATCCGCCGGTCCGCGAGCACCTGCTGGAAGTCGCCCGCACCTGGATCGCCGCCGGTGCCGATGGCTGGCGGCTGGATGTCCCCGATGAAGTGCCGGCCGAGTTCTGGGACGCGTTCCGCCAGACCGTGCGGGCTGAGAACCCGGAGGCCTGGATCGTGGGGGAGATCTGGGGCGATGCCAGGCCCTGGCTGGGGGGCGACCAATTCGACGGGGTGATGAACTACCCCCTGGCCTGGAGCATCCACGGCTATTTCGGCGCCACCAGCGTGCGCGACGACCTGAAGCTGCCACCTCTGGCCGAGCCTCCCTACCAGCCCCTGGATCGGGCCGGCTTCGAGCAACGCCTGAACGAGCTGCTCGGCCGCCATGCACCAGCGGTGAACTGCTGCATGCTCAACCTGCTCGACAGCCACGACACCCCCCGAGCCCTGCATGCCCTCGGCGGCGACAGGGACGCCCTGCGTCTTTCCCTGCTGTTCCTCTTCCTGCTGCCGGGAGCCCCTTGCGTGTATTACGGCACCGAGATGGGCCTCGACGGGGGGCCGGAGCCTGGCTGCCGGGAGGCTTACCCCTGGGACAGCCCCGGGGGCGCCCTGGCGGACTGGTTGCGGGAGCTGGCCGCCCTGCGCAGGTGCCTTCCGGCGCTGCGCTCGGCCACCCTCCAGCTCCTCGAGAGCCCCCATGACGACCTGCTGCTGCTGCGGCGCGGCGAGGGTCTTGAGCGTGTCTGGGTGGCGATCAACCGCGGTGAGGCGTCACTGCCCCTGGCCCCGCCCGTCCAAGGAACGCCGCTCTGGGCAAGCGCCCCCGCCGTCGCTGAAACCACGGCCTCTCTGGCCGGGCACTCGGCGTTGATCCTCTCCGAACCCTCAGCATGAACGCCCAACCACGATCCCCGGCCCAGGCCTGGCTGAACCCCGATGGGCTGCTGGAGGAGCTCAGCGGAGGCACCCCGTGGCTGCTCGTGCAGGACCTCGATGGGGTTTGCATGGAGCTGGTCCACGATCCGCGCCGGCGCCTGCTGGATCCCGACTACCTGAGGGCCGCAAGGCAGCTGGAGGGACGGTTTGCGGTACTCACCAACGGCGAGCATGACGGCAGCCGTGGGGTGAACCGGCTGGTGGAGCAGGCCCTGGCCGGCGTGGCGGACCCAGCCGCCGAGGGGCTGTACCTGCCGGGACTGGGCGCCGGCGGCGTGCAGCTGCAGAGCCCCCATGGCCGGGTGACGCACCCGGGGGTGAGCCAGGCGGAGCTTCGCTTTCTGGCCGCGGTTCCGGCATGGCTGCACGCCGCGCTGGAGGAGCGACTGCCCCCCCTGCTGCCACCGCCAGCCCAGGAGCACAGGGCCGAGCTGATCGCAGCGGCCGTGCTCGACAACCCCCTCTCGCCAAGCCTCAACCTGAATCCCCTGCTGGCGGCGATCGGCGGCGAGGTGGGCCGGCAGCAGGATCTGCAGGCGCTGGCCCTGGAGCTGATGGAGTCCCTGCTTGAGCAGGCAGCGTCAGCCGGGCTGGGAGAGTCGTTCTTTGTGCATCTGGCCCCCAACCTGGGCCACGTGGACGGCCGGGAACGCCTGAAGCCTGCGGATCCAGAAGGCAGCGGCACCACGGATTTCCAGCTGATGCTGCGCGGCGCCCTCAAGGAGGTGGGCCTGCTGGTGCTGATCAATCAATTCATCCAGCGCCGCACGGGCACGGCACCCCTGGGCGGGGAGTTCCATGTGCGCAACGCCCCCCACGACCACGCCGGCCTGCTGGAGCTGTGCCGCAGCCACATCGATCCAACCCAGATGCCGCGGCTGGTGGGGGTGGGCGACACGATCACCTCACAGCCGGCGGGGATGGGCGGAGGCTGGCTGCGGGGCGGAAGCGACCGGGGCTTCCTCACCCTGCTGCAGGAGCTGGGGGAGAGCTTCGGCACCGCCAACCGGGTGGTGCTGGTGGACAGCAGCGGCGGCGAAGTGGATCGTCCCTCTCTGGCCGATGGCCGCCTGGCCGGTCTCAGTGATCCCGAGGATCCCCTGCGGATCGACACGACCATGGCCGGCGGGCCGAGGCAGTACATCCGCTGGTTCCGCACCCTGGCGGCGCGCCAGCCGCCCGAGGGCCCTCAGGCCGGCAGGGCCTCGTAGCGCATGCTCAGATCCAGCCAGGGACTGCGGGTGATCGGGGCACTGGTGGAAATCAGATCGATCCCCGTGGCGGCGTAGGCGCGCAGGTGATCGGGATCCACGCCGGAAGCCTCCAGAACCACCCGGGTGCCCCGTTCCTCCGCTTGCCGGCGCAGCTGCGGCACCAGCGTCAGCAGGGCCTCGGGCGTGAAGCCATCAAGCAGCACCCCATCGGCCCCGGCGCCAATCGCCCGAACCGCCTCGTCTGCCCGTTCCGCCTCCACGATCACCCGGGCCGGCCAGGGGCCAGCCGCACGCACCGCGGCCACGGCGTCGGCCACCCCGCCAGCCCAGGCCAGGTGGTTTTCCTTGAGCATCGCAGCATCATCGAGGCCGCAGCGGTGATTGATGCCGCCGCCACAGCGCACGGCATATTTCTCCAGCAGCCGCAGCCCCGGGGTGGTCTTGCGGGTGTCGGCCAGCCCCACCCCAGTTCCGCTCAGCTCCGCCACCAGCGCCGCGGTGGCGGTGGCGATGCCCGAGAGGCGCATGGCCAGGTTGAGGGCCGTACGCTCACCGGCCACCAGAGCCGTTGCCGGACCCGACAGCTCCAGCAGCCGCTGACCGGGCTCCACCGCCTCCCCGTCGGCCACCAACAGGCTCACCTGCACCGAGGCATCGAGCAAGCGGAACAGCGGTTCCACCAGCAGGCCGCCGCAGAAGATCCCCGCACGCCGGGTCGTCCAGCCCGCCGATCCGGTGCGGCCCACAAGCGCGGCGGCGCTGAGGTCCCCGCGACCGATGTCTTCAGCCAGCCAGGAGCGCAGCAGGGGCTCCAGACGAGGCTGGCTGAGCAGGGAGGCGGCCGCGAGGACACGCTCAGGAATGGCCAACAACGACGTCGACGGGTGAGCCCATCATCCTGCCGGCCGAGGAGGCCTCACTTGCCGATGCAGAAACGGGAGAAGACCCGATCGAGCACCGCTTCGCTCACCTCTTCACCGGTGATTTCACCCAGGCTGCGCACCGCCTGACGCAGGTCGATCGTCCAGAAATCCCAGGGCAGCCCGGTGGCGGCCGCCTCCAGGGAGTCACCCAGGCTGGTGGCGGCAGCCGCCGCCAGATCCCGCTGACGGGCGTTGAGGGCCACCTGAAGCCCTGGGCCCAGGCTGAGGCCGCAGCGGGAGAGCAGCGCCGCCGCCAGGTCCTCGAGGCCACTGCCGGTGAGGGCGCTGATCCCCACATCCACTGGGGCCGGGGGAGGGCCTGCGGCGCAATCGCTCTTGTTGCCCACCACCAGGGCGGGCACCCCGGCAGGCAGCTGGGCTGAGAGATCGGCGTCGGCCGCGGTCCAGCCCTCACTCAGGTCCACCAGCAGCAGCACCGCGTCGGCGGAGGCCAGGGCCTGGCGGCTGCGCGCGATGCCCTGGCGCTCCACCGGATCGTCGGTGGCACGGATGCCGGCAGTGTCGAGCAGGGTGAGCGGCACCCCCTGCAGCACAAGCTCGCTCTCCACCAGATCGCGGGTGGTGCCCGGCAACTCGGTCACGATGGCTCGCTCCCGACGGCTGAGTGCATTGAGCAGACTGGATTTCCCCACGTTGGGGCGGCCAACGATCGCCACCCTCAGGCCCTCGCGCAACAGCTGGCCCTCGCTGGCCTCGGCCACCAGCTGTCTGAGATCCCCACGCACCGCCTCCAGTTGCGCCACCAGGGCCTCCGGGTCGAGAGGGGGCAGGTCCTCCTCGAAATCGACCCGGGCCTCCAGCTCCGCCAGCTGATCGAGCAGGCGTTCGCGCAGAGCGCTGATCCGTCGCTGCAGGCCGCCATCGAGGCCCGCCACCGCCAGCTGGGCCGCCCGTCGGCTGCGGGCCGTGATCAGATCACTGATCGCCTCAGCACGGGTGAGATCGAGACGGCCATTGAGGAACGCTCGCTGGCTGAATTCCCCAGGCCGCGCCAGACGGGCGCCACAGCGGAGCACCAGCTCCAGCACCCGCGCCACAGCAACAAGACCGCCGTGGCAGTGGATCTCCACCACGTCTTCCCGGGTGAAGCTGCGGGGAGCCTTCATCAGCAGCAGCAGGGCCTCATCCAACCGCTCGCCACTGGAGGGATCCCGCACATGGCCGTAGAGCACGCGGTGGCTCGCCCAGGGCTGATCCCCGGGGGCCACGAACAGGCTCCGGCCGATCGCCTCCGCCCGGAGGCCAGACATTCTTACGATCGCCACACTTCCCTCTCCGGGCGCCAGCGCCGTCGCGATCGCAGCAATGGTGTCGTCCGAGTCCAAGCAGCCCAACGATCAGGGTCCCCGCCAGTCTCGTTGGCGGCGTTGGTGTTCAGCGACCCTGACCAGGGTCCGCCACTGGATCCGCTGGCTTTGGGAGCAGGAGGGCAGCCCCGCTCAGCGGGCGCGGGGGCTCGCCGCCGGTGTGTTCTGCGGCTGCTTCCCCTTCTTCGGGTTGCAGACTCTGCTGGGGGTGGCGCTGGCCAGCCTGGTGAGAGGCAATCACCTGCTGGCAGCCGCCGGCACCTGGATCAGCAACCCCTTCACGTACGTACCGCTGTACTGGTTCAACTACCAGCTGGGCACCTGGCTGCTGGGTCCGGGCCATGGATGGCCCAGCATGGCCATTCTGAAACAGCATGGATTCTGGGAGCTGGGCTGGTCATTCACGAGCCGGCTGATTCTCGGCTCCACGATCGTCGGGGCCAGCTCCGCTTCGGTGGTGGGGCTCACCTACTGGCGCTGGATGCTGCGTCAGCCGCCCCCGAAGCCAGGGCAGAGCATCAGGTCGATGTGACCGCCACTGGGTTGACGCCACTCGCGAAATTCCTCGGCAAGAGCTTTGTGCTCCCGACGTTTCTGGACCGCGTCAAGCGCCTGAAGACGTTGGTGCACAAGATCCAGGGTGTCGTCAATCAGTTGGGCGGCCTGTTCGGAGGTCATGGCTGCACATTCCAGCGGGGAAATCGATAGACGAATTCAGACAGAATCCAAGCGAGGAAGCTGTAGCGCCGAGCACCCGGATCCGGCACTGTGGCTGGATCCGCACCGGTCCAACCAGTCATGCAGGGGCTGCCAGTTGTCGTGCTCATCGATATCCGCCCAGATCCGCTCGATGCATGAACGCACCGGCGGCTCGGGCAGATTCCAGCGCCGCAACGTGGGGGCGATCGTGGCCTGCCGTTCGCTCGTGAGGGCCTGGCTGCTCGCCCACCAGGCATCCCGCCAGGCCTGCCAGGCCTGGCGCGGGGGATCAGCGCATCCAGCCACGAAGGGGCTGAGCTGCTCGGGATCCTGGGGCACCCCGCCGCGCTCGATCCGATCGGCCAGGGCCGAAAAGAAGTCGCCGTAGGCCACGGGCCAGGACGCCAGCAACTGCAGGGTCAGAGGCACGGGGTCGGGGCGCTCCGGCTCGATCGCGGCCAGGGCCACGGCATCGAAGCCCAGCCTGCGCATCAGGCGGGCGTGGTAATGGGTGTCGTAGGCAGGTGCAAAGCGCTCCAGCCTGGATTCGAGCTCAGCCCTGGGCAGCAGCATCGCCAGCGGTTCCTGCAGGAGACGCAGGTTGTGGTGGCAGATCAGAGGCTGCTGGCCATAGGCATAGAGACCGCTGTGGTCGAAGTAGGCCGCGGTGAACCCCGGATCCCAGCCCTCGAGGAAGGCGAAGGGGCCGTAGTCGAAGCTCTCCCCGGCCAGCGACATGTTGTCGGTATTGAGCACCCCATGGGTGAAGCCGGCAGCCATCCATTGCGCGGCCAGCTGGGCCACCCGCTCCACCAGTTCGCCGTAGAAGGCCAGCAGGGCAGGTTCGCTGTTCCCGCCAGGGCCTACTGGATGGTCCTCGGAGATGTGGGGGTAGTAGACCCGCACCACGTGACGGAGCAAGCGCTCCAACGCCTGGGGCTCACGCCGGTGCAGCAGCCGTTCACAGGTGCCGAAGCGCAGGTGGGTGCGGGCCAGGCGCACCATCACCGAGCTGCGGGTCGGGGAGGGTTCGTCGCCCCGCCAGAGGTCCTCGCCGGTCTCCACCAGGCTGAGGGTGCGGCTGGTGGAGACACCCAGGCGATGCAGGGCTTCGGAGGCGATCAGCTCACGCACCCCGCCCTTGAGGGTGAGGCGGCCATCCCCACCCCGGCTCCAGGGGGTGGTCCCGGAGCCCTTGGTGCCCAGGTCCTGCAGATCACCCCTGCAGTCGCGCAGCTGGCCGTAGAGAAAGCCACGGCCGTCCCCGAGGAAGGGGTTGTAGCTGCCGAACTGATAGCCGTGGTAACGCAGGGCCAGCAGGGGAGTGCGCGCCTCGAAACGGCCATAGGCGGCCTCCAGATTCCCATCACTGATGGCAGCCGGATCGAGGCCGAGCTGAACCAGCAGGTCGTCGTTGCGGAAGCGCAGCTGGGTGAGCGGGAAGCGGGCCGCCTCCACCACGTCCCAGTAGTCGGGGCCAAGGCCCTCGAGCGACGGCTCGAACGGCAGGGCGAGCAGCGGATTCGAACGCTGGTGCGACACCCCTGAAGCCCTTGGCTGGGCGCAGCCTAGAAACGGGGCGTGACACCAGGTCCGACGTCGTGATTCCACCCTCCGGATCAACCGCTCACAGGCCGATCGATATCGTCCTCACCGGGCTCTGGCTGCTGATCGGCGCAGGACTGGTCCTGCGGCTCTGGCAGGCCCCCACGGCCGCGGGGAACTACGACCTGGATGTGGACACGTACCTCCACCTGGGCCGCCGGCTGCTGCACGGTCGACTGATGTACGAGGAGGGCTTCAACGCCAAGTGGCCGATCATCCAGGTGCTCTATGCCCCCTCGGCATGGCTGGGATCGATCCGGGCCCACCGGGTGCTGACGCTGCTGCTCAACATCGGCGGCGGCCTGCTGCTGGCCGATGCGATCCGCCAGCTGGCCAGCCGTGGCCTGGTGCCGCTGCGGCATGGCTCGCTGGTGCCGCTCGGCAGCGCCGCTCTGTTCGTGGTCATGAGCCAGAAGATGCTCGGCGGACTCTCCGGCCATCTGCACCAGTTCGCCAATGCCTTCCTGGTGCTGGCCGTGGCTCTGCTGGCACGCCAGGTGCCGAAGCCGCGCCGGTTCGGACTGGCGGCCTCGGGATTCAGCCTGTTCCTGGCGGTGGCCGTACGCCCCAACCTGCTGCTTCCCCTGCTGCTGGTGGCGCTGGCGCTGCTGTCCTGGCCGGAGTCCTGGAGCTGGCGGCGGCGCTGGGTGGGCCTTGGCTGGGTCACCGCGGGCGCTGGGCTGGGGGCGCTGCTGATGGGGCTCCCCTACCTGTTTCTCAGCGACGGCCTGGCCAAACTCTGGGCCGGAGCGGTGGTTCTGCCGCTGGAGTGGAGCGCCCAGCGCCCTGGAGACAGCCAGAGCCTTGGTGAGCTGCTGGCGCGGGTGGCGGGGGCGTCAGTGGCGGGAGTGGAGCTCTGGATGCTGCTGGTCATTCCCCTGCTGGGCGTGCTGCGCCTGACCCGGCTGGCCAGTCGACGTCGGGCCGGAGCCGGTGGCAGAAGCCTGGTCGTGCCGCTGCTGAGTCTGGTTTTTCTGGGGGGGTTGATCCTCTCCTTCAGCACCACCCACTACTGGAGGCACTACGTGCTGATGGCGATCGTGCCGGTGGTGCTGATCGTGGCCGCCGGCACGGCCGCCCTGGAGCAGTCCTCCAGCCGCGGACTGCTGCGAACGGGTGCCGCCTTCGCCCTCGTGCTCTCGCTGATCCTGGTGAACAACGTGCTGGTGGTGGAGACCCTGGCCCTCGGGGCAGGCAGCAGGGCCCCGGATGCGGTGGAACGGGATCGGGAGCGGTTGATCCAGCGGCTGCGCACCCTGCCGGGGGAGGCGGGCACCTTCACCTCCCCCCAGGATTTTTCCCTGCACTGGGAACTGGATGAACCCTCCTCCACCGTGGGGGTGCACCCCAGCTGGAGCCTGGATCCCTACGGCATGCGGCGCTCCTGGGCCACCGATCTGATCGGTCTGGCGATCAGCGACGAGCAGGCCTGCGCCCAGCTCACCGACCCGCGCCACCGGCACCTGATCTGGAGCCGCACCGGGCGGGGCGGTCGCCACAGCGAAGCCTTCCTGCTGGAGTGCCTGAGCCGCGACGAGCTCACCTGGCGGGAGATCACCCAGGACCTGGAACTCTCCTCCGGGGCGATCAGGGTCTTCCGTCGAGAACCGTGAGCCGGATGGACCCGGTGCGCGAAGGCCATCCATCCAGACTTCGATGACGATTCGCCGATGGTCTCGACCTGCTCGGCCGCGCTGGGCAGGGCCTAACCGATGCCGGTGCGGCAGAGGTCGAGCACATCGGCCATGGAGCGGATCTGATCCATCGTGGTGACCAGCTGGCTGGCGCTGGCGAGCTCCACCTTGAGGTCGATGCGGGCGGGCTTGCCGACGGCCGTGCGCACCCGGGCATCGCTGACATTGATGCGGCTGTCGGAGAGACGCGTGAGGATGTCTTTGAGTACACCGACACGATCGAGCACCTCAATGCGGATCTGCACCGGGTAGCGACGGCTCTGCTGATCCGCTTCGGGATTCCAGCGCACCGGCAACCGACGTTCCACCGGCACGGCCGCCACATTGACGCAGTCCTGGCGATGAATGGTGATGCCGTGATTGCCCAGAGCCACGCTGCCCACGATTGATTCTCCGGGGAGAGGACAACAACAGCCCCCCAGCCGATACTCAAGGCCCTCGAGACCCAGGATCGGACTGCCAACCCCCTCGGGAGAGGCGGGCAAGGGCTGACCCGCCTGATCCGAGACCGTGCGGGCCAGGTCCTCGTTGCTGAGCACCGGGGCTGCCGCCTCGGAGGTGAGCCGCACCTCCTCGCGCAGACGGTTGACCGCCTGCTGCAGGGTGACACCGCCGAAGCCGAGGGCCGCGAGAAGATCCTCGGTGCCCACCAGATTGCAACGACGGGCCACCTTGACCATCGCCTCGCCGTTCAGCAGGGCATCGAAGCCGTCGCGCCCCAGTTCCCGCTCGAGCATGGCGGTGCCCCGCTGGATGTTCTCCTCGCGGTGGCTGCGCTTGTACCACTGCCGGATCCGGTTGCGGGCGGTGGGGGTGGCCACGAAATTGAGCCAGTCGAGGCTCGGATGGGCCGACTTGGCGGTGATGATCTGCACGAAATCACCATTGCGCAGCGGCGTGGCCAAGGGGCAGAGACGGTCGTTGATGCGTACGCCCTGGCAGTGATTGCCCACTTCCGAGTGGATGCGGAAAGCGAAATCCACAGCCGTGGATCCTTTGCGCAGCCCCACCACATCCCCTTGGGGCGTGAACACGAAAACCTCTTCGTCAAAGAGGTCTTCCTTGATCGAGGCGAGGTAATCGCTGCTGTCCTCACCGCCGTCGTCCTGCTGCCAGTCGACCAGCTGACGCAGCCAGTTGAATCGCTCTGCAGCGCCGGCAGAGGCGGGTGAGCCTCCCTCCTTGTATTTCCAGTGGGCCGCAATGCCGTATTCGGCCACCTGATGCATCTCGGTGGTGCGGATCTGCACCTCGATCGGCCGATGACGGCCGATCACGGCCGTGTGCAACGACTGGTAGCCATTGGGCTTGGGCAGGCCGATGTAATCCTTGAAGCGACCGGGGATGGGGCGAAAGGTGTCGTGAACCACCGCAAGAGCGCGATAACAGCTCTCGAGGTTGGGCATCAGGATGCGCAGGGCCGCCACATCGAAGATTTCGTGGAAGGCCTTCTGCTGCAGCTGCATCTTGCTCCAGATGCCATAGAGGTGCTTGGGCCGTCCGCTCACTTCGCAGTCGTGCAGCCCTGCCGCCTCGAGCCGTTGCATCAGCAGGCCCACCGTGGTGGCGAGGCGCTCCTCACGGTCGCTGCGCTTGCTGGCCACCTGCTGCTTGATCTCCCCGTAGGCCTCGGGCTCGAGAATCTTGAAGGCGAGGTCCTCGAGCTCCCACTTGAAGCGGCCGATGCCGAGCCGGTTGGCGAGGGGGGCGTAGATCTCACGGGTTTCACGGGCGATGCGCTGCTGCTTCTCGGGCTTGAGGGCGCCGAGGGTGCGCATGTTGTGCAGCCGATCAGCCAGCTTCACCAGCACCACGCGGATGTCGCTGGCCATGGCCAGAAACATCCGCCGCAGGTTTTCCGCCTGGGCTTCGGTGTGGTTGGTGAAGTGAATCCCGCCAAGTTTGGTGACCCCCTCCACCAGAGCGCGCACCTCGGCTCCGAAATGAACCTCAAGCTCCTCGGGGGTGACGTCGGTGTCCTCGACCACATCGTGGAGGAATCCGGCCGCGATCACCCCCGCGCTGGCGCCGATGTCGCGCAGGAGATCGGCAACGGCAATCGGGTGAATGATGTAAGGCTCACCGGTGGCACGCACCTGGCCGTCGTGGAGCTGAAAGGCGAAGTCAAAGGCCGCCGCCAGCAGGGATTCCGCATCGGTCGGGCAGACATCGCCCTGGCCGGGGGGGACATTGAGAATGCACTGCCACAGCCAGTCGGGAAGCTTCACCCCGTAGTCGTCAGGGGTAGTGATCGGCCGTCGCCCCAGGGGGAGGGAGGCCGGGGTGTCACCGTTCAGGGCCCCGGGATCGGCGATCGCTCCAGCGGGACGGGCACCGTGCAGGCCGATTCGCTCGCCGCCCAGGCTCTCGCCCGCAACGTTGTCTCTGATTCCAACGGCGGTATCGAGCATCACCAGACGCTTCTGCATCCATCGTATGCAGATCACGCAACAAAGCCACGTGCGTGAGGACCCGCCCACCCATGCTGTGTCCGCTTGTCACGAACCGCCGCGTCCCATGGTCGACATGCGTGCCGCCGAGCCGGTTCTGGAGATCAATGACCTGAGCGTGCGTTACCCCGCCAGCCCTGGCGCCCCCACGCTCGATGGCCTGAACCTTCGGCTCGGCTCGGGCGACACCCTCGCCCTGGTGGGACCGTCGGGCTGCGGCAAGAGCACCGTGGCGAGGGCTGTTCTGCAGTTGTTGCCCCCCGGCAGCCACTGCTCTGGCAGCCTGCGGCTGGCGGGGCAGGATCCCCGTGGGCTGAAACGCTCGGCCCTGCGCCAGCTGCGGGGCGAAGCCGTGGGGCTGGTGTTTCAGGACCCGATGACACGGCTGAACCCACTCCTGCGCATCGGCGAGCATCTCGACGACACCCTCTCGGCCCACCGCCCCGACTGGGATCGGGCCCGGGTGCGGCAGCGGGCCCAGCAACTGCTGGAGCGGGTGGGCATCAGCCCGGATCGCTATGGCAGCTATCCCCATGAATTCAGCGGCGGCATGCGCCAGCGGCTGGCGATTGCCCTGGCCATGGCCCTGGAGCCGGCGCTGGTGATCGCGGATGAGCCCACCACCAGCCTGGATGTGGCCGTGGCGGGCCAGGTGATGGCGGAGCTCACCGGCCTCTGCCGGGAGAGCGGCAGCGCTCTGTTGCTGATCAGCCACGACCTGGCCATGGCAGGCCGCTGGTGCCAGCGCATCGCCGTTCTCGACCATGGACGGGTGGTGGAGGAGGCCCCGGCCACCACGCTGCTGCAAGCCCCCCAGGCACCGCTCAGCCGACGGCTGGTGGCGGCGGCCCGTGCTCGCGAAGGCAGCCACACCCCCCCTGCGATCGTGGCCCCTCCCCTGCTGGAGCTGGAGGAGCTTCGCTGCTGGCATCCCCTGCCCTCACCCCCCTGGCGGCAGCGCTGGCTGAAGGCCGTCGATGGGGTGAGCCTTCGCCTCAGCCCCGGCGAAACCCTCGGAGTGGTGGGGGCTTCGGGCTGCGGCAAGAGCACCCTTTGCAGGGCCCTGATGGGTCTGACCCCGGTGCGAGGCGGCCGCGTCAGCCTGGAGGGACGCGATCTGCTCAGGATGGGCGGGGCTGAGCTGGCCAGGGCTCGCCGTCGCCTGCAGATGGTGTTCCAGGATCCGCTGGCCTGCCTCAATCCGACCATGACGGTGGGGGAAGCAGTGGCGGATCCGCTGCTGATCCATGGGCTGGCCAGCCGCTCCGGGGCCCGCGCCAGGGCCAGGGAATGGCTGGCCACGGTGGGGCTGGAGCCGCCCGAGCTGTTTGAGAACCGCCTGCCCCGCCAGCTCTCCGGGGGCCAGCAGCAGCGGGTGGCGATCGCCCGCGCCCTGGTGCTGGAGCCGAAGGTGCTGCTCTGCGACGAGAGCGTGAGCATGCTCGATGCCGAAGTGCAGGCCGAGGTGCTGGCCCTGCTGCGGGAGCTGCAGGGGCGCCTGGGCCTGGGTCTGATCTTCGTGACCCACGACCTGGCGGTGGCCAGCGGCTTCTGCCAGCGGCTGATCGTGCTCGACGGGGGCCGCATCGTTGAGGAGGGGCCAGCCGGGCCGATGCTCGAGCAACCGCGGGCGGCGATCACGCGCCAGCTGGTGGAGGCCTGCCCGCGCCTACCTGCGGTGGCCTGACGGTGGGGGTGACTCCCAACCAGCGGCTCGTCAGGCTCCGCCGGCTGCTGATGCTTTTCCTGCTGGTGAACGCCATCGGCCTGGGGGTCGGGGTGGCGATCTGGATCTATGCCCTCGAGATCGAGGCGGTGAATGGCCTGCGGCTGCAGCTGGCCTCCCGCCTGCCACGCCTGCTGGTGCTGCCACTGATGGGGGCGCTCGGGGGCGGCCTGGCCGGTGCGCTGATCAGCGGCGTCGAACCCGGCGCCAAGGGCTCGGGGATCATTCAGGTCATGGTCTGGCTGCGGGGACTGCCCGTGCCGATGGGCTGGAAGGTAGCCCTGGTGAAGCTGCTGGCCAGCGGCGTCGCCATCGGCGGTGGCCTGCCGGTTGGACCCGAAGGACCCTCCATCCAGATCGGGGCCTCCATGGCCAAGGAATCCGCAGGAGTGGTGGGCGCCAAGGGGAGCACCCGTCGCTCGGCCGTGGCCATCGGCAGCGGCGCCGGCCTCGCCGCCATCTTCCACTCCCCCCTGGGCGGCCTGGTTTACACCCTCGAGGAACTGCTCAAGAAGGCGGACATCCGGGTCAACGCGATCGCCGCCTTCGCCACCTTCGCCACGGTGGCCTGGACGCGCCTGCTCTCGTCCGCGCCGACGTCGCCGGCCTGGATGCGCAATCTGGCCCCGATCGTGGTCGACCCCAGCCGCATCGACACCCTCCGTCTGGTGGACATCCCCTTCCTCCTGCTGCTCGGGGTGCTGGCCGGACTTCTGGCCATGCAGTACCAGCGCTGGGTGCTGCGCCTGTTGCTCCTCTTCCGGCGCTGGCGGTTACCCCCCTGGCAGCTGCTTCCCCTGGTGGGGCTGGTGATCGGCGCAGGGGCGGCGGCTCTGCCCTCCTCCTTCGACAGCCCGGAAAAGCTGGGCTTCGACGCCCTGCTGGGCCTGACGACGCCGGTGCTGGCCCTGCTGGCCCTGGTGGTCCAGGCCATCGGCACGGCTGTGGCGGTGGCGGCGGAGGCCCCGGGGGGCATCCTCGCTCCGGCCCTGGTGGTGGGGGCCTCCCTGGGGACGCTGCTGAGGGAATTCAGCCTGGTGGTGGTCCACTACGCTCCCGCCTCGCTCCTGTTCGCCGGTGGGGCCGCCTTTCTGGGGGCGCTCACCCGCACACCTCTGACGGCGATCCTGCTCAGCTTCGAGCTGAGCAAGGATTACGCCCTGCTGCTGCCGATCGGCTTCGCCGTGCTCACCGCCATCGCCGTGGCTGATCTGTTCGAGCGCGACACCCTCTTCGATCTGATGCGCGAGGAGGCGGAGGAGGAGCTGCGCCGGGCCGGCTGATGGGGAGGTTCGCCGCGGTGGACTGGATCAGCGGCGCCGGCGCAGCAGGTGGAGGAGGCTCTCGAACGGCTCCGGCAGGGGAGCCTCGAAGCTCAGCCGCTCGCCGCTGATCGGATGATCGAGGCCCAGGGCCACCGCATGCAGGGCCTGGCCGGGCAGCTCCAGCGGCAGCCTGCGGCAGCGGCTGTAGGTGGCATCGCCCACGATCGGATGGCCGATGTGGGCGCAGTGGACCCGGATCTGATGGGTCCTGCCGGTGTCGAGTCGGAAGCGCAACAGGGAGTGATCGCCAAGGCGCTCGATCAGGGTCCAGTGGGTGCAGGCGAAGCGGCCCTTCTCGTCGGCCACCACGGCGTATTTCTTGCGATCGGCGGGATGTCGGCCGATCGCACCGACGATCGTGCCGCTCTCCGTCGCCGGCGCCCCATGCACCACCGCCAGGTACTCCCGCGAGGCCACCCGCTTCTGGATCTGCTCCTGCAGCCGTACCAGGGCCTGCTGACTCTTGGCGATCACGATGCAGCCGGTGGTGTCCTTGTCGAGGCGGTGCACGATCCCGGGGCGCATCTCACCGCCGATCCCAGGCAGATCGGGGCAGTGGTGCAGCAGGCCGTTCACCAGAGTGCCGTCACGGTTGCCCGGCGCCGGATGCACCGTGAGGCCAGCCGGCTTGTTGATCACGATCAGATGGGCGTCCTCGTGGAGCACATCAAGCGGGATCGGCTGGGGCAGCAGGTAAGGCAGCGGCTCGGGCGGCGGCATCCAGAGCTGCACCTCATCGTTGTTGCGCAGGGGGGTCTTGGCGCGGCCCGTGACGCCATTGACGCGCACGTAGCCGGCCTCGATGAATTTCTGGATGCGTGCCCGGCTCTGCTCCGGCCGCTGGGCCACCAGCCAGCGGTCGAGCCGCATCGGCAGCGGCTTCGGGTAATGGAGCGTGAGCAGCTCACCATCGCCTTCCCCGAAGCCGCTCATGCCGGATCAGGGGGCAGCTCCAGAGCGATCGGACCGAGCAACGAGCGGCGGAAATCGTCGAGCAGGCGCTGGGCCATGCGGGCCGTGTCACCGCTGGTGTGGCGGGCGGCGGCCGTCTCCAGCCAGCTCCAGCCGTCCATCGGGGAGGGCACCGGCACCCCGTAGCGCCCCAGCACGCCGCTGGAGGAGATGCCGGCCGCGGGGTGAATCTGCAGGGTCTCGAGCAGGCGCAGAAAGGCCACCGCCACAGCCTCACCGTCGTAGGCGGCCTGGCCGATGTCGTCGCAGAGGGCAAGCAGCAGGGCGGAGCGCTGGTCGTCGAGCCGCGGTGGCAGCACGCCGGGGGCATCGAGCAGATCGAGCGCCTGGCCGAGACGAACCCAGCGCAGCGCGCGGGTGACCCCGGCGCGGCGGGCGCTGTCTACCACCTTCTGGCGCACGAGGCGGTTGATCAGGGCCGATTTGCCCACGTTGGGAAAGCCGAGCATCAGGGCACGCACCGGGCGCGGCCGCATGCCCCGGCCCGCCCGGCGGGCATTGAGCTTCTCCCCGGCACGGATCGCGGCCTCCTGAAGCTGCTTCACCCCGGTCCCCACCTTGGCGTCGCACCACCAGGGGGTTTCACCCCGGGCACGCAGCCAGTGATCCCAGGCCTGGCGGGCCGCCTCGTTGACCATGTCGCGACGGTTGATCACCAGCAGCCGTGGCTTGGACTTCACCCAGCGCTGCAGGCGCGGGTGGCCGGTGGCCCTGGGGATCCGTGCATCGCGCACCTCGATCACCAGATCCACCTTGTCGAGCTGGCTGAACAGCTGCCGCTCCGCCTTGGCGATGTGCCCCGGGTACCACTGGATCGCGGGGGCCGACTGGCTCAGACCCTCAGCGGCGGGAGTGGCGATCCCCTCCATCAGGGCACCACCAGAACAGGGCAGGGGGCCAGCTGGATCACCCGCGACGCCGTGCTGGGCTGATCGGCCTCGACGGACAGGCCGCGGGTCCCCATCACGATCACGTCGGCATCGATCTCATCGGCCACATCACCGATCACGAAGGCAGGCCGACCTTCCCGCTCGATCACCTCACAGGCCACACCGGCCTGCTCGAAATGGCCGCGGGCCTGCTCCAGCAGCCTCGCCACAGCAGCGGCATCGTGCATCACGCCCTCCTCGGGCTCCACCACCGAGAGCACCACCAGCCGGCTGCCGTGCTGCAGGGCCAGCTTCAGGGCCACCGCCGCGGTGTCCATGGTCTGGCGGCTCTGGTCGATCGGGAAAAGAACGGTGTTGAACATGGGTTCGCCATCCAGTGGTCGCCATCACGGCGCAGGGGTCGGGCAGAAAGCCTGTCCCCACTTGTCCTAGCGCCCTGCCAGGAGTGAGCCGAAGGCTGCGGGTTAATCTCTCCCATCCTCGATCACCCCAGACCCCATGGCGAAGCGATCCCTGACCAGCCTGTCCGCAGCCGATCTGCAAGGCAAGCGTGTTCTGGTACGGGTCGACTTCAACGTACCCCTGGATGAGAGCGGTGCCATCACCGACGACACCCGCATCCGCGCGGCACTGCCCACCATCAACGACCTGGTGGGAAAGGGCGCCAAGGTGATCCTGGCCGCCCACTTCGGCCGGCCCAAGGGCGAGGTGAACGAGGCGATGCGGCTCACTCCGGTGGCCGCCCGCCTGAGCGAGCTGCTGGGCAAACCGGTGGTGAAGACCGACAGCTGCATCGGCCCCGATGCCGAAGCCAAGGTGGCGGCGATGGAGGACGGTGACGTGGTGCTCCTGGAGAACGTGCGCTTCTTCGCCGAAGAAGAGAAAAACGACGACGCCTTCGCCCGTCAGCTGGCCGCCCTGGCCGAGGTGTATGTCAACGATGCCTTCGGCGCCGCCCACCGTGCCCATGCCTCCACCGAAGGGGTGACCGAATTCCTGAGGCCCAACGTGGCCGGTCACCTGATGGAAAAGGAACTGCAGTACCTGCAGGGGGCCATCGACGAGCCCAAGCGCCCTCTGGCGGCGATCGTGGGCGGGTCCAAAGTGAGCAGCAAGATCGGCGTGCTCGAAGCCCTGATCGACAAGTGCGACAAGGTGCTGATCGGCGGCGGCATGATCTTCACCTTCTACAAGGCCCGCGGTCTGGCGGTGGGCAAGAGCCTTGTGGAAGAGGACAAGCTTGAGCTGGCCCGCGAGCTGGAGGCCAAGGCCAAGGCCAAGGGGGTTCAGCTCCTTCTGCCCAGCGATGTGGTGCTCGCCGACGCCTTTTCCCCCGACGCTAATACCCTCACCACCTCGGTGAACGTGATCCCCGATGGCTGGATGGGCCTCGACATCGGCCCCGATTCGCTCAAGGCCTTCCAGGAGGCCCTGGCCGACTGCAAGACCGTGATCTGGAACGGCCCGATGGGCGTGTTCGAGTTCGACAAGTTCGCCGCCGGTACCAACGGTGTCGCCCATACCCTGGCCGAGCTGAGCGGCAGGGGCTGCTGCACGATCATTGGAGGCGGGGATTCGGTGGCGGCCGTGGAGAAGGTTGGTGTGGCCGAAAAGATGAGCCACATCTCCACGGGGGGGGGCGCCAGCCTGGAGCTGCTGGAAGGGAAGGTGCTTCCCGGTGTCGCCGCCCTCGACGAGGCCTGAGGTCGCTCAGTTCTGATCGGCCGGCGTCTCCCAGGCCCTGCCCTTGCCGCCTTTGCCGCGGCGGCCTTCACGCATCGGCAAGCCCAGCCGCTGATGCAGGGCACGGGCCTCGTTCCGGGTCCGCCCCATCAGCTCCCGCCTGGCTTGCCGTTCGCTGCGGCGGCAGGCGCTGAGCGCTGCGAGGTCCTTGGCCTCATTCAGGCAGCGCTCACCCTTCTGCAGGATGGCGATCCGCTCGGCATGGGCCCGTAGCGAAAGGCTGCGCTGCCCTTTGTACAGCTCAGCTTCCTGGCTGGGGGTGAGCCTGACCCGTGCTGGCGCAGGCCGGGTGCTGGGAGAGGCTTCGGTCTGGGCATGGCCGGAGCCCACCTGCAGCAGCATCGCCAGAGTGACGGCGGCCGGGGGCAGCAGAAGCAACTGGACGTTTCGAAGCAGCGACATGACGGAGGTGATTTCAGACCCCTTCATGCTCCCGTAGTCCGTATCACCAGATGCCAACCGAAACGGTGGGACCGATGACCAGATCTTTCCCGGACGGCCCCGATCGACAAGGCAACCCTGACCGCCCCGCGGTGGCCTTCCTGGGTCTCGGGGCCCTGGGGGCTCCGATGGCGGGGCGGCTGCTGGCGGCGGGCTTCCCCCTCACCATCCACAACCGCACCCGTGAAGCGGAAGAGCCCCTGGCTGCTGGAGGCGCCATCAGGGCGGCCACTCCGGCGGCGGCGGCGGCCTCATCCGAGCTGATTGCGCTCTGCCTCAGCGATGACCTCGCCGTGGAGGACGTGCTGTTCGCCGAGGGCGGTGTGGCTGAAGGCGTGGCCCCAGGGGCACTCGTGATCGATTTCTCCACCATCTCCGCAGCCACCAGCAGCCGTCTGGCCGCCCGCCTGCGGGAGCTGGGGGTGGGCTACCTCGATGCCCCGGTCACCGGCGGCACCGAGGGGGCCCGCGCCGGCACACTCTCACTGCTCTGTGGTGGAGACAGCGACCACCTGGATCGGGCCCGGCCCCTCCTGGAGGTGGTGGGCGCCCGGATCAGCCACTTCGGCCCTGTGGGTTCAGGCCAGCAGGTGAAGGCCGTCAACCAGATCCTGGTGGCCGGGAGTTATGCCGCCCTGGCGGAAGGCCTGGCGCTGGCCAGGGCGCAGGGCCTGCCACTGCAGCAGGTCTGTGAGGCCCTCGAGGGCGGAGCCGCCGGTTCCTGGGCCCTGCAGAACCGTGCCAGCCAGATGATCGAGAACACCTACCCGCTGGGCTTTCGCCTGGCCCTGCACCGCAAGGATCTGGGGATCGCTCTGGAGACGGCCGCATCCGCAGGGGTGGAGCTGCCGATCAGTGCCCGCGTGGCAGGAATCGAGGATGCTCTGATCTCCGCCGGCCATGGCGACGAGGACGTCTCGGCCCTGGCCCGATGGTTCAGCCCTGAGACCAACCCCACTGGGGTCAGGGAGTGAGCGAGGCCTTGTCGGCCACCACCCGCACACGCTTGGTGGTGCTCACGATGCCCTTGGGATGAACCAGCAGCACGGCCCAGGTCTGGCTGCCGGGTTTGAGGGGCGCCTGCACCGTCTTGAACAGACCGCCGCCACCGAGGGCTGCCAGTTCGAGGTCGGGGGTTTCCAGAGCACTGATCTGCTCCGGGGTGATCGCGGCGATGCCGCCGGCGGCCACGGCGCCATCGAGCGGCTCATCGAAGACCACGTCCACGTCGTAGCGCTGACCTGTGAGCACCGCATCGGGAATCAGCACGCTCACCGGCAGGCTCGCCTCACCGCTGCGCATGGTGGTGGTTTCGCGAATCAATTCCTGGCCATTCAGCAGGGAACCATTGGCGCTGAGGGCGAGCAGCTGCTCCGCCTGAAGGCTGTAGCGGAAGGGACCCTCCATGCGGCTGCCGCTCACCGCGATCGCCACGGTGGGGCGACCATCGCGCAGGGGAGCGCCGCTGGTCACGGTCCAGCGCGCATCGGGGAAGCGGTCGCGCAGGATCTTGTAACGGGCCTCCAGCAGGGCGGGATCCAGACCAGGTCCAGCCTCAACAAGTGCGGTCAGCCCCGAGGGACTGCCGTTGTTGAGCGCCTGCTCGAGGTTCTGGAGAAGGGCAGGACCCGGTGGCGCGGCCATGGCCTCAGGACGCGTGAAGACCATCGAGGCCGACAACAGCGCGAGCAGGAACGGGCGGAGGTGCGGCATCCGGGTGGGCCATGGCGGCCCTTTTAAGTTAGGCGCGCCCCGGTAGCGCGCCGAGCGCGTCAGTGAAGCTCCATGTCCAGGCTCCTGATCGCGGCCAGCGGAACCGGCGGGCATCTGTTTCCCGCCCTGGCCGTGGCCGAGGCCTTGCCCGATGGGTGGCAGGTGCAGTGGCTGGGGGTCCCCAACCGTCTCGAGCGGGAGCTCGTGCCCAGCCGCTACCCGTTGCACACCATCCGCGCCGGAGGGTTGCAGGGCAAGGGGTTGCGCAAGCTCTGGCAACTGCTGCGCCTGATCGCCTCCAGCGTGGCGGTGCGCCGGCTGATCCGGCGGGAGGGCATCGGCCTGGTCTTCAGCACCGGTGGCTATATCGCCGCCCCGGCGATCCTGGCCGCCCGTTGGTGCGGGGTGCCTGTGGTTCTGCATGAATCCAACGCGATCCCCGGCCGGGTCACCCGCCTGCTCGGTCGGCACTGCAGCCGGGTGGCCGTGGGGCTGCGCGAAGCGGCGGAGCGCCTGCCGCACTGCCGTCCACTGGTCACGGGAACCCCGGTGCGTGCGGCCTTCCTGCAGCCGGCTCCCCTGCCCAGCTGGGTGCCCGACGGGCCCGGACCGCTGGTACTGGTGATGGGCGGCAGCCAGGGTGCCCTCGGCCTGAACCGCATGGTGCGGCCGCTGGTGCCGAAGCTGGTGGCCGTCGGCTGCCGTGTGGTGCACCTCACAGGCAGCAGCGATCCCGATGCCGGCAGCCTGCAGATCCGCGGGGCGATCGAGCGGCCCTTCAGCGACGAACTGCCAGGCCTGCTGCAGCACGCCCAGCTGGCCATCAGCCGAGCGGGGGCTGGGAGCCTCAGCGAACTGGCCGTCTGCGGCACCCCCACAATTCTGGTGCCGTTTCCCCAGGCCGCCGACCGCCACCAGGACGCCAACGCCGAGGCCGCCGCCGCGGCCGGAGCCGCTGTGATCGTTTGGCAGCACCAGCCGGAGCATCCGGCCCTGGAGCAGGCGGTGTGGCGGTTGCTCGGGCCGCGTCTGCGGGGCACCTGCGGCTCCCTTGACCCCCTCAACACCCTGCGGGCGGGCATGGAGCGCCTGGCGGTGCGCGAAGCCGATCAGCGGCTGGCAGGCTTGCTGGGCGAGCTGGCGGTCGACTGAGCCGGAACCAGGGCGTCATGCCACGGCGCCCACTCCTGCTGCAGGGCCCGCAGCAGCCGTCGGTTGCCACGCCGGTCCTGCAGGGCGATCCGCAGCCAGCACTCCCCCAGGCCGGCAAAGGAGCGGCAATCCCTCAGCAGCACCCGCTGATGGCACTCCAGCCGCTCCCGCAGCTCCACCAGGGAGGCGTCCCCTCGCACCAGCAGAAAGTTGGCAGCTGAAGGCAGCGGCGTGAGCCCCGGCAACCGCTGCAGACCCTGCTCCAGCCAGGGGCGCTCCACTGCCACCCAGCGCTGCACACGTTCCTGCCAGCGCCGATCGCCCACCACGGCCTCCCCCACGGCCGCCGCCAGGCCATTCACCGGCCAGGGGTCACGCCAGGAGGCCCAGCGCCTCAGCCGGGCGGGATCCGCCAGGGCATAACCCAGGCGAAGGCCGGCGATCGCCAGCAGCTTGGTGAGGCTGCGGATCACCACCAGCCGGGGGTGGTCCGGGAGCAGCGGCACCAGCGACTGGCACTCCCCGCCGGGCACCAGGGGCAGGAAGGCCTCATCGACGATCACCAGCGCAAAGCGCTGCAGCAGCGGCTCCAGGGAGGCGCGACTCCAGAGCTGCCCGGTGGGGTTGTGGGGGTTGGTGATCCACACCGCCTGGACGTCACCATCGGGGACTGTCGGCAGGGGCTGGGGCCAGGCCAGTCGCCCCGGCAGCGGCAGCTCAAGCGGCCAGGGACTCCACGCCCCGCCCCAGCAGGCCAGGGCCCGGGGGTAGTCAGCGAAGCCGGGGGTGGGCAGCAGGCTGCGTCCCATCGCCGTCGCGTCGCGGGCCAGCCAGGTGAACAGCTCCGCAGCCCCGTTTCCAGGCAGCACGGCGGCCGAATCGAGCCCGTGGTGTGCGGCGATGGCCTGGCGCAGCCGCAGGGAGTCGCGGTCGGGGTAGTCCCTCAGGGGCGACGGCCTCCCGGCTGGCGTGAGCAGCAGGCCCGCCAATAGTCCCCGCACCTTGGCGGGGGGGCCGAAGGGAACCAGGGAGGCGCTGGCATCGAGCAGATCGGAGGGACGGCAGCCCAGACGCCGGGCAACGGCCTCCAGATTGCCGCCGTGACGCTCAGCGGTGCCTATCCCCGCTGGTCCTCCGCCCATGCCTGCCTGACAGCCCATGCCCCCAGCCTGGACCAGTCAGGATCTCCCCACGCAACGGCGGCCACCGATCAGCAGCCCGGCAGTGAGGAGGTTGCCATAATCCGGTTCGTCAGGTTGCCGGAGCTAGGGCCATGGACCTGGGCATGGTCAGGGGCATCGCCAACGGGGTGACGCTGGGCCTCTCAGTTGCAGCAATCCTGATGGGCTCAGTGGTTCAGGCCGCCCCCTACTGCCTGGCCGAGCAGCGGTTCTTCACCCAGGGACCGCAACCTCCAGACGCCTCGGTGTAGCGGGTGAACGGACGCAACATCCAGTCCTGCTCCAGTGGCCAGCCCTGCCTCAACCAGTTGTTCGCCGGGATGGTGGGCCTGGAGCCCTTGCCGGCGGCCTACGTATGGAAGAAAATCGGCCCTCGCTGGTGCATCGCACCCCGCGGCGTCAAGGCAGCTCCAGCGGCCGCCCTCTGAGTCCACCAGTTCACCCTCCATCAACCATCTCCGGCATGGCGCCCTCGCTGCGAACCCATCGCCCTCTTCTGAGGGGAGCTCTGCTGCTCGCCACCAGCACCCAGCTGACGAGTGGAGCGGTGCAAGCCGCCGACGCCAACGACGTGATGCGGCTGCTCGACCAGCGGGCCTGCTCGAGCTGCCGCCTTCAGGATGCGGATCTGGTCCATGCCGACCTGCGTGACGCCGACCTGAGCAAGGCTCAGTTGCAGCGGGCCAACCTCAGCCGCGCCCAGCTCGATGGCGCCAATCTCCAGGGAGCCGACCTGACCTTCACCTCGCTGCTGGGGGCCTCCCTGCGCGGCGCCGACCTGCGTGGTGCCCAGCTGGAGGGCACGGATCTGCGTGAATCCGACCTCAGTGGCGCGCTGCTTGACGTGGACGGGCTGGCTCGCAGCCACTGGAAACAGGCTGTTGGCGTGAATCCAAGCGCCAGCAGCTACGCCGATCTGCACAATTCCGGCGTGGAGGCAGCCCTGCAGGGCCAAGCCAGCGAAGCGGAAACCTATTTCAACCAGGCCATTCTCAAGCAGCCCGACGCGGCCCTGAGCTGGCTGGCCCGGGGGATCAGCCGGGCGGAGCAGGCCAAGCGCGACCTGGCCGCCGCCGACTTCACCTACGCCGCCAGTCTGTTCGAGAAACAGGGCAACACCAAGGTGGCCCAGCAGGTGCGCCAGGGGGCTGAAGACCTCAAGAAGAATCCCCAGGGCAACAGTGCCGGCAATGGCTGGGGCGGCCAGTTCCTGCAGAGCGCCACGGCGATCTTCCAGCAGCTGGCACCGCTGGCGGTCAAATACTTCGCCCCCCTGGCCTTCTGATCCTCAGGCGGGCGACGAGGGGTCAGGGGCTGTAGATCAAGCGGCGGGCATCCCGGGTTGACGGGGTGTAGCCATAGCCATAGGTGCCACCCTGCTGATCATCGATGATGCGCGGGGTCACCAGAATCACCAGTTCATTTTTGTTGCGCGAACCGTTTGTTCTGCGGAAGAACTGACCCAGCAGAGGCAGATCACCCAGAATGGGCCACTTGGAGACCACCTGGAAATCATCGTCAGAGATGACCCCGGTGAGAATCAGGGTCTGGCCGTCGCGTACGCGCACGCTGCCGGTGTCGAGGCGGCGCAGGCGCAGGATGTCGATGAAGCCACAGCCCGGCACCGGCTGGCGGCCCACCACTCCCGAGATGGCCGGGGAGAGGGTGAAGGTCACGAACCCATTGTCGTCGATCTTCGAGACCCGGGCACCGAAGGTGAGCCCCGCCGTGCTGAAGGTGGGCTCGCAACTGGTGCCCACGTTGGCCGTGTTGGTGACGTCGTAGGCCGAGACCACCTGGCGACCCACGGTCACAAAGGATTCATTGGCCCGGGTGCGGCCGATGGTGGCCGGGCTGAGGCCGGAGGTGTCACCGGCCTGTCCTCCCAAGCCTCCCCCTCCGACATTGGCACCCCCTTCAATGACTTCGGGATTCTCACTGAGGATCAGGGTGGGGCTGGCCAGTACCTTGGCATTCTCCGAGACGATCTGAGCCTGCAGAAAGCTGAAGAACTCGTTGTCGGGATAGTTCAGGCCGGGGTTGCGACTCCTGGATCCGGAGTAGTTCTGGAAGGAGTCGGAGGAAGACTGCGAAATGGTGTCGGAGCCTGAACGGGAGTTGTTCGAACCTGTTCTGCCCGAGTTGGAGCTGGAGCTGGAGCCGGAATTGGAGAATCCTCCACGACTGCGGGCGATGTTCACGCCGCTGTTGACCTGTGACGAGACGATCTGGGAAATCCTGGACGTGAGGTCATTGGTGATGGCTCGCGTGGTGCGCCCTGTCGGGACGATGCGATATTCCGTGTCCGTGACAGTGATGAAGCGGTCGCCAGGGTCTTCAGCACCTTCGTTGAAATTGGGATTGGGGATGAAGCGCTCAACATCAAAGGGCTGGATCTCCGTACCGGTTTCGCGGAACAACTGACGATTCACGTCACTGATCTGGTTCTGATTCAGCGACCAGCCGTTGTTCAGCGACAAGGTGAGATCCTCACTGAATGAGGAGTCGGTTCCAGATCCAGACGTACTGCCAGACTGGCTGCTTGAGCTTGAGCCCGACGTCGAATCACTGCCGGAGTTTACCAGGGAATTACTTGAAGAGCTCAAGGATGAGCCAAAGAACTCACGGGTGTTGGCGTCGCTGAAATCCTCGGCATTGGCCGGAAGGTTACGCCCGAAGGCCGCCAGCAGCCGGCCGCCATCATTGACGATGAAGTTGTTGCCAAAGCGGAAAGCGAAGCTGTTGTCGATCTCGGTGTCATTCGTGAGGGTCACATCGAGGATTTTCACTGAAAGTGCCACCTGGCGCTGACGGAGATCCAGCTGCTTGAGGTATTGCTCGCCGATCGCCACCAGCGAAGGCTCACCCACGATCGTGATCGTGCCCAGGCGTGGATCGGTGGTGGCCCGCAGCCCCACCAGTGGCCCGGAGGAGGCCCCGAAGGCTTCCACGGTCTGCTGGGTGGAGGTGGTGCTCTGGGAGGTGGCACTCAGCCCGGTTCCGGCAGGCTGAGCCCCCAGCGGCACGCCCTGGGACACAGCCGTGGTGATCGTGTTGGTCTTGGTGACCTGAGCGCCGAGGTTGGCCAGGTAATCCGCCGCCGAATTGGCCCCCACCTGATTGAGGCGGTACACCTTCGACATCTGAGGGCCGATGGTCTTGCCCAGGACGTCGGATCCCACCAGGATCGTGTTGCCCTCCTTGCGGGCCTGCAGCCCGGAGGAGAGCAGAACGAAGTTGAAGGCCCGCTCGTAGGGCTCGCCCTGGAACGCCACCGTCACCGGGGCGGGAGGAGCAGGCATCGGTGCCCCCTGACCATTGATCCCCCCCGCCATCGAGGGATCGGAGAAAGCGAAGCCATACCCCCCCATCTGCGCCAGCACCATCAGCACGTCACGGGGATTGGCCGCACGGGTGGTGAGGGTCACCGGCGGGCCGTAGAGGCTGAGGTAGCCGCGGTTGCGGATCGTCATCGTGCCCACGGCGATGTCCCCCGACGGGGGCGCCACCGCCCGGGGCCGCAGGGGCGGCACGTAGGGCGCCGTCGGCACCCGCGCGGGTGCCCGCAGATTCACCTGGGCCGTCTGGCTCACGGGCAGTTGCGGGGCGTTGAAGCGCACGGTGAGGTCGCGACCGTCGCTGCTCACCACCGGCGTGCCCAGGTTGCGCCCCGGCATCGGCGTGACCTTCAGCTGAAATTCAGTGCCTGTGCCTTCGAAGGTGATCGAATCGACGCCTGCATCGGTCATCGAGAGCGACTGGGGGCCGGCCTTGAGCCCACGGATCTGTCCGGTGCGCAGCTCACCGACCCACACCTGGCCCTGCATCTGCTGACGCAGATCGCTGCCGGTGCCGGCATCCTGGATCACCAGTTCCAGAGCATCCGGCAGGCGACGAAGCTTGAGCTGCAGACCGTCCTGTCGGATGGACGCCTGGGCTACCGCAGGCACAGGTGACACCACCAGGGGAAGCGAGGTGAGCAGGGCGGTGGCGGCACCCAGCCACATACCGGCACGCAATCCGACGCCTGCAGAATTCATCCACGCACCTATTTCGCCGGAATGGTATAAGCAACTGGATAAAATGACCAGCATCCCCCTGGTCAACAACTCCACCGTGGAGGATTACTGGGGCGGCGGCGGAGGCTCAGGTGGTGCTGGGGTTGGCGTGGGAGCCGCCGCCGCCGTGGCCCGGCCGGAGGCAGGCGTGAGACCAGGGCCCTTGCTGTAAAGGGCAAGGTTCAGCTTCAAGACCACCAGCGGAATCCTCTGGCCCTGAGATGCCGGGCTGTTGGCGGCCTGCTGCTGGGCCTGAGCAGGGATCGCCTCGAGGTCAAGGTTGAGATCGCTCTGAGCCACCAGAAGGCTGAGTCGCTCCAGCCGGCGCATGAACACCAGCAGATTCGGGTAGCGGCCCCGGGCACTCAGCAGCAGGATGGTCCTGCGCAGGCCATCGGCTTCGAGTGGATCCGACGGCGGGGTCTTCTTCGTCTCGTCGCCGGCCGCAGGCGCCGGAGAAGCAGAAGAGTTGCCGCCCTGGGCAGGGGCTGTGGCCACGGGGTCAGGCAGTGGTTCGAACACGTCGAGCTGCACCCCTGTGGCGGTGGCCTCACGGTTGAGCTGAGCGAGAAAGGTGCTGATCTGCCCACTGCCGGCAATCAGCCTGAGCAGGCTCGCCCTCTGGCCGTTCACCGTCTTGAGCTGATCGAGCTGACGCAATCGCTGGCCTCGCAGCAGGGGCAGCCGCTCGTTCATGCCCCGAAGCTCATCGAGCTGGAGCTGATCCCGGCGCAGCTGATCCCAGGGCTGGAAGACCCCCAACAGGGCCACCAGGGAGGCCACCATCACGCCGGCCGCCACGGGCAATCCGATCAGCAGACCGTTGCGCAGCAGTTGGGATCGGGGCTGAGCACCCTGCTGAAGGTTGGTCATCGCAGCAGACCCTCCTCCTCCAGCAGCTCGAGGCGGCGGGCCATGCCACCCGCACCCAGATCCTGCAACTGCTTCAGCTGGACCGAGCTGGATGGGGGGGGGCGGAAGGCAGCACTGAGATCAAAGTCCACCAGCCCGCTCTCCTGCCCCTTGCTGGACTGATTGGGATCGGTGTCGTTGCGGATCGCACGGCTGAGCGTCACGCTGGCCGGATCGATCAGCGGGGACGACTTCAGGCTCAGCATGAGGGCGTTGATCCGCTCGAACGCTCCTGGATCACCGGTCCGGCCCTTGATCTGCAGATCATCCTTGCCGACCTGCACCGAGGAGAGCTGCAACTCGGCCGGCGTACGGCCAGCCAGATCAGTCAAGAAGGCAGAGCCCGAACGCACGGTCACCAGGCCGCGCACCAGCTGATCATTGCCCTTGGTCTTGCGGTCCAGGTTGATCTTGTCAGCAGCGAGTTCGGCCTCGATCGACTCCACCTGGCCCCGCACGGGAGCCAGCCGAGCGAGTTCCTGCTCCAGCAGCATCCCCTGCAGCTTGAGCAGCAACGAAGCCCCCACAGTGACCAGCGCAATGGAGCCACCGACGAGCGATCCGATCAGGAGCAGTCGTCTGGCCGGGGGCGGCTGGGGTGGTTCGGCCGGCAGACCCAGCTCGAGCCGGCGTTCCCGCAGCAGATCCAGGCCAGGCAGCACTTGACTCATCGGGCCGGCTCCGCCTGCATCAGGCCATGGAGGGAGCTCAGGGCCCAGCCGGGCGGCAGCTCTCCATCGCCATCCTGCTGGGGCAAGGCCATCCAGCCCATGACCACCGGATCAAGGATCTGAACAGACCACTCACCGCTGCGGCGCAGGTTCTCGGCCAGCAGGGGCAGGTCGGGGTTTGAGCCCCCCAGCCAGAGACGAACTCCTGTGACAGCGGCATCCCGCGAGTGCCAGTAGGTGATGCAACGTTCGAGCTGGGGAATGAGATCGGCCATGGCCCCCGTCAACGCACGGCCATACTCCGGCACACCATGGCGCAGCAGGGTGAGCCGCGCACCCCGGTCTTCAGGCACCATCAGCACCTCCAACTGCCCAGGCTCAGCCCCTTCCAGCAGAGGCGCCAGCGCCCGCAGCTCGCACACCTGGGCGGCTTCCAGCCGCACCAGCTGAACGCCGGCGATGTCGAAGACCTCGATCCAACGGAGCACCCGCTGGCGGGGGGCCGTGACCAGCAGGGAGGAGCAACCTGTCTCCGGAGCGCCGGAGCCTTCAAGAGGCAGGAGGCTGAGGTAGGCCTGAGAGAGGTCGTAGGGCAGGCCCAGCGCAGGATCGATCTGGCGCAGGGCCTCGTCCGGCGCCTCGGGCCAGTCGTCGAAGGGCCACTGCACCACCCTCCAGACACAGGCCGCCGCAGGCAGCACCACCGCGACATCGGCCTCCACCAGGCCCAGTTCCACCAGCAGATCACCGATCAGGTCGCCCAGGGCCATCACCTCCTGCGGATCCCCTTCGGAGCAGGCCCCGCGGGGCAGGGGAACCCGCTGCAGCAGGTCCACCTGCGCAGGCTGGCCCGTCCCCTTGGTGGTCAGCACCGTGACCGCGTCATCCGTGAGGGCAAGCCAGACCAGGCGCGGAAACAGCCGCTTTGCAAGGGGCTTGAGCTGTTCCTGCACGCCGGCCAGGACCAAGGTGCGCTTTCCTTAATCCGCCAGAAGCGTATCGGTCAGCGGCCGTTTGCGCACCTCCTTGCACAACCCTGCTCCGCGAGGGTCCCGGTCCTTTCAGCGCCAGGGCAGGCCGCTGCCCACGGCCTCACTGAGATGGCTGCAGCCATGCCGATCCAGCTGGTCGGCAAGGCCCTCGAGAATCGCCGGGACCAGCCCGGGGCCCTGATAGATCCAGCCGGTGTAGAGCTGGATCAGGGAGGCTCCTGCCGTGATCCGCTCCCAGGCGGCCTCGGGGGAATCGATCCCGCCCACCCCGATCAGCGGCAGGGCAGGACCTGCCGTGGCCCTCAGCCGCCGGATCACTTCCAGAGCACGGCCGCGCAGGGGGGCTCCGCTGAGGCCGCCGGCCTCCTCAGCCAGGGTCCGCCCCGTCTGGGGAAGGCGGCGGTGCTCCAGCCCCAGGCGGTTGACGCTGGTGTTCACCGCAATCACACCCGCCAGCCCCTCCTCATAGGCCAGGCGCGCAATCGTGTCGATGGCGTCATCCTCCAGGTCAGGGGCGATCTTGACCAGCAATGGCGGGCAGGCCGAGAGACGCCGCAGACGCTCCACCAGGCGCCGCAGCTGCACGGCGTCCTGCAGATCCCGCAGGCCCGGGGTGTTGGGAGAACTCACGTTGATCACCACATAGTCGGCCAGGGGCGAGAGGAGCTCCAGGGAGGAGGCGTAGTCGTCGGCGGCGAGTTCGAGGGAGGTGATCTTCGACTTGCCCAGATTGAGGCCCAGCACCGCCGGCCTCTGCCCCGGCAACGGCATCTGCTGGCGCATGAGGTTGCGCTTCACCCCCAAGGCGCCGTCGTTGTTGAAGCCCATCCGGTTGAGGGCAGCCCGCTCCTGAGCCAGGCGAAACAGACGGGGCCGGGGGTTGCCTGGCTGGGCGTGCCAGGTGATGGTGCCGAGTTCGGCGAAGCCGAAGCCGAACAGGTGCCAGATCGCCGCCGCCACCGCGTTCTTGTCGAAGCCGGCGGCCAGCCCCACCGGATTGGCGAAGCGGCAGCCGAACAGGGTCTGCTCGAAGCGATGGTCACGCCGCTGGAGTTCGGCGCCGAGGCCCGCCAGGCTGCCGGCCACCACAGGCCAGTTGCGGCGCAGGGAGGCCTGGGCCAGGGCCGCGAGGGTGAGCGCACTGAGCTGCTCAGCGTCGGCCCCTTCATCGCGGGCCAGCAGCGGACCCACCCATCGGCTGTAGAGGGCGCCGGTGCTGGTCCCCGCAGTGGCGGTGGCGTCTCGCTCGGATCGCTCCAGGATCATGGGGCCTCCTGCAGGGCGGGCTTGGTGCGCTCAAGTCGCCAGCGGCCCTCACCAGTGGGGAACACCCGCCAGTCGCGCCAGATCCATGGCCCCTGCCGCTGCTGCAGCCGGGCCAGCGGCTGCTCCACCAGACGGGCCAGCTCACCAGCCGTGAGGGCATAGCCTCCGCTGGCGAGGCGGTCGGCCACTTCAAGGCGGGTGAGCAGAGCACCGAGGTCAGCGGGAGCCGGCTGCTCGAGCTGATCCTGCCCTGAAGGGGCGGGCTCAGGATCACGCCTGGTGCCCCCGGATCCAGGTCCCTGGGCCAGATCGGGGACACCCCCCCGGGAGAAGGCCACGGCAATCGCATCGCAGCGGTCGTTGTCGGGATCACCGCTGTGGCCCTTCACATGGGCCAGGGACAGCCCTGGCAAACGGGCCCGGTCCAGCTCCTCCCAGAGGTCACGATTGAGCACCGGTCCACCGGAGGCGGTGCGCCAGCCCTTGCGCTTCCAGCCCGGCATCCACTTGGTCAGACCGTCGATCAGGTAGCGGCTGTCGGTGCGCAGGCGCAGATCCGGGTGAAGAGGCCACTGGCGCAACTCCTCCATCAGAGCCAGGGCGGCGGTGAGCTCCATGCGGTTGTTGGTGGTGGCCGCCGCCGCACCTCCCAGCTCGCGCACGCTGCCATCTTCGAAACGCAGAAGACAGCCCCAGCCCCCCGGGCCAGGATTGCCGCTGCAGGCCCCGTCGCAGGCTGCAGCCACCACCCGTGTCTGCTCAGCAGCCACTGGGCAGACCGGCAATTGTTCGGTAGACAGTGGTGCCGTAGACCTTGGTGACGATGTTGGGACGCAAAAAATCCACCATGCAGCGAACCTACCTGGCCCTTGCGGGGGCCGGGCTTGCGGCCACCACGCTGCAGGCCGTCACAACTCCCCTGGCTGTGGCAGCCGGCGTGTTCGACACCCAGCCGGTTGAAGCATCCCGCTTTGCAGTCCTGGCCAAGCCGGTCGGCCTGGCCGACTGGTCGCTGGTGCTGATCGAGCAGGTGGCCAACGGTCAGCCCTGCTGGCAGGAGCGACCTGATGGGCTGGTGGACGCGGCGATGAACCGCTTCGACTCCAAGGGGGTCTGCGCCAGCTACGCCGGCAGCAACGCCTATTCCCTGCGGGTGGCTGACCAGGACCTGGCCAGCCGCTACCGCCTGCGCCTGAGCCAGGTGGGCGACGAGATTCAGTTGCAGGCCATGAGCCCGGCGGACACCACGCTGCTGCTGGTGGGCCGTGGCCAGGTGAGCCGCCGCGATTCCGATGGATTCGTCCCCATCCGCCTCGAAACCGACTGGCAGCTCAACCGCCGGCTCTACGGCCAGCAGGCGCTGAATCACATCTATTTCGCCGCCAGCAGCCCCCTGGAGCAACTGATCGCCAGCTCCGGTGGTGGTGGCAGCAACAGCGAGGGTGCCCAGCCGCTTCAGCCCATCTCCAGCGGAGTCATCTCCAGCCTCGGGCGTGATGTGGCCGACCTGGCCGGTGGCGGCGAGCTCGACAGTGGGCCGATCGCCCTGCAGGTGGTGCCCTTCAAGGAGTGACAGTCGACACAGCGACCCTCGCCGCTGGCACCCCAACGATCCATCCCATAAATTCTTCTTGTGTGAGGAGTGCAGAACGCTCTCCCGGGGTCGAAACGAGGACAGACTCCCGGCATCGTTCCACCTCTGAAACCCTGCCTTCGGCGGGGTTTTTTTTTGCCTTTGTCCAGCAAAAAGCCGGCCCCGAGAGGCCGGCTGAGGTGAATGAAAGGGGGGTGGCGGAGGGCAGGCCCCCGCCGGGCCTGATCACTTGATGGTGACCTTGCCGCCCACTTCTTCAATCGACTTCTTGAGAGCCTCGGCATCGGCCTTGGCGATGCCTTCCTTGACAGCCTTGGGGGCTGCCTCGACCAGGGCCTTGGCTTCGCCCAGGCCAAGACCGGTGGCCTCGCGGACGGCCTTGAGCACCTTGATCTTGGCGGCGGCGTCGAAGCTTTCGAGAATCACATCGAATTCGGTCTGCTCTTCAGCGGCCTCAGCGGCAGCGGCGGGAGCCGCAGCCACCATCACGCCAGCGGAAGCGGCGGCAGACACACCGAAGGCCTCTTCGATCTGCTTGACAAGCTCGGAAGCTTCCAGCAGGGAGAGAGTTTTCAGCGAATCGAGAATGTCGTCAGTTTTGGTGGTCATGGTTGAGAGTCAGCAACAGATCGGTGGGGTGGAGCCGGCGTGGCCGGATGGATGCGGAGTGCTCAGCTGGCGTCGCCTTCGGCGTGCTGGTTGAGGGCTCTGGCGAGACCGGAGGGAACTTCGTTGATGCCAACGGCCAGCTTGGTGGCCACGGCATTGATCGCACCGGCAATCTGGGCGATCAGCGCCTCCTTGGAGGGCAGCTCGGCAATGGCCTTGATGTCGTTCTGGGAGAGGAGCTTGCCTTCGAAAAGGCCTCCCTTCACATCCGACTTCTTCGTGTCCTTCTGGAAGGACTGAACGGCCTTGACGGCACCACCCACATCGCCCTTGATCAGGACGAAGGCATTGGTGCCGGTGAGCAGGGAATCGAGTTCCGACCAGGCGCTGTTTCCATCGATGGCACGGCGCATCAAGGTGTTCTTGGTCACCTTGCAGATGCCGTTGCTGGCCTGCAGACGGGTCCGCAGATCAGACATCTCCTTGATGGACAGGCCCTTGTAATCAAGGACCAGCGCCATTTCGGCCTCACCGAGGAGCCCCTTGAGCTCTTCGATGATCTGTTGCTTGCTCTCCAGCGTGCGGCCCATGGGTTTGGTACGGATCGAGGGGAACAAGCCGGGAACGCGGCACCGAGGCCGGGCCACTGACCACTGGGGCCAGAAGGCTCAGCCGACTTCGCAGCCGGTGCAGACCGGAGTGAAGTCTCGAGGCCGCTGAACGGTGATCCGCCCGGAGAATCCGAACCGGAAAAAAGTCGCGTGCACCTCGGCAGGGTTTACGAAGACCGTGGCCACCGGATCACCCGCTGAAGCGGGAAGCCTGGAGGCCGCAGCCCTGACCTGCTGTCTTGGGCCGGGCGCGTGCCCGATCCTCCAACTTACACGCGAGCCGTCCCGGGGTTGGAGGCGAACCTCAGCCCTCGAGCTTGAGGTCCTGAAGGGCGGTGAAGTCAACCGGGACCGAGGGGCCCATCGTGGAGGTCAAGTAGAGGCTGCGCCAGTAGCGGCCCTTGGCACCGCTGGGCTTCTGACGATCGATTGTTTCCTGCAGAGCCTTGAGGTTCTCCAGCAGAGCCTCCACCGTGAAACTCGCCTTGCCGAAGCGCACATGCACGATGCCGCTGCGGTCGGCACGGAACTCCAGCTTGCCCGCCTTGAATTCGTCGATGGCCGCAGCAAGATCGGTGGCCACGGTGCCGGCCTTGGGGTTCGGCATCAGGCCGCGGGGACCGAGCACCCGGCCCAGCTTGGCCACCTTGGGCATCATGTCCGGGGTGGCGATCAGCAGGTCGAAGTCCATCTGGCCGCCGGCGATGGCCTCCACCAGATCGTCGTCGCCGGCGAGGTCTGCGCCGGCGGCCTTGGCCTCGGCCACCTTCTCGCCACGGGCGATCACGGCGATGCGGATGGTCTGGCCGGTGCCCCTGGGCAGGGCCACGGTGGTGCGCAGCTGCTGATCGGTGTATTTGGGATCGATGCCGAGGCGCACGTGGGCTTCGATCGTTTCATCGAACTTGGCGTTGGCGTTGGCCTTGACCAGCTCGAGGGCCTCGTTCGGCGTGTAGTCACGGTCCTCGATCGTCTCGAGCAGGGCGGTGAACCGTTTGGATGTCTTGGGCATGGGTTTGAGCGGGGTTCAGGCGACAGGTTGTCCGCGGGCAGGGCTGAGGCCAGGGCAGGCGGCGACTGTCTCCCCCGGATGGGGTGAATGGTGGAGTGAAGCGGAACAGGTGGAGCAGGGCTCCAGTGGAACTCAGTCGCTGATGGCGACGCCCATGTTGCGGGCGGTGCCCTCAATGATGCGCATGGCTGAATCCAGATTGGAGCAGTTGAGGTCGGGCAACTTGGTGCTGGCGATCTCCTGGAGCTGGGCACGGCTGATGGCGCCCACGCTGCCTTTGGCAGAGGTGGCGGCACCCTTCTCGATCCCGGCGGCCTTGGTGATCAGCACCGAAGCCGGCGGGGTCTTGGTGATGAAGGTGAAGCTGCGGTCTTCGAAGACCGAAATCTCCACCGGGATCACATAACCGGCCTTGTCCTGGGTGCGGGCGTTGTACTCCTTGCAGAACGCCATGATGTTCACCCCGTGCTGACCGAGGGCAGGGCCCACCGGTGGTGCGGGGTTGGCTTTGCCGGCGTTGAGCGCCAGCTTGATCACGGCAACGACTTTTTTGGCCATCGGCTGGTCTACGGAGGGAAGCGATGCGGATCGCCTGACCCTTGGGTCGAGGCGTCTGCTGAGGGCACCGGTCCGGTGCCCTCAGCCAGGGCCGCCCTCCGCAGGGAGACGGCCGCAGGGGGATCAGCTCTGCTTGCTGATCTGGGAGAACTCCAGTTCCACCGGGGTTTCCCGGCCGAAGATCGAGAGCAGGGCCTTGAGCTTGCTCCGCTCGCCCGACACCTCGATCACCTCCCCCTGGAAGTCTTTGAAAGGACCGGCCGTGACGAGGATCTGATCGCCCTCGGCCAGATCGACCTTGACAACGGGCTTCTTCTCAGCGGCACGCTTGAAGATCCGGTCGACCTCCTGGCGGCTGAGCGGCCTCGGCTTGATGTGACCGCGGGCCCGGCCGGTGGAGCGGCGCTCCTCCTGACCCACGAAGTTGATCACGTTCGGTGTGCTCCGCACCGCCATCATCGTGTCTTCATCGAGCATCATCCGCACCAGCACGTAGCCGGGGAAGACCTTTTCCTCGGCGGCCTGACGGCTGCCGTCTTTCTTGAGCTTCACCGCCGGGGTCTGGGGGATCTCGATCTCGAGGATGCGGCTGTCGACCCCCAGGGTGATCGCGCGCTGCTCCAGGGTGGCCTTCACCTTCTTCTCACAGCTGGAAGCCACCTGCACCGCATACCAGCGGGCCACCATCGGCTTGCCCTGCCGCTCGGATTCCGGCGGAGCTTCAAGGGCGAGCACGTCTTCGACGACGGCGTCCTCAAGGGCCCCGTCGGGGCTGGTTGCGGTGACGAGATCGGCTTCGGACACGGGGACGGAGGAGTGGGAGCTCAGGAGGGATCAGGACGGGGGAGGCAGCGGCAGGACCGTTGCTGCCTCAGGGGAAAACCTGGCTGGAGGCCCAGCTGTAGAAACGATCGACGGCCGCGATGGTGGCAGCCGAGAGGCTCACCATCAGGATCACCGCCACCGACTCGCTGAACAGCTGCTGACGGCTGGGCCAGACCACCTTGCGCAGCTCTTCCAGGGTGGAAGAGACGAAACCAGCAGGACCAGACCGTTCCCCAGGGTTGACCTCCTGGGGGGCAGTGTCGTCGGGGGTGGTGGTGCGGCTGGGAGAATCCAAGGGCGCGAGCGCACCGGACGGCAAGGCGTACCGGCAAACGAACACCCTACCGGACACCCTTTCCGCCTTCACTCCAGAGGCAGGAACCGCAGGCCGTCGGCGCCCCCCGGGCCACTGGGGTCGCCGAGGCTCACCCGCACGCCACGGGCCCCGCGGAAGTGGTCCTCCAGCAGTTCGGTGGCCAGGGGGTTTTCGATGCGGCGGCGCAGCACCCGGCGCAGGGGGCGGGCCCCGAATTCCGGCTCGTAGCCAAGCTCCGCCAGCCTGCTCACCACCGCTTCATCGATTTCGAGCACCAGCCGCTGCTCCTGCAGCAGGGCCGCCAGCTCCGCCACCTGCAGGCGCACGATCCGTTCCAGATCACCCGCCGCCAGGGGCCGGAAACGGATCACCTCGTCGATGCGGTTGAGGAACTCGGGCCGGAACTGTCCAGCCAGAGCACGCTCCACCGCCGCCTCCAGACCTGACTCATCGCCGCTGCGGGCACTCTCGAGAATGGCCCGACTGGCCAGGTTGCTGGTCATCACCACCACGGTGTGACGGAAATCCACGGTGCGGCCCTGGGAGTCGGTGAGACGGCCGTCGTCGAGCACCTGCAGGAGCAGGTTGAACACCTCGGGGTGGGCCTTCTCCACCTCATCGAGCAGCAGCACGGCGTAGGGCCGACGGCGCACGGCCTCGGTGAGCTGGCCGCCCTCCTCGTAGCCCACGTAACCGGGGGGCGCTCCCACCAGCCGGGCCACGGCGTTGCGCTCCATGAATTCACTCATGTCGAGCCTCACCAGGGCGTCCTCCTCATCGAAGAGGGCGGCCGCCAGGGCCTTGGCCAGCTCGGTCTTGCCCACGCCGGTGGGTCCGAGGAAGAGGAAGGAACCCACCGGGCGGCGGGGGTCCTGCATGCCGGCCCGGGCACGGCGGATCGAGGCGGCCACCGCCGCCACCGCTTCGGGCTGGCCGATCACCCGCTCGGCCAGGCGCTGCTCCAGCTCCAGCAGTTTCTGCCGTTCCCCGGCCAGCAGGCGCTGGATCGGGATGCCCGTCCAGCGGGCCACCACGTCGGCGATGTCGCCCTCCTCCACCTGCTCGCGCAGCAGGGAGAGCCCTCCCCGCTGGTCGTCGAGAAGTTCCTCCTCGAGGGCGGCACGCCGCTGCTGCACCACCTGCAGCTGATCCACCTGCAGCCGAGCCGCCTCCTCATACTCCCCGTCCCGTTCGGCCTCGCCGATCGCCAGCCGCAGCTCGTCGTCCTGCTGCAGCAGCTCCCGCAGCTCGGCGAGCTGATCACGCTCCGCCTGCCAGCGCCGCTGCAGATCCTGCAACCGCTCCAGGGCCGTTCGCCGCTGCTCCTGCAGGGCCACCCGCTCCTCCTGGGAGGCCGCCTCAGCCCCGAGCAGGGCGAGCTCGATGCGGCGCAGGTCGAGTTCGGCGGCCTCCACCACCTGGGGCTTGGAGGTGACCTCCATGCGCAGCTGGGCCGCGGCCTCATCGATCAGATCGATCGCCTTGTCGGGCAGGCAGCGGTCGGCGATGTAGCGATCGGAGAGCCGCACCGCCGCCTGCAGGGCCCCATCGGTGATGGTGACACCGTGGTGGAGCTCGTAGCGCTCCTTGAGGCCCCGCAGGATCTCGAGGCTCACCTCCTTGCCGGGTTCGCGGATCAGCACCTGCTGGAAGCGACGGTTGAGGGCAGGATCCTTCTCCACCGTGCGGCGGTAGTCCTCCGGGGTGGTGGCCCCGATGCAGCGCAGCTCCCCCCGGGCCAGGGCCGGCTTGAGGATGCTGCCGGCATCGGCGCTGGAGCGGTCGGTGCTCACCACCGTGTGCAGTTCGTCGATGAACAGCACCACCCCGGCATCAGCGCGGCCCGCTTCAGGCTCCTTCACCTCGGCGAGCACGCTGCGCAGGCGCTCCTCGAACTGACCGCGGAACTTGGCCCCGGCGATCAGGGCACCGAGGTCGAGGGCGATCAGCCGCAACCCCTTGAGGGAGTCGGGCACCTCACCGGTGGCGATGCGCTGGGCCAGCCGCTCGGCGATGGCGGTCTTGCCGACCCCGGGCTCCCCGATCAACACCGGGTTGTTCTTGCCGCGGCGGGAGAGCACCTGGATCAGCCGCCGGATTTCGGTGTCGCGGCCGATCACGGGATCGAGCAGCCCGGCGCGGGCGGCGGCGGTGAGATCGCGGCCGTACTGCTCCAGGGCGCTGGGCTCGGCGTCCAGGCTGAGTTCAGGCTCCGCAGGGGCAGAGGGTGGTCTGGTCGCCTGGCTGCCGCCCGCTGAAGGCATGGGATGGCGGGGGAACGCTGGCGGTGGCGGAGTGGGAGCAGGCGCGACGGCCGCGGCTGCGGGTGCCGCCGATGGGCTGTCGATCCAGTCGTCAGCCGCAACGGCAGTCGCCGCAAAGCGTCGGGGACGCCCGGCCTCTGCGGAAGGCGTGGCTGGATCGCCTGCGGCAGTGGTCCCTGCCGAGGAGGCGCGGCGAGAGGAGGCGACGGGGGCCGCGGTGGCACCGGGCCGGAGGTGGCGCAGCAGCTCCTGCTCAGTCAGACCC
Organism: Synechococcus sp. BSA11S; assembly: GCF_014224355.1. GTDB lineage: Bacteria > Cyanobacteriota > Cyanobacteriia > PCC-6307 > Cyanobiaceae > Regnicoccus_A. Next base: position 123,680 of record NZ_VNWP01000001.1, on the reverse strand, counting down.
TCCTCCGCCAGAAGATCGGCACCCAGGCGAGGTTCATCCAGCAGGGCCAGCAGCAGATGGGGGATGTCGAGCAGACGCGAGCCCCAGCCGGCACGGCGCCGGTCGGCCTCCTCCAGCAGGTCTTCGAGGGCCTCGCCGATGTAGAGGTCATCGCCGGGCGAGGAGGGCTGCTCGGCGCAGAACGCCTCCAGGCCATCGAGCAGGCGCTCGGCCTGGATCGGCAAGGGATCCACCCAGGCTGCAAAGCGGGGATCCTGCAGCAGCGCCTGGAGCAGATGCTCCACATCCATCTGGCCGTGGCGCCAGCGGCGGGCCTGATCCTGGGAGGCCAGCAGGAGATCCCAGGCGGCCTCGCTGAAACGGTCGGGCTCGCTGGTGAGGCTGCCGGTGGGGACGGGTTCAGGCGGCTGCATCGGCCCTGGATGACAACTGAATCAGTTCCACCTTGTACCCATCAGGGTCTTCCACAAAAGCGATCACGGTGCTGCCGTGCTTCATCGGCCCCGGCTCACGCACCACCCGTCCCCCCTTGCCGGTGATCGCCGCACAGGTGCTGTAGATATCGTCGACGCCAAGGGCGATGTGGCCATAGCCGCTGCCGATGTCGTAGGCCGGAGTATCCCAGTTGTGGGTGAGCTCCAGCACGCTGTGGTCGCTCTCATCGCCATAGCCCACGAACGCCAGCGTGAACCGGCCTGAGGGATAGTCCTTGCGGCGCAGCAGCCGCATGCCCAACACCTCCGTGTAGAAAGCGAGCGAGCGTTCCAGGTCTCCCACCCGGAGCATGGTGTGCAGCAGGCGCATGGGGGTTTCCGGATTCGTTGCGTCGATTCTGGCGTCGGCCCTGTCGGCGGCGTCTGGTCTGTCGGTACCGACCGTCACATCGGAGCTCCCCGGGGCGCCCCATAAGATCCCCCCAAGCCATGCCCGCCTGAAGTTTTCGTGTTCGACTCCCTCGACCTCGTGATCGATTCCATCGTGGCTCGGGAGGTGCTCGATTCCCGCGGTACCCCCACGGTGGAAGCGGAAGTCAGGCTGGAAGGGGGCGGGCAGGGACAGGCCATCGTGCCCAGCGGCGCCAGCACCGGAGCCCACGAGGCCCATGAATTGCGCGACGGCGGCAGCCGCTACGCCGGCAAGGGGGTGCTCAAAGCCGTGGCCAACATCGAAGAGAAGATCGCCCCGGCTCTCTGCGGCCTCACAGCCCTCGACCAGGTGGCGGTCGACAGCGCCATGGTCGAACTGGATGGCAGCGACAACAAATCGGCCCTGGGGGCCAACGCCATCCTGGCCGTGAGCCTGGCGGTGGCGCGGGCGGCCGCCGATGGGGTGGGCCTTCCCCTCTACCGCTACCTGGGTGGGCCGATGGCCACCCTGCTGCCGGTGCCGTTGATGAACGTGATCAACGGCGGGGCCCACGCCGCCAACAACCTGGATTTTCAGGAATTCATGCTGGTGCCCCACGGCGCCCCCAGCTTCCGCGAGGCGCTGCGGATGGGCACCGAGGTGTTTCACGTGCTCAAGGGGCTGCTCAAGGACGGGGGCCTCAGCACCGCTGTGGGCGATGAGGGCGGCTTCGCTCCCGATCTGGGCAACGTGGAAGCCGGCGAGCTGCTGGTGCAGGCGATCGAGAAGGCCGGCTACCGCCCTGGCGATCAGATCTCCCTGGCCCTGGATGTGGCCAGCACCGAGTTCTACGCCGACGGTCGCTACGCCTTCGGCGGCGGCAGCTACAGCAGCGCCGAGATGGTGGACCAGCTGGCGGTGCTGGTGAACCGCTTTCCGATCGTCTCGATCGAGGACGGCCTGGCGGAGGACGACTGGGAGGGCTGGGCGCTGCTCACCGAAAAGCTGGGCGGCACGGTGCAACTGGTGGGCGACGATCTGTTCGTGACCAACACCAGCCGCCTGCAGCGGGGCATCGACACCGCCACCGCCAACTCGATTCTGATCAAGGTGAACCAGATCGGCTCACTCACCGAAACCCTGCAGGCGATCGATCTGGCTGGCCGGGCCGGCTACACCAGCGTGATCAGCCACCGCAGCGGTGAAACCGAAGACACCACCATCGCGGATCTGGCGGTGGCCACCCGGGCGGGCCAGATCAAGACCGGCTCCCTGAGCCGCAGCGAGCGGGTGGCGAAATACAACCGCCTGCTGCGCATCGAGGACGAACTGGGCAGCCAGGCCCTGTATGCCGGTGCCGATGGTCAGGGACCCAAGGGCAAGCTCTGAGCGTGGAACACCAGAATTGAGAGGACCCCACCCGCCCGCGGGAATCACGAAGGGGGCCAACCGAGAAGTGGGTCTCCAACGCATGCAAGCCCAGGGGGGACTTGAGGGCCCTCAGGGACGTTCCGGCCGAGCGGACATGAAGATATCTAGGCGATCACGGCTAAATCCACAACTGATCAAGGGTTTTCGCTGCAGGCAGTAGGACGCAGCGCTCTCCGGGCAGCAGTGAACTCACTGGTGTCCCTTGGCGAACGAATGCCTATCAGGATCCTGCTCGCCCACCCTGCGCAGGCGAGGGGAAGAGGGGGGGGGGCATCCATTGACAGCCTCCGTCTTGGAACTGAGCCGATTCCATCCGGTTTTCGAGGGTTCCTCAACAGAGTGGATTCCCAATCCCATGACCTGCTGGAAGTGGCCCGGGAGAAGCGGCCGGCCAGGTACATAGTCCATGGACTCCGAGTACTATCAAGGCGTGAACTTAAACGTAAAGCGTGAAGAAAAAACTGAGCTGAGGTTTGGATTTTGCTTAATCACTGTATCGGTTTGGTAGCGCAAGACCAGGCTGTTGCTCCACGACCATCGCCTGCTGAGGGGAATATCGATCGTGGTATCGAGCAAAGCGAAGCCGTCATTCCAATCATCGAGATAACTGCCACCACCAAACAGAATGGCCAGCTTAGATCCACCGATGGGAAGCTCCCTGCCCACCAGGATCAGGCTGAGGTCTGCACCCAACTTGTCCTTTAGCCGTTGAAAATCGACGTATTCATATTGATAGCGCAGCCCAATGCCCAGCTGAAGATCGAGAAAACTGCCAGGATGACCCCCACGCCAGAGGTTGAGCCCCGCGCCCACGAGTGAACTGGAAACAGCCGAAAGATCTTCATCATCATCGGCGACGGCAAATCCTGTGGAATTCACCGCCAGCAGGTGATCGTAAAAGAGATTCCACTTGCTCGAGAGGTGACGGCGGTAGATCAAGGTGGCAATACCAATCGGTCGGCCATTCACCACCGAGCGGCTGCTGTCGTAATCAAGGGCAAACAATCCATCGAGATACGCGTCCTGCCTGGGCCACTGCTTGTAGAGATCCACGCTCAGATCAGCCCGAATACTGGTGTCGGTAAAAGAATTGCCACCGGCCCCCACACCCAACTCCACCCTGGCGGGCCGCTCCTGGAAGGGGAAGGGTTCCGGGCCGGTGGGCTGCTTCAGCAGGGCACGGCTTTCCGCCAGCAGGTCCGAGGTTGCGCCAGAGCCATCGATGACCTCCTGGGCGAGGCTGATCCGGAGCAGGAGCCGGGCCCTGCGAATGCGCTCCTCTTCCGTGGCGTCGGTATGCAGCAGAAGCGCCTGGCGCTGGGCATCGGCCAACACCTGCTCCGCCTGCTGGGGTTGCTCCAGCCGGCCATAGGTCCGGGCGACTCGGATCAGGTCGTTGACCCGTTGTTCCGGATCCTTCTCGTCTTTGATGATCCGCAGGGCCTGATCCAGCAGGGGGCCCGGCTCCATGCCGCAGAACCCCACCAGGCAGGTGTCGACCAGTTCCAGCAGCAGCAGAGCCTTGGGCCTTGCGTCGGGCATGGCCTTGATCAGCAGCAGGCTCTGCTGCAGCCGCTGCTGCCTTGACGCCGGCTGAGGGGAGGCTTCGGCCGGTTCGGACTCCGATGCCAATGGGGCGCTGGCCAGGGCGGGGGCCACCAGCAGGGACCATGCCAGGGCGGCTGCGAGCTGGGCACGACCCACAACCAACGGCCGGGCTCTTTTCCTGAGGGGCGCCTGGAGTCTCATACTCTCCACCCCAACGGGACAGATGGTAGGGGGTCCAGAGCAGTTCAGGCGGCCAGGGGTGCTGAGTCCTCGTCCATGTCAGCGGCGTCGGGTTCGGCGTGCAGTTCGGCCCGAAACAGCCCCACATCCACGCCCAGGTGCTGGTCGGGCCGGCCGGTGATCAGCAGGGCCGTGCGCTGTCGGGTGGCGATCTGCCACATCCATTTGGTGAACAGGGTGATGCGGTTCTCCGAGTCCGGGATGAAGGCCAGGTGGGCCAGCGCCCACAGGATCCAACCTGCCAGCCCCGTGACATGAAGACCCCTCAGGTCGGCGACGGCATACCAAGGGCCGATCACGGCCATGCTGCCCAGGTCGGTGAAGCGGAAAGGTTCCAGGGAGCGGCCCTCCCTCCTGGCCAGGATGTGGGCCGCCACCCAGCCGCCCATCTGCACGGCGGGGCCGGCCATGCCGGGCAGGGGCTTGCCATCGCTGGTGTGGAGGTAGGCGCAGAGGTCACCCACAGCATGGATGTCGGGATGGCCCGGCACCGAGAAATCGGGCTCCACCAACAGTCGCCCGCCCCGGTCGACGGGGCAGCCGGTGCGTTCGGCCAGGAGGACTCCCAGCCGGGAAGCCCTTACGCCGGCGGTCCAGCAGATGGTGGCGGCCTCCAGCGGCTGCAGCCCATCTGCCCCCCGCAGGCTCACCCGCCCGGGGGCGATCGCCTCCACCTTCGCCTGCAGCCGCAGCTCCACGCCGGCCTGCTGGAGGTATCCCGCCGCAGCGGCCGACAGCTTCGGATGCATTGTGGGCAGCACCCGCTCGAGTGGATCCACCAGAACCACCCGGCAGAGGTCATGGTCGAGCTGCTTGAAATCCCGGCGGATGGCGCGGTGCATCAGCTCGATCAGGGAGCCAGCCAGCTCACAGCCAGCCGGGCCGGCTCCCACCACCACCACGGTCTGGAGGAAGCGACGGCGCTCGGGGTCGAGGGTCTGCTCGGCCTCCTCCAGGGCCATCAGCAGGCGGCGCCGGATCTCATCGGCGTGCTCAAGGATCTTCATCGGTGGTGCCAGCGGCCGCCATTCCTCCCGGCCGAAGTAGGTGCTGCCGGAGCCACTGGCCAGGATCAGGTGGTCGTAGCCGTAGCGGTGGTCGTTGAACACCACCTCCCTGGCCTGGGGGTCAATGTCGACCACCTCCCCCAGCAACACCTGAATGTTCGGGGCCTGGCCCACCATCTGGCGAAGCGGGGAGGCCACGTCAGCCTCCGACACGAGCCCCGAGGCCACCTGATACAGCAGGGGCTGAAACAGGTTGAAGTTGCGCTTGTCGATCAGGGTTACCCGCACGGGTTTGCCGGCCAGGGCATGACAGGCCTTGAGCCCGGCAAAGCCGCCGCCCACGATCACCACGTGGGGCCAGTCCCGCAGGGCGCAGGCGGGGGGGTCCAGCTCCAGGAAGAAGCGTTCCGGTGCCATTGCCACTCCAACCTGAAAGATTCAACGTATCGATGGGTCTCTCGGTGGTTGGTAGTGGTGGAAGCCATCCGGCGCGTTCATCAGGTGCTCCACACCGCCGATGGGGAAGGTCCACAGCGTCTCTCCCCTCGGGGGCTTCCCCATCGGTGGTGGACTGCAGCATCAAGCAGTCTGGGTAGACGTTAAGATGCGCTGGGTTATTGAATCCCGAGAGCTGCTGTCTTCATGCTCGCTGCCAGCGTCCTGATATCTTCCGGCAAGAATTGCAGGCGATCAATCCTGATCGTCAGTTAGTTGAGCTCCGCGGTGAGCAAGAAGGGTGGCAGATCATCCGCGTCGTTGATGCCGGTGATCGCGTCAGAGCCGATGCCGAAGCTTTCATCCCATTCCAGATTCTCCATGTTCCGTGCTGAACCCAGGCTTGCCCGTGAGGAGTTGGAGCCGGCCGCAACAGGAGCATTCTCCCAAACACCAAGGCCATCAGGATCATCAGCACCACGGCATTGATGGAGAAGGATATCGATATCGGCATGAAATTCTCTTTGTTAATCATTATCCTGATTCACCACTGGCTCGGTGACAGCACGACCCGGAAATCAGGAACAGGCCATGACCAACCATCCATTCCAGGCAGGATGTTTCCGACACAGGTCGCTTCCCCGCCCCAGGCCGCTGGTCCTGGCGCTGGCCCTGCTGCTGGCAGGAGGTCCCCTGGCCATTCCATCGCCGGCCACGGCCCGCGGGGGCTTCAGGGGTGGCGTGGGCTTCGGCAGGCTGGGCGCCGAGGGTGCCCGCTTCTATGACCGTCCGTACAACGGATGGCATGCCGCCTGGGGGGTGGCCGGCCTGGCCAGTGCCGCCACGATCAGTTCCCTGGTGAACACAGCCGCCGAGCAGCAGGCAACGGCGTTCGTTGCGCCGCAGACGCCTTACCAGCTCCATTTCGCCTCGGTCGAGCCCGTTGGCCAGTACGGAGCAAGCTTCTCCTACAGCACCGACGGGAAGGGCAACCTCTTCGGGGGGTGAACTGCCTGGAGGGCCTGCTGAATGGCCAGATTCCGGCCACGGTCGCCCAGGCCCAGCTGGTCAATGCCGTCTGCCAGGAGGCGTTCGGCTCACCCGCATGAGGGCAATCAGCCGGTGCCGGGGAGCCTGTCAAGGCGGCCATCACGGCGGAGGCGGCCCTGGAGCTTCAGCCAGCTGAATCCCACCGGCAAGCCCAGCACCAGTGGAACGGCGCAGAGAGCCGGGCGCGCGCTGGCCGCCAGCACCGATGCCGCCACAGCCAGCCCACCCAACAGGATCGACTGGCCACTCGACTGCTGGGCCAGGGCCAGGCGCCGCAGAAGCCGGTCGGTTTCACCGGCACGGATCTGCACCTGGAGATCGCCCTGCTCCACCCGGGCCAGGCTGTCCTCCAGCCGGCGCGGCAGCCCAAGGGCACGGCTGCCCACGTCCGCCGCCTGACGGCTGAGTTCCCCCAGAAAATCGCTGGGTCCGTTCCCACTTGAGGTCATCAGGGGCAGCAGGTAGGGGCGGGCAATCGCCATCAGGCTAAAGGCAGGGTCGAGGCTGCGGCCCACCCCCTCGAAAGTGGAGAGGGCCCGCATCACGAAGATCAGCTCGGCGGGAAGGCGGAACGGCTGGCCGTAGACCAGGTCGTAGAGGTCGCCGGAGAGCTTCTCGATCACGTTCGAGGAGAAGGGCGGCGTGAGCGCCTCGGTGAGCATCACCCGCACCAGACGCCGGACCGGGCCCGGATCCACGTCTCGGGCGATCAGACCGGCACCCTGCAACTCGTCCACCAGACCGGAAGCATCACGGGCCGCCGCGGCACGCACCATCCGTCCCAGGCGGCTGCGCAGCCGCGAGGACAGCTGACCCATCATCCCGAAGTCGTAGTAGATGAGGGCGCCGTCGGCGGCCACCGCCAGGTTGCCGGGGTGAGGATCGGCGTGAAAGAAGCCGAAGCGCACCAACTGCTGCAGGTAGCTGGCGGCCCCCTTCTCGGCCACGGCCGACGGGTCGATGCCCGCCTCCACCAGGGCCGTGCGATCGGTGATCTTGATGCCGGGCAGAAAATCAAGGCAGAGCACCCGGCGGGTGCTGAGCTCCCAGATCACCGCGGGGATGCGGATGCCGGAGTCATCGAGAAACTGCTGGCGGAAGCGGGCCGCATGTTCCGCCTCAAGGCGGAAATCCAGTTCCCGCAGCAGCACCCGCCGGCATTCCTGGGCGATCGAGACCCAGTCGCGGCCCTCGCCCCAGCGGGGATGGCGCTGCATCACCGCCGCCACCTGCTGCATCACCTCCAGATCGAGGCGAAACAGCCGCTCCAACCCGGGTCGCTGGATCTTGAAGACCACCTGACGGCCACTGCGCAGGCTGGCGCGATGCACCTGGGCGAGGCTGGCCGAGCCCAGGGGCCGCTCCTCAAGATCGACGATCTCGGCACAGCGCTCGCCCAACTCCTCCTCGAGCCGGGCCTGCACCACCGCGAAGGGGAAGGAGGGCACCTGGTCCTGCAGGTGGGAGAGCTCTTCGACGTAACCCGCCGGCAGCACATCGGGACGGGCGGAGAGCAACTGTCCCAACTTGATGAAGGCCGAACCCAGCCCCAGCAACTCCTGGGTGAGCCAGCGGGCTCGCCTGTTCTGCCTTTCTTCCCGTCGCTGCTCACTGGCGCCACCGGGGTAGGTCCAGTCCCTCCCATCCCACCAGAGGCCGCCCAGCAGGCGCAGCACAGCCCACCAGATGCGCAGCGAACGGGCCAGGCCCCGCCACTGCTGGCGCAAGCCCCCCATCAACCCCGGTCCTCGAGCTGGCGTGAAAGCTCAGCGACGCGGGCGCGCAGATCGTCGATCTGATCCTGGGGCGAGGCAACGGCCCAGCCTGAGGGACTGGTGCTGCCAGCGGTTGCGCCGGCTCCAGACTCGGCCCCGGAGGAGTCGTCGCCGGCCTCGGTTTCAAGGCGCTCGGCCTCCTGCTCCACCTCGCTCCAGAACAGCTCCAGTTCACGGCGCAGGCGCTCGGGCGCCTCCTGGGCCAGCACAGCGAGGTTGGCCGCCGAATCAGCGAAGCCACTGCCGAGACGCGCCCCCAGCCGATTCAACGCAGCCTGCAGCAGCGATTGGGGGGCATGCATCGAAAGGACCGTCCGCTCTCGGCAAACTGTGGCAGATCAGGGCAGGGGCTCGGGAGAAGGCGGCGGCGGCGCGGACAGCGCAGGCGGCACGGGCTCAGGTGGGGCCTCGGAGCGCGGAGCGTCAGCAGCGGTGCCGGGGTTCGGGGCTGACTCCGGCGAGGATCCGCGAGCAGGGGCCTCCGGCTGAGGGCGGGGGGCTTGCGGCTTCGGCGCTTCCTTCTCCTTCTGGGCGGCCTCGCGCCTGGCCTGTTCCGCTTTTGCCTTCGCGTCCTCCGCTTTCGCCTTCTCAGCCGCCTCCTCTTCCTCCTGCTTGCGTTCCAGCTCGATCAGCTCCAGATCGCCCCGCAGCTCCTCCCGGTCGGCCCCGTAACGGAGGCGCAGGCTCTCCAGCGTGGTGCCGGGAAACGGCTTGACCTCGAACCCCTGGTCCAGCTTCGCCGGCCCTCCGGTCTGGACCGCCAGCAGGCGATCGGTGATGCCGTAGCCCCCGCCGAAGCCAAGGCCCGCCACCAGGGGGAGTACCCACGGGGCCCAGCGCTTCGGGGGGGCAGGCACCTCCTCGGGACTGGACCGACGGGATCGGCGCCGGGCTCCGGCCTCGGGCATGGGGCTGGCTGTCGAAGACATCCCATCCTGCCCGCAGCTGCAAGCCTTCAGGTGGTGTAGTCGGCGTTGATGCGCACGTACTGATCGGAGAGATCACAGCCCCAGGCCTCGCCGTGGCCCGGGCCGTCGCCCACCACCAGGCGGATGGCCACGGTGTCGTCGAGCAGATAGGCGCCGGCGGCCCGATCGGCCATGTAGCGGGAGGCGGCCGGGCGGTCGAAGGGCACAGGCTGACCGGCGGCCATCAGCTGGTGCTCCCCCAGCCACAGGGCCACCGCCTCGGGGTCGAAGGCCACACCGGCGCGACCCGCCGCGGCCACGATCCGGCCCCAGTTGGGGTCGCGGCCGTGGACGGCGCATTTGACCAGCGAGGAGCCGCAGATGGTGCGGGCCATCGCTCTCGCGCCGGCCTCATCGGCGGCGCCCTCCACCTGCACGGCAATCAGGCAGGTGGCCCCCTCGCCATCGCGGGCGATCGCTCTGGCCAGGTGCTGCGACACCGCCGTCAGGCCGGCCTCCAGCGCGTCGAAGTGCTCGGGGCTCAGGGGTTCCCCGGCGGCAAAGGCCAGGTACGTGTCGTTGGTGCTGGTGTCGCCGTCGACGGTGATCGCATTGAAGGAGCGATCCACGGCCCGCCGCACCATCGCCAGCCAGATATCCGGCGGCACGCCGGCATCGCAGCTGAGATACCCCAGCATCGTGGCCATGGTGGGGTGGATCATCCCGGAGCCCTTGGCCATGCCGCCGAGGCGGACCCGGCGACCGCCCAGGTCGGCCTCCAGGGCGATCTGCTTGTCGATCAGATCGGTGGTGAGAATGGCCGTGGCGGCGGCGCCCCCTCCCTCGGGGCTGAGGGCCGCCACCAGGGGATCAAGGCCCGCCAGCAGGGTGTCCATCGGGATCGGGACGCCGATCACGCCGGTGGAGCAGATCAGCACCTCCCCGGCCGATAGGCCGAGGCGATCGGCGGTGGCCTGGGTGGCCCGCAGGCTGTCGGTCAGCCCCCGCTCACCGGTGCAGGCATTGGCCTGGCCGGAATTGGTGAGCACCGCCCGGGCCCGGCCACCGCTGGCCGCCAGGCGCTGGGCGCAGAGGTCCACGCAGGCCGCCCGCACGTGGTTGGTGGTGAAGCTGCCGGCACAGACAGCGTCGTGGGGAGCCAGCAACAACGACAGATCGGGTTTGCCGGAAGCCTTGAGGCCTGCGGTGATGGCGGCGGCCAGGAATCCCGCCGGAGCGGAGATGCCGCCGGGGATCGGGTGCCAGGGATGGGTCACGGCGGCAGGATGACTCGCACCATCCTGCCGAGCCGCCGTGGTGGAGCCGACCACGCCTGAATCGCCGACGCCGAAGCAGGTGGAGGCCCTCTGCCGGGAGCTGGCCGGCGACCTCTTTCCCTGGGACACCACGCGCTCCCTTGAGCTGGCCCTGCTCAAGACCTTCTGCGTCCCCTCGATCTCCGCCCTGCTGCAGCGCACGGGTGAATTCACCCACAGACCCCGCAAGCGCTACGACGACACCGGCCTGATGGTGGCGGAGCTGCTGCGCTGGGGCCCTGACAGCCCCCAGGGTCAGGCGGTGATCACCCGGATGAACCGCATCCATGGCGCCTATGCGATCAGCAACCGGGATTTCCTCTACGTGCTCTCCACCTTCGTGGCCGAGCCGATCCGCTGGCTGGCCCGCTACGGCTGGCGGCCCCTGAGCGCGCGGGAGCAGACATGCCTCTACCTGTTCTGGCGCCAGGTGGGCGAAGCGATGGGCCTGGAGGCCATCCCCGACAACCTGGAGGCGCTGCTGGCGTTCAACCGCCGCTTTGAGCGAGAGGCGTTCCAGAGCGCCCCCAGCAACCGGCAGATCGCCGAGTCGACCCTGGCGATGTTGCTGGCCGACTGGCCGGCTCCCCTGCGGCCGGCCCTGCGCAGGGTGCTGCTGGCGCTGGTGAGCCGTGATGTGTGCGCCAGCCTCGGGTGGAGCTGCAGCCCTAACTGGCTGCAGCAGCTTGTGCTGGGCGGGTTGCGCCTGCGCAGCCGCCTGTCCCGCCGTTGGCCCCAGGGCCAGGGCACCACCCGCTTCTACTCGGAACGCCCCACCCCCAGCTATGGCGCCCGCTTCCACCTGGAGCAACTGGGGCCGCCGGCCATGCTGGAGCGGCTGAATCGGCCGCGCTGGCGGGGCCACCAGCGGCGGATCGGCCTCACCGGCGGCATTGCCAGCGGCAAGAGCAGCGTGGGCCGGTTGCTCGCGGAACGGCATGGGCTCCCTGTGCTGGATGCCGACCGCTATGCCCGCGAAGCCCTGGCTCCTGGCAGCCGTGGAGAGCAGGCCGTGCTGGAGCGCCTCGGCTCCGGGGTGCAACAGCCAGTGGGAGGCATCGATCGCTCCGCCCTCGGGCGAATCGTGTTCAGCGACCAGGCGGAGCGCGCCTGGCTGGAGCAGCTGGTCCATCCGCTGGTGCGCCAGCGGTTCGAAGCGGAGCTGGAGCAGCTGGCGGCCGCTCCGGTGGTGGTGCTGATGATCCCGCTGCTGTTTGAAGCGGGCCTCGAGGGGTTGTGCAGCGAGGTCTGGCTGGTGGACTGCGAGGCCGAGCAACAGCTCCGGCGACTGATGGCCCGCGATGGCCTGAGCGCAACCGAGGCCCTGCCCCGCCTGGCGGCCCAGTGGCCCATGGAGCGAAAACGTCCGCTGGCTGATCGGGTGATCGACAACCGTGGCGTGAGCGAGGCCCTGGAGCGGCAGGTGGAGAAAGCTCTGTCGGCAGGGGCTGATGACGACGCAGCGCAACGTTCCTAGCCTGACTTTTCGCGTGAAGGTCTGCATGGATGCCGAGTCCGGATCGCCTCAGGCAGGCTGGCCGCGGTTGCCCAAGGCGCTGATCGTGGCCTGGAGCCGCTCCTGCCATCAGTTGCGGCAGTGGTTGATCAAGGAGACAGAAGGCAAGGAGGGCCCCAGTGCCAATCCCACCCTTGTGGGCCATCTGGCCATCAGCACCGGCCTGATCCTGCTGGCCTCAGTCCTGTATTGGGGGGTGTTCTTCACGGTGTCCGGCATCTCCAGCCGCTGGACCATCTGCCAGGGTCAACCGCAGACGGAAGAGGATGAACAGCGGCAACTCGGGGAGCTCAACAACCGGCTCGTCAACCTCGATGCCCGCATCGGGCGGCTCAGCGCAGTTGTGGACGCATCGATCACACCGGGCCAGACCATGCGGCTCAAGGAACAGATCCGGCAGCTGGATCAGGGGAGGCGACTGGCCTGCACCGTGGGGGTGTTCTACTTCTCCCACCGCTACGCCGCCCTCTCTCTGAGCACCGCGGCCGGGATCCTCGCCCTCAGCTCCCTGGCCCTGATCAGCAAGCAGGGTTGGGAGAAGTCCAACAACGCCATCATCAACATCGGCATCACCTCCGGGCTGGTGCTCTATTCAGCCTGGACCTTCAGCCAGCTCTATGGACAGGCCGCGAACTATGAGAACTACAGCCGTAAATATGTGCTGGCCAATGATCTGATCGCCACGATCGAAAGCGCCGTGGCCAATGGCTCCGCCCAGATCAGCGCCAACCAGGAGCCGACCACGCTCAACCTGGCCAGCAAGCCGGACATGGCCAAACTGATCGGCCACGTGGATGAGCGGCTCCGAGTCATCAACAAACCGGAGTTCACAGGCGACGCCTCCTTCGCCGAGGACTCCTTTCAGACAATCCGGGGATTCATCAAGCCTGGTGTGCCTGAACAGCCGACGCCGAGCCGATGACCAGCGGCTGGCTCAGCCCTCGTGCAGAGCGGAGACCACCAGATCCACGCAGGCCTCTGGCTCCATTTGCCCGGAATCCACCATCAGGTCGTAGGCGCAGAAGCCGTGCACCACGTCCGCAAGACCACGCGCCCGACCAAGGACGCGGTCGCCGCGAGCCCGCTCGCGGGCCTCGAGGATGGCCAGATCACAGGTGATGCCCACGGAGAACACCCGCAGCCCTGCGAAAGCGGCCGTGCAGCTGTCCATCATCCCCTGATCATGCAGGACATGATCGAAAATCACCGCGTTGCCGCCCTCCACCAGCGTTCGCACGACAGGCGCCATGGCCGCGATCAGGCGCCGGAAGACGGGTCCGAACACGGGCCGCATATCCAGGGGCTCTCCCTCAGCGGACACCCGATGCATCTGCACACCCTGGGCGGTGAACGGATCGGAATCGCCCTGCCGGGGCGTGTCTGCCCCTTTGTAATAGCGAGGAGCAGCGAAAAAGAGCAGGTCGTCGAAGCCCAGGCAGAGATAGGGGTGCTCGATCCGCGCCTGCAGCCGGCGACAGAGGGTGGACTTGCCCGCACTGGACGGCCCGTTGACAAGGATGACGTCAGGCCAGTCCACGTCGTACCCCTGATTTCCAGCCTTTCGAGGCTATCCCGCGCGCTCAGCCCTTCAACTTCTCCAGCCTGATCTGGACGGCGGCATTGCGGGCCAGAGCCCTGAGCAGGCCTTGCGCAAGCAACGCGAACAACAATCCCTGTCGATCAGAGCCCGGCCACCTCGCGACCTGGCGTCACTCTTTTTCACTCTCTGGGCCTGAGGGAGCCGCCATTGCAGAAGCGTGTCGCCCACGCCTGATGCACGTCCTTCGTATCGCCAGTGCTGTTCTCGACGTGCCACTCAACGTGCCACTTCAAGGAGGTGTCATGGCAGGCCTCCCAGAGTTTCGCCTGCCGGGCCATGGGGACCAGTGATGCAGCGATGACGACAGCGCTGATGCTGGTGGCCAACTGAAGAATGATCCCCGCATGAGCCCGGATCATTTCCCGCGGAGACAGTTTCTGGTCGTTGTGGTCGCTCATTTGGGTGGCACGGATTTCCGAGGTGATCCTCAGCCTTTCAACTGCTCGCTGAGGATGCGGTTGGCGAGCTTCGGATCAGCGCGGCCGCCGGTGCGCTTCATCAGCTGCCCCACGAAGAAGCCCTGCAGTTTGGTCTTGCCGCCGCGGAAGGCCTCCACCTCCGCCGGGTGGGCCGCCAGCAGCTCCTGCACCACCTCGGTGATGGCCGCGGGGTCGCTGATCATGCCCAGGCCTCGCTCCGCCACGATCGCCTTGGCTGAACCGCCCTGCGCCAGCAGCTCGGGAAGGATCTCCTTGGCGATCTTGCCGCTGATGGTGCCGTCTTCGATCAGGCCCACCAGCTCCGCCAGTTGCTGGGGCTTCAGGGGCAGTTCGGTGATCGAGAGCTTGCTGGCGTTGAGGTGGGCGGCGATGTCACCGGTGACCCAGTTGGCCACCCCCTTGGGCTCGGCTCCGGCGGCCACGGCGGCTTCGAAGTATTCGGCCATGGCGCGCTCATCGGTGAGCACCCGGGCGTCGTAGATCGAGAGTCCCAACTGTTCGGCATAGCGATGACGCTTGGCCGCGGGCAGCTCGGGCAGTTCACCACGCCATCCCTCGCGCCGCTCGGCCGTGACCTCGATCGGGCCCAGATCCGGCTCGGGAAAGTAGCGGTAGTCGCTGCTGCCCTCCTTGCTGCGCATGCTTTTGGTGAGCTGCTTGCTCTCATCCCAGAGACGCGTTTCCTGCCGGATCGGCTCACCGGCTTCGATCGCCTTGATCTGCCGGGCGATCTCATGATCACAGGCCTTCTGGATCGCCGAGAAGGAGTTCATGTTCTTGATCTCCACCTTCACGCCAAAAGGTTCATCCGGTCCGCGCCGCACCGAGATATTCACATCGCAGCGCAGAGATCCTTCCTGCATGTTGCCGTCGCTCACGCCCAGATAGCGCATGATCCGGCGGATCTCGGAGGCGTATTCCGCCGCCTCCCGGCCGGTGCGCAGATCGGGCTTGCTCACGATTTCAGCAAGGGCCACTCCGGC
Organism: Synechococcus sp. BSA11S; assembly: GCF_014224355.1. Taxonomy (GTDB): domain Bacteria; phylum Cyanobacteriota; class Cyanobacteriia; order PCC-6307; family Cyanobiaceae; genus Regnicoccus_A. The sequence goes on along the minus strand of NZ_VNWP01000001.1, from coordinate 108,585 downwards.
GCGGTTGTAATCCACCAGGGAGTGGGTACTGCCCGCCAGGCGATCACTGCCGGCGTGCACGAGCTTGCCGGCGTCTTCCTCCATGTGCAGCCGCTCGATGCCGATCGTCTTGAGGTAGGTGTCCTTGCCCTTCTCGGCCACCTCCACCTCAATCCAGCCATTCTCGGCGATCGGCTGGTCGTACTGGGAGATCTGGTAGTTCTTGGGCAGATCGGGATAGAAGTATTGTTTGCGGTCGAACTTGCTGTGCTCGGCCACCTGCAGATTAAGGGCCAGGGCCGCCTTCACCGCATACTCCAGCACCTTTTCATTCAGCACCGGCAGAGTGCCGGGGAGCCCGAGCACCACGGGATCGATGTGGGTGTTGGGATCGTCGCCGAAGTTGGTGGAGGCGGCGGTGAAGATCTTGCTGGCGGTGCCCAGCTGCACATGGGTTTCCAGGCCGATCACGGCCTCCCATCCGCCCTGTCCGCTCGCCGCTGTCATGACCTGCATCCCACCTGGGCTGATCCTATGCAGCGGGCCTCGCCGAACCGTCGCGGGCCGGGGCGCTCGATGGTTGAAGCTGAACGAAACCCTGCGGACTCCTGAGCCGGCCCCATGAGCGTCGAGAACGACCCCGTGCTGATCCTCGGTGGCGGCTTGATCGGCCTGGGGGTGGCCCACCAGCTGGCCAGCCGGGGGGAGCGGGTGCTGGTGCTGAGTCGGCGGCGCAGCGAGGCCGCCGGGTTCGTGGCCGCCGGCATGCTCGCCCCCCATGCCGAGGGGCTGTCGGGCCCGCTGCTGGCACTGGGCCAGGCCAGCCTGGCGCGGATTCCCGCCTGGGTGAGGCGGATCGAAACCGACAGCGGTCTTGGTTGCGGGCTGCGCCCCTGCGGAATCGTGGTGCCCTTCACAGCAGCCGAGCAGCGTGATGCCTACCCGACCGCCTGCTTCGGGCAACCCCTGTCGCGGGCTGATCTGGAGCGGGAAATTCCGGGCATAGGCCAGCGCTGGCGGGCCGGGCTGCTCTTCCCCCAGGATGGGCAGATCGACAACCGCCGCCAGCTGATGCGGTCCCTGGAGCGGGCCTGCGTGGAGCGGGGCGTGGCCTTCGAGGAAGGGGCCGAGGTGCAGGAGCTCTCCCGTCACCGGGGCGGTGCGCTCGAAGCGGTGCGCATCCGCCGCGCCCAGGGGGATGACGCCACCATCCCCTGCCAGCGAGCGGTGCTGGCCTGCGGCGCCTGGAGCGCCCGGCTGATGCACGAGCTGCCGGTGGCACCCATCAAAGGCCAGATGCTCTCCCTGCAGGGGCCCCGAGCGGCCCTGCAGCGGGTGTTGTTCGGTCCCGGCACCTATCTGGTCCCCCGCGAAGACGGTCTGCTGGTGGTGGGGGCAACCAGCGAGCCGGAAGCGGGCTTCGCGGAAGGGCTCACCCCCTTCGGGCAACGCCAGCTGCAGGCCGGCATCGAGGCGCTGCTGCCGGAAGCGGCCAGCTGGCCGCCGATGGAGCGCTGGTGGGGCTTTCGCCCGGGCACGCCTGACCAGGCCCCCCTGCTCGGTCAAAGCCCGATCCCAGGGCTTTGGCTGGCTACGGGACACTACCGCAACGGCGTGCTGCTGGCGGCGATCACCGCGGAGCTGATCGCGGCGGTGATCCCCCGGGCGGGCGCCCCGGCCGGCTCTTCCCAGACCATCTCGCCTGAAGGGGCGTCGCTGCTCAACAACTTCCGCTGGGATCGCTTTCCGGTGGGCGCGGAGGAATCACCCCGCTGACCAGAAGAGCCTCCGAGAGGTCATCCAGGCTGCACGTTGGACTCCGGGCCACGCAGCCCCTGCAGAGCCAGCACCTCCAGGGGCTCGGGCCAGCCCTTGAGGAAGTGGGCCCCCAGCGGTTCCACCTCCAGCTCCCCCGGCAGCAGCGCCTGCAGGGCGGCACTGATCAGAATCGGGTGCTGGGGATAACGGCGGGTAAGGCCCTCCAGGCGGCTGGCCACATTCACACTGGCCCCCACCACCGTGAACTCGAGCCGCTGGCTGGAGCCGAGGTTGCCGGCGATCACCTCACCCACATGCAGGCCGATGCCATGGCGCAGGGGGGGTCGATTCCTGGCGGCCAGCTCGCGATTGATGCCCTCCAGGCCACGCTGCATCGCCAGGGCAGCGCGCACCGCCGCCCTGGCCTCGAGCCGGTCGCCGCGACTGCGGGGCACGCCGAACTCCGCCATCACCGAATCGCCGATGAACTTGTCAAGCAGGCCCTGCTCCGCCAGCACCGCCTCAGCCATGACCTCGAAGTAGCGGTTGAGCAGCGCGAACAGCTCCCCGGGATCCAGAACCGCGCTCAGGGGGGTGAACGCGACCAGATCGCTGAACAGCAGCACGCAGCGGCAGCGCTGGCCGCCGGCCCGGTTCCAGAGGGGCCCGGGGTTGCGCAAAATGTCGTTGAGCAGAGTCGGGGAGATCCGGTGGGCCAGCACCTGGTGCAGGTAGGCCCGCTCGCGCAGTTCCTCCCGGGCCTGGGCGGCCACGCGCAGGCCGCCCCCGAGCAGGGGGCTCAGCAGCAGGGCCGCCAGGGGCAGGCTGAGCTGGGCCCAGAGCCAGAATCCGTAGGCCACACCCAGACCGCTGGCCATCAGCGCGATGGCCGCGGTGGCCGTGCCCAGGGCGGTGATCGGGCGCGTGAGCACCGCCAGAGCGGTAACGCCCCAGAGCAGCAGCAGCAGCCCCGAACCCAGCGCCGGAAGTGGCCGCAGCCCATCACCGACGAGCACGTTTCCGACGGCCGTGGCCAGCACCTCGCTGCCGCTCATGGCGCCGTAGGGCGTTTCCTGCTGATCCCCCAGCTCTGGCGTCGTCGCCCCGATCACCACCGTGCGGTCGTTCCAGGTTTCCGGGGGAACCTGCTGGATGCGCCAGGCCGGCAGGGATGGCAGCGTTCCCGCCGGGCCGCGGAAGTTGAGGCCAAGCGGCTCCTCCGTCAGAGCTTCCGGCCGGACCAGGAAGGCCATCGGCAGTGGATGGGGAGGAGCGAATCCCACCAGCTGCTCGCGCCACCAGCGCCGTCCGGGCACCGCCTCCGCCAGCCCGTCATCGCTCTGCAGCAGGACGGCAAGACCCGCCGGGCCCAGATCCAGCACAGGGCGGCTCAGCTTGATCTGATCCATCCCCTGTCGCCGCTCGAGCTGATACCCGCTGACCAGATGCACCCGCTCCCGCCAGGGAGCCAGCACGGCCTGGGCGGCCGCGTCATCGGCGGGCCCGTAGCGACTGGGCTGGCTGAATTCGATGTTCACCAGCACCCGCGTGGCACCTCCACGCAGGGTGATGGCGGCGAGCTCCGCCTGCAGGGCGCGGGGCCAGGGCCACGGCCCCATCCGCCGCCAGAGCGGCGAGGCCCGACGTTCCTCAGCCGTGAGCAGATCAGCCAGCCCCAGGGACTCGGAGTCGATCGCCAGGAGCAGGGGATTCTCCGGCGCCTCCCTGGGCCCCCGCCAGCGAAAGAAAGCCCGGCGGGCCGGGCTGTCGAGACGGGCGAGGGCTCTTCCAGGAGGGGAGTCGCGCCAGACGGGGAGCGCCACGACCAGGGGCAGGGCCAGCGCCAGCCACCAGACGCGGAAGCGCCTCACGGCAGATTGTCGAGCTGACGCTCCAGTTCGGGCAGGGTCTCCATCGGGCTGGAGAAGCCATTGAGCAAGGCACTGGCACGGCGGCGGCGCGCCGCCTCGGCGCGGCTCAGTCGACGCGGCGGACTCCAGGCTCCATCGCTGTACACCACCTCTTCTCCTGTGCTGAGGCTGAAGCGCTGGCCGTCACGGGCCTCCACCTGCACCGGTCCTTCCCAGCTGAAAATCCTCAGGAGCTCGGAGCTGGCTTCGAGAAACACCGTGGTGCCCGAAATCGAAGCGGTGCCGACCCGGGTTCTGATCCTCAGAGGGGCGCCGTCAGGTCTTCCGGGCAGCAACCAGCCGATGATCTGACCGCGCTTGAGTTCCACGCTGCGGTTCCCGATCAGGGCGAGGGAATCGCCTCCCAGACGGAACCGGCGTCCATCGGGGAAAGCGACCTGCAGCCTGCCGGGTTTGCGGGTGCGCAGCAGGGTGGAGGGCTCAAGCCGCTGGCCCCTGCGCGCATCTGATTCCTGACCCTTGGGCGGGGTGACGTAGGCCGGCCGGGAGGGGATCTCCACCACCTGCGGCAAGGTAGGCAGGCCGCCACGGGCCTCGACCGGGAGGATCCCGGCGACCGCTGCAAGGCCGCCGAGGGCGAATGGAATCAGAGGATTGAGACGGGGCATGGCCTCAATGAGAACCTCGCCCAATCGTGGCCGCTCAGTCTTCGCTGCGCCACACCTGATCGGCGGGCGTCCAGTCGCTCAGCTCGGAGGGCTGGAACCAGAGACCGATCTCGAAGACGGCGGTTTCGGGCGCATCGGAACCGTGAATCACGTTGCGGCCGATGTTCACCGCCAGGTCACCGCGAATGGTGCCGGGTTCAGCCTCCAGGGGCTTGGTGGCACCGATCAGCTTGCGGGCACTGGCGATCACGCCGTCGCCTTCCCACACCATCGCCACCACCGGACCACTGGTGATGAAGTCGACCAGGCCGGCGAAGAAGGGGCGCTCGCGGTGCACGCCGTAGTGGCTCTCGGCCAGCTCGCGGCTGGGCACCAGTTGCTTGAGCCCCACCAGCTTGAAGCCCTTGCGCTCGAAGCGACCGAGGATCTCCCCCACCAGCCCCCGCTGCACCCCATCGGGCTTGATGGCCAGGAAAGTGCGTTCAACGGCCATGACAAGGAAGGACGGCGGATCCGGCCCATCGTCCGCGCCGGCCCCACCCCTTGGCAAGCACCAGCGGCCACCCTACTTAGATTCCCTGTTGACGCCTCACACCGGGATCCCTCCGCTCCGCCATGGTTCTCGCCGATCCCACGGCCATGGGGGCCGACCCGACCCGCGGCTCCGCCCCCCCTGCTCCTGCCGGCGATGGCTGGAGCGTGGCCGACAGCAGCCGGCTCTACGGCCTCGACGGCTGGGGTGAGCCCTATTTCTCCGTGAGCGCCCGCGGGCACGTAATGGTGCAGCCGCGGGGGGAGCGGGGTGGCTGCCTGGATCTGGTGGAGCTGGTGCAGGGCCTTCAGGGGCGCGATCTCACCCTGCCGCTGCTGATCCGCTTCGACGACATTCTCGAAGACCGGCTGGAGAGGCTCCATGCCGCCTTTGAGCGGGCCATCGCCCAGTACGGCTACGGCGGCCGCTACCAGGGGGTGTTTCCGGTGAAATGCAACCAGCAACGCCACGTGGTGGAACAGCTGGTGGAGAGCGGCCGCCAGTGGCATTTCGGCCTGGAGGCCGGCAGCAAGGCGGAACTGCTGATCGCCCTCTCCCTGGTGGACGATCCCGAGGCCCTGCTGATCTGCAACGGCTACAAGGACCAGCGCTACATCGAGACGGCGATCCTGGCCCGTCGGCTCGGCCGCCAGCCGGTGGTGGTGATCGAGCAACCCGATGAGGTGGAGCGGATCATCACCGCCAGTCGGGAGCTGGGGGCCGCCCCCCTGATCGGGGTGCGCGCCAAGCTGGCCAGCCGCAGCACCGGCCGCTGGGGAAGCTCAGTGGGCGAGCGCGCCAAGTTCGGCCTCTCGGTGCCCGATCTGCTGGCCACCGTGGAGGCCCTGCGTCGGGCCGATCTGCTCGGCGAGCTGCGCCTGCTCCATTTCCACGTGGGCAGCCAGATCAACGACATTGCCGTGCTCAAGGACGCCCTGCAGGAAGCGGGCCAGATCTATGTGCAACTGGCGGAGCTCGGGGCGCCGATGGGCTATCTGGATGTGGGCGGTGGCCTCGGCATCGACTACGACGGCAGCCGCACCGCCACGGCCGCTTCCACCAACTATTCCCTGCAGAACTACGCCAACGACGTGGTGGCCACGGTGCGGGAATGCTGCGAGCCGCGCGGGGTGCCGGTGCCCACCCTGGTGAGCGAGAGCGGCCGCGCCATCGTCAGCCACTTCAGTGTGCTCGTCTTCGACGTGCTCGGCACCGCCGGGGTGCCCGGGGAGGAGCCGGCGGGACAGCCGGAGGAACCGCTGATCGTGCGCAACCTGCGCGACACCCTGGCCTCGATCCGGGCCGCTGTGCGGGACACGCCAGGCAACGTTGACCACCTGCAGGAAGGCTGGACTGACGCCATCAAGTTCAAGCAGGACGCCCTCTCCGCCTTCCGGCTGGGCTACCTCAGCCTCACCGAACGGGGAGCGGCTGAGCAGCTCTACTGGGCCTGCTGCCAGGCGATTGCGGAGCAGCTGGATCGCTGGAGCACCGACACCCCCATTCCCGACGACCTTCGGACCCTGCAGGCCACCCTGGCGGGCACCTACTACGCCAACCTTTCGATCTTCCGCTCCGCTCCCGACACCTGGGCGATCGATCAGCTCTTTCCGGTGATGCCCATCCACCGGCTCGAGGAACGACCCACCCGCCTGGGCAGCTTCGCTGACCTCACCTGCGACTCCGACGGCAAGCTGGCCCGCTTCATCGGCGCCGGCCAGGCCAAGCCGCTGCTGGAACTGCATGAGCCGCGGGCCGGAGAGCCCTACTGGATCGGCCTGTTTCTGGGAGGCGCCTACCAGGAAGTGATGGGCAACCTTCACAACCTGTTCGGCAGCACCAATGCGGTCCATATCCGTCTGGGTGCCAACGGGCGCTACCGGGTCGACCATGTGGTGAGGGGTAACAGCAACGCCCAGGTGCTCGAAGCGATGGAACACGATCCCGATGCCCTGCTGGAGCGCCTGCGGGTGGCCAGCGAAGCGGCCATTCACCGCGGCACCTTGCCGCTGCCCGATGCCGGTCGGCTGATGGCCCATCTGGAGAGCAGTCTGCGCCAGAGCACCTACCTGCAGACCTGAGAGGAGCCAACCATGTGGGGAGATGAGCCGCAGCTGAAGGTGGTACGGGAGCGCATGAAACTGCTCCTGGACATCCACCATGAGGAGCTGGCACCGGTGCGCCGTCTCGTTGCCATCGGGGAGCTGATCATGCGGCAGGGGGATCCTGCCGAAAGCCTGATGCTGCTCACCAGCGGCAAGGTGGCGATCCAGGTACGGTTGATCGAACCCGAGCCCCACACTCTGGCCGTGATCGAGGCCGAGGAACTGCTGGGGGAGATGGGACTGTTCGGCTCAGGTCAGCACTCCGCCGATGTGCGGGTGGTCGAGGGCCCCGCCGAGCTGGTGGAGGTGAGCGTGGATAACTTCCTCAAGACCCTGCTCTTTGATGTGGACCTGGCCATGGAGATGCTGGCGCTGGTGAGCCAGCGCTGCATGCGCAGCAATGAGGTGATCGCCCTGCTGCTCAGTGGCATTGCCGCCGGCGAGAGGGGCGACACGACGCAGCTGAGCCAGCTGGAGAAGGCGATCCAACCCCTGAATTACTGCCTGAACACAGCGATGGAGCGGCTGGTGACGATCGGCAAAGCGCGCTCGCCCCATCCTTCCTCCCCGGCCATCAAGCCTTAGCGGGGGAAGGCCTGCAGCAGGGCTCCGGTGGGAATGGGGCCGAAGCTCAGCAGGATCAGCACCCAGATCAGCTTGCAGGCCATGTGCAGGGATTGATCCACCCCCAGCCCGTAGCGGTGGCGGCACTTGCCGTAATCGATCAGGGCATGGAGGCCCCACTCGGCCAGACCAAGCCAGATCACGCCCGTGATCACGCTCACGAAGAAGGCGTGAATCCCGGAATGGGCCAGCAACCACCAGGGCCAGGGGAGGGTGTGATCTTTGCCGGGACACTTCTCCACCGCCATCCGATCACTCTGGAGGCCGAAGTCAGCAACGAAGTGGCCCATGGCCAACAGGGTGAAAAGCCCTAGGCCGACAATGGCCTGGGCACCATCCAATGCCATGGCGGTGATCAGCTATCCACTCAGCTTGCCGCTTCAAGGGACCGCTCCGCTGGATGCATGGCCACCATCGGCCCCGGAGAACTCACTGGTCAGCACTCAGCGGGCGCAGAAGCGCACCTGCAGCGCGAGCCGATCCATCGGTGATGGCAACTCGTCGGCCTCGAACGGGGGGGGGGCATCCGCCATCACTCCCCTGGCCAGCATCGGCCGGGATCCCGCTTCGATCTGCACCTCCAGCGGGGTCGGTGTCCCCAGCCCAATCGCCTCGGCCAGCTGCCTGGCCTGGAGCAGGGCATCCCGATAGGCAAGCCGCAGCAAGGCAGCGCGGATGGCGGCATCTGCGTTCTCATCGGCCTGGGGTTGCACCGGGTTGAGGCGGACACCGGGCAACGACCCCACCGAGCGGATCAGCGCCTGCAACCGGGCCGGGGCTAGCACCCCGCTCACCTGCAGACTGGCCTCCACGGCCGCAGGGCGTTTCGGGCTCGCCTCCCGCCGCCGGGTCGAAGGGGAACTCACCGCCAGCTCCGTCACCTCCAGACGCTGCAGGGCCTGGCGCACATCAGCCAGCCGTCGCTGCAGCTCGCCCAGGGCCCCATCGGAGCTGGCGGCTTCGCCCGAAAGCGCCAGAGACACCCTCAGTAAGGCGATGCTGCGCTTCTGCTCAGCCATGCCCCTGGCTTCAAGCAGCGTCCCATCACAGCGCAGCTGCACCTGCTGGGCTTCCGCTGGCGGAGCGAGCGGAAGAAGCAGCAGGGCCAGGGGCCACAAGACCATGGGGCGACCGGGGCTAACCATGGGCAGACGATGGTGAAGAACGTGTTGAAGACCATGGTGATGGTCGGAGCGAAAACTGAGGCCCAAGAAGGGCCGCAGGGAGCGGAATGAGCCCAACTTCGCCACCTATCCTGCGCGACAGGCTGTCCAGGCAAGGCCCTGGCCGGTCGTTCCCCCTTTGAGCGCTGAACCTCAGGATGTCATTGCTGGAGGTATGGGTCTCAGCCATCGTCGTGATGGTTCTGCTGTTGCCGCTGCAGATCCTGGTCCGGCGACTTCGACTGCCGAAGCTGCCCATCCAGCTGGCGACCCTGTCGATTCTGAGCTGGGCGCTGGTGCGCACCCTGCCGCTGATCCTCCTGCCCCTCCATTACCGGACCTGGATCTCCACCATCGACGAATTGATGTTCAGCTATCTGGGCATCCGCATGGCCCTCTGGGGATTCCTGGAGCTACCCGCCGCCCTGGGCCTGAGAAAGGAACCGGCGCAGATTCTGCTGCAGTTGTTGATGCTGGGAGGCGGCACCGTGGCCACGGTGATCCTCGTGCAGGAGCAGGCCCGCTTCAACCTGGTCAGCCTGGTCACCACCTCGGCCGTGCTCACCGCCATGGTGGGCCTGGCGGCCCAGGAACCTCTCAAGGATCTCTTCGCGGGTCTGGAGCTCCAGTTCGATGATGTCTTCACCGTGGGTGATTTCCTCGACCTTGGTGACGGGACCATGGGGGTGGTGGTGTCGATCAACTGGCGCGACACCTGCCTGAAGGACATCACCGGCTCGCTGGTGGTTGTTCCCAACACCCAGGTCACCGAGGTGGTGGTGCGCAACCACGTGGCCTTTGGCGTGATGGGCAACCGTTTCGACATCGGGCTCGACTACAGCCTCCCCCCCTCCAGGGCCCGTCAGTTCCTGCTGGATGTGCTGGACAAGCATCCCCGGGTGCTCGATGAGCCCCCTCCGGCGGTGAGGGTGCAGGCCTTTGCCGACAGCGCCATCACCTACGACATCCTGGCCTTCCAGAGGCCAGGAAACCAGAGCGATCTGCTCGACCTGCGCAGTGAACTGCTCGAGCAGATCTGGTTCACCCTCGAGCGGGCCGGCCAGAGCGTTCCCTATCCGGTGCGTGAACTGCGGCCGAAGCGCAGCATCCTCGATGCCGGACATCCCGAGCAGCGCGGCATGGAGCATCGGCGCAGCCTGCTCAGCCGCAACCCCCTGTTCGGCGACCTCAGTGAAGAGGAGATGTTCCAACTGGCCACGACCACCCGCTGCCTGCGTTTCGCCCCTGGAGAGGTGGTGGTGCGGGAAGGGAACCCGGGCGACTCTCTCTTCCAGGTGGTTCAGGGGGTGGTCGAGGTGCTCAAGAACCAGGAGGAGGCCGAGCCGTTCCAGGTGGCCTGCCTCAGGCACGGGGATGTCTTCGGCGAGATGTCGATGCTCACCGACAGCCGACGCAGCGCCACCGTGCGGGCCCTGGAGGAATGCCTGCTGCTGGAGGTGTCACGGCCCAGCCTGGGACCCCTTCTGCTGAACAACCCTCCCCTGATGGACCGGCTGGCCCACCTGGTGAGCAAACGCCGGGGTGAACTGGAGGGGATGGAGCGCGAGAAGGTGAAGGCTCATGAGAATCAGTTGCTCAGGCGCATGAAGCAACTGTTCGAGAACCTCACCCTCTGATGCCGGCCTCAGCCGCTGTAGCAGCGGGAGAAGGCCTCCTGGATCGCTGAGCTTTTGGGCAACTGGGACTGACCCGAAGTATGCCGCCCCAGCAGTGCCTGGTATTGGCTGCTGCTCATCTTGCCCTGACTGACGAATTCACCATCGGCTGTGAAGCGGGCCACTTCACAGCTGCAGACGTAGGTGGTGTTGCCGGATGGATCACCCGCCGCCACGGCTCCAGAGCCTGAGGAGGTGGAGTCCTGGTTCTCCTCGTAGCCGTCTTCAGGGCCCACATAGCCCTGACCTTCCAGCACCACGAAGTCGTACAGGCCGTCGTCAGCTCGGGTGAGCACGTAGGTGGTGCCCTTCACGCCCAGTACCTTGGAGCCGAGGCAGGCCTTCTGGGGACCACTCACCAGCACGGCACCCTTGCTCAGGCGAAAGCAGCTGTTGCCGAGAGTGATCACGCTGGAGCGGCCCATGAAGCCCGTGGCGCGGCCATCGAAGAGGAGCTCGGCCCTGCTCTTGCCGGTGCGCACCTGCTGCCCGGAGCGGGCCACCTGGTTGACCCGGGCGGCCTTTCCATTGATGTAGACCTCGCGACCATCCACCAACCTCTTGATGGTGGCCTGCTGAAACGCTGCGGCATGAAGCGGAGAAGCGGGAGCCATCAGCACGGCCTGCAGCAGGCCAACCTGAAGGAGTCCAGCAAACGTTGCACCAACGCGACGGTTCATGAGGCCAGTCACTGAACGATCTGATCAAGACTAACCCTGATTCTGCTCGTAATACTCACTCGGTTGCATGGTGAACACCTCCTGGGCTCCCTGACCCCTGATCTCATACTCGCCCACCCGCTCCAGATTCCATGCGGGGTCGGCATTGGCCGCCACCACCCTGCTGAGGATGATGTCGCGTCCCGACTGCTTGGCCACGCCCTCCAGGCGACTGGCCATGTTCACCGTGTCGCCGATCACCGTGTAATCCATCCGTGAGGCGCAGCCGATGTTGCCGCTGATCACAGGCCCGCCACTGAGAATCATCACCTGCTCCCAGGGGTCCTTCCCCTGGGTGGCCCAGCGATCGTTGAGGGAGTCCATCTGGTGCTGGAGCTCCAGAATCGCTTCCAGGGCCGACTGGACCTCGACGGCGATTCCCCGGTTCAGGGGGACACCGAACACAGCCAGGACGGCGTCGCCCATGTACTTGTCGATGATCGCCCCTTTCCGCTGAAGCGTATCAACGACGACAGCGAAATACTCATTCAATTGCTGTACCAATTCACTGGCCTTGCCTTCCTTGCTCATCTGGGTGGTGCGCTGGGTGAAGCCACGCACGTCGCAGATGAACACCACCACCTCCGAGACCTTGCCACCCAGCATTTCATCAGCTTCCTCAGGCTGACTGGCGATCTGAGCAGCCACCGCAGGGGAGAGGTAACGCTCCAGCATCCGCCGCAGGCGCAGCCGATTCCATTGAAGGCGCACCGTGGCATCCCCGGCACTGACCAGACCGGTGGCGAGGGTGAGGACCGAGAGACCCACCATGCCGATCCCTGTCCCGGAGGCGCTCACCAGGATCAGGCCCAGGATCACCATCCCGCCGGAGAGAAGCGCCAGGACGCCGAGACGAACCAGGGGTTTTTCAGCTCGGGCACTGGCCAGGCCCAGGGCCAGCATCCCCAGCCCGAGCAACGGTGCCACGTACCAGGCCGTGGGGGGAATGTAGAGAGCCCGGCCCTCCAGTCGGTTGGCGATCTCGGCGGCGTGAATCTCCACGCCGGGCATGCCCTCGGCTCCCGCGAACGCCGTGCGGTGAATGTCCTGCAGCACGCTGGCGGTGGGGCCGATCAGCACCACCTGATCGCTGAAAACACCCTGCTGATCGAGCCGGGAGAAGCTGCCCGACTCCAGCACCTCCCAGATCGGAATCGTGGGGATCGTGCGCGGCGGGCCATAGGGGTCCACCAGGGGGCGCCAGTTGGCCAGCAGCGGCGGCGGCTGAATTTCTTCCAGACCGCCCTTGGTGATCAGCTGGGTGGAGAGCCCCGGTGGCACATCCAACATGCCGGACTGACGCAGCTGCTCGGCATAGGTGCTGGGACGCAGACGGATGTAGCCATCAGGATCCTGCAGGCCATTGAGAAGTCCAGAGCTGCGGGCCCCTGCGGCCTCGCTAAGGAAGGGCATCGCAGCGCTGAGGGTCAGCCCCCCCACCCGGCCGCGGCTTTCAAACACCTGGGCACCGAGCACCACCTTGCCGCTGTGGCGCTGCAGGGCCTCGGTCAGAGCCTGATCATCCTCCGGGCCATGGCTGCTGGGGGCATCGAAGAGAAGGTCGAAACCCACCACCCGGGCACCGGCGGAAAACAGGCGATCCAGCACACGGTCGTAGATGGCCCGCGGCCATGGCCAGGCCGCCAGGCGTCGCAGCTCCTTGTCCTGGCTCAGGTCGGCGTTCTGCCCCTGAACCAGGCTGTAGTCGTCGATGCCGACGATCACCACACCGCCCGGAGGCTGGCGCGGACCGCGCAGCTCCTGGGTGCGGGAGGACAGATTCAGCTGCCAGCGCTCGTAGATGTCGGGGAACAACCCGAAGCCGAGCGCGCAGGCTCCTGCCCAGCCCACGAACACCCCGTAGCGGCGCAGCCATGTGATCGCTCGGGAGGTCATGGGCTCAGGGGCTTCAAAGATGCTCCATCAACGTGAGCTGATAGCTGGTGAGGGCAAGCTTGGTGCCCAGATCGCGGGTGAGGGCCAGCAACAGTTCCGTGACGGCATCTGGCTCCCACTGACGCAGGGTATCGAAATCATGGCGCTCCAGCACCCAGCAGCTGCCGTCGAGATCAGCAGTGACATTGGCGGTGCGGGGCGCGCCGGAAAGAAAGGAAATCTCGCCGAAGCACATCCCCGGCTCGAAGGTGGCCAGGCGGGATTGATGGGTCTGGCCATCGCTGCTCCGCATTTCAACGGTGATCGTGAAGCGTCCCTCCCTGACCAGAAAGAGCTCATGGCCTGGATCACCTTTGGTGATCACCAGGTCATCCTTGGCAAAGGTGCGGCACTTCATCAGGTCGGCCAGGGTCTGGCGATGGCCGGGCTGCAGCATGCCCAGAAAGCCCAGCGTCTGATCGATCTCCGTGGTGAAGGGAGGGGTGCGGTCCTCATCACCTCTTGAGTTCAGGAGTAAATCCTCGGCCCACTCCAGTGCCTGATCCAATTGAGTGAACTTCGGCATCTCCTCCTCTTCACTGGCCACGCTCAGGGTCCGTGGAAGATCGAGATGTTGGGCCCTGGCCAGCAGAACGATCACGCCACTGCGCCGCAGGGACGTGAGCTCGTTCAGGAACAACCCTCTGGATTCCTCCGGCAATTCGGTGACGTGAGCCACATCCAGCACCAGGATCCAGGCGTCGGCCATGATCTCGCTGAGTTCGGAGAGCAGCCGCTCGATCGCGGCGAAATCAAGCACTCCCTGGGCGTGCACGATTCGGATCGCATCCCGCCGCTCCTGCAGGAGCCTGGCCTGGTCAACTGCACGCCAACGCCGCGACTGCCGCTGGGTGCCCTTGTAGGAACGGCGGATCGTGGAACTGGTCTGGGGGTATTGGTTGAAGAGACTGAGTCCGAGGCTGTCGGAGAGCTCATTGCAGACCGCAATGCCGCGCACACTGTTGCCCAGCACATCCAGAGGCGGCGAATAGGTGGCGATGCCGAGCCGACCGGGCACCACGGCCAGCACCCCGCCGCCCACGCCACTCTTGGCGGGCATGCCCACGTCGTAGAGCCACTGACCGGCGAAGTCGTAGGTGCCGCAGGTGGCCATCAACGCCAGCATGCGCACAGTGATCTCCGGCGTGAGTGGCCTGGCGCCGGTGAAGGGATTGTGACCCTGGCAGGCGAGGGTGGCGGCCATCACCGCCAGATCGTGGCAGGTGACGGTGATCGAACACTGCTTGAAGTAGAGATCGAGCGACTCTTCCGGATCATCCTCAATGATTCCGAAATTGCGCAGCAGGTGTCCGATCGCCCGGTTGCGATGGCCGGTGGAGCGCTCCGACTGGAACACCTCCCGGTCGATGCTCAGACGACGTCCGGCCAGTTCGCTGAAGAAGTCGAGCATCAGAGCTTCGGCCTGATGCGGATCGTGGTTCCAGATCTGCGCCGTGGTGGCGATGGCTCCGGCGTTGATCATCGGATTGCGGGGGCGACCCGTCTTCTGATCAAGGCTGATGGCGTTGAAGGCATCCCCTGAGGGCTCCACACCCACCTTCGTGGCCAGGTGCTGGCCTGAAAACAACTTCAGGGCCAGGCCATAGGCAAACGGCTTGGAGATCGACTGGATCGTGAACGGCTTGCGGGTGTCGCCCACTTCGTAGAGGCGGCCATCGACTGTGGCGATCGAGATGCCGAAATCAGAGGGATTCGCCTTGGCCAGCTCGGGGATGTAGTCGGCTGGAGCGCCGTCCTCAAGCAGGGAGTAGCGACGGTGGAGATCCGCCAGCAGCCCTTGAATGACATCGGCCGTGCTGCTGGGGGTATCGATCATGCGAGCAGGCTCAAGCGGGGTGGGATACCGGTGAGCACAGATACCAATCGGTGTCGGGCGGGTCAGTCTGTAGCGGGCAATACGTAGCAACCATTCAGGAGAGCCGAGCGATCAGGTCGGCTCGGGCCTGCTCGAGGGCCGGGTCAAGGGCGGCGGCATCACGGCCTCCCGCCTGGGCCAGGTGCGGACGACCGCCACCACCACCTCCACAGCGCTTGGCCACCGCAGCGATGAAAGGCCCGGCTTTCGGCCCGGCGTCGATCACCTGAGCACCGAAGGCTGCCACCAGGATCAGCTTGCTGGACTCGGCGGTGTCAGGCAGGCCACCGAGGACGACGGCGCCGGCCGGGCCAAGCGTCTCCTGGAGCTGCTGGGCGGCCGGCTGAAGGGCGGCACCCTCCACCCCATCGAGGCGCGCTACCAGCACCCGGAACGCTCCCGCCTCCTGCGTCTGGGCCGCCAGTGCCGCGACCCTGGCCCTGGCCAGCTCCGAGCGAGCGGCCTCCAGGGCCCTGGCCGTGGCCTTGAGGTCGTCCTGAAGACCGCTCACCCGCGCCAGGATCTCGACGGGCTGCACCTTGAAGCGTTCCGTAAGGGCCCGCACCACGCTGTCGCGTTCCCTGAGGTAATCGAGCACCGCCGGGCCGGCCACCGCTTCGATGCGTCGGATGCCGGCCGCCACGCCGGTCTCGCTCACGATCCGGAACAGGCCGATCTCGGCGGTGTTGGCCACATGGGTGCCGCCGCAGAGCTCCATCGAGACCCCCGGGACATCCACCACCCGCACCGTCTCCCCATACTTTTCCCCGAACATGGCCACGGCCCCGGCGGCACGGGCCCGCTCCAGATCCATCTCTTGCACCTCCAGGGCGTGGGCCTCGGCGATCCAGCCGTTGATCCGCTCCTCGATCCGCTCCAGTTCCTCGGCGCTCAGGGCACGGGGACAATGGAAATCGAAGCGCAGCCGCTCAAAATCCACCAGGGAGCCGGCCTGGGAGATCGAGGCATCCACCAGCTGCTTGAGAGCCGCCTGCAGCAGATGGGTGGCGGTGTGATGGGCCTGGACACGCCGGCGACAGGCACGGTCCACCAGGGCGGTCAGGGTGTCCCCCAGGGTCAGCTCGCCCCGCTCGATCCGGCCGTGGTGGACGATCAGCTTGCGCTGGTGGCTGACCGCTTCGATCCGCACGATCACCCCGGCCTCGGGCCCAGCGCCCGGAGCACCGCCCGCCAGCACGCCGCGATCACCGATCTGCCCTCCGGATTCGCCGTAGAACGGGGTGGAATCCAGCACGATCTGGACGGCATCGCCCGCCACCGCAGCCTGGGCCTGCTCACCATTCACCACCAGGGCCATCACCTGGCTGGGGTGCTCCAGGGCCTCGTAGCCGCGAAAGTCGGTGGGGGACAAGTGCTCGGCCATCGCCTCGATCGCCCCCTGCAGGGTGAGATCCAGCCGCACCGAGGCGGCCTTGGCCCGCTGGCGCTGGGCCTCCATCGCCGCCTCGAAGCCGGCCAGGTCGACGGCCAGCCCATGCTCCTCGGCGATCTCCTCGGTGAGCTCCAGGGGGAAGCCGTAGGTGTCGTAGAGCTCGAAGGCCTGCTCCCCGCTGATCTGATCAGGCCGGGCCGAGAGCACCTCCGCCAGAAGCTTCTCGCCACGCTCGAGGGTTTCCAGGAAACGGGCCTCCTCCCGGGCCAGCTCAGCCATGATCGCCTCGCGCCGCTCCTCCAGCTGGGGATAGGCCTCCGCCATCAGGGCGATCGCCGCCTGCCCCATGGACGGCAGGAAGGGAGTGTCGATGCCCAGCAACCGGCCATGACGCACCACCCGCCGAAGCAGCCGCCTCAGGATGTACCCACGGCCCAGATTGGAGGCGGTCACCCCATCGGCGATCAGCTGGGTGATGGCGCGGCTGTGGTCGCCGATCACCTTCAGGGAGGTCTGGCCGCGGGGGTCCAGCTGCCGGTAGTCGATCCCAGCCAGGGTGGCAGCGGTTTCGATCAGCGGATAGATCAGGTCGGTTTCGTAGTTGTTCGAAACCCCCTGCAGGATCTGGGCCATGCGTTCCAGGCCCATGCCGGTGTCGATGTTGCGATTCTCCAGCGGCGTGAGGTTGCCCTCGGCGTCGCGGTTGAACTGCATGAACACCAGGTTGTAGAACTCGATGAAGCGGCTGTCGTCCTCCAGGTCGAGGTGGTCGTCACCGAGCTCGGGTCGGAAGTCGTAATAGATCTCGGAGCAGGGACCGCAGGGTCCTGTGGGACCCGACACCCAGAAGTTGTCGGCCTCACCCAGGCGCACGATCCGCCGGGGGTCGACCCCCACCGTGTCGCGCCAGATCGCCGCCGCTTCGTCGTCGTCGCGAAAGACACTGACCACCAGATGCTTCGGATCGAGGCCGAACACCCCTGTGGAGAGCTCCCAGGCCCAGGTCATCGCCTCGGCCTTGAAGTAATCGCCGAAGGAGAAGTTGCCGAGCATCTCGAAGAACGTGTGATGCCGGGCCGTGCGGCCCACGTTCTCGATGTCGTTGGTGCGGATGCACTTCTGGCTGGTGGTGGCCCGCGCGGCCGGCCTCGGCGCCTGTCCCAGGAACACCGGCTTGAAAGGCAGCATTCCGGCGATGGTGAGCAGCACCGTGGGGTCATCAGGCACCAGCGAGGCGCTGGCCATGCGGCGGTGCCCCCGGGCTTCGTAGAAGGCCAGGAAGGCCTCGCGGATCTCGGCGCCGCTGCGGGGGCGTGGGTGCCGCTCGGAGCGGGCGGATGAGGTGGCAGCCATGGCCGGACGCGGCAAATCAACCCTGGAGAGGGCATGATCGCCCAGCACAGGCCCCTCCCGTTCCGCCCGCTCCCCGTGCCCGCCCTGACGGCCCCATCCGACCACCGCGCCCAGCTGCGCCTGCAGTCGATTGCCTGGGCCCTGCTGGCAGGCGCCACGGCCCTGGCGCTGGCCCTGGTGCTGGGGTTGAGGCCGGCCCTGAGGGCTGGTGGCTGCGGCTTTTTCTACGGGTTGCTGGCCTTTCATCTGCAGCGGGTCGATCCCGACGACAGCCACCTGCAGGCCGGCCTGGTGGGGGCGGTCTGCGGCATCCGCAGCCTGGGCACCAGCCCCGATCTGCCTGCCATCGGTGCCCTGATGGACGCAGGCGGGCTGCGGTTGCTGCCGGGCCTGGCGCTGGAGCTGCTGCTGGTCTGGCTGCCGCTCTGGCTGCCTCTGGCGGGCAGTGCCCTGGTGCTTCACTCACTGCAGCGCCGGCTGTCGGCCCTGAGGCCCTGAGCGGGCCGGTGGGCGCGCCATCCGGCAGAGTGCCCGGGGAGTCGCTCCGCTCACGCGAGCCGAGGCGATGTCCGTGGTCGATGTCCGTGGTTGCTGCCGGTGTTCTCGATGCGACGCCACCCATGCTCTGAGGGGTCCCAGCAGCCATGAGCCTGCTGCACGCCACCTGGCTGTCGAGGGAAACCGCGGCCGTGCCCGCCCTTGGCGGTGGTTACAGGCCAGGGTTGCTGCTCTGGGGGGACACCTGGCGCGTGGCGGAACCACAGGCCCCGGCAAGCGAGCCGCCGCTGCACCCCCTCAGCCTCGATCAGGACGACCTCGGCGCCTGGCTGGAGGAAGCAGACCTCTGGACCGAGGATTTCCGCCCCGCAGGGGCCAACCTCTGCCTGCCCAGCCGCCGGCAGGGCGCCAGGGGGAAAAGGAAAACCGACAGCAGCACCTGGAGCGGCCTGCCGCTGCAGGCGGGTGAGCCGATCCCGAAATCGGTGGAGTGGTGGCCCTGGCGCGTGGAGGGCTGGTGGCTGGAGCCTGGTGCCGCCACGATCTGGCTGGGCCGCCTGCCCCTCTCGGGCGACCATCCCGACCTGGCCGATGACCTGCGCTGGTGGAGCCACCTGCAGCGCTGGTCGCTGAGCCTGCTCTCGCGGGGCCGGCTGCTGCCCCAGGTGGAGGCGGGACGCGCCCGCTGGCTGCCACTGATCAACCGCGAGGACGACCGGCGTCGCCTGGAGGATCTGGCCTCGCGCCTGCCCCAGGTGGCCCTGGCGGCCCTGGAGCCCGGCCTGGGAGACGCCGGCGTTTCACTGGCCTGCTGGCGGCCGGGGTCCGGACGGCGACGGCTGGCTTCGATCCTCACGGATCTGGTGGATGCGCGCATGCGCGCGGGCTTCACCCCTGCGCCGGAGGGGCTGGACCCACTGCTGGCGGCCTGGCAGCGGGCCCTCGGACCCGGAGACGGGCGCCTCGATCTGGATGACGACGACTGCGAGCGCCTGCAGGTGGCCACCCACCACTGGCGCGAAGCGGTGGCCGGCCGGGTGGAGCCGGCCCGGGCCTGCCTCGAGCTCGACACCCCCGGCGAGGGGGAGGAGTTGTGGCCCCTGCGCTTCAGCCTGCAGGCCGAAGCCGACCCAAGCTTGCTGCTGCCCGCCGCCGGCGTCTGGGCCGCCGGGGCCGGCGCCCTGCAGCTCGGTGAAGCTGAACTCCAGCAGCCCGGCGAACTGCTGCTGGAGGGCCTGGGACGGGCCCTGCAGGTGTTTGAGCCGATCGAACGGGGCCTCGACACGGCCACACCCGAGCGGATGGCGCTCACCCCGGCCGAAGCCTTCGTGCTGGTGCGCACCGCCGCGTTGAAGCTGCGCGATGTGGGTGTGGGGGTGGTGCTGCCCCCCAGCCTCAGCGGAGGCCTTGCCAGCCGGCTCGGCCTCTCGATCGAAGCCGATCTGCCCGAGCGCTCCCGGGGCTTCAGCCTCGGCGAAAGCCTGCAATGGCACTGGGAGCTGATGATCGGCGGAGTCACGCTCACCCTGCGCGACCTGGAGCGGCTGGCTGGCAAACGCAGCCCCCTGGTGCAGCACAAAGGGGCCTGGATCGAGCTGCGTCCCGGTGATCTGCGCCATGCCGAGAAGTTCTGCGCCCTCGATCCTGTTCTCAGCCTCGATGACGCCCTGCGCCTGACCGGCAACGAAGGAGAGACCCTGCAGCGGCTGCCGGTGCACCGTTTCATCGCCGGCCCGAGGCTGCAGGCGGTGCTGGAGCAGTACCACCAGCAGAAGGCTCCCGATCCCCTGCCGGCTCCCGAGGGCTTCGCCGGGCAGCTGCGGCCCTACCAGGAACGGGGGCTGGGCTGGCTGGCCTTCCTGCACCGCTTCGATCAGGGGGCCTGCCTGGCCGACGACATGGGCCTGGGCAAGACCATCCAGCTGCTGGCCTTCCTGCAGCACCTCAAGGCGGAGAAGGAACTGAAACGTCCGGTGTTGCTGGTGGCCCCCACCTCGGTGCTCACCAACTGGCTGCGGGAGGCGAAGGGCTTCACCCCGGAACTGAGCGTGGTGGAGCACTACGGCCCCCGGCGGCCGTCCACCCCCGCCGCCCTGAAGAAGAAGCTGGAGGGGGTGGATCTGGTCCTCACCAGCTACGGCCTGCTGCAGCGCGACAGCGCACTGCTGAGCAGCCTCGACTGGCAGGGGCTGGTGATCGATGAAGCCCAGGCAATCAAGAATTCATCGGCCCGGCAGTCGCAGGCAGCCCGCGATCTGGCACGGCCGCTCAAGCAGAGCCGTTTCCGCATCGCCCTCACCGGCACGCCGGTGGAGAACAGGGTGAGCGAGCTCTGGGCCCTGATGGACTTTCTCAACCCGAAGGTGCTGGGGGAGGAGGAGTTCTTCCGCCAGCGCTACCGCCTGCCGATCGAGCGCTACGGCGACATGGCGTCGGTGAGCGACCTCAAGGCCCGGGTGGGTCCGTTCATCCTGCGGCGCCTCAAGACCGACCGCTCGATCATCTCCGACCTGCCCGAGAAGGTGGAACTGAGCGAATGGGTGGGGCTCTCCCCCGAACAGGTGAAGCTCTACCGCCGCACCGTGGAGGAGACCCTCGATGCGATCGCGCGGGCACCCGTGGGCAAGAAGCACGGCCAGGTGCTGGGCCTGCTCACCAAGCTCAAGCAGGTCTGCAACCACCCGGCCCTGATGCTCAAGGAACCGGAGGTGGGGACAGGCTTCAGCGCCCGCTCAGCCAAGTTGCAGCGCCTTGAGGAAATCGTGGAGGAAGTGATTGAGGCCGGCGACCGGGCCCTGCTCTTCACGCAATTCGCCGAATGGGGGCACCTGCTCCAGACCCACCTGCAGCAGCGCTTTCACCAGGAGGTGCCCTTCCTCTACGGCAGCACCAGCAAGGCGGAGCGTCAGGCGATGGTGGATCGCTTCCAGGAGGACCCCCGGGGCCCTCAATTGTTCCTGCTCTCGCTCAAGGCAGGCGGCGTGGGCCTCAACCTCACCAGGGCCAGCCACGTGTTCCACATCGACCGCTGGTGGAATCCGGCAGTGGAGAACCAGGCCACCGACCGCGCCTACCGCATCGGCCAGACCAACCGGGTGATGGTTCACAAGTTCATCACCAGCGGCTCGGTGGAGGAGAAGATCGACCGCATGATCCGGGAGAAGGCCCGACTGGCCGAAGACATCGTGGGCAGCGGTGAGGAGTGGCTGGGTGGCCTCGACCCCGGCCAGCTGCGCGATCTGGTGTCCCTTGAGGAGTGATCCGGTGATGGCCGGAGCGATTGTTCTGCTGGCCGACGGGAACGGCACCCCAAGGCTGCTCGACTGGCTGGATCATCACCAGCCCCTGCTCGATGGATTCCCCCTGCTGGCCCCCGCTGAATTGGCCGGCGATCTGGCCCGGGATGAACGCACCGCCGGCCTGAAGCTGACCCCGGAGGGGGGATTGGCTGCCGGCGGCGACATCCAGCTGGCCGAGCGGATCCTGAGCGGCGCGGTCAGCGCCGTGCTGTTCTTCGTGGATCCAGCCACCGCCCTGGCCGGCACCCCCGACCTGCGCCTGCTGCTGCGGGTCTGCGCCCTGGCCGACACGCCCCTGGCCCTGAACGAGGCCACCGCCACCCTGGCCCTGCGAGGCCTGGGTCGCTGCCGGCTGGCCTACCTGATCTTCAACCCGGTGGCCGGCCAGGGGGACCCCAATGAGGATCTGGCCCTGATCCGGGCCCTGCTGGAGCCGCAGCTGGTGCTCAACGTGGTGATGACCCGCCCGGATCGTGACCCTGCCGATCAGACACGGGAGCTGGTGGACATCCTGCAGGCACGGCCCGAACCCGAGAGCGGCAGCGTGATGATCCTGGCCAGCGGTGGTGATGGCACGGTCTCGGCCGTGGCGGGTGCCGTGATCGAGACCGGCATTCCCCTGGGGGTGATCCCCCGGGGCACCGCCAACGCCTTCGCCAACGCCCTGGACATCCCCACCGACCTGGAGTGGGCCTGCCGCACGATTCTGGCCGGACACACCCGGGTGGTGGACGCGGCCCGTTGCAACGACACGCCGATGATCCTGCTGGCGGGCCTCGGCTTCGAGGCGGGGATGGTGGACCGGGCCACCCGGGAGCTCAAGACCATGCTGGGCCCCCTGGCCTACGTGCTGGCCGGCGCCCAGCAACTGGCCACCCAGGAGCCCTTCCAGGCGAGGCTGACCATCGAGGGACAGGTGACCGAGTTGCAGACCGGGGCGATCACGGTGGCGAATGTGGCCCCGGCCACCTCAGTTCTGGCGCAGGGATTCGGCCAGGTGATCCCCGACGACGGCCTGCTGGAGATCACCATCGCCTCCCCCGTCAACCGGCTGCAGGGGCTGAACACCTTCGCCTCCCTGGTGGCCTCCGCCGTGGTCCGCACACCCACCAACCGGCCCGATCTGCTCTGCCTGCGGGCGCACGCGATCACGATCAGCACCGATCCACCCCAGAAACTGGTGATCGACGGCGAACTGATCGAGGCCGAACCGATCAACATCGTCTGCCTGGACGGGGCGCTGACGGTGTTCGTCCCTCTCCCCGTGGACTGAGTCCGGCAATGACCCTGGGGGACACCGGCTTGTCGCGTTACGGCGCCAGGATCGGACCTACGACCTCTGCCCAACCGCTGCTCCACCTTCCGCTGGGCCGGCGTCGATGTGTTTTGGCTTGAGCTGATGCGCAGTGGTCCCAGTGGTGCCGATCTGCCTGTAAACAAGGTCAAACCGCCCCTGCCCCGGTGTCCCTCGCCATCGCCCTGCTCACGGTGTCGGATCGCCGCAGCGCCGATCCCTCCAGTGGTGACCCCTCCGGCGATGCCCTGCGCCAGCGGCTGGAGTCCGCTGGCCACCACCTGGTGGAACGCCGGCTGGTGCCCGACAACCGCTACGCCATCCGCGCCGCCCTGAGCACCTGGATCGCCGATCCGGCCGTGCAGGTGGTGATCAGCAGCGGCGGCACGGGCCTCACCGGCCGTGACGGCACACCGGAAGCGGTGGCGCCCCTGCTCGACAAGACGATCGAGGGGTTCGGGGAGCTGTTCCGGGTGCTCTCCTTCGAGTCGATCGGCACCAGCACCCTGCAGAGCCGCTGCCTGGCGGGGGTGGCCAACGGCACGATCCTGTTCGTGCTGCCTGGCTCTCTCGATGCGGTGGCCACGGCCTGGGACCGGCTGATCCGAGCCCAGCTCGATGACGCCACGCAGCCCTGCAACCTGGTGCAGCTGCTGCCACGGCTGAATGAAGATCCCCGTCGCCCGGCGACCAGCCCGGGCGTTGGAAAAGGTGTGGGCTGAACCCCGCCTGGCCCGGGTCGGCGGTTGAAATGCTGTGGTGAGCGAAGCCAGTGGAGCAGAGGGTGGGACAGATCGTCGGACGGGTGGAGGCGATCTGGCGCTACCCGGTGAAATCGATGCTGGGAGAGCGCCTCGAAGCCGCCACGATCGGCAGCGGCGGGCTCGTCGGCGATCGGGCCTATGCCCTCTGGGACCACGCCACGGGCCGGGTGGCCAGCGCCAAGAATCCAAGGTTGTGGCGTGACCTGCTCGGCTATGCGGCCCGGTGCCTGGAGCCACCGCAGGCAGAAGCGGCGCCACCGGCGGTGGCGATCACCGCCCCGGCCGGAGGGCAGGAGCCCTCCGAGGGCGCCCGCATGATCAGCAGCGATGCCGCCGTGGACAGCTGGCTCAGCCAACGCCTCGGCCGGGAGGTGAGCCTGCTGGACCAGTCTCCGCAGGGAGCCAGCCTGGATCAGTACTGGCCAGCGGTACAGCAGCGGGAGTTTCAGGATGTGGTCAACGAGCTGGTGCTGCCGCCCGGCACCTTCTTCGACTCCTGCCCGATTCACGCCATCAGCACGGCCAGCCTGGAGCGGCTGCGGCAGCTGGAACCCCTGCTCGACTTCGCCGTGGAGCGCTTTCGCCCGAACCTGCTGATCCGCCCGGAAGCGGGCGCCAGCGGCTTTGTGGAGGAGTCCTGGATCGGCCACAACCTCGCCCTCGGCGATGACCTGCAGCTCCACGTCAGCGATGGCTGCCCGCGCTGTGTGGTGACCACCCTCAGCCAGGGCGAACTGCCGGAAGACCTGGAGATCCTGCGGGCCACGGCACGGCACAACAATGTGGTGGCTGGAATCCGCCTGAGCGTGAACAACCCCGGAGATGTGCACGTGGGTGATCCGGTGGTCCTGCTGGGCTGAACGCGATGGCGGCAGGGTCCGCTGGGGGTGGCGAGGACGCTCTCAGCTCTCGCTGAGCCAGTAGAACTGCCCCCCCTGGAGAGCGATCACACCTTCGTACTGGGAGGGCTTGACTCCGGTGTAGAGATCCGTGTAGTTGGCCCTTGGATTGATGCCATAGCGGCTGTAGCTCTCCAACTCCAACTGCTGGGGGTGATCGTCGAAGTTGGCAATCACGAACACCTTTTCGGAACTTCTGAGATGGTTGTAGCGGAGGTAGCAGAGAAGATGTTCGTTGTCAGAGTGCAGAAGCTCACGGTTGTTGAAGTCTGCAAAGGCGGAGATCTCCTTACGAATGGCAATCATCCGCTTCATGGCCGTGAAGATCGTGCACTCCACGGTGCCCCGCTGATGGCGAAGCGCAGCTTTCTCCCAATCGATCTTGGCTCGGTGCACCCAGCGGCTGTCATTGTCCTTGCTTGGATCACTGGTATAGCTGTAGTCGTTGAGAAGCCCCAGCGCATCACCGTTATAAATCAGCGGAATTCCGCCGAAGGAGAACATGATTCCGTTGAGCAGCAGTATCTTATTGACCGCCATATCGATCAAGGCCTTATCTCCCTTTTCAAGCGCCGACTCAAGCCCCGCCAGCGAGGCCAGCGACCCACAGATTCTCGCATCTCCTGTTGAATCGTTGCGCATGAACTCAAGGCCTCTGGCAGTATCATCATATTTTCCGATAAAATAGTCGATCAGGAACTTGCGATGGGAATAAGGCTCATAGCCTGCGGCCGCAATGTCCTTGTCATCGAAACCAAAGCCGATGTCGTCATGACAGCGGACATAGGTCAGCCAGGTGGCACGATCCAGCTTGGTGGGCAAACTCTTGATGCCTTCGCGTAACAGCTTGGTGTTGCGCGTCGCAATGCCATCCCAGAGAAGTGCCATCAGCGTAGCGTTGTAGGCAATTTCACATTCTTTGGCAACGATCGCATCCTCGCCGAAGTATTTAGCCACCTCACTTGGAGCTACAATGGCTTCAGCGATGAACAGAACTCCAGGAGCCGTGACCTGGCAGCAGTCCTTGAGCAACTGGAGAATCAGATGGGCCTTGCGCTCATTCTGGCAGGTTGATCCCATCTTCTTCCAGAGGAAGGCCACAGCATCAAGCCTGAGCACATCCACGCCCTGGTTGGCCCAGAACAATACGATCGAGAGGATTTCGATAAAAACTTCGGGGTTTCTGTAATTCAGATCCCACTGGTAGTCGTGGAACACTGTCATCACCCAGCGCCTCATCTCCTCATTCCAGGTGAAATTCCCTGGGTCAGTCTCCGGGAAAACCCACGGCATGCCCTGTTCGAACACATCAGGCACAGAACGATCCTCAAACGTGAGGTAGTAGTTCTGATAGCGAGTGTCGCCATCTTTAGCCTTCAAGGCCCATTCGTGCTCATCGGAGGTGTGGTTAAGGACGATATCAAGAACCAATAGGATTCCATTCTTTCTGAATTGTTCGGAAATCCTCTGGATATCATTCAGATCACCAACTCGGCTGTCGATCTCGCGAAAGCTGCTGATGGCATAGCCTCCATCGCTCTTGCCGACAGGGCACTTCAGGATCGGCATGATGTGAACCATGTTCACACCGAGCTCCTGGAAGTAAGTGATCTTGGTGGCCAGGTCAGCCAGGTCATTGGCAAATCCGTTGGTATACAGCGCCATGCCCACCCATTTCTGCGAGAGGAACCAGTTGTGGTCTTGCTCCCGACTCATGTCGATCCGCTCGGACTCCTCCGATCGGTAGATGTAGCCCTCAGCCATCGTCTCCACGAGGCGGACCATCTGTGCCTGGAAGTCGTCGCGATCTCCATAAAGGGTGGAGAAGAGCGAGTGGATAGCATAAAAGTTTGCGCCTAGCCTTGTGTAGAAATAGCGAAGATTCTGTCGTTTGATTTCTGGCTTCAATTCATCCAGAATCGAATTCAGCAGGGAGTGGGAAATCTGCTCGTACATCAGGAAGTCAACGAAGGGTGGAGGGGTCTATGGGCAAAGCTCTGAGAAGCACCGGCCTGAAGCAGGGATGGCGATGAAGCTGGGGTACGGCTGGGCTGGGCCTACGTAATCCAGTCCTTTGTGGCTGGTTGAAAATGAACAAGGCCCTCAAGAATCCCGGCGCTGTAATTACCGTTCATACCCAGGAAGTCACCCTTTGCGAGATACAAAGCCTTATCGGTTCCCCGTTTCCTGGAGCCCTCGCTGGCCTGCCGCAGGACGTCGGGGTGAGCATTGGCCACGAGAACGGAGGGAATGGAGCTGACCAGAATCGGTAGATCATTGCCGCTGTCTCCGGCGAAGACGGTGGTGGTGGGGCCAAAACCCT
The DNA here is from genome assembly GCF_014224355.1 of Synechococcus sp. BSA11S. GTDB lineage: Bacteria > Cyanobacteriota > Cyanobacteriia > PCC-6307 > Cyanobiaceae > Regnicoccus_A. The sequence goes on along the minus strand of NZ_VNWP01000001.1, from coordinate 81,856 downwards.
GCTCCTGCATCAGGAACTCCACCGCATGCAACTTGGTGGCACGCTCGGGCAGGATGTCGAGAAGGCCCACCTGAGCTTGCTCATCCACACTGTAGATCCAGCTGGAGCGGGCCTTCAGCTCCTGCAGCCGAGCTTCCATCCTCCGCCGGAGGCTGCCCAGATCGAAGCCCAGGGGCAAGAAATAACTGAGTTTGTAGCGGCTCTGGCGGTCCTCCTCCTGCAGGGTCAGGCCTTCAAGGGAGGAGAAGACCTCAGCGATCTGTCCACGGCTCAGCCCAGGCCAGTCCCTGGAGATCTCCTCGTCCCAGGCCAGGGAACGGACCCATGTCCCCGGGGACTTCAGCTGGTGCATCCGGCTTCCGACATCGCTGATCACCCAATCAGGCGTGGGGATGCCGTACTGCTTGATCGCCTGCTCCACCAGAGCCAGATGACGACCGGAGACGTAGGCCAGGGTCACCTCAGGGCGGGCCACCACGGCCGCAAAGCGATCCCGGGCCCCTGGTGACTCCTGGGGCTCCCCATTGGGCAGCAAGGTGCGATCCAGGTCCGTGCAGAGAAGGAGACGCGTCATGGCAGAGGCCGTGGCATGGATTGATCGGGGTGTGGTGATCCAGTCGTGGGCGACCACAGCCATTCAGATTCAACAGATCGTGTTCTGATCCGTTGTGATGTGGGTGAGGTTGTGATCAGAAAAAGCCGTAGTGCCTGATGGCCTCAAGAATTCCCCAGGCATGGGCTCCATTGGCGAAGTAAACCTGTTCATTCCCACTGAGGTTGGAAAGTTCTTCCTGATGCCTGTTGGAGACCACCACCCCCAGGGTGTTGCCTCTCAGCATGTCGGCGTCCCCTCCGGAGCCGCCCGTGACCAGGGTGCGCTCGAGCGGAATGTTGTACTGACTGGAGACGTATCGCAAAGCCTGGCCCTTGGAGGCCCGGGCCGGGACGATATCCAGGTATTGCCCGAAGGAGAGCGTGGCATTCACCGACAGTTCCTTCTGACGCAACAAGGCATGGATGTCGTCGAGGGGAGGCGCGTGCTCGGAATCGTAGTAGTACGAGACCTTGAATCGGCTCTGCTCGTTCTTAGGCTGGGGGGACAGCCCTGGCACCGGCTCGAGCACTCGGCGCAACACCTGCGGTGTCCAGGAGTGATCGATGTGATGGCTCCAGGCAATATCAGCGAACAGTTCAGAGGTATAATAAATCTCTGTTCCAAGGCTGGTAATCAACACATCCGGAGTCGGAATATTGTTACGTTTCAGGATGGTCAACACGGAATCAAGGCGGCGGCCTGTGGCGATCCCGAACAGGAACTGGCGACGATGGGTGCGCACCACCTTGGAAAACTGCTCCAGGGCTTCGGCATCGCCCAGCAAGGTGTTGTCGATGGCCGTGAACAGGGCTCGGTTCCTGTAACTGCTGAATTGATGGGTGGCTGGGGACTGGGCCAGCGGTTTCTGCTTGGATACCACCGGCTGCAGCATGGCCAGATAGGCCTGGGCATGGGCTTCCCAGGAATAGAAGCGGGCGATGTTGCGCAGCCCGTTTCCGGAGAGTTCTCTCCAGCGCCGGGGCTTCTCCAGGATGGAGAGGATGGCGTCGGCAATGGCCTCCCGGCTGAGGGGATCCACGAGCAAGCCATTGCGGCAATTGCCGATGATGTCGACCGGGCCACCATTCTCGGTGGCCACCAGGGGCAGACCACTGGCCGCCGCTTCCAGGAGGGTCAGGCCGAACGGCTCGGTGAGAGCAGGATTGACGAACACGCCCCTCGAGGCTGCGGCCAGGCGATAGATCTCGGGCACCTCCTCGCCGCTGTGGTGCTTGGGGAGGGCCACTCGGCCATACAGGTCATGGAAATCGATCACCCAGAGCAGTTCCGTCAACACCGACTGGGCCCCTTCATTGAGCTCGCGAATGTCATCCCGATTTCCGGCGACGATCACCAGATTGGCCAGGCCCTGCAGACGCTTGTTCTGGCCATAGGCCTCCAGAAGCGACACAATGTTCTTTCGTTGATCCGGCCGTGACAGGGCCAGGATCATCGGCTTGGCTGGATCCCGCAGAAACGGATTGAGCCTGTCCAGAAATTCTGGTGCGTCTGAAGTCTGACTGTTCGTGGGGGGGTGGAACTGCTCGAGGTCGGTGCCCGGAGGGATCACCGCCATCTTCTCTGGTGTGTAGTAGTCGTAAAGCTCATATTGACTCTCGATTTCATTCCGCGTGCTGGTGATCACCAGCTCAGCACAGCTCAGGGTATCTTCCTCAGCGCTGATCCGCGCCTGCATGTGATAGCGCTTCTCGATCTGCTCGATGTCCATGCCCACGGCAAGCAGGCGGCGGTATTTGTCGCGACCGAGGGAGTGACCGGTGTGAATCAACGGCAGGCCGGTGAGATTCGAAAGGCGGACTCCTACATAGCCAGCATCGGCATAGTGGGTATGAACAACATCGGGCAGCCTGGGCTGTTCCGCCAACCAGGTGGAGAGGTGATCAGCAAAGCTGTCCATGTGGGGCCAGAGCTGCTCCTTGGGCAAGTATTCATTCGGACCTGCCTTGACTCGTACAATCTGAAGATTCTCTGCTAACTTCTCAATGGGAACTGCATAGTCGGGGCTGACGTGATCATCCACAACCAGTCGGGTGACCAGATCCACACGCTCAACGCCTTCCTTCCTGGCCAGGGCTTTGGCCAGTTCAACCACGTATTTCGTCTGGCCGCCCGTATCGGCGTCACGACCCAGCTCCAGGTTATGGCCTCGGATCAGGCCATGGATACTGATGAGCAGGATATAGAGACCACCGGAGCGGGCCATATCAACCATGATCGCCTGGGGGAAAGTGATTCAAGAATGCCTGGCAACCGGCCAGAAGCGACTGGGCAGGAATCGCCGTTGCCGGCAATCGCCCTGAACACTGATGCGAAAGCCAAAACCGAGAAGATCAAGCAAACGGAAAAAGCGTTGGCACAAAAGCCTGCTGAGAAGCGTAATGAGGCAACTTTTTTATTATTTAATTTATCAACTAAGAATACACATTTCCTGGCATTCCGTCAAGCGTTTATCGCAACACCAGAACGTTCATTGTGGAGTTGGAAACCAGCAGGAGTGCGCACGCAGCTGTGCCGCCTCTGCGGGCGGGGTGGCAAACGTGCTGGACCTCCACGCTGCACTTCCGCACCAGGAGCTCTCCCAGGCCGGGGGGATTGCCCCGATGCCCATCTCTGTGCCCACCCCAGCCCTGAAGCGAGGCAACCCGGTGGTCATCGTCGGTGATCTGTGTGATGGGTCCTATCGGTGCCTGGGGCGGGGCGCGCCATCCTGAAGAGGTGGACCCCGCCGCGAAGATCGTGAAGGCAGAATCGCGCAGGTCCAACAGTGCTCCTGATCCAGGCGCCCCTGAGCTGGGCGGCGGCTGGCCGGTGATCGAAGGCTGGGCCAAGGCCACCCTCTCCCCCAAAGGCCCCCTGCTCTGGCAGACCCTGCTGCACAAGAGCGCCTGCCTCTCCTGCGCCTGGGGCACAGGCGGCCAGAACGGAGGCTTCCGCGATGAGCTGGGGGAACCCCTGCAGCGCTGCCTCAAGAGCGTGGAGGCGATCAGCGCCGAGCTGCAGCCGGCGGTGATCCAGGAGGTCTTCGGCCAGCGCAGCCTCCAGGAGCTGCAACGCCTCACCTCCCAGGAGGCCGATCGCCTCGGCCGCCTCAGCCATCCCCTGATCCTGCGGGAGGGCCGCAGCCACTACGAGCGCCTCAGCTGGGACGACGTGCTGGAGCTGGCCGAAGCGGCCTTCCGGCACCCGCCGGAGCGGGTGGCCTCCTACAGCTCCGGCCGCTCCTCCAATGAGGCCGCCTACCTGCTGCAGCTGCTGCTGCGGGCCTGGGGCTCGAATAACCTGGCCGACTGCTCCGATCTCTGCCACGCCCCCTCCACCGTGGGGCTGAGCGAGGTGTTCGGCTCCGGCACCTCGATGGTGAGCCTGGAGAGCCTGCGACAGGCGGAGTGCGTGGTGCTGGTGGGATCCAACGCTCCGGCCAACCACCCGCGGCTGATGAACGAGCTGATCCGCCTGCGCGAGCGCGGCGGCAGCGTGATCGTGATCAACCCGGTGCTGGAGGTGGGCCTGCTCAGGTTCGGCTCGCCCGCCTTTCCGATCAAGTCGATGCTGCGGGGCTCGGAGATCGCCTCGCTGTTCCTGCAGCCGGTGCCGGGCAGCGACACCGCCGTGTTTCTGGGCCTCCAGAAGGCGTTGCTGGAGGCCGGCTCGATCCAGTGGGACTTCCTCAAATCCCACACCGAGAACTGGCAGGCGGTGGTGGAGCCGCTGCAAGCCACCTCCTGGGAGTCGATCTGCGCCTGCTGCGGCCTCAGCCGCGAGGAGCTGGAGCACGCCGCCGCCGTGATCGCCCGCTCCAGCGGTGTGGTGTTCGCCTGGGCAATGGGGATCACCCACCACGCCAACGGCACCGCCAACGTCCATGCCATTGCCAACACCGCCCTGCTCAGCGGCAACGTGGGCCGGCCCGGAGCCGGCACGATGCCGATCCGCGGCCACTCCAACGTGCAGGGCTTCGGCTCGATGGGCGTGACGGTGAAGCTGCGCGCCGCAATGCAGCAGGCCCTCGAAGCCCTGCTGGGGCGCCCGCTCAGCCGGGTGCCCGGCTACGACACCCGCGCCCTGATCGAAGCGGCGGAAGCCGGAGATGTGGACACCCTGCTCTGCCTGGGGGGCAACCTCTGGGGGGCCAACCCCGATTCCGAGCAGGCCCGCCACGCCCTGGGGCGCATCGACACCGTGATGTATCTGGCCACCAAGCCCAACCAGGGCCACTTCCATGGCCTGGCGGCCCGCCAGACCCTGGTGCTGCCGGTGTTCAACCGCTTCGAGACCCCCCACCGCACCACCACCGAATCGGGCAACAACTTCGTGCGCCTCAACGAGCCCGGCACCACCCACCTCGAGCAGGCCGATCTGATCAGCGAGGTGGGCTTCCTGGCCGAACTGGCCCGGCGGCTGATGGGCAACGATCCGATCGACTGGGGGCGCCTGCAGGACCCCGTCTATGTGCGCCAGCTGATCGCCCGCACCGTGCCCGGCTACGGCCCGATCGCGGAGATCGATGCCACCAGGCGCGAATTCAGCGTGGAAGGGCGGGTGTTCGAGCAGCCCAGCTTCCCCACGCCCTCAGGGAAAGCACGGATGGAGCCCACACCCCTGCCGGCGCTGCAGCTCCCCGAGCCGGACCATTTCGGTGGCCTGGCGCCGGGGGAATCCGGCCTGGTGCTGGCGCTGATCACCGCCCGCAGCTACGGCCAGCACAACACGGTGGTGTACAAGGTCGGCGATGCCTACCGGGGCATGCCGCACCGCCAGACGATCCTGATGAACCGCGCCGATCTGGCCCGATCCGGCCTGGCCGCCCACCAGCGGGTGACGGTGCAGGGGGAGGCCGGCCAACTGGAGGGCATCGAGATCATCCCCGGTGAGATCCGCGAGGGCGCCGCACTGATGTTCTATCCGGAGGTGAATGCGATCATCCGCGCCCCGGCGGATCCCCGCAGTGGCACGCCAGGGTTCAAACGGGTGCCGGTGTTGGTGCGCGGCGGGATCAGGCCGGTGGCGGCGCCAGGCGCCGCGTCAGCTGGTGCAGGGGCAGGCTGAGCAGGATCAGTCCCAGGGCCCAAATGCTGTTGGCGGTGTCGTTGCGGATCGCGGCGATCAGGAACGCCAGCGAACCCAGCCAGACGATCACCGCGCTGAGCGGATAGCCCGGATCCCGGAAGGGCCGCTCCAGCTCGGGCTCTCGCCAGCGCAGCAGCAGCAATGCCGTGATGCCGCTCAGATACAGCAGCACATAAAGGAAGGAGGCGATGCCCAGCAGGACCGTGAAATCGCCGAAGCTCACCAGCAACCCGGCGGTGGCGGTCGTCAGCGCCAGCCCGAGCACGGGGGTCCCGCTGGTGCTGACCGCGGCGAACTGGGGCAGGAACAAGCCATCCCGGCTGAGGCCATAGAGGATGCGCGGTGCACCCATCACCACGGCATTGACCAGACCGAACGAGGAGATCAGCGCCAGCACCACGATCAGCTGAGCACTCCAGGCCCCGAAGATCACCTCGGCGGCATCGGCCAGGGGCAGCACCGACCCTGCGATCCGCGAGACCGGCAGCAGCCGAAGCAGTGCCAGATTCACGAGCAGGTAGAGCCCCGCCACACTGAGTACACCCCCCACCAGCGAGCGGGGCAGATCCTGGCTGGGCTGGGCGAATTCCTCAGCGAAGTAGATCGGGCTGTGCCAGCCGTCGTAGGTGGTGATCACGGCCTGCATGGCGAACCCCGTGCCGATGCCGAGGCTGACCCCGCCCCCCGCCGCCCGGCCCCCGGGGTCGGCAGCCTCCAGCAACGGTTCGGCCCCCCCCGCCAGCTCCCTGACCGGGGCATGCAGAAAACAGGCCGTGATCAGGCCGAGGAAGGCCAGAGCCTTGCCCAGGCTGAGGATCTTCTGGCTGAGGCTTCCGGCCTCCAGGCCGAGCCGCTGGATCAGCGCAAAGGCCACCAGCACCAGCAGGGCCACCACCTTGCTGCCCACGGGAAGGGCCGGCAACAGGCCGATCGTGTAGTCGCCGATGGTCACTGCCACCCAGGCCAGACCGGCGCAGTGGCCCACCCAGTCGATCCAGCCCACCGAAAAGCCGGCCTGATCCCCCAGGGCCCGTCGGGCGTAGACCGTCCAACCACCAGCCCGGGGCAGGCTGGTGCTCAGTTCAGCCACGGCGAAGGCCCCGAGCAGGGCATAGAGCGCCCCCGCCACCCAGGCGGCCACGATCAGGGGAACACTGCCGAGCTGCTCGGCCACCAGGCCGGGAGTGCGCAGGATGCCGGCGCCGATCGTGCCCCCCACTGCCCCGGCGATCCCGAAACTGACTCCCAGGATCTGCAGCAGGGAGCCCGATTTCTCAGGTGTGGACATCAGGCACCGTGCGATTGCCGCGGGAGCGGAGCAGGCTCCCACCAGCGACGAGTCTGCTGGGCGTCAGGGCGTGCAGAGCCGGCGCCGGTCGTGATCGCACGGCGGGCCGGAGACCCAATTCGTTTTCAGATCCCTGTGAGGGGCCAGGCGCGGGTGGAGATGATCAAGGCGTCGTCGGCCAGAGGTTCGCTGCGGCGCACTTCCGAGAGGCGGGCCTCCACCACGGTGCGCTGAAGGGCCTCCCCCATGGCGTTCCGCAGCACAGGGCTGGCCTCGAACGCCCGCACCGCCTCGGTGAGGGTCCTGGGAAGCCTCGGAGCCTCGGCGGCAGGCGCGGCCGAGGGATCCCCGCTCAGCGGGGGCGGCAGGACCCGGGGGCGCTGCAGAGCATCCAGGAGCACGGCCAGTACGCCGCCCACCAGCAGATAGGGGTTGGCGCTGAGATCGGCCACCTTGATCTCCAGGTGACCCGGTTCTCCGCCAGCGGCAGGCACCAGGCGCAGCGCCGCCTCCCGGTTCTCCACCCCCCAGACCTGAAACGGCGCCGCCCAGCGGCCCGGGGCCAGCCGCCGGTACGACACGGCCAGGGCGCAGGCCAGGGGCATCAGGGCCGGCAGCTGCTCCAGCAGGCCCGCCAGCAGTGCTTCCCCCCTTGGCGTCAGCCCGGCCGGGCCCGCCCCACCGGCCAGCAGCGGCACGCCCCGCTCCACCACGCTCAGATGCAGGTGGCCGCCGTTGCCCACCAGATCGGCCGTCACCACAGGAGCAAAGCTGCAGATCCAGCCGAAGCGGCGGCTCACCTGCTGAATCACCAGGCGCGCGGCCACCAGGCGATCGGCAGCCTCCAGCGGCTGCGCCGCCGCCAGCGACAGCTCGAACTGGCCGGCGCCGTATTCCGGGTGCAGCTGAAGCCAGGGCAGCTCGGCGGCATCCAGGGCCTCAGCCACGGCGCTGAGGTAATCCAGCCCCTGCACCAGACGATCGGCGCCGTAGGGGCCGCCCGCCACTGCTGGAATCCAGCCCCCAGCTGGCTCTGGCTGCCCCACCATCCACTCGATCTCGAAGCCGGCCAGGGCGCTCAGCCCGGTGGCGGCGAGGGCCGCCTCCTGCCGCGCACAGAAGCCCCGTTGATCCAGGGCGTAGATGGCGCCATCGCGCTCGTGGCGGATTCCGGGGGCCCAGGCCCAGCCGTTTCCAGGATCGAGCGGGCGCAGGGCCGCGAGATCAGGCTTCAGGCGCAGGTCGCCATCGGGCCTGGCCAGGGATTGCTGCGGATCGATCAGGCCCGTGGCCCCGAAGGCATCGGACACCGGTGAGAAGCCCAGCCCCTGGCTCGCCACCAGCGGCAACCGCCCCAGCGGCACCCCCTTCGCCAGCACGGACCCGGCGTGGTTCACGAAGGTGACCGCCACACGGCGCAGACCGCGCTCCAGCAGCTCGGCGGTCAGAGCAGTGGCGCTGGGAACGTCAGGCACAGCAGGGCAGCCACAGGCCTCGAGATCATTGCCTGATTCGGCGGCAGAGGCCATGGTGGAGGCCACGGCCACTCCATCCCTGCCCTTGGCTGCCGCGGCCCTGCTCCTGGTCGATGTCCAGAACGGCACCTGCGGACCGGCCGGCCCCGCAGGCAGCAACGCATCACCCCCGCCCCGGCCGCCCGGCTTTGAAGCCCACTTCCAGGAGGCCGTCCTGCCACGGCTGCAGCAGGCGCTGGCACACGCACGCCAGGGCGGGCTGGAGGTGATTCACACCGTGATCGCCAACCTCACCGCCGACGGGCGCGATCGCAGCCTCGACTACAAGCGCTCCGGCCTGGGGTTTGCTCCGGGCAGCTGGGAGTCAAGGGTGATCGAGCCCCTCACCCCCGGCCCCGATGAGCTGGTGCTGCCCAAGAGTTCCTCCTCCCCCTTCAACTCCACCAGCCTCGACTACCTGCTGCGCAACATGGGCATCACCGAGCTTGTGGTGGCGGGCCTGCTCACCGATCAATGCATCGATCACACCGTCAAGGATGCGGCTGATCGCGGTTACACCGTGACCTGCCTGATCGATGCCTGCATGGCGGAATCGGCCGAACGCCACAGGGCAGCGCTGCGTTGCTTCAGTGGCTACTGCCGACAGCTCACTGTGGCTGCATTCAGCGGTGGGGCCTCACTCCCCCATTCCTGAGGAGCTTTCGGGCAGCGGCGGGCACGCCAGGTTGCCCTGCCAGGAGCCCCCTCCTGTTTGCTGAGCCGTCCAGGTGATTCCAGGGCGGCCATCACGAACCACCGCCTTGCAGGAGCGCTGCGCTCCGCTCGGGGTTGTGAGCAGGGCGTCGCCCGTCTGGCAGCTGTAGCTGTCCTTCCCGCCCGTGGTGCCGGCGGCACAGCCGCTCAGGTTGGAGAAGGTGGCCTTGGATCCATCCTCCATCGATTTCTTGCCGAGGTAGTTGGCAAAGGAGGTGGGATCAGGCTTGAAGGGCAGAGCGAAGGCGGCCAACGGAGCGCTGATCGCCGCGAGGGTGAGGGCAACCTTGAACGTCTGGCGCATGACGATGGAAATGATTGACGGCTGAACGCATTCGCGTCAGCCCGATCATCACCCCCCCAGATAGGCCATCTCAGCAAGGGAACGTGGCGTCGTGACATTCCCTGAAGGTTGCTCCAACTTGCGCTCCTCGCTGTAACGGTCGTGGCGCTGGCTCCAGAGGCCCCGCAAGGCTCCGCTCAGGCTGTCGACCGCAGACGAAGACGGACGCAGCCATGGCTTGAGATCAACTCCGCTGGAGGCGAACAGGCAGGTGTAGGCCACGCCGTCGGCGGTGATGCGCAGCCGGTCGCAGTCGCCGCAGAAGGGGGCGGAGATCGAGGCCACCACGGCCAGGTGGGCCACCCCGTCGCGGTAGCGCCAGCGACTGGCGGTGCCATGGGCCTGGCGCCCGAGGGGCTCCAGAGGCCAGTGGATGCCGATCCGCCGGACCATCTCGGCGGCTGGCAGCACCTGATCCGGCTGCCAGCCATTGCGGTTGCCCACGTCCATGAACTCGATCAAGCGCAGCTCGATCCCCCGCTGACGGGCCAGCGCAGCGAGGGGGAGCAACTGATCCTCATTCAGACCGCGGGCGATCACGGCATTGAGCTTGAGCGCCCCTGTGGCGGGATCGAAACCCGCCCTGCGGGCATGGTCGAGGGCGGCCAGCACCTTCTCGAGCACGGCCTCTCCGGCAGGCACCCCACCGGCCAGGCCCGCCATGCGCCCCACGCTGGCGCCATCGGTGCCATCGAGGCTGACGGTGATCCGATCCAGGCCCGCCCGCCTGAGCGCCCGGGCCCGCTCGGCGCTGAGCAGCACCCCGTTGGTGGTGAGGGCGATCTCGCTCAGCCCTGATGAGCCCGAGCTTCCCCTCGCCCCGCGCAGGGGTTGCAGCGCCGCCACCAGTTCCTCCAGACCCCTATGCAGCAGGGGCTCGCCACCGGTGAGCCGCAGCCGGCTGAAGCCCAGCTCAGCCACCGCGGCCACCAGCTCGACCCGCTCGGGCAGGGTGAGCAGCTCCGGGGGGTCCTGGCTGTCGGGGCAGCAATAGGGGCAGGCGAGGTTGCAGCGGGCGGTGAGGGACAGGCGCAACACCCCCGGGGGACGGCCCAGCTGATCGAGGGGAGGGGTCGGAGCGGCCACGTCTGCGCGACCTGGGCGGCCGGAGGCTGGCGGCTCAGCCTGGCGCAGACCCATTGAAACCGTCGCTCAGCCCTGGCCCGCAATCCCCCGGGGTGTTGGCATTGAGCAGCTGATCGGGGGCAAGCTTCACGGCACTGACGCGGCGGGTCTGCTCGAGCCAGCGCAGCAGGCTGCGCCCGCCACGACCGGTGAAGGCCTCGGCCGCCGCCCTGTTGGAGGGCGTGGCCGGATAGAGGCCCAGCAGGGGCTGCAGCCGTTGGCCATCGTGGGCCAGATGGATGGTGTCGGGGTCGAAGCCGGCCTCGGCTGCGGCCACCAGGGCCCGCAGGCCCCCGGGCTGCAGGCGGGGCATGTCCACCGGGGCCAGGAGCAGCCGCTGGCCGGGGTGCAAAGCCATCAGCCTGGTGAGCGCCAGCAGGGGCCCCTCCCGGGGGGGCGGCTCGAGCAGCACCTCGATCTCCAGCTCAAGCCTTGCGCTGAGCTGACGGGCCAGGCTGCCGTGGGCGCGGTGGCGGCTCACCAGGGTCAGCGGCACCCCGAGGCCGGCCAGCAGAGTCAGGGCCTGCTCCAGCCAGGTGCCGCCGCTGGGGTGGGACAACATGGCCTTGTCGGTGCCCATGCGCCGGCTGTCACCGCCACTGAGCAGGCAGGCCCGCAGCATGGCCGGCTGCGATCGGTGGTCACGGCGCGACGGGCCGCCGGCTGATCCATTCATGGGCACGGTGCGCCAAGCAGGCGATCCGCCCCTGATCGCGAGGGATGCCCAGCCTTCATCCGCGCCGACACCTTCGCCTCCGGATCGACTCCGGAGAACGTGGGAGGCAGCCAGACCCGCACCACCATCAGCAGGGCCATGGTGGCCAGGAACAGGCAGACCGCGAGGATCTGATGCCAGTCGGTCTCCAGCACCCCGTTCACGATCACCTCCCGCAACACCGAAACGATCGCAATCTCCACCGACACACCGATGGAGACCCGCTGCTCCTGCAGATAGATGATCAGCAGGCGAAACAGCTCCACCAGAATCAGGATGAAGAGGATGTCGGCTGTGATCGCGTGAAACTGGGGCGCTGAGAGCAGCGTGGAGAACAGGATGCGCATCTGCAGCACCATCACGCAGAACAGGCCCACACAGAGGGAGACAGCAATCAGATCCTGAATCGCCTCGAGGGATTGCACGATCTGAACGCGGCGGAACTGCTGATACCAGCGAACCCGGCCTGGGGGCGGAGCGAGCGGCCGGTCAGCGGCGCTCGGCTGAAGGGCGTCGGAAATGGCTGTGGTCAAGGGGATCAGGCTCGTCGGCCGGAGAGGTCAGTGAGCGAACCCTACGCGGCTTTTTCTTATGCATCAATCCGCGTTTGATGAGGCTCACTGATGGAAGCCATGGGCACAGGGCCGGCCGGCGGAGGAGGACAGGCCGAGCCCAGCAGGTCACAACCGTCCAACGGATGATCCAGCGAAGTTGTCATTCCGTAGCCAGATACACATGGAAGAATCGCCGACACAACCTTAAATACCCAAACGGTTAGCATTCGGCGCCGGAAATAACCCCTGAGCGCTTTTTCCTGAGGCCAGGACTCGATACGCATTGATTCATGCTCAGTGAACTCTGGTCTCTCCAGGGGCGTTACAAGACGCTTCATCTCACCTGGTTTGCCTTTTTTCTCACCTTTGTCGTCTGGTTCAACCTTGCGCCACTGGCCACGACCGTCAAGGCCGACATGGGGCTCTCCCTGTCCCAGATCCGCACCCTTGCCATCTGCAATGTTGCCCTGACCGTCCCTGCGCGCATCCTGATCGGCATGCTGCTGGACAAATTCGGGCCTAGAGCCACCTACTCCACCCTCCTGGTCTTCTCGGCCATCCCCTGCCTGCTGTTTGCGAGCGCCCAGGACTTCAGCCAGCTGGTGATCGCACGGCTGATGCTGTCGATTGTGGGAGCTGGATTTGTGATCGGGATCCGCATGGTGGCCGAATGGTTCCCTCCCAAGGAAATCGGCCTGGCTGAAGGAATCTATGGCGGATGGGGGAATTTCGGCTCAGCCTTCTCCGCACTGACCATGGTGATCATTGCTGGCTGGCTGTCTTTCTCCGGGGGCGCTCAGATCGGCGACGTTGTTCTCAACTGGCGGGGCGCTATTGCGCTCACAGGCATTATTTCCGCTGTGTATGGGATTATTTATTTTTTCAATGTCACTGACACGCCCCCTGGCAAGATTTACCAAAAGCCAGCCAAGACCGCTGGGCTAGAAGTCACTTCCATCAAAGACTTCTGGGGTCTGATCGGCATGAACGTGCCTTTCGCGGCCATTCTCTGCGTGCTGGCCTGGCGCCTGCAAAAAGTCCAGTTCCTGAATGACACCGGCTACACCATCGCCCTGCTGCTCATTCTGGCCTTCTTTGTCGTTCAGACCCTCGGGATCGTACGCACCAACAAGGATCTTGTCTTCGGAGGTCGCACCTATCCCAAGGACGACCGCTACGAATTCAAGCAGGTGGCCATTCTTGAGCTCACCTACATCGTCAACTTCGGATCCGAGCTGGCTGTGGTCTCGATGCTTCCCACCTTCTTCGAAACGACGTTTCTGCTCCCCAAGGCCACAGCAGGGATCCTGGCTTCCGCTTTTGCCTTCGTGAATCTCGTCGCCAGGCCGGCCGGCGGGCTGATCTCGGACCGGCTTGGATCGAGGCGCAGGACCATGGGATTCCTCACCGTCGGACTTGGCATCGGCTACCTGGTGATGAGCATGATCAAGCCCGGCACCTTCATTGGTACGGCAGGAATCCTGCTCGCGCTGATCCTGACCATGGGTTGTTCGTTCTTCGTGCAGGCTGGGGAAGGATCCACCTTCGCCATCGTGCCCCTGGTGAAGCGACGGGTGACCGGGCAGATCGCCGGGATGGTGGGAGCCTACGGAAATGTTGGAGCTGTGGCTTATCTCACCATTTACAGCCTGCTCCCCATCTGGATGGGAGGGGAGGCAGGAGAGCCCACCCCGGCCATCGTCGCCGCCTCCAACAGTGCCTTCTTCCAGGTGCTGGGCATCGCCGGTCTCGTCGTCGGCCTGATGTGCTACTTCTTCCTCAAGGAGCCGAAGGGATCCTTCGATGAGCAGCACGAAGGAGAGATGATGCTCAAAGAAGCGGTCTGAGTCCAGCTGGATCAGGTCCTTCCCTTCCGTTTCTGCCGGGCTGGTGGTCCCTTTCTTGACACAGCAAGACCCTGCCACCGTGCGCTCCCAATGCCCCTACTGCGGTGTGGGGTGTGGTCTGGAGATGCTGCCCCCGGCAGCCAAGAAGCAACTCACCCGGAGGAATGAGGAGGGCCTGCCGATCTGGGGGGTACGTGGGGATCGCCTCCATCCCTCCAGTCACGGGCAGGTGTGCATCAAAGGGGCAACGGTCGGGGAGACCCTGGATGCCTCCCGCCTGGAGGTCCCTCTGCACAGGCGATCACTCCAGGATCCCTTCACCCCGATCAGCTGGGATGAGGCCCTGGATCTGATTGCCGGCCGGATCCAGCAGACCTTGAAGGCCAAAGGCCCTGACGCCATCGCAATCTATGGCTCCGGTCAGTTTCACACGGAAGATTATTACGTTGCTCAGAAATTGATGAAGGGAGCCATTGGCTCCAACAATTTCGATGCCAACTCCCGGCTGTGCATGAGTTCAGCTGTGGCCGGTTACACCCGCAGCCTGGGATCGGATGGCCCCCCCTGCTGCTACGACGACATCGACCACTGTGATCTGGCCGTTCTGATCGGCACCAACACCGCGGACTGTCACCCGGTGTTGTTTCAGCGGTTGCTCAAGCGCAAGAAGCGTCAACCCCGGAAGCTGAAGATCGTGGTGGTGGATCCCCGATCCACGGCCACTTCCGACGCGGCTGATCGACATCTGGCCATCCGGCCCGGAACCGATCTGGTCCTGCTGCACGGCATCGCCCACCTGCTCCTGCGCCGGACCAGGGTCGACCACGACTTCATCGATGAGGCCACCGAGGGCTTCGAGGGCTTCGCCACCATCGTCCAGGCCTGGACCCCGGCCAGGGTCGCGGGGATCTGCGGCATCGAGGAAGCCGACCTTCGTGGGTTGGCCAGCCTCTTTGGCTCCGCCCATTCCGTGCTCAGCCTCTGGTCGATGGGGGTGAATCAAAGCGTGGAGGGAACGGCCACGGTGTCGGGCATCGTCAACCTCCATCTGCTCACCGGCCAGATCGGACGCCCGGGGGCGGGGCCCTTTTCGCTCACGGGGCAACCCAACGCCATGGGGGGCCGCGAGGCCGGCGGCCTGGCCCATCTGCTGCCGGGCTACCGGGTGGTCACGGATCAGACGCACCGGCAGGAGGTGGAGCGAGCCTGGGGTTTCCCGATGGGATCCATCTCCCCTCGGCCCGGACTGAGCGCCTGGCAGCAGGTGGAAGCCATGGAGCGGGGCGATCTCGACCTCTGGTGGGTGGCCGCCACCAACCCCCTGGTGAGCATGCCCAACCTGGGGCGCGTCAAGGCCGCCGTCGAGCGCTGCCCTCTGGTCGTGCTCAGCGAGGCCTACGCCGGCACCGAGACGGCCGAGTACGCGCACCTGCTGCTGCCGGCGGCCCAATGGAGCGAGAAGCGCGGCACCATGACCAACTCAGAGCGCCGGGTCACCCTCTGCCCGGAGTTCCGGCGCCCTCCCGGACAGGCCAGGCCTGACTGGCAGGTGTTCGCCGCCGTGGGCCGGCGCCTCGGATTCGAGAGCCAGTTCAGCTTCGATTCGGCCGATCAGGTTTACGACGAGCTGGCCGCACTCACCGCGGGGCGACTCTGTGACCTCTCGGGGCTGAGCCATCAACTGCTCCAGGCAGAGGGGCCGCAGCAGTGGCCTTACCCCGCCGGCAGCACCCCGACAGCCGAGGCCAAGCGCCTTTACGAGAACTGGGTCTTCCCCACCCCCTCCGGCCGGGCCCGCTTCATCGCCGAACATCCCCTGGGCCTGGCTGAGCCCCCCTGCGACACGTTCCCCCTGGTGCTCACCGTTGGCCGCTACCTCGGCCAGTGGCACACCATGACGCGCACGGCGAAGGTGCCTCGGCTGATGTCCATGCACCCCGAACCCCTGCTGGAAATCCATCCCGATGACGCCCTTGACCTTGGCCTCGAGCAGAATTGGATGGCGGCTGTGAGCTCACGCCGGGCCAGCCTGGTCACCAAGGTGTTGATCACGGATCGCATCCGGCCGGGAACCGTCTTTCTGCCGATGCACTGGGGTTTCATGCAGGAGGGGGCCTGCGAGGCCAATGCCCTGATGCACGAGCAGGCCTGCCAGGTGTCTGGCCAGCCGGAACTCAAGGCCACGGCCGTGCGCGTGGTCCCCGCCCCTCAGTCGAGCACTTCCAGCAAGGCCGCCGGCAGGTTGTGATGGTCGTGGCCCGGGCGGGCCAGCTTGCAGAGCGCAAACCGCTCCAACTCGCCCAGGCCATGCCATTCAGCCAGGCTGAGAGGCTTCCCCAGGGCGGCGGCCGCCTGCAGCACGGGCTCTGGAGGGGCGGCTGCCCCCTGCCAGGGCTCGGCGAACACCGGCGGCAGATCCCTGGCCTCTCCCTCTGCCATCGGGCGGGTGAGCGCACGGATGTGGTCGGCCATGGCACGCAGATCGTCGGGCCCGTCGGGCCAGAGCACCAGCTCCTGACGCTGGGCCTGATCAAGGGTGAGCCAGTGGGTGAGGCGCAGTTTGATGCCGGCCAGGTCGAGCTTCCGCCGCAGGCAGAGGGGGATGCAGCGCCAGTTCCCGATCAGGTCACGCTCAAACGCGAAGCAGCGACTGGCCTGGCTGGTGGGCTCAGGAGGCATGGCTTCTCCAGGCGATCAGCTCGTCGAGCTTCGCCAGAACCGAGCCATTGCTCAGAAGCTCTCGCGCCATTTGGAGCCCCTCCTGGAGATCAGGAGCCCGGCCCGCCAGCCAGAGATAGGCGCCGGCGTTCCAGAGCAACGGTGCCCGCAGAGGCCCAGCGCCGCCCAGCGCCGCCCGCGCCTGCGGGGCCCAGCTCTCGAGATCGATCCAGGGGGCGTCGGATTCGTAGCAGCCATGGTCGCGGGGGTGAAGGATCAATCGCTCCATCTCTCCATGGCGCACCCTGGCGGTGATGCAGGCCCGGCTGTTGGGAAGATCCGTGCTTCCCTCCAGGCCCTTGACGGTGATCAGATCCGTCTCACCGCAGAGCAGCAGAGACTTCCAGGCCCGGGCTTCGGTGGGGGGGTGCACAAAACCACTCACCATCAGGTGATCCCCCCGGTGGGCGGTCCAGAGCAGCTCGAGGCTGGCCACGGGGGGGCGCTTGCCCAGCTCTTCCCGGTACTGGTTGAGCGCTTCCGCCAGCGGGAAATGCTCAGGCTGGTGGAGGAGAGCCAGCCCGTGCTGATCAAGTCCCAGCTGCACGGATCCCAGATCCAGACCCAGCAGATTCAGGCCAAGGCCCCTGAAGAGCTCCATGGCCGTGACCCCGTACTTGACCGGCATCCGCCCTGCGCCCTGCAGCACCACGGGAATCCCTGCCGCGGCCAGCACCAGGGCGGTGAGGGGGTACACGGGGGCCGTGCGGCTGCGGCCGTCGAAGGGGATGCCGAAGCAGATGGCCCGCCGCTCGGTGCTGAGGTTCGGGCCCAGCCGGTGATAGAGGTCGAGCATGCCGGCAAGCTCCTGGGGCTCAGGCCTGCGGATGCGGTGAGCGATCAGGAAGGCGCCGATCTGGGCTGGACTGGCCTGAGCGGTGAGCATCAGCTCCAGGGCCTCCTGGGCCTCCGCCCGAGTCAGTCCGGAACTGGTGTGCTCCCCACTTCCGATCCGGCGCAGCAGCTGCTTGAACCGCTCGCGGGCCGGCAGCTTGATCGCCGTGGCTGGATCGTGCTGGAGATCAGATGTCGTCGATGGCGTGGCCATGGGCGGCATCAGAAGCACCGATTGAGGAAGGTCAGGACTCGATTGTGGCACCGCCCTCTGCGGCCAGGGATGGAGCCAGGAGGGCAGGTGCCGCATCCCTGGCACAAAGAAGTATCAACAGATACAAAATTTTGTTGATTGACCTGGAGTGGGCCTCTGGCCTCGAACTTCCGTACCAACCGCTGCATCGCAACCCCCTCGCGATCGGGGAGGTTGTCTGAATCGGTTCAGTCATAGCGATGCGTTTCGCTGCCTGCCTGGGACTGCTGCTGGGCATGGCCCATGGCCTGATCACGGTCGAGCAGCGGCTCTCGAGCTCAGTTCATGCCACCGAATGGTGGCCGTCGCCACGAGGCCTGCAGGGGCCGGCTTTCCCATACTGATTGGGTCCAATGGTCCATTTCCTGTCATGGCGGCACTGTCTTCTCTGACCCGGTCACAGGATCGCCCCCTGCGCCTGGCAACGGCTTTCCTGGGCATGTTCGTGCTCGGCTCCCTCGCGGTTCAGCTGGTGGTCTCCACCTCCCGCGGGTCATCGAGCGACTCCGGGGTGGCGCCTGTCGTGGCTCATCCTTCCACCCTCTGGCAGACCCTGGGCGAGCGCTGAAGACCTGAGCAGACCTGAAGCCGTCGTAGCCACGGCCACAGGCCTGCCGCCTTCAACAGCTGAGGATGAACGGAACGTTCTCCTCGTTTAAGCCCCCATGGCCGCTGACAGCCCTGATGCGCCAACGGCCATGGGCCAGGCTCCATCCGAGCGCAAACTCTCCAAACTCGAGCAGGCCAAGGCCGAGGCCTGCGGGCTGGATCTGGCACCACGCCTGGCGGAGCTCGGCAGGGAGGGATGGGAATCCCTGGATGAGGCCACCCTCACGATCCATCTCAAGTGGCTGGGCATTTTCTTCCGGCCCGTCACGCCGGGGCGCTTCATGTTGCGTCTGCGCACCCCCAATGGGGTGATCAGCGCCGATCAGCTGGAGGTGCTGGCGGATGCGGTCGATCGCTGCGGCGAGCACGGCAGTGCCGACATCACCACGCGCCAGAACATCCAGCTGCGGGGATTGCTGCTGGAGGACATGGCCCCGCTGTTGAGCGCCCTGGAGACGGTGGGGCTCACCACCCGCCAGTCGGGCCACGACAACCCCCGGAATGTCACCGGCAATCCTCTGGCCGGGCTGGATCCTGAGGAATTGATCGACACCCGCCCCCTGGTGAGCGCCATCCAGGCGACCCTGCTGGGCCCCGGCGGCCCCCGGAACCTCCCCCGCAAGTTCAACGTGGCGGTGGGTGGAGCGCCCGACAGCTTCCTGCTGCACAACGATCTGGCCTTTTTGCCAGCTCATCACAACGGGGAGCTGGGCTTCACGGTGATGGTGGGCGGCTTCTTCTCCGCCCAGCGCAACGAGCTGGCCATCCCCCTGGGGCTCTGGCTGCGGGGCGAGCAGCTGCCTGCGTTCAGTCTGGCGGTGCTGCGGCACTACGAACGGGAAGGCAGCCGCGAGAGCCGCAACAAGGCACGGTTGATGTACATGATTGATGCCCTCGGCCTGGAGAATTACCGATCCCAGGTGCTGGAGAGCTTCGCGGACTACGTGGGTGCGGAGGAAGCCGCCGCCACGCCATCCCACGACGGGGCCCACCTGGTCTGTCGGGCCCCGCGTGACATCTGCGGTGTCCACGCTCAGAAGCAGGAGGGCCTGCACTGGGTCGGTCTGCACGTGCCGATGGGCCGCCTGGATGCGGCCAGCATGCTGGAGCTGGCCCGACTGGCCCGGGAATACGGCAGCGGCGAGCTGAGGCTGAGCGAAAGCCAGAACGCCCTGATCGCCGATGTGCCCGAAGGCAGGCTGGATGCGCTGCTGCAGGAGCCCCTGCTGGAGCGCTTCCAGGTGAGCCCGGGGCCTCTGCAGGCCGAAGCGGTGAGCTGCACCGGCAACCGGTACTGCAGCTTTGCCCTGATTCCCACCAAGAGCACGGCCCAGGCGGTGGTCGAGGAACTGGAGCGGCGCCTGGAGTTACCCCATGGGGTGCGCAGCCACTGGACCGGCTGCCCCAATGCCTGCGGCCAGCCCTACATGGGCCAGATCGGCCTGATGGGCGCCAAGACCCGGGTGGATGGCCAGATGGTGGAGGCCGCCAAGATCTTTCTGGGCGGCAGCATGGACGCCGACCCGAAACTGGCGACCCTGCACGACAAAGTCGTGCCCCTCAGCCAGCTGCCCGACGTGATGGAGGAACTGCTGGTGGAGCACTACGGCGCCCGCCGGCGCGTGGCATCGGGCTGACCCAGCCCCAGCGGAAGCCACGACGGGGCTGGGCGTCAGCGACTCTCTGAAGCCAGGCCTCGTCAAGGGTCTGAAGGGCCCGGCGGTCGTCGCAGGCCTGACCGCCATAGAGCAGGGAGGTGATGCGCTCGGGATCGATGTCGAGCGCGGCCACTTCCTGCCAGAGCCGTCGGGAGAGCTCCCGGTCGGCGCGGGCGAACTGGGCCTCGGCCAACTGACCCACCAGGGTGAACACCAGCTGCTGCTGCTTCCGCTCGGCGAAACTGGTGGGCACCGCCCCCCTGGCTCTGATCCCGGGGCGGCCACAGGCGCCTCGGTCAGTTGAGAGTTCTGCAGGGGGGCGTTCCATGGCGACCTTGTTCTGACGGCGTACTCCATTCCTTGCTAGAGGGAGCCAGCCCCTGGAGCCGCCCCACCCCCACAAAACGTATCCATGGAGACACTTTGCGATCCAGCGCGCCGCCAGGGGGCCCCGTGAAGGGCCTGGGACGATCCCAGTGACAGCCCATCCGTGGGAGCTGCCGCCCGAGGGGAGCAGCGAGCGCTGGCCCTGGCTGCGGCGCTTCAAGCGATCCGAAGCCGCGGAGATGACCCCCTGGCTGGAGGCCCTGGAGCGGGGATCGATTCCGCCGGCCACCGACCTGATCGCGGTGCTGGTGGAGAAGCTGGATGGGGAACAGTCAGCGCGCCTGCTGCACTGGTGGCTCAGCCAGGGCGAGAGCAACGACCCCGCCGTGGCGGCGCTGTGGCTGGAGCTGCTGGATCTGATCGGTCGGCGCCGCGATCCCGCCTGCGCCGCCCTGTTGCGCGCGGCCATCGCCGCACGACCGAGCGCAGCCCTGCTTCCCCTGCTCGGGCACCAGCGCGACAGCCAGGACTTTCCTCTGCTCGAGCAGCTGGCGCGGAAGGCCGCCCCGGCACCGTTGCGCCGCGCCGCCCTCGAAGCCCTGGCCGTGGGCCTGAGCGCCTGGCCCGAAGCGGCTCTCCAGCAGCTGCTGATCGAGCTGAGCACCGACCTCGACGGCCCGCTGGCGTCCCAGGCGGTGGATCTGCTCGCCCGTCTGCCGAGGGCGCGCCCAGCCCTGGAGACGGTGCTCGGCGGCCGCCTGGATCCTGCGGTTGAGGCCCGCGCCAGGCGCCGGATGGCGGCGCTGCCACGCCTTCCGCTGCTACTGGTGGTCCATGGCCGCGCCGGTGGGGTGATTCCCGAGGAACTGCAGGCCCTGGCCCTTGAGCTGGAGCGCCGCCGTCGCGCTCCCGTGCGCCTGCAGACCCTGAGTGGCCACCCGCCAGCGCCTGACCCCGCAGGTCTGGGCGCGCTGGGATCCTCACGCGCCCTCACCCTGGTGCCCCTGCTGCTGCTGCCAGGCAACCACGTGCGTCAGGACATCCCGGCGATCGCCGCCGCCTGGCGTCGCTGCGGCCCCCTGCGGCGGCTGCCCTTCCTGGGGGCCTGGCCCGCCTGGCAGCGGGCGATCGCGGCCGAACTGGCCGCCCTGGTGGCCCTCACCGGCAGCGCGACGCCGCCGTTGCTGCTGCATCACCCACTCCAGCCGGGGGTGGCAGAGCGCTATCTGGCGCACCTGGGCCGAATCTGCTCAGCAACCTGCCGAGCCGCTCCATACACTGCGACTGATTTCGAGGAGCCGACTCTGGAGATCCGTGGTGCAGCCCTGCCCCTGGCCCTGGCCGCCAACCGGCTCACCGAAAACCTGCCCGGCCCCCTGGGGACACCGCTGCTGCAACGTCCGCGCTTCCAGGCCCTGCTGCTCGATCTGCTCGGGGCCCTGCCATGAGCGACGGCAAGGCCGCTCCCAGGCAACCCGATCAGGAGCGGCTGGGTACCGTGTACCTCGTGGGAGCCGGCCCGGGCGATCCGGAACTGATCACCCTCAAGGCCCACCGGCTGCTGCGGCGCTGCGATGCCCTCGTGTTCGACTCACTGGTGCCCGCGGCCCTGCTGGATCTGACGCCGGCAGGCTGTGAGCGCCACTTCGTGGGCAAGCGCCGGGGCCACCATTCCGTGCCCCAGCCGAGCACCAACGCCGTGCTCGTGGAGCTCGCCCAACGCCACCGCACGATCGTGCGCCTCAAGGGTGGTGATCCCTTCCTGTTCGGCCGTGGCGGCGAGGAAGCGGCCCACCTGGCCAGCTGCGGCGTGCCGGTGCAGGTGGTCCCCGGGGTCACTGCCGGAATTGCCGCCCCCGCCTATGCCGGCATCCCGATCACCCACCGGCGGGCAGGCTCCAGCGTCACCTTCGTGACGGGCCATGAGGAGATCGACAAGGCCCGGCCCGGCGTCGACTGGCGGGGCCTGGCCCGCAGCAGCGATGGGCTGGTGATCTACATGGGCCTGCACAACCTGCGCCGCATCTGCGACGAGCTGATCGCCGGCGAGCTCCCTGCCGCGACGCCCGCCGCCGTGATCCAGCAGGGCACCGTCAACGGTCAGCGCCAGCTGGTGAGCACCCTGGGGGAACTGGCCGATGCGGCCGAAGCCCAGGGCTACGGCTCCCCCTCGATCGTGGTGATCGGGCACGTGGTGCTGGAGCGGGTGCCGGCCTGCGCCCCCCCACCGGCCGATGTGGAGATGCCGATTCCCTTCTGAGGGTTCGGCAACCCGCCCCACGGAAGGCAGCTCCTGGTTTGTAACGTAATGTAAAAATCCAGCATGAACGACCCTCTATCCCTCTCCCGCGAGTTCTCCACGGCTGTCCACTCCCGGGCGATCGCCAACTGTGACGACATCGAGGAACTGCGCCAGGTGGCCCAGACCCTGTTGCGGGCCTGGCAGATGCAGGCCGCCTTCACAGCCGATTACGGCGCCAAGCTGCTGAACATCAAGCCCCGCTGAGGCCAGCGGCTCACTCCAGTTGCAGCACCCCTCGGGTGCGCTGGCGGCGCTGCTGTTCCTGGGCTTCGAAACTGGCCATGCAATTGCCCCTGGGCACCAGCAGACAGCTCACGTAGTCGGAGGCATCGATCAGGGCAGCGCGGAGCGCCTTGGCGGCAGGCGTGCGCTGGGCCTCCGAGCTGTTGGAGCCGAAGCGCAGCGTGCCCGCGGCACCGGTGAGGCCCTGTCCAGTGCGGCCCATGTTGGGGGCCAGGAACAGGGCCAGGCCTGCGGCAGGCAGCAGGTTCACCCCGTTCTCCTGAGCAGCGGCGGTGCTGGTGGCCCGCCCTTCCACCGTGCGCTGACCCACCACCTCGCCGGTGGTGCTGTCGACAACCCGCACGTCGATCGCCACGTAATCCTTGGTTTCAGCCTGCTGCTTGTTGGTGCCGAAACCCAGCAAACCGAAGTTGCTGCCGGAGGTCTTGCTCTCCACGCTGGAGTCGTAGGAGGTGACGGTACCGAGCACGAGGTAGCGGGCCCCGGTCATCTGGCCCCGCTGGGCGGCATTGGCGCTCTGGCGCACGATGCCCAGCTCGGCCAGCTCCTGCTCCGAGAGCACCGCCTTGAGGTTCTTGCGCTCCACCACCTGAAGGTCGCCGGTGGCCTGCAGTTCATTGGCCAGCATGGCGGCCAGATCGGTGGCCACAGGCCCCTGCCACCACCAGGTCTGCTGGGTGACGGTGTTCTTGAAGTCGGGCACCGAGACGGTGGGCCGACCACCGGCACGGCTCTGCGCCAGGGCCGGAGCCGCCATCACGCTCAGGCCGAGACCAGCGACCAGCAGCAGGGGCATGGAGCGGAACGACAGCCGGGCCAGAGGCGCGGCAGACCGGGAGATCGGACGATCAGCCAAGACGAAGGATCCCAGGGAGACTCCATTCAACCAACGATGGCCAGACCCGTCATGACCGGATCGGCTTCTGTCCCCAGAGAGCTGTTCCGTAGCGTCCTGCACGTTGAACGGAACCACCGTTCTGTTCAATGGAGTCACTTTTCGCCGACTGGCCATCAGCGCCAGCGGTTGCCTCCATGGTCACATCCCTGCTGCGCAACAGCGAACACAAGGGGCCGAAGCCGGCCCCGATGTTTGAACTGATTCCCTACGAGAAGTTCCGGGACACCCCGGCGGTGCGCTTCTTCGACATCACGGTGCCCACCTCCAACGCCCGTGATCTGGTGGTGCACAGCGGTCCGGCGGTGAGCCCCCCCGACGACCCCGAAACCGGCGCCTGGCAGTTCTATCTGCATCCCCACCAGGAGGACAACCTGCTGGCGATGCACGGCGGCCGCACCTTCTTCCTGGTGAACCTGGGCTGGAACTACCCCTTCCACATCGTCCGCCTCGACACGGGCGGCGACATCCTGCGCATCCCTCCGGGCACCTTCCACCGCTCCGTGTCGGATCCTGACGGCTCCCTGGTGCTCAACCAGGCCGTGCGCGAGGAGGGAGCCTCTCTGGTGCGCGAGTTCCGCGTCTACAACAGCAACGACATCCCCCGGCTGTTCGCCGTCACCAGCCAGACGGCACCACTGCCCAAGCTGCACGGGGTGAGCTGGTAGGAGGGGATCATTCAGCTCGTCCTGAAATCTGACCAGGGCGAGCGGCGGTAGAACACCTGCCCCACCCGCTGGATATGGTCGATCCCCTCGGGGGATTGCAGCGAATCCTGCAGCGAAAGATCGAAGCGCCAGGGCAGCAGCAGATCGTCGATGTCGGAGTCGGGGCGATGGCGGCTGAGGGCGCGGGATCCGTAGAGGGTGGACTGGATCTGGTGCACGGCGGCGGCAGGAAGTCCATGGGTGGCAGCAGCCGCAGAGCGTGTCATGGCTGGGCCTGTCATGGGGTCAGAGCAGGGAGGCAGTCCCCTGCCTGGCCTGTCTGGATTCGGCAGCAAGATTGTCGATGACCCCCAGCGGCGATGAGGTGCGAATCGAGCGCGTTGGCAGCGATCCTCAGCAGAGTTCGACATCGAACTGTTCTGTCGCAGCTTGGTCGCCAGTGGGCCACAAGAATCCACCACACGACTCAGACATCACTGACCCATCCAGGGTGGTCCAATCCGCTGAGAGTTGGAATCGAGTTCAATCGTCATCGTAACGATAACGGCCGCGTCCACGTCGGTAGTTCTTTTTCTGTTGCTGATAGCGTTGCCCATAGGTGTCGTTGTACCAACTGTCTCGCACGAAATAAACGGGCCTGTTGCAGGATCCGTAGCGCTGGCAATGCTTTCCCCAGTTCTTGGCATGCCCGGGCGGCACCCGCAGGTAGATCGGCTGAACAGTCCGGCCCGAATCCCAGCCCCTGTAGCGGGGTTCAATGATCAGCGGCTGCTGGTAGAGCAGCTGGTTGAGACCGATGCCGTAGGGCCGAACGGGTCCGTAGTACCCGGGCTGGCCCAGCTGGATGGTGATTCCCACCTGGGCATCAGCGGGGACGGCACTCAGGCCTGCAGCCAGCCCTGCAGCACACAGAAGAGCTGGTCTGAGGCTACGGCGCAGGCCTTTCATGGTTCCCGGGTGGCTACGTCTTCAGGTCCATGGTGGCAAGAACCCACGGCTGCATGACGAGCAGGAGGCTTACCGGGTCCAAGAAGATGTGACCAGGTCTGACAGCCGTCGGAAACAGTGGACAACCCAGGCCCGCTGAGTCGAGGATCCACCCTCTGAAGCTGAAATGGGGGTCGCGAGGATCGAACTCGCCTCAGGCGGATTATGAGCCCGCTGCATTCACCAGATTGCTAGACCCCCGGGCCAAATCCTGGTATCACCAAAGACCTCGCACTGGTGCAGTCTGCACAGGGAAGGACGTGGGGAAGTCGTTCACCCCAGGCTGGGCGACCTGGACCGGCACTGTGGTGGGGGCCACCTGCAGGCTGGAAGAGAAGATCGAGGGCAGGTCAGTGTCGCGAAACGGCATTGGTGCACTCTGCTCTTCCAGCAGGGCGGCCGTGGTGTTGCCGATGGCGGAGGAATCCCAGACGATGGCCTGCTCGGGGAAGCCGAACCCCATCACGCGGTTGCCCTGAGGACCGCCCATGGCGATGCCCAGGATGTCGGTGATCTGGTTGGTGAGGCTGACCCCGCGGGCAAAGGTGGAGCGCCAGGTGTAGGCACGCTGCTCAAAGAGTTCGGCCGTGGTCTGAACCTCACCGCAGCGGGTGACCTCCACCGGGGCACTGGGTGGCCGGGTGCTGTTGCCGGTACCGGCCAGGGGAGCCTCGAGGGTGGTGGTGCAGACCACAGGGCCGGCCTGCGCCGGCATGGCGGGGAGCAGCCCCAGCAGCACCCCGGAGGCCAGGGCACCAGCCGCCAGGGCGGCCGGGTGAGCACTCGGGGGGGCGGCGGGAGTCATGGCTCGGGGCTGTTCACGGAGCAGTGGAGTGGGCCGGCTGTATCCGGAAGGCAGACAGGGCCTGGAGAGCCGATGGCGCCCGGATGTTCGGTACATCCTGATCATCCCGCAAACTAGGTGGTTGGGTCGTGTTTTGCCAGGGACTTCCGCCGAGGCGCACCCGCTACCCCTGCTTCCTCCTCCGCTGCGATGCCTCAGACCCCCAGCACCAGTCCCAGCACCGCGGGAGGGAGCGTACCGGCCCTTCCCACCACGGCCGGGGAGAACCGGCAGCTGCTGCTCGAACTGCTGGCCACCAGGGCCTACCGCCATGGGGAGTTCACCCTGGCGTCCGGACGACGCAGCAACCACTACGTCAACTGCAAACCCGTGAGCCTGAGCGGCTTCGGGCTGGCCCTGCTGGCCACTGCTCTGCTGAAGCACGTGGACGAGGGCGCCGCGGCCGTGGCCGGCCTCACCCTCGGCGCCGATCCTCTGGTCAGTGGGGTGGCGATGGCGGCGGCCCAGGCCGGCCTGCCGCTTGATGCCCTGATCGTGCGCAAGCAGGCCAAGGGGCACGGCACCGGTGCCTGGCTGGAGGGGCCCCTGCCCGCCACCGGTTCGCGGATCACCGTGCTGGAAGACGTGGTGACCACAGGGGGCTCCTCCCTCAAGGCCGTGGAGCAGCTGCGCCAGGCCGGTTACCGGGTGGATCGGGTGGTCACGATCGTCGATCGCCAGGAAGGAGGGCACGAGGCGATGACGGCAGCCGGACTGGAGCTGCGCAGCCTGTACCTGCTCGAGGAGATCGCCGCCACGGCAGGGAATTTGCAAGGGTGAGCGCACCGCTTCCCCTGCCATGCCCCTGACCGCCACCACCGTCTCAGCCCCCTGGGACTGGCAGCCCGCCCCCCCCTGCCGCTGGGAGCAACCCGTCAGCCTGATCCGCCTCGAGGGCCCCGACACCCTGCGCTTCCTGCATGGCCAGAGCAGCCAGGACCTGGAGCGGGCAAAGCCGGGTGAGTGCCTGGCCACCTGCTGCCTCACCCCCACCGGCCGGGTGCGTGGACTGGCTGACGTGCTCGTGGATGCCGGCGGAGCCTGGCTGGTGGTCAGCGCCGGCAACGGGGCCGCGATCCATCAGGCTCTCGACCGGGTCCTCTTTCCGGCCGATCAGGTGAGCCTGGGACCGGTGCAGACCGCAAGGCTGATCACTCTGGAGGGAGCAGAGCCCGCGGCAGAGTCCGCCGCGGGCTGGTGGCTGCCAGGAGGCCGACTGCTGCTCCCCGATGGGACGGCACTCCCCGCCGAGCTTGAGGCCGTCCCGGCCCTGGGAGCGATCGAGAGCGAGCGCTGGCGCCTGAGCCAGGGCCGGCCGGTGGCCCCCAATGAAGTCAGCGACGAGGTGAATCCGTTCGAGCTCGGACTGGCGGATCGGGTGAGCCTGAGCAAGGGCTGCTACGTGGGCCAGGAAACTCTCGCCAAGCTGGCCACCTACGACGGCGTCAAGCAGCAGCTGCGGCGCTGGTTCACGGTGGGTCCGGCCGTGGGCCCGTCCGTGGGAACGGCACTGCTGACCACCAGCGGTGAGCGGGCCGGCCGGATCACCTCCAGCCTGCGGCTGGACGGGGGGGGGGAGGGCTCGAGCCTCTGGCTGGGGCTGGCCCTGGTGCGGCGTCAGGCCCTGGCGGACCCTCAGCTGGTGACCGGCGAGGGGATCGCCCTGGAGGTCTCCGTGCCCACCGGGGTGGTGGCGCCGCCGGTGGGGGCGGGAAGCGCGGCGTCCTGAGCCAGCAGCCAGCTGGCCACCGCCCAGGTGGCCCGTCCGTCGTCGTGGTTGTAGCGGAAGATCCGGCGCAGCCCATGCAGGCTGCCGCGGCCGGCCGGAGTGCCATCCCCGCGCCACTGGCGCCACCAGAGCAGGCAGCGGGCCCCATCCACCCCCTTCTGGCTCCAGGCGAAGCCCAGCCAGCCGGCCACGGCCTTGAGTCCGTAGCTGTTCACCGGCAGCAGCCAGTGGCGCCGCAGCCGCTGGTGCAGATCCACCAGGCGCCGGCGCAGAACGGTCAGCTCACGCTCGCTGGCCCCCTGGCGCTGGGCCAGGCGCACCAGGGCGATCGACTCGGTTTCGCCGTAGTGGAGCAGGGGCCAGTCGGCTGGTGTGGCGGCCAGCAGCCGGCGCAGGCGCCGCCAGAGCCTGGCCTCGCCGTGCTCGTGCAGGGCCAGCAACGGGCGGTAGCTGCCGATGTCGGCCGTCCGCCAGTCGGGCCAGCGGCCGTCGGCATCCCGCTCGATGCGCAGGAAGCCGTGCAGGAAGTCGTCGCGGGCATCGGGGTCGGATTCGATGTCGTACACGAGCACCCCAGCGGCCGTGCGCAGCTCGGGCAGGGCCATGGCCGCCTGAGCGGGCTCCGCGTGCAGCCGCAGAGGTTCCCCCCGCTGCTGCACGCGGGCCTGGTCCACCAGCCGCGCCGCCACCTCGCGGTGCTGCTCCCCATGCACCTCGAGCGCATCGGCCAGGGCCTCGGGATCGGCGCCGGCCAGGGCGTTGAGCTGGGGCAGGCCGAGCTCGATCAGCAACTCACGGCGCTTGGCGCCGATGCCACTCACCTCGCTGAGGTGCCCCTGCACGGCCGCTTCGCGGTCGCAGACGCCGCGCCAGGAGCAGAGCACGCACTTCTTGCGGTCACTCACCAGCGGTGGCGGCTGGGGGCGCTCCAGATCCGCCGCCAGCTTGGGCAGCGCCTCCTGCAGCTGGCGCTGCAATCCCTCCCCCAGGGCCAGCCGCTCCCGCTCCAGGCGCCCGGAGCCTGCCGCCACCACCAGGCCATGGCTGACAGGTCCCTGCTGCCAACCCGCGAGCAGCTGACCCCACAGCCCCATCACCAGCCGGTGTTCGCGGGTGAGGCGACGGCCCTGGCGGGCCATCACGGGCTGGTAGGCGTAGGCCCCCCAGCGGCTCTCCCCACTGGTGCGCCGCAACAGCGGTGGATGGCCCTCCAGCGCCAGGCCTGCAGGGCCGCTGCCCCGCAGGCGCACCCCCACCACCGCCGGGGCACCGGTGGCGCAGGCGGCTTCACCGGCCTGGGGGCGCCGTTCCAGCAGGCTCACGAAACAGCGCTGCTGGTCGTCGAGCTGGAGGGCACGGTGGGCACTCCAGAGCCTCTGGCCGGGATCCCCATGGCGGTCGAGCCAGGCCCGTCGCCGGCATCGCAACCAGCTGCGCAGCAACCGGTCGGTCAACAGCCGGTTGGAGGGTTCAGCGGGCATGGCGGCAGGCTACGGCGGGCGGTGGCCTGCCGCCAGGCCGGCACCTGCTCGAACCCAGGCCGGCCGGCCGGCTGCTACGAGCTACTCAATGCCGCTGCCCCCATGGCTTCTGCCCCCCTGCCCCTGGAGCCCAGTCCCATCCGTTTCGGCACCGATGGCTGGCGCGGCATCCTCGGCGTCGATGTGACCCTGGAACGGCTGCTGGTGGTGGCCGCTGCCGCGGCCCGCGAGCTGGAACGTGCGGCCCCGGCACAGCTGAACAGCCGGGAGGTGGTGATCGGCTACGACCGCCGCTTCCTGGCACCGGAGCTGGCTGAGGCCATCTCCAGCGCCGTGCGCGGGGCCGATCTCGAGCCGGTGCTCACCGAGTCGGCCGTGCCCACGCCCGCCTGCAGCTGGGCCGTGGTGGAGCGGAGCGCTCTCGGGGCCCTGGTGATCACCGCCAGCCACAACCCGCCGGAGTGGATCGGCCTGAAGATCAAAGGGCACTTCGGCGGCTCGGTGGAGGAGTCGTTCACCGCCGCTGTGGAGAAGCGGCTGGAGGCTGGGGGCATCACCGTGCCGATCCCCGGCGACACGCCCCGCTTCGATGGCTGGGGCGGTTACCTGGCGGGCCTGCGCGAGCTGGTGGACACCAGCACCCTGCGCAGGGGACTGGAGGGGATGAGGCTGCGGGTGATCGTCGATCCCATGCACGGCTCCGCGGCCGGCGGACTGCCGGCGCTGTTGGCAGCCGGTTCAGGCCCCAGCGCCGGAGATGGCTGCATCGAGGAGATCCGCTCCTGGCGCGATCCGCTCTTCGGCGGCCACCCGCCCGAGCCCCTGGCGCCCTACCTGCAGGAGCTGATCGCAGCCGTCCGCGCCAGCGGCGAGGCCGGCCGGCCGGCGGTGGGGATCGTCTTCGACGGCGACGGCGACCGCATCGCCGCCATCGATGAACGCGGCCGCTACTGCAGCACTCAGCTGCTGATGCCCCTGCTGATCGATCACCTCGCCCGGGCGCGGGACCTGCCGGGCACCGTGATCAAGACCGTGAGCGGCTCCGACCTGATGCAGCTGGTGGCCGAGGGCCTGGGCCGGCCCGTGATCGAGAAGCCCGTGGGCTTCAAGTACATCGCCAGCGAAATGATCGCCGGTGGAGTGCTGGTGGGCGGCGAGGAATCGGGCGGGGTGGGATTCGGCCTGCACCTGCCCGAGCGGGATGCCCTCTTCGCCGCCCTGCTGGTGCTGGAAGCTCTGGTGGAGGGCGGCCTGCCCCTGGGCGAGCGCCTCGACCGGCTGCAGGCCTCCCATGGCGGGGCCAGCGCCTACGACCGGCTCGACCTGCGCCTCAAGGACATGGCCAGCCGGGAGCGGCTGGAGCAGCAGCTGGCGCAGGATCCCCCCAGCAGCGTGGCCGGCTGGCCGGTACAGGAAGTGGTGAGCACCGACGGGGTGAAGCTGCGCCTCGGCGCCAGCCACTGGCTGATGCTGCGCTTCTCGGGCACCGAACCGCTGCTTCGTCTCTACAGCGAGGCTCCGAGCCGCGAGCGGGTGAGCGAGATCCTGGCGTGGGCTCGCCAGTTCGCTGAGGCGGCATGAGCGCGGCCGGCCCACACCCCACGGCGAGGGTGCTGGTGATCGCCAGCGGTAACGCCGGCAAGCTGCGGGAATTCAAGGCCGCGCTGGCCTCGGCGGGCCCGGGACTGGAACTGGAGGTCCTGCCGCAGCCAAGGGGGCTGGTGGTGGACGAAACCGGCGACAGCTTCGCCGCCAACGCTCGCCTCAAGGCCGAAGCCGTGGCCAGGATCACCGGGCAATGGGCCCTGGCCGACGATTCCGGCCTCAGCGTGGACGCCCTCGGCGGTGCACCCGGCATCCACTCCGCCCGCTACGCCCCCAGCGACTCCGAGCGAATTGCCCGCTTGCTGGCGGAGCTGACAGGCGAAAGCAACCGGCGGGCCCGGTTCACGGCCGCCCTGGCTGTTGCCGACCCCGCAGGCCACACCGTGCTGGAGGTGGAGGGGGTCTGCACGGGCGAGATCCTGAACGCCCCCAGCGGTGACGGTGGCTTCGGTTACGACCCCGTGTTCCTGGTGCCAGAAGCGGGCCTCAGCTTCGCCCAGATGCCCTCTGAACTGAAGCGGCGCCTGGGGCATCGCGGCCGGGCCCTGGAGGCCCTGCTGCCGCAGCTGCAGCAGCTGTTCGCTGACCCCGGAAGCAGAGCCGAATGCTGAGGCGGGTCGTGGCGGCAGCGGCGGGAAGCCTTCTCGCCCTGATGATGGTGCCCCCTTTGGCCCCCGCCATGGCCAGCGAGCTCCTCCCCTCCTGGCGCGACGGTGCCACCAGAGCCCGGATCCTGGACTTCATCGCCAGCGTCAGCCGGGAAGGAGGAGAGACCTATGTGCCCCCCGAGGAGCGCATCGCCGTCTTCGACAACGACGGAACGCTCTGGTCGGAGCAACCGATGTACGTGCAGCTGGCCTTCGCGATCGAGCGGGCCCGCGCCATGGTGGCCCAGCAACCGGAGCTCGCCTCCAATCCGATCATCGCCGCGGCGGCCGCGGCCGGGAACGGAGACGCCGTGCTCACCATGGGCATCAAGGGTCTGCTGGATCTGGTGGGACTCACCCATGCGGGCATGAGCACCGACGTGTTCCGCGACCTGGTGCGCGAGTGGCTGAATGGCGCTTGCCACCCGACCCTGCAGCGGCCCTACACCGCCCTGGCCTACCAGCCGATGCTGGAGCTGCTGGACCACCTGCGGGCCAACGGCTTCCGCACCTACATCGTTTCGGCGGGTGGCGAGGCCTTCATGCGGGTGTTCGCCGAGGAGGTCTATGGAATCCCCCCGGAGCAGGTGATCGGCTCCAGCGTCGGCACCACCTACGCCATCCGCGGCGGCTTGCCGGTGATCCTGCGCCAGGGCGAGGTGCAGACGGTCGCCGATCGGGCCAAGAAACCGGTCCTGATCGAGCAGCTGATCGGTCGGAGGCCGATCGCCGCCTTCGGCAACTCTGACGGAGATTTCGAGATGCTGGAGTGGACCACCAGCCTGCCGGGGCCACGCCTGGGGGTGATTGTTCACCACGACGACCCGGAGCGGGAGGTGGCCTACGACCGCCAATCAGCCTTCGGCCATCTGGATCGGGCGTTGCGTGAAGCCCCGCGGAAGGGCTGGACGGTGGTGAGCATGCGCGACGACTGGGCCAGCGTGTTCGCGGCCCCTTCAGTTTCGGCAGGATCCGACGGGGAGGTGGTCAACCGCTGTGCGATGCCCCCCGGCCAGGACGGCGGGGCTGAGCCGGCGGGAGAGCGTGGCACTGGGGAGCTCCCCGAACAACCGGCGGTAATCCCGGGCGAAGTGCCCCGGATTGAGGAAGCCCCAGGAGGCCGCCAGCCCTGAGATCGTGATCGCGCCAGGCGCTGCCTCCATCAGCTCACGGCGGACGGCATGGAGGCGCCGCAGCTTGAAATAGGCCATCGGGCCCATGCCCAGGTGCTCCTTGAACCCAAGGATCAGGCTGCGCCGTCCGACATACACCTGACGGCTGAGGCGGTCCAGGCTGATCGGTTCAAGGGGGTGCTCCTCGACCCACTGCTGCAGCTGCTTGACCATCTCGATCCGTGCCGGCGGGCTGTCGGGCCCGCCCCGCAGCCTGAGGCCTTGCTCCAGCGCATCAACGAGCAGAGGCAACAGATCACCACCAGCTCCATCCAGTGCCGGCGGCGACACGGCCGGCACCGGGGGCAGCTCTGCCTGGAGGGGCAACAGCTTGAGCAACCGGCGCTGGAGCTGCGCGCGGCTGTCGACATCGACGGGCAGGCAATTGGAGCGGAAGGGCGCCGCTTCCAGATCAAGGTCCCCCTGGCCACCGCTCCAGCGCGTCAGGGTGCTGGGATTCAGCATCACCACCGCCAGATCCATCTGCTCAGGAGTGGAGAGGTGAACCTCCGTCCGGGGGTCGAGACCGAACAGCAGATCGGGGCTGATGGTGGTGCCGTGGGCCCGAAGAGAGGCGCCGCCGCCGGAGGGCAGAAGGTTCAGACAGACCAGGCGTTGATCCAGGGGCTTGGATCCGGCCATGTGCAGACAACGGTTGGCCTGAAGGCGCAGCAACCGCAGCGGGCCTAGCCTGCGGACGACGAGGTTGCCGCTGAGGCGGCCGTTGGAGAGCTGGAGCAGACGCAGATCCAGCCCCGCCTCCTGCAGCTGAGTTTCCAGTTGCTCAACAGCCTCGAACCTGTGGAGCGGAGCCATCGCCCCTTGCACTTTCTGAGTGGCCCCAGCCTGCCATGGGCGGCATGTTGTGAGTGAGTTCCTCCGTGTGCCGGAGCTGGAAACCCCTCCAGCGCCAGGCCCGCAGCCAACACAGGCCCCACCTCCCATGCCCAACGGAAAGCCCAACGTCCTGATCCTCTGGGGCGACGACATCGGCCAGAGCAACCTCAGCTGCTACAGCGACGGCCTGATGGGGTACCAGACCCCCAACATCGATCGCGTCGCCA
This sequence comes from Synechococcus sp. BSA11S, assembly GCF_014224355.1. Taxonomy (GTDB): domain Bacteria; phylum Cyanobacteriota; class Cyanobacteriia; order PCC-6307; family Cyanobiaceae; genus Regnicoccus_A. The sequence continues at coordinate 48,037 of NZ_VNWP01000001.1, read as the reverse complement.
AGGAAGGCGCCCGCTTCATTCACTATTACGCCGAGCAGAGCTGCACCGCCGGCCGGGCCGCCTTCATCTCCGGCCAGAGCGTGATCCGCACCGGCCTCAGCAAGGTGGGCCTGCCAGGCGCTGAGGCTGGTTACCAGGCCGAAGATCCGACCATCGCCGAGTTGCTCAAGCCCCTGGGCTATCGCACCGGCCAGTTCGGCAAGAACCACTTCGGCGACCGCGACGAGCATCTTCCGACGATGCACGGCTTCGATGAGTTCTTTGGCAATCTCTACCACCTCAATGCCGAGGAAGAGCCCGAGCTGCGCGACTATCCCCCCGAAGCTGACTATCCCAACTTCAAGGAGAACTTCGGACCCCGCGGCGTGTTGCACTGCTGGGCCAATGGCGACGGCACCCAGCGCATTGAGAACACCGGCCCGCTCACCAAGAAGCGGATGGAGACGGCCGACGAGGAGTTCATGAAGGAGGCCAAGCGCTTCATCAAGGATGCGGTGGCGTCCGGAGAGCCCTTCTTCGTATGGTTCAACACCACCCACATGCACTTCCGCACCCATGCCCGTCCCCAGGACATCGGCCAGTCGGGACGCTGGCAATCGGAATACCACGACGTGATGATCTATCACGACAACTGCATCGGTGAGATGCTCGATCTGGTCGACGAGCTGGGCATCACTGACGACACGATCGTGATGTACAGCACCGACAACGGCCCCCACATGAACAGCTGGCCCGATGCCGGCATGACCCCCTTCCGCAACGAGAAGAACTCCAACTGGGAGGGTGCCTACCGTGTGCCGGCGATGGTGCGCTGGCCAGGCCACATCGAACCCGGCACCCTGCTCACCGGAATCGTCAGCCATCTCGACTGGCTGCCCACGATCCTGGCAGCGGCCGGCGAACCCGAGATCAAGCAGAAGTGCCTGGAGGGTCATCAGGTGGGCACCAAGACCTTCAAGGTGCACCTGGATGGCTACAACATGCTCGACTACTGGACCGGGAAGACCGACAAAAGTCCGCGCATCGACTACTTCTACTTCTCTGACGACGGTGATCTCACTGCTCTGCGCTACGACAACTGGAAGTTCGTGTTCATGGAGCAGCGCTGCACCGGCACGCTGCAGATCTGGGCTGAACCCTTCACCGTTCTGCGTATCCCCAAGATCTTCAACCTGCTCACCGATCCCTACGAGCGGGCCGACATCACCTCCAACACCTACTGGGACTGGATGCTGGACCATGTCTTCCTGCTGATTCCAGCCCAGGCGCGGGTGGCCCAGGCACTGGAGACCCTCAAGGCCTTCCCGCCCCGCCAGAAAGCGGCCAGCTTCACGGTGAGCGATGCAATCGAGAAGATGACAGCCCCCCTCGGCAGCTCCTGAGGATCAGATGTCGCCTGCTCCAGCGTCCAGGGCCCGGACTGCCCGCCCTCCAGGGCGCCCGCCGGCGCGGGACATGGTCTGGATCCCGGCCGGCAGCTTTCTGATGGGCTCCGACCACCACTACCCCGAGGAGGCCCCGGCCCACCGGGTGGTGGTGAAGGGCTTCTGGATCGACCGCGCGCCGGTGACCAATGCCCAGTTCCGCAAGTTCGTGAAGGCCACCGGTCACGTGACCCTGGCCGAGCGGCCGGCGGATCCGGCGACCTATCCCGACGCCCTGCCGGAGCTGCTGGCTCCGTCATCGATCGTGTTCGTGCCTCCGCCCGGGCCGATCGGCAAGGGCGACCCCTACCGCTGGTGGCAGTACCTGCAGGGGGCCAACTGGCGCCACCCGGAAGGCCCGGGCAGCTCGATCAAGAGCCGCGACCACCATCCCGTGGTGCATGTGGCCCATGAGGATGCCCTGGCCTACGCCGCCTGGGCCGGCAAGGCCTTGCCCAGCGAAGCCGAGTGGGAGCGGGCCGCCCGGGGCGGAGTGGAGGGAATTGAATTCGCCTGGGGGGAGGAACTCCATCCCGGCGGGCGGCCGAAGGCCAACACTTTCCAGGGGGACTTCCCCCACCACAACAGCCTGCTCGATGGCTGGGAGCGCACCTCGCCGGTGGGCAGCTTCCCGCCCAATGGCTATGGCCTGCTCGACATGATCGGCAATGTCTGGGAGTGGACCGACGACTGGTACGCCGGCCATGGCGCCACCGTGGCGGCCCACAAGCAGGCGGGAGGTTGCTGCACGATCGAGTCCCCGCGCGGTGCTTCGCGACAGGAGAGCATCGACGCCAGCTCCCAGCACGGCACCATCCCCCGCAAGGTGGTCAAGGGCGGCTCCTTTCTGTGTGCCCCCAGTTACTGCCGCCGCTACCGCCCTGCCGCCCGCATGGCCCAGGGCATCGACACCTCCACCTGCCACATGGGCTTCCGTTGCATCGTGAGGAGCTGAACCGTGCCTGCTGTCCTCTTCACGGAGTTGCTCGAGCTGGTCGCCGGGGGGTTGCGGCTGCTGCTGGAAGGCGTCTCCGTTGTCTGTGTGGCCATCGGGTTCCTTGTCACCCTTCGTCAGAGTCTTCGCCTGCGTCGCAACGGTCAATCTCAGGGACGGCCTTTCAACAGCACCCGGCTCACGTTCGGCAGCTGGCTATCGATGGCGCTGGAATTCCAACTGGCGGCCGACATCGTCGCCACCACCACGACCCCCTCGAATGAGAATCTGATTCAGCTGACGGTGGTGGCTGTGATTCGAACCTTTCTCAACGTCTTTCTCGGCCGCGAGGTGGAAGCCGAACGGAAGCTGGAAGATGCCGAGCGTGAGCGGACATCCGGCACTACAGCCACCTCATACTGATGGGAAATCTCAACAACGAACTGGCCAAGGAGCGCAATCGGGCCGCCGCCGAGCGCACGATGATGGCCTGGATCCGCACCTGCCTGTCGCTGATCAGTTTCGGCTTCGGTCTCGACAAAATCATCGCCGCCATCAACCGCAGCCGTTTCGACGGCAGCGACCATGCCAGCATGAGCGTGCGTCTGGTGGCGATTGGCTTCGTGCTGATCGGCATTCTGGCCATGGCCTCAGCCACCCGGCAGCATCTGCGCACCCTCAAGCTGATTCGACGCGATGACTTCGTGTATGTCGATCAGCGCTCGATCACCGTCTTCACGGCCATTGCTCTCACGATCATCGGCATTGCGGCCTTTGCCCTGCTGGTGACCGGCACCTCAGTCACCTAGCTCCCATGCCCCAGTCTGCAGCGCTGCTGGTCACGGCCACCATCGTGACGCTCATGTTCAGCCTTGGCCTGGGGCTGAAGGACTACCCGTTCATGCTGCTGAGGGATCGCCCCGGCTTTCTCTGGCGTGTGGTGATCGGCACCTGCCTGCTGGTGCCCCTGGCCGGGCTGGTGCTGGTGTTGCTGCCCTTGCAAGGGGTGCTGACACGGCCTGCCTGGGCAGCCATGGCCCTGATGCTGGTGTGTCCCAGCGCCCCGCTCATTCTGTTCCGGGTGCGCGGCAGTGGCGGCACCGCTGAGCTCGCGGCGCGGCTGCAGATCGCGGCGGCGCTGCTGGCCATCCTCACCATTCCCCTGATGGCGGTCGTGTTCAAGGCCAGCGTCGCCCTTAACGGGTGGGAGATCGACGGGTGGGAGATCAACCCGGCCCAGGTGGCGATGCAGGTGCTGCAGGTGCAGGTGCTGCCCGTGATCGCCGGCGTGCTGCTGGGGCAGTGGAAGCCGCAGCTGGCCCAGCGTTGCAGCCGTGCTCTCGGTGCCCTGGCCACCCTGATGCTGATGCTGATGCTGGTGGCTCTGCTGGTGCTGAGCGGCAGTCAGCTGGTGCCCTTCCTCCAGCAGAACCTGCTGGCCCTGGCCGCGATGGCCGGCCTCTGCGTTTTCAGCCTGGCGATCGGCTATGGCCTGGCCGGACGGGATCCGCTGGAGCGTCGAACGGTGGCGCTGGTGACGGGGATGCGCAACACGGGCCTGGCGGCTCAACTGGCCCTGACCTATCAACCAGGGATGCCTGAACTGATCCCCGGCATCCTCTCTTATGTGTTGATCACGGTGATCATCTCCACCCTGTTTCTGAAATGGCAACAGCGCGAAATCACCGGAGTCGCATGATCATTATTGACCATCAAGCAGGTCAACAACCACACGCCAAGGCGTGCACCGCTTCAAGGCAGGCCGCTGTCGATCAGACCGAACCGAAGGCCACCTGACAGACGGCGTTCAGCAGCTCAGCTTCGGAGGCGTTGCCGGGTTGCTGGCCGTTGAGGGTGCCGGCCTTGCAGTCAGCCGTGATCTGGTAATCGCCATCACCGGCTTTGACCAGGAAGGTCACTGAATCGTCGTTGGTGGGTTGGACTGATCCGTAGTACAGCTGGTAATCGGTGTTCGGCACCACGATGTACTCCGTCTTGGTGGTCACGGCGTTATCGACGGACGAATTGATGATGGCGGCCGTTGCCAGCGTGGTGACGCCCCAGACCGCTGCACTCGCCCCCCACCAACCCCAGTTGGGCCGCGACCAACCGCCATACCAGCCGTGGTTCCAGGGACGGGCGTATCCCCAGCCGGGCCGCGCCCAGCCCCCCCGGTAGCGGTAACCACTGTTGTAGCGGCGCCAGTTGTTGTTCGCCCGGTTGTAGTTGTAGCCCCGGCGGTTGCCCACACGGCGATCAAAATTTCGATTGATCGCTCGATTCCGATTCACATTTCGATTCACATTTCGGTTGACATTCCGGTTGAAATTCCGGTTGACCGCTCGATTCCGATTCCGATTCACATTGCGGTTGATGTTGCCACTCCCGCTCCGGTAGGAGCGATTCATCGAAGGCCCACCCCTCTGCCTCGACGTGTTGCTCCAGCCGCTTCGCGGTTTTCTCGAGCCGCGGTTGAGGCTGGAGCCTGAATTCCTGAAGCCACTTCTGCCCCTCGACGAGGATCCGCGGCTCCCTCCGCGACTCCGGCTTCCCCCACGACTCCGGCTCCCGCCGGAGCGCCTGCCGCCGCCCCTCTGGGCCAGCTGCTCGCTGGTGTCGAGGGCCGGGGGGACTGACTCCAAAGCCCCGTGGGAGGGGGTGGCCGGCAGGGCCATCACCGCGGCCAGCAGCACACCGAAAACTGAGAGGGGCCGTTTCATCAGTTCACCTCCTCACAGGCCTCGTCGTAGCAGCTGAGGTCGACCCGGCCATCCGCTCCGAATTTGACCCGAATCAGATCTCTCCCCTCGGTGGCCTCGGGCCGTTCCTCCACAACGCTGTTGAGATAATTGGCATTGACGACGCAGAGATCTCGGCCGTTGAAGCAGATGGTGTTGGTCGAGAACAAGGCACCCGCCGAGGTCAGATAGGTCCACGTCTTGCCGGCTGGATCCCAGAGACTCATGCGGGTGGGGGTGCTGGTGATTTTGATGAGCTCCTCCTTCTCGCCGATCGTGTGGCGGTAGAGGGTGGCTCCCTCTTCATTGGTGGCCTCCACGATGCAGGGCTGGGCCGGCCCACTCTTCAGGCTGCACTCCGTCTCGAGTTTGTAGAGCAGCTCCGAGCGAGCCGGTGCCGGAATTGCCGCCCAACTCAGGAGTGAGGCCGCGGCCAGGGCAAGTGGGACAAAGGGTCCTGGAGATGGAACGTGGAGTTGCATGGCTGAAGAACTCCCAGTCAGCGGCGGGCTTTGTTGTCATCCTGACAACAGAACTGAAAGCGGGCAGCAAGCCGTTGCCTTTGACCACAGATCGATCGTCCGACTTCTCCAGTTCCAGCCATGGCCCGGTTTCCTGCCTCTCTTCTGCCCATCGGCTACCGGCGAGGACTGGGGCAGGAGGATCTGGCGGCCGGACTGACCGCCGCCGCGGTGGTGCTGCCCAAGGCGATGGCCTACGCCACCATCGCCGGCCTCCCTGTGCAGGTGGGTCTGTACACAGCCCTGGTGCCGATGGCGGTGTACGCCCTGCTGGGCAGCTCCAGACCCCTGAGCGTGAGCACCACCACCACCCTGGCGATCCTTGTGGGCAGCGAGCTGAACCGGCTCTCGCCGTTGGATGATCCCAGCGCCCTGGTGGCGGCCAGCACCACCCTGACCCTGCTGGTGGGCGCCATGCTCTGCGGCGCGGCCCTGCTGCGACTCGGTTTCATCGCCAACTTCATCTCCGAATCGGTGCTGGTGGGCTTCAAGTCAGGCATCGGTCTGGTGATCGTGGTGGATCAGCTGCCCAAGTTGCTGGGGCTGCATGGGGAGAAGGAAGGCTTCTTCCGCGACCTCGCTGCGCTGCTGGTTGGGATCCCCAAGGCTTCGCTGGCCACGGTGCTGCTCTCGGCCGCTCTGTTCGGCCTGCTCTTCGGCCTGAAGCGTGGGCTGCCGTGGGTGCCGGCGCCGCTGGTGGTGGTGGCCATGGCGATCGCCGGTTGTGCCCTGCTGGGCCTCGATCGCTTCGGCGTGGAGCTGGTGGGCGCCGTGCCCAGGGGGCTGCCTGGACTGAGTTTGCCGCGACTGGATCTGCTCAGCGGTCTCTGGCCAGGGGCGGCCGGCATCGCCATGATGAGTTTCACGGAAAGCATCGCCGCAGCGCGCGCCTTCCGCGCCAGCGATGAACCTTCTCCGCAACCCGACCGGGAGCTGCTGGCTCTCGGGCTGGCCAACATCGGCGGCGGCTTCTTCGGGGCGATGGCGGCAGGCGGCGGCACCACCCAGACGGCGGTGAACCGCCAGGCCGGTGCCCGCAGTCAGATGGCGGAGCTGGTCACGGCAGGAGCCGCACTCGCCACGCTGCTGCTGCTCGCCCCCTGGATCGCGCTGATGCCCCTGGCGGCCCTGGCGGTGGTGGTGATCGTCTATTCGTTCGAATTGATCGCCCCTGGCGAATTTCTGGCCATCCGCCGTGTCCGCGACATCGAATTCCGCTGGGCGCTGGTGGCTTTCCTGGGGGTGGTGGTCCTTGGAACCCTCCAGGGCATCCTCGTGGCGGTGATCCTCTCCCTGCTGGCGCTGGTGCAGCAGGCGGTGAACCCTCCGGTGTATGCCATCGGCCGCAAGCGTGGCACCGATGTGTTCCGGCCACTGTCCGCCCGGCATCCCCACGATGAAACCTGGCCGGGGCTGCTGCTGCTCCGGGCCGAGGGGCGCCTGTTCTTCGCGAACGCCCATGGCGTGCTCCTGAGGATGCGCGCCGAGGTGGATCGGCACCACCCGCGGGTGGTGGTGCTCGATGGCAGCGCTGTGATCGACATCGAGTACTCCGCCCTGAAGACGATCATCGAGGCGGAGCGGCGTCTGGAGCGGGAGGGGATCTCCCTGTGGCTGGCGGGGCTGAACCCCACGGTGCTGGAGGTGATCCGCCGCTCGGAGCTGGGCGAGCGCCTGGGCAGGGAGCGGATGCACCGCAACATCGAGCGGGCGGTGGAGCACTACCTCGCCGAGGGGCTGGAGCGGGGGGCCAACCCTTGGCCGGTCGGCAACCCGGAGGAGCAGGTGCAGCGTTCAGATCTCGGTAGGTTGCCCAGATCTGGGGAGGACATCGGCCCATGACCCCGAAGCCAGCGGGCCAGCGCAGCCACGCCCGGTCTGATCGGCGGGGATGGTTCTGGCGCGCTCTGCTGATCGTGGCCTTGCTGGTGGCCCTGCCCGCCGCGGCCCCATCCCTGGAGGCGCCCGAGATTCCCTCCGCTCTGGTGGAGGTGGATGGGAACGGCCTGTTTCAGGTGCGCACGTCGAAGGACTTCAGCGCCGAGCAAAGGGTTGACGCGGCCAATGGGCTGCTCCAGCGCGCCGCCGAGACCCCCAGGGCAGCCGTGATTGAGGTGGTGGAACGCAACGAGCTGCCGGTGATCACCCTCAACGGCACCTCCCTGCTGACTGTGACCCGCCTGGACGCTCCGGAGGGGGTGAGCCTGGAGGAGCAGGCGGAAGCCTGGCGCCGTCGCCTGGAGGAGGCCCTCGAGCAAGCGCGGCTCCAGCGCAAGCCCACCTACATCCGCAGCATGCTGTTGCGCTCGCTGCTGCTGCTGCTGGGGGCCTTCCTGCTGCAGCGCCTGCTGGGGACCATCTTCCGGCGGGCCTTTACGCAGGCCTGGCCACAACCTGGCCCCGACAGCGACAAGAAGGAGAACCCCGGGGGCACGGGCCTGCTGCTCAGGGGACTGCTGCGAGTGCTGCAGGCAGCGCTCTGGATCAGCGTGGCCGGAACCGTGGCCGACCTGTTTCCGATCAGTCGGATGGGCTTGCAACGGCTGCGGGGCGCCCTCTCCGACAGCCTCGCGTCCCCCTTCCTGCCCCTGGGGGAGCGCAGCTATTCGGTGCTGGATGTGATCGTGCTGATCACCCTGTTCCTGGCCCTGGCCAATGGGCTGGGAATGCTGCAACGGATGCTGCGCACCCGCGTTCTTCAGTACACCGGGATCGGCAAGGGCAACCAGGAAGCGATCGCCTTCGTGCTGCAATACGCCCTGCTGTTCATCGGCTCGCTGGTGCTGCTGCAGCTCTGGGGGCTCGACCTGAGCTCCCTGGCCCTGTTCGCCAGTGTGTTCGGCGTTGCCCTGGGCCTTGGACTGCAGGGAATCACCAAGAATTTCATCAGTGGCCTGATCATCATCTTCGAGCGGCCGATTCAGGTGGGCGATTTCGTGGAGATCGGTGAGCTTCAGGGCACCGTTCAGAAGATCAGCCTGCGCAGCACCGAGGTGGTGACCCTGGATCGGATCTCGATCATCGTGCCGAACTCGGAATTCCTTGAATCCCAGGTGGTGAACTGGAGCCATGGCAGTCCCACCTCCCGCCTGATCCTGCCCGTGGGGGTGGCCTACGGCTCAGATTGCAACGCGGTGCGTAATGCGCTGGTGGAAGCGTGCAAAGGCTATTCCGGCATTCTCCAGGAGCCCAAACCAAGTGTGTTCTTCACCGGTTTCGGCGACAGCTCCCTCGACTTCTCCCTGCTGGTCTGGATCAACCAACCCATGCGCCAGTACGAGATCATCAGCGATCTCAACTACCGGATCGAAGCCCTTCTCCGCCGCCGAGAGATCACGATCCCCTTCCCCCAGCGGGATCTGCATCTGGGCGGCGAGAGTCTGCAACTTGCCCTGCCGCCTGAGCTCAGTGCGGGGCTCCAGGCCCTGCTGGCCGGCCGCGCCGGTGAATCCCCGGTGGCGCCACCGGATCAGGGAGTGCCGTAGGTGGGGGGCACCGTGCTGGCCCGACCACTGCGGATCGCGTGATATCCCGGCGAGAGAATCTCCACCTGCGCCGCTGCGAACTGATCCTGCAGGGCCGCCAATAGATCCGAGAGGGTCTGGCGATAGCTGTCCACATCCCTGACGAAAGCATTCAGCTCATAACTGATGTGGAAATCGTTGAGGGAGGTCTGGAACACAGAGGGACTGACCTCGTCGGTGATGCCCTCGACGCTGTCGGCGGCGGCGAGCATCAGCTCATGAACCCGTCGCCAGGGCACGTCGTAGCCGATGGTGACGGTGGTGGCAATGGCCACGGGCCTGGAGATCTCCCGGCGGGAGAAGCTGAAGTTGAGAATGGAGGCCGAGATCACCGTGGCATTGGGAATGCTCACGAGTTCGTTGCGGGGTGTCTTGATCAGAGTCACCAGCAGGGCTCGGTCCTGCACCACACCGATGGTGCCGTTGATCTCCACCCGGTCTCCCTTGCGAAAGGCCCGGGTGTAGATCAGCATCATCCCGCTGATGATGTTGGTGGCGATGGCACTGGAGCCGAGAGCCGCCAGTGCACCCAGCAGCAGGCCGGCCCCCTGGAAGGCCTTGCTGCTGGAGCCCGGAATGTAGGGGTAGGCCAGCACCACACTGGCCAGGACGATCAGGATCGTGGCCAGGCGCGCCGTGGGCATGGCCCACTCCTGGTAGAACCCAGGAATACGAACCCGCCCGCGATCGAGGGCCTTGAACCAGGCGTTGCTGCACCGTCCGACCGCCGTGGCGATCACGATGATCACCAGGATCGAGAACAGATTCGGGATGGTGGCCAGGACCCCGGCCAGCAGGTTGCCCACCAGCGCCAGAATCTGGCCGCGCAACCCTTCGGCGATTCCCTGGGTGGGCGGGAAGAATCCCAGCAACAGGGGGATCAGCAGGTAGCTGACCAGCAGCAACAGCCCCCAGTGGATCAGCCGCAGCAGCGCCTGCAGCACCGAGCGGATCTGAGCTGGATCCAGCAGCTGGCCACTGCGTCGTTGCACCAGCAGGAACGACCCCGATTCCTGCTCATCGATCCAGCCCTGGATGCGCCCACGCAACAGCGTCTGCAGGTGCACCCAGAGCACGTAGACCCCAAGCACCAGCAGGGCCAGGGCCGTGCCCCGCAACCAGTAGTCCTGGGTGTGGCTCCGGCGGTAATCGGACACAGCCTGGCGCAGGCTGTCGCGATAGCGCGTTGCCAGCTCCTGGCGCTTGAGCCCGAAGCAGGCACTGCCGCGATCATCCACCGCCATCGAGGCGGCGAATGTGGATCCACGCTTGACACCGATCAACGTGTAGGGAGGATCCTCCTTCAGCACGATCTGCTCGGGCTGAACAGTGAAGTCGGAGGCCCATTGCGCCAGGGTCCTGCTGCCGCGGGCGGCGAAGGCCGTGACCTGCTGGGCTCCGGGGGCCGAGCGAATCTCCAGCACGTTCTTGCCGTCCAGACGGATCCACGCCGAGGGATTGGCGCAGTACTGCGGAACGCTCTCGGGCGTGGGGAGCTGGGCTGGCGAGGCGATCGCCGGCGTGAAGACGAAACCAAGGCCCAGCAGCACACCCAGCAGCAGGGTCACCACCCGGTGACGGGGCCTGGCATGCCCCATGGCCATTGTGCCCATAAAGCCAAGGATCATGGCAGCCCCATGAATCGGGGAACGCCTCTCAGCGCCCTGACGGCTCACGCCCCTCACGGAGCCGAACCTCCAGCCTCGCCCCTGCTCAGACGGGCGCGGCTCCCCGGGGCAAGAAGCAACCGTTCTGGACCGATTGACCGCTTACAGTTGCCGCCCCTGATCGGCTCGCCGCCATCGCACCGCCCCATTCCCATCCGGGACTGATCGCTCCGTGCCGCCGAACCTGGGGCCCATGACACCAGAGCGCTGGCCTCTGACCAGCCCTTCCTTGCGCAGGGAGGCACGCGCCGTGCCGCGTCAGCGCATGCGACGTCTGCTGATGGAGTTCCGCGAGGACGCCCGGCTGGATCAGGTGTTCATCGTGCTCACCCTGGGCTCCGCCCTGATCTCCAGCCTCGGCCTGCTGGCCAACAGTGCCGCCGTGGTGATCGGGGCGATGATCATCGCTCCGTGGATCACGCCGCTGCGGGCCACCTCCTTCGGCATCCTGCGGGGGCGCCTGCCGATGGTGGTGCAGGGGCTGGGGACCCTGTTGGTGGGGGCCTTGATCACGGTCAGCCTGTCGTTGTTGCTGGGCAAGCTGGCTGGCCTGCCGGATTTCGGCAACGAGGTGCTCTCGCGCACCAGCCCCAATCTGCTCGACCTGGGCATCGCCCTGGTGGCCGGTGGGATCGCCGCCTACGCCAAGCTGCGCAGCGAGGCGGTCTCGTCGCTCGCCGGAACGGCCATTGCCGTGGCACTGGTGCCGCCGGTATGCGTGATGGGTCTTCTGCTCTCGGCCAACCAGTGGAGCCTGGCCCTGGGAGCCGGCCTGCTCTACCTCACCAACCTGCTGGGCATCCTGAGCGGTTGCTTGGTGGTGCTGGCCAAATCCGGGCCGGGGCTACGGCACCACATGCGCCGCAGCCGGCTCAGCCTGATCAGCCTCTCCCTGACGGCGGTGCTGGTGGTTCCCCTGACCAGCAGCTTCCTCGATCTGGTCCAGCGGGGCCGGCAGCAGACACTGCAACGACAGTTGCAGGACACGATCCAGAACCTGCTGGTGCGCGAGACCGTGACCCTGGGCCAGGAGGCCCAGCTCGATGGGATGACCATCGACTGGGACCAGAATCCCCCCCTGATCCGGGTGGTGGTGCGGGCCAACCGGCCGGATGTGCCCAGCCCGAAGCAGGTGGCGGAGGTGCAGAAACTGATCAACGAACGCCAGGGGCTGCGCTTTCGCCTGCTGGTGGAGCGCTCGGCGGTGGAGGTGGTGGGACCGGAAACCGCCCCCAATCCCGAACCCCCCGAAGGTGTGTTGCCACTGCCCAGAACACAGCAAGCACCCCCCCCTCCTGATCCACCAACACCCGTAACCCCACAGCCCGCGGGATCGGCAGGTGCGGGAACAGCACCCGTGGCGCCGCCGTCGCCGCCCGAGTAGCCAGCCCCCCCATCAGGCGGCAGCGATGTTCAGAGCTGAGCTGAGCTGAAGCTCAGCCAGGATTGAGGCTGGAGCGCAGGTGGTCCAGCCGGCGGGCATTGACGCCAAGGTCGGAATCGCCCAGGCGGGATTCCGAGCGGGCCTGGAGGCTGGACCCGGAGGGATCCACGGCCAGTTCCAGATCGTCGGCAAAGCCGAACAGCTGACTCTCGGCGGTGGCATGGAGGTAGCTGAGCTCGGGGGAGCCGGACCTGGCTTCGATCTCCGTGCCTGGAATGGCCTCCAGCTCCAGCGCCAGCTGCCGAAGGGCAGCTTTTGGATCGGCCAGCGGCCAGTCCTGGCGGGCGCAGTGGGCGGGGCTGACGCAGGGACGCAGCAGCCCATCGTGCAGGCCCAGATCCGCGGGTGGCACGCCGCTGAAATGGAGCAGGGATGCCCAGGCGGCGACCGGGTGGCCCAGCAGGAACACCCAGAGCAAAAGCTGCGCTGCCACCAGCGTCAGAAACTTGTTCAATCCGGAAAACAGTCTCATCAGGCGCCCGTCCAGCTGCCGTGCAGGCCGTGGGGCAGGGCGAGGGGCATGGGCAGCACCGCCTGCTCGGAGAGATCGGCGGCGTTGAGGATCACCAGGTCGCTGGCGCAACGCGCCCCGTTCCAGACCACACAGAGGATCCAGCCATCGTCTTCGGCGGGTTGCTCGCTCGCGGCCTCGGGCCGGGGGCGCGGCACCATCACGGGTTCGCTCACGAAGCCCCGGGGAGCGGCGCTCCAGATCCGGCGCTCCCCGCTGATCAGATCGAGCTTCTCGATCGCCTGCAGGGGGGCATTGCCCCGCTCCTGCTCCGTGACAGCCATCCAGGCGTAACGGGCCTCCAGGCCCACCCGCTGGGGGTTGACCATGGCGAATTCACAGCAGCGCTCCTCCAGCAGCTCCGTGCTCACCTCACCGCTGGTCAGGTCGATGCGGCAACGCTTGAGCTGGCCGATGGGCAGGGTGTCGAAATCGACGGCGCGGAAATCAACGTCAGGACCGATCGAGGGGAAATCGTCGTAGAAAATCGAATCCACCACCAACTGGCCGGCCACGCCGGCGCCGGGATCCTCGAAGGCATTGAGGTGGTGGAAGACGAAGCCTTCGGGAGCACCCACCTGCAGAGGCTCCCCCTCGCCAGAGCGAGGGATCAGCCAGAACTGGCCACTTTCGCCAGGCTTTGAGCTCAGGCACTGGGCAGCCCCCTTCCAGCCGAGCACGAACCCCAACGGGTTGAAGTTCATGGCGTTCTGCAGGAACACCGCCCAGTTCGGGGTGATGGCGAAGTCATGCAGGAAGGCGAAGCCGTTGAAGCTGCGCTTCTGATCCGCCACCAGGTCCCCTGCAGCCGCATCGGGGCCGGCGTCGAACTCCATCAGGCGGATGGTGCTGCGCGGGCCTGCCTTGACCCCGAAGGTGACCATGCGCTGCTGGCCGTGGTGGCCGGGATCGAAGCGGGGATGGGCACTGAAGGCCTCACCATCGGCCAGCACGCCCCCGAGGAGCTCGACCCCCTCCGTTTCGAGCGTGGTGGGATCGAGGCTGTGGGGGGAGCTGGCCTCCCAGAGGGCCAGCAGCTTCTCTCCCAGCCGCACCACGTGGGTGTTGGCGATGTTCTTCAGGCGCAGGTCGAAGGCGTTGGCCAATGGCCCCCCAGGCTTCTGGCTGCCGAACACCCCCCTGTAGAGCACCTTGCCGGCCTCCTCCTCCGCCAGCCAGCCCTCGGTCCGCACGAAGCGGTTGGAGAGGTGGGCCTCACCGCCCGCGAAGCGCACGGCGGTGATCATGCCGTCGCCATCAAAGGGATGGTGCACCCAGCGTCCGCCACGCTCCAGCCGCCCGGGCCCATTGCGGTACAGGCTGCCGCTCAGCTCGCTCGGGATGGTGCCGCTGGACGTGGCCAGCGGCACGGCCGTGAGTTCCGTGCCCACATTGCGGAAGGCGCTGGCCCAGTCGCCGCGGTCGTAACCGGGGGCCTGGGCCGGCGCGGCGGCAGCGGCCGCGGGGTTGCCGGGCTCGGGTCGACTGGGGGCGATGGTCATCGCTCATTCGCGCGGGGATCCCTCCATCATCACGTAACGGAGTGTGACAGCGTGGATGCACCGCTGAACAGCCCTGCAGGAGAGCAGCGCGTCCCCTCCAGGGGCAGGTGCTGGGCCGCGAAACCTTCAAACGCCACGCGATGAAGCCGGTCGCCACAGCAGGCTGGCTGAGCAACGGCTCAGGCGCCGGCCCGCTCCAGTACGCCCTTGCTGCTGGGCACCTCGCCGGCGCGGCGCGGGTCGATCTCGGTGGCCATGCGCAGGGCCCGGGCGAAGGCCTTGAAGCAGGCCTCCACGATGTGGTGGGAGTTGGCCCCCGCCAGCTGGCGGATGTGCAGCGTGAGGCCGCTGTTGTTCACCACCGCCACGAAGAACTCCTTCACCAGCTCGGTGTCGTAGCTGCCGATCTTCTGCGCCGGGATGGCGAGATCGCAGCTGAGGTGGGGGCGGCCGGAGCAGTCGAGCGCCACCTGCACCAGCGCCTCATCCAGGGGTGCCACAAAATGGCCGAAGCGCTGGATGCCCTTGCGGCTCCCCAGGGCCTTGGCCAGGGCCTGGCCCACGGCGATGCCCACGTCCTCGTTGGTGTGGTGGTCGTCGATGTGGGTGTCGCCCTCGGCGCTGATCTCCAGGTCCAGCAGGCCATGGCTGGCGAGCTGATGGAGCATGTGATCGAGGAAGGGAACGCCGGTGCTCACCTGGCAGCGGCCGCGGCCATCGAGACCCAGCCGCACCCGCACGTCGGTTTCACCCGTGACGCGGTGGATGCTGCCGCTGCGGCCGCCGGGGCCGCCGTGATCGAGGTCCAGGGGAGAGGACACGGGGCGTTGGCGCGAGACTGTACCAATCATGCCGAAGTCGGACGTCGGTATCGGGTCACAATCAGTGGCTCCGATCGCCCGCCGCGTGAACGACTCTCCCCAGGCGGTGCTCTCCGAGCTGCGCGCCGGCCATCGGCGCTTCCTGGACGGGGAGTCGCTCCATCCCCACAGCAGCCGCGAACGCATGCTCGAGGTGGAGACGGGGCAGCATCCCACCGCGGCGGTGCTGGGCTGCGCCGATTCCCGGGTGCCGGTGGAGCTGCTGTTCGACACGGGCTTCGGCGATCTGTTCGTGGTGCGCAACGCCGGCACCCTCTCCACCACAGCGGCGATCGCCTCGCTGGAATACGCCGTGGCCCATCTGGGCGTACCCGTGATCGTGGTGCTCGGCCATGAGCGCTGCGGCGCCGTGGAGGCGGCCCTGAACCCTGCGCTGACGCTCACCCCAAGCCTGGCCCAGCTGGTGGGTCAGCTGCGCATGGAGCTGATCAATCTCGGCGGCCACCACGACCTCGATCAGGCCTCCCGCCACCACACCCTCAATGCGGCCCGCAACCTGGTGGATTCCAGCGTGCTGCTCACCGACCTGATGCGCGCCGGCCGTCTTCAGGTGGAAGCCGCCTTCTACAACCTGCACACCACCACCATCGACTGGATGGGATCGGTGATGCCGACGCACTTGGAGGCCCTGATCACATCCCCGTGATGCAGTAACCGGCATCCACGTAGATCACCTGGCCGGTGATGCCCGAGGCCAGGGGGCTGGCCAGGAAGGCGGCGGTGGCGCCCACCTCGTCCTGCGTGACGGTGCGCTTGAGCGGAGCCTTCTCCTCGACGTTGTGGATCATCTCGAGGATGCCGCCGATGGCGGAGCTGGCCAGGGTGCGGATCGGACCGGCGCTGATGGCGTTCACCCGCACCTGCTTCTCCGGCCCAAGTTCAGCGGCCAGATAGCGCACACTCGCCTCCAGGGCCGCCTTGGCCACACCCATCACGTTGTAGTTGGGGATGGCCCGCTCCGCCCCGAGATAGCTGAGGGTGATCACGCTGGCGCCCTCACTGAACAGGGGCTTGGCGTGACGGCAGAGGGGGGCCAGGGAGTAGGCGCTCACCTCCAGAGCCCGGGCGAAACCCTCTGGGCTGATGTCGGAGTAGTTGCCGATCAGTTCATCCTTGCCGGCGAAGGCGAGGCAGTGGACGAGCACGTCGATCGAGCCCCACTGCTGCTTCACCTGCTCGAACACCGCCTCGATCTGGGCCGGGTCCTGCACGTTGAGCGGCTCGAACAGGCTGGGGTTCAGCGGCGCGGTGAGTTCCCGCACCTTGCCCTCGAAGCGGCCCTTCTCATCCGGCAGATAGGTGACTCCCAGCTCGCAGCCGGCCGCGGCCAGCTGCTGGGCGATGCCCCAGGCGATCGAGCGGTTGTTGGCGATGCCTGTGACGAGGGCTTTCTTGCCGCGCAGATCGAGGAGCATGGGAGAGGCGCCGAGTGCCGGCCGAAGACAGTGGGGGGATTCTCCTCCACCGCATCCGGCGGCACCAGGCCGCGCCCCTCAGCCAGTGATGACGCCCAGCGCTCCCGTTTCAGACACCACGCCGCCCCTGCAGCCCGGCAGAGGCGATCTGCCGCGCACCTTCAGCGACCGCGACGCCCTGGTGCGTGAGCTGGCGGCACGCTTTCCCCGCGCCGAAGGGGGCGCCAGCACGATCAGGGGGGGATCCAAGCCGGCGCTGGCAGCCCTGGAGGCCGTGGATCCTGTGCGCTACGCCGCCAGCCGCAACCACCTGGATGGAGCCGTGAGCGGTCTCTCCCCCTACATCCGCCACGGGGTGGTGACCCTGGCGCAGGTGCGCGACACGGTGCAGCGACGCATGACCAGGGGGCCAGGGCCGGTGAGCGAGAAGCTGTTGCAGGAGCTGGCCTGGCGCGACTACTGGCAGCGGCTCCGGCGCCGGCTGGGGGATCGCATCTGGGACAACCTGGAGCCCCTCAAGACCGGCCACCCGGAGGAGGCTTACGCCCGAGAGCTGCCGGCGGACATCCGCGAGGGCCGCAGCGGCCTGGCCTGCATCGATGCCTTCGCGCGCCAGCTGATCGACACCGGCTGGCTGCACAACCACGAACGGATGTGGCTGGCCGCCTACGTGGTGCACTGGCGCCGGGTGCGCTGGCAGGCCGGGGCCCGCTGGTTCCTGCGCCATCTGCTCGACGGCGATCCCGCCAGCAACAATCTGAGCTGGCAGTGGGTGGCCAGCAGCTTCAGCAGCAAGCCCTACCTGTTCAACCGCGCCAACCTGGAGCGCTTCGGCGCCGGGCGCCATTGCCCGGGCTGCCCGGCCGCGGCGGCCTGTCCGTTCGAGGCCAGCTACGAGGTGCTGCAGGGCCGGCTGTTCGCTGGAGAGGCCAGCGGGGAGACGACCTGAGCATGGAACGCCCGGTGCTGTGGATCCACGCCGAAGCCCTGGGGCCGGCCAATCCCGCCCTGCTGGCCCACCCGGACCGGCCGGCGCTGTTCGTCTTCGACGATGGCCTGCTGGGAGGCGCCGACGAACCGATCAGCCTCAAGCGGATCGTGTTCCTCTACGAGTGTCTGCTGGAGCTGCCGGTCACGATCCGCCGGGGCGACGGAGCCGAGCAGGTGCTGGCCTTCGCCGCCAGGCACCGGGCCGACGGGGTGGTGACCAGCGCCTGGGTGGACCCGCAGCTGGGCGGCATCGCCGCCACGGTGGCCGCCACCCTGCCCCTGCAGGTGCTGGAGCCCGAGCCCTTCGTGCTCCTGCCGGAGCCGGTGGATCTGCGCCGCTTCAGCCGCTACTGGCGATCGGCCGGGCCCCGGCTGCGGCCCGATCACCCCACGCCTTGACCGCGCTGATGGATCCCAGCGACCCGCTGCAGGCCTCGCCACGCCAGCTGGAGGATCCCCGGCTGCCGGCCACGGTGTGGATGGCAGGGCTGGGCTGGCTCACCCCCTCGCGGCGCGCGGAGCTGCTGGCGCTGCTCTCCAGCGAGGAGCGCCAGCGGCTGCGGAGCTGGCGTCAGCCCGGGGACCGGGACCATTTCCTGCTGGGACGGGGTCTGCTGCGGCAGCGGCTGGGGGAAGCTCTGGGGCTGGAGCCCGCGCGGCTGCACTTTCGCCTGGGCCCCCAGGGCAAGCCCGCCCTGGACGAGCGGGGCGCCATGCAGTTCAACCTGGCCCACTCGGGTGCCCTGGTGCTGCTGGCGCTGCACCCACGGCGGCCCGTGGGGGTGGATGTGGAGCGGCAGCGGCCCGTCCCCAACTGGGAGGCGATCGCCCGACGCCATCTGCCCAGCGGTGGCTGTGAAGCCCTGCTGGCGCTTCCCCCCGAGGAGCAGCCAGGCGGCTTTCTGCAGCAGTGGTGCCGGCTGGAGGCGGTGCTGAAGGCCACGGGACACGGCCTGGCCGCCGCCGGATCCCCTCCACCACCAGGCCTTGAGCTGCACGATCTGCACCTGCCGGAGGGCTACGCCGGCAGCCTCGCCGTGATCTGAGCCCTGAGTTCAGGGGTTTCCGGCGTCCGCCTCCGGCTCTGTGGGGTCCTCCTGCCCGGGGTCCTGCTCCTGCTCTCGGATCGTCTCGGGATCGGTGAGCAGGTCCTCCTCCTCCAGCATCGGCAGCGTCTCCACCTTCACCTGAGATGGATTCAGGGGCGGCTCGACCCACTCCCAGGTGCTGCGTGGGGCCCGGCTCTGGCAGAGCGCCTCCAGTTCCCTGCGCAGGGCCTGGCGCACGTCGCGGCGGGCCACGGCGGCAAAGAACTCCTCGCGGCTGGCCAGGCCCGAGCTGAAGGGGTGACTGCCGTTGCCGTTGAACAGCCTCGCTGGATCCGGCAGCCAGCGCGGGCTGCAGACACCCTTGCGGCGGGTGTCGGTCTCGAGCCAGATGTGCAGCCCGTAGCCGTCAGGCTGGCTGACCACCGCCAGGCCGTCGTGGGTCTGCTGCCGCTGCAGGGGAAAGAGGCGCCAGCTGGGGCGGTGGTGGGCGGGGACACAGCCGGCCACCGCGGCCAGCGCCACCAGGGCGGCAAGCGCGACCAGGGGCGGTGCCGGGCGATGGGGTGGCCGGGCCAAGGGATGGTCGCAAGTGGGGGGATCCTGCCCCGGGCGCGCCGCAGCCATGGACGCGACAATCACTCCAGCGACGGTCGATCCATGGCACTGACTCCCTCGACGATGCTGCCGCTGGCCCATCCCCTGCCCTCGTTCACGCTGCGGAACCTGGACGGGGACATGGTGAGCAGCTCCGGGCTGCCGCCGCGGCCGGTGCTGGTGCTGTTCCTCTGCGCCCACTGCCCCTTCGTGAAGCACATCGAGGCGGAACTGAGCCGGATCGATCGCGACTACGGCGAGCGGGTCACGATCCTGGCCATCGCCAGCAACAGCCTGATCACCCACCCCCAGGACGGAGCGGAGCAGCTGGCGGAGCAGCGCCGTCGCTGCGGCTGGGGTTTCCCCTACCTGCTCGACCCCGACCAGAGCGTGGCGCGGGCTTTCAGGGCGGCCTGCACCCCGGACCTGTTTCTGTTCGATGCCGAGCGGCGCCTGGTGTACCGGGGGCAGCTCGATGCCAGCCGTCCAGGCAACGACCTGCCCCTGGATGGCGCCGACCTGCGTGAGGCCCTCGAAGCCCTGCTGGCGGGGCGGCCGCCGAACACTGATCAGAAGCCTGCAATCGGTTGCAACATCAAGTGGCACCCGGGGCTGGAGCCGGCCTGGGCCTGACCCTGGGAGGGGCTTAAGGTTGCTTTCATGCAGGTGCCCCCCTTCGATCTCACCGAGCAGCTTCATCAACTGGGTGAGGCCCTCGAAGACGCCGTTCTGCAGGTGTTGCGCAGTGGGCAATACATCGGGGGCGCCACGATTGCACGCTTCGAGCAACAGTTCGCCCAGGCCGTGGGCGCTCCCCACGCCATCGGCTGCAACAGCGGCACCGACGCCCTGGTGCTGGCCCTGAGGGGCCTGGGCATCGGCGAGGGCGATGAGGTGATCACCAGCTCCTTCAGCTTCTTCGCCACCGCCGAAGCGATCAGCGCCGTGGGCGCCACGCCCGTGTTCGTGGATGTGGATGAGGCCACCTACCTGATCGATCTCGAGCTGATCGAGGCCGCCATCACCCCGGCCACCAGGGCGGTGATGCCGGTGCATCTGTTCGGGCGGCCGGTGGACATGGAGCGCCTGGGGGCACTCGCCGCCGCCCACGACCTGCGGGTGATCGAAGACTGTGCCCAGGCCACCGGCGCCAGCTGGGCCGGGCGGCCTGTGGGCAGCTGGGGTGATGCCGGCTGCTTCAGCTTCTTCCCCACCAAGAACCTGGGGGGCGCCGGGGACGGCGGTGCGGTCACCTGCCGGGATCCGGCACTGGCCGCCCGCATCCGGGAGCTGGCGGTGCACGGCATGCCGCGCCGCTACCTGCACACGTCGCTGGGATACAACAGCCGCCTCGACGCCCTGCAGGCTGCCGTGCTGAGCGTGAAGCTGCCCCATCTGCCGGAGTGGGTGGAGCGGCGGCGCCATCTGGCTGACACCTACCGGCGCGAGCTGGCTGACCTGCAGGGGCTGGTCCTGCCGGAACCGGGCCCCAGCGGCCACAGCTGGAACCAGTTCGTGGTGCGCATCCCCCGCTGCCCAGCGGCCGAGGCGGGCTGTGGCGGCAGCTGCGTGCCCTCCGGCGACAGCGCCGCCTACGGACTGCCCGAGAGCTGCTGCCGCGACTGGCTGAAGCAGGCCCTGGCCGAGGCCGGCGTGAACACGATCATCTACTACCCGATCCCGATCCACCGTCAACCGGCCTACGAAGAGCTGGGCTACGGGCCCGGCAGCCTGCCGATCACCGAGCGGCTCACGGCCGAGGTGCTCAGCCTGCCGATCTTCCCTGAACTCAGCTCCGCCCAGCAGGCCACCGTGACCGCGGTGATGCGGCAGCTGGTGGCTCAGCCCCTCAGCCTGGCCTCCTGAGCCGGAGGCGCCAGCGCGGCATGGAGCGCCTTGAAACGGGCCTGCTGCGTCTTGTGGTTCACGATCGGCCCCGGGTACCCCCGGCGCTCCATGGGCGCGATCTCCCCACGGATCAGATCGGCGCTGGCCACATGGGAGAGCTCAGGCAACCAGCGGCGGATGTAGGCGGCTTCGGGATCGAAGCGGGCCGCCTGGGTGTAGGGGTTGAAGATGCGCAGGGGTTTGGGATCCATGCCGCTGCTGGCACTCCACTGCCAGCCGCCGTTGTTGGCCGCCAGATCACCGTCGACCAGCTGGTCCATGAACCGGCGTTCGCCCCAGCGCCAGTCCACGATCAGATCCTTCACCAGGAAGGAGGCCACGATCATCCGGCAGCGGTTGTGCATCCAGCCTGAGGCGTTGAGCTGGCGCATGGCGGCATCCACGATCGGCACGCCGGTGAGACCCTCACACCAGGCCACGAATCGGGCCTCGTCGTTCTCCCAGGGGAAGTGGCGCCACTGGGGGCGGTAGGGACCGTCAGCCAGTTCCGGGAAATGGAAGAGGGCCTGCTGGTAGAACTCGCGCCAGGCCAGTTCCTGCTCCCAGACCGTGATCGCCTGGTGCTCCTCCTCGCTGCGGGCCCGTGGGCGCTGCTCCTGGGCGGCGGCCCAGGCCTGGCGTGGGCTGAGGGTGCCGAACCTGAGCGCCGCGCTCAGGCCCGAGGTGCCCGGCTCCGCCGGCAGGTTGCGGCCTGACTCATAACTCAGCAGGGGCCCATCGGCGAAGGCAGCCAGCTGGGCGGCAGCGGCCGCCTCACCGGGACGGCAGGGGCAGAGATCAGCGCCCGCGAAGGGGCTGGGCGCCGGCTCCAACCAGCTCATCCGGTCCCAGAGCCGGCGGCGCTCGGCGGGCATCGCAGCAGGATCGAGATCGATCAGGCCCGATGGGGCGGGAACGGGGGCCGTGCTCTCGGGACCGGCCTGCTCGATCCGCCGGCGCCAGGCCCGGAAGTAGGGGCCGTAGACCCGGTAGGGGTCCCCGGCGCCGGTGGCCAGGGTCTCTGGGGGTACCAGCAACTGGTCCCAGTCGGCCAGCAGCTTGCAGCCGCTGGCGCGCAGGGCCTCAGCGACACGACGATCGCGGGCGCGGGCCCAGGGCTCCACATCGCGGTTCCAGGCCACCACTTCAGCGCCGCTGGCCTCCGCCAGCTGTGGCAGCAGCTCAGCCGGATCCCCCCGCACCAGGAGCAGCCGGGAGCCGGCCTCGCGCCAGCGGCGCTGCAGCTCCAGCAGGCTCTCGCTCTGGAACCAGAGACGGGACGCGGAACGGTCGAGGGCCTCCTCCTGAGCTGGATCGACGATGAACACGCCGGTGACGGCGGCGGTGGCGCGGGCGGCGGCGGCCAGGCCCAGGTTGTCGGCCAGGCGCAGATCGCGGCGGTGCCAGAACAACCAGCGGGGCGAGCTCATGCGAGGCCGAGCAGCTGGCGGGCCCGGAACCAGGCGGTGACGCTCTTGCCATCAAGGGCTTCATCACCGCTGGCCAGGGCCGAATCAAGGGCGGCGGGCTCAAGCAGCAGCACCTGCAGATCCTCGTCGTCATCGCCCGGGGGCCGCTCGCTGAGGGGCGAGAGATCCCTGGCCAGGAATAGATGGATCACCTCATCGGAATAACCGGGGCAGGGCAGCATCAGGCCCAGGGAATCCCAGCGGGTGGCGCTGTAGCCGGCCTCCTCCCCCAGCTCCCGCTGCATCGACTCCAGGGGGTCTTCGCCGTCTTCCAGGGTGCCGGCGGGGAACTCGAGGATGCGGCGCTCCACGGCGAAGCGGTACTGGCGCAGCACCACCACCCGCCCGTCAGCCAGCACCGGCACAGCCAGGGAGGCCCCGGGATGGCGAATGATCCCGTAGGTGCCCTCCACCCCCATCGGCAGCAGCACCCGGTTGAGCTCGAAGCGAAGTTTGCGGGCTTCAAGTGCCGCCGTGGTTTCCAGGTGGGTGGAGGGCTCGGGGGGCGGCAGGGGAGCCATGGAGGGAGGTGGAGCAGCCACACCAGTGTGACCGCCGGCCAGGCGCGATCAGCCCCCCTCGGGCCAGCCGTCCTGAGCCGGCAGCAACAACGGGGGCGGTTCGGCCCCTGTGCGGCTGAGCAGTTCAGCCAACAGGGAGGCGGCGGTCTCGAGACCGCCGGGAAGCACCAGCTGCGGTTCGATCGCCGCCAGGGGGCCGATCACAAAAGCACGCTGGCGCAGACGCGGGTGGGGCAGCTCCAGCTGGGGGCTGTGGCGGCGGGCCCCAGCGCACCAGAGGAGATCGAGATCGAGGCTGCGGGGTCCCCAGTGCTCCAGGCGCCGGCGGCCGAAGCACGCCTCCAGCCCCTGGAGCCGCTCCAGCAACCCCAGGGGATCGGGCCAGGGCTCAAGGCCAGCCCTCACCGCGGTCTCCTCCGGCTCCGGGCGAACGGCCAGAAGAGCGGCATTGATGAACGAGGGCTGATCCGGCGGCCCGCCCACCGGCGCCGTGCGAAACAGCGGCGACCAGCGCAGCAGCAGCGGGAAGCCGGCCCAGTCGAGCAGCTGCTGGCTCAGCAATGGCCGCACGGCGGTCAGGGTGCGGGTGGGATGGCCGAGGTTCGCCCCGAGAGCTATGGCGAGACCTGACACCACGGCCATGGTCGTCCCAGGCCGTGGCGGGGGCGGAGAGCTACGGCAGAAAGCCAAGATCCTCGAACCGGGGCACGAGCCAGGAGGGGATGCCGTCGTGGGCCCAGATCCAGAAGTCGCCGCGGCCCAGGTACACCGAATGGCCGGAGCGATACGCCTGGGCCAGAGTGGCCAGATCAAGCTGCTGCAGTGCGTCTTCCCGGCTCACGCGCCTGCTGCGGGCTGCAAGGGAGACCCTGGGGGCCATGGTGCGGTGCTGGTGAAGAGTTCGCCAGCGTATCGGCGGTCAGAACGTTGTGCCCAGGCGCAGGCCTTGCCCGCCTGGAAGCGACACACAACCGGTTCAGCGGGAGCAGGAAGGCTCGCACCAGACGAGAGGCGCTCAGGGACAGCGAACCCGCTGGTAGGGGTCGGCCAGGCCTGGCGCCCGGGTCGTGAGCTGCTGGCGGTCGGCGGAGAGCGTGAACTGGTGCAGGTCCAGCCAGGTGCTGCCCTCGCCGCTGAGCTCGCTGATCAGAGCCAGCTGATCAGCCCCCCGGGTCACGATCGCCAGCACGGGGCCGGCGCTCTCGTAGAAGCTGATCTGATCAGCCCCGATCCGCAGCCAGGATTCATCCGTGGCCGGGGCGGTGCAGTGGCGGGCTTCGGCCATCCAGATGCCCCGGAAACGCTCCGGGATGGTGGAGAGGCGCTCCGCCGCCAGGGCCGGTGGCATGGCGGCGAAGCCGAGCATCAGCAGAACGGCACGGGCGAGAACAGGCATCAGCCGGGCTCACAGGTCCGTTCTCATTGAACCGGAATCTGGAGCGGTTCCGCGCTGGGGGCCGGACCTCTGCGGGGCAGGGACACCGTCAACTGTCCGTCATTGGCCGTGGCGGTCATGGCGGCGGCATCGGCGTCGTCGGGGAGGTGGAAACTGCGGCTGAAGCTGCCGTAGACCCGCTCGACGCGGTGCATGCGCTCGTTCTCCTCCTTCTGCTCCTGACGGCGCTCACCCTGAATGGTGAGGACCCCTTCCTGAAGAGTCACCTTCAGGTCATCCTTGCTGACACCGGGGATGTCGGCGCGGACCTCATAACCCGTGGCGGTTTCGGAGATGTCGACCCGAGGGTGCCAGTCATGGAGGGGCATGCCGGCCAGGCCAGAACTGCTGCGAGTGAACGGCCAGGGCAACGAAAGGGTGTATCTGTCAAAGAGATCTTCGACGTCTTTAAGGGATTCTCGTTTCAAGAGCGCCATGGCGTGACCTCCTGGTGGTGAGTGAAAGGAGTGTGGAGGGAAGCTCTTCATCTCGCCACATGCACGACCGCTGCCTGGCATCGACCTTGCACGCGGGAGAATTCCGGGACCGGAATGGACGGTTGCGTCCAGATGGACCTCCCTTGATGGAACTGTCGATCCGCTGCGTGGGCTTGAAAAGGTGCGGGAGACCGCCCCTGACGGTTGCCCCCAAGGCCTCGATGGGCCCAGGTCGCGAAGCTATCCGGGCCACTCAGGATGATCCAACCCGGAGGACTGCAGCACTTGTTGATCATCTTGCTCGGACTCAGCACGGTTCAAGAGCTGTCCTGAGCACCAACAATCCTGTTCATGCAACTGCAGGATTGACATACGGCGAATAGTTGCACAGCCCTGGCATGGCATACTTCGTGCAGCAACCCCGTGCTCCTGTGATGAACGACAACGGCTCGTCGAAGTCTGCATGGGCTGGTGTTCTGGTCGTCCTGGCCGTTCTTGGCGGCCTGGCACTGCTGGGCTGGCTCTCGATCGTGATGCTCGATCTCAAGCACCTGAACACCTCCGGATTCACCCTGCCCTAAGCCATCGCAGGTGTAACTGAACAGCCAGCACCATGAGGACAATCCCGGGGAAGGACCCTTGGCATGCTGCCTGGCAGATGTGCGATAGCCTTTAGAGGCCAGCCACTGGTCGATCTGATGCTGCATCGAGGGATCGCCGCAACCGTTCTCCAGCTCAGCGCCGACAAGGAATCCACAGCGGTTTATGCCGCAGAACCAGGCCGAATCATCGCCTGGGGTGAACTCTTCTCTCAATTTCCCCGGGTTCCCGACGTGATTGACGAGGGAGCCACCGAACCGCTTCCGGGCTACGGCGCCATCACGGATGAGGAAGCCGAGCGGGTGGCCTCGGCCCTTGGTCGATCGGCGCATGCCCGGCTCCATGACGCCGTGATGAGGCCAGGCGCTACACCCGTGAACCCGGGGCGTCTGCTGATGCTGCTTGGCACGGCCGAGGCCAGCTACGACGCCCGCCTCCATGACCTGAGGGAAACGGCCAGGGCTGGAGATCTTCCTGCGGCCACGGCGATCTTCCTTGAACTCGTCAACGACGTTGAGAGGCTTGATCCTGTCCTTGAAGGCGCAGGACTCCTGCCGGTGGCTGATCGACGGATGGGGAATCTGGGCCTGCGTTGCTCTGATCTCGCTCGGCGTCACGCCATGCTTCTGGCCGGCACGGTGCTGGTGATGCGACGCCTGTCGACCGGCCCCGGTGAGGCCGGCATGAGGCGGATCGCCGGCAACCGCACCACCCTGCGGCGCTACGACACTGCCCAGTGGCAGGGTGGCCTGCCCCTGAGTGCCCTTCCAGAGGGTGAAGACCAGGTGGTGGTTGGAGAAATTGCCGAAATGGGCTGGGTGGATCGGCCCCTGATTCCCTATTCCTTTCTGCGGCTGACCGACGGATCGGAATTACGGATCCACCGCAGGGACATCAAGCAGAACGGCACCGTGCCCGGAGCCCTCGTCTGGATCCGAGGCAAGGTGGAGCTCGACGACAATGGCGAGAAGATCCTTGTGGCCCACTTTGAAGGACCGGGAAGCCACGCCGACACTGTCTGGGAAGACTGGCTGGCCGATGAGGCTCGGCACGCCTATGATCTTTACCCTCGCGTGATCGATGGGAACTGGGAGTTTCCATCGATCGGAGTGCAGTACTCAGCGGGTGATCTGATTTCCAGACTTCAGGAGGCCTAGGCAGATGTTGACCCCCGAGGAGCTTCAGGCCGAGCTTGATGGGATTCCCGACCCCCCTGATGTGTCTGACCTTCTGGATGGATCAGGCGTTGTTGAGACCTTCAACAATGTCCCCTGCGACCAGATCGACTGTGAGTACGTGGCTGGCCTGCTGGACCAGGTGCAAACCTGGCTTGATGATGCCAAGGATCGAATGACTGAGCTGGACGACTACACGACCCGCGATGATCTTGAGCGCATCCGAAACGAAGCACAGCTGGGCCAGCGTGATGCGGAACAAGCTGGAGACGACGAAGCCTCTTCCGCCTACCAGGCCATCGTCGATGCAGCCAACAACAAGCTCCAACTTGCCAATGATCGCTACAATGATTTGGCGCCCCAACGCAGCATCGAAGCTGAGACCAAAGGGCTCCTGCAGTCCACGCATACCCATTGCTGTGTTGAATCGCGTTGGTACCACAACTACATCAATTAATTTTCGCCTGCCATTGCCCTGAGCGTCAGTTCTGAATCAGTGGCCCATGCGTTTTTTCACCAATCTCCGCCCTCAGACCGCTGAGATCTACGCCGACAGCGGTTACGTCTCTTCGGCCTGGCTGCTCTCCAGTCACCGAACAACCCCACAGACCCTCGAGCTGGCCGCAGACGTGCGCCAAGACGGCGCTGACCTGATGGCCGACAATGGCACCAAACCACTGATCGATCTCGTCATCGACGAGTTCGCAGAAACCGCCGGATCGATCCTCTCCACCTACCGATCCATCCGCAAGGAAAGTGGCGAACCATCAATGAGCAGCATGCCCAAGGCTGTGCGCCTACCGGCAAAGATGTTCGCCCTGGAGGTTGCCCGCTTCATCGACACCTTGCATCAGGGTCGTGACTGGGCCGCCGTGATCGATGAGCAGATGGCGATGGATCCCACCCATCTGATCGCCCCAGAGGATTTCTGCATTGGTTGCCTGATGGGCCTGGGCATCGATCGCACGATGACCGGCTGGTCGATCGACAAGTTCAGGCAGCGCAATCGCATCAGCCTGAATGGCTGGATGGCGATGATCTCCGATCCCCGTGCACGGGATCGGCACGTCTATGTGACCCTGGCGGCGGCTGATTACTTCACAGCCAAGGCAGCTGGACGGATGGCCGCTGAAGAGGGTGCCAGCAATGTGGCGGTGGGTTTTGCCGGACTGAACAACCTCCAGACCGGCACCCAGTGGACGTCACTGGCAGCACGCCGGAAGCTCTCTCAACCCACAGCCACGCGCTATGTGAAGTTGGCAGAGATTCTGTTCGGCATCCGCGATGGCTTTCGCGACGCTGGCGTTCGGTTGCAGCGTTTTCACGGCCTCGGCCTGGGCTCGCGGGCGCAGTACTGCGCTCTGCCGGCGATCCTTGATCCCCACACGGAAATCTCGGTTGATGCCACCAGCCCCCTGCACGATGCCGTGAGGGGCCGGGTGCTCTATCAGGCCCCCGCCCAGGGAAGGAGTCGGCGGGTCGACTGGATCGCCCAGCAGGTGGTCGAGGGAGAGAACAATCCCATCGATGGGTTCTTCCCGAGGCGTGCCCGTGATCGCCATGGTCATGACCCTGCGGGCGCCCGTCGCTGGTGGCTCGGGGCGCGCCGTCCGGAGATCGGGCTTGCTGATCTGTTGCCCGATCAGCCCCTGGCGGGCTCCCTGGGTTGGCTGGCCAGCGGGCCGGGTTCCTCAACGACGGCGGTGACCAGTGACTGGATCGGACACAACCACGCCGTGTGCGATGAACTGGCAGGACTGGTTCCCGCTGAGCAGCGCAGCAGCTGGGCCCGTGACCAGATCCAACGCCTGATCTCCACCCAGGGATTCACGCTGAGGCGGGCAGCCCAGACCTGGCTTGAACTGCTGACGTTCCACTCGCCCTCCCTGTCCGGCCACGACCCACCCCAGCAGGACAACTGATCAGGTCTCGCGCCCAGAACGCGTCTCCAGCGTCGGTTCAGGTCAGCAGCAGTTGATCGAGGAAACTGCCCCAGCTCAGGCCACCGCCTGTGGTGCCGAAGATCCGCTGGCGCTCCTCCTCCAGGAGGCGGGGTTGGCCGACGCTCACCAGCAGCCGGTCCAGCTCGGCTGGGTCGAGCTCGGTATTGCCGTCGACATCCACCGGTTGCAGATAGGTGAGCAGCCGTGCGCGCCCCTCCTGCAGGCGGCGGAGCCGCAGCATCAGTTCAGCGAATTCCACGTGATCCACCCGGCCGTCGCCATTGAGATCCATGCGCTTCAGAATCCCCTTGATCAGCAGGAAGCGTTGTCGGCTGGCGGCATCGGCGCGATTCGACGGCTGGCGCTGCATCAGACCCGTGGCGAGTTCAGCCACGCTGAGGCTGCCGTTGCCGTCCTTGTCGAGCTCCTCGAACAGGCTCTGGAGTTGCTGGCGGTGGGCAGCCTCCGCGCCTGGCATCAGCACCGCCTTCGGCTCACCGCAGACGGCCTGACGAAGCCGGCGACGAAAATCATTCAGCAGCGACCTGGCGACCCTGAAGCGCTGACGGTGTTCCTCGGGGGTGTGCACCGAATGCAGCGCCACCGGCAGGAGGGAGGGAAGGACCGGGCGCATCACCACCATCGTGGCCATGGTGGCCAGCACAAAGGGGAAGGTGAGCACGGGCAGCTGAGCTGTGGCCAGGACCTGGCTCAGAGCCGGCGTCACCAGGCTCGCGCCCGCTGCCGCAAGCAGAGCGATCAACAGGCTGCCTCGGGTCGTGGCGTAGAAAATGCCGCCGATCGCGATGGCGGTGAGCACACCGTTGTAACTGCCCAGACCCAGGGCCACCGAAGCGGGCGCCATGCCGATCGCCAGGGCCGTGAGGCTGGAGACCAGACCACCGGCCAGGCCGAGAAGGGCGGCCAGGGGGCTGGCGGCGGCGACGGCCACCAGCACGATCAGACCACTGGGCAGGGATGGGCAGAGAAACACCTGCCCGAAGCCCCGCACCACCCCCAGCAGCAGACCGGCGCCACCTGGATCCTGGGCCGTGGCTGGAGTCGCCACCATCAGGCCCAGGGCCGGATGGCTGACGGCCATCACGAGGGAGAGCAGCAACCAGGTGATCAGGCAGAACGGCAGGGTGAGGGGTGGCACGCCGAGACGCCTGACCAGCCAACCTCCCAGGCCCTCAACCAGCAGCGTGGTGAGCGCCGCGCCAGCCGCCACCAACAGCAACCAGGCCACCAGGCTGAGGGGGCGATCCAAGGCGGCGAAGGCGGCTGCGGCACTGCCCACCAGCGCTCCATTGAAGCCGTAGATGCCATTGAGCCGTGCACCGCGATCAGCACCGATCAGCCGGGATGTGAGGGTCGCCGTGGCGATCCCCAGCACCGAGAAGATCCCCATGGCGGGTGATTGCCACAGAAGTGCCAGCAGCAGCAGCAGGCCACTGATCGGGTTGTTGATGAAGATCACCTGCCCCAGGCTGCGCAGGGTGCAGGTCAGGGTCACAGCGGCTGGATGCCCATCCCACAGTGCAACGAGCTGCGGCAAGGTGCCCGCCGTGGGCAGCCATGGCCTCTGCGCCGGCGCCTCGGGGGAATCCACGAAGCGGGCCAGCAGATCGAAAGCCTGGGCCTGGTCTGTTCCTTCGGACTGGGGCATGGGGGAGAGGACAGGCTTGATCTACAGCCTCTGATCGAGGACCGTTAGCACGGACTTGTAGATCCCCAGCGACACCTCCGCAAGAGTATTGAGGCTGTCGAGATGAGGGTTGATCTCGCAGATTTCCCAGCACACCACTCGCTGATCGCTCAGCAGGATCCGCAGGAGGCGGCGGCGTGTCGGTGCCTTTGCAGATGGTGGCGTCGAGGCTGTCGCCATCGAAGCTGACGTAGAGCAGATGACAGCCAGCCAGGTTCCGGCAAGACCTCCAGAGGCCGAGGGTGCTGGAGTCGGAGGTGTTGATGGCGTGCTGGCGGTTGTCGTGGGCATCGATCCAGACCACCCCGATGCGGCTGAGGTAGCCATTGGCATTGCTGTCAACCAACGCGAACAGCTCGCGATGATTCGCCATCAGGTCGAAGGTGGGCTGTCTCAGGGCCCACTCGGCAAAGCCGCTGAAACTCAGGCGTCCCTGCTCCTGCACCAGCGATCGTAGGTCTGCTGCGCCTTCCTCATCAATCACATCAGCCATGTTGGCCAGGGCCCGATCCACCTGACTGGAAGAGATCAAGCCCTGCTCACCCCCTTCAAACTGCCGGTAAAGACGGCGCAGATCTTCACTCTGAAGATCGGGGCGAAGCAAGCTGCACTCGTCCTGACTCGCCACGAACCGCCCGACGGACAAAGCTCCTCAGGCCACCTCGATGTCTGCGTGTCTTCGGCCATCATGACGACAGAGTGAATCGCCATAGCCTCCAGCGAGATCACCTGCCGAACCCTGCCAACCGCCACCTGGTCGTTGCTGATTCGCTGATCTTCCATGAAGGTGTCCGGGGTGTCTGTCCTGCTCAGAACTGACGAAGTTCCCTGCGCATCTTGAGGGGATGATGATCAGACTGCCGCAGGTTGAAGATCAGGATCGAACTGGCGACCGGCAACAGAGTGATCGCCGCCACGACCCCCCAGGGAATGGCCTTCTGAACTTTCCCGTCGATGATCCTGTGGGCCCGGCCTGCTCCTGCTGGTCAGTCTGTGGGGCCTGTAGAGCCAGTAGAGGGGGCTACGGCGGGACTGCTGTCCCTGGGCTAGTTGTGGAAAGGTTTCCGGCATCCGATGCCTCCTCTGTTTGCCTGCACCAGTTGCGGCGTTCAGATCGAACGCTCTGCCCGCAGCTACGTCCAACAAAAGGGCCGGGTGCTCTGCTCCACCTGCAGGGACAGGCTCGACAACGCCACGCCTCAGCCACCCCTGGCAATCCCGGATCACCCAGCTGAGCATCAGCGTCCAGGCGGCTGAACCAACCATCCGCAGAACCAGGAGGATCGCTCCAGCGCAAATGGCCGCGGGGGACCAAGGGGGCCTTGCGATGGCCCGCCTCCGCTGGCATCAAGCGCTGCAGCTGACCCGGGCGCTGGCGATCGCGGCTTCGCCACGCCTGTGGATCTCGCGGGCGTAGTCGGTCCAGGTGCCCTGGCCCCAGTAGCGGAAACAGCTGGTTTCCAGCAGCAGCAGGTGGAGCAGGGCCTGCTGATAGTGAGGGGTCAGGGTCACCCCGGGATCCTGGGCCACCAGGGGATCGAACACCTGGTGAAAACGGGCGCTGAGGGCGTTCATCGGCTCCAGCACGTTGGCGTAGCCCTCCACCCAGCTGAGGTCGTTGGTCCAGGAGGCGCCGGCCATCGAGAAGGAGGGATCGCTGGCCTGGAGGTCGGCGATGGCCGCTGCCGTGGCGTCCGGGGTGGCTTCCGGGGAGGGCAGGCTGCCGAGCCGTTGCCACAGTTTGTGTTGGTGGATCCCCTGAATCCTCGGGAAATCCCCTGAATCCACACCGGAATCTTCCAGCAACTCAAGATATTCCGTGCCGTTGATCGCCACCGTTCCCGGATCATCCCCCTTGGCGGCGATGGTGTGATGAGCCTGGATGAAGGCCGACGGGAACTCATTCATCATCACACCGCCGTTTTCACCGTCGGCAATCTGGGAGACGAGCGATGGAACCGTGGCGGCACCCAGCGGTTGCCGAGCGAGGCCAAGAGCTTCGTGACAGGGCTGCATCTGGCCCACCAGCTTGGTGTCGGAGCCCTGGGTTTTGATCAGCGCTGTGATCGTGGCCGTATCACCGCGGGAGCTGTGCGCCACCAGCTGGTTGGGGACGACTTTCTGCTCCTGGCTGAGGCCTGCACCATCGAGATTTTCAACGCTGTGCTCCTGCACCAGCAGCCAGCGGTAGCCACACTCCCTGAGGGCCTTCACGAAGGCATAAAGCGTGTCGGGGTGGTTGGGCAGGTGCATCTCCGGTGGGGAGAATCCCTTCACCCGCTGCAGCGCCTCATGGCCGAAGAGGGCCGCGAACTGGTGCTGCCAGGCCAGGATCTGCAGCTTCAGGTCGGGAATGGGCGTGGAGGGCGCCACGGCATGGCTCCAGAAGGTGCCGAGCCATTCCACATGGGGTTGGAGGTTGGGATCGCAGGCAAGTGCCTGGAGGGCCTCGAGGATGTCGTGGCGGCCCATCTGCTGGATTCCCCAGAGCAGAGTTCCCGAATAATCGAGCATGATCCGAGGGTTGCAGCCTTCCTGAATCAGCTGGGGAATGATGTCAGCCAGGCGCCTGTAGCAGCGGGCAAAGGGTTCGGCATTGTGGTTGTCGCCCTCGCCAGGGTGCTCCAGCATGTATTGCAGGTGGGAGATGAGGGCACCGTTCACCCCGGCTGGAATCGTGGGCTGGTGCATGTGGAGCGCGCAGGCAAAGCCTGAGCGAATCCGCTCCAGGTTCAGATTGGTGTGCGGCAGTGCCACGGGGCCGGGCTGCTGAACCAGGGCGAGGATCTCGGCTTCGAAGCCGGCGATCGGCGGCAGGTCGTGGCTGCTCATGTCTGAATCCATGGGCCCATCATCGCGGCCGCTTCGGGCTGCTGGCTGGCGCCTGTGCAGTCTTTGTCACTGACGAGATCGGAGCTTCCGGCGAGATACTCCTAAGGTTTGATCCCTTGATTGCTCGTCCGGTGCGCACTCGTCCCCTCGCTCTGTCCGCCGTACTCCTTGCCCTGCCTGTGCTGAGCCCTGGCCCAGCACAGGCTCAGAAGCGGATTCCCAAACTGCCGGGATATGACCAGTGTCCGCTTGGTTATGTGAATGACCTGAAGCAGCATTGCAATTCGCCCATCTATTACGAAGTGAAGCCCACCTACGGAAAGCCCTGTGATTCGGGATGGATGAACATCGGGGCGGGCTACTGCAAGAAAAAGACCCTGGGAATTTTCTGATCCGCCGGCAAGGTGACAGGCCTGGCTGGCACAACGCGACCGCTTTGCATTGCCCGCTGACCTGTGGGGTGACGTGGCCCAACCGAATCTGTCTGTCGACCTGATGGTCGAGGCCATGCGCGAGGGCGTTCTGCTCGATGGCCAGGCCTGAAGCGCTGCAGTGTCTGGAGAAGACCTTGTGGCCGAAGGCTTCTGCGTAGGCGAAGCCTTCTCGAAGAGAAGCAGTGGGCCTGGCTGCACCACCTCGGCAGCACGCCACCCTCGACGCACGACATCTCCCGCTTGCTGTTGCTCGTGCAGGAGGCCGGCATCGAGATCAAACCTCTCCTACCCCTCAGGCCGCCCGCAACCGTCAAGCTCCACCGCTTCCGGGACGATCCAGCAGTCTGCCGCTCACATACTTATGAAGGACACTGCTGATCAGGGTCTGGTAGGGAATCCCCTCCTGCAGGGCTCGGGCGCGCAAGGCGCCCAGATCTTCGCTGGTGAGGCGAATGTTGATGCGCTGATCCTTGGTTTGGGTGACCCTGGCGGAGGATTCCAGGCGGGAGCGCTCGGCGGCCGTGGCCACCGAACGGAGCGTGCCCGCTTCGAAGGCCTCCAGGATCTCCTGCTCTTCGTGATCAAGGGTGTTCATGGTGGGTCTCCTGGGCGGTAGGCGATGGTGGCTTTGCGGCTGGGAATGATGGTTTCGAGAAAGAGGTGATCGTCGGCCTCGGCAAACGGCACCAGATGGGCATAGCCGGAGATCAGAACGACAAGAATGCGCTGGCCTGGGTATCGGGCTTGGTTCGGATGCTCAACGATGTCGAGCAGATCACCGGATTCGATAGCGACCACCACGGCCTCGAAGGGAACGCCTCGCTGAACCTGAAGGACCTCGTTCTTGCCTGAGCTCCAGCGAAAGGGCTTCATCGAAACACCTTAGGCTCGTGTGTGCCTTTTGTCATCAGCCTTGTGGAGGGCTGGGGCAAAACGCCAGCACCCGGAGCCGGATTGGCTGCAGCCGCCACGCGCCCACGCCAGAAGGATTCCCAGCGGGGGCGCCAGCATCACTCCATGGCCTCCAGCCCCTCTGCCGCCTTCCTTCGCCTGCGGGCGTTCATCGCCGAGCGGAAGGCGCATGAACAGCCCCACCCCGGTCCAGGTCATCGCCCGCCAGATCCTGGGAAGCGCACTGATGTTCCCAGTGGTCAAGATCAGCAACCTGGCGGGAATTCCGCGCAGCAGATGACTCTGGATGAAATCAGCATCCTTGCTGAACACCACGCGTCCGTCGTGGTCTGCGATGGAGGAGATTGTTTTGTCTGAGCTGCGATTACCTTCGGGAAGATCAAGGGTATGAAGAACATCACAGCCCATGGGTTCCAGCTGGCCCTTGAGGGCTGGCGGCAGCTGGGCTTCCAGCAGGATCTTCATGCAGGCAGTAGTTCAACCCTCTGAACACAGGCCAGTTGTGCCGCGTACTGAAGTGCCGCGGTGATGTCTGCGGCTTCGAGATCGGGATAATCGGCCAAGATCTCAGCCGCGCTCATGCCGGCGGCCAACAGGTCGAACAGCATCTCCACAGAATAACGCAACCCACGGATCGTTGGTTTCCCGTGACACACCTCTGGATTGAGGGTGATCCGGCTGAGCTGGTCTCCCATGGTGCTCCCTGGCCATCCCCACGCCAGGCGGCACCAGCGCTCTCGGCCTTGAAACGGCTGGGGGGATGCCATGGCGACGGAGTCGCTCTTCCACCAGTGCCAACCCCGTCACAAACCAGCCACTCACCACCCCCTCCGCGACTACATCGCCGAGCGGATGTGCATGAGCCCCATCGACCAACCGCTGATGCTCGTGGAGTTGCTGGGCCGGCGCAGCCACGCCCTCAAAAATCAAAGCTGCCGGTCAGGTCTTCGATCGAGCGTCACCTGGCGTCCGATGGCTCAAACGACAAACCCAAGGATCTGCCCCACAATCGCCAACACCTCTTCCAGCTGGGAGTCCTGCAGTCGCCCGATCGGATGCGGGCGAGCGCCCCTGGCGCGCCAGTCGAAGGATTTGAGTTGCTGGCACAGCACATAGCTGTGGCTGTCCGGCCGATCGGGGATGGGGCCCAGGTCCACAGCAAGGGTGGAACCACACTTGTAGGGCGCTGACTTCATGGCGCAGCCCACCACCAGGCCCACGGTGCTGTGGAAGGAAGCTGTGGACAAGACGGCAAAGGGATGGTGATCCTTCATCTCGCGACCAGCCTGGGGGTTGTGGTCGATCCAGATCACGTCGCCGCGATCGGGCACCCAGCCCTGGATCCCTCGGCGGGGACTCACTCGATGACCTCAGCACCGAGCGGCCTGAACGCCAGAGCCTCGATGGGTCCGCCAGCCATGGGCTCGTAGGCCGCCAGCCGTTCTGCCAGAGACAGGCGTCGCTGCACCGACCTGATCATCACGCCTCCCTCCACAACGGAGAGTTCCACGGCCTGACCCTCCTGCAGCTGAGCCTCCCGGGCAATGGCTGCAGGCAGGCGAATGCCAAGGCTGTTGCCCCAGCGGCGCAGGGCCTGGCGCGAAGGGGTGGCGGCCATGGAAATCAGGCGTATAGACAGAAGTATAGACGTCTCAGGTGGCTGGAGCGCCAGCATCACTCCATGGCCTCCAGCCCCTCTGCTGCCTTCCTTCGCCTGCGGGCGTTCATCGCCGAGCAGGGCCTGGGATCCGCCTGCTGGGCCAGGTGCTCACCGGCAACGACATAACCCGCTGCGAGAAGGGCACCGTCGCGCTGGTGGGCGGCAAGGAGCTGAGCGACGCAGAGGGCAGGGTCCACCGGCAGCGCCCCATCTGGGGTCGGTGAAGCATGTCAGCCATGGGCGCCACCGCCACCTCACCCAGCGAGGGACTCACTGTAGGAACGGTCAGAGGGGAGCAAAGGGACTGGAGAGATGGATGCCATGGCGAATGAGCGACGTGGCGCCGCTTCATCAGTTCTCCAACAGGTCTTGAACCGCAAGGATCAGGCCGGGCAGGGACTGCTCACAAATGACAAGCACTTGTTCAACATCAAGATCAAAATACTGATGAGCGATGACACCGCGAAACCCCATTGCTCCTTTCCAGTCGATATGGGGATAACGATTCTGCAAGAGGCCAGGATACAGACGCTCCAAACGCTTCAGAGATTCACCGGCTGCGAGGAACTACATACAGATCACATCCAGAGCATCTTCACCTTCCTCCTGATCCAATAACTCAGGACTGGCAATCAGAGACTGGGATTTGCGCTGGGCACGCTTGAGTGCGCTCAGGAGGCTCAGCAGGACATCCCTCTGGTCCTCAGTCACGCCGTGAGCCCCTCCTGCTCAATTCCCTTTCGGAGGGTTGGGGCCATGCGATCCCGCAGGCGCACCAGATCGACGGGGCACTGCATCAGCTCTTCCAGCTCCTGTTTCAAGTGCACCAGGGCGTAGGGCGTGAGCGGGTCAAGCTGGACCCAGACATCGAGATCGCTGTCTGGGCGGGCATCGCCGCGGGCAACGGAGCCGAACAGGCCAAGCTCCACCACATGGAAACGGCGATGCCAGTCCGGCTGGCGCTGACGGAGGCCGTTGAGCACCTCTTCGGCCGTGAGAGGGGATAACGGTGCTGTCCGGATCATGGGTCCATTGTGCTGGCCCTGTGGGCAACGTACCAATGCCACTCCCATCACACCCCGCCAGGATGCCTCCATGCCCCCGCCACCGCACGGCGATCAGCGGCTCGATCAACTACCGGGGCTCACTCGCGCCAGAGGCCGCTGCGAGTGCTGCGGGGCGCATGAGCACCAGCGGGCCCTGGAGGTGGACCACATCATCCCCAAAAATCAGGGCAGCTCCAACGCCATCAGCAACCTGCAGGCCCTCTGCTTCCGCTGCAATGCCGGCAAGCGATGCCAAGCGAGGCGGACTGTGTGTTCTGCGCGTTGGAGCTCATCACCGGGCGGAGGGTTGGGATCGCTGAGCACATCCGAAACTCAATGCCTGGCAGTGGCCAGTGAGCAGACGGCGATCAGATCCTGATCACCAATCGCTCGGAGGCTGCTGATTGAAAGCGTCAACAGCGATTGGGTGCGTCCCGATGCGGCGACAAACTCAACCTCGACATTTTCAGGATCGTGAATAGCGACGACAGCACCGAGATCCCCCAACTGCAGACCAGCATCAGGTATGTCGTGGGTGAGAGCAACTGTCTGGTGCAAGACGAACATGACTTACTCCGGAAATGCGGTGACGAGCCTTGGCTGACTGGAATGATCGGGGATCAGCCAGACCGTTCTGA
The DNA here is from genome assembly GCF_014224355.1 of Synechococcus sp. BSA11S. Classification (GTDB taxonomy): domain Bacteria; phylum Cyanobacteriota; class Cyanobacteriia; order PCC-6307; family Cyanobiaceae; genus Regnicoccus_A. Next base: position 10,146 of record NZ_VNWP01000001.1, on the reverse strand, counting down.
ATGGTCTGGATGCTCCGTTGGGGCCTTTCAAAGTAGCACTGATGACAACTTTCATCCCATAGGCGCTCATCTCGATCTGCTTAACCGACCCAGACTGCCCATGGTGGAGCAGATCATCACGAAGTCGTATCCAGGATTCAGCGGTGTAGCCGAGGGAACGAAATACCCTGGCCTTGAAGCGACCGACGGGATGCGTGTCAGAAAGCAGGTAGTCGCAGATCTTGGCGTCGTCATCGAGTGCGTGGTCTGCATGGGGGAGCATTCGTGGGCCAGGGTGATCGCCGGGGCTTCTCCTCCACCAGTGCCACCCCCGTCACCCCCCGCCAGCATCAAGCCATGTCCCCGCCCCCTCCGCCACGTACCAGCGCCTGCGCGAGACCATCGCCGAACGCAGGACGTGGCCCGCCGGATCCTGGGGAGCGCATGGTGGGCAAGGTGCTCACCGGCAACGGCATCAGTGCCCCAAGCCGATGGGCAGGCACACTCTGATGTGGTGACCAGGCGTCAGCGGCTCTGAAGCCTGCGGTCCGAGGGAGCGGCCCCATGGCCCAGTCTTCACAGGTCAAGGCTGCCAATCAGCTCTTCGATCGAGCAGCCCAGCTGGCTGGCCACGTCCTTGAGGATCTGCCGCAAGGTGCCGACCCTGAGAGGCTTGTGGGCAGGAATCGTGAGGTGCTGATGCTGGCCATCAGAGCTTCGGCTCAGCCGCATGTGACTGCCTGTCTGCCGCGTCAGCACGTAGCCATGGCGCCGCAGACGCTCGGCCAGGAGCTGGCCGTTGACGTCCCGCGGAATCCTCACAGGGCCAGCAGTTCCTGTCTGACGTGATGGAGGCGGATCAGGGGCGGCGCCTCGCCGGGATCGAAATGGCAGACGACGGCGTCGCGAATCTCCCGGTGGAGGTCCTCCAGCGTGTCGGCTTCCGCATGGATGGCGGCGCCGGCGGCACTGGCCCGGTAGGAGCCGTCCTCCGCTTCCTCGACCACGAAAAGGATTTCCTGCATGGCGCCCTCCGATAGCACCAGTCTTGCAGTGGTGGGGGGGATGCTGCCTCTGGCCGGGCCAACGGACTGGGGCGGCACAGCCACGCCTGGTGCAGGGTTGGCTGCAGCCACGGCGCGCCCACGCCGGAGGAGATCCCCCCAGCGGCAATGGCCTGACGGGCCGCCCAAACCCAAACCTGGCTCGGACGCCCGGGAGCCGCCAGCATCCCCCATGCCCCCGCCCCCCTCCGCCACCTACCAGCGGCTGCGGCAGTACATCGTCGAACGCATGCGCATGAGCCCCATCGACCTACCACTGATGCTCATGGAACTCCTGGGCCGCCGCAGCCCGGCCCCGGCGCAGGACGTGGCCCGCCGGATCCTGGGGAGCGCACGGTGGGCAAGGTTCACCTTCAACGGCATCACCCGCTGCGAGAAGGGCACCTACGCCCTGGTGGGCGGTGAGGAGTTGAGCGACGCCGAGCGCGACCAGCTGCTGGCACTGAACCGCAAGCCCTCCTCACGCCATTGACTGGATTGGCTCGATCGTCGGCAGCACGCTTTCCAGGGCCTGCTTTGCCAGCTTCAGATCGTGGCTCCCTTGCATCCGCAGCCAGAAGCCCTCGCTCAGGCCGAAGAAACGGCACAGGCGCAGATCGGTGTCGGCAGTGATGGCCCGTTTGCCCTTCACGATCGCGTTGATGCGGCTCTCCGGCACACCGATCGCCAGCGCCAATCGGTACTGGCTGATTCCCATGGGCCGCAGGAACTCCTCCAGCAGCACCTCGCCAGGTGGCACGAGCATCACGTCAGTGGACGTCAACGATCTCGACCTCTTCTGGCCCGGCGTCCGTCCAGACAAAGCAGAGCCGGAACTGGTCGTTGATGCACCGTTTTCTGAGACAGGCCCTTTGCTGGCCATGGCGGTTCCCCCTGAGCGGCTCCAGGCGATTGTCCGGAGGGATCTGCAGATCGTTGAGGCATCTGGTGGCGTCGAGGATGGCGAGCTTGCGGAACGCCACCCGAGCGAAGCCTCGGAAGCGGCGGCCTGGCTTGCCTGTGTTCCGCGCCAGTACTGGCCTGCCGGCACCAGGATGCAGCCATGCCCCCTCAGCACTCCGCCGCCAACGGGAATGGCTAGATCCACCAGAATGGTGAGCATGAGCACCCCGGTTGCGCCGCCGATCGATGCGCGCCTGCAGGCGATGGCTGAGGTCATCCATGGCGTTATCCCGGGCTCAGAGGTACGCCTGTTCGGATCCAGGGCAAAGGGCACCGCCGGACCTGACTCGGATATCGATCTGCTGATCACTGCCCCGGATGCCTGGCTGGAAGGGCGCAACCGCTTCGAGGTGCTCAATCACCTCTGGGGGCTGCTGGCGCGAGCGGATGTGTCGCTGGATCTGCTGCTGTACTCCGAGCGGGAGTGTGAGGAACGCCGCCAGTGGCGTAGCCACGTGATCGGCAGGGCGTTGCGGGAGGGGCGGTTGCTGGATGGTGCTCTCTGAGCCTGAAGGCCTGCTGCGGATCGCCATCGCCGATCTGGATGCGCCTGGGGGTTCTGGCGGGCCCAGGCGGTGGAGGATGCTCAGCGGAGGATCTTCCTCGCGTCCTTGAGCAGCAGAAGCAGTTGCTGCTGACATAGTGGCGATGCGCTGAAACCGAACCGGGTGTAGAAGCGCGCCGCGTCTTCGTCGATGGGGTGGGTCAGGATCGCTCGAATTCCGGCCTGCTCGGCGATCACCAGCGTCCGACGGATCGCGTCCTGAAGCATCCCGACACCAAGGCCACGTCCATGGTTCTCCCGTGACACGGCGAGCCTGGCCAGGATGACCACGGGCAGCGGAAATCGCCCCATGCCCTGACGGATGCGCTCTGGCGCCTCCACCGTGTCGACCTGGCCCACGGTGAGGCTGAAATAGCCGGCAACGCGGTTCTCCTCCTCAGCGACCACGAACGTTCGGGCCGAGCCACCGGTCTGGCCCTGGCGGGCATGGTGAATCAGCCAGTGATTCAATGTGGGCTTGCCGCAGTCAAAGCCTTCCAGCCGGTGCTGGACGGCCAGCGGCTCCGGCGGCCGCCAGGTCACTGGGCGTCCCAGGGTGCCTGCCTGGTGAACAGATCACGCAGACCCTCGTTGGTCTGTTCGGGGCGGTCCAGCAGATCGATCAGGGCCTGGGCCTGGGAGCCCGAGACCATGAACAGGCGCTGATCGAGGAGCGTCTGCTCAGCAGCGAGGCAGGCGCTGTCGAGGATGAAGTCGGTGAGCGACTTGTGGGTCACCTCGGCGGCACGACGCAGCACGGCTTCCTGTTCCGGAGTGGCGCGCAGGCCGAGCCGGGCTGAGCGCGCAGGAGGCGAAGCTCCGATGGCAGCCATGGCGAACCATCTCCCACTTGAGGTGATGGAAAATGTTAGTACAAACGACGCACGCGAGGGTGTCCCGCAAGGCGTGGCTGTGGGCATGGCGGAGTGCATGGCATCGCCGCAGGGCTTCCCCTCCACCAGTGCCACCCCCCGTCACACCCCGCCAGGATGCCCCCATGCCCCCGCCCCCCTCCGCCACCTGCCAGCGCCTGCAGCACACCATCGCCGAACGCATGCGCATGAGCCACGTCTACTAACCGTTGATGCTCATGGAGCTGCTCGGCCGCCGCAGCCCGGCCCCGGCGCAGGATGTGGCCCGGCGGATCCTGGGACGCGCATGGTGGGCAAGGTGCTCACCGGCAACGGCATCACCCACTGCGAGAGGGGCGCCTATGCCCTGGTGGGCGGCGACGAGCTGAGCGACGCCGAGCGCGACCAGCTGCTGCAGCTCTGCCGCCAGCGCCTCGATGCGTTCCGCCAACAGCGCGGCGAGGGGGTGTTTGCCCACCGCAGCCACCACCGCACCCCGATCAGCGGCTCGATCAAGTACCGGGTGCTCACCCGCGCCAGGGGCCGCTGCGAGTGCTGCGGCGCCCATGAACACCAGCGAGCCCTGGAGGTGGATCACATCGTGCCCAGAAACCACGGCGGCTCCGACGACCTCAGCAACCTGCAGGCGCTCTGCTTCCGCTGCAATGCCGGCAAGCGCGACACCGACTCCACCGACTTCCGCGGTCTGCAGGCCAGCTACGCCAGGCGCGAGGCGGGCTGTGTGTTCTGCGCGCTGGAGGGCAGCGGCCGGGTGCTGCTGGAGAACGAGCTGGCGCTGTGCATCGCCGATGCCTACCCGGTGACGCCGGGCCACAGTCTGGTGATCCCCCGGCGCCATGTGGCCGACGGGCTGGCGCTGCACCAGCCGGAGTGGAACGCCGTGGTGGAGCTGGTTCATTCGATGCAGATCTGATGAGATCAGCTGGCGGGAATCTCATGACATCGGACAACAACGTCGGATTGAACTTCAAGCACCCGATTAACCATGTCAGGGTCACGGCTCTGGTTGATCAGCTGCAAGGCTGACTGGACCCTGAGCCATTGCTCTTCCGCATTCAAACCAGCTTCCCTGAGAGCGATCACGCCTGGGTGAACTTCCATGGCGGCGGCCAATCGCATGAAATCCCCCACGTTCACCGTGACCACAATCTGATCCCGAGCCATTGCATGGGCGAAGACATCCTCATCCGCAGCGCCAGCAAGACCGACATGCACGGCAGCCTCTGCTGGAATTCCCATGTCACAGGCCCAACGGGCGAGACGAGGGCTGAGGTTTTCGTCGATCAACAGCCTCAAGGGATGGGCCTTCAGCCGCGCTGCAGGGTGAGAGGTTGGCGGGGACGGCCTGGAGGCTTCGGCAGGCGGGCCTGGATCTGGGCGTAGTCGAGGGCCTGCCTGCTGAGCTGGGGAAAGTCGGCCTCCAGGTCGGTGCGGCTCACGCCGGAGCGCAGCTGCTCCACAACCACGGCGACTGGAATTCGGGTGCCCCGAAACACAGGTTGCCCCGAGCAGATGGCTGGATTGCTCTCCACCAGGGCATGGGGCCGCCTGAGGAGCCGATAGCGATACCGGACCTCCCGGCTCACGCTGCTGAGATCGAAGCTGAAGGACACCGCACCGGTTTTGCGCAGTTCACCGTGACCACGGGACCATTCACCCAGAGCGACCTGACCCGGGGGTGAGTCCACAGGCAACCGCTGAGTCTTCTCGGTGAGGACACGGAACACCTGACGCTTCTGAACAGGCGAAAGCTGAAGGCCCTCGGCACTCAGGGCGCTGACCACCTGGAAGTAGAGCAGCTCACGAAAGCCCAGGCGCAGCGGTGCTGCGGAGGAATGCGATTCGGGCGGGGCCAGCACACGGCGGTATTCCTGACTCAGCAGACGGGCATCGGTTCCGAGCAGGGCGGCCCCTGTGGCGGCGGTGAGGGCTGGGGGCATCGCAAAAACCATGTTTCAGGCTGAATCATAGTAAGGGAGCTGAGGTTGGTGTCCTGGTGGACGGGGTGGGAGGCCATTGCCAAAAGGAGATGGTTCCTCAATGGGCAAGTGCCACCCCTGTCACCCCCCAGTCCCCACCTGCCCCCCCCAGCGCCCGCGCAGGACGTGGCCCGGCGGATCCTGGAAGCGCAAGGTGGGTGGCGAGGAGGTGCCTGAAACCCCCGCTACCCTGAAATCATCTGGCTACCGGCCCTGCCGGCACGGCGCGTGGTGAATGACCTGCTGACGCTGCCCTTGGCACAGCGGCTGGAGTTGGTCCAGACCCTATGGGATTCCATTGCTGCAGAGCAGATCGGACCGGAACTCTCGGAAGCCGACCGCCAGGTGATCGATCAGCGGTTGGAGCAGTTCCTGGCAAGCGGGGATCCCGGCCTGGATGCCGACGCCGTGCTGAACGCTCTGGAGCAGTCCCTCTGATCGCAGCCCGTTGGTACGAAGCCCAGGAGCCGGGCCTGGGGCGGAGTTTTTTGCAAGAGGTGCGTCAGACCTTCCACCGCATCCGAAGCAACCCAGAGGCCTATGCCGAGGGCTATCGAAACACCCGCCGTGCACTGATCCGGCGCTTCATCGTTGTGCTGGCGGTTCTGCATTGCGGCCGCGACCCAACACTCTGGCGGCAGCGCTCCAGCACGTGAGCCCCCATGCCCCCGCCCCCCTCCGCCACCTACCAGCGCCTGCGCGACTACATCGCCGAACGCATGCGCATGAGCCACGTCTACCAACCGTTGATGCTCATGGAGCTGCTCGGCCGCCGAAGCCCGGCCCCGGCGCAGGACGTGGCCCGCCGGATCCTGGGGGAAGACGTGACCCAGATCGAGTACTACACCGAACGCGTGAAGCGCATGGTGGGCAAGGTGCTCACCGGCAACGGCATCACCCGCTGCGAGAAGGGCACCTACGCCCTGGTGGGCGGCGACGAGCTGAGCGACGCCGAACGCGACCAGCTGCTGCAGCTCTGCCGCCAGCGCCTCGATGCCTTCCGAGAGCAGCGCGGCGAAGAGGTGTTCGCCCACCGCAGCCGCCACCGCACGCCGATCAGCGGCTCGATCAAGTACCGGGTGCTCACCCGCGCCAGGGGCCGCTGCGAGTGCTGCGGCGCCCATGAGCACCAAAGGGCCCTGGAGGTGGACCACATCGTGCCCAGGAACCAGGGCGGCTCTGACGACCTCAGCAACTTGCAGGCCCTCTGCTTCCGCTGCAATGCCGGCAAGCGCGACACCGACACCACCGACTTCCGCGGCGTGCAGGCCAGCTACGCTCTGCGCGACGCGGGCTGTGTGTTCTGCGCGCTGGAGGGCAGCGGCCGGGTGCTGCTGAACTGGCCACAGCCTGGTGATCCCGCGGCGCCATGTGGCCGACGGGCTGGCGCTGCACCAGCCGGAGTGGAACGCCGCGGTGGAGCTGCTGAAGCTGCGGCGGGAGCAGCTCAGCGCCCAGGACCCCACGATCAGCGGCTGGAATGTGGGGCTGAACTCAGGCGAGGCAGCGGGGCAGACGGTGTTTCATGCGCCCTGGCATCTGATTCCGAGGCGGGAGGAGGATTGCGAGGAGCCGCGGGGTGGGGTGCGGGGGGTGATTCCGGCGCATCAGAGCTACTGAGGACACCCCTCACAACCTCAGCTACAACAAAGAAAGCGCCAGGCCTGATCCGTGCCCTCCTACTGGTGCGTCAACCACAAGCAGACCTACCGTCAGGAGACCGACGGCGGCTACGTCTGGTCGCCCAAGGCCAATGCCAACGGCGCCCGCAACGTGACCTATGACAACCTCACCCCTGCCAGCGCGGGGATGTGGTGTTCAGCTACGCCAATGGGCGCATCAGCCAGATCGGTCTGGTGGAAACGACAGCGGTCACGGCGCAGAAGCCGCCGGAGTTTGGCGCCGCGGGCGACAACTGGAGCCAGGAGGGCTGGCTGGTGCGGGTGAACTGGCAGCCGCTGCGCCAGGCCCTGGTGCCGCAAACCCATTTCGAGCTGATCCAGCCACTGCTGCCGGAGCGCCACAGCCCGATCAGCACCAGCACGGGCCGGGGCAACCAGGGGGTGTACCTGGCGGGGCTGAGCGAAACGCTGGGCCTGCTGCTGCTGAAGCTGATCGAAGACCATGCCGAACCCGCGGTGCGGGTGCACCTGGTGGTGCTGGCGGAAGAGGGCGACTACACCGCTGCCCTGCTCGATGACATGCAGCGGTTGCGGGAGGTGCCGAGCAGCACCGAACGCGATGCGCTCACCAAGGCGCGGCTGGGGCAGGGGTTGTTCCGCCATCGGGTGGTCGAACGGGAACCGGCCTGCCGCGTCACGGGGTTGGCGCGGCAGCAGTTCCTGGTGGCGAGCCACATCAAGCCCTGGCGCGACTGCGACAACCGTGAGCGGCTCGATGGCGCCAACGGCCTGCTGCTCTCCCCCCATGTGGACAAACTGTTCGACCGCAACTGGATCAGCTTCGATTCCAGAGGACAGCTGATCTGTGAGCACGAGGCGGCCCGGGAGGCATTGCGCTGCTGGGGGATCGAGGGGGCGAACCTGATCCGACCGTTCAGCCGGGAGCAGGAGCAGTTTCTGAGTGCCCATCGGGAGGTACTGCGCCGATGATCGTTGGTCAATCGGGAAGGCCCCCGGACAGGAAGCGCCGGACGAACACTGCCAGCTCCATTGGACCGCAGCGGGGATGCCAGGAACTGCTGGCAGGAAGACGCCGCCAGGCCTGCACCAGCAGCTGGGGATCGGGGCCGGGGAGCAGCTGCACCCGATAGCGGTACTCGGCATCGGCGGTCTCCTCGGAGTTCTCGATCTGCGCCGCCCTGGGCTGGGATCTCAGGAAAGTGACAAGGAGGGAAGCGGGATCGGAGGACTCCCGCTTGGACTCCGCAAAACGCCAGGCGGCGCCGGTGGGGTAGCCGACGTGGTAGAGATAAAGGTGGCGTACCGGGACGCCGGGAAAGTCTTTGAACGAGAAGGCAGCGCGGGTGGCCAAGGGGGTGGCACGGCTGCAAGGGCATGTGCCACCAGCGCATCAAGGCTGAAGCTTCCGCTCGCCACGCGGATAGGTCAAACAACGCTAAAAATGAGCAAGTTGATTGTTCTAGAAGCGAGGCAGTGTGAGCCTGGAGCCACTGCTCAAGAAATACCGGAATGAGCCACCAAATTCTTAATCTGACTGAGCAGGCGTTGATCACCAGCTTCGCAGTGGCGTCGAAGCATGCGAAAGACGGCAGCCTTGAGAAAAGCCCGGTCTTGCATTCCACATGCGGCTAAGCACTCCTCGTAACGCCGCAGAGCATCTACGATCTCTACATCAGAGTCTATCTCTAGCCGAGCAGAGCGGACCCAGCTCCCAAAGATGCCGAGCCAGCTGGGAAACGACGGGTTTAAATGATCTCGGCAGTAGCGTTCTCGAACTTTGAAGACCTCGTCCCAGGTCGCCAAGGCTGGCGTATCGGGCACGAAGCAGATAGCCCACTTTGGCGTATACTCAGATTCACCGTGGAAGGGTTCACTGTCGTCCAACAGAACTTGGACCCTAAAATGGCTATAGGGATCAATGGCCGGACGACGTGTCCCATCATCACGCCAGATAATATCGGTCGTCAGCTTATATCTCGAATTGCACTTATTGCCCATTGGCACGAGGATTCTTAGATTTGCGGCAGCGAAAGGATAAATGCTTTTTGCGAGATAGTGATCCAAGGCTTCGCGAGGCGCTCCTGGCGCATCCATGTATTCGACCCCACAAAAGGGACAGACGTGATCCTGGGTTGTTTCGTAGATGCCAATATAGTGTGAATCACGTACACCCAGATCAGTTAGCCGATCGAATGCGAAGTCAAATAGTTCTTTGACTGGCTTATGAACGATCTTTGGCAGTTCGGCAAGCCTGGCGCAGTTACATCTTCCGATTAGCAGATCAGATAATCGGTTCTGGTCTGTTACAGCTTCAAGAATACGGGCTCTGTTGGCTTTCGAGAACCTGCGAACAGTCCTATCGTAATTTGCCAGGCGATCTCGAAAGCCTGTCCTTGCACTCAGCCTTTCTCGATGCGCAACTGGCAGAATAGCGGGCCAGCCTGGATAGCATCTTCCGGCATCAACAGTATCATGGATGCTCCTATTCACTTCGCACAGACATTCATGAAGCCAATTGTCATTCGTTGCCGCAATGGGATAGCCAAACAGCAATGTTAGTTGCCCTCCTTCTGCGAGATCTGCCAAAGATGATCCATTAGGAACACCTTCTCCACTGAGTCTCCCAGCCTTGCGATACCAGCTTTGACTTCAGGTTACCTCGAATAATCAGTAATTTACAGGGGCTTTGCGGACACAAAGAAGCCGCCGAAGAGGCGGCAAAGCAAGGGAATCTTTTCTCAACCATTGACGAGATTGCTCGGACTATGGGAGCTTCTCCGGCGGATTCATGCAACAACTGCTATATGGGAAGAGCGCTGGAGATAACGAAGAAAGTTGAAGGTAAGGTTCTTGAGGCCCCACCAAGCTTCATTCCTTTCTAGCCCAATCTTTCTTGTCAGCTTTCCACCCATGGAAATAGTCATGCAGCCGAAGACATGCTCCACGCAAGCTCTGATTGACGACTTGACACGATTCAGTTCCCTGGCTGCGTCGCTGAGCGGATGATTGCGAGCTCCTTTTTCGTGGATCAGACTCTCGAAGCCACCGAGACTCAGAAGATCCTCAAAGCATTCACCTGAATAAGCTGAGTCTGCCCAGACATAGTCATGTTCGTTTTCTGGA